>JACQYW010000007.1 GCA_016208015.1 Nitrosomonadales bacterium | reverse complement strand
TTACTTTACCCAGTAATTTCATGGTGATCATCTCCTTGGTTTCTCCATTCCGAAAATCGGAATGGAGGAGGTTAATCACCTGGGTAATTTTCAGCGCGCAGAGGCTAGGTTTTCTGGGTAATATTCAACGCGTACCAACAAGAACCTACAAAATTGTAGGTTCTCAGAATAGGTGAAATTTCGCCTTCTGATTCGACTCGTTTTTACCAGCTATTTTGAGAATTCCCGCTCAAAACTAATCGGAATTAGTGAAAAATTCCTACAAAAATGCCGCAAAAGGTGAAATTTTCTCGATCCTTTTCAGTCGGCATCCACTCTATATCGGTAGGCTCTATTTCTTGGAGTTCATTTAGACTTTGTAGTCTGTTTCTCAATGGGTTCTCGCTTGAGCGTCTTGGTCATAAGTGCCAGTGTCCTTACAACGTGCAGATTAAAGGCAAGCGGTTTGAGGCGTTTCGTCTCAAGTGTAGTCTGCAGCTTCTTCATTTTGGAGTCGAGGTAATACTTCTTGAAAAGATATACCCCTAATGTGAGGGCCGCAGCAAGCCACGGCCATTGGGGAGCCAGGCCGGCAAGTTGCTCGATGAGCGCCTTTGTGAACTGCGAATAGGCGATTCCAAGGACCAAGATTGACGCCAAAAGTATGAGGCCATGCCGGAACAGGAAGAAGGCAAATTTCGCAGCAAGGTAACGCAAGTAGACTGAATAAATGCGCAAATTTACCGAAAGAGACAACCAGGGCACTTTACTCCATCCAGTTCCCATTCCCTTTCCTGCTTTGGTGACGCGCGTAGCGGCATCTATAGCGGCGCGCATGGACTGTCGTAACTCGTTATTCCCCGTAGGCAGTTCCAAGAACGACTTTTCAAGGTCAGCTAAACGCACTTCTGCCTTTTGATCATGTTCAGCGTATGTGTGCTTTATCTTAATTGCATGCTGCCTATGATTCTTGAAATCTCGCCAAATCTGATGCCAAGCGTCCGTAGTCTCTGCAGACGCAAGCTTGAACTCTGAAGACAGTTTTGCCAGCGCAAACTCGTGTTCAATTGTGCCGAGCTTTTCTGCAATGTCGAAAAATGTATCTACGAGGGTCTCGTACTCCGCTAGGGGTTGGCGATCTCCAAGACGTTCTGCCTCTCCGGCAAACTGTTCAAGCTGTTGACTAATGAAGACCGCAAAATGATTCGGAAGATTTGTCATGTCGTCACGTGGCATGCGTATCACCCCTGGTTTTTCGAACAATTGGGGTCAGCTCAGACTGATCCCACGATTCCTATGGTCACATAACACTTCAACGAACAACTCGAGGATTCCTTAGGCTTCAAAAAGTTGCTGTGGCCACATCCTGCGCATTTCCGACTAGGACAAGGCCCGGGGCAAAGGTGAAGCTGTCCTTCGCGAACACGTCCTCGGAAGACCCGTCCGGATAGATCTCCTTGTATCCTTCGACAGGCTGGATCTTTCGGCCGATCGTGAGCAGGCCGGCCTTTGCGTTCAGCCAAGGCATTCTACGTCTGAGGTCCGTGAGGTAGACGCCGAGACGTGCGAGCAAGTCTTGTGCCTTCTGACTTTCGGTGCCTACGGCATTGCCTTCTTCCATGGAATGGAATAGTACCGCGCCGTAAACATTGTTTTGCTCAAGCAACTGAAGGTCGTTGTACATGCTGAATAGCGTAGCGACACGGTCGATGTCCTGAATCACGCCAGATGCGTTTTTGACTCCTAACTTGGCCTCTGCAATGAGCAGTGGAGGCAGCAGGCCGTCGGACGACCGGACGAGAATGTCGAGCCTCTGGCTGTCCTTCTTACCAAACCGATAGCGCGCAAGGATGTCCTCGATATCAGTCAACGTGGCACCGGAGCTGCGTGATCGCAATTTAGCCATCCCGCCCGCTGCTCTGCGCAATTCCTTCATGTGCGTTTCGAGGCTAACGCGCCGGTCTAGGGCCGCAAGCCTCTTTGCAACTTCCACAGTGATCACGTATTCAGGATGTATATCAGCATTGTTAAAGGTGCCCACCTCCACGCCTAAGAACAGCGTGTTCGTCTTTAGTGCCTCAGCGACCCCGTCGCCGATTGCGTTGATGATTTCCGTGGCATTAATGGTCATGGCGATGTTCAACTTTCCTTCGACTAATTGACAACAGTGTGCTTAGTTCTGCCTATTGCCACCAATATTTGGTTTCAGGAATAGGGGCATCTAGAAGTAGGTCACTTATGTGCTGCTTTCGATTTTGTCCAATGGCAGTAGAACACCATTTTGAACACCTGACGTGCATCAAATACTCGCTTCTATCTTATTGCTCAAGGAAGCGGCGAATCCGTTTACCAGTGACATTGAGCCAGATGCCAGATGCCGTAAGGATTAATGCCGGTAGTCCGCCAACAACACCTTCCGGAATCCACCAGGTCGGCAGAGACGGGTATATCTCAGCCAAAGTTTTCACTGTATTTTGGCCAGCTAGGCTACCTATGGCTCCTGTCGCAACCACTCCAACGTGCCCAAGTAATCCAGCCAGAATGACGGTTGTTCCAATCGATGCAAGAGTGCTACCCAAGTTTTCAAGCCAACGTGGTTCTCTCATAAAATAGTTCAAGGTGCTATCTAACATTGTATTCCCCTCTACATTTCGGTAGATTCTTGTGCGTTGACCGTCTCACCATCCTAAACATCCTGCTTGGCCCATTTCAATAATCTAGCCTCCACTTCTTCTTTGGGAAGCCGACACTTTTGATGAGCAGAAATTTTACTCAGTCCTTCATGCAGGAGAGAGTAGCTGAACTTGCCACTGGCCTCCATCTGATCCAATATCCACAGCATTCCGCGAACTTCGGCTCTTCTTGCCGCAGCTTCTTTTCTCAACGTCATATCACCGGTTAGAAGCACGTGATTCTGCCGAAGAGCGCAACTTAACGCGAAGCAATCTGATAAGGAAAGTCCAGGGCGCTGCTTTCTGATTGCTTGTACTAGTGACAGCTCATCAGGTGTAAGTGAAACAACACCTAATCCAAGTTCACGCAGATACGGCCCATTTTCTTTTTCAAGTTCATTCTGGTAAAGCACATCTGGCACAACCATAACTAAGCCAAATGAAAATGCATGCTCCAATAGCCCGCCTCGGTCTAATTCAATCAAAACAGAAGTGTCGGAAACCAGAATGGCCATTTAATTTCATGCGCCTTGGGGCACCAGTAATTGATCAAGTTTCCGCACACTAATCTGAAGTAGTTCTGCTGCCCTTGATTCAGAAATTAGTCCTTCTGCCACAGCCCTTAAACACAGCCTTTCCATCCGTTGAGGTACTTCTGGAGCAAACTTATAAGGTTCGTTGGACGTCTGACTGTTCCATCCTAATGCCTTAATCTCCCCCCAAAGGCGGCCATAGGCTGCCTTAGACATAACGCCAAGTTGGTTGCAGCGTACAACTAAGGCAGCAATGCTAACTTTGAATATTTTCTTTAACTCAGCCAGTTCGCCTAGAGAAATTGACGTTCTGTTTTTGCCTAACAAGCTATACATCATCTCTTTGGCCATTAGGAATGCTCCCGCAAAGTGATTGGCTGCTTTCTCTTCATCCAAATTACTCATTGCGTTAAATCGCAACACTAGATGTGCCAATTCATGCGCAAGCGTAAATCTTTGCCGCTCTCCGTTATGTTTTTGGTTCACGACTACAACTGGCACATCGTCTTGACGAGCTCTCTTCACGAAAGCTTTGGATCCAGACACTTCATCTGGTAGATCAAGTGCGATTACTTTTATACCCTGTTCTTCCAACAGCTCAGCCATGAACGGAATTGGGTCAGTACCCAGATTCCAGATTACGCGCAGCCTTTCCGCTGCCTTTTCGACGTCCTCAACACAATTAATAGTGAATTCACCACTTAATGGCGAACTCCACAACTTATCAGAACCAGGAAACAACTCTTCAAGTTCGAGATATCGTTCTACTTTATCCAATACTATTGCTTCAACTGCGCGTTCTTCTTTAGCTCCGGCCTGCGGCTCCTTTCGGAAGTCGACTCCTTCGAGCTCAATTTCACGAGTACTAAGCAGATACTCTGGAGTTACATTTAATGCCTTGGCAAGAGCTAGCAAGATCGTCGAGCTTGGCATCATCTCGTCCCGCTCATACTTACCAATGGCTTGTGCTGAGACTTGGTTTTGAATAGCGGTTCCCAAGCCTCTTAAGGAAAGTCCCAAAGCATCTCTTGCTTGCTTTAGTCTTTTACCAATCATCGTGCCCTCCTCACTTGTTGGTTTACAGAATGGTTTACAACTTGACAATGTGAATTGTGTTTTGTAAACTCCCTCATGTCAAGCAATTTAAGCTTGGTGTTGAGCGATTCCTTTGCCTGAACAAGGCAATAGAAAGCTATTACTGGAAGAATGACGGAAAGGAGAAATTGATGGAATACAAATGAAAACAGCCGAATACATTTCTGCACTCGGCTGCGGTGAACGAGAGTTACTGCCACTCGCTCGGTTTGGCGACCCAGATTGTCCGTAACTCTCTCTCCGCTGTCAAGGTGCTTCATTGCGTCGGCATGTTGCCGTCGCTGTACCGCATTGTTTAGGAGAAAAACATGAATACGGAAAATTTGGATATTGGAAACAAAAATGAGCATGGGGAAAATCATGCTGATGATGCACATCGCCATACGATTCACATCGAAGTTGATGGTGAAGAGTATGAGACGAGTAATAAAAAAATGACTCCGAATGAAATCATTCGCGAGTTTGGCCTCTTAGATCCATCATGTCATTACCTAGTACAGATTCATGACCATGGACATGAGCCGACCCGTTACGAAGGAAGCGGCGACACGTCGATTAAACTTCATAACGGAATGGAATTCCAGATTATCTCGACGGGTCCTTGCACTGTTTCGGATTTGCCACGAAATGGCGTTGCCGCCTTCGTGCATGGACTGGCTGAGCTGGGGCTCAATCCGGTGGCGTTGCCTGGAAAGCCTGACCATGTCGCGTTTGATTATGTGGTGAGTAGCGGAAAATTCGCTGGCACTAAGGTCCGCCATGGACTTATCGTGCCAGCTGATTTTCCGCTTACCCCTCCTAGCGGACCGCATGTAAGTCCGCATATTCACCCGATAGCAGCCGGCGGCGTACATCCACTTGGTGGCATACACCAAACTCAAGCCACCCCGTTTCAAGAAGCATTGGACGGACAATGGCAATATTGGTCTCGCCCTTTTCATAGTTGGGCCACCACCAGGAAAACTGTTGCGGCTTACATGAACCACATCTGGCGTTTGTGGGATTCGCAATGAGCAGGGCGGCTCACAGTGTTGCCATGACCGGGGAGGTGGATTGTATTGCCAGAAGCCACCTCCTGCGGCCCGATGGCCAAGAGGATATCTGTTTTGCACTCTGGTATCCAAGCCGAGGGCAAAGCAGAGAGACGGCTCTTATACAGCGGATCATCCTCCCTCAGGAAGGTGATAGAAATGTACATGGGAATGTCAGCTTTAACCCTTCATTTCTTGAGCGCGCCCTTGGGGAAGCAAAATCCGCCGGCGCCGGACTTGCGATGCTTCATAGCCATCCACGCGGGCATGGATGGCAAGGAATGAGCCCTGACGATGTCATTGCTGAAAGCAAAAATGCCGGGGCCGTATTTGGTGCAACCGGTCTTCCTTTTGTTGGCATGACAATAGCTGGGAATGGAGCATGGAGTGCTCGGTTTTGGAAACGCTCTGCGCCACGCACTTATGAAAGACATTGGAGCGCAACCGTTCGCGTAATTGGCAAACGCCTGCAGGTCACTTACATGGACTCGTTGGCGCCTCCACCAACCCAAACGCAAATGCAAATTCGTACTATTTCAGCCTGGGGTGAAGAATCTCAGGCTGATCTTGTGCGTTTACGTGTCGGTATTGTTGGTGCAGGTAGTGTTGGTGGTTTTATTGCGGAATCGTTAGCGCGTACAGGGTTCGAGGATGTTGTACTGATCGATTTTGACAAAATTGAAACTCATAATCTAGATCGTCTTTTGTATGCAAATCAGACTGACATTGGACAACATAAAGTCGATGCACTTGGGGCCCACCTTAAAATGAGTGCCACTGCTGAAAACTTTTCTGTGAAGCCAGTAATTGGAGCTGTTTACGAAGCAGAGGGATACCGCACTGCTCTAGATTGTGATGTTCTGTTTTCCTGCGTAGACCGACCGTGGGGCCGGCACGTTCTTAATGGTATTGCATATGCCCACCTCATTCCTGTAGTTGATGGAGGTATTCATGTTCGTGTTAACCGGCGGGGAAAACTTGCTGCTGCCGACTGGTGTGCTCATACGGCAATGTTCGGACGCCCCTGCCTACAATGTCTTGGGCAGTACGATCCAGGGTTAGTACAGACGGAACGCGAAGGTAATCTAGATGATCCAAAATATATCGACGGATTGCCGGATGGGCATCCTTTGAAGGCGCGGGAGAATGTATTCGCATTTTCAATGTCGTGCGCGAGTATGCAAATGCTCCAAATGCTTTCGTTAGCTTTGGCCCCTTTGAATCAATCTGATCCAGGCTCACAAAGGTATCACTTTGTCGGTAATTCTATGGAGAAGCCGCAATACAAGACATGTCACACGGAATGTCTGTTCCCCTCACTAGTTGCACGGGGGGATTCTTGCGAATTATTCAATCCGGCATAATGCGCCGAAGCGAACCGCAACATCTATTTCGTAATCTCCGTCGTATCCTTCAACCACCTCTCTGTGTTGAGAGTCATAGCCGTATAGGTCTAGCCCAAGGCCATCAAGTATCGCTTTTACCTCAAGCTCAAATTGCGCGGGATTGAGATAAATCGGCGGATATTGATTGAGCGGCGGCTACTGTGCCCTACGTAGAGGTGACCGGCGCTACGCGGCTTCACCGCGCAGCGCAGTGTCCGAAGGGTGCGCGGTCGACCGCCCTGTAAGAACTCACGGCTCAACCAGCGCACGGTCTGTTGCTTCGACCAAACCCTTCAAGAATCGGATTGACTTCTCGAGGTCCTCGCGCTTTACAAGGTGAGGGGCGGGAGGCGCTCCGGCAGTAGATGGCTTCGATCGATGCACGGCATCTCCACGCTTGGCAATGAGTTCGTCAAGGGTCTTCTTTACCTTCAGTGAATCAAAGTGCTGCCATTCCCACCCGGCTGTGACATCAACCTCAAGAAAGTCAGAGAAGAGCTTCTTGGTCTTCTCTGCGTTCGGGTTGTGAAATCTTCTAAGCTCGTCTTCTAGGCGAGCCGTAACGAACTTACCGACATAACTGCCATTGACGACTTTAAGTCGGGCCTGTACCTCTTCGCGCACTCGATCTTCAACATATGTCTCCCAAGCCGTGAGTGCCATGACGAGCCCGGCTCGCTTGAGAACTTCTGCATTTTCTGGCGGTGGCTTTGGCATAGAATCGAAATGAGCGAGGAGGTCTTCTGCATCCTTGATTGAGCTCTCAAACGTGATCTTGGCTTTGGACATTGGAGATGAGTTCTAACAATTATTATGCGAAGTGACCGACCGCATAGTAATGAATGGCAATCGCGGATGCAATCGAACGTCATAGATGACCGCTTTGTGTTGCTCAACAGACGTATCGCGGTCTTGCTATAGCGGCAGCTTTGGCACCGAACATCGGACAAGTTCTGTCAGGCCAAGACTGAACTACTACACATGATACTCATGTAGAGCCCCACTCCCCTCAATTTGGATCGCCTCTGCACTTTTCTTTAACCAAGTCAATTTTCGGGCGACAATTTATCGCTTGAAAAAACTTTCTGACCCCCTACAATTAGTCAAAATCAAAGAGCGCACTACTAGATATGGTGGTTTTTTGCTTTTTGACAGAACTTAGGGGAAGGAAATGAGAAGATAAATAGCTCTTGCGGATAGCCGGTCCGATACCGCGAGAGAATAAATAACGGCCCACAACTAGGTTATCCGTGGAAGGGGTCTAGAAGTGAGCCGCAGGGCCAATAAAACCAACTCGTTCAACTGGCAGCCAAATGGTGTACCAAAAAGGCCCATGGGTCAACACTAGACGGCTGCATCAAAAAAGGATACGCATCATGACTATTAATTCCAAGCAAACATCGGGAAAGGTTGCTTCACTGGCTGCCCAAACCCTTCAGGACAATAACGCATCCCATGTAGCAAAACAGCTCGCTGGCGCTGCTCTAGCTCAAGCAGGCACACATAAGCAAACAGGGAAAGAGATGGAAACTCTAGCTTCCAAGGTGATGCAAAGCGAGAAGTATAGCGACGACACCAAGACCTTAGCCGCCACTGTTTTATCTCAGTCGAATAAGGCGCGCTAGCAGTACGTTATGAACCCCGCTTCGGCGGGGTTTTTGATCCATTCGTAGGGGCAGCAGGGTTCCTCCTGGGGGGGCAGCATCGCAATGGTTTTGAGCAACGACCGTTTGGTGTCTTGGAGCTGACTTAGTTCGTGGATATTTCCGATGACCGCAATGGTCGAGTATCGGACGCTGCGGATCAAACCCGACTACTACAAATTATTTGAAGCGAATCAAATCCACCAATCCGCGCAATTCCGTTCTCATTGCCGTTCGGAGTCCTTGCCAGAACGGTTCTGCTTCAGTTCTTGGCAACGCAGCGATTACCCCAATGATTACCAGGATCAAGCTGAATGCCAAGCCCAATACCACCACGGCAGCACGCCATAGCTCCCATCCTTGAATGAGCACGAAGAAGGCTAGGATGGCCGAATAGATCAACGCCGTCAGGATGGTTAGCCAGTGCATTGTGAATGAGCTCTCGCCGCACAATCAGCGCATCAGCTGATCAATGTGCTCCAACGAAATACCATATTGCTTCACGAACTCCTCTGTTGCATTTGCTGTTTCGACTTGATTTGCCTGACTCCAGCAATCGAGGACATATTGCGCGTCACTAGAGTAACCGGGGAGACCAACTAGCTGATATACCCTCCCGCTGTGTGTTACCCCGCGCAATGTCTTCGGATCGAACTTTTCGATCTTGCTCGAAACTGCACCATTGTGTTCGCGGCAATTCCGGCCAACAAAATGAAACCCGAATCGTTCTTCGAAGCCATTTGATTTTACAACCTTCACTACTTGCCAAGCCTCCAGCCACTTTTGTGGTTCAACTTCTACTGGGGCCGCTTTCCAGAAGGAGGGCTTAACCTCCAAACTGATAATGGTCTCCAGTAGCATTTTGTCCATCTCTGAATCTTTTTTCATGTTGTTACCCTTTCTGATAAAGCCACTAGTGCACGCGCATTGCAGCAGATTATTTTTTCGAAATTAATTTGCGTTCCAGTACTGCATTCCAACATTGCATAAGTTCACTAGTCTTTTCAAACACGGCTTGTGGTTTTGCAGCTTTCTTTAGTGCGAGAGTCGGATGCACATCCATTTCGTTGAGAAGTTGAATGATCTTGCGAGGTGATGTACCGAGCTCACTAGCCAGGTCGCGGCCAAAGACGTATTGGTGCCGGAATTGATCGATATTCGATTTTGTGACTATTGCACTGCTAAATCCGTTGCGATTGATGATGTCTGTCTTAAGCAAGCCATGTTTTGCCAGGTCATACGCCACACTTTGCTTTACCTGAAGAACTTCGGCTGACTCTTGAATTGAGTAGTAGTCTTCCGCCAATTCAACCTGGGATTTTTTCCAGTGATCGTATTTGCTTGCTGCAAATACCCAGCCGCTTATTCCAGGCACATTTCTTAGCCTTGCCTCAACTTCAATTCGTCCGCTGACAATTCCTCCAATCAACGCCGGCAACACCGAGCTTGTTCGTAGCCCACTTCTAGCAAGATTTTTCAGCAGCAGATGTTCTTTACCAACTTCATCTATTTCAGGCGCAGCCTGTCCTATCGCTAGCAATTCCAGCAGGCTTTTTCTACTAATCTCCCATTGCTCTGCTGAGGATTGTTTTTCTGAATCGGTCTGTAGAACGCCTGCTTCGATCAGCGACTTCACCCTCTTTTCGGATATCCCCAACATCTGGGTTGCCTGAAACAGTGTGATTTTGTTCGTGATAATTTCCCGAATCGTCTTCTTTAGGTCCATTTCCCGGACTGATAGATATTTGCGGCCACTCGGAAGTACTACAGTCTGACTTTCTATGTTGCCCTCACTTATCAAGGCCGCTAATCTTCGATATCGAATATTGAGTTCCATACTCGCCTGAGTGGCTGGAATCCATTTTCGACTTTTGACATTTTTCGGATAGCAGCTGCTTTTGCTGTCGAGCGGCCAATTCCAGTTGTCACAAATATGTGCTTCGAACTCGCTGCGAACAAACTCCAAGTCATCATGATTGCAATTTGAATAAAGATCTGTGTATGCCTTTCCAAAAGTTTGACGAATGCTTGGTACACCGTCTTCGCACTTCCTTTCGTTCTGTATTCCAATCAAGGCCGATCGATATTTTGACGGCCATTCACCCAAACACTCGGCAGCCTGTTTGAATATTTGTTTTGGATTACTGCTGCACGGGTCATTAAGGGTGCCAAGGCAATCGATCACTCGGATGAGCTTATGCAAGCTTGTGTGCTCAAGTTGTTTGAGTGATTCTGGCCAACCAGCCAATCCAAGGCTGGCTTGGATGGTCAACCCCAACTTCTGTTCCTCCTCTAAGCACGGTGTCGCATGTGCATGCGTCAAATCAAAGCCACATCTGCACTCGTACAAAAGCTGTGCATTCCATGGAACGGGCCGAAGACACTTTGGACATGTCTCGACCAATTCGACATTGTGTTTGACGCAAACTGCCATCCACTTCAACTCCCAATCAACCCTCCAGTGGCGACTCTCCTTTAGACATTGGGGGCAGAACTTTCGGCTTTTCCAATACCATACTGGAGATGACCTCCTTGTGCGTTCATCCCAATAGATGTATTCCGGATGATTTATCCAATGTTCGGAATCGTCTCTATCCAGCAACCCCTTCAATTCAGCTAGAGATATGAAGTTGCCAGTGGAATTGCCGACCTGGATACATCGCAGCCCATTCACTGTTGCTAGCCGCTGCACATAACCGCGCGCGCCCTCATCAGGAAATGGATAAGGTCGGATAGCCAACTTTGTTGGCTCTACCAATTTCATGCTGCTGCCTTCTGCCTATCAACATCAGGGCAATAGAATGGCTCACTGAATTTGTCCAATCTACGATAGACGAACTTGGACGAAAACGGATTGAGTTCGCTTGGAGCGTCATTCCACACAGTATCGAGGAATGCCTGTTCAAACACAGCTGGTGTGATGACTTTTGAAGTGCTGCTACTTGTGATTTCTACAGCGCCATCGATAATTTTGGCGATATAGTCAAATAGGCCGTTGCTTGCGTAGTGAAGTCGGTAAGCCATTGTGAATCCGTACATCGACGCCTCGCATTTGTACGGCAATCCTTCCTCAAGTACCTTAAGCACAGCCCGAAATGTTCTTTGCTGGATCGCGTCATTGAATCCAAACGGCTGCAAGTGGCATCGCGCGGAAAATCTGCGTCTCAGCTGCTCGTTGAGCTCCAGTATTTGAAGACTGCGTGGTAAACCAATTAGCACAACTGGTATCTGCGCTTTGTTAATAAACGATTTGAGCCAGTCTGTGACTCTTGCCGTTTCTGCGATATGTTTCCGGTCTACGAAGTGTTGAATTTCATCGATGATGAGAAGCTCGACCTTCAACTCTTTAAGAAGAATGAAGATGCGATTTGTTTGAAACTCTGTTGTGCCCTTCGCAATATCTCCCGTCAAAGCGATCTGAATCGTTTCTGCAAGATTCTTTGCGGTAGGGGCCGACGGTGTTTCTACCACCAGTACGGGAACGGTAGTTCGATCCGGTTCTTCTACGCCACGGTGCCTTTCCACATAGTAGTTGATGAGAGTAGTTTTGCCTGTCCCCGACAAACCAGTAATGAATAGGCCCTCAGCAAATCCAATAGACTTGCTGCGCTGGTGAACTCGTTCCAGTTTTGATGCAGCGTTCTTAAAGTATTTGTGCACAACAATGTCGTTACGAACTGTGTATGTCATGTCAGATCTCCTGATGTTTGTTACCGCGTGAAAAGTAGTCCCGCTCCACATACAGATGGGATATATCCTCGTCCAGCCCAAAATCTTCCTGCTCAGGGAGGAGTGCGCTCGACTTACAGATGGGAGAGCAGGCGCTGACCATCGAGTCAGTTTGATTTGAACTATTGATACCGCGAGCTTGGGCTGCCAGTTTGCGATCAATCATTTTCCTGGACTTGGTGGCGTCCAAAATGATCTTTGCCATTTCCACTTTCGCATCCATCAACCGCTCCACGTTCGTGTGGTCCCATTCTTTATCGCGCGCGTGCTGACGAATTAGGCGATGCTGAGCTCGGTGTAACCCATTGGCATATTCGCTGTTAACCGCATCTACACGCAGATATCCCTTTTCAACAGAGTCCCAGACGTGAATATATCCAACGTCCTCCTCGTAATACTTGAGTCTGATTTCAATCGTTTCACCTTCGCGGCGACGAATGTATTGAAGCTGTTTAGAGTTGTATTTGAGGCCGTCCAGTTCAATGCCATAGAGGAACAGACTGCGTGTCTTGGTTTTGCCGGCAATGATTCTCAGTTGATCAGGAGAAACCGGGTGTTCGATCAATCGTTCTGCCATTCCCTTTTGCCACATGTTGTGCGGCGTTGTTCTGAGGGAACGATGTGGTGTTTGGTGGTAGATCTCAACAATCCACTTGGTTATGAGATGGTTTAATGCTTGAAAGCTTATTGCGGCAAGTTTTTCAGATTCGTAATCGCCTCGGTTATCTGGATTGTTGAATACAGACCCTGGTAATTTGTGTATCAATCCATGATTGAGAGTTCGAAAGAAGCGTTCGATGGATCCTTTGTATTGAGGTGTTTTAGCCGGGCAGAACCAAACACTCAATCCAATCTCTTGGCATGCGGCGATAAATGATTCAGAGTGGAAATCCATCCCGTTATCGCAAACGATAATGTCACCGAAGCCCATTGCTAACCATTTAGCTTTGATATCCGGGAATTGGGAAAGGAATTCTTCCTTTGGCAATATGGCGTGTACGACCGCCTGAAGTACGGAGTTCGCAGACGGATGCTGGAAGCTTATGTAGAAGCCCAGGATGTAGCGGCTATACCGATCGATGATAACGGTTATCCATGGCCTTCCCATCGGCAGGCCAGTTTTCTCACAGTAGACCAGTAGATCTAGCGGTGTATGGTCGACTTCCCAGCGATCGTGAATCCGTTTCACCCTGACCAATCCCAGCGATGGGCGGTGTTGGCTCGTAGCAGCTGTCCTACCAAGGCGCGCCAAATCTACCTCGTATTGATACAGCCGGTCGAAGTACCGATACATCGTGGCAATTGAAGGTTCAACCAGTTGATCAGCGTTGCAACGTGTTGCGTTAGCGCTTCTTATCGCTCGCTGAATTCGCTCGCAAACATCTTTCTTGGAATATTTTTGCTTGTTGAAATAGATCTCTTCTATGGCAACATCAACGATTTGCTGAACTTCCCCGCTGATTGAAGAACGACGACCTTTCTTTTCGTTTCGATTCACCAAGGACGTTGCACTCTTTCCAACTCCGAATCTCGTATTCCACCTGAAGATGGTACTAACGCTGGGCGGATTAGAATCCCCAATCTCCGCCGCTATCTTCAAGATGTTCTTTTTCAGAGGTTCAGCTGTGTAGCAAATTGGACCAATTTCGCTCAGTTTTTTTAGATACTCTTGTTTGCGAAGAGCCTCTTTCTGTTCTTTCTCAGGAAAGGTTGATAGATCACGCGGTACCAAAATGTGGCAAGCTGGTTCTTTTGATGGGAGGGTTTCAGCATCCACAACTAGCTCGCCCTTCACATACTTCCTCATGACCTCATCCTCGGTCATGTTTCTGAGTTCACCTTTCTCATCTTCCATTTGGATCTTGCCGGTTTCAAATCGACGGGAAATAGTCCAGGCAGCAAGTCCTTCAAAAAATCGCAGCCCGCGTCTAAAAGAGAAGCGCAGCATTTTCTTCTCCCTTCCGCATGAAGCTGATAATTGAGTCGGGTGAAATCGGTTTGCTCAGGTCGCAGCGCAGGAATCCAGCTGCAAGCAGGCGATATACTTTGGCAACGTCACCAAGCACAGCCGTAGCGCCCGCGATGGTTTTTGCTGGCAGTATCAAGAACTGCTCGACCCATTCAGACAACTTGCTGCCGTCCGGATCGCTCTCTCTTTGGTGGTACGAGAGCAGCTTGAGATTGGAAAGACGTGGTTCAGCCCTGATTTCCTCGTCCGTCAAGATGCGAAACGGCCGTTCTTTCTGCGCATAGTGCTGGGCAATCTGTTCCAAACGGTTTTTCAGCGCGCGCTTTTTGAGCTTTGATGCAGGCTTCACCTCAACGTGAATGATTTCCCCGTGTGTCAGCACAACTTCAAAATCTGGAAAGTACGTGAACTGCTCGCCAGCTACGTAGTATTGAATCTTCTCTGGCTGCTCACGGAATTCAACAACGCCAGGCGAAAATTCAAAGAGCAAGATTGCGTCTTTTTCGACAGGTGATTCCCACGCAATCATTCTTCCCATTTTTTTCGATGGCTCGTAGCCTCTTATTCCTCGCCCTGAAGGCGTCACAACTTTTCTGACCGGCATCTCAATCTCCTTGGTTTTGCAAATTCAGGCAACAGTTGTCCCTGACTTGCTTGGCGACAAATCCGAAAACACAAAATTGAGGCGTAATAACCACCGCTGCGGGTAATTTCCCTCAGTCTGTGTTACCTGGTTACATAGAAATGGCTTGACGCCCGAGGCGGGCAGAGACGATACTTACGTTGTCAGGACGAGTAGCGTCAGCTGCTTAGCCAAGGGGATCAGCCGAAAGGTTGGTCCCTTTTTACTTTTGGCCCCCCTGTATGGTGGATTTATGGCTACGCCGGCGAAGCCGCGCGGGTAGTTCCGTATTCACCAGGTTAAATTCCGACGGCAAATTCAGCGCCGTCGTCATCAATTCAATTTGAAGCGGATGCAGCCGATCAATCTGCTGCCGCAGCTTGTGGCACATCCAGAATATTTCAATCGGCGCCTCGTTAGGCACATCCACTTTGCGTTGAGATGCGGCCAGCGCTTCCCTCAAAGTGATTTGTTCATCCTGATCCAGCTCCAATACCTTTACCAATTGGCCCGCAAATTCCCTATTGGGTGGGCCCTTAAGCCCAAGCTCCAGCGCCGAAAGGTAGCTTTGCTCATATCCAAGCAGATCTGCCAATTCCTTTTGGCGCAGTCCAGCCTTAATTCGGTAGTCGTGAAGCAGTTTTGCGAAGGGGCTCATTTTCCAAATCTTTGAACTTGTAAACACAATGCATTGTACTTGCTCAGACCCCCTTGTCAACACCTAAGTAATTGAAATAAAGGATAATAAATGGCACTTAAAGTGCAATATTCAGCACCGTTAGTTCAATTTGCATCCATCGTATTGATTGGTCATGCCAAATTTTGGGGGATATTTGATGTAGTGATTCAAAATGGATGATTGCTGGATTTAAGACTTCAACATATGGTTAGACAATGCCCCTGGCGAGGTCCCTCTATGCCTTTCGGCATATTGTGCTGTTGCCACTTACCCCCCAGAATGCGCAGGTTCCTAAATCTGGTCGTAACCAATGAATCAGCAAGCGCTTTCTTCTTTCATCTGGTCGGTTGCCGACCTTCTGCGTGGTGACTACAAGCAATCCGAATACGGCAAGGTGATCCTGCCGTTTACCGTGCTACGCCGTCTCGACTGTGTGCTCGAAGCCACTAAATCCGCCGTACTGGCTGAATACGCCAAACAGCAACAAGCCGGGATCAACCCAGAGCCCTACCTGCTGCGTAAATCCAAGCAAGGCTTTTACAACACCTCGCCGCTGGACATGAAAAAGCTCATGGGCGACCAGGACCACATCCGCGAAAACCTCTACAGCTATATCGGCGAGTTTGCCCCGGCAGTGCGCGACATCTTCGAGCGCTTCGAATTCCATATCCAGATCGACCGTCTGGCGCGGGCCGGGCTGCTGTACCAGGTCACCGAAAAATTCACCAACATCGACCTGCACCCCGAAGCCGTCAGCAATGGGCAGATGGGCCTGGTGTTCGAAGAGCTGATCCGCAAGTTCGCCGAAATCTCCAACGAAACCGCCGGAGAACACTTCACCCCGCGCGAAGTCATCCGCCTCATGGTCAACCTGCTGTTCATCGAAGATGACGAAGTGCTCAGCAAGCCCGGCGTGGTGCGCACCATTTATGACCCAACAGCGGGCACGGGCGGCATGCTCTCCATCGCGGGCGAATACCTCGAAGAGCACAACCCCGGCGCGCGCCTCACCATGCACGGGCAAGAACTCAACGACGAGTCCTATGCCATCTGCAAGGCCGACATGCTCATCAAAGGGCAGGATGTTGCCAACATCATTCCCGGCAACACCCTTTCCGAAGACGGCCACCCGCACACCAAGTTCGACTACATGCTCTCCAACCCGCCGTTCGGCGTGGAATGGAAAAAGGTCGAAAAGGAAATTCGCAAAGAACACGAAACCCAAGGCTTCAACGGCCGCTTCGGCCCCGGCCTGCCGCGCGTCTCCGATGGTTCGCTGCTGTTCCTGCTGCACCTCATCAGCAAAATGCGCCCCGCCAAAGACGGCGGCAGCCGCTTCGGCATTGTGCTCAACGGCTCGCCGCTCTTCACCGGCGGCGCGGGTAGCGGCGAAAGCGAAATCCGCCGTTACGTGCTGGAAAACGATCTGGTCGAAGCCATCATCGGCCTGCCCACCGACATGTTCTACAACACCGGCATCAGCACCTACGTCTGGATACTCTCCAACCGCAAACCGGAACATCGCAAAGGCAAAGTGCAACTCATCGACGCCTCATCCTTCTGGCAAAAGATGCGCAAGAGCCTGGGCAGCAAACGCAAGGAACTCTCGGATGAACACATTGCCGAGATCACCCGCTTGTTTGGCGAATGCGTCGAAGCGGAAAAAGACGGCAAGCCCATCAGCCGCATCTTCAACAGCGAAGACTTCGGCTACCGCACCATCACGGTCGAGCGCCCGCTGAAAGATACACAAGGCAAAATCGTGCTGCACGAAAAAGGCAAACTCAAAGGCAAACCGCAAACCGATGCCAACCTGCGCGACACCGAAAATGTCCCGCTCAACGAAGACGTGGAAACCTACTTCAAACGCGAGGTGCTGCCCCATGCGCCTGATGCGTGGATAGACCACGACAAAACCAAGGTCGGTTACGAAATCCCGTTCAATCGCCACTTCTATGTGTTTGAGCCGCCGCGACCGCTGGCGGTGATTGATGCCGAGCTGAAGCAGTGCACGGATCGGATACTGAGCATGATTGCGGGGCTGAGCGCATGAGCTTGCCGCGTTATCCAGAATATAAGGACAGCGGCGTGGCCTGGCTGGGCGAGGTGCCAGGGCATTGGAAAGTAACGCAATTAAAGCGTGTAGTGGATCCGATGCGCTCGATTACTTACGGTATCGTGCAGGCGGGTGCAGGTGTGGAAGATGGTGTTCCTTATATTCGCCCAGCAGATATGTCAGAAGAGTGTGGCATTCTTGATGAGACAAATCTTCTTAGAACTTCAATTGAAATTGCAGCTTCATATGCAAGAAGCACGATTAAACAAGGCGACCTTGTTTGCTCTATAGGACCAAGCTTCGGAAAACTAATGGTGGTGCCGCATACACTTGATGGTGCCAATCTGACTCAAGGTACAGCCCGCATTGCTGTTTCGGCAGAACATTCCCCAAAGTATATTTTTTGGTCACTGCGTTCTGCAACTTCCTTTTCGCAATGGGAGAGTTCCGTTGGCGGCGCAACTTTCCGCGCGCTAAATCTTGGCCCACTGGCCGAAACGTACATTTCTGCACCTCTCCTTGAGGAACAAACCGCCATCGCCACCTTCCTCGACCGCGAGACGGGGAAGATCGATGCACTGATTGCCGAGCAGCAGCGGCTGGTGGAACTGCTGGCGGAAAAACGGCAAGCAGTGATTTCGCACGCCGTTACCAAGGGGCTGAACCCCAATGCTAGGATGAAAGATTCCGGCATCGAATGGCTGGGTGAGGTGCCGGAACATTGGGAAGTAAAGCGGCTGAAAACGATTTCACCATTTATCTCGGTTGGGATTGTTGTAAATCCAAGCGACTATGTTTCGGATGATGGCTTGCCTTTCATTTATGGCGGGGACATCACTGAAGGGAGAATCAATTTTCACACTTCACGCCGAATTACTGATCATGACAGCCGACGTAATGAGAAGACACGATTATCCGCAGGTGATCTGCTAACCGTCAGAGTTGGTGCGCCCGGAATAACGGCCGTTGTTCCGCCTGAATGCGAAGGCGGAAACTGCGCGTCAGTTATGTACGTTCGGAAAGGTAACTTCAATTCACAGTGGCTCTGCTATTCGATGAATGATAGGACAGTGCGTTATCAAGTCGAAGTGGTGCAATACGGTGCTGCCCAAGAACAGTTCAATATCAGTCATGCAATTAATTTTTGGCTGGCCACCCCACCACGGGAAGAACAAGATGCCATCGCTTCTTACCTCGACACCGAAACCGCCAAATTCGACACCCTCACCACCGAAGCCAACCGCGCCATCGCGCTGCTGCAAGAGCGCCGCAGCGCGCTGATCTCGGCGGCAGTAACCGGAAAAATAGTAGTAACCAATACCAACTGAGAGTCCAACCATGAGTCGAACCCTAGTAGCCCACGAGCAACCCATATCCAAAATATTCAGCGATGACTATGTATTTTCCATCCCTGGATACCAGCGCCCCTATGCATGGACGGCAGATCAGGCAGGTGAGTTGATTGATGATTTATATAGCTTCATGAAGAGCACAGGCAAGGAACTGGGCGAGATGCCACCCTACTTTCTCGGTAGCATTGTTCTTATTAAACAGGAAGCCCTTCCGCAAACGACTGTTGTGGATGGTCAGCAACGCTTGACTACCTTGACGCTGCTGTTGTCCGCAATTCGTGCTACGGTCAGCGACAGAAAGGCGCGTGACGGAATTTCCAAACTGATCTATGAACAGGGTGACATTATTCTCAATACAGCCAATCATTACCGGCTTACCCTGCGGGAGAGAGACAAGGATTTTTTCCGTGATTTTGTACAGCACGAAGATGGAATCGAGAAACTGGTCGCGCTGAACGACAAGTTGCCCGACAGTCAAAACAACCTGCGTGAGAACGCTAAGCTGTTCATGAGTCGCCTAAAAGCGATATCAGCCGAAGAAGGCTTGCGACTAGCGCAGTTCATTGCAACACGTTGCTTCTTGGTTGCGGTATGTACCCCAGACCTGGATTCTGCATACCGAATATTCGGTGTACTAAATAGCCGCGGACTTGATCTCAGTGCGACCGACATACTCAAGGCGGAAATCATCGGCAAGGTTCGCAGTGAAAAGCGAGATGAATATACGACCGTATGGGAGGAAACTGAGGATGATCTGGGTCGCGATGACTTCGGCAACTTGTTCAGCCACATCCGAATGATTTACAGCAAGGCCAAACCTAAAGAGACATTGCTCAAGGAGTTCCGTCAGTATGTGACTTACAAATCGCCAGAGGACTTCATTGAGAATACGCTGTCGCCTCTGGCAACAGCGTATGAAGAAATTTCAGATGCAGCCTACACAAGCCAGTTCAATGCCGAACAAATCAATGCCCACTTATACTGGCTGAACCGAATTGAATTCAAAGATTGGATGCCACCAGCACTGGCCTTTATGTCACGGCATCGTAATGATCCATCGAAGATCTTGGCATTCTTTCGTGATCTAGAAAGATTGGTGTATTCGATGTTGATACGTCGATTAGGGGTAAATGGCCGAATTGATCGCTGTTCCCTCCTGACGAAGGCGATTGAGAACGGAGAGGATTTATGGGCTGTCGGCTCCCCGCTAATGGTTACATCTGTTGAGCAATGGGAGACCTATGAGATATTGAGTGGGCCGATATATGACACTCATTCGGCACGAGCGTTGTCCGTCGTGTTATTGCGTCTCGATTCGCTGGTTTCTGGTGGTGGTGCGAGCTATAACTTTGATATCGTTACTATTGAGCATGTTCTGCCTCAAAATCCACGGCAAGGAAGTGCATGGCTTGATTGGTTCCCTGACACGGCTAAAAGAATGAATTGCGTGCATCACTTGGGAAATCTGGCGCTTCTGTCACGCAAGAAGAACAGCTCGGCAAACAATTACGACTTCGCAAAGAAAAAGAGTGCTTATTTCACAAAAGGTGGAGTCTCACCATTCGCCCTGACGACGCAAGTCCTTCAGCATGAGAAATGGTCCTCGGAAGTAATTGAATCACGACAAAAAGCATTGCTTGCGATATTGGAAAAGCACTTCGCTCTGCAAAACCGCAAAGACGCTACAACAGCATTGCTAGAGTCAATTTAGGAATTCACTTGGCGGGAGGGTATTTGTCTCATGACGCTGCATAAGGAAATCGAATTCGAAAACGACATCTGCGCGCACCTCGCGGCGCACAACTGGCTGTATGCCAAAAACGATCACACCGGCTACGACCGTGCCCGTGCCGTGTTTCCCGCCGACATCGTGGCATGGGTGCAGGCGACGCAGCCGCAGGCTTGGGAAACACTGACCAAAAACAACGGCACAGCGGCGGAAGCCGTATTGCTCGACCGCATCCGCAAACAACTGGATGATCGCGGCACGCTGGATGTGCTGCGCCATGGCGTGGAGTTGCTGGGGTTGCGCCAGCCGCTTGCACTGGCGCAGTTCAAGCCCGCGTTGGCGATGAATCCGCAACTGCAAGCCCGCTATGTCGCCAACCGGCTGCGCGTGGTGCGGCAGGTGCGCTATTCGCTGCACAACGAGAACGCCATCGACCTGGTGCTGTTCCTGAATGGCGTCCCGGTGGCGACGGTGGAACTGAAGAGCGATTACACGCAGAGCGTGGAAGACGCAGTGGACCAATATCGATTTGATCGCCACCCGAGGCCGAAGGGTCAGCCTGCCGCCGAGCCGCTGCTGGATTTCCCGCGCGGGGCTCTGGTGCATTTTGCGGTGAGCAATAGTGCGGCGATGATGGCTACGCGCCTGCTCGGTGCGGCGACCACTTTCCTGCCGTTCAACAAGGGAGACGATGGTGCTGCGGGCAATCCGCTGAATCCAAACGGCCACCGCACGGCTTACTTGTGGGAGGATGTGTGGGCGCGCGATAGCTGGCTGGAGATCATTGGCCGCTACATCGTGACTAAGCGCGACAGCAAGAAGCAGGTTATTTCGAGCATCTTCCCGCGTTATCACCAGCTCGATGCGACGCGCAAATTGCTGGCGACTGTACTGGCCGAAGGCGCTGGGCAGAAGTACCTGATCCAGCATTCCGCCGGTTCCGGCAAGACCAATTCCATCGCGTGGTCGGCGCATTTCCTCGCCGACCTGCACGATGCGCAGCACAAGAAGCTGTTCGATTCGGTGCTGGTGGTGAGCGACCGTAATGTGCTGGATGCGCAGTTGCAGGAAGCGATTTTCGATTTCGAGCGCACTTCGGGCGTGGTGGCGACGATCAAGGGCGAGAGTGCCAGCAAGAGCAAGGAGCTGGCCGAGGCGCTATCCGGAGGCAAGAAAATTGTGGTGTGCACGATCCAGACTTTCCCTTTCGCGCTGAAGGCGGTGCAGGAACTGGCAGCAACGCAGGGCAAACGCTTCGCGGTGATCGCCGACGAGGCGCACAGTTCGCAGACTGGCTCGGCAGCAGCCAATTTGAAAGCTGTTTTATCAGTCGAAGAGTTGCAGGAGCTGGCCGACGGTGGTGAGGTGAGTACGGAAGATATTCTGGCCGCGCAGATGGCCGCCCGTGCCAACGATGTGGGCATCACCTATGTGGCATTCACGGCCACGCCGAAATCCAAGACACTTGAGTTGTTTGGGCGGCGCCCGAATCCGGCACTGCCTGCCGGGCCGGACAACCTGCCTGCGGCGTTCCATGTTTATTCGATGCGCCAAGCCATCGAGGAAGGATTCATCCTCGACGTGCTGAAGAACTACACGCCGTACAACCTGGCGTTCAAGCTCGCCAGCGAGGGACGCGAGTGGGACGAGACGGAGGTGGAACGCAGCGCGGCGATGAAAGGCATCATGCGCTGGGTGCGGCTGCATCCGTACAACATCAGCCAGAAGGTGCAAGTGGTGGTGGAGCACTTCCGCGAGAATGTTTCACCGCTGCTGGAAGGGCGCGCCAAGGCAATGGTGGTGGTCGGCAGTCGTCTGGAGGCGGTGCGCTGGCAACTGGCAATCGAGCAGTACATCAAATCGCAGAACTACAAGATAACTTCGTTGGTGGCATTCTCGGGCGAGGTGAATGACAAGGAATCCGGCCCCGATCCTTTCACCGAAAACAGCAAGGCGCTGAACCCTAACCTGCGCGGGCGCGATATGCGCGAGGCATTCAATACCGACGAATATCAAATTCTGCTGGTGGCGAATAAATTCCAGACCGGTTTCGATCAGCCGCTGCTGTGCGGCATGTATGTGGATAAACGCTTGGCGGGTATTCAGGCGGTGCAGACCTTGTCGCGCCTGAACCGTGCCTATCCGGGCAAGGATACGACCTATATTCTCGACTTCGTGAATGCGGCCGAGGAAGTGCTGGAAGCATTCAAGACCTATTACGCCACGGCGACGCTGGCGGGTGTGACCGATCCGAATCTGGTGTACGACCTGCGTGCAAAGCTGGATGCGACCGGACATTACGACGACAACGAAGTGGAGCGCGTGGTGACGGTGGAGATGAACCCGAACGCGGCGCAATACGAATTGAATGCGGCGCTGGAACCGGTGGCGGATCGCTTGCTCAAGCGTTATGCCGTTGCGCGCAAGGCCTGGCAGGATGCGCAGGCACTGAAGGATGCGAAAGCAGTGCAGGCGACGCAGGACGAAATGAATGCGCTGCAATTGTTCAAGCGCGACCTCGGCACTTTCATGCGCGTGTATGCCTTCCTGTCGCAGATTTTCGACTATGGCAACACAGCTATCGAGAAACGCGCGATCTTCTTCCGCCGCTTGTTGCCGTTGCTGGAGTTTGGCCGTGAGCGCGAAGGCGTGGATTTATCCAAGGTGGTGTTGACCCACCACAAGCTGAAAAACCAAGGCAAGCGCACCTTGCCGTTAAGCGCAGGCGAACCACTGCCACCGCTGACCGATCCGGGTAGTGGGCAATTACAGGAAAAGGAAAAAGCACGCCTCGCGGAAATCATCGAGAAGGTGAACACCCTGTTCGATGGCGAACTGAGCGACGACGACAAGCTGGTGTATGTGAACCATGTGCTGAAGGGCAAGCTGCTGGAGTCGGACATCCTGGTGCAGCAAGCCAGCAACAACACCAAGGAACAATTCTCAAACTCGCCGGATCTCGCAACGGAGATTATGAACGCGGTGATGGATGCTCTCTCGGCACATACAACTATGAGTAAGCAGGCGCTGGACTCGGAAAAAGTGCGCAGCGGGTTGAAGGATGTGCTGCTTGGTCCAGCGAAACTTTATGAATCACTACGTCAACGTGGAAATGAGGCAGGAACTCGCTAAACGGCGCTTTGAGGCGAAAACTTCGCCAAGTGGGGCCTTACCATCAGTTGGTAGCAGTTAGGCTGCTATAGACCATTCTGGCTTGTTTTATCTTTTTTCCTTAATTTATTATGGTTTCAGAGATAGTAAGCGCACGCGTTTTGCGGTTTCACGTATCAAATGAGTTTTTCCGTATCTCATAATGAAAATGACCGCAGATACTTCGCGGTCATCTCTCTTCAGGCTTTGACCTAATTTTGCACATGCTGTTTTGTGCTTTTTGGCCAAACTTTTCGGTGGCTAGTAGGTTTCAGCGCATTTCATTTGGTGAGAAAAATTTCACCTTTTCTGAGAACCTACAAAAATCATTTTCTATACATCCAGATTCTTAACACCCAAAGCATTCTTCTCAATGAACGCACGTCGCGGCTCAACCACATCACCCATCAAGGTCGTGAATATCTCGTCCGCACCCACAGCGTCCTCGATACGCACCTTGAGCAAAATCCGGTTCGTCACGTCCATGGTGGTCTCCCACAGCTGGCTCGGATTCATCTCGCCCAGACCTTTGTAGCGCTGGATGCTGACGCCCTTCTTGGCATCTTCCAGCAGCCATTCGATGGCTTGTTTGAAGCTGTTCACGCCGCGTTTCTGTTCGCCGCGCATGGCGTAGGCGGTGGGTGAAATCAGGCCGTTGAGCGCATCGGCGGTCTGGCGGATCTGCACGTAGTCGCCGCTGTGCAGGAATTCCCGGTCCAGGTAGCTCAGCGAGTAGTTGCCGTGGTAGATCTTTTCCAAGCGCAGGCGCAGTTCGCCGTTGATGTCGGTTTCCACTTCGGCGCGGATGATGCCGCCACAGGCTTCTTCCAGCAGCTTGGCGCTTTGCTTCGCCTGCGCTTCGTTTTCCAGCGACAGGGCGGGCAGGATGAGCAGGGCGTGGCTGGCTTCGGGTGCGATGAAGTGCGAGAGTCGGTCGATGACGGCTTCGGCGAGGAAATATTGCTTTGCGATTTCGCCCAGCGCGTCGCCCTGGATCGGCGTTGCATCCAGCGCAGGATAGAACGAGGCATCCTTCAGTGCTGAGCCGAGCATGTAGTTCTTCAGTTCGTGCTCGTCCTTGAGATAGCGCTCGTCGCGGCCCTGCTTGATCTTGTACAGCGGCGGCTGGGCGATGTAGATGTGGCCGCGCTCGACCAGTTCCGGCATCTGGCGGTAGAAGAAGGTGAGCAGCAGGGTGCGGATGTGCGCACCGTCCACGTCCGCGTCGGTCATGATGATGATGCGGTGGTAGCGCAGCTTGTCGGCGTTGTATTCCTCTTTGCCGATGCCGGTGCCCAGCACCGTGATGAGGGTGGCGATTTCCTGCGAAGAGATGAGCTTCTCGAAGCGCGCGCGTTCGACGTTGAGGATCTTGCCCTTGAGCGGCAGGATAGCCTGGAACTTGCGGTCGCGGCCCTGCTTGGCTGAGCCGCCGGCGGAGTCGCCCTCGACCAAGTACAGTTCGGACAGGGCAGGATCTTTTTCCTGGCAGTCGGCCAGCTTGCCGGGAAGGCCGATGCCGTCCAGGATTCCTTTGCGGCGAGTCAGTTCGCGTGCCTTGCGGGCGGCATCGCGGGCGCGGGCGGCATCGATGATCTTGTTGCAGATGATCTTGGCATCGACCGGGTTTTCCAACAGGAAGTCGGTCAGCTTCTGCGCCACTACTTCCTGCACAGCCGGTTGCACTTCGCTGGAAACGAGCTTGTCTTTGGTCTGGGACGAGAACTTGGGATCGGGCACTTTAACCGACAGCACGCAGGTGAGGCCTTCACGCATGTCGTCGCCGGTGGTGTCCACCTTGGCTTTCTTGGCCAACTCGTTGTCTTCGATGTATTTATTGATGACGCGGGTCATCGCCATGCGCAACCCGGTCATGTGCGTGCCGCCGTCGCGCTGGGGAATATTGTTGGTGAAGCACTGCACGACTTCGGAATAGCTATCGTTCCACTGCATGGCGACGTCTACGGTGATGTTGTCTTTTTCGCCGGTTGCCTGAAAGCACTTGGGGTGCAATACCGACTTGCTCTTGTTCATGTACTCGACGAAGCCGCGCACGCCGCCGGAATAGGCGAAGTTTTCGCTCTTGCCGGTACGCTGGTCGATCAATTCGATCTTGACGCCGTTGTTCAGGAAGGAGAGTTCGCGCAGGCGCTTAGCCAGCACTTCATAGTGGAAATCGACCAAACCGAAGATTTCCTTGTCTGCCAGGAAGTGGACTTCAGTGCCGCGCTTGTTGCTTTCGCCTAATTCACGAACGGGCGAGACTTCGATGCCTTTCTGGTTCTCGACCAAGCGATCCTTTACGGCACCACGCACGAAGTCCAGACCGAATTTCTTGCCATCGCGATACGTAGTCAACTTGAGCCATTCGGACAGACCGTTGACGCAACTCACGCCTACACCATGCAGACCGCCGGATACCTTGTAACTATTCTGGTTGAACTTACCGCCTGCGTGCAGCACCGTCAGCACGATCTCGGCAGCGGAACGCTTGGGTTCATGCTTGTCGTCGAACTTGATGCCGATAGGGATGCCGCGGCCGTTATCAGCTACGGAAATCGAGTTATCGCCATGAATGATGACTTTAATATCGTCGCAGTGTCCAGCCAGGGACTCGTCGATAGCGTTGTCCACCACCTCGAACACCATATGGTGCAGACCGGTACCATCGGAAGTGTCGCCGATATACATGCCGGGGCGCTTGCGCACTGCTTCCAAACCTTCGAGTTGCTGGATACTTGATTCGTCGTAGTTATCGCTCATGTGTCTGTTTTACTTTCGTTACTGTTTCACGTGGAACAAGTTAGATGCGCATCGGCATGACTACATATTTGTAATCAGTCTTTTCCGGGATGGTGATCAACAGACTGCTGTTCTGATCGCCAAAAGACAAGGTGACGTTCTGGGTGTTGATGTTGTTGATTCCATCCAGTAGGTAGTTCACGTTGAAACCAATATCCAATGATGCGCCGGAGTACTCGTTCTCGATGTCTTCCTGGGCTTCTTCCTGCTCACTGTTGCTGCTGATGATGCGTAGATTCTTCTCGGTCAACAGCAAGCGTACACCGCGGAACTTCTCGTTAGACAGGATAGCTGCGCGCTGCAATGCTTGCAGAATGGTCATGCGATCCATGGTCAGATGGTTGGTATGGGTGGGGATGACGCGGTTGTAGTCCGGGAACTTACCGTCGATGACTTTGGAAGTCAGCACCACATCGGCGAAAGAGATGCGGACTTGCTTCTCGGCCAACTCCAGTTGCACCTTATCTTCCGAGTCAGCCAGCAGCTTCAGTAGTTCGTTGACGGTCTTGCGGGAAAGAATGACTTCTTGCTTCTTGTGCGTTTCTTTCAATTCTTCGCTGATGAAGGCCAGACGGTGACCGTCGGTCGCGATGAGTTTAATGCTGGTGCCGTCGATCACCAGCAGGACTCCGTTCAGGTAGTAACGGATGTCTTGCTGCGCCATCGCGTACTGCACCGAACTCAGCAGGCGGCGCAATACACCTTGTTCAATCTCAATCTTGGCTGCACCAACCAGTTGTTCCGACAACATCGGGAAGTCTTGTGCCGGCAGGGTCTGCAGGCTGAAACGGCTCTTGTTCGCTTTGACTAGCAGTTTATTTTCCTGGTCATCCAGGGAAACGCTGCTGTTGTCCGGGATGGCTCTCAATATCTCCTGCAGCTTCTTGGCTGAGATGGTGATCGAGCTTTCCGTCCCATCAAGCTCGGCATTGAGTTGGGCCTCGATCTGTATTTCCAGATCGGTCGTGATGAACTTTGCGCCATGTTTGTTCTTTTTGATCAGAACATTCGAAAGGATGGGGAGCGGCTGTTTGCGCTCAACGATACCGACCACGGCTTGTAATGGTTTCAGGAGTTCGTTTCTATCGATTTGTTTGATGAACATATGTTTCTTTCTTTAAATACTTAACAATCTTAATAATGGACGATAAATCTGTGGGTAATCCTAATTCTTGTTATTTATTAGCTGCTTAATTGATAGTTAGCTGGCATAAAACTTTGCTTAACCATGTGTATCCTTTGTGCATAACTTTTCCCCTTTAGCTGTTTTACCGCTTAATCTACAAACTGTGCACAGGTATTACCTGTTTATCCCCGCAATGTTTGATTTAATAGATTGAAGTCGGCATTCAATGCCGAATCAGCGTTCCGCAGTGATTCTATGGTTTTACAAGCATGCAGGACGGTGGAGTGATCCCGTCCGCCAAAAGCATTGCCGATCTCTGGCAGGCTGAGTTGGGTCAGTTCGCGCGCCAGAGTCATCGCGATCTGGCGGGGCCGAGCGATGACGCGGGAGCGCTTTTTGGAGAGCAGGTCCACGATCTTGATGCGATAGAAGTCTGCCACTGTCTTCTGGATGTTTTCCATGGAGACTTGTTTATTCTGTGCTGCCAGCAGGTCTCTGAGAGCCTCTTTTGCCAGTTCGATGGATATCTGGCGTTTATGGAAGCGGGCGTAGGCTTCGATACGGTTGAGCGCGCCTTCCAGCTCGCGGATGTTCGAGCGGACATGTTTGGCGATGAAGAACGCCACATCTTCGCTGATGGGAGAACCGCTTGCCGCTGCCTTTTGCAGCAGGATGGCTACTCTCATTTCCAGACCCGGCGGCTCGATGGCGACGGTCAATCCACAAGTGAAACGCGAAGTGAGGCGGGGTTCAATGCCGGATATCTCTTTCGGGAAGGTGTCGCAGGTGATCACCACCTGTTTATTGGTGTCGATGAGCGAGTTCAGAGTGTAAAAGAACTCTTGCTGTGTGCCAGGCTTGTCGGCGATGAACTGGATGTCGTCGATCAGCAATAAGTCCAGAGAATTATAGAACTGTTTGAATTCATCGAAGTTTTTTGTCTGGAAGGCACGCACGACGCCGGAGATATAATTGGTAGCGTGGATGTAGCAGACCTTGGCTTGCGGATTCTGTTTGGTGACCAGATTGCCAATGGACTGTAGCAAGTGGGTCTTGCCTAGGCCGACACCACCGTATATAAACAACGGGTTATAAGCGACACCCGGCGTTTCTGCAACTTGGATGGCGGCGGCGTGAGCTAATTGGTTGGCTTTGCCGGTGACGAAAGTGTCGAACACTAACGCAGGATTGAGTTTGTTTGGGCTTTTTGCAGGCTTGGCTGCAACCGGAGCGGGTTTGCTTTCCATGGTTGCCAGCGCTACAGCTTTAGTGTTTGATTTAACAGCGCGTTTCTCGATACGCAACTCGATCTGCGGAGGAGAGGAGAAGAATGGCAGCGCCCGCTTGGATATCTCGGGCAAAAAGCGCTCCTGGACGATGCGCAAAGTGAAGCTGTTGGGCGCTGTCAGAACAAGCTTGTCACCGTCGATTTCGAATATCAACGGTTTGATCCACGAATTGAATTGTTGTGGAGGAAGTTGTTCTTCGAAAAAACGAAGACAACTGCCAGACAGACTCAGGGCTGACATAGCTTATTGGAAATTGTTATAGCAAAGGCTCCAGCGCATTCTACAAGCTCTGCAAAAAGTTATCCACAGCATAAAAAGACTTGACAGGAATCGCGCTAACGATTGTAATCGCGCGCTTTTCAATAGTTAAATTCAGTCAGGAGCAAGCATGAAACGCACATTTCAACCGTCGGTAACCAAAAGAAAACGCACCCATGGTTTTCTGGTTCGCATGAAGACCAAGGGCGGCCGCGCTGTCATCGCTGCGCGTCGCGCACGCGGCCGCGTACGTCTTGGCGTGTAATCCGGAAAAAGTTCAGACTTTTCCTCGGCGTTACCGCTTGGGGCGCCGGGAAGGATTCTCGCAAATACTTCAAAAACGGGCGCAAACCACCAGTTGGTTTGCGATCCATTGGGAAGACGGTAAGGCAGGACACGCTCGTTTGGGCGTCACCGTCAGCAAACGCGTGGTGCCGACCGCAGTTGGTCGGAATCGTATCAAGAGATTGATTCGAGAGCAGTTTCGGGCTATTTCCAGGTTCGGTTTGAGTCGCGATATCGTGGTCAGATTGCGCAAACAACTGGGCAAGACAGAGCGGCTTGAGGCTGGCAAGGCATTGAACGATGCGCTCAGGAAAATCCTTGCGGTGAACGGATGAAGCAATTGCTGTTATTGCTGGTAAAGGGATATCAGTGGCTGATACGTCCGCTGCTGCCCCCTACTTGCCGTTTTCACCCTTCCTGCTCCCAGTATTCCATTGAAGCGATCTCCAAATATGGCGCGCTAAAGGGTTTTTGGCTTACCATCAGGCGGGTTGCGCGTTGCAACCCATGGCATCCGGGCGGATACGATCCTGTCCCTTGATTAAGAAAAACAGGTGATTTTGCAATGGGTTTCCAACGGCTGTTTCTGGTTCTTATCTTCTCTTTCTCTCTGGTCGTCTTGTGGAACGAGTGGCTACGCCACAACGCGCCGCCGGCGCCGCCAGTGGCCGCCGAAACCCAGAAAGATCCGTCAGTCCCGACAGCGTCCGTTCAAGCCAGCCCTGCCGCAGAGGCAGTCGCACCAATCGAGAGCAAGGCAGCGCCAGCCGGGAATAAGATCGTTGTAACGACAGATACACTGCACGTCGAGATCAATACGGCGGGTGGCAACCTGCAGCACCTGGATCTGGTGCAGCATCGCGATGCCGAAGATAAAAGCAAGCCCATCACCCTGTTGCAGCAGGATGGTACGCACACTTACCTGGCCCAATCCGGCTTGCTGGGAAAGGATCTGCCCACCCACAATGCGGAGTTCACTGCGCAGGCCGAAGATTTCCAACTGGCAGACGGCAAGGACACGCTGGAAGTGCGCTTGACGGCAGCCGGAACGGCCACTGTGAGCGTGACCAAGGTGTACACCTTCCATCGTGGCAGCTATCTGGTGGATGTGAGCTACGAGATCGAGAACAAGAGCAAAACCGAACTGACCCCTTCCGCCTATTTCCAGTTCGTACGCGATACAACTGCGGCGGCAGGCGAATCCACCTTCGTTCCGACCTATACCGGTCCGGCGGTCTATACCGATCTGGAGAAGTTCCAGAAGATCGAGTTCTCCAGCATCGAAAAGGGCAAGGTCACCCTTCCGGCCAACCCGGACAACGGCTGGATCGGCATGCTGCAGCACTATTTCGTGGCTGCCTGGTTGCCTGCCGTCAAAGGCCCGCGCGAGTTCTACACCAAGAAACTGGATGCTAACCTCTACTCTGCTGGTGTGATCCTGCCGATCGCCAGCATCGAGCCGGGCCAGACCGCGCGCCTTTCCACCCAGCTCTACATGGGCCCGGCGCAATCCAAGCTGGACGAGATCGCCCCTGGGCTGGGCTTATCAGTGGATTACGGCTGGCTGACCATCTTCGCTACCCCATTGTTCTGGTTGATGTCGCACATCAACGACTGGGTGAACAACTGGGGTGTGGCGATCGTCCTGCTCACCATCCTGATCAAACTGGCGTTCTTCCCGCTGTCGGCTGCCAGCTACCGCTCCATGGCCAAAATGCGTGTAGTCGCACCCAAGCTGGAACAGATCAAGAAGCAGTATGGCGACGACCGCGAACGCCTGAACAAGGCCATGATGGATCTGTACAAGACCGAAAAGATCAACCCGCTGGGCGGCTGTCTGCCTGTGTTGATCCAGATCCCGGTGTTCATCGCGCTGTACTGGGCCATCCTGTCGAGCGTCGAGCTGCGCCATGCGCCGTTCTTCGGCTGGATCACCGACCTGTCGGCGACCGATCCCTATTACGTCATGCCCATCATCATGGGCGTCAGCATGCTGATCCAGACCAAGCTCAATCCCGTGCCGCCGGATCCTCTGCAGGCCAAGCTCATGCAAATCATGCCGATCGCGTTCAGCGTGGTTTTCTTCTTCTTCCCGGCCGGGCTGGTGCTGTATTCCATCGTGAACAACATCCTTTCCATCGCTCAACAGTGGTATATCAATCGCGGCACTGACGCTGCGCGCAAAGGTGGCGCCAAGGCCTGACAATATCGCGGCGATCGCCACCGCCCCCGGGCGCGGAGGCATCGGCGTGGTCAGGGTATCCGGGCAGGGCTTGGCTGTAATGGCTACAGCACTGACCGGACGCCAACTCACCCCCAGGCTTGCAACTTATACCCCCTTCCAGTCTGCAGATGGCAGCACACTGGACCAAGGCATCGCCCTGTTCTTTCCCGCGCCCAACTCGTACACCGGCGAAGAGGTGCTGGAGCTTCAAGGCCACGGGGGACCTGCCGTACTGCAATCCGTGCTGCATCGCTGTCTGGAACTTGGAGCGAGGCTGGCCCAGCCGGGTGAATTCACCCAGCGCGCCTTCCTTAACGACAAGATGGATCTGGCCCAGGCGGAAAGCGTGGCCGATCTCATCGATGCCACCACCGAACAGGCGGCCCGCAGCGCCATGCGCTCGCTGCAAGGCGAGTTTTCGGTCGCGATCCACGGCGCAGTTTCTCTGCTCATCGACTTGCGCATGCTGGTCGAGGCGACGCTGGATTTTCCCGAAGAAGAGATCGAAACCAGCGACCGGCAGCTCTGCGCCAGCAAACTCGCGGCCTTGAGGGGAAAACTGGCCCACATCGAAGGGTTGGCGAAGCAGGGCAGCATCCTGCGCGAAGGTGCCCAAGTCGTGCTGGTCGGGGCGCCCAATGCCGGCAAATCCAGCCTGCTCAACCGCTTTGCGGGTGAAGAGATCGCGTTGGTGAGCGAGATTCCGGGTACCACACGCGATTCGATACGCCAATCCATGCAAGTTCGCGGTGTGCCATTGCATCTGATCGATACCGCCGGATTGCGCGATACCACCGATGTGGTCGAGCAGATGGGCATCGCCCGCACCCAACAGGCGCTGACGCGTGCCGATGTGGTGCTGGTGTTGCTGGATGAATCGCAGCCAAGCGCAGAACCGGAACATCAGGCGGTACTGGCGCAATTGCCCGCCAAGACGCCGCGCCTGTACCTGCACAACAAGGTCGACCTGAGCGGTCATCAGCCCGGTATCGAGATGCACGGGGAAGAGGCGCATCTTTACCTTTCGGCAAAGACCGGCACGGGCATGCAATTGCTGGAAGAAAAACTGCTGGAAACCATAGGCTGGCATCAGGAGACCGGCGTTTTCATGGCGCGGGCACGTCATCTGGAAGCACTTGCGAGTGCCGGGCGGCACCTGGCCGAGTCCGAACAACAACTAGATCGCCCTGAGCTTTTTGCCGAAGAATTGCGTCAAGCACAGGAGGCGCTCAACAGCATCACAGGCGAATTCACAGCAGACGACCTGCTGGGCGAGATATTCAGCCGTTTTTGCATCGGAAAATAGCCAAAATATGTTTCACGTGAAACATATTGGCGTGCTTTAGTTTTCGTCGGATTTATCTTTTGAGTTATGATGCGCGTCCTCATTTTGGTAGTGACGAATGCGCGACCCGAAACAATTCGATGTCATCGTGATCGGTGGCGGTCATGCGGGAACGGAAGCCGCGCTGGCCAGCGCTCGCGCGGGTTGCGCCACGCTGTTGCTCACCCACAACATCGAAACGCTGGGCGTGATGTCCTGCAATCCCTCCATCGGCGGCATCGGAAAAGGACATTTAGTCAAGGAGTTGGATGCGCTTGGCGGTGCCATGGCCGCCGCGACGGACGAAGGTGGCATCCAGTTCCGCATCCTGAACGCGTCCAAAGGCCCAGCGGTACGCGCGACGCGCGCTCAGGCCGACCGCGCGCTCTACAAACAGGCGATCCGCAAGCGCCTGGAGAATCAGCCTAATCTCAGTCTGTTTCAGCAACCCGTAGAAAAACTGCTGCTGGAGCAGGGACGAATCGTCGGCGTGCAGACCCAGCTCGGCCTGACTTATTACGCCAAGACTGTAGTGCTTACGACCGGGACTTTCCTGGCCGGACTGGTGCATGTCGGTCTGAGCAATTATCCCGCCGGGCGGGCAGGCGACCCGCCTTCAATCGGTCTGGCAAAAAATCTGCGCGAATTGGGCATGCCGACCGGACGCCTGAAGACCGGGACGCCGCCGCGCATCGACGGTCGCAGCATCGACTTTTCCGTGATGCAGGAACAGCACGGCGATACGCCGGTTCCGGTGTTCTCTTTCATGGGCCGCGCGGAGCAGCACCCGCGCCAAATGCCCTGCTGGGTGACCCAGACCAATGCCCGCACTCACGAGATCATCCGCAACGGTTTGGGTGATTCTCCTTTGTTCACGGGAGTCATAGAGGGAGTGGGCCCTCGCTATTGTCCTTCCATCGAAGACAAGATCACGCGCTTTGCGGGCAAGGATTCGCACCAGATATTCCTCGAGCCGGAAGGGCTGAGCACACACGAGATCTACCCGAACGGCATTTCAACCAGCCTTTCCTACGATACGCAACTCGCGCTGGTGCGCTCGATCAAGGGACTGGAGAACGCGCACATCACGCGCCCAGGCTATGCCATCGAATACGATTACTTCGATCCGTGCGGCTTGAAGATGTCGCTCGAAAGCAAAACGATATCCGGCCTGTTCCTGGCCGGACAGATCAACGGCACCACCGGCTACGAAGAAGCGGCAGCGCAAGGCCTGTTGGCCGGAGCGAACGCCGCGCTGCGAGCGCAGGATAAAGAAACCTGGTGCCCGCGCCGCGACGAAGCCTATCTCGGCGTGCTGGTTGATGATCTGATCACGCGCGGCGTTTCCGAGCCGTACCGCATGTTCACCAGCCGCGCGGAATATCGTCTGCAATTGCGCGAAGACAACGCCGATATGCGCCTGACCGAGACCGGCCGCAGGCTGGGTCTGGTGGATGACGTGCGCTGGCAGGCTTTCGAAGCGAAGCGCGAAAAGATCGCGCGCGAACTGGAGCGGCTGAAATCGACCTGGGTGAATCCGCGCATGCTGGACAAGGCCGATGCCGAACGTGTGCTGGGCAAGGAGATCGAGCGTGAGTATTCCCTGTACGACCTGTTGCGCCGTCCCGAAGTGACATATGAATCCTTGATGACCTTGCCGGGCATGCACAACGCCGAAGCGGCGAGCGTGGCCGAACAGGTCGAGATACTGGCCAAGTACCACGGCTACATCGAACGCCAACGCGATGAGATCGCGCGCCAGGAAGGCTATGAAACGACCGAGTTGCCGCTGGACATGGATTACACGGTCGTGCGCGGTCTGTCCATCGAAGTGCGCCAGAAGCTGAACCAGCATAAACCGCAGACATTGGGCCAGGCCGCGCGCATCTCGGGTGTGACCCCGGCGGCGATCTCCCTGTTGCTGGTGCATCTGAAGCGGGGCTTCAAACAAGATAAAGCGGCATGAGTCTGGAAAAAGAACTGGCGGCGGGTATCGCCCAGATGGGGCTGGATGTCACGCCGGAAAAGCAGGCGAAACTGCTGGATTATCTGGCGCTGCTGCACAAGTGGAACGCGGTGTACAACCTGACCGCGGTTCGCCAGCAGGAACAGATGGTGAGTAACCACTTGCTCGATAGCCTCGCGGTGCTGCCGCATCTGTGGCCACAACGCTGGCTGGACGTGGGTTGCGGCGGCGGTTTGCCTGGACTGGTGCTGGCGGTGATGCGACCGGAGTGGTCGTTCACCTTGATGGACAGCAACAGCAAAAAGACCGGCTTCGTGCAGCAAGCTGCCATCGAACTGGGAATGCGCAACGTGGAAGTCCGTTGCGGAAGAGTGGAGCAATGGCAAACGGAACAGAAGTTCGACGGGATTATTTCCCGCGCATTTGCCGAAGTAGCTGATTTTGTCTCGCTGACGCAGCATCTGTTGGCAGACGGCGGTCGTTGGGCGGCCATGAAGGGGATGCCGGAGCAGGAACTGACCAAGCTGCCCGCAGGAATAGAAGTTGAAAAGGTAATTACGTTGCATGTTCCTAAACTAGAAGCGGCCCGCAGTCTGGTCGTGTTGGGGGTAAAAAAATGAGCAAGATTTTGGCGATCACCAATCAAAAAGGCGGCGTGGGCAAGACCACAACCACCGTCAACCTTGCGGCCAGCCTGGGTGCGGCGAAACAGCGAGTGCTGCTGATCGACCTCGATCCGCAGGGCAACGCCACCATGGGCAGCGGCATCAACAAGGCTGATCTGGAAGCGACAGTCTACGACGTGCTGCTGGGCGAGAAGACCATCGCCGAAGCGCGCATCAAATCGGAATCGTGTAAATATGACGTGTTGCCCGCCAACCGCGAATTGGCTGGTGCCGAGATCGAACTGGTGGAAGTGGAAGGCCGCGAGATGCGCCTGAAGGAAGAACTGGCTCCGTACTTGAACGAATACGATTACATCCTGGTCGATTGCCCGCCTGCATTGAACCTGCTCACGCTGAACGGATTGTGTGCCGCCAAGTCGGTGATGATCCCGATGCAGTGCGAATACTATGCGCTGGAAGGCTTGAGCGACCTAGTCAACACCATCCGCAAAGTACGCGAGAATCTGAATCCGGATCTGGAGATCGAAGGCCTGCTGCGCACCATGTTTGACCCGCGCAACGCATTAGCGCAACAAGTTTCAGACCAATTGCAGCAACACTTCGGCGACAAGGTCTACCGCACCGTCATCCCGCGCAACGTGCGTCTGGCCGAGGCGCCCAGCTTCGGCATCCCGGCGCTGTACCACGATAGCCAATCCAAGGGGACGCTGGCTTATCTGGCCTTGGCGGGCGAGATGCTCAACAACTCGACGGCGCAGGTCGCGGCATAACAAGTTTCAATAAGGGAAAATCATGGCAAAACCGATCAAGGGACTGGGACGCGGCCTGGACGCGCTGCTTTCCGGTAGCAGCACATCGAAGCAGAACGACGTATTGCGCGATCTGAAAGTCGAGCAACTCAAGCCCGGCAAATACCAGCCGCGCAGCCGCATGGACGAAGCATCGCTGAACGAACTCGCGGCTTCGATCCGCGTGCAGGGTGTGATGCAACCGATATTGGCACGCGAACTCGCCGAGGGCGGCTACGAGATTATTGCCGGTGAACGCCGGTGGCGCGCGGCGCAGTTGGCCGAGTTGAAGATCGTGCCGGTCATTGTGCGCAAGGTGCCGGACAATGCGGCACTGGCGATGGCGCTGATCGAGAACATTCAGCGCGAAGACCTGAACCCGCTGGAGGAAGCCATCGGCATCCAGCGTCTGATCGACGAATTCCAGATGACGCACCAGGCCGCCGCCGATGCAGTGGGCCGCTCGCGCAGTGCCGCCAGTAACCTGCTGCGCTTGCTCAAATTGCCGCAAGCCGTGCAGGACATGCTGATGGAAGGTTCGCTGGACATGGGCCATGCGCGCGCATTGCTCTCGCTAGAAGGTGCGCAACAGGTGCTGCTGGCCAACAAGATCATTCTCGAAGGCCTGTCGGTGCGTGAGGCGGAAAAACTGGTGCAGCAACAGGGGGAAGCGACCCCGGAAAAAACAGCAGCCGGCAAAAAGACCCACAAGGTGGACCGCGACACCCAGCAATTACAGGAAGAGATGAGTTCTCATTTGGGTGCGCGGGTGGAAATCAAGTCCAACAGCAAGGGCGGTGGCAAACTCGTCATCGAATATTCCAGTAACGACCATCTGGATGAACTGCTCAGCGGACTCAGAAAAGGACGCTGAAATGGGTGACGACGGGGCGGGCGGGATCGAGCAAGAGCGTTTGACACCTCAGCTGAACATCGCTATCATCTCGGCGCTTTTTCGAGCCGAAGTCCAAGAAAAACAATTGGCGCGCAAAGTGGTCGGTCTGCAAATCCTGATCATATTAGCCGCCGCAGGTGCAGCCTATGGCTGGGAAAGCTCGCCGCAGCACGCGATCGCGGTGTTAGGTGGAGGAGGGGTTTCCGTTCTCAACGGTGCATTGCTGGCTTGGAGGATGTCCCGAGCGGCCTTGAACCCCGCCCAAGACGCGCATCAACAATTACGGCTTATGTATTTTTACGCTGCCGAGCGGTTTCTGGCAGTCGTGGTATCGCTGGGGATATGCCTGGCGGTGCTGAAATTTTCGCCATTTGCAGTTGTGGGTGGCTTTGTATTGGGGCAAGCGGTGCTGTTGGCGGCCCGTTTGTTGTTAAAGATCAAGACTGAAAGCGGCGTAAAAAATGTCCAGTGAAATGGCGCATGAAACGGGTGAAGTAGCGCATGAAGCAGCGCATACATCTGCTGAATACATCAGACACCACCTGCAAAACCTGACCTACGGCCAATTGCCGGACGGTAGCTGGGGCATCGCGCATAGCGCGGAAGAAGCCAAGGAAATGGGATTCTGGGCGTTGAATCTGGACACCTTCATCATGTCCCTGCTGTTGGGCGCGGTGATCATGTTCCTGTTCCGCAGCGTCGCCAAAAGCGTCGTTTCCGGCGCACCGAGCGGCCTGCAGAATTTCTGCGAATGGGCCATCGAATTCGTCGACAACAGCGTGCGCGGTTCTTTCTCGGCCAAGAACAACATGGTCGCCCCGCTGGCGCTGACCATCTTCTTCTGGGTCTTCTGCATGAATCTAATGGACTTGATCCCGATTGATTGGGTTCCCGGTCTGCTGGGTCTGCTGGGCGTTCCTTTCTTCAAGGTCGTTCCTTCCACCGATCCCAACGCGACCTTCGGCATGGCCATCGGCGTGTTCCTGCTGGTGTTGTACTACAGCGTCAAGATGAAGGGCTTCGGCGGCTTCATGGGCGAACTGACCTTGCAGCCGTTCGGCAAGTGGGGCATGCCGGTCAACTTCCTGCTGGAAGGCGTGAACCTGATCGCCAAACCGATCTCGCTGGCACTGCGACTGTTCGGCAACATGTACGCGGGCGAAATGATCTTCATCCTGATCGCGCTGATGGGCGGAGCCTGGGCAGGTTTTTCGATGGGCGGCGTCACCTTGTTCGGTTCGCAAATTTTGCTGTCCCTCGGCTGGGCGATATTCCACATCCTGATCGTGACCTTGCAGGCGTTCATCTTCATGACGCTGACCGTGGTCTATCTGGATATGGCGCACCAGGAACATCACTGATTTTCGGTTTCATTAACATCAACATCACTTTTATCAAATAGGAGAATTACAAATGGAAATGGCAAACGCACTGCTGTACATCGCTGGCGCATTGATGATGGGTCTGGGCGCTCTCGGCGCAGCCGTCGGTATCGGTATCCTCGGTGGCCGCTTCCTGGAAGGCGCTGCACGTCAACCCGAACTGATCCCGATGTTGCGCACCCAGTTCTTCGTTGTGATGGGTCTGGTCGACGCCGTTCCGATGATCGCTGTTGGTATCGCGATGTACGTTCTGTTCGCTGTGGCTTAATCCTCGCGACAAGAAACGCTTAACTAAGAAAGGTAGCTTGCATGAATATCAATGCAACTCTTCTCGCCCAACTGATCATGTTCGCGCTGTTCGTCTGGTTCTGCATGAAGTTCGTCTGGACGCCCATCGTGGCTGCGCTGGACGCACGCAAGAAGCAGATCGCCGACGGACTGGCTGATGCCGAGCGTGCCAAGCACGACCTCGAGCTGGCTTCCAAGCGTTCCGCAGAGATTCTGCGCGAAGCGAAGGAAAAGGCGGGCGAGATCGTGACCAATGGCGAAAAACGCGCCAGCGAGATCGTCGAAGAAGCCAAGAATCAGGCCAAGGTGGAAGGTGACCGTATCGTCGCCGGCGCCAAGGCCGAGATCGACCAGGAAGTGTTCCGCGCCAAAGAGCAATTGCGCACGCAGGTCTCTGCAATCGCACTGGCTGGCGCAGGCAAGATCCTCGGTCGCGAGATCGATGCCAAGGCACATAACGATCTGCTCGACAAACTCGTCGCGGAAATCTGAACGCCATGTCCGAAGCCATAACCACTGCACGCCCGTATGCCCAAGCGGCATTCGACGAGTCGCAAAAGCTGAACGCCCTGAAGGCATGGTCGGAGATGCTGCTGTCTCTGGCCGGGGCGGTCGATCATCCCGATGTGCGCGCCGTCGTCACCAATCCGCGCGTTGCCAAGAAACAGGTCGAAGGCCTGATGGAAGCGCTGGTCGGCAAAGACGCCAGCGCGCAGCAGCGCAACTTCGTGCGCATCCTGGCCGACAACCAGCGTCTGCTGGTGCTGCCCGAGATCTCCGGATTGTTCGAAGCGCTGAAGGCAGATGCGGAAAAGACCGTCAACGTGGTGGTGGACTCTGCATTCGAACTGTCTGCTGCACAACAGGACAAGATCGTCAGCTCGCTGAAAAAGCGCCTGGGTCGCGAGATCAAGCTGGTCTGTCAGATCAACAAAGAATTGCTGGGTGGCGTTGTGATCCGTGCCGGAGACAAAGTGATCGACGGTTCCGCACGCACCCGACTCGGTGAAATGGCGAACGCGCTAGCCTGATAAAGAATTATCAAGAATGAGGAAATCCAGATGAAGCTCAACCCTTCCGAAATTAGCAATTTGATCCGCAGTCGCATCGATAACTTCGAAGCACTGACCCAGGCGCGCACCGAAGGTATGGTGGTCAGCGTGACCGACGGTATCGTTCGCGTGCACGGCTTGTCCGATGTGATGCAGGGCGAGATGCTGGAATTCCCCGGCAACACCTTCGGTCTGGCGCTGAACCTCGAGCGCGACTCCGTCGGCGCCGTTATTCTGGGCGAATACGAACACATCACCGAAGGCGACACGGTCAAATGTACCGGCCGCATCCTCGAAGTGCCGGTCGGCCCGGAACTGCGCGGTCGCGTAGTGAACGCGCTGGGCCAGCCCATCGACGGCAAAGGCCCGGTCAACGCCAAGATGACCGACAAGATCGAAAAGGTCGCTCCCGGCGTGATCGCCCGTAAGTCCGTTGACCAGCCCGTGCAAACCGGCCTGAAGTCCATCGACTCCATGGTTCCGGTCGGCCGCGGCCAGCGCGAACTGATCATCGGCGACCGCCAGACCGGCAAGACCGCTGTTGCAGTCGACGCCATCATCAACCAGAAGGGTCAGAACATGACCTGTATCTACGTTGCCGTCGGCCAAAAGGCTTCGACCGTTGCCAACGTGGTGCGCAAACTGGAAGAACACGGCGCGCTGGAATACACCATCGTCGTTGCCGCGACCGCTTCCGACTCCGCCGCAATGCAATTCCTGGCACCGTACTCCGGTTGCACCATGGGCGAATACTTCCGCGATCGCGGCGAAGACGCACTGATCGTTTATGACGACTTGACCAAGCAAGCCTGGGCGTATCGTCAGATCTCCCTGCTGCTGCGCCGTCCGCCGGGCCGCGAAGCCTACCCCGGCGACGTGTTCTATCTGCACTCCCGTTTGCTGGAGCGCGCTGCCCGCGTGAACGCCGAATTCGTCGAGAAGTTCACCAATGGCGCCGTCAAAGGCAAGACCGGTTCGCTGACCGCGTTGCCGATTATCGAAACACAGGCAGGTGACGTGTCCGCCTTCGTGCCGACCAACGTGATCTCCATCACCGACGGCCAGATCTTCCTGGAAGCCGACCTGTTCAACGCCGGTATCCGTCCCGCGATCAACGCCGGTGTATCGGTGTCCCGCGTGGGTGGTGCAGCGCAGACCAAGGTCATCAAGAAGCTGGGTGGCGGTGTGCGTCTGGCGCTGGCCCAGTATCGTGAACTGGCTGCGTTCGCGCAGTTCGCTTCCGACCTGGACGAGTCGACCCGCAAACAGTTGGAGCGCGGTCGTCTGGTGACCGAACTGATGAAGCAATTGCAGTACTCGCCGCTGTCCATCTCCAAGATGGCGTCCACCCTGTTCGCAGTGAACAAGGGCTACTTCGACGACGTGCCGGTTGCCAAGGCACTGGCGTTCGAGTCGGCACTGCACGCTTATCTCGCATCCAAGAACAAGGAATTGTTCGACGCGATCGAGTCGACCAAAGACCTGTCCGCAGACAACGAAAAATTGTTGACAGCCGCGATCGAAGCCTTCAAGGCAACTGCAGTCTACTGAGTCGAGGTGAGTTATGGCGGGCAGTAAAGAGATCCGCACCAAGATCAAGAGCGTAGAGAATACGCGCAAGATCACGCGTGCGATGGAAATGGTGGCAGCGGCGAAGATGCGCAAAGCGCAGGAACGCATGCGTGCCGCTCGCCCCTACGCCGAGAAGATCCGCAATGTTGCCGCACACTTGTCGCGTGCCAATCCGGAATACAAGCATGCATTCCTGGCCAAGCGCGACAGCGTCAAGAACGTCGGTCTGATTGTCGTCACTTCGGACAAGGGTTTGTGCGGTGGTTTGAACACCAACCTGCTGCGTCTGGCTGTGAGCGAGATGAAAACCTGGGAAAGCCAGGGCAAGGGTCTCATGGTTTGCCCGATCGGCAACAAGGGTTTCGGTTTCATGAACCGCATCGGCGCCAAGGTCCAGTCGCACCTGACCGGCCTGGGCGACACACCTCACATCGAGAAATTGATCGGTGCCGTGAAAGCCATGCTGGATGCCTACGTCGCGGGCGAGATCGACGCGATCTACCTGAGCTACAACCACTTCGTCAACACGATGAAGCAGGAACCGCGCGTGGAACAGTTGTTGCCGCTGAGCGGTGAGCAGCTGGGTACGAGCGAAGGCAACTGGGATTACATCTACGAGCCCGACGCGAAGAAGGTCATCGACGAACTGCTGCTGCGCTACATCGAATCTCTGGTGTATCAGGCCGTGGTCGAGAACATGGCATCCGAGCAAAGCTCGCGTATGGTGGCGATGAAAGCCGCCTCCGACAACGCGAAGAGCGTCATCGGCGAGCTCAAACTGGTTTACAACAAAGCGCGTCAGGCAGCGATCACGAAAGAGATTTCGGAGATCGTTGGTGGCGCAGCGGCAATCGGCTAACGATTGTTGGCACGAATTCAGAATTAATTTAGACGGGGAATCTTAAAATGAGTCAAGGAAAGATTGTTCAGTGTATCGGCGCGGTGGTTGACATCGAGTTTCCGCGCGACCAAATGCCCAAGGTCTATGAAGCCTTGACGCTGGCGGATGCCGGCAACTCCACTGCAGAAGTTGGCCTGACCTTCGAGGTCGAGCAGCAACTGGGTGACGGCGTAGTGCGTACCATCGCGATGGGTTCTTCCGACGGTCTGCGCCGCGGCATGGCAGTCAACGCCACCGGCAACGCGATCCAGGTTCCGGTCGGTACCGGCACACTGGGCCGCATCATGGACGTGCTGGGTCGCCCGATCGACGAAGTGGGCCCGATCAAGAGCACGGAAAAGCGCTCTATTCACCAACCCGCTCCCAAGTTCGACGAACTGTCTCCTTCCGTTGACCTGCTCGAAACCGGCATCAAGGTGATCGACCTGGTTTGCCCGTTCGCCAAGGGCGGCAAGGTCGGCCTGTTCGGCGGCGCCGGCGTGGGCAAGACCGTGAACATGCTGGAACTCATCAACAACATCGCCAAGCAGCATGCGGGTCTGTCCGTGTTCGCCGGTGTGGGTGAGCGTACCCGCGAAGGTAACGACTTCTACCACGAGATGACCGACGCAGGCGTTATCGACAAGGAAGACTTCACCAAGTCCAAAGTGGCGATGGTGTTCGGCCAGATGAACGAGCCGCCCGGCAACCGCCTGCGCGTGGCGCTGTCCGGCCTGACCATGGCCGAGAAATTCCGCGACGAAGGCCGCGACATCCTGTTCTTCGTGGACAACATCTACCGCTATACCCTGGCCGGAACCGAAGTGTCCGCGCTGCTGGGTCGTATGCCTTCCGCCGTGGGTTACCAACCGACACTGGCCGAAGAAATGGGCCGTCTGCAAGAGCGTATCACCTCGACCAAGGTCGGCTCGATTACTTCCATCCAGGCCGTTTACGTGCCTGCGGACGACTTGACCGACCCGTCTCCCGCGACCACCTTCCTGCACCTGGACTCCACCGTCGTGTTGTCCCGCGACATCGCATCGCTGGGTATCTACCCCGCCGTGGACCCGCTGGACTCCACCTCGCGCCAGCTCGATCCGCTGGTCGTGGGCGAAGAGCACTACAACGTCGCCCGCGGCGTGCAGCAGACTCTGCAGCGCTACAAGGAATTGCGCGACATCATCGCGATTCTGGGTATGGACGAACTGGCACCGGAAGACAAACTGGCTGTGGCACGCGCGCGCAAGATCCAGCGCTTCCTGTCGCAACCGTTCCACGTTGCGGAAGTGTTCACCGGCGCTCCTGGCAAGTACGTCACCCTGAAAGACACCATCAAGGGCTTCAAGGGCATCGTCAACGGTGAGTACGATCACCTGCCTGAGCAAGCGTTCTACATGGTCGGCGGCATCGAAGAAGCGGTCGAAAAAGCCAAGACGCTGCAATAATAATTTAGGAGCCGATTATGGCAATGACCGTACATGTGGACGTGGTGAGCGCCGAGGAGCAGATCTTCTCCGGCCTTGCTGAAGTCGTCGTGGTACCGGGCGAGATGGGCGAACTGGGTATCTACCCGCGCCACACCGCCCTGATGACCCGCATCAAACCCGGTGCGGTGCGTATCAAGCGTCCCGACCAGGAACAGGAAGAGTTGATCTACGTTTCCGGCGGCATGCTGGAAGTGCAGCCCAACGTCGTCACCATCCTGGCGGACACCGCGATCCGCGGCGCCGATCTGGACGAAGCACGTGCGCTGGAAGCCAAGCAGGCGGCCGAAGAAGCGATCAAAAACCGCACTTCCGACATCGACTACGCGGCAGCACAGGCAGAACTGGCGGAAGCCATCGCCCAACTGCGTGCGATCCAGCAAGTACGCAAGCACGCGCACTAAGCAATATCGTTTCAGAATCAGACAAAAAAGCAGCTTCGGCTGCTTTTTTGTTTTCAGGGGACAAATCAGGCTTCAACCGCTCAGGCTGAAACCTTTCTCGCGGAACAGCCGCAGACAGACATCCACAACCGCAGGGTCGTAATGGCTCCCGCGATATTTGTCGATTTCTTCAAGCGCCGCTTCAAGTCCAAGAGCGGGACGATAGGGACGATGCGACATCATGGCTTCGGCCACATCCGAAACAGTCAGGATCCGAGCCTCGAGCAGGATCGCATCTCCTTTCAAACCCTGCGGATAGCCGCTGCCGTCCACATGCTCGTGGTGCTGCAGGATCATCTTCGCCACCGGCCACGGAAGTTTCACATCCTTCATGATGTCGTAGCCGACTTGCGGATGGGTCTTGATGAAATCGAATTCGATCTGCGTAAGTTGTCCCGGGCGGGTGAGGATCTCTGCGGGGACATATATCTTGCCGATATCGTGGATCGTCGCACCCAGGCGCAAGCCGGTGATACGGTCTTCGGAAAGGCCGAGCTCCATGGCGATGGCAACGCTCAGATTCGCCACACGGCGCTGGTGGCCGGCGGTGTAGGGATCGCGTTTTTCGACGGTGACCGCGATCGCCTGGATGGTGCCGGCCAAAGCCTGTTTGACCGTTTCATCGTTATGTTGCTGCCGCTGGTGCAGGTGATCGCGCTCTTCGCGCAGCCGCAGCATGCGGATGCCGAAGGCAAGATCGCCGGCCAGCTCATGCAATAACTTGATCTCGTCCGCATCGAAGGCATCCGGCTCCTTGCCGTACAGGTTTATGGCCCCGAAAGCGTGGTTGTAATCGTCGAATAGCGGAAAAGCGATGCTCGAGGCGTAGCCGCGCGCAATGGCCTGCTCGCGCCATGGCAGGAACTGCGGATCATGCAGGATATCCTGCACAACCTGGAATTCGCCGGTCCGAATCGCAGTGCCGGTAGGGCCGTGTCCCTTGGCATTGTCGCCCCAACTGATCTCGATGTGATCCAGATAATCGATATGTGAGCCTGCCCGTGCCACCACGCGGACATTTTTGCCGGCGTCGTGTTCGGCAAAACCTACCCAGGCAAGTTGGTATCCACCTATGGAGACAAGGGCACTGCAAATATCGTCGAGCAAATGCGCCTCCTCGGTGGCGCGCACCAGCACACCATTGCAGGTACTGAGGGCATGCAGCGCGCGATTGGATTTCTGCATCCCGAGTTCGGCCAGCCGCCTTGTGGTGATGTCCTGAACGGTACCGATCGACTTCAAAGGTTTGCCGGTATCATCGTAATAAGTCTCGCAGCGCTCGTTGACGTATTTGATACGTCCGTCCTGCATCAACAGCCTATGAAGGATGTCGTAGGGAACGCGGTTCTTTACCGAGTCGGTATAAGCCTGATTCACCATAGCCCGGTCGTCGGGGTGGATCGCATTCAGGAAGGCCTCATAGGTTGCACCGAATAGCATAGGGTCAAGCTCGAAGATGCGAAATATCTCGTCGCTCCAACTCAACGCATTGGAGACGAGATCGAGCTCCCAATTGCCAAGTAACGCGATGCGCTCCGCTTCCTTGAGTCCGGCCTCGCTGTGGCGCAACTCTTCTTCGGCACGCTTGCGCTCGGTGATGTCGCGACCTATCGCCGAACTGCCCACGATGCGTCCGGCGGCATCGCGCAAGGGAGAAACAGTCAGTGAGATGGGCAGATGCACACCATCCTTGCGCACACGCACAGTTTCATAATACTTGACCAACTCCCCGTGACGGATGCGCTCCAGCAGCCCGGGTATCTCATCCGGACGATCTGCCGGGACCAGCAGGGAGATCGACTGTCCCTTGACCTCGCTCGCGCTATAACCGTACAAATGCTCGGCACCGGCATTCCAGGTCAGGATGGTGCCATCCAGTGACTTGCTCAGGATCGCATCGTCGGTGGATTCCACGATGGCAGCGAGCAGTCGCATCTCTTGCTCAGCATGCTTGCGCTGTGTGATGTCGCGCAGGATGCCGACTGCATGCCAGTGGCCGTTGAGCTTGAGCGCCGAGATCGACAGCTCGACCGGGATCTCATGACCATTCTTGTGCAGCGCCTCAATCTCCATGGTCTTGCCGATCACCGGCCCTTGGCCGCTGCTGCTGAAGGCATTGAAGCCGCGAATGGCAGTACTTTGGTAGCGTTGCGGCGTCAACAGCACGTGCAACGATTTGCCGAGAGCCTCCTCGGCGCTGTATCCCAGGATGCGCTCGGCGGCCGGGTTCCAGTAGACAAGCGCGCTGGTGTCATCGACCATGATCAACGCATCAAGCACGGCAGCGCTGATGGCGTGAAACTTCTCCTCGCTGGTCGCCAGAGCCAACTGGCTGGTATCGCGGGCGGCGATCAACCCGCCGGCATAATCATCGTGGGATCTGCACAGCAAGATGGCCTTGGCCAGGTTGGCCATGACAGGCTGAAACAATTGGGTAAGCGGCAAATCGCTGTCCGGCAATTGCGGCGACAACAGCACGATCACGCCCTGCCCATCGATCGGCAAGCGCAGATAGGCTTTGTAGTGACTGGACTCGGTCGGAAGTGCCGCCAGCAACGCAGCATCCTCGCCGCGCTCTGCTGTGCCGCGCAACAATCGAACCGGCAGGCGAATAGTTTGTCCGACCAGCCCGGCCAATTCATAATCGCCAACAGCGGCATCGATTCGAATCTCGATCAATCCTGCCGCATCAGCCTCGCCGGAGGGCACTTGCATGCACACGAGACCGGCAGGGAAAGAGGTGTGATAAAGCAGGCGCTGCAGCACCTTGTTGAGCAGCGGTTTGACACTGACCTCGCCGCCGATGACCAAGGCCATTTCATACAGGATGCTGAGGATGTAACTGTGCTCCATGATGAGCCATTATCCCACCGTAGCCACAGAAAAGAACCGATTAAAACCTTGTTGTGAGCTTCATACGCCACTCTGCGGAACGATCGATAGTCTTGTCCGTGGCCATCTGCGAAGCAAATTCGGACGGGCGATTTGATATACTGCGCTACCTATTGATTCAGAACCGATATGAGCCCTTTGAACATCGTCATCCTCGCTGCCGGAAAAGGCACGCGCATGTATTCCGACAAGCCTAAGGTATTGCACGCGCTGGCTGGCAAGGTACTGGTGCAACATGTGCTGGATTGCGCAGTGTCGTTGCAGCCGCAACAAGTCTGCGTGGTGTACGGGCATGGCGGCGAAGCCGTGCCGCAGTCGATGCAGCAATACGATGCCAAATTCGTGATCCAGGAACCGCAACTCGGTACCGGACATGCCGTGCAGCAGGCGTTGCCCCACCTCAAGGACGACACCAGCACGCTGGTGCTCTACGGCGATGTGCCGCTGATCCAACACAGCACTTTGCACCAGATGCAGCAGGCGGGCGATGGCCTGGTGCTGCTCACCGTCAATCTCGATAACCCCACCGGCTATGGTCGCATCGTGCGCAATGCCGATGGTGACGTGCAATGCATCGTCGAGCAGAAGGATGCGAATGCCGAACAACTCCAGATCAAGGAAGTGAACACCGGCATCCTGCTGGCGCCGACCGAAAAACTGCGCGCATGGCTGGGCAAGCTGGGCAACGACAATGCTCAGGGCGAGTACTACCTTACCGACATCGTGGCGATGGCGGTGCGGCAAGGCGTGGCGGTGCATACCGTGCAACCCGCGCAGCATTGGGAAGTCGAGGGCATCAACAACAAGATTCAACTGGCCACGCTCGAACGCGTCTGGCAGCAGGAAGTGGCGGGCAAACTCATGATGCAGGGCGTGACGCTGGCCGATCCGGCACGCCTTGATGTGCGCGGCGAGCTGACCTGCGGTCGTGACGTCGATATTGACGTCGGTTGCATCTTCGAAGGTGAAGTGATCTTGGGCGACCGTGTGCGAGTGGGGGCTTACAGCGTCATCCGCAACGCAAGTATTGCGCAGGGCACGCAGATCGCGCCATACAGCCACATCGATGCCAGCGAAGTCGGCGCCAACTGCCACATTGGCCCCTATGCGCGCCTCCGTCCCGGCAGCAAACTGCATGACGACGCCCATGTCGGCAACTTCGTCGAGATCAAGAACAGCGAGATAGGCCAGGGCAGCAAGGCCAATCACCTGAGCTACATCGGCGACAGCACCGTGGGCAGCCGCGTCAACATCGGTGCGGGCACCATCACCTGCAACTACGACGGCGCGAACAAATTCCGTACCGTCATCGAAGACGACGCTTTCATCGGTTCGGACACGCAACTCGTTGCACCCGTTAAAGTCGGCAAGGGTGCGACCATAGGCGCAGGATCGACAATCACCAAAGATGCGCCTGCCGGGGAGCTGACCCTGTCGCGCAGCAAACAGACAACCATTCCCGGCTGGCAGCGGCCGGTCAAAGGAAAGAAATAATTATGTGCGGTATCGTCGGTGCAGTAGCAAAACGAAACATCGTTCCCATCCTGGTGAATGGCCTGCTGCGTCTGGAATACCGGGGCTACGATTCCGCCGGACTGGTGGTGGTGCATGACGGCAAGCTCGATCGTGTGCGCAGCATCGGGCGCGTCGCCGAATTGTCACAGAAGAGTGCCAACACCTACGGCGAACTGGGCATCGCCCACACCCGCTGGGCCACGCACGGTGTGCCGAGCGAACGCAACGCCCACCCGCATATCAGCCGCAACCTCATTGCCGTGGTGCACAACGGCATCATCGAGAATTACGAGGAACTGCGCGCCGAACTGACGGCGCATGGCTACGAGTTCACCTCCGACACCGACACCGAAGTAATCGCCCATCTGATCCACAGCCATTACGCGCAGGGCAGCCTGCTGGTCGCCACGCAGATGGCGCTGGCGCAACTGGTCGGTGCCTACGCGATCGCCGTCGCCGCCGCGGACAACCCGCACCAGCTCATCGCCGCGCGCAAAGGCAGCCCGCTGTTGCTGGGCGTGGGCGAAGGCGAACATTTCGTCGGTTCCGATATGTCTGCGTTGCTGCAGGTCACCAGGAACGTGGTCTATCTGGAAGAAGGCGATGTCGTCGAAGTGAATCTCGCCAACTACCGCATCTTCGACGCGCAAGGCAAAGCGATGCAGCGTCCCGTGCATGTCAGCGAACTGAACAACGACAGTGTGGAACTGGGCGAGTACCAGCATTACATGCAGAAAGAGATCCACGAGCAACCGCAGGCATTGGCGAATACACTGGAATCGGTGTGCAACAGCCAATCGCTGGTACCCGGCATCTTCGGTGCCGAAGCGAACACCATCTTTCCGCAGGTCGAGAACATCCTCATTCTCGCCTGCGGTACCAGCAACCATGCCGGGCAGGTCGCGCGTTACTGGCTGGAAGAGATCGCGGGCATCCCCTGCACGGTCGAGATCGCCAGCGAGTACCGTTACCGCACCAGCGTCGCCAACCCCAGAACATTGGTGGTCACCATCTCGCAATCCGGCGAAACTGCAGATACCCTAGCTGCACTCAACCATGCCAAGACCACCGGCCATCCGTTCACCCTGGCCATCTGCAACGTGCCGGAAAGCGCCATCATCCGCCAGTCGAAGTTGCGCTTGCTGACCCGTGCCGGTCCCGAGATCGGCGTCGCCTCGACCAAGGCATTCACCACCCAGCTCGCCGCCCTGTTCCTGCTCACGCTGGTGCTGGCCAAATTGCGCGGCCGTCTGGATGCAGGCCGCGAACAGCAGTTCCTGCACGAACTGCGCCATTTGCCTGCCGCCGTGCAGAAGGTGCTGGCGCTGGAACCGAAGATCGCCGAGATGGCCAAGCATTTTGCCGACAAGAACCATGCGCTGTTCCTCGGCCGCGGCATGCATTATCCGATCGCCGCCGAAGGCGCGCTCAAGCTCAAGGAGATATCCTACATCCACGCCGAAGCGTACCCGGCGGGCGAGCTCAAGCACGGCCCGCTGGCCTTGGTGGACAAGGACATGCCCGTGGTGTCGGTGGCGCCCAACGACAGCTTGCTGGAAAAACTGAAATCCAACCTGCAGGAAGTCCGCGCCCGCGGCGGTGAACTGTATGTCTTCGCCGACGCGAACACCCACATCAAGGAAGCGGAAGGCATCCACATCCTGCAAATGCCCGAACACGCGGGTTTTCTCAGTCCTATTCTGCACACCGTCCCGCTGCAACTGTTGGCATATTACGTAGCATTGCAAAAGGGAACGGATGTGGATAAACCCCGCAATCTTGCCAAATCCGTCACGGTTGAGTGACGGATTGGAGCGCGGGTACGGCGAAGGCAAACGTGAGCGTAGCGAACGTTAAGGGGCAACGCCCCGGCCGTTGCCACAAGCCCAGCCAGTTAAAGGTCCATCAACATCCGTTCCCACACCCCAGGAGAGAAAATGGCGGTCATCGCCGTATTCAACCAAAAAGGCGGAGTGGGAAAAACCACCACCTGTCTCAACCTTGCGGCTGCGCTGTCACTGGCGCAGCGCAATCCCATTGCGCTCGACATGGACCCGCAGGGACACCTGAGTCTGGCCTGCGGCTTGAAGAACGGCACCAACCAGGACAGAAGCATGGCCGCGTTCTTCCGCGACAAGGTGCCGCTGGCCAAGCTGCTGCATAACACTCCCGCCGGCTGGCAACTGATACCCGCAACCCTCGAACTCTCCAAGATCGATGCCCTCTATGGCAGCGATCCCCAAGCCGCGAAGATGCTGAAACAAGGCTTGGGCGAAGAGCTGTCGCTTACCGGCGCACCCATCCTGATCGACTGCTGCCCGATGCTGGGCGTGCTGACCCTGAATGCATTACTGGCGGCGGACAGAGTATTGATCCCGGTATCGGCAGACTATCTGTCGCAACACGGCGTGCACCGGCTGGATGCGGCACTGAACGTGCTGGAGAAGAAACTGCAGCGCACCTTCGAGCGCCGTATCGTGGTCACGCGCTTCGATTCGCGCCGCAAACTTTCTTTCGATATCTATGACAAGCTCAAGGAGCGCTACGGCAATCTGGTATGCAAGACGCGCATTGGCGAAACGGTGGCACTAGCCACCAGCCCGATGCATGGGCTGGATGTATTTGCCTACGCGCCGCAAAGCCCGGGGGCGGCGGATTACAAGGCATTGGCGAAAGAATTAATGGACAGCGGTTTCGTGTAATACAAAAGACCGTCATACCGGCGCAGGCCGGTATCCAGCAGAGAAGCATTCCTGTGAAGCAGACGCTACCAATTTTGTCGCCGCCTTGCGGCGTTCGTTGATCGCCTGGATACCGGCCTGCGCCGGTATGACGGAAGCGGGGTTTACGCGAAGTGCACGTAAGCCGCGAACAACAGCGATGCACCCAACAGAAGCGCAATGACCGATAACCAGGCATTGCGCCTTTTTTGTTGTGCCAACATTTCAAGCAGCAACGGCGCAGCCTTGGCAGCCAGATCGTCATTGAGCCGCTGGTGCAGCAGGCGTGGCAGTTGAGGCAGCAACAGCGCATAACGCGGCGCTTCCGCGCGCAAGGCCTTGATGAAGCCGCGCCAGCCGACCTGCTCACTCATCCAGCGCTCCAGCCAGGGCTTGGCGGTCTTCCACAGATCGAGTTCGGGATCGAGTTGCAGTCCGAGACCTTCCACATTGAGCAATGTCTTTTGTAGCAGCACCAGCTGCGGCTGGATCTGGATGCCGAAACGGCGCGAGGTCTGGAACAGGCGCAACAGCACGCGGCCGAACGACACTTCGCGCAGCGGCCTGTCGAAAATGGGATCGCACACCGAGCGGATGGCGGCTTCGAATTCGTCCACGCGCGTGTCGGCCGGCGCCCAGCCCGATTCGATGTGCAGCTCGGCGACGCGTTTGTAATCGCGGTTGAAAAAGGCGATGAAGTTATGCGCCAGGTAGTTCTTGTCGGTGGTCGTCAGCGTACCCATGATGCCGAAGTCCATCGCGATATACCGTCCGTCCATCGCGACCAGGATGTTGCCTGGGTGCATATCGGCATGGAAGAAGCCGTCGCGGAACACCTGCGTGTAGAAGATCTCTACACCGTTCGCGGCCAGTTTCTTCAGGTCGATGCCAGCCGCGCGCAAACCGGGCACATTGCTGATGGGCAGTCCCTGCATACGCTCCATCACCATCACGGTCTCCGAACACCAGTCCCAGTACACCTCGGGAACCAGCAACAGGCGTGCATCGATGAAATTGCGATGCAACTGGCTGGCGCTGGCCGCTTCGCGCATCAGGTCGAGTTCGTCGTGCAGATACTTGTTGAATTCGGCCACGACCAGTTTCGGCTTCAGACGCTTGCCGTCTTCCCACCAGTATTCGATCAGGCCGGCGCAGATATCCAGCAGCGCCACATCATGCCCGATCACGCGCGCGATGTCGGGGCGCAAGATCTTCACCGCCACGTCGCGCCCATCCGGCAACACCGCGAAATGCACCTGCGCCACCGAAGCGCTGGCCACCGGTGTCTCATCGAACTTGGCGAACACCTCGCTCAAACGTTTGCCGTAAGCCTCTTCCAGAATGGCCACCGCCTGGGCGGAAGGGAAGGGCGGCACCTGGTCCTGCAGTTTCGCCAACTCATCGGCGATGTCGGTGGGGATGAGGTCGCGGCGGGTGGAAAGCAGCTGGCCGAACTTGACGAAGATCGGGCCCAATGTCTCCAGCGCGAGGCGCAGACGTTCAGCGCGCGGACGCGAGGTGTTGCGGAAGAACAGCAGCCAGTTCAGGGGGCGGAGCAGCCAGCTTGTGCGCTCATGTGCCAGCAGAAATTCGTCCAGACCGAAACGCAGCACGACGAAGATGATGTTGAGTAATCTGAAGAAACGCATCGCCTTATGCATCCAAATAAAAAGGGCACGGTGTGCTCACCGCGCCCTCTAGTTTACTTGAGTTTGAGTCTAATTCTGCTGAATTCCAGCCAGCAACCAGACGGACTTGTCGTCCTTAAGGTTCTTCTGAACATGCCAGATCTCGTCGAAACTCTCGGCAGCGCCGTTATTCTCGCGCAACTGGCCGCTCATGCGCACGCTGGCGATGGCGAGATCGCCTTCGGTCGCCACTTCCAGCAGGTCGGTGTTGATGGCGACCACATCGGTCTTTTGTGCCGCATCACCGCGTTCCTGCATCTGCATCGAGACTTCGGCGAACATCTCCGGCGTGGTGTATTCGCGGATATCGTTCAGGTCCTTGCGGTCGTTGGCTGCCTGCAAACGGATGAAGGTGGTCTTGGCACCGCGCAGGAAACTATCCACCGGGAAGTCAGCCGGGATATTGGCGTTCACGGAGCTGGAAGCGCTGGCGCTCATGGGTTGCGCAGCAGGTTGTTGCGTGCCGCCGTAAGGCGCACCCGCACCGGCATATTGCATCGCCGGTTGCTGCTTCTTGCGCAGCATGGAGAGCACAAAGAACACCGCAACAGCACCCAGAACAATCATGAGCAACATGCCCATGCCCTCACCCATCCCGAAGTGCGAGAACAAAGCCGCCAGACCCAGACCGGCAGCGATTCCGGCCAGGGGGCCGAGCCACTTGTTGCCCTGCTTGGCAGGGGTGGCAGCGGTCTGTGCCGGAGTAGTTTGAGCTGGTGTGGCATCGGCGGATTTTTGTGCCGGAGCGCTTACCGAGCGCTGTTTGCCGAAGCTGCCGCCACCGCCGAAGCGCTTGGCTTCAGCATTTGCAGCGAGCAAAGAAAGGCTGGTTAAAACGATGGTCAAGAAGATGGCAAAACGTTTCATGCGATTCCTTATGAGTGGTTAATACATCGGATCAAGTATAGCAGCAGTGTTCAAATACAAGGCCACACAGAAATTATGGCGAGACATGCTCGGCTAACAGCCGGATGTCACTGACGAAATATTCGGTCTCGCCAAAACATGAAGTGGGCAAGCCTTTGTGCTGTTCATAGACCAGCGCCACGCGCTGCCCGACGAGCTTGTTGATCTTCTCTGCAACGGCATCGTCGCGCACCGTGAAGAGGAACTTCTCCGGTGCCGCGCCGGGCAGGGCGACCAGGGAAAGTTCGCCTTCCCAAGTCTTGCAGATCCAGCCCTTGCTGGAGAGCTTCTGCATGAAGCCGGCGCGTTCGCCTTCCGAATAACTCCAATGCATCATGACCCAGATGTAAGCCGCCAGGACAGCTACAACAACGGCAACGAAACCCACTGTAGCGGTCAGTACACTTTTCGGTAGCGGCATGATGTATCCATGAATTAAGGAAAGAGTGGCGACGATTATAGTCGGGGCAGCTTCAATGCCCAGTCTCTAGAATGGGGCCGGACTGGTAAAATTCAATGGCTCGCCGCTCACGGGATGCATGAAACCCAGCGAAGCGGCATGCAACAACAAACGCGGTGCGCTCGATCCATCTCCGTACAGGGTATCGCCAAGGATAGGGTGGCCGATTGCAGCCATGTGCAGGCGGAGCTGATGGGTGCGGCCGGTGACCGGTTCAAGTTCCACGCGCGAGTTGGAATCCTCCAAGCCCAGCAAGCGATAGCGCGTGAGCGAGGGCTTGCCTTGTGTATGGTCGATCATTTGTTTTGGCCGGTTCGGCCAATCGCTGATCAGTGGCAGGGCTATCTTGCCGGCTTCCTGTTCCAGCTTGCCCGAAACGATGGCGATGTAGCGCTTGCTCAGCTCGCGCTCGCAAAACATCTGCGAAAGCCGACGCTGCATCCCGGCACCGCGCGCGAACACCATCAGGCCGGAGGTCGCCATATCCAGGCGGTGCACCACGAGTGAATCGGGAAAATCTTGCAGCAGCCAGGCTGAAAGACAATCCTGCTTGTCGGCACCACGCCCCGGTACTGCCAGCAAACCGGCGGATTTGCATACGACCAGCAGGAAATCATCCTGGAAAATCAGATCGGGAGGGTTATTGCTGGTCATCGCCCTGTGCAGGCGTTTCAATGACCTGATCGGTCGGAGTCTTCTTGGGACGGTTCTTGCTCGGGTCGGCAAAGCGGAAACGTCCCGCAAGTACGCACCCCTTCATGCCGATGTCGCACGGCTTGCTCAATACCTTCTGACACTTGCCATCCAACTCATGCGGACAACCCCAACCACTCATCTTGAAACTCCATCAAGCCTTTTTAACGAACTCGGTCTTCAGCGACATCGGTCCGATGCCGTCAATCTTGCAATCGATGTCATGGTCGCCATCCACCAGACGGATGTTCTTGACCTTGGTGCCCACCTTCACCACCGCGGACGAACCCTTGACCTTCAGGTCCTTGATCACAGTGACCGAGTCGCCATTTGCCAACACATTGCCGAACGCATCCTTGAACACCTTGGTCTGTTCGCCAGTCTCTGTGGGAGCGTCTTTCGACCATTCATAGGCGCACTCTGGGCAGACGTACATGTTGCCGTCTTCGTAGGTGAAGGGAGAATTGCATTTGGGGCACTTGGGTAAACCGCTCACGACTGGACTCCTAGTTCTATAAATTAATTTGGAATTGTGTTCTTTTATTTCGAATTAGCTTTTGTAATTTATCCAATGTAAGGGTATGAAAGCATTTTGAGTCTGAATGCAGGCATACGAAGCAAAAAAGAAATTGATCGCCTAATTTTCTTGCGAGCTCAAATTCATTTTCTGTTGCCCCAAAGAAAAATCCTTTGGGAGCCGAGGGCAAATATTTCTGCGTTGTTTTTAGTTCTATAAGCGTGATGGAATTTTTGTCTGCCGCAGTAATTTCGGATTCAGTATTGATGTGTCCTGGAACTCGAATCAGATCAAAGGCTCGCGTAAATGTTGAAGGTAGTTCTAGTATTTCGAGAATAGATTTGCGAGAGTCCTTCGATGGATTCAGTAGGGTTTTGTCTGCCGTCATCACATAATCGATGGCGGCCTTTTCGGTTCGATTATTACTTAGTGTTATTGAATAAGATTTGTGGGAAGCCATTACAGCTTGTAACCCCGATGCACCGCCACCACCCCGCCCGTCATATTGAAGTACTCAACCCGCTCCAGCCCCGCATCAACCATCATCTGCTTCAACTCCTCCTGCCCCGGATGCATGCGGATGGATTCGGCGAGGTAGCGGTAACTGTCCGCATCGTTGGCGATGATCTCGCCCATCTTGGGTAGCAGCTTGAAGGAATAGAGGTCGTACATCTTTTCCAGCGGTTTGGCGACCTTGGAGAATTCCAGCACGATCACGCGGCCGCCCGGCTTGAGCACGCGGCGCATCTCGCGCAGGGCGGCATCTTTATGTGTGACGTTGCGCAGGCCGAAGGCGATGCTCACGCAGTCGAAATAATTGTCGGGGAAGGGCAGGTGTTCGGCATCGCACTGCGCGGTGGGCGTGGCCTTGCCTTCGTCCAGCAGGCGGTCGCGGCCCACGCGCAGCATGGCGTTGTTGATGTCGGTGAGGACGACTTGGCCCGTGCTTCCGACCTTATCAAGGAACAGGCGCGACAGGTCGCCGGAACCGCCCGCAATATCCAGCACGCGCTGGCCTTCATGCACATTCGCCTGTCCGACCGCGAAGCGCTTCCAGATGCGGTGCAGGCCGACCGACATGAGGTCGTTCATGATGTCGTACTTGCTGGCGACGGAGGTAAATACGCCCGCGACCTTCTTGGCTTTTTCGTTCTCGTCTACGGTCTGGAAACCGAAATGGGTGGTTTTGCTCATCATCTGCTCCTTGGATTTGTCATTCCCGCGCAGGCGGGAATCCAGTAATTCAAATCATCCTCGCAATGCGAGGCAATCTTGGTTTGTCCGCTTCGCGGTGTATATATCTCGCTGGATTCCCGCTTGCGCGGGAATGACAATCACTTGTCGCGGCTCGCGCCCACCGCTTCCAGCTTGCCCAGATAATCGTGCCACATGGCATCCTGATATTTGCCCAACTCGTGCAGGTATTCCCAAGTGTACAGGCCGCTGTCGTGACCATCGTCGAAAGCCAACTTCACGGCGTAACTGCCGGCAGGCTCGACATCGGAGATCATCACGTTGCGTTTGCCGACTTGCAGCGTCTCTTGGCCGGGGCCGTGACCGCGCACTTCGGCTGAAGGAGAGAACACGCGCAGGAACTCGAACGGCAGTTTGTAGCGTGCGCCGTCGTCGAAGGCGATCTCCAGCATTTTTGACTGGTTGTGCAGGGTGATTTCGGTTGGGATCATAGTGAACGGATCTTCTTCAATAATGCGGTGGTTGAGCGCTCGTGCAGGAAAGGGATGCTATGCACCTTGCCGCCCCAGATTTGGAGTTCTTTGCTGCCGACGATGTTGGCCGGTTTCCAGTCGCCGCCCTTCACCAACACATCGGGTTTGCAGGCGAGGATGAGGTTGAGCGGGGTGTCTTCGTCGAATTTCACCACCAGACTCACCGACTCCAGCGCCGCCAGCACGGCCATGCGGTCCTGTTCGGCATTAATCGGACGGTCGTCGCCCTTGCCCTGGCGTTTCACCGAAGCATCGCTGTTCACACCGACGACGAGCGATGCGCCGAGCGCTCGGGCCTGCGCCAGATAGGTGACATGGCCGCGATGCAGCACATCGAAACAGCCGTTGGTGAACACCAGCGAGCGCGGCAGTTGGGCGACCCGCACGGCAAAGTCACTCGCCTCGCAGATCTTGCTTTCAAAACTGGGGGCAGGGTATTTCAATTTAATCGATGTACTCGAAAACGCGCACCACTTTGGCGACGTTCGCCGTGGTGCTGGCGATGTCTGAAGCAGCATCTGCCTCTGCGCGGGTGACCAGCCCCATCAGGTACACCACGCCGCTTTCGGTGACTACTTTGACATGGTCGGCCTTGAACTTGGCGCTGTTGACGAAACGCAGCTTCACATTGCCGGTGATGCGGCTATCGGCGCTATTGGCAACGAAGCCGGACGCACTGCCGACCACCAGTTCGTTGGCAATCCCTTTGACATTGGGGATGGAGCCGACGATGCGCTCGATATCCATCTTGGCATTTTCATCGGCGGCAGTGCCGGTGACGAGCGCGAAACGGTTGAAGGTGGTGACGCTCACATGCGCCGTGTCCTTGTATTTTTCATCGATGCGCTTCTGCGCCTTGCTCTCGATGGTGTCGTCCTCGACCATCGTCCCGGTAGTGCGGCGGTCGGAGGACATCATCGCGCCCGCGCCGACTCCGGCGGCGACCACGGGGGCGACGCAGCCTTGCAACAGGCCCAGAACAACGAACAAGAACGCGAACGGATAACGCATCACTCTCCTCCCAGAATCAGATGATCGATGGCATCGCACATGCAATGCAGCGCGAGCAGATGGACTTCCTGGATGCGCGCGGTGCTCTTGGCCGGGACGCAGATGTGGAAGTCTTCAGGCGTGAGCAACTCGGTCATCTTGCCGCCATCGCGTCCGGTCAGCGCCACCACGGTCATGTTGCGCTCGTGAGCGGCCTGCATGGCGTCCAGTATGCTGGGCGAATTGCCGCTGGTGGAGATGGCGATCAGGATGTCGCCGTCCATGCCCAGCGCGCGCACCTGCTTGGAAAAGATCTGGTTGTAATCGTAATCATTCGCGATGGAGGTGAGCACCGAAGTGTCGGTGGTCAGCGCGATGGCGGCAAGACCGGGGCGCTCGACCTCGAAGCGGTTGATCAACTCGGCGGCGAAGTGCTGCGAATCGGCAGCCGAACCGCCGTTGCCGCAGATCAGGATCTTGCCGTCGTTCATCAGGCAGTTGACCATCGCCTGCGAAGCTTCCGCGATGGGTTTGGCGAGCACCTTCTTGCTTTGCAGCTTGAGTTGGGCGCTGTCGTCGAAATGTTTACCGATGCGTGTGGTCAGGCTCATGGGCGGAATCTGGATAAATGACAAGGGCGAATATTACCTCAAGGCGGCCCGGCTTAAACCTCGAAAGCGTTCTTGACCCATTCCACCTTTGCGGTTGAATCCAGCAGCAGGGCATCGAAACGGCAGGACGGGATGCGGGGTAATGAGGCAAGGTAATGTTGTGCGGTGAGGATAAGGCGTTGTTGTTTGTGCCTGTCGATGCTGGCTGCCGCACCGCCGAAATCGCTGCGGCTGCGCTGGCGCACCTCGGCGAACACCAGCGCGTCGCCATCACGCAATATCAGGTCGATCTCGCCGAAACGGCAGCGATAGTTGGATTCGACGAGCGTCAGGCCTTGCCGTTGCAGAAACTGTGCCGCGAGCTGTTCGGCTTGGGCGCCGGGTTTCATCAGCGAATCTTGCTGTCCACCGGCACGCCCTGACCCTGCCGGATGATGGCCAGTATGGCTTCGCGCTGGAACATATGCCCGGACAAAGAGACCTTGCCGGTGACGCCGTCCAGTGGCAACTCGCTGGAATAACTGCGATTGAACAGCACTTGCAACAGGCGATAGGCATCGATACCCAGTGCATACAAACGATCCAGCTCCGGCGGCAAAGGCGCGGCGGAGCGCGGATAGATCATCACCGCCGTGTGATCGGGTTGCAGCATCCACGGCATATCGACGAAACGCACATCGGACAGGTCGTAGTTGGTCAGTGTGCGGGTATTGCCCGCGAATATCTGCGACGTCGCATAGACCGGTATCGTGGCGATGATATAGGGACGCAGCAGACGGGCCTTGTCCAGTTCGGCGGCGAGGAACACCGAGTTGCCCGGATCTTCCGGCAGTTCTTTCAGCGGCGCGGGATCGCCGGTGTAGATGATCTCGGAACGCAGGATGCCGCCCGCACGCTGCCATTCGTCCGAAAAGGCCTGTGCCAGACGCTTCGAGAGCGGGGTGTTGGTGGAGACGATGTAGGCGCTCAACAGACCGGCTGCCGTGGCGCGCTGCGCGGACTGGCGTGCTTCGGCTTCCGACGGAAGGCCGAAAAAATAGAGCTGGTCCGATCTTGTGCCTTCCAGCGTATTCAGGGCCAGGGTCGGCGTCATCAGTTCGCCATTCGCGGCCAGCGCGGCCACACCGCCACGGGTGAGCGGGCCCGCCACTGCCACAGCGCCGGCACGCAATGCCTGCTGATACAGCGCGGCGACCTCGGTGCTTTCATCGCTGCAAGGGTAGACACGTACCGGCAGCCCGTTCGCTTCCTGGCCGGCAGCAGCCAGAAAGCCTTGTTGCACAGCATCGGCGGCCTTGGCGAAGAGCTTCGAATTCAAGGGCAGCAGCAGTGCGATATGCGGCGCAGGCGGCTCGGTGCTGGCAGGCGGCAACAGGGGCGTTACGACCGTTGCGGGTGCGGGAACCACGGCTGAAACGACAGGCGGTTGAGCGGCAGCAGGTGCAGCAGCAGGGGTAACGACAGCGGGACTGGCCGGGGCAGTCGCGGCGGGTTCGGAGACTGGCGTAGTGGCGCAGCCAAATATGCTCACGTATAGTGCAGCGATAACGAATCCGCGTAACCAGGAATATCCAGAGGCGACAGTTTGCATATCGAGACCAAACAAAAATTGGAGTGCGCATTATATGTAGTCGCCACCCCGATTGGAAATCTAAGTGACATCACGCTGCGCGCACTGGAAGTGCTGGGCGCCGCCGATACCGTCGCCGCCGAAGACACCCGCAATACCCGGCATTTGCTGCAACATCATGGCATTAGCGATGCGCGCTTGCTGGCCCTGCATCAGCACAACGAGCGCGGCGCGGCGGAAAAGGTCATCGCTTTGTTGCAACAGGGGCAAAACATCGCGCTGGTGACCGATGCCGGAACGCCCGCCGTGAGCGATCCCGGCGCGGTCTTGGTGGAAGCGGTGCGCAACGCGGGTTTCCGCGTCATTCCCATCCCCGGCGCGAGCGCGGCGGTCGCCGCGCTGTCCGCCTCCGGCCTGAGCGCACCGCATTTCCTGTTCTACGGTTTCCTGCCCAACAAATCCGGCGCGCGCCGCACCGCCCTGCAAACACTGGCCGAACATCCCTACACGCTCGTGTTCTACGAAGCCCCGCATCGCATCCTCGAATGCACCGAAGACCTGCAGGCTGTTTTCGGCAACGAACGCGAGATCGTGTTCGCGCGCGAGATCACCAAACTCTTCGAGAGCATTCACCGCTGCAAGCTGGGCGAGGCGATGGCCTGGCTGAACAGCGACGCCAACAACCAGCGCGGCGAATTCGTGCTGCTGGTATCGGGCGCGGTGTCGCGCGAAGGGTTGGATGCCGACACCGAAAGGACACTGGCCCTGCTGCTGGAAGAATTGCCGCTCAAGCAGGCCGTGCAACTGGCGGTGAAGATCACGGGTGGCAACAAAAACGAGTTGTATCAACGTGCGCTGGCGCTCAAATCAGAGGCGGAATAGGTAACGGTTGCCATTCGCATACGAAGTGCTACGCTGGCCAAATTATTTGTCCATATCAAGGGGAGAGCTTCATGGCAAACATCATCGTGGTCTATCACAGCGGTTACGGGCATACGGCCAGACAGGCGCAAGCAGTGGCAACGGGCGCGGGCGCGAAGATCATCACGATCGATACCGAAGGCAACATTACCGCCGCCGACTGGGCGGCGCTGGAAGCTGCAGACGCCATCATCATGGGTTCGCCCACCTACATGGGCATGGTGAGTTGGCAGTTCAAAAAGTTCGCCGATGCCTCGTCCAAACCCTGGTATGCCCAGAAGTGGAAGGACAAGATCGCTGCAGGATTCACCAATTCCTCGACCATGAACGGCGACAAGCTCTCCACCTTGCATTACATCTTCACCCTGGCCATGCAGCACGGCATGATCTGGACGGGCAACGGCATGATGCCAGCCAATAAAAAAGCATCGCAGCGCAACGACGTGAACTATGTAGGTGCGTTCTGTGGCGCGATGTCCACCTCTCCGGCAGACGCTTCCCCCGACGAGATGCAGTCGGGCGATCTGGAGACAGCAAAGCTGTTCGGCAAGCGGGTTGCAGAAGTGACCGCGCAGTGGGTCGCCGGAAAGAAGTAGCCAATTGCTGTCCATTTTCATGCCCTGCCAAATGTTAGAATGCAGCGCATGAAAACACTCACCCTCGCCCGCCCCGACGACTGGCACCTGCACCTGCGCGATGATGCGCTGATGGCCTCGGTGCTGCCCGACACCGCCAGACAGTTCGCCCGCGCCATCGTCATGCCCAACCTGCGTCCGCCCGTCACCACCACCGCACAGGCCGTGGCTTACCGCGAACGCATCCTCAAGGCACTGCCAGCAGGCATGAAGTTCGAGCCGCTGATGACCCTGTATCTGACAGACATCACCTCTGCCGAGGAGATCAAAAAAGCCAAGGCCAGCGGCGTGGTGCATGCGGTGAAGCTGTACCCCGCAGGTGCCACCACCAACTCCGACGCGGGCGTGACCGACCTGCGCAAGACCTACGCCGCACTGGAAGCGATGCAACGCTGTGGCATGCCGTTGCTGGTGCACGGCGAAGTCACCAGCGCCGACATCGACATCTTTGACCGCGAAGCCGTATTCATCGAGCGCGTCATGCAACCGCTGCTGAAAGACCTGCCTAGCCTGCGTGTGGTGTTCGAACACATCACCACCAAAGATGCCGCGCAGTTCGTCGCCAGCGCGCCGGACACCATCGCCGCCACCCTCACCCCGCAACACCTGCTCTACAACCGCAACGCCATGCTCGTCGGCGGCATCCGCCCGCACTTCTATTGCCTGCCGATCCTGAAACGCGAAACGCACCGCGAAGCGCTGATCAAAGCCGCCACCAGCGGCAGCAAAAAATTCTTCCTTGGCACCGACAGCGCCCCGCACGCACAACACACCAAAGAGAATGCCTGCGGCTGCGCCGGTTGCTACACCGCGCACAGCGCCATCGAACTGTATGCCGAAGCGTTCGAGGCGGCGGGTGCGCTGGACAAACTCGAAGCCTTTGCCAGCTTCTACGGCGCGGACTACTACAGACTGCCGCGCAACAAGGAGACCATCATGCTGCGCCGCGAAGAGTGGCAGATGCCTGCTTCGGTGGGGTTCGGCGAGCATCGGCTCGTGCCGTTACGAGCGGGGGAGAAGATGAAGTGGAAACGGGCGGGATGAGGCAACTTTTATGTCCAATGATCTGAGGGTTGTTTTTTCGAAATCAGCGCAGCTTAGAATTGCAGCATGGATGTTTGTACTTGCATGGTTCTTGTTATTGGCATTTTTGATGACTACTATTGCTGGATCTGCGTCAGTTTTACCTCACGCAGATTTTGTAGTGGGATTTATTTGTGTAACCTTCGCAATTACCGCTGCGATATGTATTCCGCTGGCCGTGAGAATAAGGTGTCCTATATGCGGCGAAAGAGTCTTTATCGAAAACGGCAAGTATCATGAAAGTGCGCCTAAGTCTTCGTGGCTTGGATATTCGCCGGTAGTTGTTAAGGATGTAATTGCTTTTGGAAGATTTACGTGCATGCATTGTGGACAAAGTATTCAACTCAAGCCTGCGTAGGGCAAAAACAATCGGGAATAGGCCACGATATTTTGTCGTAAGATTTCCCCAAGCCATATTGAGGAATTACCATGAGCGCAACCACACTTGAAATCCGGTCAGACCTGAAGATTCAGCTCGACCATCTGGCCGAAGAAAGCCATCGTAGTGAAAGCGAGTTGGCAAATGAAGCCGTGGCGCAGTATCTGGCGCAGCAGCGCCGCATCACTGCGCACATCCAGGAAGGCTTGGCACAAGCCCAGCGCGGCGAGTTCGTGACGGACGAGGAGATGGAGGCGTTCTTTGCGCGCTACACCGAGCCGCAAGCATGAAGCTGCGCTATACCCCGCGAGCCAGAACTGACCTTGCGGAGATTCACGATTACATTGAGCAGGAAAACCCTCAAGCAGCAAGGCGAGTAGTTTCGATCATTCGCAAGGCGGCAGAAGCGCTTCCGCAAAATCCACTGGTCGGCAGAGCGGGGCGGGTCGCAGGAACGCGAGAACTGGCGGTTGGTCGTTTTCCCTTCGTGCTGGCTTATCGCGTTGATGCGAATGAAGTCCAGATATTGTCGGTCATCCATACGTCCAGAATGTGGCCGGAAAGCCTGTAAACCTCATGTCTCTATCTCCATACCTCAATACTTCACCTATCCTCGGCGACCGTATCTACCTGCACCCTTCCTGCCAGGTCATCGGCGATGTGAAGATCGGCGACGATAGTTCTGTCTGGTGCAACACGGTGTTGCGCGGTGACGTGAACCGCATCGTGATCGGGCGCGGCAGCAACATCCAGGACTTGACCATGGGCCATGTGTCGCACAAGACAGCAGACAAACCCGACGGATCGCCGTTGATCATCGGTGACTATGTGACGGTGGGGCATTCGGTCATATTGCACGGCTGTAGCATCGGCAACGACTGCCTCATCGGCATGGGTTCCATCATCATGGACGATGTGGTGATCCCGGACCGCGTGATGGTGGGGGCGGGCAGTCTGATCTCGCCGGGCAAGACGCTGGAGAGCGGCATGCTCTACATGGGGCGTCCGGCCAAGGCCATCCGCGCGTTGACGGAAGAGGAGATCAAGTACCTGCGCTATTCCGCCGAGCATTACATGCGGGTGAAGGACAACTACCTGAGCGGTACCAAGTAACCGTGCACTCCAGGGATTTTCTGCAGAAAGACGCCAACGAGCTGGAGCTGGAGATCGAGCGCCATTGCATCGGGCTGGGGCTGGATTGTTCCGATGAGTATCAGGTCCGCCTGTTCGCCCATGAGATGTTGCAGAACATGGAGCAACTCAAGGATGCCGCCAACAAGGGGGACCGTTCGGCACGGGCCAAGGTCGAGTTGTTCGGGATGGTGCTGATGATGCATCAGGCGAACAGCAAGGCCTTCGGTTCGAGCTACATGACGCAGTTCGACGGACTATCAACCAAGGAACCCGCTTGGACGGCCTTGGCCAAGGCGTTGGGAAGCGAGCTGGAAAGCCGCAATCTGGATGAAGAATGAAAGTGTCGGGAAGCGAAAGATGAGCAAGATGAACGAGCAGGATTTCAAACGTGCCAGCGTCAATCTGGAGACTGCGCAGATCGCGTGGCGCGAGTTACAGCGCTACTTCGCCAGCGGGGCAGCCATGGCGGTGAGCGACACACTCGATCTGGTCGAGGTGGCTTTCCAGATCTCCGAGGACAATGCCGAACAGGTGGCGCAATGGGTACAGGCCGGGCAGCTTGGCCGTGTGTCGGATGAACAGGCATTGGCCTGGTATGAGGCCGATGCGCTGGTCTGGGCGGTGGTTGCCAGGCCGTATGTGCTGGTGCAGGCTTTGAAGAAGATCTGACCGATCACATCATTTCAGTTTTTTTATCGCCGATTCGATGCGCTGGCACAAGGTCTTCAGGATCTTGATGCGGGCGAAGTTCTTGTCGTTGGCTTCCACTAAAGTCCACGGGGCGGCTTCGGTGCTGGTGCGGTCCACCATGTCGCCGATGGCCTGTTCGTAGGCATCCCATTTCTCGCGGTTGCGCCAGTCTTCCTCGGTGATCTTGAAGCGCTTGAAGCCGATCTTCTCGCGCTCCTTGAAACGGCGCAGTTGCTCTTCCTTGCTGATGGTCAGCCAGAATTTGACGACAACGGTGTTGTGGCGCGTGAGCTGCGCTTCGAAGTCGTTGATCTCGTGGTAGGCGCGCATCCAGTCGACCTCGGAACAGAACTTCTCCACCCGCTCGACCAGTACGCGGCCATACCATGAGCGGTCGAAGATGGTGACGCGGCCTTTGCGCGGCACATGCCGCCAGAAGCGCCACAGGTAAGGCTGCGCGCGCTCTTCCTCGGTCGGCGCCGCGATCGGCACGACTTGGTAAAGCCGCGCTTCGAGCGCGCCGGTGATGCGGCGGATGCTGCCGCCCTTGCCGGCGGCGTCGTTGCCCTCGAACACTGTCACCACGGTGATTTCCTTGAATCGGGGATCGCGTGTGAGCAGGGACAACTTGCCCTGATATTTCTCCAGTTCCGCTGCGAACTTCTTCTTGTCCAGCTTTTGCGAGAGGTCGAGCGTCTCCAGGATGTTGAGCTTGTCGATGGGCGGCAACAGCGGTGCGGCGCGCACCGAGCTTTCTTTCTTCTTGTCTGTTTCGGCCAGGCGTTTGCGCAGGGATTCGAGGATGACCTTGCCGACGGTCAAACCGCGGTAACGCGCATCCGCCCCCTCGACCACGATCCATGGTGCTTCGGCGGTGCTGGTGTGGCGGATGACGCTCTCGTGGATGGTGAGGAATTTGTCATAGCGCTTGAAGTGGTCCCAGTCGCGTTTGGTGACGCGCCAGCGCGTCTTGGGATTCTTCTCCAGCGATTTGAGGCGAGCCTCCTGTTTTTCTTTGGACAGGTGCAGCCAGAACTTGATGATCAGCGCGCCCTCGTCGGTCAGCATCTTTTCCAGACGTTTGGCGCGCTCCAGACTCTGGTCGAGCTCGGCGACCTTGGTATAGCCCATCGCGCGGTTGAGGATGGGCCAGGTGTACCAGGAACCCATGAACACGCCGATCTTGCCCTTGGGGGGCAACGCGCGCCAGAAGCGCCACATCATCGGGCGCTCCATCTCCTCGTCGGAAGGTTCGCCCATGCCGTGGGTCTGGATGAAGCGCGGATCCATCCATTCGTTGAGCAGGTTCACCGTCTCGCCGCGACCCGCACCGTCGACGCCGCCGATGAGGATGATGACCGGGAATTTCCCTTTTTCCGCCAGATCGAATTGCGCATCCAGCAGCGCCTCGCGTAGTTTGGGTACTTCGGCTTCGTAAGTGGCCTTGTCGACTTTGTGTCCCAGTTCTGCCGATTCAAACATGACGTCCTCCGCTAGATGAAAACTACAGTTGTTCCGGCGTGATGGCGAGACGCAGAATGGTCTGGTAATCGCCCTCGCGTTCGCGGCGGCTGAACCACCACACCGCCCCTTTTTTGATGCTCCAGTAATCCGGTCGACCGGTCATCAGCAGTGCCGCCAATTCGCCCAACCAGGGCTGGTGTCCGACCAGCAGCACCGCGCCGCCCGCTATCGGCCAGCCCGCCGTGGCGATGGCTTTTTCCGGGGTGGCGTGGACATCAATGTTGGGTGCAGTGATGAAATGGTTGCTGAGTGCGGCGGCGGTCTGCTGTGCGCGCACGGCAGGGCTGACCAGGATGCGGGTGTGTGCGGGCAGTCGTGCGGAAAGAAAATGCGCCATGTGCTCGGCCTGTCGATGCCCTTTTTCGGTGAGCGGGCGCGCGCTGTCGGGCACGGTATCCGCAGCCTCGGCATGTCGCCACAGGATCAACTCCATTTCCCCCTCCCGTTTATTACACTATCGGTCGCCAGAATATACCGTATATACTGTTTATGCCACATTCACAGGGAGACCGACATGACCAGGACAGTAGCGCGCAAGCCCGTTGCCAGAAAACCCGCACCCGCACGCAAGGCAGCTCCGGCAAAGGCCGCAGCCAAACCGGTGAAGAAGCACAAGAAAGAAAAGAACGGCAACGGCAAGGTGAAGGTCGTGCGCGACAGCTTCACCATGCCACAGGCGGATTACGAATTGATTGCGATGATCAAAGAGAAGGCGCTGAATGCCGGACTGCATGTGAAGAAAAGCGAATTGTTGCGTGCCGGATTGCAGGCCTTGTCCAAGCTGACAGCGGCACAACTGAAGCGCACGATCTCCGGCCTTGAGAAGATCAAGACCGGACGACCCATGAAAGATTAATCTTCCTCTACCGCTGCAAGCGGCTGTCCCAGTGCATGCAACAGCTCGGTCTGTGAGCAGGTCTCGTTGCCGCGACCGGGCGTCTTGCGGTGCCAGAAGCCGTTGCAATCCATCTCCCACGCCTGCACGTTGTCTTTCAGGTAGGTCTTCAGCCCTTCGTCCAGCACGCGTTTCTTGAGCTTCTCGTCCAGCACCGGGAAACACACCTCGATACGGCGGAAGAAGTTGCGGTCCATCCAGTCGGCGCTGGCGAGATAGACATCGTGCGCCAGGTCGTTGCGGAAATAGAAGATGCGCGTGTGCTCCAGGAAGCGCCCGATGATGGAACGCACGGTGATGTTCTCGGACAGGCCTTTCACGCCGGGGCGCAGCGCGCAGACGCCGCGCACGATGAGGTCGATCTTCACTCCCGCCTGCGACGCGTCATACAGCGCGGTGATAATCTCCGGTTCCAGCAGCGAATTCATCTTGGCGATGATGTGCGCGCGTTTGCCGGCCTTGGCGAGTCTGACCTCGTTGCCGATGGCTTCCAGTATCTTGGGATGCAGCGTGAACGGCGATTGCCACAGGTGCTTCAACTTGCCGGCTTTGCCGAGGCCGGTGAGCTGGGTGAACACCTCGTTCACATCGGTGCAGATCTCTTCATTGCAGGTGAACAGGCCGAAATCGGTATACAGCCTGGCGGTGCGCGGGTGGTAGTTGCCGGTGCCGAGGTGTACATAACGGCGCAGTTTGCCGTCTTCGCGCCGCACCACCATCAGCATCTTGGCGTGGGTCTTGTGCGCGACCACGCCGTACACCACATGCGCGCCGACGGCTTCCAGACGTCCTGCCCAGTTGATGTTGGCTTCCTCGTCGAAACGCGCTAGCAACTCCACCACCACGGTCACTTCCTTGCCGCAGCGAGCGGCGGCGATCAGCGATTCCATCAACTCGGAATCCGTGCCGGTGCGGTAGACCGTCTGTTTGATGGCGACCACGTCGGGGTCGGCGGCAGCCTGCTGGATGAAGTCGATCACCGGTTTGAACGACTGGTAGGGGTGATGCAGCAGCACATCGCTTTTGCGGATCGCCTTGAACATGTCCGCGCCCTTCTTTTGCAGCAGGGCGGGCATGCCCGGCACGAACGCCGGGAACTTGAGATCGTCGCGCGCCACCTGGTCCGGGATGCGCATCAGGCGCACCAGATTCACCGGGCCGTGCACGCGGTAGAGGTCTTCCGCTTTCAGTTCGAATTGCAGCAGCAGGAATTCGGCCAGTTCCGGTGTGCAGTTGTCGGCGACCTCCAGCCGCACGGCATCGCCAAAATGGCGCTGCGGCAACTCGCCCTGCAGGCTGATGCGCAGGTTCTTCACCTCTTCCTCGTCCACGAACAGATCGCTGTTGCGGGTGACGCGGAACTGGAAACAGCCCAGCACTTCCATCCCCGCGAACAGTTCGCCGACATGCGCGTGCAGGATGGAAGAGAGGAACACGAAACCGTGCGGGCAACCCGATATCTCCGGCGGCATCAGGATGGCGCGCGGCAACACGCGCGGCGCCTGCACGATGGCCTTGGCGGAATTGCGCCCGAACGCATCCTTGCCCTGCAGTTCGACCGCGAAGTTCAAACTCTTGTTGAGCACGCGCGGGAAAGGGTGGGCAGGGTCGAGACCGATGGGGGTCAGCACCGGCATCACTTCGCGCATGAAGAAATCCTTGACCCAGGCCTGCTGCGCCTCGTTCCATTGCGTGCGGCGCAGGAACTTGACACCCTGTTTGGCCAGCGCGGGAACGAGTTCGTCGTTGAACAGCTGGTATTGCCGCGCGATGATCTGGTGCGTCGGTGTGTACAGGCGCTTGAGGATCTGCGTGGCTTCCAGACCGTCCGGCCCGGTCGCCAGCCCGCCCAGTTTGGCCTGCTCCTTCAGTCCGGCGACACGGATCTCGAAGAACTCATCGAGATTGCTGCTGACGATGCACAGGTATTTCAGCCGCTCCAGCAATGGCACCGAGGCGTCCTCGGCCTGGGCGAGCACGCGGCGGTTGAATTCCAGCAGGCCGAGCTCGCGGTTGAGGAAGTTCTGCGCAGGGAATTTTTTTGCCATACGGGGCGGTAAGCGTGCCAGCGATCCAGTGACGGGGAGTTTTAGTTCTTCGGCGGTACGAAGCCGGTCGGCATCTGTGTGCCTTCGCCGAAGAAGTAATTCTCCATCTGCTGCGCCAGATACTGGCGTGCCTTGATGTCGGCGAGGTTGAGGCGGTTCTCGTTCACCAGCATGGTCTGGAACTTGATCCAGCCCTGCCAGGCTTCCTTCGAGACGTTTTCGAAGATGCGCTGACCGAGCACGCCGGGATAGGGGAGACGATCCAGTCCTTCTGCTTCGCGACCGAGTTTTACGCACTGCACTGTTCTTGCCATGTTGGTGTTCACTCCGTGAGTATGCTTGAGGATTGTGACATTACCGTGAATCCTTGCCCAAATCCAGCGCTTGAGCGGGATCGAAGATATGCCAGCGGTTCTTGCCGGCACGTTTGGCCTGATACATGGCGATGTCGGCCTGCTGCATCAGCTCCGTCGGGGTACCCGGAGGCGCGGCAGGCGAGCGGACGGCAATGCCCATGCTGCAACGAACATGCACCGCATGTCCATCCATGTCGAGCCGCAATTTTTCGACGGTGGAGATCACGCGCTTCACCAGCCTCTCGACCTGGTTGAGTTCCGTGTCTGCGACCAGGATGCCGAATTCGTCACCGCCCAGACGGTACAGATTCTCATTGCGGCGGGATTGCAGTGTCAGTGCTTGTGCCACCGCTTTCAAAACCTTGTCGCCGCTGTGGTGGCCGTGGATATCGTTGATGTTCTTGAAGTCGTCCAGATCGAAATACAGCAGTGTGAGCCGGCTCTCATCCCGCTGTGCCTTGGCGAACATGCATTCCAGATCTTCCTCGAATCGGCGGCGGTTATACAGGCCGGTGAGTATATCGCGCTCGGCACGGGATTGCGCCTCGTGCAGTTGTGCATATTCTCCGGTCACGTCCTCGAACATCCAGACCCGGCCGATGTAGCGTTCACCGGCAGCATCGGGCACGACGCAGGAACGGCAGCGCACGACGCGATCATTGCACAACCTGGTATCAAAGGGGGGACTGGTGCCATATTCCTTGATTGTCGCACTCATCTGCTGGATGAATATATCGGGCTGTTCGATCCGGTCACGCGCCTGCTCGATCAGGTCTATCTCGCGGTGTCCGATGTAATCCTCGGATTCAGGGAATCCCCACAGGCTGCGGCATTCCTGGTTGAGGTGCTGCACTTTACCGTCGGGATCGACGAACAGCACACCTACCGGCAGGATGGAAATCAGCGCATTCAACCGTGCCTGCTCTGCATACAGGGCATGCGCATAGCGCTGCTGTGATTCGACCCGGCCGCGCAATGCAACCGCCATGTTGTTGAAACCGGTGGCAAGTTTGCCGAGTTCGTCCTGGGGCAGTCCTTCCGGCATGGATGCATTCAGATTGCCGTTCGCCATCGACTCGCTCGCTCGCGTGATCTCCTGTAGCGGCTTGACCAGACGGCGCACCAGAACGAAATACATCACCGAGCCCAGGCAAAGCCACAATGCGGCAACGATGAAGAGTTGCTTGCCCAGACTCCGCTCAAGCACACCGACGAAGTCAGTGTTCACCCCGTAATGCAGCATGCCGAAGCGTTCACCATCGTGGATCAGCGGGATCGCGCCGTTGAAACACATGCTGCGTCCGTTCGTCGTCACAGCCTCCGGGAGCGAGCGCGTAGCCGACGCGACATCGCCGACCGAAGCCAGCAATTTTCCCTTGGCGTCCTGGACCGAAAGATAGCAATAGCCGTGTATGTCCATGACATCGCGCAGCAGTTTGCGCAGGTCGTTCGGGTCATGTGCCGCCGGGCCGATCATCAGGGTCATGGCGAGGATATGCGTGCGCTGCTGCATGTCTTCCTTGATGTGGCGCGTCAGGAACTGGTTGTGCACCTGCATCATGTTCAGCATGAGCATCAGCAAGGCGATGCTGACGAGCATCACCGTGCTGACAAAGAACTTGATCTGCAGCGGACGGGAAAGCAGCCATTTGAACATGTGGATTCCCGGAAAGACGCTTTATCTCAGCGACAACACGAACACTTTGGAGCGCCGCTGATAGTTGTACAGCGTCTTCTTCTGTGCCGGGAGTTGTTCCACATCGACCTCCTTGAACCCGCGCTCGATGAACCAGTGCGCCGTGCGTGTGGTCAGCACGAACAATTTTTGCAGCTTCATCGACTTGGCTCGGGTGGCAATGTGCTTGAGCAAGGCATCGCCGTAGCCGTGGCGGCGGTAAGCGGGCTGGATCGCCAGACAGGCAAGCTCGGCCGCTTTTTCGTCGGCGAAGGGATACAGCGCGGCGCAACCGACGATGCGGTGGTCGTGCTCCAGCAGCACGAAACGCCCGATCTCGCGCTCCAGCAGCTCGCGCGAACGCCGCACCAGGATGCCTTCGGTCTCCAGCGGTTGCAGCAATTGCAGGATACCGCCGACATCCTCGATGGTCGCATCGCGCAGGGTATTGAGTGTGCTTTCCACCACCATGGTGCCGATGCCGTCGTCGCTGAACAGTTCCTGCAGCAACGCGCCGTCGGTGTGGCGGCTGACCAAGTGCGTGCGCGCCACGCCCGCCTCGCAGGCCTTGACCGCGCAGGGCAGGAACAGGCTCACGTCGTCCGGCAGCTTGCGCTTGCCGGACAGGATCTTGATTGCTTCGACGACCGTCAATTCCTGGATCAGCGAGCCGTCCTTGCCATGCACGCCGTCGGTATCGGTCAGGAAGATCAGCTTGTCCGCATCCAGTGCGATGGCCGTCGCCGTGGCGACGTCCTCCAGCGTGAGGTTGAACACCTCGCCCGTGGGCGAATAGCCGAGCGGGGAGAGCAGCACCACTTCGCCGAATTCCATGCGGTCGCGCAGCGCCGCCACATCCACCTTGCGCACGCAGCCGGTGTGCATCAGGTCGATGCCGTTGATGACGCCGATGGGTTGCGCGGTGATGAAGTTGCCGCCCGCCACACGGATATCGGCATTGGCCATGGGCGAATTGGCCAGGCCCACCGACAGCAGTGCCTCGATCTCCAGCCGCACACGACCGACCGCTTCCTTCACGCATAGCATGGTCTCGGCATCGGTAAGGCGGATGCCGTGGTGATAACGGCCCTCTATCTGTTCCTGCGCCAGCCGCTGTTCGATCTGCGGCCGCGCACCGTGTACCAGCACCAAGCGGATGCCAAGCGCCGCCAGCAGGTTGAAATCATGCGTCAATTCGACGAATTTGCCGTCCGCCACCACTTCGCCGCCGAAGGCGACGACAAAGGTCTTGCCGCGAAAGGCATTGATATAGGGCGCGACGGAACGGAACCAGTTGACGAACTCGGTGGATTGGAGGGGCATGGCGGTCATTTATGGGAATGATTCATAGTGCGCGCAATTAAACACCCAGAACGGAAAAATTACCATGAGCCTTTCCTTGTTAAACGGCTACCGGACGCAGGGAATAAAGTTTAGAATGAAAACACAGACCAAGAGAGCGCAAATTGCTCCATCGCAAGGAACCAGCCAAATGAACAGCCTGCTCAGCCAAGTCTCATATCCAGTGTTTCTGTATATGACTTTTCAGTTTTTCCTGATCGCCAGCATATTTTCCTTCTTCGTCGGGATCGCGCTGGCACTGAGGAGCAAGAAGGCATTGCGCTTCTTTGATGTGATGAATCGCTGGGTCTCGGTACGCAAGCTGACGAAACCGCTCTCGACGCCGCATTATATCGAGCCCGCGCTGCTGAAACGGCGTGTCGTTCTGGGAATGACCATCATGGCCGGCGCGATGATCTCGATCCTGTTGTTGAGGGATGCCGACCTGACTCCCACACTGGCGCTGTTCGAGGGTAGCGCCACGGCCCCCGAGATCGCGGGCGTCGCCGAAAACCTGAAGGGTTTCCTGCTGGTAGGCAATGCGATCTGCCTGTTGTTGGGAACCATGATCCTGTTTTCGCCGCGTATCCTGACCACGGTGGAAGGTTACACCGACCGCTGGTTCACGATGCGCAAGACCATGCAGCCGCTGGACAAGATGCATATGGAATTCGATTGCTGGGTGCTGAAGCACCCGACCAGCGTCGGGGTTGCCTTGAGTATCCTGTCGCTGAGCGCCGGGATGCTGATGCTCAACCAGATTCAAAATATCACCACATAAGCAGTCGTCCAGCAACCTGCCTGCGATGGCCCGATTCTCGTCGGGCAGTTCGTCGGATGCAATGTGGGCATACAACTTCAGCTTGTGTGCGATACGTTCCAGCGTATCGGTGATCTCTGCGGCGATCTTCCCTTCTGTTTGCGACTCCATATTCCGGCGAAACGGATGTAGACGTAAAGCTTTGCTGCTCCTGTAGTTGATAAAGGTAAAGGAAGAGCGGGACTTTTCGATAAGATAACAAGCCACGGTTGGCGGGCAGTCTCGGGAACGAACATGAGCACATGGATACACAAGGTATGCGCTGGTCTGGTGTTGCTGGCTTCGGTCGGCGCGGTTTATGCAGATGCGGCAATCGGGACAGTCAAGACGCTCAAGGGCGAAGTGAACATCGAGCGCAACGGCGCCTTGATGAAGGCTGCCCCCGGGATGAAGCTGATGACGGCGGACAAGCTCGTCACCGGGGCGAACAGTGCAGTCGGCATTGCCTTGCAGGATTCCACCCTGATGTCGCTCGGCGCCAAGAGTGCCACGCAGTTGAACGAGTTCCGTTACGACCCGGTCAAACGCGACGGCAATCTGCTCATCTCGGTACTTAAAGGCTCCATGCGTTTCGTGACCGGGCTGCTGGGCAAACAGAATCCTGCCGCCGTGGGCATACGCACACCCACCGCCACCATCGGCATCCGCGGCACCGACTTCGTCGTGTCGGTCGCGGACAAGGAGTAAGACATGGAAGCCTTCTCCGCCTGGCTAGTCACCGTCTTCGTTTTTTCCCTGTTGGCCGATGAACCCGCCGTACCGCCGCCCGCGGCAAAAGAGACCATCGTTCTTTTGCCCGATGATGAAGGGAAACGCACGGGCATCGTGGTCAAGTCTCAAGGGCAGGAGATCGCCGTGACCGAGCCCTATCAAGGGGTCGAGCTTTCGGGCGACAAAGTCGAGAGCAAGACTTACACCGCCGCACAGATCCAGAGCATGTTTCCCGGGGTGATGCAGGCGCTGCCCGATAAGCCGCGCTCGTTCACTTTGCGCTTCGAACAGAACGGTACCAGGCTCACTGCCGAGTCAGCCGCGATGGTCGAAGAGATCAGGCAGGAGATCACCAAACGCGCCGCCCCCGAAGTCACCGTGATTGGCCACACCGACCGCGAGGGCTCGGATGACGCCAATCTTCGTTTGTCGCAAAGCCGTGCTGAAGCGATGCGCGACATCCTGGTGGCAGGTGGCGTTTCTGCACAGATCATCCAGGTGGTAGGGCGCGGCGAACTCGAACCCGAAGTGATGACGGCGGATGGTATTGCCGAACCGCGCAATCGCCGGGTCGAAATCAGTGTCCGCTGACCCTTATTAGTTGAAATCCCCCCACAGCGTCTGCAGTGCGGCGATGCCCGCGATGGCGGCCGTTTCCGTGCGCAAAACGCGCGGGCCGAGCAGGATGGGGGTGAAACCGGCCTGTTGGGCGACGTTGGCTTCGTCGGTGGTGAAGCCGCCTTCGGGCCCGATGAGCAGGGTGGCACGACCTTGCGGCCTGGGCTGGGAGTGAAGGTTGCTGGCACCGCCCGGCAACAGGATGAACTTGCCGCCGGGCGTGTTGCGCATCTCGGCCAGCCAGGTACTCAAATCTTGCGGGGCATGCAGTTGCGGCAGGGTGTTGCGGCCGCATTGTTCGCAGGCGGAGACGGCGACGTTGCGCCAGTGTTCGGTGCGCTTGTCAGCGCGCGGCCCGGAAAGTTTGGCCACGCTGCGCTGAGTCTGCACCGGCGCGATCCCGGTAGCACCGAGCTCGGTGGCTTTCTGCACCACCAGATCCATCTTGTCGCTGGTGCACATGGCTTGCGCCAGCAGGATCTGCAGGCCGGATTCCTGCTGTCCCATGCAGGTCTGCAGGTTCCCAAGCAGCACGTGTTTGCCGTTGATGGCGTTGATGGTGGCATCCAGCGCGTTGCCCAGCCCGTCGAATATCTGCACGGCATCACCTACACGCAGGCGCAATACGCGGCTGGCATGATGCGCGGCCTCGGGCGGCAATTCGGCGTGGGCGCTTTGGGGCAGGGGCGGCGGACAGTAGAAACGTGGGGCTGACATAGCGGCAAATGGCGTCGGTACGGGCGTGATAATATAACGCCCAGAAAAAGAACGTTGGTATTTGGGAGCGATAATCGATGGTCAGTCTGCAACCTCCTTTGTGCGATTTCGGCTGGAAGGCGCGTCCGTTCGACTTGTTGGGCGTGGACGGCAGGCGTCATACGCTGGAAAACGCACGCGGCAAGAACGGTCTGCTGGTGATGTTCATCTGTAACCACTGCCCCTACGTCCAATCCATCCGCGACCGCATCATCCGCGACACGCGCGAACTGCAGCAGCACGGCATCAACAGCATCGCCATCATGTCCAACGATCCGGCCGACTATGCGGAAGACAGCTTCGATAACATGAAGCTCGTCGCCCTGCAGTATGATTACCCCTTCCCTTACGTGTGGGACGAGACACAGCAGATCGCCAAGGTTTACGGCGCGGTATGCACGCCGGATTTCTTCGGTTTCAACGCAAATCTGGAATTGCAATATCGCGGGCGGCTGGACGCCTCGCGCAAGGAGGCGGTGGCGGATGCACCGCGCGACCTGTTCGATGCCATGTTGCAGGTAGCCAAAACAGGGCAAGGTCCGCGCGAGCAGATCGCCAGCATGGGCTGCTCAATCAAGTGGAAAGGCGAAGCGTGAAGATACTGATTCTGGGGGCCGGTCAGGTCGGCTCGACGGTGGCGGAGAATCTGGTCGGCGAAGCCAACGACATCACCATCGTCGATTCGGACGGTGAAAAACTGATCCAGTTGCAGGACCGGCTGGACTTGCGCACTGTCGTCGGCAATGCCGCGCACCCCTCCACGCTGGAACAGGCCGGTATCGCCGATGCCGACATGCTGCTGGCGGTGACGCAAAGCGACGAGGTCAATCTGGTCGCGTGCAAGCTGGCGGCAAGTCTTTACAACACGCCGACCCGCATCGCGCGTATCCGCACCGCGGATTTCCTTTCCCGCCCGGAACTGTTCAACACCGACAACTTCTGCGTGGACTTCTCCATCTGTCCCGAGCAGATCCTCACCGATTACATCACCAAGCTGATCGAGTTTCCCGAGGCCTTGCAGGTGTTGGAATTCGCCGATGGCAAAGTGTCGCTGGTTGCAGTGAAGGCGTTCGAAGGCGGCCCCTTGGTGGGCAAGCCGTTGAGTTTTCTGCGCACGCACATGCCGCAAGTCGAGGCCCGTGTCGCGGCGATCTTCCGCCAGGATCGTGCCATCATCCCCGAAGGCGGTACGGTGGTGCATGTCAACGACGAGATCTTCTTCATCGCCGCTTCGGACAACATCCGCCGCGTGCTGAAGGAGATGCGCCGCATGGACAAACCGACCAAGCGCGTGATGATCGTCGGCGGCGGCAACATCGGACGGCGCCTGGCCAAGGCGCTGGAGCGCGACTACAACGTCAAGCTCATCGAATTCAACAAGAAGTCCTGCCAGCGCCTGGCAGGGGAGCTGACCAACACGCTGGTGCTCAATGGCGACGGTACCGACGAAAAACTCATGCAGCAGGAGAACGTCAAGGAGGTCGACGTGTTCTGCGCGCTGACCAACGACGACGAGAACAACATCATGTCCGCGCTGTTGGCCAAACAGGGCGGTGCGCGCAAGGTGATCGCGCTGATCAACCGCAGCGCCTATGTGGATCTGGTGCAGGGCGGCAAGATCGACATCGCGCTGTCGCCCGCGCATGTCACCATCGGTTCGCTGCTGGCCTATGTGCGCCAGGGCGATGTGGCGGAAGTCCACTCCCTGCGGCGCGGTGCGGCAGAGGCTCTGGAACTGGTGGTGCATGGCGACCGCGAATCTTCCAAGGTGGTCGGACGCCACATCGGCGACATCGACCTGCCCAAAGGGGCGACCATCGGCGCACTGGTGCGCGGCGACGAGGTCATCATGGGTCACCACGACACGGTGATCGAGGCGGAAGACCATGTCATCGTCTTTGTGGTCGACAAGAAGATGGTCAAAAAGGTCGAAAAACTGTTCCAGGTCAACCTCGGATTCTTCTGATGGGCCGTTTATTCACCGTTATTCACGCTCTGGGCCTGATGCTGGTGGTGTTCAGCATCGCGTATCTTTTGCCTGCCGCCACTGCGCTGATCTATGGCGATTACCTCCTGCTGTGGGATTTCCTGCTGACCATGCTGTGGACGTTCAGCGCCGGGATGTTGATGTGGCTGGCGACGCGGCGCTACAAAGGCGAGCTCTCCATCCGCCACGGTTATCTGCTGGTGGTGGCGATGTGGACGGCGATGCCGGCCTTCGGCGCTATTCCCTTGCTGATGATGATCCACAACCTGTCGTTCACCGATGCCTATTTCGAGACCATGTCCGGTATGACCACGACGGGTGCGACAGTACTGGTCGGGCTGGACAACCTGCCGCCCGCGATCAATATCTGGCGGCATGAACTGAACTGGTTGGGCGGCATGGGTATCATCGTGCTGGCCGTGGCCATTCTGCCATTGCTTGGCATCGGCGGACGCCAGTTGTTCAAAGCCGAGACGCCGGGGCCGATGAAGGATTCTGCGCTAACGCCGCGTATCTCCGAAACGGCACGCAATTTGTGGGTGGTTTATGCCGGCATAACGCTGGGCTGTATTCTTGCGCTGAAGGCGGCGGGGATGAACTGGCTGGACGCAATCTGCCACTCCTTCGCTGCCCTGTCGCTTGGCGGCTTCTCCACGCACGATAACAGTGTGGGCTATTTCAACTCGCCCCTGATCGAAGCCATCCTCATTGTGTTCATGCTGATTGCGGCAATCAACTTCGCCACGCACTTTCTGGCTTGGCGCGGCAAGAGCTTGAAGGTCTATCTACTCGATGCGGAAGCGATCGCAACGATCGCATTGATTCTGGGCAGTTGTGTCGGAATCGGTGCATTCCTGTGGTGGCAGGGAACCTACCCGGGATTCTGGACGGCCCTGCGCCACGCCAGTTTCAATCTGGTATCGATGGCAACGGATTGCGGTTTTGCCAGCCAGGACTTCAACCAGTGGCCGATTTTTGCCCCGTTGTGGATGCTTTTGTTGAGCTCTATAGCGGTAAGCTCCGGTTCCACCGGCGGCGGCATCAAGATGATCCGCACGCTGGTACTTGTCAAACAGGCCGGGCGCGAATTCCTCAAATTATTGCATCCGGCGGCGGTCAATCCGATGAAAATCGGCGGACATGTGATTGCCAACAACATTGTGTTTGCTGTACTGGGGTTCATCTTCCTTTATTTCATCAGTATCGCAAGCTTGACCTTCGCCTTGCTGATCAGCGGCCTGGACTTCATTTCGTCGTTCTCGGCGGTGATCGCCTGCATCAACAACGCAGGGCCGGGTCTCGGCGTGGTCGGCCCGGCGAGTAACTATCAGGGCCTGACCGATTTCCAGACCTGGGTCTGCACCACGGCGATGCTGATCGGGCGGCTGGAGATATTCACGGTATTGATCCTGTTCACGCCTGCCTTCTGGAGGCGTTAAGGCGCGGAAACATTGAACGTGCGGGGATAAATGCGGTAGCATCGCGGATGACGGGCGCAGTTCCTGCGCATCTAGAAATAATAATAGTCAAGGGTGGCGAGCGTGAGCGAGAATTTATCGGGTATCCGCGTGGTGCTCATCGACGACAGCAACACCATACGCCGTAGCGGCGAGATATTCTTGTCGCAAGCGGGCTGCAAGGTCGTGCTGGCGGAAGATGGCTTCGACGGCCTCTCCAAGGTGGTCGACAACAAGCCGGATATCATCTTCGTCGACGTCATGATGCCGCGTCTGGATGGATACCAGACCTGCGCCCTCATCAAGAACCACGCCCAATTCAAGGATACGCCGGTGGTCATGCTGACCAGCAAGGACAGCCTGTTCGATCGTGCGCGCGGCAAGCTGGTCGGCGCCGACCAGTACCTGACCAAACCGTTCAGCAAGAAAAGTCTGATCGAAGCAGTGACGATGCACACAACCAAGCAACCTGAGGATGCAGATTATGGCAATTAAAAAAGTAATGGTCGTGGACGACTCCGCAACGGAGCGCCATGTGTTGGGGGATATCCTGGGCAAGAAAGGCTTTACCGTGGTCTATGCCGAAAGCGGCGAGAAGGCGGTCGAGAGTTCCAAGACCGAACTGCCCGACCTTATTCTGATGGATGTGGTGATGCCGGGACTGAACGGCTTCCAGGCGACCAAGGCGATCACGCAGGATCCGGTGACGCAACATATCCCGGTCATCATCTGTACCACCAAGGGACAGGAGACCGACAAGATCTGGGGATTGCGCCAGGGAGCGAAGGACTACATCACCAAGCCGATCAGCGCGGATGAGCTGCTCGGCAAGATCGCTGCATTAGGCTAGCCGTCAAGCCGATATGTCAAAGCGCTTCAACCTGCGCGAATTCCAGCAGAGTGTGCTGGATCGTCTGCAAGCCCAGGTGGCTGGCGGAAGCGATCATGCCTCCACGCTGGGCGTGCAGGTGGGTGAAAAATACTGGCTGGTCGACATGGCCGACATCAGCGAAGTCCTGCCGTTACCGCCACTGACGCAGGTGCCGCTGACCAAACCCTGGTATTGCGGCGTCGCCAACGTGCGCGGCAACCTCTATAGCATTGCCGATATCGGTGTTTATATGGGCGGGGCGCCGACCCCGCGTGAGGGCCAAAGTCGTGTGTTGCTGGCAGGGCAGAAGTTCGCTTTCAATGCCGGTTTGCTGGTGACCCGTGTGCTGGGGCTGCGCAATGCCAAAGATTGGGTGCGCGACGAACAGGACGGCGAGGTTCATTTGCTGGATGCGAATGGTCAGGTGTGGCGCAAGCTGGACTTGGCGGAATTGCTGCAACAGCCGGAATTTTTACAGATCGGCGCGTAAGGCGCGCTCGGGAGGAGAAGAAATGGCTTTCAAGTTACCGTTCAGTTTGTCGAAGAAACCGGCACAGAGTTTCACCAAAAAGGGAGACGGCGGCCCGGTCGAGATCCGGACGATCCAACTCCCCTGGTTCAGCAAACAATCCTTTGACAAGCAACTGCGCGTCCTCGGCGGCCTGCTGCTGTTCTTCCTGCTGATCGCGGCGGTATTCACTTATCTGGATACGCGCGACGCCTCGCATGCTTCGCGTTATGTGGCGCAATCCTCCAAGTTGCTGATGTTGTCGCAACGCCTGGCGAAAGACGCGGCAGCCAGCTTCTCCGGCGACTCCGCTGCGTTCGAGGGCCTGGAGACGACGCGCGCCGAATTCTCGGACATCCTGAACTCGCTGGACAAAGGTGCGGATGCCCTGCCGCCCACCGAGGGCATGGCGCGCGAATCGCTGCAAAAGGTGCTGGTGGTCTGGAAGCGCATGGGTATCTTGCTGGACGAACTGGAAAAAGGCCGTCCTTTGCTGGTGACGCTGGAGCGTGGTGCCGCCGGTCAGCGCGACATGCTGAACTTGTCCAATCAGGTAGCGGAGCGGGCCACACCGGCCTATGCAGCCAAGGCCGACCGTCTGAACCGCCTGATCGAGCAGATCACCAGTGCGGTGCAGATGGTGCTGACATCGGCCTCCACCGAAGACTTGCCGGGACTGGAACCGAAGATCCGCGAAGCCACGGAACTGCTGGGACAGTTGCCGCAGAGCGATGCAACCGTGATGCTGCTCAAGGAAGACTTTGAGGGTTACCAGTCGGTGGTGGGATTCATCGCCGCCAATGCGGGGGACGTGCTGACCTCGCGACTGGCGGGCAAGAGCATCCTGGAAGAAGGCGAGCAGTTGCTGTCGTCGACGCAAAAACTGGTCAACGACTACGAAAGAACGACCACGGCACGCGCCACCAGCTTCGCGGTGTTCTTTTCCGGCGGCATGCTGCTGCTGTTGCTGCTGTTGCTCTCCAAGATCTATCTGGATGAGTCCAAGCGCCGCGAACGCGAGGCAGGACAGACCAACCGCAACAACCAGCAGGCGATTCTGCGCCTGATGAACGAACTGTCCGACCTGGCCGACGGCGACCTGACCATCCGTGCGACGGTGTCGGAAGACATCACCGGCGCGATCGCCGACTCGGTCAACTACACCACCGACGAGTTGCGGAAACTGGTCGCGCGCGTGAACACCGCTTCGCAGCAGGTGGCGCGCGCCACCAGCGAGGCGGGCGTGGTGACCAAGGATCTGTTGACCGCGACGCAGAAGCAGGCGACCGAGATCCGCGATGCGGGCGGCGCGGTCGAACTGATGACCAAATCCATCCAGGAAGTCGACAGCAGCGCTTCACAATCTTCCGAAGTGGCGCGACGCACGCTGGAAGTGACCGAGCGCGGTGCCCGTGCGGTGCAGAATTCGGTGTCCGGCATGGACGGCATCCGCGAGCAGATCCAGGACACCTCCAAGCGCATCAAGCGGCTGGGCGAAAGCTCGCAGGAGATCGGCGAGATCGTGGACCTGATCTCGGACATCACCGAACAGACCAACGTGCTGGCGCTGAACGCGGCGATCCAGGCGGCATCGGCGGGCGAGGCGGGACGCGGCTTCGCGGTGGTGGCGGAAGAAGTGCAGCGACTCGCGGAACGTTCCGCCGAGGCGACCAAGCAGATCGGTATGCTGGTGAAGACCATTCAGAGCGACACCCAGGACGCGGTGGCCGCTATGGAAAAGAGTACGCAGGGTGTGGTGGACGGGGCGAAACTGTCCGATGCCGCCGGTCAGGCGCTGCAGGAGATCGAAAAATCCACGCGCGAACTGACCGACCTGGTGAACAGTATCTCGGTGTCCACGCAGGTGCAGACCGACATGGCGCGCGAAGTGGCGGGGGTCATGACCGACATCCTGAAGATCACCGAGCACACGTCGCAAAGCACGCAGCGTACCAATGCATCCGTTACCCAGTTGGAAGGCCTAGCGAGCGAGCTGAGCAGCTCGGTGTCCGGCTTCAAACTGTAAAGGAAGACCGTGCAGGCACAATTCAATACGCTGCCGTTGTTGTCGGTCAAGCCGGGCTTGGACGGCTCGCTGGCGAACATCAGCCGCGAATTGGAAGACTTCTTCTCCTCCGGCGGTGGCAATCGCGATGCCCTGAAGAATGCGCAGGAAGAGCTGCATCGCATCGTCGGTGTGCTGCGCATGTTGTCGCTGACCGGGCTGTCGGTGTTCTGCGCGGAACTGGAAAAACAGTTGCAGGAATTCAACCAGCCGCAGGACATCACCGTCCTGCGCCGCGATGTCATCCGCCGCGCCCTGTTCGGGCTGACCCATTATCTGGATGCACTGGCGGACGGTGCGACCAACGCCACCCTGCGCCTGTTCCACGAATACCAGGAGATGTTGCAGGCGCGCGGGCTGGAGATGGCCTTTGATGTCGACCTGTTCTTCCCCTTGTTGCAAGTCGAGTTGCCGGAAGCGCTATTGCAGGTGCCGCAGGATGGCGAGGCGGCCGCGCATATCAAGAGCGCCCGCATGCAATTCCAGCAGGCGCTGCTGAAGTGGTTGCGTCAGGACAATGTTCCCGAATCCGTGCGCATGATGCTGGCGGCAGTGCGCGCCGCCCTTGCCTGCGCACCGCAGAATCTGCAACGCGGTTTCTGGTGGGTCGCCGCCGGCTTGCTCGATTGTCTGATGCATGAAGGCGTGCCGCCCGAACTCAATGTCAGGAAGGTACTCAGCCGCATCGACCTCAAGATGAAATCGCTGACCGACGGCAGCGCGTTCGACGAAGAGGGCGCCATCAGCGAGATGCTGTATCTGATCGCCCGCAGTCATTCGGTGAGCGACACGGTCGAACAGATCAAAAGCGTGTACGCACTGGATGTCTATCTGCCGGAAGAGCCGCCGTTGCCGCCGAGCGCGACCGCCGCCTTGCTTGAGAACATGAGCACACAACTGCGTCTGGCCGAAGAAGTCTGGGAGCACTGCATCGCCGATGAAGCGGGCGCATGCCAGCGCTTTGCCGAAGAGATCACCAAACTGCACGAGCTGTCCGAACACCTTGACCGCAACACCCTGCAGTTCCTGTGCAAGCAGCTCCAGACTGCCGCGCAAAATGCGGACGAGCCGGAGCGCGTGCAACGCATTTCCATGGACATGGCGATGGCTTTGTTGCTGCTCGACGGGGGTATCGAACATTATCAGCACCTGGGCAGCGGTTTCCACGAGCAGACGCGCATCCTGAGCACGCGCCTGCAAGGCGCGCTGATGCGCATGCCCGAGGACGCGGACAAATTCAGCAATCTGGTCTCGCTGTATTGCCAGATGGGGCAGCAAGAAGCGATGGTGCCGCTGGCGACCGAGATGCAGGGGAACCTGCAACTCATCGAGCAGAGCCTGAATGCGTTCTTCACCGATGCCGCCAAGCGCGCCGAGCTGTCCCAGATCGGCCGTCTGTTGAGCCAGGTGCAGGGAGGCCTGCACATCCTCTCTCTGGAAGCAGCCGTGCAATTGACCGGCATGCTGCGGCAGGTCTCGGAACGTTATGTACAGGGCGCCACTCCCGCTGCTGCCGAGATGCGCACGGTAGCGGCAGCCATCAGCGCGCTGGAAGAATATGTGCACGCGCTGGTGCTCGGACAGAAGCCCGGTCCTTCCTCATTGAACGGCGTGTTGCAGGAGCTCACCGAAGTGCGTGCCGCTTCCGGCCAGCAGGATACCCCGCTGCCGGAAGAAGAAGCCGTGCCTGCCGGCGTCACGATAAGGACGGGCGGGGAGGACGAAGAGTTGCTGGAAGTCTTTCTGGAAGAAGCGCGTGAAGTCATGGAGACCCTGCGCAACAATCTGGAGACCAGCCGACTGCACATGGACAGCCGCGAGCCGCTGGTCACCATGCGGCGCAGCTTCCACACGCTCAAGGGCAGCAGTCGCATGGTCGGACTCGCCGAACTGGGCGAGGTCGCCTGGGCGGTCGAGCGCGCCATGAACAAATGGCTGCAGGACAACAAGCCGGCCACGCCGGAACTGCTCGACATGATCGGCGATGCCGAAGTGCTGTTCCAGCACTGGGTGGATATGCTGCACAGCGGCAGCACGTCCGCCACCATCGACACCTCGTATCTGCTTACCGTGGCGGATTGCATCGAGAACGACAAAGAGATCCCGCAACCCAAAGGCAGGAGCGCGGAAGCGGAAGAAGGCCCGGTCGAGATCGGCTCGGTCAGTCTGTCGCCGGTACTGTTCAACATCGCCACCGAAGAAGCGGCAGGCCATGTGGAAGCATTGCGTGCGCAATTGGAAGTGCTGCACGAGACCGAATCGCATATCGTCACCTACGACTTCATGCGCGCCGCGCACACCCTGGCGGGTGTCAACCGCACCATGGGTTTCGTGCAGATCGCCGAACTGGCCTACGCCCTGGAACTCTGGCTGGAAGAGCGTATCGACCAGCCGCATGTGGTGGATGACGGGCAGATCGCCTTCATCGATCAGGTCGTCGATCGTCTGGACGAGATGTGTGCCATGGTGCGCGAACAGCGCCAGGAACCCCGGCCGCAGGCGGAACTGATCGCCCGCCTGCAGGCGGACAGGGGGCTTGCGGCGACGGAAACGTCAGAATACGAAACGGAGCAGTCTGCCGCGCCGGATCTAGAACTGCCCGTCATGCCGGAGAAGGCTGCCATACCGGAATTCTCCCCTGCACTGGATTTCGGGTTGCCGACAACGCCGGAAGAGAAGACAGCCGAGACGGAAGCGCCCGTCACACTGGACTTCGAATTGCCTGTAGCCGCAGAAGAGAAGCTCCCCGTGCCGGAGTTCCTGTCCGGAATCACCTTCGATTTCGCGCCGGCAATTGCCGCGGAGCCGGACAGCACCGAGTTGCCGCAAGAGGCCGAAGCAACCGCAGCGCCGGAGATCACGCTGGATTTCGGGCTGCCGACGGAAGCGGCGGCAGCGGTCGCCGTGCCCGCGCAAGAACCGGAAATGGCCGGGACGCCCGCGACCGGCGAGGCCGAAGCAGGGCTCGTCGCCACGACCGACGAGCCGGAACCCGAACCGCTGCCGGTGCAGCGGGAGCGTTCCGTGCACGACGAGCTCGACGAGCAGTTGCTGCCGATCTTCCTCGAGGAAGCGCACGAACTCTATCCGCAGATCGGAACCACTCTGCGCGCCTGGCGCGAGCAGCCCAGCGATGCGCAGCTTGGACGCAACCTCCAGCGCAGCCTGCACACGCTCAAAGGCAGTGCTCGCATGGCCGGCGCGATGCGCCTGGGTGAATTGACCCACCGCGTCGAAGACCGTGTCGAAAGTGCTTTGGCCAGAGGCGAATTCAGCGCCGCGCTGTGGTCCGAGCTGGATAATTACCATGATCGTATCGGCGGTGCCATCGAGCAACTGCAGCTTCCGCAGGCGGCCGGGGGAGTCGCGGCACAGCCCGCGCTGCCGGGTGCCGCGCCGCAACAACAGTCCGATATCACCCAGACTATTTCGAAGCAGGCGCTGGAGATCGGCGCCGAACGCGCCATGCAGGCAGCACTGTTGCGCGTGCGTTCCGACACGGTGGACCGGCTGGTCAACGAGGCGGGCGAAGTCAGTGTGGCGCGTTCGCGCATCGAACTGGAGTTGAGCGAGTTCAAGAACAGCGTGCAGGAACTGACCGAGAGCGTGAACCGTCTGCGCAAACAGGTGCGCGAGATCGAGATCCACGCCGAAGGCCAGATGCAGGCGCGCATCTCGGTCAGCGGCGACAGCGCCGAAAAATTCGACCCGCTGGAGTTCGACCGTTTCACCCGCTTCCAGGAATTGACGCGCTTCATGAACGAAAGTGTGCACGACGTGCAGACCGTTCAGCAGGCCCTGTTGAAGAACCTGGCCGAGGCCGAGGCGGCGCTCAGCGCCCAGGCACAGCTCAACCGCGACTTGCAGCAAGGGTTGATGAATATCCGCATGGTGCCGTTCTCAAGCATCAGCGAACGCCTGTACCGTATCGTGCGCCAGACCGGCAAGGAACTGGGCATACGCGCCAACCTCGACCTGGCGGGCACCGAAGTCGAGCTCGACCGCAGCGTGCTGGAAAAGATGACCGCCCCGTTCGAGCACCTGCTGCGCAATGCGGTCGCCCACGGTCTGGAGACGCCGGAACAGCGCGAGCGTGCGGGCAAGGAGCCCATCGGCGAGATCCGCCTGTCCCTGCATCAGGAAAGCAACGAGGTGGTGTTCGATTTCAGCGATGACGGTGCCGGGCTCGATATCGCGCGCGTGCGCCAGAAGGCCATCGAGAACGGCGTGCTGCAGGAAGGGGAGGACATCAGCGACGAACTGGCGATGCAGCTGATCTTTACGCCGGGACTTTCCACTGCCAGGGAGATCACCGAGATCTCCGGCCGCGGCGTCGGTCTCGATGTGGTGCGCAGCGAGATCACCGCATTGGGCGGACGCGTGGACGTGGCTTCCGAACCGGGACGCGGTGTGCGCTTCACCATCCACCTGCCCTTGACGCTGGCGGTGTCCAAGGTGTTGATGATCCGTGCCGGGCAGAACGTCTATGCCTTGCCGTCGGTCATGATCGAGAACGTGCAGCAGCTGAAGCCTGCCGCACTGGAAGCGTCTTACCAGCAGGCATTCGTCGACTGGCAGGGCGCGCGCTACCCGCTGCATTATCTGGCGCGGCTGGTCGGCGACGACGAAGCCGAGGTCGAAAGTCTGCCGCACAATCCGGTTCTGTTGCTGCGCGCGGGCGAGCATCGCATCGCGGTGCATGTGGACGAACTGCTCGGCAACCAGGAAGTCGTGGTCAAGAACATCGGCCCGCAACTGGCACGCTTGCCCGGGATCGCGGGCGCCACGGTATCCGGTAACGGCACCGTGATCCTCATCATCAACCCGATCGCGTTCACCCAGCGCATCGCGGTGTCGCGCAAGATCGCCAAGGCCGCCGTGACGGCAGAGGCGGTACACCGCGTGCCGGTGGTGATGGTGGTGGACGATTCGCTCACCGTGCGCAAGATCACCGGACGGCTGCTCGCACGCTCGGGTTATCAGGTGGTCACGGCCAAGGACGGCGTGGACGCGCTGGAACAACTGACCGAGGTGTTGCCGGACATCATGCTGCTCGACGTCGAGATGCCGCGCATGGACGGTTTCGAGCTGGCCAAGCGCATGCGCCAGGACAGCCGTACCCAGGACCTGCCTATCATCATGATCACATCGCGCACGGCCGACAAACACCGCCGCTACGCGCTGGAACTGGGCGTGAACGAATACATGGGCAAGCCCTACCACGAAGAAGAATTGCTGGAGCATATCGCCCGGCTGGTCGGGGCGGCACACTGATCTTCCATTGAGCCGCAGGCGTGGACGGATTACAATGCCGCCATGCCCGAGTTCAATCTCACGAATCACTTCCTGATCGCCATGCCGGCGATGACCGATCCCTTCTTTGCCAAGTCCCTCACTTATGTGTGCGAGCACAACGAACAGGGAGCGATGGGCATCGTGATCAACCGCCCCATCAGTCTGACCCTCAGCGAACTGTTCGCGCAGATCAACATGCCGCTCAAGCCGGAAGAGCTGGAAGACGTACTGGTGCACTTCGGCGGTCCGGTGCAGACCGACCGCGGTTTCGTGCTGCACGACACGGTCGGGCAGTGGCAATCAACGCTGCAGGTCAACGATCATATCGGCCTTACCACCTCCAAGGATATTCTGCAGGCGGTCGGCGAAGGACAGGGGCCGCAGCATCTGCTGGTGACGCTGGGTTATGCCGGCTGGTCGGAAGGACAACTGGAGCAGGAGCTGGCCGACAATGCCTGGCTCAGCGTGCCCGCCAACGAACACATCCTGTTCGATCTGCCCGCCGAAGAGAAATTGCCCGCTGCCATGAAGCTGCTCGGCGTCGATTTCGCCTCGCTCTCCGACGAGGCCGGACATGCCTGAGGGCGTGCCGATCAAACTTCTTTCCGGCACACTACTCGCATTCGATTTCGGCACCAGACGCATCGGCATCGCCGTCGGCAATACCCTCACCGCCAGCGCGCGACCGCTGGCCACCATCAGCGACGAGAAGAACGACGTGCGCTTCGCGCGCATCGGCGAACTGATCGCCGAGTGGCAACCCGCCGCGCTGGTGGTCGGCCTGCCCTGCAACGACGACGGCACCCCGCACGAGATGACCGCCCTCTGCCGCCGCTTCGCCAACCGCCTTAAGGGACGTTTTGATCTGCCCACGCTGCTGGTGGATGAGCGGTATACTTCCGCCGCCGCGAGCTCGGTGCTGGACGAGGAAGGGATACACGGCAGGAAGCAGAAAGCCCTGATCGACCAGTATGCCGCGCAGCAGATACTGCAAGCGTATTTCGATGAACCCAGCGCAGGAATCTACGCATGAACAACCCACAACTGAACAAGAACGGCGAACTGCAGCACCTGCTGACCACCGAAGGACTGCCCGCGCGCATCCTGCGCGACATCCTCGACAAGGCCGCCGGGTTCGTGAACGAGGCCGAGAACAACGAGATCAAGAAAGTGCCGCTGCTGCACGGCAAATCGGTGTTCAACATCTTCTTCGAGAACAGCACCCGCACCCGCACCACCTTCGAGATCGCGGCCAAGAAACTCTCCGCCGACGTGGTCAACCTCAACATCGGTTCATCGTCCACCAGCAAGGGCGAGACCCTGCTCGATACCGTGGACAACCTCTGCGCCATGCACGCCGACATGTTCGTGGTGCGCCACTCGACCAGCGGCGCCGCGCACCTGATCGCGAAACACGTCGCGCCCAGCATCCACGTGATCAATGCCGGCGACGGTCGCCATGCGCACCCCACGCAGGCGCTGCTCGACATGTTCACCATCCGCCACTACAAAAAAGAATTCCATAACCTGCGCGTCGCCATCGTCGGCGACATCCTGCACTCGCGCGTGGCGCGTTCGCAGATCCACGCGCTGACCACGCTGGGCGTGCCGGAAGTGCGCGTGGTCGCACCGAAGACGCTGCTGCCCAGCCATGTCGAGAAACTCGGCGTGCAGGTCTATCACGATATGGCGCAGGGCTTGAAAGACGTCGATGTGGTGATGATGCTGCGCCTGCAGAACGAGCGCATGCAGGGCGCGCTGCTGCCCTCGGCGCAGGAATATTTCAAATACTACGGCCTCACGCAGGAACGCCTGCTGCAGGCGAAGAGCGGTGCCATCGTCATGCACCCCGGCCCGATGAACCGCGGTGTCGAGATCGATTCCAGCGTGGCCGACGGCGCACAGTCGGTCATCCTGCCGCAGGTCACCTTCGGCATCGCGGTGCGCATGGCGGTGATGAGTACCTTGGCGGGGGCGAAATAATGAATATCCATATCAAAGGCGGCCGACTGATCGACCCGCACAACGAGATCGACGCGCAGCGGGACGTGTTCATTTCCGACAAACATGTGGTCGCCGTCGGCACCGCGCCGCAGGGCTTCGTGGCGGATCAGGTGATCGATGCCAACGGGCTGATCGTCATCCCCGGTCTGGTGGATGTCGCCGCGCGCCTGCGCGAGCCGGGCTACGAATACCGGGCCACGCTGGAGTCCGAGATGGATGCCGCGATGGCGGGCGGGGTGACTTCCCTGTCGTGCCCGCCCGATACCGATCCGCCGCTGGACGAGCCCGGACTGGTGGAGATGCTCAAGCACCGCGCACGCCTGCTCAACAAGGCGCGCGTGTTCCCGGTCGGCGCGCTGACCTATGGTCTCAAGGGCGCGGAACTCACCGAGATGATCGAGCTGACCGAAGCGGGTTGCAAAGCCTTCGGCCATGCCGATGCGGCACTCACCGACACGCGCGTGCTCATGCGTGCCATGCAATATGCGGCGACCTTCGGCTATCGCGTATGGATGCGTCCGCAGGACAGTTATCTTGCCAGGAACGGCGTGGCGCACGACGGCGAAGTGTCGACGAGGCTGGGCTTGCCGCCCATCCCGGTGGTCGCCGAGACGACTGCATTGGCGACCATGCTGCAACTGGCGCGCGAGACCGGCGTGAAGCTGCACATCTGCCGTGTCTCCAGCGCGGCGGGCGTGGAACTGATCCGCGCCGCCAAGCGCGAAGGCTTGCCGGTGACCTGTGATGTGTCGATGAACCACGTGCACCTGACCGAGATGGACATCGGCTTCTTCGATTCCAACTGCCACCTGATGCCGCCGCTGCGCAGCCTGCGCGACAAGGCCGCATTGCGCGCCGCATTGTGCGACGGCACCATCGACGCGATCTGCTCCGACCATTCGCCGGTGGACGACGATGCAAAACTACTGCCGTTCGCCGAGGCCGAGGCGGGTGCCACCGGCATGGAATTGCTATTGCCGCTGATGCTGAAATGGGCGGAAGAAGACAAGGTCGCGCTGCCTGAAGCCCTGCGCCGCGTCACCATCAATCCCGCCCAGTTGCTGGGTGTTAAGATGGGCCACCTGTCGGTCGGTGCGCATGCCGATGTGTGTGTGTTCGATCCCAAGGCCACCTGGAAGGTCGAACCTTCCGTGCTGAAGAGCCAGGGCAAGAACACTCCGTTCAACGGTTACACCATGCAGGGCCGCGTACACCACACCATCGTCGAAGGCCGTCTCGCTTACTCTCTCTAGTTGACTGAACGATGAACCCATTACTTGATCTGAGTGGTCTGCCGCGCTTCGCGGAGATCAAAACCGAACATGTCACCCCTGCCGTCGACGAACTGCTGGCGCGCAACCGCGCGCAGACGGAGAAACTGCTGGCCGATGGCACTTCTCCGACCTGGGACAATTTCGTGCAACCGTTCGAGGATGCCAACGAACAGTTGTCGCGTGCCTGGGGACAGGTCGGTCACCTCAACATGGTGATGAACTCGACGGAGCTGCGCGAGGTATACAACACCAACCTGCCCAAGGTCACCCAGTACTACGCCGAGCTGTCGCAGAACCTCGCACTGTTCCAGAAGTACAAGGCCATCCGCAACAGTGATGGCTATGCGGCACTCAACGCGGCGCAAAAGAAAGTCATCGAAAACGAGTTGCGCGATTTCCGCCTCGGCGGTGCGGAACTGCCGGAAGACAAGAAGGCGCGCTTCATGGCGATACAGGAAGCGCTCTCCGAACAGACCTCGAAGTTCTCCGACAACCTGCTCGATGCGACCAACGCCTACACCTGCGTGATCGAGAACGAGAAGGATATCTCCGGTATCCATGCCGACGAGCGCCAGGTCGCCGCAGAAGCGGCAAAAGAAGCGGGCAAGCAGGGCTGGCTGTTCACGCTGAAAGCGCCATCCTACGGTCCGCTGTTGCAGTACGCCGACAGCCGCGAACTGCGCGAGCGCATGTACCGCGCCTACACCACGCGTGCCAGCGAATTGCTGGCGGAAGGATGCAAGATAGACTGGAACAACACACCGCTGATGACGCAGATACTCGCGCTGCGCGCGGAAGAGGCGCACATGCTGGGCTTCGGCAATTACGCCGAGTTCTCGCTGGCAAGCAAGATGGCGGATACCCCGCAGCAGGTTGCGGAGTTCCTGCGCGAATTGGCGCAGCGCGCGAAGCCTTTTGCGGAAAAGGATCTGCAGGAGCTGCGCGAATTCGCCGCCGCACAGCTGGGCATGCCTGATGTCCAGGCATGGGACATCGCTTACGCGGGCGAGAAACTGCGCCAGCAGCGTTATGCGTTCTCGGAGCAGGAAGTGAAACAATACTTTCCCGAGGATGCCGTATTGGCAGGACTGTTCGGTCTGGTCGAGACGCTGTTCGGCTTGAAGATCGAGCTATCGACCGCGCCGGTATGGCATGACACCGTGCGCTTCTTCGACATCCGCGACAACAAGGGCCGGCTGATCGGCCAGTTCTATCTCGACCTGTATGCACGTGCCAGCAAGCGCGGCGGGGCATGGATGGACGACGCCATCACGCGCCGCCGCACGAGCCGGGGAATCCAGACCCCGGTGGCCTACCTCAACTGCAATTTCGCTTCTCCTTTGGGAGGCAAGCCCGCGCAGTTCACCCATGACGAAGTCATCACCCTGTTCCACGAGTTCGGCCACGGTCTGCATCACCTGCTCACTGAAGTGGAAGAACTCGGTGTCTCCGGCATCAGCGGCGTGGAGTGGGACGCGGTCGAACTCCCCAGCCAGTTCATGGAGAACTTCTGCTGGGAGTGGGATGTCCTGCAAGGCATGACGCGCCACGCCGAGACCGGGGCGAAGCTGCCGCGCGACCTGTACGACAAGATGATCGCGGCGAAGAATTTCCAGAGCGGCTTGCAGATGCTGCGCCAGATCGAGTTCTCGCTGTTCGATCTGCGCCTGCACAGCGATTACGACGCCAGCGGCAAGCAAACGGTACAGCAATTGCTGGACGAGGTGCGCAAGGAAGTCGCCGTGCTGATCCCGCCCGCGTTCAACCGTTTCCAGAACAGCTTCTCGCACATCTTCGCGGGCGGTTATGCGGCGGGCTACTACAGTTACAAATGGGCGGAAGTACTCTCCGCCGACGCCTACAGCCTGTTCGAGGACAACGGCATACTGGATGCGGCGACCGGCGATCATTTCCGCCGCGAGATCCTGGCGGTGGGCGGCAGCCGCGACGCGATGGAATCGTTCAGAGCTTTCCGAGGACGCGAGCCTGAAATCGACGCGCTGTTGCGGCATAATGGTCTGGTAGCAGCGTAAGCAAAGGAGACGAAGATGAGAAACATCCACCTGATACTCGGTCTCGCCATCCTGCTGGCGGGCAATGCGCATGCCGAGCTTTACCGCTCGATAGACAGTGGTGGCAAGGTGTATTACAGCGACCGGCCTTTGGTTGGCTCGGAGGATGTTGCCGAAGTGAAAGTGGACAAAGCGCCCGTGCCGGAGGAGAGCCTGCCGTATGAGACGCAGCGTGCGAAGCAGAATTTCCCTGTTACCTTGTACACGTTCCCGGATTGCGGCTCGGCTTGCAAGATGGCACGCGACTTTCTGGGCAAACGCGGTGTTCCATTTGCCGAAATGAGCCTGGTCAAGCAGGAGGAGATCGAAGCCTTCCGCAAAGAGTCGGGCGACAGCCAAATTCCGGCGATCAGCATCGGCAAGATATGGCTCAAAGGTTTTCTGGAAGAGCGCTGGAACAAGGAACTGGATATTGCCGGGTATCCCAAAAAGGCAGCGTATCGTCAGCCCACCCCAGTCGCACCGCCCGCCCAACCCGCTCAATGAAGATAGCGACTTGGAACGTCAACTCGCTCAAGGTGCGTTTGCCGCACCTGCTTGAGTGGTTGGCGGCAAATCCGGTGGATGTGGTGTGCCTGCAGGAGACCAAGACCGAGGACAAGAACTTTCCGCTGGCTGAGCTGCAACAGGCCGGCTACCAGGTCGCGTTCAGTGGACAGAAGACTTATAACGGTGTGGCCATCCTCAGCCGCCACCCGGTCAGTGATGTGCAATACGGTATCCCGAGTTCCGAGGACGAACAGAAGCGCGTCATCGCCGCCACCATCAACGGCGTGCGCGTGGTGTGCGTCTATATCCCCAACGGTCAGGAAGTCGGTTCCGACAAATACCAGTACAAACTCAGGTGGCTGGCCGCGCTCACGGCGTGGCTGAAGGACGAACTGGCGAAACATCCCAAGCTGGCGCTGCTGGGCGACTACAACATTGCGCCGGAAGATCGCGATGTGTACGACCCGGTCGCATGGAAAGATGTGGTGCTGGTCAGCGCGCCGGAGCGCGATGCCTTTAAAGTTTTACTGCAATTGGGATTGCGCGATGCCTTCCGCCTGTTCGAGCAGGCAGAGAAAAGCTTCTCCTGGTGGGATTACCGCATGATGGCCTTCCGCCGCAACATGGGCCTGCGCATCGATCACATCCTGATCAGCGAAGCGCTGCAATGCAGTTCATGCATCATCGACAAGGCGCCGCGCAAGCTGGAGCGGCCGTCCGATCATACGATTGTGGTAGCAGAGGTGACGTGATGAAGCGTTGGCTGCTGACCATGTTGTTGGTCACCCAGTCGGCTGTCAGCGGCGAGTTGCCGCGTCCCGATCACATTGTCATCGTGATCGAAGAGAATAAATCCTTCAGTCAGATCATCGGCAATCCCGAAGCCCCCTGGATCAACGAGCTGGCCAAACGCGGCGCGCTGTTCACCCAGTCCTACGGCGTCACCCATCCCAGCCAGCCCAACTACCTCGCCCTGTTCTCCGGCAGCACGCGCGGCATCAGCAGCAATACCTGCCCGCTCGATCTGGATGGTGACAACCTCGCCAGTCAGTTGATCGTCAAAGGCCTGAGCTTCGCGAGCTATTCCGAATCCATGCCCGGGCAGGGTTACGAGGGCTGCATCTGGGGCGCCTACATGCGCAAGCACAACCCCATCGCCAACTGGAAAGAACTCGCCGCCTGGAACCAGCCATTCAGCGCGTTTCCCACCGATTACACGCAACTGCCCACCGTCACCTTCGTCATGCCCGACCAGCGCAATGACATGCATGACGGCAGCATCGCGCAGGGTGATGCCTGGCTAAAGAAGAACATCGAGGGATATGCGCAGTGGGCGATGAAGCACAACGGTTTGCTTATCGTGACCTGGGATGAGGACGATGGCTCAAGCGGCAATCGCATCGCGACAATCTTTGTCGGGCAGATGGTCAGGCCGGGGCAGTACAAGCAGCGTATCGATCACTACAGTCTGCTGCGGGTTATCGAAGAGATGTATGGATTGCCGCTGTTGAATGAGAGCGCGAAGGCGCAGGCGACAAGCGGAGTATGGCCGAGATAATGCAACTCTCGTGAGAAATTGACAGGCCAACGCGATACCCACCGTTTTGCATGATGGGTATCCTTCGTCAACCCATCCTACATGCCGTCGCCGTTATTCGTTCTCCCCGTCCAATCCCAACTCCTGAATCTTCCGCGTCAGCGTATTGCGTCCCATGCCGAGCAGCGTGGCGGCCTCGATACGTCGTCCGCCGGTATGCTGCAGCGCCTGGGTGATGAGCGTGCTCTCGAATTGCTTGGTGAGGGTATCGAGGATGTTCGGCTCGTTACGCTGCAAAGCGAGGGCGACTTGTTGCGCAAGCGCGCTGCGCCAATCCTGATTGAGCGTGCTGCTGGCGTGGGTGTCGCGCCATTCGGCGGGCAGGTCGGCGATCTCGACGACGCGCGTGGGCGTCATCACGGTGAGCCAGTGGCACAGGTTCTCCAGTTGGCGCACGTTGCCGGGGATGTCTTGCGCGGATAGATAATTCAGCGCGGCATCGCTAAGCGTCTTTTGCTCTACGCCCAGTTCTTTCGCGCTCTTCTGCAGGAAATATTTCGCCAGCAGCGGGATATCTTCGCGCCGTTCGCGCAGCGGCGGCAGGCGCAGGCGGATGACGTTGAGACGGTGGAACAAGTCTTCGCGAAACAATCCCTGTTTCACGCGCTCGTCCAGGTTCTGGTGCGTGGCGGCGATGATGCGCACATTGGCCTTGATCGGCTGGTGGCCGCCGACGCGGTAGAAGTTGCCGTCCGACAGCACCCGCAGCAAGCGCGTCTGCAGTTCGGCGGGCATGTCGCCGATCTCGTCGAGGAACAAGGTGCCGCCTTCGGCCTGCTCGAAGCGGCCGTGGCGCGTGGTGGTGGCACCGGTGAAGGCACCTTTCTCGTGGCCGAACAGTTCGGACTCAAGCAGATCTTTTGGAATCGCGGCGGTGTTGATGGCGACGAAGGGCTTGTCAGCGCGCGGGCTGTGGCGGTGCAGCGCGTGGGCGACCAGTTCCTTGCCGGTGCCGGATTCTCCGTTGATGAGTACGGTGGCGTTGGATTGCGCGAGGCGTCCGATGGCGCGGAACACTTCCTGCATGGAGGGCGCGTGGCCGAGGATGTCCGGAGCGGCCTGAGCATCTTCCGCATGCGTGTTCTTGCGCTGGCTCTGTTCCAGCGCGCGGCGGATGAGCTCGACCGCGTGGTTCACGTCGAAAGGCTTGGGCAGATATTCGAATGCACCGCCCTGAAAGGCGGACACCGCACTCTCCAGATCGGAGTAGGCCGTCATGATGATGACCGGCAGGTTGGGGAAGTCGTTGCGCAACTTCTGCAGCATATCCAGCCCGGAGCTGCCGGGCATGCGGATGTCGCTGATCACCATCTGCGGCATGTTGCCGGGCAACTCGGCCAGTGCTTCGTCGGCGGAGGCGAAACTCTTGTATTCGATCTCTTCGCGCGCGAGTGCCTTCTCAAGCACCCAGCGGATGGAACGGTCGTCGTCGATGATCCAGACAGGCTTGGTCATGGTTATTTTCCCGATTGTGGTAGCGGTAGCGTCACGGTAAAACAGGTACGTCCCGGCTCGCTTTCAAATTCGATGCTGCCCTGGTGTTGGCTGATGAAATCCTGCGCCAGCGTGAGACCAAGCCCGTGGCCCTCCGGGCGACCGGAGACGAGCGGATAGAATATCTTGTCGCGCAGATGTCCCGGGATGCCGGGGCCGTCGTCGATGATCTGCACCGCGATCGCGAGTCGGTGCAGCCTTTTCATCAAGGTGACCTGCCGCGTGATGCGCGTGCGCAATGTGATCGTGCCTTTGCCCTTCATCGCCTGCGCGGCGTTGCGCACGATATTGAGCATGACCTGGATGAGTTGTTCCTTGTCGCCGTGCAATTCCGGCAGACTCAGGTCGTAATCGCGCTGGATGAGCAGACCTTCCGGCAATTCGGCCAGCACCACACTGCGCACGCGCTCCAGTACTTCGTGAATATTGAGTGCACTGATATGGGGCACATGTTGCGGGGTCAGTAACTTCTCCATCAGTGAGCGCAGGCGGTCCGCTTCCTGGATGACGACCTGGGTATATTCGCGCAGCGCGGGCTTTTCCAGTTCCTGTTCCAGCAATTGCGCCGCGCCGCGTATGCCGCCCAGTGGGTTCTTGATCTCGTGTGCCAGGTTGCGCAGCAGCAGGCGGTTGGCCTGCGTCTGGTCCAGCATCTGCTCCTCGCGCGCCAGCTTGAGCGGTCGGTCGATGGTGTGGAACTCCAGCAGCAGGGCGTAGGGAACGACCTGCAGCGGCGTGGCGGTACAGCTCAGATGGAACTTGTTGCCCGATGCATGCGTGCCCAGGGTCATCTCGTGTTCGATATGACTGGCGTGGCTGGAAAGCGCGGACTGGATGGTGCTGAACAACTGCTCGGTGTGCGAGAAAGCGTATTGCAGCGGATGGCCGATCAGGTTGGTGCTGCTGAGGCCGAACAGGTGTTCGGCAGCGGGATTCAGGAATGCGATGCGCGACTGGTCGTCCAGCAGGATGATCGCGGTGGTGAGATGTTCCAGTGAGGGAAGAGAGGCGGTCGGCATGTCAGTCTACAAAGCAGAAAACATGCCACGCGTGGCTGTTACTTGAGGTTGGAAAGCTCGGTCTGCAGCGCTTCGACATTCTTCTCGTGAGCCGTCACTTCTTCTTGTGCCGCGTTCACTTTTTCTTCGTATTTCGCCATGTTGCGGAAGGTCTGGCCGTTCGGTCCCTTGGAGATCTCGGGATTGTCCTTGGCTTCCTGCAGCTTGAGGCGTGCCTGTTCCAGTGCTTTTTGTTCGGTAGCGAATTCGTCTTCCAGTATCTTGCGGCGGGTATCGTCACGGCGCGTCTGTGTGTCCGAATTCACGCGCGGGAAATTTTCGGCGGCCTTGTTCTGTTTTGGCGGTGGCGCCATGGTTGGTAAAGGCTCGAGGTGGAGTTTCTTGCCGCCCTTGATGGGGGTGCTGGAATAGGTGACATGGCCGTCTTCGTCCACACGTTTGTAGATCTCCGCGTGCGCGCTGATGGCGTAGGTCGCCGCGCAACTCAGAACGAACAAATGACGTAGTTTCATGATGTGACCTTGAAAACAGTGGGCGCAGTATAGGTTAAGGGGGGCGTGCTGAAAAGACGTAGCCACAAAAAGAAACGGAGCCCTGAGGCTCCGTTCCCATTAACCTCTGTGTTGCTTAGAGGCTGTAGTACATGTCGAACTCGACCGGGTGGGTCGTCATGCGGATGCGGTTCACTTCATCCATCTTTAGTTCGATGTATGCATCGATGAAGTCGCTGGAGAACACACCGCCGCGGGTCAGGAACTCGCGGTCCTTGTCCAGCGCTGCCAGGGCTTCATCCAGAGAAGCGCACACGGTCGGGATCTTTGCATCTTCTTCCGGCGGCAGGTCGTACAGGTTCTTGTCCGCGGGATCTCCGGGGTGGATCTTGTTCTGGATGCCGTCCAGACCGGCCATCATCAGCGCGGCGAAGCACAGGTACGGGTTGGCGGAAGGATCCGGGAAACGTGTCTCGATACGGCGTGCCTTGTCGCTGGAAACGTGCGGGATACGGATCGAAGCGGAACGATTTTTGGCGGAATAAGCCAGTTTCACCGGTGCTTCGTAGTGCGGAACCAGACGCTTGTAGCTGTTGGTGCCGGGGTTGGTGATCGCGTTCAGTGCCTTGGCGTGCTTGATGATACCGCCGATGTAGAACAGGGCAGTTTCGGACAGACCGGCATAGCCGTTGCCTGCGAACAGGTTCTTGCCGCCCTTCCAGATGGACTGGTGAACGTGCATGCCGGAACCGTTGTCGCCAACGATGGGCTTGGGCATGAAAGTAGCTGTCTTGCCATACTGGTGGGCAACGTTCTGCACCACGTACTTCAGGGTCTGGGTCCAGTCGGCGCGCTTGGTCAGCGTGTTGAACATGGTGCCCAGTTCGCACTGGCCGGCTGTCGCGACTTCGTGGTGGTGCACTTCGACCGGGATGCCGATCTCTTCCAGCGCGATGACCATCGCGGCGCGGATGTCGTTCAGGCTGTCAACGGGAGGAACGGGGAAATAGCCGCCTTTGACCATCGGACGGTGGCCGGTGTTGCCGCCTTCGAAGGAGTGGCCGGTCGCCCAGGCAGCTTCTTCGGAGTTGATCTTGACCGAGCAGCCGGACATGTCGATGTGCCATTGCACGGAGTCGAAAATGAAGAATTCGGGTTCCGGACCGAAGTAAGCGGTGTCGCCGATACCGGAAGACTTCAGGTAGGCTTCAGCGCGCTTGGCGATGGAGCGCGGGTCGCGGTCGTAACCCTTGCCGTCGGTCGGCTCGATGACGTCGCAGGACATCACCAGGGTCGGCTCGTCGAAGAACGGGTCGAGGTAGACGGAATCGGGATCCGGCAGCAACAGCATGTCGGAAGCCTGGATACCTTTCCAGCCGGCGATGGAAGAACCATCGAACGCGTGGCCGGTTTCGAACTTGTCGGCGTCGAAGTGGGAAACAGGCACGCCAACGTGCTGTTCCTTGCCTTTGGTGTCGGTGAAGCGCAGATCAACAAACTTGATGCCTTGTTCTTTGATCATTTTCAGAACGTCGGCGGCGGTTTTAGACATACTCGAATCTCCCAAGATAATTAAAACGAAGCTGTTTTGTGAAACGAACCGATTGATGGAACAAGCTCCCATACAGCAGAAACTGTGCCATCACCCTGAATCTAGCAAGACGCGCATTGTGCCATATTTGCCTTGAGGTGGGCGCAGCATAGCGCGCCCCCGAATGGGGCGCGGTCCGGGAGTGATGCACTAAATTGGTGCGCCGCTCTGGTAGATCACGATGTTGCGGAAATAGGGGTCATCGACCGTGATGGCGGTGCATTTGCGTTGCAAGGAAGCGATGTCCACGGGGGCATCGAGCAGCAGTTCGGCCTCCACATTGCCGCCCAGATAATGCAGCACGACACGGGTCGAGTGCGGCAGTTCAGAACCCAGACGACTGTTGAGGTGCGCAATCAGCAAATGCCGTTGCGGCAGATGTGCGTTGGGTTTGGCTTTCGCATCGTCCTCGGGATCGATATGCACCATGACATCCATCACATGATGCCCGTTCAGAACCGCAGTGCGTGCCGCCTCGGCGATGTAATGTCCTTCCGATACGCTGACCTTGGGATCGACCATGATGTGTGCATCGACCAGCGCGTTGTCGGCCATCTTGCGCGTACGCAGTTCATGCAGGCCCATCACTCCGGGGACCGCCTTCAGGGTATTGCGGATGGCGCGGACTTCTTCCTGGTCGAGTCCGGTGTCGACCAGTTCGAGCATCGCGTCGCGCGCGAACTGGATGCCCATGTAGGCGATCATCACACCGACCACGGCGGCAGCGACCAGATCGAGGAAGGTGTAGCCCAGCAGATTGCCGACGATACCGACGATGACCACCAGCGAAGAGGCGGCATCGGAACGCGCATGCCAGGCGTTCGCCACCAGCATCTGCGAGCGCACGCGCTGCGCGACTGCCAGCATATAGCGGAACATGCCTTCCTTGGCGGCAAGCGCGATGGCGGCGACCCACAGCGTGAAGGGCTGTACGGCCTGCACATGTTCGGGATGCTGCAGGCGTATGCCGGCGGAGATCAGCAGGCCGACGCCGAGCGCGGCGAGACTGACACCGAGGACCAGCGAGGCAGCCGTCTCGATGCGCGCGTGACCGTAGGGGTGGTTGGCGTCTGCGTGCTTGTTGCCGTGGCGGTTGGCGAACAGCACCAGCACATCGGAGATCAGGTCGGCCAGCGAATGCAGGCCGTCGGCCATCAGCGATTGCGACTTGCCGAAGAAACCGCCCAGCACCTGCATCACGGTCAGTCCCAGATTGATGAAGATGCTCACCCAGGTGCTCTTGCGCGCCGCAGCGAAGCGCACCGGGTGTGCCGGTTCGAAGGCTGCCGATTTGTCGTGGGCGTGAGTGTGCGTGTGATTTTTCATTATTGTTGGGATAGTATGCAGGCGTGCCGTGCAGGATAGCACCGGCGAGTTAAAGGTTAAACACTGGAAAGAAAATGGGAAAGATCACCGAGATTCTACAGGCCGCACAACAGCGCGGGAAAGAACTTAACCTGCCGTATGCGGGCGCCGTGACGCCGCGGGAGGCCTTCGAGCTGATGCGCACCGCTCCCGGCGTAAAGATCGTCGACGTGCGCACGCGCGCCGAGATCGACTGGGTCGGACGCGTCCCCGGCGCGGTCGAGATCGAATGGTTGAGCTATCCCGGCATGAAACAGAACCCGAACTTCATGGCGGCGCTGGAGCAACAAGTCGAAAAAGAGGCAATGGTCTTGTTCCTTTGCCGCAGCGCACACCGTTCGCATGCCGCGGCCATGGTCGCGACGCAGGCCGGCTACAACACCTGCTTCAACATTCTGGAAGGTTTCGAAGGCGATAAGGATGCGGGCAACCAGCGCAACAAGAAGAACGGCTGGCGTTTGGCCGGCTTGCCCTGGGAGCAGAGCTGAGTCTTTGGTTCCCGTGAAGAAAATGCCCGCCGAGCGCGGGCATTTTTTATGACTTCGACCAGTCCACCAATCCGCCGTAAGCGGTTGCCAGCACGATCAAACCGAACGCAATCCGATACCACGCGAACACCGTGAAATCGTGATGGCTGATATAGCGCAACAGCCAGCGCACACACAAAAATGCGCTAATGAATGAAGCGACCGAACCCACCAGAAAGATGCCCAGATCATCGGCATGGAACTGGTCGCGATACTTGATCACCTCATACACCGTCGCCGCACCCAGCGTCGGGATGGCGAGAAAGAACGAAAACTCCGCCGCCGCCTTGCGCGACAGCCCAAGGAACAAACCGCCAATGATCGTCGCCCCCGAACGCGAAGTGCCGGGAATCAGCGCCAGCGCCTGTGCAAAACCCATCTTCAACGCATCCTTCCAGTGCATGTCATCCACGCTCACGATGTGCTCGGAATGCTTGCGCCTCTCCGCCCACAAGATGATGAAACCGCCGACGATGAACGCCAGCGCCACCGGCACCGGCGAAAACAGATTCGCTTTGATCGCCTTGCCAAACGTCAGACCCAAAATCGCCAACGGCAGAAATGCGATGAACAGGTTAAAGGTGAAGCGCTGCGCCGCTTCCTCCTTGCGCACCAGCCCCGATGCCACCGCAGTCAATTTTGCCCGATATTCCCAGCACACCGCCAGGATCGCCGCAAACTGGATCACGATCTCAAACACCTTGCCGCGCTCGTCATTAAAACCGAGCAGATCACCCGCCAGGATCAGATGCCCGGTGGAAGAGATCGGCAAAAACTCGGTCAGACCCTCGACCACGCCCATGATGGCGGCTTTAATGAGTATGAGGATGTCCATATGGTTCCGTCATTCCGGCGAAGGCCGGAATCCAGTAAATAAAAAAATGCCGTTCGCCCTGAGCCTGTCGAAGGGTGAACTCAAATGTTCTTTTGCGAACCCGGCAGCTTGTTTGCAAGCAAAGCAATCCGCCGATTCACCCCCCGCCGCTCCTCCTCACTCATCTCCAGCCAGCGCGCCACCTCATCAAAAGTGCGCAAACAACTGCGGCAGACATCATCGCCCAGCACCGTCGTGCAATGGCCGATGCAAGGCGAATCGGAAGTGATTTCGGGAAAAGAGTCGGTAGCAAGCATGGCGCGATTATACCGGCTGAGTCGCCCGCTCCAGCCGCGATAACCAAACCATCGCCTCCTCGCGCGAAGTTCCACACATCTCCGCAGAAGGCTGCAACCCGCCGCAAAAGGCCGGGCGCTGCGGCTGGCCGAACACCTTGCAGCGCAACTCGTCATCTAGCTGCACGCACGGCACCCCGGCGGGTTTGCCATTCGGCATGCCGGGCAGGGGAGAGGTGATGGAGGGCGCGATGCAGCAGGCGGCGCAGTGGGGGCGGCAGATCATGGCGCGCGATTATATCCGCTGAAACCCGAAATCCCCTGACCTGATTGGCCCCGGATAGCCGCCTTGTAACCAAACCGGAAGCTGAAACACGCATTGTCCGCGTGCGTAAAATTGACGTACAATGCCTGCATCGATATATCAGGAGTAACAACCATGTCGGCAATCACAAGCAATGAATCGTCGCGCATCAATTTGCGCACCAGCGCCGATGCCAAAGCCATGATCGAACGCGCCGCCGCGCTGATGGGGACAACCGTCTCCGGCTTCATGCTGCAAAACGCATACGAGGCGGCGCGGCGAGTGGTGTCGGACTACGACACGCTTATGCTCACCCAGCGCGACTTTGAAGCGTTCGCATCCTCGGTAGAAAAGCCGCCCAAACCCAAAGCCGCCTTGCGCAAACTCATGACGCGCCGGTAAACGTGGCAGTCATCCAACTGCTCGGCAAGCAGCACAACCGCAACGGCTTTGATTGCGGCGATGCGGCGTTGAACGAATTCTTGCAGCGTCAGGCGGGCCAGCAACAACGGCGCGGTTTCGGCAAAACCTATGTGGCGCTGGCGGAAGACGGCACAACCGTCACCGGCTTCGTCACCGTAAGTGCGGGCCAGATTGCCACGGCATCGCTGCCCGCCCAATCAAAACTACCGCGCCATCCCGCCCCCATCCTGCGCATTGGCCGCTTGGCGGTGGATGCGCAGCATCAGGGCAAAGGCACCGGTCAAGACTTGCTGGCGTTCGCATTGCGCTTGGCCGTGGAATTCTCGCAACGCGTGGGGCTGTATGCCGTCGTGGTTGATGCCAAACACGACAAGGCCAAAGCGTTCTATACCAGGCTGGGATTCATCGCTTGCGTGGATAGTCCGCTGTCGTTGTATTTGCCGGTCGCCACGCTGGAGCAGGCGGGTATTGCTTGACGGGGTTGGGTAAGGTGACCACAAATTGTGGATACCCCACCATGCCCAAGAATCTACCTACCCTTCCCTGCGCGAGCTGGATAGAAGGACGAAAGTTACAAGTCACGACAAGATGGATTGACCTATAATCAAGTCATTATTTAGGTCTTAATTGGAGGACGCCATGGAACAGCTGTATGCCAATGCATCAGTCAGTATCAGCGAATTGAAGAAAAATCCCTCGGCCATTATTCAGAGTGCGGAAGGCTTTGCAGTTGCCATCCTTAACCACAATCGCCCTGCGGCGTACCTGGTTCCCGTGGCGGCCTTCGAGGCGATGATGGATCAACTGGACGACCAGGCGCTTGTGCGTTTGGTCAAAGAGCGTCAATCCGAGAAATCGGTCGAGGTTTCGCTGGATGACCTATAGGTGTTGGTACGCGTTGAATATTACCCAGAAAACCTAGCCTCTGCGCGCTGAAAATTACCCAGGTGATTAACCTCCTCCATTCCGATTTTCGGAATGGAGAAACCAAGGAGATGATCACCATGAAATTACTGGGTAAAGTA
>JACQYW010000006.1 GCA_016208015.1 Nitrosomonadales bacterium | reverse complement strand
CATTCCACTCGGCCATCTTGGAAGTCAAAAGTAGTGAAACTGAGCTACACTTATTTGCAGCCGTCACCCAAAATGGCGGCTAAAGTGCCTGGGTAAAATTCAACGCGCAGGGCTGGGTAGTTTTAAACGCGCACCAACAGACCAAACGGTGCATTGATACCGAGGCCAAATCGCGTCGCGGAGTCCAGTTCCATCACCATATAGGTGTTGGGAATCAGCGCCAGGCTGCCCGCGTCGCCGCCATTGCCGCCTGCGGTTTGCAGTGCTGCTCCGGTCGAGCCGGTATCGGAGAACTTCGCCGAGGGCTGGATCAAGCTACCGGCCACGGTCACCTGTCTGCCTTTCAGTCGCGACATGCCAGCCGGATTGAAGAAGATGGTGGTCGCATCCTCTGCTGCGGCCGCGCCACCCGCGAACGCGTTGCCCGTGCCGCTGCTCTGCTCGATCAGGGCGAATGCCGATGCTGCCGCATTTCCCGACATCGCCAGCAGGGTGCCGGCCACCGATACTGCCATCAACGACTTCTTTAACTTCATGTTCACTTCTCCCAGTTCAATGAAATAACGAATCAACATACCCAGAATCATTCTTGCGGCGGCAACGGCCGCGGCTTGCGGTCCTCGCCCACCGCGACATAAGTCAGCGTCGCCTCCGTCACCTTGTGGCATTTCGGATTGGCCGGGTCGCGCTGCACATAGACCTCGACATCCACGGTGACCGAGGTGGTGCCGGTCTTGATGATCTTCGTATAAAAACTCACCACGTCGCCGACAAAGATGGGCTGCTTGAACACGAACGAGTTCACCGCGATGGTCGCCACCCTGCCCTTGGCCCGGTGCACCGCGGGGATGCTGCCGGCGATGTCCACCTGCCCCATCAGCCAGCCGCCGAAAATGTCGCCGGTGTAGTTGGCATCCGACGGCATGGCAGCCACGCGTATGGTCGGTTCGCGCTGCGGCAATGAGGTGGTCTCGCGATCGGCGTGCATCTCAATGCCCTTTATAGAGTTCTTCGATCTGCTTGCCGAACATCTCCACCACCTTGTTGCGCTTCAGGCTCAGTTTGGGCGTGAGCAGGCCGTTGTCGATGTTCCAAGGGTCGGTCAGCAGCAGCACGCGATGCACTTTGGCGTAACCGGGGAAGCCGCTGATGTTGCGGGCGATGCGACGCAACACCTTGGCCTCCACGTTGCTGTCGGTCAGCGACTCCGGCATGTCCGAACGCACGCCGACCTTGGCGGCGACCTGCGGCCACACCTGCGGATTGAGCACGGCCAGCGCGACCAGATAGGGTTTGCCCTCGCCGTAGACCATCACCTGGTCGATCAGCGGATCGTTGAGGATGGCGGATTCCATGTCGGCCGGCGGGATCTTCTCGCCGTTGGAAAGCACGATGATCTCTTTCAGACGGCCGGTGATGTAGATGTGGCCCGTCCCGCTGATGCGCGCGATGTCGCCGGTATTCAGCCAGCCGTCGGCATCGATCATCGCCTTGGTGGCCTCGGGATTGTTCCAGTAACCCATCATCACGTTCGGCCCCTTCACCAGCAACGCGTTCTGCGCGCCCAGCTTCACCTGCACGTTGCGTATCGGCTGCCCGATACTATCGGGAAAATTGTTCTCCAGCCTGTTGCCTGTCACGATGGGACTGGTCTCGGTGAGCCCGTAGCCCTGCACCACGGGCAGGCCGAGGCCGACGATGCGATGCGCGATCTCGGCCGGCAGCGCCGCGCCGCCGCTGACGGCAGTGCGCAGGCGCCCGCCGAAACGCGCCAGGATCTTTTTCGCCACCAGCGCGTCCAGCACCGGCCACAGCAGGAACGAAAGCTTCCAGCCGCCGCGCCCCTGTTCACGCAGGAAGCGCGCCCAGCCGACCTCCACCGCCAGGTGGAACAGCGCACGCTTGAGTGGCGACCCCTCGTCGAGCTTGGCCTTGATCGCGGCGTTGATGCGTTCGTAGATGCGCGGCACCGAGATGAGGATGGTCGGCTTGATGGTCTGCAGGTCTTCCGACAACAGCGGGATGGAGCGTGCATAGGCCACGGTCGCGCCGGTCATCACCTGCAGGTAATAGCCGCAGGTGCGCTCAAAGGTGTGCGACAGTGGCAGGAAGGACAACAGCAGGTCGTCGTCGCGCATGGTGAACGTCGCCATCGCATCGAAGGCGTTAGAGAGCATGTTGTTGTGGCTCAGCATCACGCCCTTCGGCCTGCCGGTGGTGCCCGAGGTGTAGATGATGCTGGCCAGTTCGCCGATCGCACAGGGCGGGGCCGGTTCGAGCTCGGCGCTGTCCGGCAGATAGCGCACCGCCGACGCAAGGCGCGGTTCGTCGCTTGTAAAGTCGTCCAGCGCGATGAAGCGCTGCACGCAACCCATCTGCCCCACCACGCCGGAAAGTTCTTTCCATTGCTCGGCGGTCTCGAACAGCAGCACCTTCGCCTGCGCATCGTTGACGATATAGGCGATGTTGTCCGCACGGTCCACCGTGTACAGCGGAACCACGATCAGTCCGAGCGACATCGCCGCCTGGTCGAACATCACCCATTGCGGGCAATTGCGCAGCATCAGCGCCACGCGGTCGCCCTTGACCAGGCCTTCCTTCGCCAGCGCCGCCTGCCAGCGCGCCGTCTGTTCGCGCATCTGGCGCCAGCTCAGCGAGACCCACTGGTTACGCGGCACATCGAAATAACGGTAGGCTTCCTTGTCCGGTGTGCGCCGCACCCGTTCCAGAAACAGCCCATGCAGGGTAACGGCCTGCGCCGGTGCAATGACATCTTCATATTGTGCATTCATGTCACACCTCCCTTTTGTTTTTATTGTCCCCGCTCCAGAAACAGATCGCCGTACAGTTTTTCTCCCGGACTGACGGCATAGTGATCGAGGTTCTTTACGCCTGAGGCACGCAAGACCTCGTCGTCGATGAAGAAATGGCCGCTGAAAGTCTTGCCGTCACGCAACAGGATGGCGTGCGCCGCATCGGCCATGATGGCCGGCTTGCGCGAGGCGCGCAGTATCTCCGGCGGAAAATTGAATTCGATGGCAGCGGTGGCGATGGTGGTGCGCGGCCACAGGCAGTTGCAGGCGATGCCGTCGGCGGCGAATTCCTTCGCCAGCCCCAGCATGACCATGCTCATGCCGTATTTCGAGATGGTGTAGGCGACGTGCGGCGCGAACCACTTCGCTTCCAGGTTCAGCGGCGGCGACAGCGTGAGGATATGCGGATTGCTCGCCTTCTTCAGGTGCGGGATGCAGGCCTGCGAGGCAAGAAAGGTCGCGCGCATGTTCACGTCCCACATCAGGTCGAGGCGTTTGGCCGGCGTCTGCAAGGTGGGCGTGAGGCTGATGGCGCTGGCGTTGTTGATCAGCACGTCGATGCCGCCGAAGTGCGCGGCGGAGTGCTCGACGGCGGCAGCGATGGCCTCTTCGTCGCGCACGTCTAGCTGGATGGCCAGTGCCTGCCCGCCCGCGTCCACCACCTCCTGCGCCACGCTATGGATGGTGCCGGGCAGCTTGGGATGCGGCTCGGTCGTCTTGCCGGTGATGACCACCTTCGCCCCGTCGCGCGCGCAGCGCAAGGCGATCTCCCGGCCGATACCGCGACTGGAGCCGGTGATGAACACCACCTTGTCGCGCAGACTGCTCATCCATTCGATCTCAGTTGTTCAGGCGCGAAGTCATCCACCATGATGACCTTGCGCCGCAGCGCATAATCGCGTTCCAACTGCAGTGCCTGCTCGGCGTCGATGAGGCCCAGTTCGCGCGCCTCGGCGATCTGCTGCAGTTCTTCGCGCGCCTTGATCTTGCCTTCCTTGCGCGCTTTCTCCAGTTCGGCTTGCAGTGGTTCGCATGCCAGTGTGCTGGCGAGCGCCGCTTCCAGCGCGCCGACCGCATCCTTCTCGTCGGGCGAGATGAACATACCGGCGGTCAGGCGATCTCGCGCGGCACCGGGCTTGAGCAGCAGCGAAGCGACCTGGTGGCCGATCCTGTCATCGGGCGGCTGACGCCATTGTCCGAGCGGGAAGATCATGGCGCGCAACACCAGCGCGGCGATGCGGTTGGGGAAGTTCTGCAGCACGCTGTCGAACGCGGTCTGGATGCGATAGAGCCCGTCCTGCATACCCCAGTGCAGCAGCGGCAGATCTTCTTCAAGGCGTCCGTCATCCTCGAAACGCTTCAGCACGGCAGAGCACAGATACATCTGGCTCAGCACATCGCCGAGACGCGCGGAGAGTTTCTCCTTGCGTTTGAGTCCGCCGCCCAGGACCAGCATGGAGACGTCCGCGGCGAACGCGAACGCCGCCGAGTAGCGCGTCAGCGCCTGGTAGTAGCGTTTGGTCGGCTGCTCGGTCGGCACGCCGATGATCAGACCTCCGGTCAAACCGTAGAGCAGACTGCGCACCGCATTGCTGAGGGTGAAACTGATATGGCCGAAGAATGCCTCGTCGAACTCGCGCACGGCGCGTTTGTTGTCCTGGTCATGCGCCGCGTGGATCTCTTTCAGCACATAGGGATGCGAACGCACCGCACCCTGACCAAAGATGATGAGACTGCGCGTAAGGATGTTGGCACCTTCCACGGTGATGCCGATGGGCGCCTGCTGGTAGGCGCGTGCCAGATAGTTGTCGGGGCCGAGGCAGATGCCCTTGCCGCCATGCACATCCATCGCATCGTTGATGACCACACGGCCGCGTTCGGTGCAATGGTATTTCACGATGGCAGAGATGACCGAGGGCTTGCCGCCCAAGTCCACCGCCTGCGCGGTCATGGTGCGCGCCGCATCCATCACGTACAGGTTGCCGCCGATGCGCGTGAGCGCCTCTTCCACGCCTTCGAACTTGCCCACCGGCACATGAAACTGCTTGCGCACGCGCCCGTAGGCGCCGCTGGTGCGTGCCGCCATTTTGCTGCCGCCGGTCGCGCTGGCCGGCAACGAGATGGAGCGCCCCGCCGCCAGACAATCCATCAGCATGCGCCAGCCGTGGCCGATGCGCATGGTGCCGCCGATGATGTATTCCATCGGGATGAATACGTTATTACCTGTGGTCGGACCGTTGAGAAAGGCGGAGTTGAGCGGGAAGTGACGGCGTCCCACTTCCACGCCGGGCGTGTCGGTGGGCACCAGCGCCAGCGTGATGCCGCGCGAGACTTCCGCCCCCAGCAGGTTCTGCGGGTCGTAGAGCTTGAACGCCAGACCGAGCAACGTCGCCACCGGTGCCAGCGTGATATAGCGCTTCTCCCAGGTGAGGCACACGCCGAGCACGTTCTTGTGGCCGTTGAAATCGCCGTAGCAAACGACACCTTGATCCGGGATCGCGCCCGCATCGGAACCGGCGAACGGGCCGGTCAGCGCGAAGCACGGCACTTCCTTGCCGCTGGCGAGCCCGCGCAGGTATTTGTCCTTCTGCTCCTGGGTGCCGTAATGCAGCAACAGTTCGGCCGGCCCCAGCGAGTTGGGCACCATCACCGTGACCGCCGCCGTGCCGCTGCGCGAAGCCACCTTGGTGATCACGGCCGATTGGGCCTGCGCGGAGAATTCGAGACCGCCGTATTCCTTCGGGATGATCATGCCGAAGAAGCCCTTGTCCTTGATGAACTGCCAGGCCTCAGGCGAGAGGTCCTGGCGCTTGTGGGTGATGTCCCAGTCGTCCAGCATCGCGCACAGTTGCTCGACCTCGTTGTCGAGGAAGGCCTGCTCCTCGTCGCTGAGCCCGGTCTTGGGCAGCGCCAGCAGCTGTTTCCAGTGCGGATTGCCGCTGAACAGCTCGCCATCCCAGCCGACGGTACCGGCGTCGAGCGCCTCCTGTTCGGTCTGCGAGACTTGCGGCAATATCTTGCGGAAGATGCCGAGGATGAAACTGCTGATCAACAGACGGCGCAACGCCGGGATACCGAAGAGAGCGACGATGGCAGCCAGGGTGATGTAGATCGCCTGCAGCGCCTCGTCGGAAAGGCGGCTGTCAAGGGCAACGATGGGAACGACCAGCGCGACCATCCCGATCAACCAACCCCAAATGGATGCACGGAAAAACGCCAGACCGAGAACGACGGCTATGACCACCACAGCCATGAATATTGACATTCTTATTCTCCTCAGTAGGTTCTGTTGTGGATGGGACGAACTTTAACGCCAGCACGGCAGGCTGACAATGGATAAATTCCACACACTGAACGCGGGGTTGTCACAAACATCCCCGATTGACTATCAGGCACCACTTTGACACACTGCACGCATGTCCGACCTGTCCAGAAAATTCGTTGCCGTACTGATGCTGCTGTGGTTGCCGCTTTCCAGCGGCAGCGCACTGGCGGCATCGGTATCCATGCAGTTGCAGCGCGGCGGATGTGCGGAAACCGCCGCCATGCAATCCATGGCGCACGAGGACATGACGGCGCATCACCAGCATCACAGCGAAACTCCTGCCGCAACGGACGAGCAAGACTCTTCCTGCAACAGTTGCGGTGTCTGCCATCTGGCCTGCACCGGCTACCTGTCCGTACCCGACATGGAAATGGCCGCTGTGCAGACCAACTTGCTTGAATCGACTCCCTATCTGGTTGTCTACCACTCCTACACCTCCGCCCCGCTGGTTCCGCCTCCTCTCGCCCGCGCCTGACGCGGGACGAGTCCGTCTGTAGTTTCCATAGTCTGATTCTCCCGCACCGTTCGGCGGTCGCTAGCGGCTGTCCGATTGCATTGCAACAGCAAATGGATGCGGAACATGAAATCACCTTCTATCGTTTTATCGATGCTATGCGTGCTCTGGTTTACGCCCGCCAGCGCCGAAGAGCCCTTGGGCGACAATCTCAACGGCCTGCTGGAGTACGCACGCGAACATAACCCCGAGCTGGCCGCCACGCGCTTCGAGGCCGAAGCGGCCCATCAGCGCACTGAATCCGTCGGCGCGCTGCCCGACCCGGTGTTGCGTACCGAGTTGATGGACATCACCAACGAGGGTTCGACCGGCGCGCGGCTGCTGCCCTCGCAGGTCGGCGCCACGAAATACACGTTGATGCAGAGCTTCCCCTGGTACGGCACCCGCGATCTGCGGCGTGAAGTGGCCGATGCCCAGGCCGCACAGGCCACCGGGCAAGTCGCGGCAAGCTGGACCGATCTGGCGGCGCGCATCAAACAAACCTACGCCATGCGCTATTACACCGCTTCCAGCGCGCGTCTCTCGCAACAGACGCTGGATCTGCTGGAGGGTCTGGAGCAGATCGCGCAGACGCGCTATGCCAACGGGCTGGGGCAACAGCAGGATGCGATCCGCGTGCAGGTCGAAAAAACCATGCTGCGCAGCGAACTGATCGCGCTGCAAAACGAAGCCCACCACGCGCATGCACGGCTGAACGCCCTGCTGTCGCGTCCGGTGAACGCGCCGCTGGCGGAAGCGGCGCAACTGCGCGTCATGCCCTCGGCAGCCAGACTGGAGGAAGCGGCATTGCAGGAACGCCTGCTCGCGCAGAATCCTCAGCTGCGCATCGCCGAGGCCAACATCCAGTCTTCGGAAAAGAGCCGCGACCTGGCCCACGCCAATCGCTACCCCGGTTTCACCCTCGGCGTCGCCCCCACGCAATCCGGCGTGGCGGTGAAGACCTGGGACTTGATGCTCGAACTCAATATCCCGCTGCAGCAGTCGTCGCGCCGTTCGCAGGAACGCGAATCGGCAGCGATGCTGTCCGCCTCGACCGCACGCAAACAGGCGGTGCTCAACCAGATGCAATCGGAACTGTCCGAAAATCTGTCCGCGCTGGAGTCGGCCCGCCGCACCGAAACGCTCATCACCACACGCCTGCTGCCGCAGGCCGATCTCACCTACCAGTCCGCACTGGCGGGCTACGAGACCGGCAAAGTGGACTTCGCCATGCTGATCGAAGCCCAACGGCAGATCCTGAAAGCCCGCCAGCAACTGCTGCAGATACAAACCGACATGCAGTTGCGCCTTGCCGACATCGAAAGACTATTGGGAGAAGAACTATGAACAACGCCGTCAAACTGAGTCTGGGCGTGCTGCTGTTGCTGGCCGTGGCCGCAGCCGGATACTGGTTTGGAAAACAGGATACGGGATATGGGATACAGGACACAGTAAAAAGCGCGGAGCGCACAGTCCTTTACTACCGCAACCCGATGGGCTTGCCAGACACGTCGCCTGTGCCGAAGAAAGATACCATGGGCATGGACTATGTGCCGGTGTACGCGGGCGATGCCGAACCGGGCAGCGGGGGCGCGATCAGCATCAGCACGGACAAGGTGCAGAAGCTTGGGGTGAAGAGCGAAGCGGCCGCGCTGCGCGAACTGAACCGGACTTTGCGCGTGACCGGACGTGTCGAAATCGACGAGCGCCGCAGCTACACCATCGCGCCGAAATTCGAGGGCTGGGTGGAGCGCCTGCAGGTGAACACCACCGGACAGGCTGTCGCAAAAGGTCAGGCGTTGTTCGAAGTGTACAGCCCGGAACTGGTCTCGGCGCAGCGCGAACAGGCACTCGCCGCGCAAGGTCTGGCCGCGCTGAAAGATGCCGACGACGATGCGAAGCAAAGCATGCAACAACTCGCCGACGCCAGCGCCGCGCGCCTGAAAAACTGGGATATCGCCGATGCCCGCCTGAGCGGCAACCGCATCACCTTCCATGCGCCGGTATCCGGCATCGTGCTGGAAAAGAAAGCCGTGCAAGGCATGCGCTTCATGCCCGGCGAGATACTGTACCAGATCGCCGACCTGTCCTCGGTGTGGGTCATCGCCGACGTGCCGGAGCAGGACATCGGACAGGTGCAGCCCGGCGCCCGCACGCAAGTCACGGCCGATGCCTACCCCGAGCGCAGTTTCGACGGCAGGGTGGCGTTCATCTACCCGACGCTGAACAGCGCGACGCGCACGGTGCAAGTGCGCATCGAGATAGCCAATCCGAAAGCGCTGCTCAAACCCGCCATGTTCGCCAACGCGCAGATCGCCGTGGGCAAGGCCGACAAGGCGCTGACCGTACCGACCTCGGCAGTGATCGACAGCGGCACCCGGCAAGTGGTGCTGGTGCGTCTGGCCGAAGGCCGCTTCGAACCGCGCACGGTCACGCTGGGCAGTCGCAGCGACAACCATGTCGAAGTGCTGAGCGGTATCGCGGAAGGGGAGCAGGTGGTCACCGCAGCCAACTTCCTGATCGATGCGGAGAGCAATCTGAAAGCTGCGCTAAGCGGATTGGGCGGACAGACAGCGCCCGCCCAGCCGACGCAGCAATCGCAGGCCGTCGGCCATCAGGCGCAAGGCGTCCTCGAAGCCATCAACGACGACGGCACGGTGAGCATCACCCACGACCCCATCCCTGCGCTCAAGTGGCCGGGGATGACCATGGATTTTGCATTGACGAATTCCTCACTGGTCGCCAACCTCCAGCCCGGCAGCAAGATCAGTTTCGAGATCGTCGAGCGCGGCGAAGGCGAATGGGTAGTCACCAAGATGCAAGTCCAGCCACAACACGAGGGCCACTGAGATGCTTGCCAAGATAATCGAGTGGTCGGCCCACAACCGCTTTCTGGTCCTGCTCGCCACCCTGTTCATCACGCTGGCGGGCATCTATGCGCTGGTGAAAACGCCGCTGGACGCGCTGCCCGACCTGTCCGACGTGCAGGTGATCGTCTATACCGAATACCCCGGTCAGGCGCCGCAAGTGGTGGAAGACCAGGTCACCTACCCGCTCACCACGGCGATGCTGTCCGTGCCGAAATCCAAGGTGGTGCGCGGCTTCTCGTTCTTCGGTGCATCCTTCGTGTACGTGATCTTCGAGGACGGCACCGACATCTACTGGGCGCGCTCGCGCGTGCTGGAATACCTGAACAGCATCGCGGGACGCATGCCGCAGGGTGTGTCGCCGCAACTGGGGCCGGACGCCAGCGGCGTGGGCTGGGTGTACCAGTACGCCGTACTCAGCGACAAACACAACCTCGCCGAACTGCGCACCATGCAGGACTGGTATCTGCGCTATCAACTGACCAAGGCGCACGGCGTGGCGGAAGTCGCTTCCGTCGGCGGCTTCGTACAGCAATACCAGGTGACGGTCGATCCGGTGAAACTGCGCGCTTACGGCATCCCATTGGGTAAGGTCTCGCAAGTGATACGCGACTCGAACCGCGATGTAGGCGGGCGCGTGATCGAGATGGCCGAGACCGAGTACATGGTGCGCGGCAAAGGTTACCTGCGCGGCAGGAGCGACATCGAGAACCTGGTGGTGAAGTCCGAGCGCGGAACGCCGGTGCTGCTGCGTGACATCGCGCGCATCGAACTGGGGCCGGACGAGCGGCGCGGCCTGGCCGAGTTGAATGGCGAGGGTGAAGTGGTGTCCGGCATCGCCATGGCGCGCTACGGCCAGAACGCGCTGGAGGTGATACAGAACATCAAGGACAAGATCGCCGAGATCACGCCCGGGTTGCCGGAAGGCGTGAGCATCCAGGCCGTGTACGATCGCTCCGAGCTGATCCAGCGCGCCATCGCCACCTTGAAGAAGACGCTGCTCGAAGAAGGCCTGATCGTGGCGCTGGTGTGCATGGTGTTCCTGATGCATGCACGCAGCGCGCTGGTCGCCATCGTGATGCTGCCCATCGGCGTGCTGATCGCCTTCATCGCCATGCGTTTCTTGAATCTCAACTCCAACATCATGAGCCTGGGCGGGATCGCGATTGCCATCGGAGCGATGGTGGATGCGGCGATCGTGATGATCGAGAATGCGCATAAGCATTTGGAACGCCTTGGACAACAACCATCCGCTGCGAATGCGGTGATGGATGCAAGGCGGCAAGGAGCCGGTGACGAGACATACCATGAAGGTAGGCGAGGAACCGGCGACGCAGCCAACGCCGCAGACGCGCCGCATTCACAGCGGAGCGCCGCCATCCTCTCCGCCTGCAAGGAAGTCGGCCCTTCCCTCTTCTTCTCCCTGCTCATCATCACCGTCTCCTTCCTGCCGGTGTTCACGCTTGAAGCCCAAGAAGGAAGATTGTTCGCGCCGCTGGCCTTCACCAAGACCTTCGCCATGGCTGGTGCCGCCCTGCTCTCGGTCACGCTGGTGCCGGTGCTGATGCTGCTGTTCATCAAAGGCAAGATCAAACCGGAAGCGGAGAATCCGCTCAACCGCTGGCTGATCGCAAGCTACAGGCCGCTCATCACCGCCGTGATGGAATACAAGAAGGCCACCCTCGCGGCCGCCGTGCTCGTGTGCGCCGTGTCCGTCTATCCCGCCATGAAGCTGGGCAGCGAGTTCATGCCGACGCTGAACGAAGGCACGCTGTTCTACATGCCCGCTTCCCTGCCCGGCATGCCGGTCACCAAAGCCGCCGAACTGCTGCAAACGCAGAACAAGATCATCAAGAGCTTCCCCGAGGTCGAATCGGTGTACGGCAAGGCCGGTCGCGCGCAGACCGCCACCGACCCGGCGCCGCTGGAGATGTTCGAGACCGTGATCAACCTCAAGCCGCAGGATGACTGGCGGCCCGGCATGGACACCGACAAGCTGATCGCCGAGATGGACCGCGCACTGCAATTCCCCGGCGTGGCCAACTCGTGGACCATGCCGATCAAGGCGCGCATCGACATGCTCTCCACCGGCATCCGCACGCCCATCGGCATCAAGGTGTTCGGCAAGAACCTGGACGAGATGGAGCGTCTGGCCAAGCAGATCGAGTCTGTGGTCAGGAACATCCCCGGCACGACCAGTGCCTACGCCGAACGCATCACCGGCGGTTTCTATCTCAACATCGAACCGGACCGGTTGGCACTGGCGCGCTACGGGCTGAGCGTCGGCGAAGTACAGGACGTGATCGCCACCGCACTCGGCGGCGAGATTGTCACCACCACGGTGGAAGGCCTGGAACGCTTCGGCGTCAGCGTGCGTTATCCGCGCGAGCTGCGCGGCACGCCGGAGCAGATCGCGCGCGAGGTGCTTGTGCCCACCATGGACGGCGCGATGATCCCGCTCGGCCAGGTCGCAAAGGTGAGCATCAGCAAGGGCGCGCCCTCTATCCGCACCGAGAACGCCCTGCTCTCCGCCTACATCTATGTCGACATCCGCGACCGCGACATCGGTTCCTATGTGGACGAAGCGCGCAAGGAGGTGGCCGAACAGGTCAAATTCCCGCCCGGCTATTACGCCACCTGGAGCGGGCAGTTCGAGTACATGGAGCGCGCCACGGCCAAAATGAAGATCGTGATCCCCATCACCCTGCTCATCATCTTCCTGTTGCTGTACCTCAACTTCAAGCGCGTCACCGAATCGCTGGTGGTGATGCTGTCGGTGCCGTTCGCGCTGGTCGGCGGCGTGTGGCTGCTGTGGCTGCTCGACTACAACCTGAGCGTGGCCGTGGCGGTGGGCTTCATCGCGCTGGCGGGGGTGGCGGCGGAGACCGGCGTGGTGATGCTGATCTATCTGGAGAAGGCATGGCAGGAAGCGCAATCTCACTGCATCGCGGCAGGTCACCCACCTTCTGCGAAAGATCTTTACGCCGCTGTCATGGAAGGCGCAGTGGAACGCGTGCGCCCCAAGATGATGACCGTGGTGGCCATCATGGCCGGACTGCTTCCCATTCTGTGGGGAACCGGCACCGGCTCGGAGGTGATGCGCCGCATCGCGGCCCCAATGGTCGGCGGCATGGTCTCTTCGGCGGTTCTCACGCTGCTGGTGATCCCGGTGATCTACGCACTGATCAAACAACGCGAAATTTCTTCAATCACCCATACCAACAGAAAGGAAACACCATGAACAAACTGACTCTCGCATTTTTCTTCGCATTGCTGGCGACAAGCGCCTTGGCCCGCGCCGCGTCAAACGAGCATGAGCAACATCACGATGCGTCATCGCAACAAACTCAGCAGGCCGCCACTCACATTGGCGCCGGAGTGCTGAAAGCAATAAACGCGAAAGACGGCAAAGTGCAGATCGCCCACGAGCCCATCGCTGCGCTGGGCTGGCCGTCGATGACCATGTGGTTCATGTTGCACGATCCTTTGCCTCAAGGCCTCAAGGCCGGTGACGCAGTGCGCTTTGAACTGGTGCAAGGTGAAAAGAAACAGTGGGTGATCGTGAATATCTCGCACAAATAAACGACCACCGGCGAAAGGGACAAGATGAACATGCTCAGTCGAATTTTGCTCGCGCTGGCACTTGCCCTCCCGGGAGTGAATGCCGCACAGGCCGCAACAGCCATCACGCTTCACAAAAGCCCGGCCTGCGGCTGCTGCGAGAAGTATGTGAACTATCTGCGCGAGAACGGCTTCGCGGTTAAAGCGGTGAACGAATCCGACATGGATGCCATCAAGAAACGGCATGGCGTTGCCCATGTGGCGAGTTGCCACACCGCGCTGATCGGCGGCTATGTGGTCGAGGGCCATGTGCCGGTCGCCTCCGTCCGCAAACTGCTCGGGGAAAAACCCGCCATCGCCGGGATCAGCGCCCCCGGCATGCCGATGAATTCGCCGGGCATGGGCGAGATGAAGAAAGGAACCTTGACGATCTATGCCGTGCCGAAGGACAACAGGGAACCGTATGTTTTTGCTGTCGAGTAATACAAACATGAGCGCATGACTCGTTTCATGCAATACGCAAAGAAGGAACAATAACAATGAAGCAACAGCAAAAAGGAGAAGTCATGATCGCGGTCATGGTCGTCATGTTGGCATTGGCCCTGTGGCCAGGCAGGTATATGGGCATGATGGGACATGGCGGCGGCCACCCCGGCGATCACAGGGAAGCCTCCCAACAGGCAGGGACTGCCGCTCCGGCTGTGCCAGTCCCACCGGAGATTGTCGGGAACAGGCAATAACACAAAGGAGACAATCATGACCGAAGTGATTCCGAATTTTCATCCGTTATTCGTTCATTTCCCGATCGCGCTGATATCCGTGTCGGCATTCTTTCATTTGTCGGCAAGGCTGTTGCGCGAACGGCCACGCTACGCTGCCCATTGCGCCGTGCTCGCTCATGCTTCGCTGTGGCTGGGCGCGCTGGCTGCCATGCCGACCGTCGCACTGGGATGGCTGGCCTCCAATTCAGTCAATCATGACGAGGCTGGCCATGCCGCGATGCTGCTGCACCGTGCATGGGCGTTGGTCACCTTGGCAGTGCTGTTGGTACTGGCAGGCTGGGACGCATGGAAACACAAAGTGGATGCCACCCCCACATGGCCGTTCGTCGGTGCAGTGATCGCGGCATGGATGCTGGTCGCCAGCACCGCTTGGCATGGCGGGGAACTGGTTTACCGGCACGGTCTGGGGGTGATGTCCCTGCCCGATGTACATGTCGAACAGGATGAGTCAGCCCATGGCGAGGGCAGACATGCCCACACGCATTAGTCCAATTCAGTGAATTGTTCGCACACCAAATTGCTCTACGACTGTAAGGAAGGAATATCGCGATGAAGAATTCCAATATTGTGCTGCTGGGCATGTTCGTCTCCATGACAGCCACAGCCGAGGATGGGGGCGGCTTGAGTGCAGGATTCGACTACAGCTCCGGAAAATATGGCAACGCTGAATCGACCATCATCCTGTACGTCCCGGTCACTGGAAAATACATCACCGACAACCTGACCCTATCGCTGACTGTGCCGTACATCAGCATCACCGGGCCGGGCGGGATCGTACGCGGCATGGGCCGTATCGGCATGACTGGCGCCGGGGGCTCGGGGGGGATGGGTGGCGGCATGGCGTCCGCAGGCGCCGGTGCGGCGAAGACCACCAATTCCGGTCTGGGCGACATCACCGCGTCGGCCGACTACACCATCTTCTCGACAGACACATCGAATGTCAATCTGGTCAGCGGCATCAAATTCGGAACCGCCGACGAGAATAAAGGGTTGGGCACGGGCCGCAACGACTACTCGGTGCAGATCGACGGCTACCGGGGGATGAATGAAACCGCGCTCTTTGCAACACTCGGCTACAAGATTTACGGCTCGCCCCCGGGCGTCGATTTCAATAACGTCCCTTACGGCACGATAGGCGCAAGCTGGCAACTGGACAGCGGAAAAACTGTGGGGGGGATGTTCGAGGCGGCAAAAAGCCCCTCTGGCGGTGTCGCCGGCAGGCGCGAGTTGTCGGCATATGTCACGCACATGATCGCGCCCGGCACCCGGATCAGCGCGAACATCCTGAAAGGTTTTTCCGATGCAAGCCCGGATATCGGCGTGGGCATTCTCGTCAGCCATATCTATTAATGTGAGACGAACCCGATGAGTATTTACCTTGAAGCACGACGAAAGGAGGATCGAACGCACCAATACACTAGACCGAAAGTTTAATGTTTACTCAACTTAAAGGAGATCAAAATGAAACTGAAAACCACACTACTTGCCGCCACGCTGGCTGCTTTTGCTGCTTCCCCCGTTTTTGCCAACGAGGAACATCATGCCGACGACAAAACGGGAAATCCCGAAACCGTCAAAGAGAAAAAAGTTGAGGCCAAGAAGACGGTAAAGAAACACAGCCATGCCGAAGAGAAGAGCGGCATGCCGATGCCCGAAACAGCATCCGGCATGGGCAAGCAAGACTCCATGAAAGGCATGGACATGCACGACCATACCAAAGACAGGCACTAGCACGGCGGACCGGGTCGCGCGCCAAGCCGATATTGCTTGCCGCGCGCTTCCCACCGCACGAATCTGTCCGAAAGGAGGCTGGATATGGAACACGACCATCGATCTATGCATGACGATTCCGCGCACGCGGCGGACACATTGAACAAAGACCCGGTATGCGGCATGACGGTTGCACCGGAGAGCCGCTTACGTTTCATACACGAAGGCCGCACCTACCTGTTTTGTAGCGCCAAGTGCCTGGACAAGTTTCAGGCCGCGCCGAACGACTATAGCAACACGCACCAGAATACGCCGTCGCCCGCTGCCGCCGGGGGAGCGGTCTACACCTGCCCCATGCACCCGGAAGTGCGCCAGCCCGCACCGGGAAACTGCCCGAAGTGCGGCATGACCCTGGAACCCGAATTCCCGACTGCACCGGGTGCAGTCGAATACACCTGCCCCATGCACCCCGAGATCGTGCGCAATGCGCCCGGCAGTTGCCCGAAATGCGGCATGGCGCTGGAGCCGCGCAATGCGGCGGGGGAAGACCATGCCGAACTGGACGACATGACCCGGCGTTTCTGGATCAGCGCCGTGCTGGCCTTGCCGGTTTTCATTCTCGCGATGGCGACCGACCTCTTCCCGCAGGTCTTGCCCGCATCCGTTTCCATGCCCGCCCTGCAATGGATCGAATTCCTGCTGGCCACCCCCGCCGTACTATGGGGCGGCTGGCCGATCTTCCGGCGCGGATATGAATCCGTCGTCAACCGCAGCCTCAACATGTTCACCCTGATCGCGCTCGGCGTCGGCGTGGCGTGGAGCTACAGCGTGGTGGCGATGCTGCTGCCGGGCATCTTCCCGCCCGCCATGCGCAGCATGATGGATACGGTGCCGGTGTATTTCGAGGCGGCGGCGGTGATCATGGCGCTGGTGCTGCTGGGACAGGTGATGGAATTGCGCGCGCGCAGCCAGACCAGCGCGGCGATCAAGCTGCTGTTGGGGCTTGCGCCCAAGACCGCGCGCATCGTGCGCAGCAACGGCAATGAAGAGGACATCCCGCTGGAGCAAGTGCAACCGAACGATGTGCTGCGCGTGCGTCCCGGCGAGAAGGTGCCGGTGGACGGCATGGTGCTTGAGGGAACAAGTGCGCTGGACGAGTCGATGGTGACGGGCGAATCCATCCCGGTGGAAAAGACTATGGGCGCGCGCCTGATCGGCGCGACGGTGAACGGCACCGGCAGCCTGCTGATGCGCGCCGAGCGCGTCGGTGCAGATACGCTGCTCGCGCAGATCGTACACATGGTGAGCGAGGCACAGCGCTCGCGTGCGCCGATCCAGCGCCTGGCAGATGTGGTTGCGGGATATTTCGTGCCCGCGGTGATGGCCGTGGCGCTTGCCACGTTGACGATCTGGGGACTCTGGGGACCGGAACCGCGTCTGGCGCATGCCGTGGTCAACGCGGTGGCGGTGCTGATCATCGCCTGTCCCTGCGCGCTGGGGCTGGCCACGCCGATGTCCATCATGGTCGGCACCGGGCGCGGCGCGACACTGGGCGTGCTGATCAAGAATGCCGAAGCGCTGGAAACCATGGAGAAGGTGAACACGCTGGTGGTGGACAAGACCGGCACCTTGACCGAGGGCAAGCCGAAACTGACGGCGGTCGTTCCGCTGGCCGGATTCGATGAAGGCGAAGTGTTGCGCCTGGGCGCCAGCCTGGAACGCGCCAGCGAGCATCCGCTGGCCGCAGCCATCGTCAAGGGCGCACAAGACAGAAACATCGAACTTGAACCGGTCGGCGAATTCCGCTCGATCACCGGCAAAGGCGTCACCGGCACGGTCGAAGGACGCGCGGTCGCGCTGGGCAATCTGAAATTGTTCGAGGAATTGCACATAGCCGCAGGCGACTTGCCCGCGCGCGCCGAAGCGTTGCGCGGCGACGGCCAGACCGTGATGCTGCTGGCCATCGACGGCAAGGCGGCGGGATTGATCGGCGTGGCCGATCCGGTCAAGGCTTCCACACCGGACGCGATCCGCGCGCTGCATGAAGAAGGTGTGCAGGTCATCATGCTCACCGGCGACAACCGCGTCACGGCGCAAGCGGTGGCGAGCAAACTGGGCATAGACCGCATCGAGGCGGAAGTGCTGCCCGAGCAGAAGGCTTCCATCGTCAAGCAATTGCAGGCGCAGGGCCGCATCGTGGCGATGGCGGGCGACGGCGTCAACGACGCGCCCGCACTGGCGCAGGCACAGGTCGGCATCGCCATGGGCACCGGCACCGACGTGGCGATGGAAAGCGCGGGCGTGACGCTGATCAAGGGCGACCTCACCGGCATCGTGCGCGCCGTGCGCCTGTCGCGCGCGACCATGAAGAACATCCGCCAGAATCTGTTTTTCGCCTTCATCTACAACGTGCTCGGCATCCCCGTCGCGGCAGGTGTGCTGTACCCGTTCTTCGGTCTGTTGCTTTCCCCGATCATTGCCGCCGCCGCGATGAGTTTCAGTTCGGTGTCGGTGATCGCCAATGCGTTGCGGCTGCGCCGCGTTTCACTCTAGGGAGGCTGTATGTCAGAACAGGACGAAACATCTCACCAATCCAGAGCAGGCTGGGTGTTATATGGCTTTCTCGCGATAGCCGGTGTGCTGCTCTTCACCGAGCATCGGGCCCACTTGCTGGGGATACTGCCTTATCTGTTTCTGCTGGCCTGCCCGCTGATGCACAGGTTCATGCACCACGGGCATGGAGACGGCAAAGGGCATACCCGCCATCACGATACTTCCGAAGGAGAGCCCAAATGAATGCCGATACTTCCGCTTATGGCTTGTGGTCGCTGGTCGTCATCAACTCGGCGGTGTTCATCATCTTCGCGTTCAGCTTCGCCAAACCGCAGACCTCGCGCGATTGGCGCTCGTTCGGTGCGTTCTCCGGCTTTATCGTGGCGCTGTTCGCCGAGATGTACGGCTTCCCGCTGACGATCTATTTGATGTCCGGCTGGCTGCAAACCCGTTACGCCGGGGTCGATATCCTTTCCCATGAGTCCGGCCATCTTTGGCATACCCTGTTCGGCTGGAAGGGCGACCCGCATTACGATCCGTTGCACATTTTGAGTATCGCTTTCATCGCAGGCGGTTTCATCCTCCTGGCAGGCGCATGGAAAGTGCTGTACCAGGCGCAGCGCGAACACAAACTGGCCACCACCGGGCCTTACGCCAGAATCCGTCATCCGCAATACGTGGCTTTCGTATTTATCCTGTTCGGCTTTCTGCTGCAGTGGCCGACTTTGTTGACACTGCTGATGTTCCCTGTGCTGGTGTGGATGTATGTGAGACTGGCGCATGCCGAGGAGCGCGATGCCGAGGATTATTTCGGGGAACAATGGCGCGAGTATGCGGCTCGCACGCCGGGGTTCATCCCGAGCATCTCCCAGACGGATAATGCGCAAAGCGATTGAATATGCGTACCAGCTATCGTGTAGCTCGGGTGTCAGCAACACGATGCAGGGAATAGTGTCGACGTTTACCCGTCTATAATATGCACCCGACTTTAAATATATCGAGACCCATGAGCCTGCCCATCTTCCAGTTCGGCCAGCAGATCCCCGGCTACAACGTGCCCGTCCTGAACGAGCGCGCGGTTCGCGCCAGTGCCGGCATCCTGTTCTTCTTCGCCATCGTGGCATTCATGAATGCCTGGCTGCTTGGAGATTTTCAGCTGACGCGGGTGTTCGTCGTCGCGTTCCTGATCGATTTTACGCTGCGCATCTTCATCAACCCCGCTTATGCGCCCAGCCTCATCCTGGGGCAATGGATCGTGCGCAAGCAGCAGCCCGAGTATGTCGGCGCCCCGCAGAAACGCTTCGCGTGGGCCATCGGTTTTGCGCTGGCGCTCACCATGCTGTATCTGGTGGTGCTCAACAACGTGATCGGCCCGGTCAACCTGATCGTCTGTTCGCTTTGCCTGCTGCTGCTGTTCTTCGAGTCGGCCTTCGGCATCTGCCTGGGCTGCATGGTCTACCGGCTGTTCAACGACAAAGCCGAACTCTGCCCCGGCGGTGTGTGTGAATCGAAACCCGAATCCGGTGCCGGCGGCAACCTGAGCCAGGGACTGATCGTGCTTGCGTTCATGCTGGTGCTGGGTTTCATCGCCAACAGATTGGCCGACCGGAAACCGCCGGTTGCCGCACACGCCGACGAAACTGTTCAGACAAGTCCCGTGGACCCTGCTGAAGCCGAGCGCTGCAAAGTGCCCGAGTTCGCCAAGGCCATGGGACATGAAGAGAAGTGGAAGCTGCACAACAACTGCAAATAATTCGACCCTGCGGCGGTCACTTGCTCGTGACTGCCCATTCGGCAACACCCTCGCGCAGCAGAACGCCGCTCCTGATCGGGGGATGACCAGCCGCTCACAGCAGGCCGATCATCAACCCGAGCCCCACGATCAGCATCATGCTGGCGACGGTGAGTTGAACTGCGCGCAGGGTCACCTTGTGCAACAACTTTTTGCCGAAGTATGAGCCGATAAAGGCGCAGACCACGCCCACCGCAACCGGAATCGCGATCTCCCGCGAACCGGATAAATGCGCTGCCATGGAACCCGTCCCATAAATTGCCAGACGTGAAGCATCGACGATGACGGCGCATACCACGCCGGTTGCCACAAACACCTCTTTTGACAATCCCGCTTTGAGCAGGAAAGCTGAACGCAGTGCACCCTGATTGCCGGATAAGCCGCCGAAGAAACCGGACAGCATCCCGCCCAGCGGCAGCCAGCGCGGCGGGAATGCAAGGGCCTGAAAACGCGCGGACAGTTCCAGCAATGCAAACAGGACGATCAGCGCGCCGATCACAAGTTTGAGGAAAGCGATCTCATATAACGTGCCGCCAAGGGTGTAGCTCCCAAGTGCAGGCAAGTCGCCGGAAGCGATTAGCAGGTGTGCGCCGATGGCGGCGGCCAGCGCGGCAGGAATGCCGAAGCGCGCGACGGTGCGCCATTCGGCCCGCCTCGCCACCAGGCCGAGCTTGAACAGATTGTTGGCGAAGTGCACCACGGCAGTCGCAGCCACCGCCAATTCAACGGGAAAGAACAGCGCGAAGACGGGCATCAGCACGGTGCCCAAACCGAAGCCGGAGAACAGTGTCAGTGCGGCGATGAACAGCGCGGTGAAGCCGATGATGAAGAGTTCCATGGTCATTTTTCCGTTGCTTTATCTGATGGCGGCATCCCACTCGGCCACGCCGTCGCGCAGATGGACTGCCGAGTAACCTTCCTGCTGGAGCAAGGCGACGGCATCGACCGCCAACAGGCAATAGGGACCGCGGCAGTAGGCCACGATGGCGCGGTCCTTGGGCAACTCGCCCAGGCGCTGGCGCAACTCTTCCAGCGGGATCGACCTCGCGAACGGCAGATGCGCGTTCAGATATTCTTCCGACGGCCTGACATCGAGCACCACCACCTCGCCCTTGCGCGCGGCTTTCATCAGGCTGTCGCGGTCGCTGGGCACCAGATCGTTCGGCTGTGTGGCGATCTTCTGCAACGACAGTTGCAATTCGATCAGGCGCTCCTCGGCCAGGGTGTGTATCTGCACCCACAAGTCGGCCACCGATTTGTTTACCAGCCGGTAATAGATGTTCTTTCCCTGCCGCTCCGTCTCCACCAACTGCGCCATGCGCAATTCGCGCAGATGCGCGCTGGTCAGCTTCACGCTGATGGAAGCTTCTTTTGCCAGCGTCTCCACCGTTTTCTCGCCCTGACACAGCAATTCGATCAGTTCCAGACGCTTGGGGCTGGAAAAAACCTTGCCTATCCGAGCCACTTGTTCGTACAGCAGGTCTTTGATCTTGCGTGCGCTTTTCATCGAATCAATCCATTGGGTATTGGAATATATGTCTGTAACTCTAAATCATCTTGACATGAATTAACAGCCGATGCTTTAATCATTCCAATGATTATTGGAATGTTAATCAAGCAAGGAGGTTGTCATGAAGACTTTATTCATCCTCAACGATGCCCCGTACGGCAGCGAACGCACCTATAACGGCCTGCGTCTGGCGGGTGCCGTTGCCAAGCAGGAAGGTAGTTCGGTGCGCGTCTTTCTGATCGGCGACGGAGCCGCGTCCGCGCACCGCAATCAAAAGGTTCCCCAAGGCTTTTACAACATCGAGGTGATGATCGGCAATGTTGTCCGCCACGGCGGCGAGGTCGGCATCTGCGGCACCTGCATGGATGCGCGCGGCATGGGCGATAGCGAAATCGCCGACGGGACGCACCGCAGCACGCTGGTGGAACTGGCCGAGTGGACTGCGTGGGCGGACAAGGTTCTGGTGTTCTAATCATAAAGAGAGGGAGAGAGCGATGTTTTTCAAGCAACTGCCAACAAAAGAGTCTTCACTGTCATATTTCCTGGGCTGCGGCACCAAGGGTAAATCCATGGCGGTGGACGTGGTCGCGGGCGACGAGGAGTGGTACATCGAGGAAGCGAAGAAGGCCAACGTCACCATCAATTACGTCGTCGACACCCATGTCCATGCCGATCACTATTCCGGCGGTCGAAAGCTCGCGCAGATGGTCGGTGCGCCCTATTGCCTGCACGAGTCCAACAAGGGCCGCGTCAAGTTTGAATTTGAACCGTTGACCGACGGCCAGTCGCTCAATCTCGGAAACGTCAATGTGGAAGTGCTGCATACGCCCGGCCATACGCCCGATAGCATCTGCCTGCTGGTGACCGACATGCGCCGCGGCGAGCTGCCCTGGTTCGTGATCACCGGCGACACCCTGTTCGTCGGCTCCATCGGCCGCCCCGACCTGCTGGGGCGCGAGCAGGAGATGGCGGCGCAACTGTACGACAGCATCCACGCCAAATTGCTGCACCTGTCCGGAGAGGTCGAGATATTCCCCGGCCATCAGGCGGGCAGCGTCTGCGGCGCAGGTTTGTCCGGCAAGCCGAGTTCGACCATCGGTTTCGAGAAGCGCTGGAACCCCGGTCTGACGATGACTAAAGAAGCCTTCATCGAAAACCTGCTCAAGGAGATTCCGCCGCGTCCTGCAGAGATGGACAAAATGGTCGCGGCCAATCTGGCGGGGTGATGATGACGCACGCCAATCTGTCACACGGCATCCGCGCCAACCTCGACCAGTTCCTGCATCAACTGCTGCAAGTCATGCTGGTGGGATTCACCATCGGCATGATGCGCACGGTGGTGCCCGCCCTGTCCGAGTCCGAATTCGGCGTACCGAAAAATTCCTTCATGCTGCTCACTGCCTTCGTGGTGGCCTTCGGTCTGGTCAAGGGCACACTCAATTTCGTGGCCGGACGATTGTCGGAACGCATCGGGCGCAAGCAGGTGTTGCTGCTGGGCTGGGCGGCGGCGTTGCCCATCCCGCTGCTGGTGTATTTTGCGCCATCGTGGAGCTGGATCGTGGCGGCGACCGTGCTGCTCGGCATCAACCAGGGATTGACCTGGTCGATGACGCAGACTTCCAAGCTGGACATCACACGCGCCGACCAGCGCGGGTTGACCATCGGCCTCAACGAATTCTCCGGTTATGTCGGGCTGGCGCTGGCGGGGATCATCACCGCCTATCTGGCAACCATGCTGGGCCCGCGCAGCGGATTGTTGCTGTTCGGCATGACCACCATCCTGCTGGCCATGCTGCTCACCCTGCTGTGGGTCAAGGACACGCTGCCTTGGGCGAAGAGCGAAGCGGCAAAACATAAAGCGGGCCTCGGCACGGGGCCGCTGGCGCGCTTCCCGACCAACATCGCCGCGCAGCCGACGACTTGGGAGGTGTTCACGCTGGTGTCGTGGCGCGACAAACGCCTTGCCGCCATCAGCCAGGCCGGACTGGTGGAGAAGTTCGTCGATGCGCTGGTGTGGGTGTTCTATCCGGTATTTCTTTATCAACGCGGCGTAAGCCTCCCCGACATCGGCTGGATCGTCGGCGTGTACGGTTTCGTCTGGGGCGGTTCGCAATTCTTCACCGGCAAACTCTCCGACCACATCGGACGTCACATTCCAAACGTTCTTGGCATGTGGGTCTGCGGCGCGGGCGTGGCACTGATGCTGCTCGGCGAAGGCCTGGCATGGTGGTCGCTGTCCGCCGCCGTCTCCGGCTTCGGCATGGCACTGCTGTACCCGAACCTGTCGGCAGCGGTAGCCGATATCTCCCATCCCAACTGGCGCGGCTCGGCCATCGGCATCTATCGTTTCTGGCGCGACCTCGGCTACGGCATCGGTGCGCTGGGTCTGGGCATCGCCGCGCACTTCAGCGGCTCGGTGGAAGCGGCGTTCTGGTTCGTGGCGGTGTCGATGTTCCTGTCGGGTGGCTTGCTGTGGCTGTTCGGTGAAGAAACGCATCCGCGCATCAATCCGGCTGGCGTGACCCCGGCGCCGACCACGTTCGAAGTACGCGTGGTTTCGCAAACGCCACCCGGTGGCCGGTGCACCCTCTACAGCGGCTACGGCCAGGCTCTGGCTCAACATCTGGGTGCCCGTTTCCAACTCGAGATCAGTACCCACCGCGATGCCAACGGGCAAGGTTTCCCCGCGATCTGGATCAACGGCAGCCTGGTGAAACCGTCAGACGGCGTGATCGTCATGCCGGAAGACATCGTTGCCGTATTGGCTGACAACGAAATCGCCGTCGGCGACGACCTGCATGCGGCGTTCGATACGCAGATAAAGATATTGCTGCACGAAGGGGAGCAATAGGCAATGATGATGCTGGCCGCACTTTCCGGCATGCTCACCGGCTTTGCACTGGGCATCTTCGGCAGCGGCGGCGGCATCATCGTCGTGCCGGCACTGATCTACCTGCTGCATCTGCCGCCCAAGGAAGCCATCGCCATGGGCCTGGGCATCATCGCCATCACCGCCGTGCTCACCACCGTGCACCACTGGCGTGTGGGCAACGTGGATTGGCGCGCTGCCGCCACGTTCGGCCCCATCGGCATGATCGGCACCTATGCCGGCGCGCGACTCGGCACCGTTGTACCGGTGGCTTTCCAGCTCGGCCTTTTCGCTGTCGTGATGTACATCGCGGCTTACCGCATGTTGCGCAAGACTGCCGTCAAAGTCGAATCGGATCACAAGACTCATGTCGTGCTGCTGGCTGCTGCCGGGATCGGGGTCGGTCTGCTGGCCGGCGTGGTGGGTGTGGGCGGCGGCTTCCTCATCGTGCCCGCACTGGTGCTGCTGGCGGACGTACCGATGAAACGGGCGGTCGGCACTTCCCTGGCCGTGGTGTCGCTGAATTCCATCAGCGGTTTTGCCGGATACATGGGAGCGGTGACGATCAATTACACCCTCATGGGTTCCTTTGCCGCAGTCACCGTGCTTGCCAGCTTCACCGGCGCCCGCCTGGCTCGACGGTTGCATGCGCATACTTTGAAGCATGCCTTCGCCTGGAGCTTGGTCGTCGCGGCGACCTACATCATGGCAAAAAGCGTCTTTTGAACCGACACACCAAGGAGAGCATATGAATTTCCAACGATTCATGGTCCACACTGCCGCCATCGCGGCCCTCGCGCTTGCACCCGCACTCGCGGGCGCGGAAGAAAACAACGAGGCCGTCAAAGCGATGGAGGAGTATCTCGCTTTCGTGGACTATAGCGGCGGCACCATTTCCGCCGAACAGATCCCGAAGGAAGACTGGAAGCGCTTCCATGTGATCGATGCGCGCGACAAGGCGCAATTCGACAAGGAGCACATTCCCGGCGCCGTGAATCTCGAATGGCGTCAGGTGTTGGAAAAACGCGCGACTATCCCGCAAGACAAACCCGTGTTGATCTACTGCAACACCGGCTCGCTCTCCGCTCAGGCCGGTTTCGCGTTGCGGGTCGCAGGGTATGAAAACGTCCGTATCATCCAGGGCGGTTTTACCGAGTGGAAGAGCAAAGGCGGCTTTGATGCGGCGGAAAAAGCGGCGCAACCCCGGTGAGTTGAAATGAGCCCAGCAGGAAAATGACATGAAACAAATCACGATCATCGGCGCCGGTTTTGCCGCATTGTCGGCGGCGCGCAGATTGCGCCAGCTTGATGCAGACATCGAGATCACCCTCGTCGCCCCCAAGGCGGAACTGGTGTTCCTGCCGAGCCTGATCTGGATACCTTCCGGCATGCGCAAGGCGGAAGACCTGCGCATTCCGCTCGACAGCTTCCTGCGCGACCACCGTATCCGCTTCGTCGCGGGCGAAGCGACCGGGCTGGAGAACGGCGGCCGCACCGTGCTAACGAACACCGGCAAGGTGTTGAACGACGGGTTGATCATCGCCTGCGGCGGACGTTTCATCAAGAAACTGCCGGGCATCGAGCATGCCATCCTGCCATGCGAGGGCATCGCTGCCGCCGAGAAGATACGCGAGCGGGTGGCCGCGCTCGAACAGGGCAACATCGCACTGGGCTTCGCCGGAAATCCGAACGAGCCGACCGCCATGCGCGGCGGCCCGATCTTCGAGTTCCTGTTCGGCCTGGACACCCAGTTGCGCCGCGAAGGACGCCGCGACAAGATAGCCCTCACCTTCTTCAATCCCATGCCCAATCCCGGCAACCGCCTCGGTGAGAGCGCCGTAAAGCGCCTGATGGCGGAGATGGGCAAGCGCAACATCAACAAACAGCTCGGCCACAAACTGGTCGGCTTCGAGGCGGACAAAGTGAAGACCGAAGGCGGCGAGTTCGCCGCCGACCTCATCATCTTTATGCCCGGCATGACCGGCAACACCTGGTTCGACCAGACCGGCCTGCCGCGTTCTGCGGGCGGACTCATCAAGGCCGATGCGCAATGCCGTGTCGAAGGATTCCCCGCAACCTATGTCGTCGGCGATTCCGGCAGTTTCACCGGACCGGACTGGATGCCCAAGCAGGCGCACATGGCCGATCTGCAGGGCGAAACGGCGGCCGCCAATTTGCTGGCGGAGCTGGCTGGCAATATCCCGCAACAGACCTTCAAAGTGGAACTGCTCTGCATCGTCGACAGCCTTGATGCCGGCATGCTGGTGCGGCGCACACCGGACAGAGAGATGTCCTTGCCGCCGCTGGGTTTGATGCACAGCGCCAAGTCGTTCTTCGAATCCTGGTACTTGCGCAAATACCGCTAAGGCCGACCAATGTGCGAGCTGTTTGGAATATCGTCCGACTACCCAGTCGTTATCAGCAAGGAACTCAATGAGTTTCGTCTGCGCGGCGGCCGGGCGGCGGACAACCCCGATGGCTGGGGACTCGCTTGGCAAGAACACGGCACGTTCCGTATTGCCAAGGAGCCGATACCGGCACACCAGAGCACGCTGTTCGCGCAACTGTGCAGTAGCACCCGTTCAAGCCTGGTCATCGCGCATGTTCGCAAGGCGAGCTTTCCTCCCGACATCAACATGAGCAACACCCACCCGTTTCAACGGGTGTGCTGCGGCAAGGAATGGGTGTTCGCCCACAACGGCATGGTGCCGGACATCGTGGATATCGAATTGTCCAGCAGCAACCCGGTCTGCTGCCCCACGGGCAGGACGGACTCCGAATATGCCTTCTGCCATCTGCTCGGTCATATCGCGCAACATTTTCACGGCCTGCCCAGCGCCGCCCCCTCCTCCTGGTTCGAGAATCTGGCGCTGGGGAGCGGCCTGGTCGCCTCGCTCGGAAAGTTCAATTTCCTGATGTCGGACGGGGAACACCTGATCGCCTACGGGCATGACCGGCTGCATTATCTGGAACGCACAGGATCGGGACTGACCGACGGTACACCGCTCAACAGCGTTCTGGTTGCGACCGAACCTCTGGAAAAGAACGGAAAGTGGACTGCTTTCGAAGCGGGTGAATTGCGTGTTTACCGCTCCGGCAAATTGACCGGACGGTTAATGACGCAGCCGATGCTTCATCCCGATCCGGAGCGACTTCAACCATGAATCGCCAAGGAGGTATGACATGATGAACGACTGGGGGAGTTCCGGGGGAATGGGTTTCGGTTTCTTGTTCATGTTGTTGTTCTGGGGGCTGGTCATTGTGGGGATCGCCGCACTGTTCCGCTGGCCGATGGTGCACAAGTCTCCCAAGGGTAAACCGCACGGCAAATCGCCTTTGGAAATATTGCAGGAGCGCTATGCACGCGGCGAGATCGACCACGACGAGTTCGAGCAGAAAAAACGCGACCTGGAAACGTGAATACAAAAACGTCGGGCAAACTTGATTAAATAACCCAAACAGCGGACAGGAAAAAAACATGTTCATCGGTCGTCGTAACGTTCTGCTTCTGGCCCTCAGCCAGGCCCTGATGCTCTCTGCCATCGTGATGTCGATGGCGCTTGGCGCCGTTCTCGGCGGCGTGTTGGCGCCGGATAAAGGCCTCGCCACCTTGCCGATTGCCGTGATGGTGATCGGCACGGCGATCGCCTCGTTGCCGGCATCCATGCTGATGCGCCGCTTTGGCCGTCGCACCGGCTTCCTGACCGGCGCTGCGCTGGGTCTGGCAGGCAGCCTGCTGTGCGCGTTTGCGCTGCAGCAGAAATCGTTCGCGCTGTTCGTCGCCGGACACCTGCTGCTGGGCAGCTATCAGGGCTTCGCCAGCTACTACCGCTTCGCCGCCGTGGAGGCCACCGAGGCAAGCCATACCAGCCGGGCCATCGCCTGGGTCGTCGCGGGCGGCATCGTCGCCGCGTTCCTCGGCCCGCAACTGGGCCAATGGGGCCGCGACTGGGTGATCGGCAGTCTGTTCGTCGGCTCCTATCTGGCGCAGGGCGCGCTCAGCCTGCTCGCACTCGCCATACTTTCACAAGTCCGACTCAAACCCGTCGCCGTCACCCACTCCGTCGCCCCGCGCCCTTTGCGCGAGATACTCGCCCAACCCACATTGCAGGTATCCATTCTGGGGGCAGCAATCGGTTATGCCGTGATGATCATGGTGATGACGGCCACGCCGCTGGCGATACTGGGCTGCGGCCTGCCGGGGACCAACATCACGCCGGTCATCCAGTGGCATGTCGTCGGCATGTTCGCGCCCTCTTTCTTCACCGGTTCGCTGATCAAGCGTCACGGCGCGCCGCGAATCATGCAGGTCGGTTTCATGCTGCTGCTGTGCCATGTCGTCGTCAGCCTGCTCGGGATCGAGTTCCTGCATTTTCTGTCGGCGTTGATCCTGCTGGGCGTGGGATGGAACTTCGCTTTCATCGGCGGCACGACGCTGCTCACCCAAACGTATCGCCCATCCGAGCAATTGAAGGTCCAGGGGATCAACGAATCCGCGATCTTCGGCCTGGCCGCCGCCTCCACCCTCTCTGCCGGATGGTTCTATGATCGTTTCGGCTGGACCGCACTGAATCTGGCGGTAGTGCCTTTGCTGGTTGTTGCACTGCTGTTGACGCTGGGCATCGAGCGGCGCTTGCGGCTGCTGGAAAGCCCCGCATGACTCCGTCGATCCATCTCGATGAAAAAGCCGGAAGAGTTATCATTGGAAAAGGCTGCAATATCCGCTGGTGTCAAAGACCTGCTTATTCACCGGAGTTAATCAATGGCTGATTGTTGCAACGACAAGGCATGCGAGATCGACGCGCTGCGCGGCCGACAAAGCTCGACGCTCAAGATCGTGCTGGCGATCAATGCCGTGATGTTCGTCGTCGAACTCACGGCGGGGTTGATCGGGCACTCGGTCTCGTTGGTGGCGGATTCGCTGGATATGCTAGGTGATGCGCTGGTGTACGGCTTCAGCCTGTATGTGGTGGCACGCGGCGCGCGCATGAAAGCACGGGCGGCGCTGTTCAAGGGCATCATCATGGCAGGCTTCGGGCTTTTTGTGCTGGGCCAGGCGATCTACCGCATCGTCTATCCGCAACTTCCCGTATTCGAGACCATCGGCATGATCGGCTTGCTGGCGCTGACCGCGAACGGCATCTGCTTCTGGCTGCTCTGGCGCCACCGCGCCGACGACATCAACATGAGTTCGGTCTGGCTGTGCTCGCGCAACGACATCATCGCGAACATCTCGGTGCTGTTCGCCGCTGCAGGTGTGTGGATCACCCATTCCGGCTGGCCTGACATCGTGGTCGGCCTGGCATTGGCCGCCCTCTTCCTGCGCTCGGCAATGCATGTGCTGCACGAATCGATCCGGGAACTTCGCTCTTTGTAGGGTGGGCACAAAAAAGCGTGTCCACCCAACACCATATTCCTACTTCAAAAGCGGATGGTCCGCAGGCAGTTGCTTCGAATACCAGATCGCCAGTTTGTGCCGCATCGTCTTTTCGGCAACTTGATCCTCGGGCAAGGGCACGATGACCTTGTCGTGAACCAGTAGTCGGTAGATGTACAACAATTTCTCGCTCGCCGAATCTTTCGGCTCGAACTCGACGACACCGCGCCCCTCGGCATATTTCACCCCGGCCAGGAACGCTTCCTTGAACAAGGCGGCTTCATTTTTCAGTTTATGCATGGCCCCTCCCGAAAAACCTCATCGATACACACTCATCCATAACGGTGTATCTCTATCGTCGTATGCACGATCTCATCGTGCTGGCGTAACTGATCGCGCACTTGCTCGGGTGTCAGTGTCTCGCTGCGCGTCACGATGCTGATCGCGCAGGCATAAGCCTCCGCACCGACACGCCAGACATGCAGGTCGACGATCCTCGTGTCATCGGGATGCGCGGGTATCTCGATGACTTCGCGTATCTCGTCGACGATGGGATGATCCATCTCGCGGTCGAGCAGCACCTTGCCGGTATCGAACAGCAGCCCTTTCGCCCAGACCGCCACCAGTATCGCGCCGACGATGCCCATCACCGGGTCCAGCCAGGACCAGCCGTAGAACAGGCCGCCCGCCAGCGCGACGATGGCCAGCACCGAAGTCGCCGCATCGGCGATGACATGCAGGTAGGCCGACTTGAGGTTCAGGTCATGCTGGTGACGATGATCGTGGTGATGATGATCGTGCCCGGCATGCTCGTGGTGGTGATGCCCGCCTTGGGCCTTGTTGAGGATCACGGCACTGATGACATTGACCAGCAAACCGATCACGGCAACAAAGATCGCTTCCTGAAAATGGATCGTCTGCGGCTGGAACAGGCGCTCGACCGAACTGAACACCATCATGGCGGCAACGCCGAGCAGAAAGATGGCACTGGCGAAGCCGCCCAGGATCTCGATCTTCCAGGTGCCGAAGGCGAAGCGCGGGTCCTGCGCATAGCGTCGGGCAGCGCCATAGGCAAAGGCGCTCAGCCCGATGGCGAAGGCATGCGAACTCATGTGCCAGCCGTCCGCCAGCAGCGCCATCGAGTTGAACCACCACCCGGCCACTATCTCCACCACCATCATGGTGGCGGTGATCCACATCACGGCGCGCGTGCCGCGCTCGGCAGCGGGATTGCCCGCGTTGAATAGGTGATGATGCGTCCAGCGGGAGTCGTTGTGTGAGTTCATGGATATGAAATGGGGTTGGAACGGTCGTTGTCTGAATGGCTTCCCGGCGTGCCGAATGCCGCGTACTCAACCCGTCCCGTTGCTGAAATGGATGCGGTTTCGACCCATATCCTTTGCCTGGTACATCGCCGCATCCGCCTTTTTGATGATCTCTTCCGGACGACCGTCATGATCCATGAACAGGGTCACACCGATACTGGCGCTGCAATGATGCTCGACGAGCGTCCCCGGTGATTCATCATGCACGATCGTCAACCGGTAGGCATTCGACAGGGCGGCACGGATCTTCTCGGCGACGATACGGGCCTGCACGACCGACTCATCCTCGCGCGCGCCCAACTCGGAAAGAAGCACGACGAACTCATCGCCGCCCAGGCGTGCCACGGTATCCACTTCGCGCACACAGCTTTTCAGGCGCCGCGCCGCCTCGACCAGCAGCAGATCGCCAACCTCGTGACCATGAACGTCATTGAGTGGTTTGAAGTTATCCAGATCGAGGAACATCAGCGCGGAGTAGCGTTTGTTGCGTCTGCTGGCTGCAACAGTCTGCGCCAACCGGTCATGCAGCAGCCGGCGGTTCGGCAGCATGGTGAGCATGTCGTAAAAGGCCATGTGCTGCATCTGCTGTTGCTGGCGCAGGACCAGGCGATGCTCTTCATTCAGTTTGCGCTTGGTCCACATCAGGCGCAGCATCAGGAACATGACCAGACCGCCGGCAAACAACGCGGCCAGTATCTGCCCGCGATACTGGATCACCACGTCTTCAAGGGTGAACAGCGGCGTCTCTTCGAATGGCGGTGCGCGCAACTCGCGCAGCACATCGGCCACGGACGAGTAGTCGCCGGGAATGACGAAGCCATGGATCTTCATGACCTTCGCAGCGGCTGAATGATCATCCAGCAGGAACAGCGATGCAGCGACATGCTGGGCAAGGTGTTCATCGACATGCGGCAGTGCAGCGAACGGCCATTCCGGATACAGACGGGTCGAGACTTGCACCGGGAACCCCGGCGGATTCTGGCTGTTCAGAACTTTGAGTTTGCCCGCATCCAGCTTGCCTTCGCGTGCCAGCGCTTCCAATATGCCCGTGCGCACGAACCCGGCGTCGGCCCGACCGTCAAGCACCGCCTCGACTACTTTATCCTGGGGTTGCCCGGTGACCATCAGTTTTGCCTCCTGCGGCAGCCGTATCCCTTCCCGCTTCAGCTCATACGCCTGCATCTGGTATGCGCCCAATGAATCGGTACCCACGACGGCGATCTTCTTGCCCCGCAGCGAGGCCAGCGAGTCGATCTTTGCCATGTCGACACGAGTGAAGATGACGCCGCCAAAAGCACGGGCCAGGTGGCCGCTTTCATCGACGACCAGCGTTGCGATGGGTGAGGTCAAACCAAAGCGTTTGTTCAGGAGAACGTAGTGGCCGGGATTGGTCAGCACGAAATCCAGTTGCCGCTCGGCAACGGCCTTTTCCATTTCCGCAAGGGTGAGCGCATCGATCACGAACTCGCGCCCTGGCATGGCCTGCTTGAAGACGCCTGCCAGCGGCTGCCATTGCGCCAGCGTGTTCGGCTTGGGACGGAACGCCAGTACGCCGATCCGCACCGGCTGCGCAGCCTGGGCTGAAGCGATGAATACAATGAAAGCCATCAGGACAAGCAGCGCCAACCGGACGACAGAATCGCGCCGGGTTTCTTGCTGAGAATTCGCTTCGTATTTATTCATGACCTGTCGAAAAATACAGCCAGCCAGTCTCCCGCAACGATACAGTGTCATGTAGCAACATCCGGTACCCGCCAAAATGAAACCAGCCGATGCCACTTTACCACAAGGATGATTGATCAATTTTCCCTGTTGAACAAAGGGTTGTGTGACATACCCCGCGCAGGTCAGTCGCGACCAAGGAGGTGGTTGGTCTAGCGCATCTTCTCCACCGCCTCATCCACCCGTTCCACCGCGATGATCTCCATACCCTCGATCTTGTGCTTGGGCGCGTTGGCTTTGGGGATGATGGCGTGGGTGAAGCCCAGCTTGGCGGCTTCTTTCAGGCGCTCCTGGCCGCGCTGCACCGGGCGTACTTCACCGGCAAGACCGACTTCACCGAATGCGCGGGATCGCACAGGGCAGTGATGAATTTCATAGGAAGCACGAATATAATTCGATTCCGGCACCTGCTGCGCGTTATTTAGGTTTGGACAACGTCAACTCCATCGCTAAAGAAATACCCTTTCCTTGTAACCTCTCACATGCAAGGTTCATCGTTTCCACCCCCGACTCCCAACCGTAAGTTGTCCACTCAATTTGCTCTTCCCAACCGCTGTTTGTAGCAACAGGGTCGCCATATCTCTTAATTAACGATGTCAGGATCGGTACGCATTCTGGAAGTCTGAAGTAGTGCGAATCCTCCCAAGTTTTTGGCTTAGTCTTTAGTAAGGCATCCGGCTTCTCGAAACTTAACTTAAGCCATTTGAAATCGACAAGCTGCGGAGTAACGCCAGCCCGATTCTTAGGCCAATACCCTTTCCCTTCCTGTAAATTTATCGCATAGATACCGTTCTTAGCGTCGGCAGCCGAAATCCAAAAATAGCTGGAATGTGTCTCAGCAGTTTTTTGGTAAGGTGTGTTTGGATGACGCTTCTGAAGCTCTTCAAAATTCATATCTATGTTCAGCCCCATGTACTCATATGCAGGCTGCTCCGCAAGTGCCATGCCAGAACACAAGAGGCACAGTAGAAGTCCAAGTACACATGCAATTCTCATAAATTTCTTTCTCCACGCTTTATTGGGCAGAACATGACCGCACGCTATTTGATCGCATTCCCTCGCCTCGCCAAAATATTGGGGGCTAGGGCATATTCAATTCACCAGTACGCCGGTTGTATCGTGCGACTGGCCGCAATTCCCATTTGTTACGTTCACGATCTACCTGAACCGAGGCATAAATCACCAACCAATCCCCCTGTATTTCGAGCTTTTCTGCCCCGCGATAAGCGGGTGCTGGCAACAATAAGAATGATTTGTCTTTTTGAACGGCGTAGACCCCCCCTTTAAAGGTGGCTAACCACCGCAACCCCAATTGAGGATCGTCCAGTTCGGCGTTACTACTCCAGCCCGGAATACTTGGAAACCATTGGGGTTTGAATGTGGCTTGTTGCATCCCCCGATAGCGAATGGCCCAAAAGAGTTCGGCTTCTTCAAGCTTAGAGGAATCGAACCAGGATGATTGAAGCTTGTGCCAATCATCTGCTTCATAGAGTACATACGCTTTACCATTCCACTTAAAACATCCGACCACGCCAATCCGAATGTCGTGATAACTGTCATGCATGATCGGCAAAATGCCGAACTGGGATGATCCCGTTATCGTAAGCACGCCTCCGGATCCCGATGGAGATAAAACTACCCAATAATTTTCGCGCTTCTGAAAAATAAAATATGCCGAGCCAGCAGTTCCGCCAAAATATGCAGAACGCACAAGAAGCTCGCTCTGCCCGTCATTGTTGACATCCCCAGCCCAGGCCGCGCCCCCCTCCAAAAAGTCTTTGCGGCATTGTTGTGCATCAAAGTAATCACAAAGAACTCCTTCCGCCTGAAAAAGGTCTGAAGGCGTTTCGGCCACATCAATTGGGCGAAAAAGTTGTATTGCGTTTGGGATTAAAGAAATCGGAGGGGAATTGCTTTCTGCAACTGCATCAACTGTGCTCAGCACGCACATCATCGCCATGGCAAAGCTGGCGTTTAACTTCAGCAATCTTGAGTAGAGCCTGTCTAACACTGCCGGTATTTCGTATTAAATGCGCATCACAACCTCTTCCAAATTAACGACGCTACCGCATCTTCTCCACCGCCTCGTCCACCCGCTCCACCGCGATGACTTCCATGCCATCGATCTTGTGCTTGGGCGCGTTGGCCTTGGGGATGATGGCGTGGGTGAAGCCGAGTTTGGCGGCTTCTTTCAATCTTTCCTGTCCGCGCTGCACGGGACGCACTTCCCCGGCGAGGCCGACTTCACCGAACACCACCATCTTTTCCGGCAGCGGTTTGTTGCGCAGCGAGGAAACGATGGCGAGCAGCACGGGGAGATCGGCACCCGGCTCGGTGATCTTCACACCGCCGACCGCATTGATGAACACGTCCTGATCGAAGCAGGCGATGCCCGCATGGCGGTGCAGCACGGCCAGCAGCATGGCGAGGCGGTTCTGTTCCAACCCCAATGACAAGCGGCGCGGCGTGGGCGAATGCGAATCGTCGAGCAGCGCCTGTATCTCCACCAGCAGGGGGCGTGTGCCTTCCTGCGTGACCATGACGCAGGAGCCGGGCACCTGCGCGCCGTGCTGCGACAGGAACAGTGCGGACGGATTGCTGACTTCACGCAGACCTTTTTCGGTCATGGCGAACACACCCAGTTCGTTCACCGCACCGAAGCGGTTCTTGAACGCGCGGATCAGGCGGAAGCTGGAATGGGTGTCTCCCTCGAAATACAGCACGGTATCGACGATGTGTTCCAGCACGCGCGGCCCGGCCAGCGCGCCCTCTTTGGTGACATGGCCGACGAGGATGATGGTCACGCCGCTGCTCTTCGCCAGCCGTGTGAGTTGTGCCGCGCACTCGCGCACCTGCGCCACGGAACCCGGTGCCGAGGTGAGTTGTTCGGAATACACGGTCTGGATGGAGTCGATCACCACCACGTCCGGTTTCTCGTGCGCGACGGTGGCCTGGATCTTTTCCAGTTGAATTTCCGGCAGCAGGTGCACTTCGCGCGCATCGAGCGCGAGGCGCTTCGCACGCAAGGCGATCTGCTGCGCCGATTCTTCGCCGCTGACGTAGAGGACTTTTTTCGTCGCAGAGAGATGCGCCAGCGCCTGCAACAGCAGCGTGGATTTGCCGATACCCGGGTCGCCGCCGATCAGTACCACCCCGCCCTCGACCAGACCGCCCCCCAGCACGCGGTCGAACTCGGCGATGCCGGTGGGCGTGCGTGACACTTCGCTCGCTTCCACCTCGGCCAGTTGCTGCAATTTGCCGGAGGCGGCCAGTGCGCTGTAGCGGTTCTTGCCGCCCGCCGCCGCGGTCTCCGCGACCGCTTCGACCAGTGTGTTCCACTCGCCGCAGTTCGGGCATTGCCCCTGCCATTTGGGAGATTGCCCGCCGCATTCGGTGCAGCTATAGATCGTTTTTGCTTTTGCCATGACCGCCTCTGACTGAATGCTGCAAGGATAACGCAGTTATCATCGGGTAGAATAGCGGCATGTTACGTCTCACCGAAATCCGACTCCCGCTGGCCCATCCCACAGAAGATCTTCAGGCCGCCATCCTCAAGCGGCTGGGTATCCCTGCAGCAGACATGGCCTCATTCACCATCTTCCGCCGCGGCTACGACGCGCGCAAACGCAATGCCATCATGCTGGTCTATACCGTCGACGCGGAGGTGAAGAACGAGGCCGCGCTGCTGAAGAAGAACATCCCGCATGTCGCCACTGCACCGGACATGAGCTACCGCGTGGTGGCACAAGCCCCACAGGGCCTGAGCGAACGCCCCGTAGTCATCGGCACCGGCCCCTGCGGCCTTTTCGCCGGACTGCTGCTGGCGCAGATGGGGTTCAAACCCATCATCCTCGAACGCGGCAAGGAAGTGCGCGAGCGCACCAAGGACACCTGGGGGCTGTGGCGCAAAGGCAAGCTTGATCCCGAATCCAACGTACAGTTCGGCGAGGGCGGCGCGGGCACCTTCTCCGACGGCAAGCTGCACAGCCAGATCAAGGACCCCAAGTTCTACGGGCGCAAGGTGCTCACCGAATTCGTCAAGGCCGGTGCGCCGGAAGAGATCATGTACGTGAGCAAGCCGCACATCGGCACGTTCAGATTGGTCGGCATGGTGGAAGAGATGCGCCACGAAATGGAGAAGCTGGGTGCGGAGATTCGTTTCCAGAGCCGCGTGGAAGATATCGAGATCGCCGATGGAAAGGTAAGCGGCGTGGTGCTGGCCAACGGCGAACACATCGCCACCAATCACGTCGTTCTCGCCGTTGGCCACAGCGCACGCGATACCTTCGAGATGCTGCATAAGCGCGGCGTCTACATGGAGGCCAAACCCTTCTCCATCGGTTTCCGCATCGAACACCCGCAGGCGGTCATCGACCGCGCGCGCTTCGGCGCCAATGCGGGCAATGAACTGCTCGGCGCGGCGGACTACAAGCTGGTGCACCACGCCAGCAACGGCCGTTCGGTCTACAGTTTCTGCATGTGCCCCGGCGGCACAGTCGTTGCCGCCACCTCCGAAGAAGGGCGCGTGGTGACCAACGGCATGAGCCAGTATTCGCGCAACGAGCGCAATGCCAACAGCGGCATCGTGGTCGGCATAACCCCCGCGGATTTTCCCGGTGATGTGCTGGCGGGGGTGGAGTTCCAACGCCAGTGGGAATCGCGCGCGTTCGAGCTGGGTGGCAGAAGCTACAACGCCCCCGCGCAACGCGTCGGCGATTTCCTCGCCGGACGCCCCTCGACGCATCTGGGCGAAGTCGTGCCTTCCTACACGCCGGGAGTGACACCGACCGACCTCTCCACCGCCCTGCCCGACTACGCCATCGCCGCCATCCGCGAAGCCCTGCCCGCGTTCGAGAAACAGATCAAGGGCTTCGCCATGGAGGACGCCCTACTCACCGGGGTGGAGACACGCACTTCATCGCCGATACGCGTCAAACGCGGCGAGGATTTCCAAAGCATCAACATCAAGGGGCTGTATCCGGCTGGCGAAGGCGCGGGTTATGCGGGCGGGATATTGTCGGCGGCGGTGGACGGTATTGAAGTGGCCGAAGCGGTAGCGCTGGATATGACGGGCAAGTAACATTCACCATCGCCGATATTCGTTAACACCACATTCTTTCTGCAAAGACGAAAGGCTATGCCCATGAGAATCATCGCCAGCGCTATTGTGCTTCTCGTTTCCTGCTTATTGCCCGCATTTGCCGCCGTGGATGCAGATGGATACAACGAATTTACAATTCGCCCCACCGACATTCCATCGGACAGTCCTCGATTTGAAGATTATCCAGCAAGTATTTATGCAGGAAACAATGCGCCACCCAAGTTCAATGACAATCCAAGTGCAAAACAATTTAGAGGTCAGCTTTCGCACTGGGCAAGGAGTAAACCGAATTTTGCCGGTCACTACATTCTTGCCACTTGGGGGTGCGGGACTGATTGCGTAAGCATCACTGTCATAGACACCAAGACAGGCAATATATATTTCCCGGATGGTATGACTACAAACGTGTCCGTGAATGTCCACGAACGTCTTCTGGATGGTAATGAGCTATGGCATCAACCCGGCTCGGTAAAATTTCAGGCTGATAGCCGCTTGCTAATCCTGATCGGTATGCCAGAAGAACGCGCGGAGAATCGGGGGATTTCATTCTATGTGTGGGAAAACAATAAATTTAAGCAAGTACGCCATATCCACAAAAGTTGGTATCCCGAAAGCAAATAGCGTTTAAACATCCCCCCAAGCCATTTTCCCATTGTGACTTCACTTGCCCTGCTTCTTATCGGCTTCTCCCTGTTCAGCGCACTCACTCTCGCGCTGACCCACTTCCGCCGCGAGAACTATCAGGACCAGACGATGGCGATGGTCATGGGGTTGATTCTGATCCTGACCTTGAGCGGCCTGCAGCTCGCTCACTTCGCCTGGCTCTATCTCGATCAGGCATGGGTGGAAACCATGCTCTACCGCATGACACTGTTCGCGGTCGCTCCAGCCTTCTATCTGTTCAGCCAGCCTTTGCTGCGGCCGCAGAACCAGGCACAGATACGATGGACACAGCTATGGCATGCGCTGCCGGTGGTGGCTGCGCCCTGGCTACCCGATGGAACAGCCCTGCCTGTGGCATTCGTCGTCGGTGCTGCTTATCTGTTATGGCTTGCCCGCAGCCTTTATGCGCTCAGGCATGAGCGGGGCAATTTCCATCTGGAGCTCATGCTGCTGGGCGGCGTATTTTTCATCGCCATCGGGGTTTCCGTGCTCGGGCTGGTCCAAACAGCATTGCCGGAGAAACTGTTCTTCAGCCTCTATGCCATTTCGATAGGTTTAGCCTTCCTGCTGGTGCAACTCACTCTGGGTCTGCGTCCGCAACTCTCCACCGAAGTCAGCGAGGCCGCACAGGAGTCTTACGCCAGCTCCACCCTCACCCATGTCGATTGCGATGCCGTGCTCACCAGTCTGAACACCCTGATGCAAGAGGAACGGGCCTATGAGGATACGGAACTGAGTCTGCCCGGACTGGCAGCCAAGTTGGGCATCAGCGCGCACCAGTTATCGGAACTGATGAACGCCCGCCTGGGCAAGGGATTCTCGCGCTACCTGCGCGAACAGCGCATCGTTGCCGCCAAGTCCATGTTGCGCGACGAGCAGTCGGCGTCGGTCCTGTCCGTCGGGCTCAGTGTTGGATTCGCCGCACAGTCGAATTTTTACGAGGCATTCCGCGAGATCGAAGGCATGACGCCCGGCCAGTATCGCAAGCTCCATCCCCGGAACAAGTCGCCCGAATAGCACCCTATGCTCCGAAACTATCTTTTGCTGTTGCTTGAGTCGCTTACCAGCATCGCCGTCAGCCTCACGGTGCTCTACGTGCTGTCCCACCCCCTGATGAATGTCCTGAACCGGGTCTGCCCCGACGAACAGGCGGCGTCCTTCTGGCTGAGCTACACCAAAGTCATGCTGCTGATCGCCCCGCTGTTGCTCGTGCTGACTGTGGATATGGTCTCGCAGTTCAGCGACCCCATGGATGCCTGGCGCTTCTCGCTGATCATGGCTTTGGGCGGAATATTGATCGGCCTGTACACGGTCGGGGAACGCCTTGGCCGGTTCGTGACGTCACCGCAAAAGACAGGCGGCGCATCATGAACATCCTGCTGACCGGAGCCAACGGATTCATTGGTCGTAACATCGCAGCCGCGCTTGCAGCCGCAGGCCATCAGATCAACCCGGTATCGCGCCACGATGGCATCGACTTTGCCTGCATGACCTCACCTGCACACTGGTTGCCGCACCTGAAGCATATCGATGCCGTCATCAATTGCGTGGGCATCATCGGCGAAACCGGTACCCAACGATTCGAGCCTCTGCACACTCTTGCACCATCCGCCCTGTTTCGTGCCTGCCGCGAGGCGGGCGTTCGCAGGGTGCTGCAAATTTCAGCACTGGGTGCGGATGAGACGGCGTTCTCGGCCTACCACCTGAGCAAACGCGCCGCCGATGACGTGCTGCGCAGCCTCGATCTCGACTGGTTCGTACTGCGGCCTTCGTTGATCTATGGCAAGGGCGGCAAGAGTGCGGAGCTGTTCATGCGTTTGGCGCGCTTGCCCATGGTCCCGGTCATCGGCGACGGGCTGCAAAATTTGCAACCCGTGCACATCAACGATGTGGTGGCGACCGTCATGCATAGCCTCACTTCGCGCGAGACAAGAAAGACGCTGGATATCCTCGGCACCGAAACCGTGACTTTCGCAGAGTGGATGCAATGGATGCGTCGGGCGCAAGGACTGCCACCGGCACCGGTCTTCCGCATACCGTTCCGCTTGGCGATGGCCATCGCCAAGTTGGCGCGGCATTTCAATCCGATGCTGCAACCGGAAAATCTGCGCATGCTGCAGACCGGTTATCGGGCGGACGTTCAGCCGCTGGTTCGTTTCCTCGGGCGCGAACCGCTTGCTGTACAGACCGGCCTGTTCTTTTCCGATGCCGTGCACACAGGGAGGCCATCATGAGCTATACCGCAATCAAGACCTTGCATATCCTCAGCATGGTGCTTTTGTTCGGTACGGGGCTGGGCAGTGCGTTCTACAAATGGATGGCCGACCGCAGCGGCAATATCGCGCATATCGCGATCACCAACCGGCATGTCGTGCTGGCGGACTGGATATTCACCACGCCGACGGTGATCTTCCAGCCCGTCAGCGGACTATGGATGGTGTATCTGCTGGGTCTGCCGCTGAGTACGCCCTGGATAGCCGCAAGTCTGTCCCTGTTCTTTCTGGCCGGGGCTTGCTGGCTGCCGGTGGTGTGGTTGCAGATGCGCATGCAGAAGATAGCCTCCATCGCCGTCGTTGAATCCACCCCGCTGCCAGATATCTACTGGAGAATGGCAAGATGGTGGTTCTGGCTGGGCGTACCGGCTTTTACCGCGATGGTGCTGGTGGTGACGATGATGGTTTTCAAAAACATTCCGGGAGTCGAATCATGAATAGCTTGATGCAAAACGCCTTGGGCGCAGACTGGGACAAATTGCCATCCGCCTTGCAGGCGCACTACCGCTTCGGCAAGACGATAGACAACGGCCACATGGATATCGAGTATCCCCGCTTCATGCAGCCATACCTCAGCGTCCTCCATCTCGTGGGAGCCTTGATCGATCGCGGCGGACAACAAGTGCCTACCGTGGTAGAGAAGACCGTAGTGGGAGAACGCCAGTACTGGCGCAGGACAATCACTTTTCCGGACGGGAAGGTGGTCTATTTCAACAGTTTCTGGGTCTTTGCAAGCGGCAACCAGATGATCGAGTTCGTCAATCCGGTTCTGGGATTGCAGATGGCGGTGCATGTCGAGGATGGCAAGCTCCACTACGAAGGCGTGCGCTTCGTGGCGAAGCTGGGAAGTTGGCTGATGCCGATCCCCGAATGGCTGGTCCTCGGGCACACCACCATCACGGAACACGCAATCGACGCAACGCATTTCGCGATGGATTTCCGGCTCACGCACCCGCTGTTCGGGCAGCTGTTTCGCTACTCAGGTACGTTCGAAGCCACGGCAGCTTGACCGGGACGCAGGGTGGGCAACTCGTTGCCTACCCTGCAGTTAATGCAGCGTCTTGTTCGCTGATACTGCCATGACGTCGGCGAATGCCGCATTCGCATCCACTTGGTCGAAGACATAGCGCTGGTTGCAGAACTCGCAGTGCACTTCGACATCGCCGCGCTCGTCGATGATGGCATCCACTTCTTCACGTCCCAGCATTCGCAGCATCCGCGCCACGTTGTCGCGCGAACAAGTGCAGCGGAACACCACATCCTGTGCGTCGAACAGACGGATATCTTCTTCGTGGTACAGCAGGTGCACCAATTCGGCCGAAGGCACGTTGAGCAACTCTTCCGGCTTCAGCGTGTTGGCGATCTGTACGGCGTTCTCCCAGGGTTCCTCATCCGGCACTTCGTCCGGCTGGGGTAGTTTTTGCAGCAGCATGCCGCCGGCGCTCTTGCCGTCTGCCGCCAGCCACAGGCGCGTCTCCAGTTGTTCCGAGCGCGTCATGTAGTTCTGCAATATCTCGGCGATGCTGTCGCCTTCCAGCGCGACGATGCCCTGGTAGGCCTGGTTGCCGTCCTTGTGATCGAGGGTGATGACGAAGCGGCCGTCGCCGACCAGCTCTTGCAGCTTGCCGCGGGCCAGATCGCCTTCCCACTTGGCTGTGGCGCGCAGTTCCAGATCGCCGGAGCATTCCACCACCAGCAGTTTCAGCGCGCCTTTGCCGTGGATCTGCAGCACCATCGCCCCCTTGAGCTTGAGGGTGGCGGCCAGCAGCACGGCGGCGGCACACAGCTCGCCCATCAGGTCGCGCAACACTTCGGGGTAGTCATGGCGATCGATCACGGATTGCCAGGTCGCGTCGAGACGGACGATCTCGCCGCGCAGGGAGGCATGTTCAAACAGGAAACGACGCAGGGAATCGGACGAGGTTTTCATCCTAAAAATCTTTGTTAGCCACGGATGAACACGGATTTACACGGATAAAACCATACGTTACACAAGAATTGAGATTCACCTGAATGGTATGCGCACAATTGCCGAATATGCGGTTGTTTATCCGTGTTTCATCTGTGTTCATCCGTGGCTCATTTTGTTTTTTCAGGTTCATGGCGCGCGATGATAGCACGCGACATCACGACGTTCATTAGCCCGGGCACATCAGACGCATGCGCTCCTGGGTGGCCGGATGGCTGGACAGATAATCCATCGCACTGTCGTCTTTTGCGGCGCCCGCTTCGGGATGTTTCTCTTTAACCTTGGCCAGATAGGCCGCTTCCATCTTGTCCAGAATGGTGCCCAGCAGACAGGGCGACAGCCCGTTGGAGCGCATGGTCTGTTCGGCGTACACATCGGCCTCGCGCTCCATGTCGCGCGAGTATTTCGCCTGCATGATGATGGCTGGTGCCGTCGCCAGCAGCGAACTGACATCGCCCACATACCAGGCCAGCACCAGACCGACCACCGAGCTTTGCAGCACCATGCGCATGGCATGGCGGCGCTCGACGTGGCCGCGCTCGTGCGCCAGCACGGCGAGTATCTCGTTGTCGTCCTGGGCCAGTTCGACCAATCCGTCCAGCATCACGATGGTGCCGTTCGGCAGGGCGAAGGCGTTCGCGCCCATGGGTGAGCTGCGGAAGATGATGTCGTATTTCAACTGCGCGTCGGCCGGCGTCTTGAGCGCGGCATAGGCATCACGCAGCGACTGCTGGCGTGCCGCATCGAGCGTGCTGGGTTCCAGCAGGTATTCATCCATCGTCTCCAGCGTGGAATCCCCCATCTTTTGCAGCATCGACGCCGGTACGCGCATGGCCAGTTCTTCTGCCCCCCAGGGCAACAGATATCTATAGGCGGCGGCGAAGGCGACCAGCAGCAATACCATCGCGGCGATCGCCCAGGGCAGACTGTGCTGCAGACCGTCCAGCCAATGCCGACCGGCTCCGACCTGCGCCAGCAAGCTCACCAGTCCGGCCTGGTCGTTCACTTCGCAATGCCCGCCGCCGGACCAGGTCAGCAGGCGCGGCGTGTTGCCCAGCCGTTCCGAGACATGCACCTCGCCCAGCGGCCAGCGCAGTTCGACCGCATTGCCGCACAACAGCAGATCGCCGCCTTCGATGGACAGCAGCACCGCCGTGCTGGCGGTGGTCTGCCCGTCGTAATAGGCGGCGGCGACCTGTATGGATGCGTCAGAAGGAGATGTCGACATCGAACATCTCGGCGGTCTCTTCGCCTGCGGCCGTCGCGTTGAGTTGCTGGTCGGCGACGAAGCCGGACAGATCGCCGCTGACCGCCAGCCCCATGGCTTCGATCTGCAGGCGCGCCATGCGTACGGCGGCGAACGGCATGAATAGTCCCAGCGTCAGCACGATGCCGATGAAGTTGCTCACGCGCACCCACATCAGGCGGCGGGCGGACACATGGCTGAAGATGCGATGCGGTCCCAGTGTGGTGCTACCCCACACCAGGTTCTGCATGTAGGCACTGAACAGGCTGCTCACGACCAGCATCACCACCAGCATGACGAGCATGATGAACGGACCGGCCATCATCAGGCCGCTGACGATCCCCGCGGCACCGGCTGCACCCGACCCCAGCATCATCGCCAGCGCGACCGCCAGCAACACCGAGCCGATCATCACCACCAACGAGGACAGATAGAGGATATAGAAGCCCTTTACAGGCGCGCCGAAACTGAAAGAGGCGTTGCCGAAACGGCTGTTGTCGAACTGGTATCGCTTGATGCGCTGGTGCGCCAGCGGTGCCAGCAGATAGAGCGTGAACATGGCCAGCAGGGGATACAGTAGAAAGGCGCGGTAGGAATCGCCTGTGCTTCCGGCAAAACCGAAGCGCAAGCCGCGATAGCTGCTGTTGTAGAGTTTGAAGCGCAGCGAGCGCATCAGCAGCCAGGGCATCACCAGGGCGAGCACAGCAGCCACGCCCAGCCCGATCATGGGATCGTATTCGAATGCGGCGTTGTAGCCAATCAGCAGGCCAAAGGCGATGAGCCGTCCTTTCAGGATGGCCTGAGGCGTGCCGTGAAAATCGAAACTGCCGCCGTCAAGGCGGGTGTTGCGATAGAAGTACTGCAAGCGCCTGACCTTGGCCCAGGCACTGTAGATGCCCAGCGTCACGATGGTCAGCAACAGATTGACGATCCATATCTTGAAGTATTCCCAGCCGCTGCCGGTGAATTCGAAACTCTGGTTCTTTACCCCGAACTGCTCTTGCATGGTCACCCTTTCGATGATTTGGTGTTCTACGGGTCCCGCATACCACTCCTCCCGGAGCGGTCGAACTGTAGCAGCACGGATTCATGGCAGCAATGAAAAAGGGCAGCCGGAGCTGCCCTTCGTCATGACTACACGATATCGACGATCAGTCGCGGTCGGGGAAGTTCGGGATATCCACGGTGTCCTCGTCGAAGATACCCTCCTCCGCCTTGGTGTGGCAGGCGTTGCAGTAAGCCTGCGACTTCACATCCTTGTTGCCCTTGACCATCTTCTCGGGGATCTCGTGGTGCTTGCGCTTGATGTAACGCACCTCGGTGATGCGCAGCGGTGCTTCGCCGTCCTCGGTCGCCAGCGCGATCTTGCGCGAACGCTTGTAGAACGAGTTCTCGGCCGCATTCGCCATCGCGTAGTCGCTGATCTCCTTCAGTGTGTCTGCATCCAGCGAGGCATCCTCGCCGAAGTGGTCGGCCAGCGCTTTCTCGTCCAGCAGTTTCGCCCAGGATTTGCCCGGCAACAGTCCCGGCTGGTAGGCGAAGTGGCAGGAACCGCACTCCTCCTTCCATGCCTTGTTGTCCACCGCCTTCACTTCTTTCTGGCGCGAAAAGTTGACCAGCCACAACCAGAAATTGCCCTCCGCCAGCGCGGACCCGCTGCTCAACAGCAATGCGGCAGCCAACAGTGCTGCCTTGAAATTTGTTCGCATCTTCATTTCTCCAATCATTATTTGCCGAGCAGGAATTTGAGGTAGTCGCCTTTTTCCTGGGCCGTGCACTCGCGCGCCAGGACGTCATTGCAATTGCGCTTGAACCATTTCTCGATCTTCTTCGCATCGGTGAAGCGCTCCTTGTTGACGCTGGGCGCCATCGGACCGATGACCTTGTTGGTCTTGTGATGCTTGCCTTCCTTGCCCAGGTCCGGGCCGTGGCAGGATGTGCATGACATCATCTGGCCTTCCGTGCCCTTGGACTCCTTGTGCCAGGCCTTGTCGCCGCGGCCGGCATCGAAGCCAGTGGCACCTTCCGCCTTGTAGCGGGCGAACAACTCGTCGGTCGCCGGGGTCGCCAGCGCCGTCGTAGTTGCCAGCAACAAACCCGCCGTCATCAATATCTTGCGCAGTTTCATCTCGGCTCCCTTACCAGGTGATCTTGATCGCAGCAGCCATCATCACCGCACCGGCGATCGCCTTGCCGGCGTGGCCGTTGCTGTTGTAGGGATCGGCCGCCTTGGACACCGCATAGGCCATGGTCAGCATACCCGCCGTACCCAGCAGGGCATGCATGTTGTCCGGGTCGGTGATGCCGTCTTCCAGGTGAAAGTCATCCCAGTGCGCGACAAGGCCGGTCACCACGGTGGCGGCTGCCAGCGCAACGGTGGCGCGCGCCAGCTTTGCGTGCGTGCCGTTGGTCTCGCGCGGTTCCGGCGGCGGGCAGGAAGCAGTCTCGCACTCGTTGTCTTCGGGTGCCGTCACTCCGGTGAGTGCCGCGAACACGATGGTGCCCAGGCCCAGATACTTGTGCGCGTTGCTGCCGGAGAATGTCGCCGGTTCGAACTCGGACTTCCTGATCTCGGGCGCGGTGCTGCCCGACTTCTTCATCGAAATGAGTTCTGCATCGTTCGCCGCCAGCTTGAACGACTCGTAGTCTTTGACATATGCACTGGATGTCAGCGGCAGATCGAATGCCGCCTCCTGCGCCAGTGCCGTTCCGGATAGCGCTGCCAGACACACGGCGGCACCCAAGGACTTAATACCTTTCATTGATTGCTCCTCATATTCAAATCACTTTGTTGGAATAGATGGCGTGTTCGGTTTTTTCTTCCCGGTGAGCATCGCCCTCACAAGGTTTTCTTTGTGCTGGATGCTGCCTGCCGCGACACCGATGAGGTGCAGCACAACGAGTATCAAGCCAAGGATGGGAAGAAATTCGTGGAGGTCGCGGAACGCATAGCCGGCCTCGTCGCTCACGCGGTTCGCCAGAAACAGCAGCGGCCCCTCATAGTCGACCGCCGCCAACGTCAGCAGGCCCGACAAAAAAATCATGATCAGCAATGCCAGCATCGCGAACACCATCAGCGCGCCCGCCGGGTTGTGCCCGAAATAATGTTTGGGTTGCCCGGCGAACATGCCGCGCACATAGGCGAGCGTCTCGCCGGGCGTAAAAAAGAAGGAACGGAAGCGCGCGTATTCGCTGCCCCTGAAGCCCCAATACAGCCGCGCCGCCAGCATCACGCAAAGCAGATATCCGATCCATACATGGAGCGCGGAAGCACCGATCTCGCCGGAAATGAAGGCCGCCGCAAAACCCAGCGCCAATGTCCAATGGAACACGCGGATGAAGCGGTCCCACACCGTCACACTGGCGATACTGTCGTCGATATCGTCGTTCACTTGTTCCATGCGATCTTCAATTGATTCTTGTCGGCCGGGATGTCCGAAAGACACCCGCTCGTGAGCTCCCGCGCTGGCTTGTCTCAGCACAGCGCGCCATCCGACTGCGGCAGATTGATTTAGTTCAGTTGGTCAAGCAGGATTCACGATCGCCTGCGCGAAGCAGGCGCGGATTCTATCCCATAACTTCAATTTTCCATGTCAAGAATCCGTGAAAACGAGCCGGTTCAGGAAGCCGCAAAACGCTTGCCGCCCGTCCCGAACAGGACTAATCTGGTTGCACGTCAACACCATAGAAGGAGGTGTGCCATGACTGCCCATCCCCGGCCTCACTCTGCCGATGAAATGATTCCCTGCGATGTCTGCCACAAAGAGATCCCCCTCTCCGAAGCCCAACGCTTCGAGGCGCAGGACTATGTGGCGCATTTCTGCGGACTGGATTGCTACTCGACCTGGAAACACCGCAGTGAAGCGCTCAAGCAGCAGGACAAGGATAGCCAGCGCTGAGTTGGCTTATCTGTCTGTTGGTGCCGATCGCCAGGCCAAGGCAAATGCGGCGATCACGCAAAACACCGCGCCCGCATAAAAGGTGAACGAAGCCCCGAACTGGTCCCACAGCAACCCGGCCAGCACGCTGGCGACCAGCATCGCCAGCCCGCTCATCAGGTTGAATAAACCGTAAGCCGTGCCGCGCAGGTCGGCGGGCGTCGCGTCGGCCACCATGCGCGCCAGCAAGCCCTGCGTGATTCCCATGTGTACACCCCACAGCCCCACGCCGAGCAATACTGTCGTCCAGTGGTCGTCGGTCGCCAGCACCAGATCGGCGGCGATCAGCACCACCAGCCCCAACGCCAGTAATTTGCCATGACTCATGCCGTCGGAGAGTTTGCCGAACGGATACGCCGACGCGGCATAGATCACATTCATCGCCACCATCACCAGCGGCACCAGCGCCACGGGAACGCCGCCCTGCGCGGCGCGCAATACAAGGAAGGCTTCGCTGAAACGCGCCAGCGTGAACACCGCGCCGATGCCGACCACCCACCAATAGGCCGTGCCGAGACGGGCCAGATTCGCGCGGCTAATCGGGTTGAGCGGTTTATGCGTTTCCGTTTTTTCCGGTTCATGCACGCCGAACGCCAGCAACGCCACCGCCAGCAACCCCGGTATCACCGCCACCCAGAACACCGCGCGGAAATCGTTTGCCCACAACAGCATCAGCCCCACGCCCAAGAGCGGCCCGACGAACGCGCCCACCGTATCCAGCGACTGGCGCAGGCCGAACGCCGCACCGCGTATCGAGGCAGGCGTGATGTCGGCGATCAGTGCGTCGCGCGGTGCGCCGCGTATGCCCTTGCCCACCCGGTCCATGAAGCGCGCGGTCAGCACCATTCCCACGCCAGCGGCCAGCGCGAACATCGGCTTGGTCAACGCGCCCAGCGCATAGCCGAACACCGCCAGCCCCTTGCGCTTGCCGAGGTAGTCGCTGAGTACACCGGAGAACACTTTTACCAGCAAGGCCGTGGATTCGGCGATACCCTCGATGATACCCACCGTCAGCGCACTCGCCCCCAGCACCGTGACCATGAACAGCGGCAGCAGGCTGTGGATCATCTCGGAGGAGATATCCATCAGCAGGCTGACGAAACCCAGCACCCATACTCCGTTGGGTATCTTGTTCAATGCGTCTTTTGCGATCTTTGGCATGATCAGTCTGTATCCGATGAATGAAATGAAGGTAGGTTGGGTGGAGAGCAGCGATACCCAACAATAGTTTCGTATGCTTCATGATGGGTATCGCTGCGCTCCACCCATCCTACGTGCACTAGCCACCGCGCTTCGCCAGAAACCTGTCCAACTGGTTCGCGAACGCCTGCCGGTCGCTCTGGCTCAGGGTCGGCGGCCCGCCCGTCTCCACCCCGCTGCTGCGCAGGCCATCCATGAAATTGCGCATGGTCAGCCGCTCCTGGATGGTGTCTTTGGTGTAGAACTCGCCGCGCGGATTCAGCACATGGCCGCCTTTCGCGATCACCTCGGCAGCCAGCGGAATATCGGCAGTGATGACCAGATCACCCGCCTGCGTCATTTCGACGATCTTGTTGTCCGCCACATCGAAACCGGAAGGTACCTGCATGGCGCGGATGAACTTCGACGGTGGGCAATACAACAGCTTATTCGCCACCAGCGTCGTCTGTATCTGCAAGCGGTCGGCGACGCGAAACAATATTTCCTTGATCACCTTGGGACAGGCATCGGCATCCACCCAGATCTGCATCGTCTATCTCCTGCTGTGCCGCGAATGGCGGAAGAAGACATAAGGCGCGACCGCCACCCACAACAGGATCAGCGGCCAGAGACGGCCCGCAGATATATCGTAGTTCGCCAGCAACACCTGCCACGAATGACCGCCGACGTAATGAAAGAACAGGAACTCGAACGCCACCGTCAGCCCCATCCAGAACAGACCGATCTGCCAGGCTTCGCGCGCCGAGACCGGCGGCCACAGGCGCACATACTGGCGGATCACCACGGCGAACAGCAGGATGCCGGTCAGGCAGGAAATCTGGTGCGCCGACAACTCGGAAACGAATTTGCCATAGGTGGATTCGCGCAACGCGCCATTGAGCATGGCGACCAGCAGCAGAACGAACCACGCAAGCAGATATCGTGTCACGTCACACCTCTTCGCATATTCTGCAAGACTCCATCGTATTCACCAGGTCAATCCGACCTGAAGCTGGATATCGAAATTACCGGACTGTTCGGATGAGCTGATCGCCGTCTGCGTCTTCAGCTCGGCAGTCGGCGAAAGGTACATTCCCGCATTGTAGTACCCCGCACTGCCGAACCTGCCCATGTAGCCGCCACCAAAATAGAGGTCTGTCGTGGATTGTGTGTCGCTCGGCGCCACCACCAGCAGCGGAGTTTCAGTACGTGTCCAATTGAGCAAAGAGACGCCAACGTAGGCCGAATGTCTGGATTCGTTCCGAAACAGGTAATTGACGACCGGCCCGGTCAGCGTCTCAGTGGTCTTGCTGTGGGCATTGCCGGTGTACGGGTCATGGAAGGTGTCTGTCCAACTCACATACCGATAGCCATACTGCCAATGGCTTTGATCCACGCGATAGCTCGCCTGGATGTCCGCACCGGCCTCGGCAAAATTGAAGACGCCCACCGCCACAGTGAATTCGTCCGCGATGGCGGAGTGACTCAGCGAGAACAACAGGGCGAGCAGGCTGATAACCGGTTTTTTCATGACTCCCAGATTACGCCATTTTGGAAGGTAGCTTGATCTTATCGCCCGCCACCATGAACACCCCCTTGCCTTGGTGATGCAAGGTGCGCGGATTTTTCTGCGCGGGATCGATCCACGCTTTTACAACCTCCAGCACGAAGAAGTTGTACTTGTTCACCATGCGCGTATCCACCGCCCTGCATTCGAGATTGGCAAAACACTCGGCGATGAGCGGCGCTTTTACCAGAGATGCAGGCAGTGCCGTGAGTTTGAACTTGCTGAACTTGTCCACCTTGCCGCCCGAACAGTTGCCGATACCCACCACCTGCTTCGCCATCTCCATCGAGGGAATGGCGATCACGCATTCCTTCGTCTTCGTCAGCGCCTCGAAGCTGTGGTTGCGCCCGCTGATCACACAGCCCACCAACGGCGGCTCGAATTCCATCATCGTGTGCCAGGACTGGGTCATGATGTCCGTCTTGCCCTTGTGCGCAGTGGTCACCAGCACGACCGGGCCCGGCTCCAGCAAGCGATATACGCCGGACAGAGGATAGGTTCTATTCGACATCGTCCTCTCCTTTCGCAGCGATAATAGGCTGAACGCCTTTATTAATTATGCTTTTCTTTTACCATATTGCCGACGAGCTGGATGACTTCTGTGCTGGCCGTTTCCGCATTTTGCAACTCCCGCACCAGTTCATCACGCAACGCCAGGTCATTCACCCAGTCCTTGCGCGACAACTCGATTGCCCGATGGACCCCCGTATGCACCTCCGCATGCGGCTTTTCGAGCTGCGCAAACGATGAGGTCTGGCCGAAGACCTCCCTGCCCAGTCCTTCGTAATACCATTTGCCCAGCCTGCAGTTCTTGTGATCAACCTGGACAGCCTTTGACTCATCGCAATCCCGCTGCAGATCGATTGCCCTGTATGCGTTCTGCATATAGATGATGTGATCCATCTTGACCAGCGAACCGAACGACCAGTTCTTGGTTCTGGAGATCGTATCGATGGTGTTCTCCGCCGCTGCGGAGAATTCCGTGAAACGCCCCCTGAAGTCGCTCATCTGTCCATGCACCGCTCCGGTCACTTCGCGCGCCGATTCGGATTCCCTCACCATCTTTTCCACATGCACCTTGAATTTCGCGATGATTTCGTTGATCTCTTTGGTCGCACCTTTTGTGCGCTCGGCAAGCTTGCGCACCTCATCTGCCACCACGGCGAAACCGCGCCCCGCCTCGCCTGCGCGCGCCGCCTCGATCGCGGCATTAAGCGCCAGCAGATTGGTCTGGTCGGCGATCTCGGCGATGATACGCACGGCAGAATTGATCGCCGCACTCTCATTCCCCAAAGTACCGGCGGCCAGTGCCATCTCCTGCACCCGGGCATTCATGCCGTCCAGCGCATCACTGATGGTCTCGACCACCTGCAGACTGTTCTTGGCCGCTTCGCGGTTGGTTTGGGCGATCTTTTCGACGTCATCCATCTCTTTGCTCATGCCAACCAGGTCTTGCTGATTGAGCTTCAGATTGCCCAGCAGCTTGCTCGAATTGATGGTGTGGATGCGTGAAGCCAGTTCGTTCTTGCTGATCAGCACGCCATTCACCTCCATCGCCTCGATTGCATGATTCACCTTGTTCAAGGATTCCGCGAATTGGCCGGGCAAGCCTGTCGCGAATGCCTTGCGATAGAAATTTCCTTCAGCGACCAGCTTGAAGCAGGTGTTGACCTCCTTGAAATAGGTCTCGATCAGATCGAGGAAGTCGTTCAACTCCCATGCCGCCTTGCCAATCTCTCCGAGCCCGCCGGTCTGAGTGACACGCTGATGCAACTGTCCCTGGCGGGAACTGCGCAACACTTCATGCATCTTGCGGACCACTTGGATCGCCTTGGAATAATGCGCATAGGCATAGAGGGAGAATAAGACGCCGAGGAGCGGAAATAGCCAAATGCCCCATTCGAACTTGTGATGATAGGTCTCCCAGCTCGCCATCGCGACGGTGACAAAAATATAGAACAGGCAGACCAGTATGAACCGACCTCCCATCATGAAGTGGTTCAACAGACTGATCTTACGGCTCGCTGGCATGATTTGCTCCTTCTCGATCAAAGGGAAAGGACGAACTTGTCATAGGTTGTTCCCAACGACTTCAACTTGCCGGACAACAAGTCCGCCGACGCCAACGGCGCTTTCGCCGCGCCCTCTCTCCGCTCTACCGCCAGCATCTCCTGGTAGATGGTTTGCATGGTCGCAACCGCCTCCGGCTTGGGCTTCCTTCTCACAGAGAAATAACCGACCACTTTGCCGTTGGCATCCATGTCCTGGGTGATGTTGGCAAACACCCAGTAATAATGACCATCCGCAGTCAGGTTCTTGACATAACCGAAGAACTCCCTGCCCTCCCTCAAGGTATCCCAAAGCAGTTTGAACACCCCGCGCGGCATATCCGGGTGACGTACGATGTTGTGCTGCTCGTGCAAAACCTCGCTTTCGGGGAAATTCGCTATCCGCATGAATGTACGGTTGACGTAGGTGATCCGGCCGGTCAAGTCCGTTTTGGAGATGATGACATCACTCGAATCGAGCGAGATCTCCTGTTGTGTTGGCACAATCGCTAGCTTCATGCGTCCTCCTTGAATGCTAATTATTTTTTCACCCAATTCATATATGGGTATCGACAGCATTGGCTGAATCTTTAGCCCACAGAACATCCCCGGTTTTCATACTGACGGTCAGTCCAGACTCATGCGACTGCCTTATCCCTATTACAGTCCCGAGACAGGTAATCTCGCGTAAAATCGCACTCTCACTATTTTCCTGATTCTCCGATCCCTCAAAACCCGAACGTTTCCTGTGACCATCGAAGTAGAACGTTTCTTTTCCGAACAAAGCCCTTTAGCCACCGAAGTGGCGTCGTTCCGTCCGCGCGCGCAGCAGCGCGACATGGCGCTGGCCGTGGCGGAGGCGATACGCGACAACGCCATCCTCGTGGCCGAGGCCGGCACGGGCACGGGCAAGACCTTTGCCTATCTGGTGCCGGCCCTGCTGGCCGGCGGCAAGGTGGTGATTTCCACGGGCACCAAGAACCTGCAAGACCAGCTATTTCAAAAAGACCTGCCCATGGTGCGCGATGCCTTGAAAGCGCCGGTATCGGTGGCGCTGCTCAAGGGGCGCTCGAATTACGTATGCCACTACCATTTGTCTCTGGCGCAATCGAACGGGCTGTTCAAGACGCGCGAGGATGTGAAGCATCTGGCGAAGATCGTGAACTACGCCAAGATGACGCAGAGCGGCGACAAGAGCGGGCTGGCAGATGTGCCGGAGAACGCGCCGATCTGGATGCACGTGACCTCGACGCGCGACAACTGCCTGGGGCAGGAATGCCCGCAACATACCGAATGCTTCGTGCTGAAGGCGCGCAAGGAGGCGATGGAAGCGGACGTGGTGGTGGTGAACCATCACCTGTTCTTCGCCGATGTGATGCTGCGCGACGAGGGCGTGGCCGAGCTGCTGCCCGCCTGCAACACGGTGATCTTCGACGAGGCGCATCAGTTACCCGAGACGGCGAGCCTGTTCTTCGGCGAGAGCCTTTCCACTTCGCAGTTGTTTGACCTGTCGCAAGACTCGCGCATCGAGGCGTTGAGTAACGCCAAGGATTTCGCGGCCCTGCCGGTTGCTTGCGACGAGTTGGACAAGGCATCCCGCGACTTCCGCCTGGTGTTCAAGAAGGAAGGCCGCATGGCGGCGGAGGCGACGGAGAATTTCAAGGACTTCGCTCCTGCGTTGAAGACGCTGGGGGAGAAACTGTCCAAACTCACCGGCTTGCTGGAGAAGCAGGCGGAACGCAGCGAGGGCCTGGAGAATTGCTGGCAGCGCGCACAAGCGCTGGCGCAACAACTCAAGCACTGGCAGGACGGCGATGTGCCGGAGACTGTGCGCTGGCTGGAGATATTCCACCACTCGCTGCAACTCAACACCACCCCGCTCTCCATCGCGGAGATTTTCAAAAAGCAGATCAGCGGCCATCCGCGCGCCTGGATCTTCACCTCCGCCACACTGGCGGTGAAGCAGAACTTCTCGCACTACCAGCACGAGATGGGGCTGACCGAGGCGCGCACGGCGTGCTGGGACAGTCCGTTCAACTACCCGGAACAGGCATTGCTGTATGTGCCGAACAACCTGCCGGAGCCGAACACCGAGGGTTATACCGATGCGGTGGTACAGGCCGCTTTGCCGCTGATCGAGGCGAGCAAGGGCCGCGCCTTTCTGCTGTTCACCAGTTTGCGCGCGATGCAGCACGCCTACGAGATATTGCAGGCCGAGTTCGACCGCAAGGGTTTGCTGTATCCGCTGATGATCCAGGGCGAAGGTTCGCGCAACGAGCTGCTGTCGCGCTTCCGCGACCACGGCAACGCGGTACTGCTGGGCAGCCAGTCGTTCTGGGAAGGGGTGGATGTGCGCGGCGAGGCGTTGTCGCTGGTCATCATCGACAAACTGCCGTTCGCGCCACCGGACGATCCGGTGCTGGCGGCACGCATCGCCGAACTCAACAAACAGGGACGCAACGCCTTCATGGAGTTCCAGTTGCCGCGCGCCATCATCAATTTGAAACAAGGTGCGGGACGGCTGATACGCGACGAGAAGGACAGAGGCGTGCTGATGATCTGCGACCCGCGCCTGATCTCTAAACACTATGGCAAGCGCATCTGGCAGAGTCTGCCGCCGTTCAAACGCACGCGCGATGAAAGCGAAGCAGTGAGCTTCTTTTCGGAATCGGACGACAAGTCTCTGCAGCCGTGATGATTGACTGACGGCGCTGTTTATTGTCCACTGCCAGTATCAGAGAAACCGTATCAAACAAAAACAATGACGGCACTAAGCACATTCTTCGACGATCTCAGATTCCATATTGACGAGGACAATCTCTCCGTTCGTGCCGAGCAGTTGCGCGCGCGCCTGAGGTTGCTGCCCCTGATGATGGTGGCGCAGATGCTGATCGAGCCTTTGTTCGTGTGGCTGATGTGGGATATCTCATCCCAGCAACGACTTCTGATCTGGCTGGCTGTCGCCTATCTGCTGCACCTGTCCGAACTGGTGCTTTGGGTACAGAGCCGGGAGAATCTGGATACCATCGAGGAGTGCCAGCGCTGGAGTCAGGACTTGTTCAATTTCGCCCTGGTCTTCGGCATGATGTGGGGGGTCGGCACCCTGTTCTTCTTCCCGGAAGAACTGCTTACCCAGGTTCTGCTGGTGTGCGTACTGATGGGACTTACCGCAGGCGCAACCACGATGAACTCGATGCACCCGCCTGCTTTCTACGCCTACGCCATCGGCCTGATGCTGCCGCTGATCTTCCGCGTCATGGTGGAACAGGACGAGACCCACTACGCGTTGGGGTTCATGCTGCTGCTGTACCTGCTGGTGATGCTGAGTTCGGGTAATTTTCTGAGCAAGTTCATCCTGCTTTCGTTGCGGCAACGTTTCGAGAACGAATCGATGGCCCACCAGCTCGCCGCGATGAACGATGCCCTGGAACAGAAAGTGGAAGTGCGCACTGCCCAGCTACTGCACAAGACCGATGAGGTCTCGCAGATACGCGATGTGACCATCATGGCGATGGCGTCGCTGGCCGAGACGCGCGACAACGAGACCGGCAACCACCTGAAGCGCACGCAGAACTACATCCGCGCGCTGGCCATAGAGTTGCGCAATCACCCCCGTTTCAGCGATTTCCTCACCGAGGACAACATCGAATCGCTCTACAAGCTCGCTCCGCTGCACGATATCGGCAAGGTCGGCATCCCCGATGCCATCCTGCTCAAGAAGGGCAAGCTGACGACGGAAGAGTTCGAGATCATGAAGATGCATCCGCTGCTCGGCGGCAACGCCATCGCTGCCGCAGAAAGCGGTCTGCCGACGCCGAACCGCTTTTTGCACATCGCCCGCGAGATCGCCAACGGCCATCACGAAAAATGGGACGGCAGCGGTTATCCGCAGGGACTCAAAGGCGACGCCATCCCCATCTCGGCACGACTGATGGCGGTGGCCGATGTGTATGACGCGCTGATCAGTAAACGCATCTACAAACAGCCGTACCCGCATCAAGATGCAGTGGCATACATATTGCAGGGAAGTGGTGCACATTTCGATCCGGACGTGACGGATGCGTTCCAGACTATCCAGGAGGAGTTCCGGCTGATCGCCGGAAAGTATCAAGACTGATGAATCCGAGACTGCTCAATCTGCTCAACGGCGACAAGGACCTCTACCCGACCTTGTTGGAGACGCGCTTCCCGCGCGTGTTCAGCAAGCTGCTCGAGCTGTGGCAGACGCCGTATATCGACGGCTATCTGCAAGATCTTATGGTTGACAAGCGCGGCGGCGACCGCGACGGCTTCCCTCCCGAGGCGGCGATGGAGATCATCCGCCTCAGTAATTTTCTCCATGAACTGCACAATGCCGGCAAGGTAGTCCAAGCGTGGGAGGACATCCCCGAATACAAACGCCATGAGCTTGAGCGCTATGGCTATGACTTCACCTCCAAGGGCTTGCTGAAATCGGTCGAGGACAACCACCAGAATGCGGTGCAGCTCTTTCTGTCCTGCGGTGTCGATCTGGAAGTGCGCGACGACCGCAACTGGACACCGTTGATGGTCGCGGCATTCAACGGCAATCTTGAATTCACACAGCTACTGCTCAAATGCGGCGCGCGTCTCTCCACGCGTGACAAGAACGGTTACACGCCGATGCACTGGGCGGCCTACAACGGCCATACCGAGGTGTTGAAGTTCCTGATTGAAATAGGCGCAGAGCCGGACATCCCCAGCCAGTTCGGCTGGACGGCGTTGATGCAAGCCGCGACGCGCGGACATCTACTCGCCTGCGCCTATCTGCTCTTCCGGGGGGCCGACGTGAATTCGGCGACTTCTGACGGTTGGACGTCATTGCACAAGGCTGCCAACAACGGACATATCGAGGTCGTCAAGTTGCTGCTAAGCAAGGGCGCCAACCGGTTTGCAAAATATCAGGACGGCAGCACACCCATCGATCTCGCCATCAAGTCCGGTCATCTGGACATCGTCGACATGCTGAACCGGCATATCGACATCAAGAAACCGGACGACTCCGGACCGCTTTCACTGGAATAGGCCGTCCGGGTCAGGCGACCCTGACCCGCGCTGTTCCGGCAGTCACTTTCCCGATCACGCTGGCCGCGGCAAAGCCCTGTTCGTGGAAAGTCGCCAGCACCTTGTCCGCCTCGTTCGCTGCACAGGCCACCAGCAGCCCGCCGCTGGTCTGCGGATCGCACAGCAGCTTGCGCTGCCATTCCGGAAAACCTTGCGGCAGATCGACTTCCGCGCCGTAACTGGACCAGTTGCGGTCCGCCGCACCCGTGCTGTAACCCTGCTCCGCCAACTGCAACGCCACGGACAAGACCGGTAATGCCTTGAAATCCACTTCCGCCCCCAGCTTCGAGCCGCGGCATATCTCCAGCAGATGCCCGAGCAGCGCAAAGCCGGTCACATCGGTCATCGCATGCACGGCGGTCATCCCGCCCAATGCCGCACCGACACGGTTGAGTTGCGTGGTGGTATCCACCATCTGGCGATAGCCTTCCGCGCTCAACTCGCCTTTCTTCAGCGCCGCGCTCAGCACGCCCACACCCAGCGGCTTGCCGAGGATGAGCACATCACCGGCCTGCGCGCTGTCATTGCGTTTGAGATGATCGGGATGCACCACGCCGACGCCGACCAGACCGTAGATCGGCTCCGGTGCGTCGATGGAATGTCCGCCTGCCACCGGTATGCCCGCCGCCAGGCATACTGATTCGCCGCCCGCCAATATCTCGCGGATGGTATCCAGCGGCAGCTTGTTGATGGGCATGCCCACCACTGCCAGCGCCAGGATGGGCGTGCCGCCCATGGCATACACGTCGGAGAGCGCATTGGTCGCGGCGATACGGCCGAAGTCGCGCGCATCATCCACGATGGGCATGAAGAAGTCGGTGGTGACGACAATGGCCTGCGACTCGTTGAGTTTGTACACCGCCGCGTCGTCGCTGCTTTCGGTACCGACCAGCAGGTTCGGGTAAGATGGCGGGCGTGGCAGTGCAGCCAACATTTCGTGCAGCACGGCCGGCGCGATCTTGCAGCCGCAGCCGCCGCCGTGGGAATACTGAGTCAATTTGATAGCGTCGTTCATACAAAAACAATCCATGCAAAATCCGAGGGTCGCCACCGTATCACAACTGTCCGATTTCGACGAAATCATCGACGTGCGCTCGCCTGCGGAATACGCGGAAGACCATATCCCCGGCGCGATCAGCGCGCCCGTGCTGGACGACGAACAGCGTGCCGAGGTCGGTATGCTATACGTGCAAGTCTCCCCTTTCGTGGCCAAGAAACGCGGCGCGGCACTCATCGCGCGCAACATCGCCGATCATCTGGAAAACCTGTTCAAGGACAAGCCGAAGCAATGGAAGCCGCTGGTCTATTGCTGGCGCGGTGGCCAGCGCAGCGGCGCGATGGCACACATACTCGCCCAAGTGGGCTGGTCGACCAACCGGCTGGAAGGCGGCTACAAGAACTACCGCCGCCAAGTGCTGGCCGACCTCGACACCCTGCCCGGGACGTTGCAATTCCGCGTGGTGTGCGGCCCCACCGGCTCCGGCAAGAGCCGCTTCCTGCGCGTGCTGCAGGAGCAGGGCGAACAGGTGCTCGACCTGGAAGCGCTGGCACAGCATCGCGGTTCGCTGCTCGGCAATCTGCCGGACGAACCGCAGCCCGCGCAGAAGATGTTCGAGAGCCGCATCTGGGATGTGCTGCGCCGTTGCGATACAAAGCGTCCGGTGTTCGTGGAGGCGGAAAGCAAGAAGATCGGCCTGCTCAATACGCCGGAAACACTGCTGAGCCGGATGCGCGGCTCTGACTGCCTGCTCATCGAAGCACCGGTAGCGGCCCGCGTGCAGTTGCTCAAGGAAGACTACGCACATTTCCTGAGCGACCCCGCGCTGCTCGTCAAGCGTCTCACCCCGCTGCTGCCGCTGCATGGCCGCCAGGTGCTTGACCACTGGCAACAACTGGCCGAACAGGGCAATTGGACCGAACTGGTGGAAAAGTTGCTGGTCCAGCATTACGACCCCGCCTATCAGCGCTCTACCGGCAACAATTTCCCCCTCCTGAAAGATGCCAAAGTCCTGCGCCTGACCGGCCTGGACGATGACTCGCTGCGCTCGGCCGCGCCGCTCGCGCTATAATCACCGCTCTTCTTCGTTTCGCACCCCGGAGCCATTCGCCATGTCCCACAATCTCTTCGATTCGCGCCAAACCTTCAAACTCGCTTCCGGCAAACAGGCCACGCTGTATTCCCTGCCCGCGCTTGAGAAAGCCGGCGTCGGCAACATCTCGCGCCTGCCCGTCTCCATCCGCATCGTGCTGGAATCGGTACTGCGCAACTGCGACGGCAAGAAGGTGAGCGAACAGCATGTGCGCGAACTGGCGAACTGGAAGCCGAACGCCCCGCGCACCGAAGAGATCCCCTTCGTGGTCGCGCGCATCGTGTTGCAGGACTTCACCGGCGTCCCGCTGCTGGCCGACCTCGCCGCCATGCGCGATGCCGCCGCCAAAGCGGGCAAAGACCCCAAGGTCATCGAGCCGCTGGTGCCGGTGAACCTGGTCGTTGACCACTCGGTGCAGATCGACAGCTACAACAATCCCAACGCCCTCAAGATCAACATGGAGATGGAGTTCGAACGCAACACCGAGCGCTACCGCTTCATGAAATGGGGCATGCAGGCATTCGACACTTTCAAGGTCGTGCCGCCCGGCATCGGCATCGTGCACCAGGTCAATCTGGAATACCTGGCACGGGGTGTGTTACAGAAAGACGGGATCACCTATCCCGACACCCTGGTCGGCACCGACAGCCACACCACCATGATCAACGGCATCGGCGTGGTCGGCTGGGGCGTGGGCGGCATCGAGGCGGAAGCGGGCATGCTGGGCCAACCCGTGTACTTCCTGACACCGGATGTGGTCGGCGTGAACCTGAAAGGCAAGCTGCGCGAAGGCGTCACCGCCACCGATCTGGTGCTGACCGTCACCGAACTGATGCGCAAGCACAAAGTCGTCGGCAAGTTCGTCGAGTTCTTCGGCGAAGGAACAACTGCCCTCACCCTGCCCGACCGCGCCACGATCGCGAACATGGCCCCCGAATACGGCGCAACCATGGGCTTCTTCCCGGTGGACGAAGTCACCGTGAACTTCATGCGCAATACCGGCCGCACCGCCGACGAAGTGGACGCCTTCGAGGCCTACTTCAAGGCGCAGGGTCTGTTCGGCATTCCCGCTGCGGGCAGCATCGACTACAGCAGCGTGGTGGAACTCGATCTTTCCAGCATCGAGCCTTCGCTGGCCGGCCCCAAGCGCCCGCAAGACCGCATCGCGCTGGCGAAGATGAAAGAGACCTTCAACACCCTGTTCAGCAAACCCGTCGCCGAGAACGGCTTCAACAAGCCCGCCGCCGATCTGGGCAAACGCTTCACCACCGCCATGCCCGACCGCAGCGGCGATGTGTGCGTGCCGGTCTCCGGCGGCGGCAAGCAGGACGGCGCCAAGAGCAGCAGCGAGATGGAGATGGCGGACGACCATCCGAATGCAACCGTGCGTTGCGAGACACCGGACGAGATGCTGCCGCCGGTCGAGATCGGCCACGGCGACGTGCTGATCGCCGCGATCACCTCCTGCACCAACACCTCCAACCCCGGCGTATTGCTGGCCGCGGGCCTGCTGGCGAAAAAAGCCGTGGCCAAGGGCCTGCGCGTCAAACCTCATATCAAGACCACGCTGGCTCCCGGCTCGCGCGTGGTGACCGAGTACCTCACCAACGCCGGTCTGATCGAACCGCTGGCGCAACTCGGCTTCACCGTCGCCGCCTACGGCTGCACCACCTGCATCGGCAACTCCGGCCCGCTCGACGCACAGCTGGAAGAGACCATCGTCAAGAACGACTTGATCGCCGCTGCCGTGCTGTCCGGCAACCGCAACTTCGAAGCGCGCATCCACGCCAACATCAAGGCCAACTTCCTCGCCTCGCCTCCGCTGGTGGTCGCCTACGCCATCGCGGGCAAAATGAACATCAACCTCGATACCGAACCGCTGGGCACGGGCAAGGACGGCCTACCGGTCTTCCTGAAAGACATCTGGCCGAACAGCGCCGAAGTGCAGACCGTGATGAAGTACGCGGCCGATCCGGCGGTGTACCAGAAGCTGTACTCCGACCTGACCCGCGACCTGCCGCTGTGGAACGCCATCAAGGCACCCACCGGCGACCGCTACCAGTGGGACGATTCCACCTACATCGCGCGTCCGCCGTTCTTCGATGCCGCCGTACCGAAGGTCGGCGACATCAGAAATGCGAAGGCGCTGGCGCTGTTCGGCGATTCCGTCACCACCGACCACATCAGCCCGGCAGGCAGCTTCAAGCCGACCACACCGGCAGGAAAATATCTGCAAGGCCACAAGGTCGAGGTCAAGGACTTCAACAGCTACGGTTCGCGTCGCGGCAACCACGAAGTGATGATGCGCGGCACCTTCGCCAACGTGCGCGTGAAGAACCTCATGCTGCCGCCGAAAGATGACGGCTCGCGCGTCGAAGGCGGCTACACCCTGTACAAGGGCGAACAGATGGCCATCTACGATGCCGCGATGAAACACATCGCCGACGGCACCGCCACCGTGATCTTCGCAGGCGAAGAATACGGCACCGGCTCCAGCCGCGACTGGGCAGCCAAAGGCACGCAACTGCTGGGCGTGAAGGCCGTCATCGCCAAGAGCTATGAACGAATCCACCGCAGCAACCTGGTGGGCATGGGCGTGCTGCCCTTGCAGTTCAAGGGCAGCGACAGCGCAACCAGCCTGAACCTGACCGGCGACGAGACCTTCGACCTGCTCGGCATCAACGACAACCTCAAGCCGCAACAGGACGTGACGCTGACCATCACCCGCAAGGACGGCAGCAAACAGAACGTCGCCCTGCTGCTACGCATCGACACACCGATCGAAGTGGACTACTACAAGAACGGCGGGATTCTGCCGTATGTGTTGAAAGAGCTGGTGAACAAGGCGTAATCCGGCATAGCCCGAGCAGGATAGGTTGAGCAAGGCGAAACCCATCAATCCCCGAGTACGACCTTGCCGTGACAGGCGGAACAGTTCGAACGCGTCTTCACCTGCGAAAGCTTCCATTCGTTCTCGGATATCACGCGGTGTTCGCGCACGAACCAGGGAGTGTCGCTGATGCGCAGGCTGGCCGAGCTGTATCGCTCGCCGCTGCCTGCATAGCGTTTCAGGAAATCGAGGATCAGGCTGTTGTCCCTGGTATCAAGCACCGCGTTGCTGTCGAAATGCTTGTCCAGATGCTTCATCAACTGCTGCCAGTTCTCGCCGCTCAGCATGTGCGGAGGATAGGCGACATGGCAACTGCCGCACTCCTTCTTCCATTTTTCATATCCGGCAGAAGCGGGTTTGCCGTTCTCTGCATAAGCCTGATTCATCACCAACACCAGCAACAAGACCAACAACCGCTTCATTTACAACTCCTTTGATATCCGCATAACGTCGAACGTATTGTAATTCGGCTTTGCAGCGCAGTTTGTCCGGCAAACCTTAACTGCCGCTTAAAGGCGGGCGATTATCCCCATTCGCTCAGCATTCGGGCTGCTTGTCGGCGCGCGGGATTAAAGAATGACACGCAGAACAGCAGACTCAATTCGACAAGACAGCGGCGGGGACCCCAGGGCGGGAAGATCACTTCTTGTATTCGTTCTAATGGATTATTTGGGATGAATCGAGGGGCTATTCGCATAGCGTCTTTAATTTTTCCAAGGCTTTGGGCCAGGCGTCGGTCATATACTGCTCGAACTCCGCAGGGATGCCGGACATTTCAACCTTGAGCTCGGTGCTGCCATCGCGCTCGGCAAAGGTGTAATTCTCGTATGCGGACGCCCACGTTTTTGCTTCCGGGCTTTCCGTGTCGTCTATCCTGTTTTTGATGATGCCCAGATGCTTGATGGAGAGGTAGCGATAAGGCTGGTTTTCGGCAATGACAGACGTCATGCCGCCGGAACCGTCGGCGCCGAGGAAGCGGATCTTCTGTCCCTGTTCCCAAGAACCTTCATAGTAACAACCCTCGCCGAAATCGGCGGTCCAGATGCGGTAGGTTTCCTGTTGCAGCATGGTGTTCCACACCTTTTCCTTCGGAGCCTTGATGGTGATCGAATAATGTATTGAGCTCATGATTGCCTCCTTATCGTAAAAGGGATCACTTGACCTGCCGCGCATAGCTGACGGTCAATATTTCCCAGCGGTGACCGTCCGGCTCGTCCCAATAGATATTTCCGTACCGCTTGTTGATTCGCATATCCATTGCTCCGTCCGGAGTGCTGCGATACCCGATTCCGGCAGCTTTGATGCGTCCGAGAATGGCATCGAAGTCTTGCGGGCTGACGCGGAAGCAGAAGTGGTATATGGGGAATGCCTCGTCCGTATCCTGGAAATCCAGCGTCAAACCGTCGTTGACATACACGGGAGAAAACGGGCCTGCCCCGGATTTCGCCCACGGCACGTCCAGCAGTTCCGCCAGCAGTCTTGCAGATGCGATCGCTGTGCGGGAGGGTACGATGGTGTGGTCGAGATGGATGGTCATGGCGATTCTCCGGGCGCAGCTGCGATCAGACGAACGAACCCGATTTGATCGCACCGACAGGTTCGTAGCTCGCGATAATGACGCCGGTCGCTGTTACCTTCGAGTCGGTGAGTTTGAATCCCTCGGGACGAGTGCCTTCGGCGAACAGCCGTTTGCCCGGCCCCAGCGTCACCGGAAGGATCCACAGGTGCATGACATCGATCAATCCGTTCGCCAGCAATGTCTGCACGAGCTTGCCGCTGCCATGGACCCAGAGATCCGGCGCATCCATCTGCTTCAGTTTCCTGATCTCGCCGACCACGTCACCCGTGACCAGCGTCGAGTTGTTCCAGGACAGCTGCCGCTGCGTGTGGGAAACCACGTATTTTCTGGTGCGGTTGAAGGGCTCTGCGACGTTCTGGTCCGTGGTCGCCGTCGGCCAGTAGGCGGCAAAAATGTCGTAGGTACGCCGACCCAGCAGGAGTTCGAAGGGCTGTCGCATGAAGCCGTCCATCGTGCTGCCTCCTGCATCGTCCCAGTAGCCGAACATCCAGCCGCCGTGGCTAAAACCTCCGTCGCGATCTTCGTCAGACCCGCCCGGCGCCTGCATCACGCCATCGAGCGAAACAAAAGTGGTGGTGATGATCTTTCTCATGGCTGTCTCCTTTATCAAGAAGTTGATTCTTCGTCATAGGCCTGTCTGAGTGTTGCGATATCGAATTTCTTCATTTTCAGGAACGCTTCGGTGAGGCGCGCCAGCGCTTTTTTGTCCTTGGATTTCTGCATCTCGTACATGACGGTCGGCACGATCTGCCAGGACACGCCGAACTTGTCCTTGAGCCAGCCGCAAGCTTCGGCCTCCGGTTCCGCAGAAAGCTTGTCCCAGTAATAGTCGATTTCGGCCTGAGTGTCGCAGTTGACCACGAAGGAGATCGCCTCGTTGATCTTGAAGAATGGTCCGGCACTCATCAACTGGAATTCCTGTCCGAACAAACGGAGGGTGACGACCTCCACTGTGCCGGAAGGCGTGTCCTCCAGCGTGGTGCTGTCGATGATCTGAGCGTCCTTGAACACTGTGCTGTAGAACTCGGCTGCTGCGCGGGCTTCCTTGTCGAACCACAAAAATGGAGTGATCTTGTTCATGACGTTCTCCTTGTGAATGTGGGCGGCCTATCTTTCCGCGACGGTCTTCAGTCTGGCCAGCCCGACCTCGAAGTCTCCGCCTATCATCTTGTCCATGTTGAAGATCAGGCCCATGAGCCTGGATATGAAATTCTGCTTTCCGTCCAGGCTCCATGTGACCCTGGTCGAATCCCCCGCCCTGCTCAAAGAGAACACGACCGAGTTGCGCCCCTCGAACGGCTTGATCATATGCAATTCGAGCGCGACCTCGCTGGACGGCGTGCTGCCGGTGATAGATATCTCTCCCTGCCCTACTTCCTTGTTGCCCTCCCACGCATACATCGCCCCCTTGCCGCTGGCACTGCCGCTATACGTCTTCTTCATCGCGGGATCCTTGTTGTAGGGCGTCCAATCGTTCCACTGTCGAAAATCATTGATAAGTCCGAATATCTTCTCGGGCGACGCTTTGATGTCGATGGCACGCTCGACATGCAAGGTGTCTGGTCTGGTCGCGACATAGACAAGAACGATGGTGAGCAAAACGACAACCACAAGTACGACGAGCTTCAGCATGTCAGGCTCCTTTCAGGACTTTTTCAGGACAACATGCGTGGCGAGTTGTGTCGGCACATGCTCGACGCATCGATAGCCTAGCGACCGCATGTCGATGCCGGAAAGCAGGTTCTCCCCCGAGCCCAACAGGACAGGGGAGATGGCGAGATGCATCTCATCGATCAAGCCTGCGCGCAGATATTGGCGGATCGTGTCTACCCCGCCGCCAATCCGAACATCTTGCCCCTTGGCCGCATCGAAAGCCTGCTCCAGTGCGGCGCGAATACCGTCGGTGACAAAGTGGAACGTCGTGCCGCCATCCATCTCAAGGGATGCGCGGGGATGATGGGTCAATACGAAGACGGGGGTGTGATAAGGTGGAGTATCACCCCACCATCCCTTCCATTTCGAGTCTGGCCAGGGGCCGCGGATCGGACCGAACATGTTCCGCCCCAGTATCCACGCGCCGACATTGTTGAAGCCGCGCGCGGCGAAATCATCGTCGATCCCGGTCGTGCCATCACCGCTCCCGTGCATTCGCTGGAACGTCCTGGTCGGGAAGAACCATTGGGGCAACTCCTGACCGCCGACACCCAGCGGATTATCGAGGCTCTGGTTCACACCCGCACCGAACCCGTCTATGGAAACAGTAAAACTTGCTACACGCAGTTTTGGCATGGCCTTCTCCTCGTTTTCCGGATTTCGTTTCCGTTAATGCAAATGATCCCCGAGTCTCTCCAGCGCCTGCCCCCAGCTGACGCTGTATCCCGCCTGGTTGGCCGCCTCTTTGCGCGCGGTGTTTTCAAAGCGGGTATGCAGCGTGAGGGTGGTTCTGTCGCCCAGCTCGGTGAAGGTGATGGTCACGCGCGAGCGCGGCGGCAAACCGGCTCCGCAGGGATGGCCTTCTTCGGCGGTGCTGTCGTAAACGATGCGCTCGTGCTCCACGATCTCGTGGAAGACGCCTTTGCACGGATAGCTGTTGCCGTCCGGCGCGCACATGTTCAGCTTGAACGCGCCGCCCACACGCAGATCGGATTCGCAGGCGGAATTGCTGAAGCCTTTCGGCCCCCACCATTGCATGATGTGTTTCGGATCGGTCCATGCCTGCCACACCAACTGGCGCGGCGCATCGAAGGTGCGCGAAATGACGATCTCGCTGGCGTCGGGTTCAGACGGATTGTTTTTTCCCGCGACCATTCTTCTTCTCCTGTGCCTGTATTTGCTTCAGGTAGTCGTCCAGCCTGTCCAGACTTTGTTCCCAGTGACGCCGGTACTGTTCGATGAACGTCGCCGCTTCCTGCAACGGCGTCGCTTCCAGTTTGCATGGCCGCCACTGTGCCTGGCGACCGCGCGTGATCAGGCCCGCGTTCTCCAGCACCTTGAGGTGTTTTGTAACCGCAGGCGCGCTGATATGGAATGGTTCGGCCAGTTCGCCGACAGATATCTCGCCCGAGGCAAGGCGCGCCAGGATGGCTCGCCGGGTGGGATCGGCGAGTGCGGCAAAGGTGAGGCTCAATGAATCTGCGGGCATGATGCTCATCTTCCTATTTAACCGTTTGGTTAAATAGTGATGGTTCAAAAGCGCTTTGTCAAGCCTGCTTCAAAAGGGATATATAAAGTAGTTACTTGTCCGCCTGGATGGGCCGCGCCGAGGTGACGAAAGAGAATGCCGGACCACCATACTTGATGTCCACATGCACTGCCTCGACCACAGGCAGGTTGGTCTGCGCGGCGGATTCCCACTCGATGATGAAATTCGCGCCCGACCCGCCCGCCATCTCCTTGCGTTCCACGAAGAGCTCGAGTGTGCCCAGCGCCGCGACCTCTGTCGGCTTTGAGAGGTATTCTTTAAGCAGCTTGCCGTCGGTGCTGTAGTAGCGTGCAGAAATCACCCGGATGGGGATCTTGAGGCTGGTGTTGCGTATGCTGACCAGTACCGAAACCAGCGTCTTGGGAGGAGCCTTGCCATCGTTGACGCGATCACCGTGCCAGATGTAGGAATAGATCGGAAGATATAACAACTGTCCCCGCGAGAGTTCTTCAGCCGCCATTGCAGGCGACGCACTGCCGAGCAATATGACCAGTAAGCACATCAATCCTGTTTTCATTTGCCCCCCCTAGTTCACGCCTTGCACCAATTGCTCCAGACGCATGCGACCTTCCGCCGTCGCCATCACCATCAGCACGTCTCCGCCGTGGACGATATGCGTGGCAACAGGATTGAAAGCCCACTCGCTTTTGTGCCGGATCGCCAGCACGACGCAGTCCTTGTTGTGGTAATAGAGCACTGACAATTGTTTGCCGGAAAGCTCCTCCGGAACGAGCACTTCTTCCATACGGACATTTTCGTTGGACTTCATCATGTCGTCGAGGAATAGAGCGACGTTGGGTCGCACCATCGCCGAGACGATGCGCAAGCCGCCCGTAAAGTCTGGTGAGACGACCTCGTCCGCCCCCGCACGCCGCGTCTTTTCGATGTTCTTCACATCATGGCAGCGCGCCACCACGCGCAGGCGGGGATTAAGTTGTTTGGCGCTCAAACTGATGACGAGGTTCATGCTGTCGTCGTGCGCCACGGCAAAGACGCCGCGTGCATTCATCACTCCTGCCGCCAGCAGCATGTCGTTGTCGGTCGCATCGCCATGCAGAAAAAGCTGGTCAGGATGGGATTCCAGGTAGCGGTGGATGGCTACCATGTTGGTTTCGACGATGATGCACACTCGCCCCGTTGCTGCCAGCTCGTGCGCTACATTGCTGCCGACCATGCCGATACCGCATACGATGTAGTGCTCCTTCAGTTGCGCGATCTTCTGTTTCATCTTCTTTCTCCGCCAAGATGCATTTAGGTCGCTCTCAAGCATGAAAGCGGTCATAGTTGATAGAACATAGCCCAGCATACCGATGCCCGTGACGGCGATGAAGATGGTGAACAAGCGGCCATATTCATAATCCGTCACATCCACCACTTCGCCATAACCGATGGTGGTGAGCGTGATGAAGGTCATGTAAAAGCAGTCCAGCCATGAATACTGCGGGCCGCCCAGCCAGCGATAGCCGAGTGTGCCGGTGATCATGATGAATGCCAGCGCCAGGAAGGCGAGTCCCAGGTCGCGTATCACTTTCGAGTTGCTGCTATCCCGTGCCATCACTCGTCCTGCACGTTCTCGCCGGGGAACAGCGCTTCGTTGAAGCCGAAATCCTTGAGGTCGCGGATGCGCATCGGGTAGAGGATGCCGTCGAGATGGTCGCTTTCGTGCTGCACCACGCGCGCATGAAAACCGCTCACGGTGCGGTCGATCAGCGCACCGTATTCGTCGCGCCCCTGGTAACGCAGATGGGTATAACGCGGCACCAGACCGCGCATCCCCGGAACGCTCAGACAACCTTCCCAGCCCTCTTCCTTCGCATCGGACAGCGGGGTAAGTACCGGATTGATGAGCACGGTCTGCGGTACGGTCTCCGCATCGGGATAACGCGGATTCGCATTCACTTCGAAGATTACCACGCGCAGATTGATACCGATCTGCGGCGCCGCCAGACCGACACCGTCCAGTGCATGCATGGTGTCGCGCATGTCCTTCAGGAGTTCATGCAGTTCCGGCGTGTCGAACACGCGCACATCCTCGGCGCGGCGCAACAGGCGCGCATCGCCCATGTGCAGGACTTCCCTAATGGACATGGCAAGTAGATCCATAAGATAGAGATACAGGCCATGTCCGCCCCCTCACCTCAATCCTCTGGGTAAAACAACTAGCCATTCGACCAAGCTGGCACACAACGCCAGCAAGTCGCTGGTTATCCCGCAAGCGGGCGAGGAGACAACCGTATCGCTGCGCGATGATCTCGTCACTCGTCATCGCTGACCACCGTGAACTCGAGGATATCCTTGACCTTCTCGATCGCCGGAATCATCACCGCGCCTATCGTCTCAAGCGGGATACTGTCGCGACTTTCACCGCGTCCGGCAGCATGGTTCACCACCACCGCGATGGTGGCGTAGGCCAGTCCCAATTCCTTGGCCAGCGCGGCTTCCGGCATGCCGGTCATGCCGACCATGTCGGCACCGTCGCGCTCAAGCCGGTCGATCTCGGCAGCCGTTTCCAGTCGCGGCCCCTGGGTGACGGCATGCACGCCGCCGTCCAGACATTTCACACCGGCGCGCTTTGCCGCTGCCAGTATCTGCTGGCGCAAAGGTTCGTTGTACGGTTGGGTGAAATCGATGTGGGTGACCGGTCGGTCCTTGCCGTCGAAATAGGTGAAGTCGCGGCCAGAGGTGTAGTCGATGAGCTGATCCGGAACGACTACAGTTCCCGGCACCAGATCGTCGCGGATGCCGCCGACCGAAGTGATCGCAACGATGCGTTGTGCCCCCTGATCGCGCAGTGCCCACAGGTTGGCGCGATAGTTCACCATGTGCGGCGGGATGGTGTGACCGTAGCCGTGGCGCGCAAGGAACATCACCTCGTGCTGGTTGATGGTGCCGAAGGTCATCGGCCCGGAAGGCTCGCCGTAGGGCGTGCGCATCACCTGCCGGCGGGTGATCTTCAGGTTCTCGAGTTGGGTCAGTCCGGTACCGCCGATGATTGCCAGCATTTCAGTTTCCTCTCACTGCGTAGATTGCGGGCAGGTTGCGCCACGCACCGTGTATATCCATCCCGTATCCGAACACGAAGCGGTTCGGCAGTTCCATGCCGACGAAATCGGCGCGGATGGGTTTGCTCTTTCCGTTCGCCTTGTCGGCGAACACCGCGCTGTAGAACCTGCTTGCCCCCAGTTCCATCACGCGCTGCTGGATCGCATGCAGGGTCTCGCCCTCGTCGAGGATGTCGTCCACCACCAGCACGACCTTGCCTTTCACGTTCTCGCGCGGCGCGACCTTCCAGTGCAGCGCCCCGCCCTGCTGCTCGTTGCCGTAGCGCGAGACATGCAGGTAATCGAAATCCAGCGGAAAATCGAGCATCGGCAGCAACTGCCCGGTGAACACCACCGCGCCGCCCATCACCGACAGCACCAGCGGGTGCTGGTCGGCCAGTTCGGCATTGATTCCGTCCGCCACCCGCCGCACCGCGGCCTGCACCTCGTCCTCCGAGCGGATCAATTCGGCTTCGGCCAGTGCGGTGCGGGCCTCGCTGTTCGACAGCATCAGATGACCGTTTTCAAATAAGCGGCAAATTCCTCGCGCAGATCTTCATGTCTCAACCCGTACGCAACCTGCGCCTGCAAATAGCCCAGCTTGGAACCGCAGTCATAGCGGACGCCGTTAAAGCGGTAGGCCAGCAATCTTTCATCTCTCATCAACGCATCGATACCGTCGGTAAGCTGTATCTCGCCGCCCGCGCCGGGCTTGACGTGTTCAAGATGATGGAAGATGCGCGGGGTCAAAATATAACGCCCGACCACCGCCAGCGTGGATGGCGCGTCTTCGGGCGCCGGTTTTTCCACGATGCCGTGAACCTTCTCGATATCCGTGTCCAGGTTGGTGCTGCTGACGATGCCGTATTGTTTGGTGTGCTCGCGCGGCACGTCCTGCACACCGAGGATGGAACACTGGTATTGCGCAAACACATCCACCATCTGCCTGACGATAGGCGGTTCGCCGTCAATCAGGTCGTCTGCGAGGATCACGGCGAATGCCTCGTCCCCGATAACCGGCTTGGCACACAAAACTGCGTGCCCCAGACCCAAAGGCGCGGCCTGGCGGATGTAGATGCAGTTCACGTTTTTCGGCACAACGGATTGCACCACGCGCAGCAACTCCTTCTTGCCCTGCTCTTCCAGTGTCGCTTCCAGTTCATAGGCCTTGTCGAAATGGTCTTCGATGGCGCGCTTGTTGCGGCCGGTGATGAACACCATGTCGGTGATGCCCGCCGCCACCGCCTCCTCCACCGCGTACTGGATCAGCGGCTTGTCGACGACCGGGAGCATCTCCTTGGCCGTAGCCTTGGTAGCGGGCAGGAAGCGGCTACCCAGACCGGCTACCGGGAATACGGCTTTGGTTATTCTTTTCCTCATGTTCTATTCACCTGTTTTTCGAGTTCGTCCAACAACTGTTGTTCGTTCCACACCGGCACATTCAGCTCGTGCGCCTTGTCCAGTTTGCTGCCTGCTTCAGTTCCTGCCACCACGCAGTCGGTCTTCTTCGATACCGACCCCGCCACTTTTGCGCCCAAGGCTTCCAGACGCGATTTTGCCTCATCCCGGCTCATGCTGGCGAGTGTTCCGGTCAAAACGAAGGTCTTGCCGGACAAGGGCAAGACCTGGTCGCTGACGCCTTCATGCTCCTGCCAATGCACACCCAGCTCGCGCAACTGCTGCACCACCTCGCGGTTGTGCGCTTCGGCGAAGAAATCGACGATGCTCTGCGCCACTACCGGACCGACATCGGGTACTTGCAGCAATTGCTCGGGCGCCGCCTGCATGATGGCGTCCAGTTTGCCGAAATGCCGGGCCAGATCCTTGGCTGTGGTCTCGCCAACATGGCGGATACCCAGCGCGAACAGGAAGCGGTTGAGCTGGGCCTGCTTGCTCTTCTCCAGCGCAGCCACGATGTTCTGTGCACTCTTCTCGGCCATGCGCTCAAGTGCCGCCAGGGTCGCCACATCCAGACGATACAGATCGGGCAGCGAACGGATGATGTTCTCGTCCACCAGTTGGTCGACCAGCTTGTCGCCCAGGCCTTCGATATCCATCATGCGGCGTCCGGCGAAATGCAGGATGGCTTGTTTGCGCTGGGCAGCGCAGAACAGGCCGCCGGTGCAGCGCGCATCGGCCTCGCCTTCTTCGCGCACCACGTGACTACCGCAGACCGGGCAGGATGCGGGCATGTTGAACGGTTTTGCATTTGCCGGCCTGCGTTCCGCCAGCACGCCCACCACTTCGGGGATCACATCTCCCGCGCGGCGCACGATGACGGTGTCGCCGATATGCACATCCTTGCGGCGGATCTCGTCTTCGTTGTGCAGCGTGGCGTTGCTGACCGTGGTACCACCGACGAACACCGGTTCCAGCTTGGCGACCGGCGTGAGTTTGCCGGTGCGGCCGACCTGTATCTCGATGTCGCGCAGCACGGTGAGCTGTTCTTCCGCCGGGTACTTGTGCGCCACGGCCCAGCGCGGTTCGCGCGAGACGAAGCCGAGTTCCTTTTGCAACGCGAGGCTGTTGACCTTGTACACCACACCGTCGATGTCGAACGGCAGCGCATCGCGCTTGTGTGCGATGTGCTGGTGAAAATCGGCCAGTTCTTTCGCACCGCGCACCACGGCGCGGTCGGCACACACCGGCATGCCGAAAGACTGCAAGGCATCGAGGATGCCGCCGTGCGTGGCAGGCAATGTCCAGCCCTTCACCTCTCCCAGCCCGTAGGCGAAGAACGACAACGGTCGTTTCGCCGCCAATGCCGGATCGAGCTGGCGGATGCTGCCAGCCGCACCGTTGCGCGGGTTCACCAGCGTCGGCAATCCCAGCTCGCGTTGTTTCTCGTTGTAGCGGTTGAAATCCCTGCGCGACATGTAGACCTCGCCGCGCACTTCGAGGACATCCGCGTGGCAATCATTCAGATGCAGCGGGATGCAATGGATGGTGCGCACGTTCTGCGTCACGTCTTCACCCGTTTCGCCGTCGCCGCGCGTGGCGGCCTGCACCAGCAGGCCATGTACGTAGCGCAGATTGATGGCGAGGCCATCGAATTTGAGTTCGCAGGCATATTCGATCTCGCCGGCATGCTCACCCAATGCGTTGCGCACCCGCGTGTCGAAATTGGTGGCACCGCTGGCTTCGGTGTCGGTCTCGGTGCGGATGGAAAGCATGGGCACTGCATGACGCACAGAGGCAAAGCCGTCCAGCACCTTGCCGCCGACGCGCCGGGTGGGCGAATCGGGCGTCTGCAGTTCGGGGTGCAGCGACTCGAGTGTTTGCAGTTCGCGGAACAGCCTGTCGTATTCCGCATCGGGGATGATAGGCGCATCCAGCACGTAGTAGGCATGGTTGTGCCGTTCGAGCTCGGCACGCAATTGCGCGATGCGTTGTGCTGCCGCCATCAGGAGAACAGTCTGAGCGCTTGTGCGCTGCCCGGTGTGATATGACCGGCGAGCATGAGCACCTCGGTGGCGGCGACCTGCGCGCGTATCTGGGCGATGGCGCCATCGCTCAGTGCCACGCGCTGATCGTCCGCCATGGTCAGGCGCAATGTCTTCGCCAGTTCCAGCCCCAGCGCCACCATCTCGTCGAAACGCCGGGCGGGATCCGGCACTCTCGGGATATCCAGCAACAGGGTCAGGCTGTCGACGCGCGTCTGGTTGAGCGTGTGGTGCTGGAAAGCAGAGCCATCGCTAGCGCTCAGACTCAGCAAGGTCGCTCCGTATCCGTCCAGCAGATGGAAGTTGCCGTCGGATTCCAGGCTCATTCCGAGCCTTTCCGTCGCGCTTGCCACTTCGGTACCGAAGAGTTTGCGATCGCCATTGGTCAGCAGGTTGATGCCTATCATCTGGTCCACATCGGCACAGAAACGGTCCAGTTCCTGCGCGCGCTGCACAGCCTCTTTCACCGAGGGCAACTTGACTTCGATCTGCAACTCCTCCGCAAGGTCCTCCAGCAGGTCATGGAACCCGGCCAGCCGCATCTCGCTGACGGAGCCGCTGCGGTCCACCAGTTGCAGGCCCATGCGGAATGCGCGATAGGTCTGAGGACTGTCCGGGATCATGCGTTCCCACAAGCTGCTGCTGTTGTTCAGACCACAGACATTGACGCTCTTGCCGAAATCGAAACGGCGCTGCCACAGGATTTCCAGCGTATCGGAGGATAATGGCGACTTGAGCAGAAGGGTGGCGACGTAGTCGGTCGCGTCGTTGAGAAGGGCACAGACCTCGTCCGCCGTGTCGGTCGTGGTCGATGCGGCTGTAAGGGGATCTTTACGCTCTTCGGCATCCGGCTCCGTCTGTTGTTGGGCTGGGGGCACAACCTCGGTACTCCTGTCATGGAACCGGGTGCCGATGCTGCGGCGATAGCGCCATTGCTGCCACTGGCCGTAGAGGAAGATACCCGCTACCACGATGAGGCCGATGGCCAGCAAACTGATCTGTAACTCACTCATGTCTGAATACCGGTATGCGTGCCATGTATGGGAAATGCGCGTGAATTATCTCAAATCCTTGCTTAGAATGGCAGGCCTTAAAGGTTTCCCCGACCCGGTCGTTAACCAAATGAGGGGTATTCTGCCATTTGGGCAGTTGACGAAGGACGCCGGGAGGGCTCTACTTATGCCGGATAAACCAGAAGATTCGACGCAATAATCGCCCGCCCTCACCCAAGCTCCGCGCCAAGACGGGGCAAAGTACACTGTATCCGTATATTAAAGGAAAGAACATCATGCCATTCGAAATCATCGGACAGAACGACATCGGCCCCGCTCATCCCAGCATCGTGATCATTGACGACGAGTTCACCAGCCGGGTCATCCTCGACAAGGTCGTGCGCGGCATCAAGAAAGAGGTCTCGGTGCAGGCCTTCGCCTCTCCGCTGGGCGCGATCGACTGGTTGCGGCTCAACCATCCCGACCTGATCCTGGTCGATCACCTGATGGATGAGATGTCGGGTCTCGAGGTGGTCAAGACGATACGACGCATTCCGCATCTGGAACACATTCCCATCATCATGATCACGGTATCGGACGAGAGCGATGTCCGTTACAAGGCACTGGAAGCCGGTGTGACCGAATTCATCTCGAAACCGTTCAATCATTACGAATGCCAGATCCGCTGCTGCAACCTGCTCTCCATCCATATGCACCATAAGGGTGTGCTGCGCCGCTCCGTGGAGCTGGAAAAAGCGGTCGACGTGGCAACCAGCCGGATACTGGAGCGCGAACAAGAGACGCTGTTCCGTCTGGCGAAAGCGGGTGAATACCGCGATTCCGATACCGGCAACCACGTGTTGCGCATGGCGAGATTCTCGCGCCTGATCGCCGAGGGCATGGGACTGGACGAGAACCGCTGCCGCCTGATCGAGATGGCGGCCCCCATGCACGATATCGGCAAGATCGGCATCCCCGATAACATCCTGCTCAAACCGGGCAAACTGAACCTTGAGGAATTTTCAATCATGAAGACGCACAGTTCTATCGGCTACCATATCCTCAAGAAAAGCCACTCCAAGTACATCAGCCTGGGCGCCGAGATCGCGCTGTCACACCATGAGCGTTTCGATGGCAGCGGCTACCCGAACGGCCTGCAGGGCAAGGCGATACCGCTGGACGCGCGTATCGTCGCCGTGGCCGACGTCTACGATGCCCTGACCTCCGAACGCCCCTACAAGAAAGCCTGGTCTAATCAGCAGGCACTGGAATATGTCCTGGAGAACAAGAACAAGCATTTCGACCCGGCCTGCGTCGAGTCCTTCATGCTGCAGTTAAGCAAGATCAGCCTCATCCAGCAACAGCTTCAGGATGCATCGCCATCTCAGAATGTACAGGTCTGGCAATGAACGACAAGCTCACTTACTTCATTCAACAGGTACGGCAACGTGAGGGCGAGCACGAGCAATCGTTGCTGCGCGTGTTCTTCGCATTCCCGATATTCATCTACCTGTTCATCGAGTTCTATTTGGTCAAGCCCACCTCGATAGGACTGCCGGTATTCGTTTTCTCTGCAGTGTGGTTCACGAGCGCCGTGCTGCTGGTCTTTTATATTCTTTACAAACGCAACACCTCGCGAGGAAGACAATGGTTCGCGATGTTTGCAGACATCGGGGCGGTAAGTTTCGGCATGTTGATGACGCACGAAGCCGGTGTGCTTTTCTATGGCATCTATTTGTGGGTCATCACCGGCAACGGGATCCGCTATGGAAAAGAATCGCTCGTTTCCGCCTATGTGGCCAGTCTGATAGGCCTTACTGCTGTCATCTACCTGAACGATTACTGGCACGATCATCTACGCGTGGCACTCGGTTTGTGGCTGACCCTGTTTTGCATCCCGTTGTATATACTGAAACTGCGCGGACAACTGAACGACGCATTGGAAAAGGCACAAGCCGCCAGCAGGGCAAAAAGCGACTTTCTCTCCAATATGAGCCACGAGATGCGCACTCCGCTCAACGGCGTGATCGGGGCCAGCGACCTCCTGATCGGCACGAGGCTGGATGACGAGCAGAAGAACCTTGTCAGTACGCTGAAGCAATCGGCACAACTCCTGCTCAAACTGATCGACAACATCCTCGATCTGTCAAAGATCGAGAGTGGGAAACTTTCCTCAGAAAAAGCAGATTTCGATCTGCACAAACTGATCAACAGCACACTCGAGATGTTCTTGCCGCAGGTGGAAAAGAAAGGGATAGCCCTTTCCGTCCGCTTTACGCCCGAGACCTGTTTCAGGTTGCAAGGCGACCCGCTGCATCTGCAACAAGTCGTCATCAACCTGGTCGGCAATGCGATCAAATTCACCGGCAAAGGCAGTGTGGAACTCAGGATCAGCACTCACCGGCAGGATGATCGACAGGCACTGCTCCGGTTCGAGGTGATCGATACCGGCATCGGCATCTCGTCGCAGAATCTGGCAAAGATATTCGACAGTTTCACCCAGGCTGATCAGAGCATCACCCGTACCTATGGCGGCACCGGACTGGGGACGACGATCTCCAAACAACTGGTGGAGTTGATGGGCGGCAAGATGGGTGTGCAAAGCGAACTGGGGATCGGCAGCATCTTCTGGTTCGAAGTTCCTTTCGACAAGCAAGCAACTGCCGAAGCCGCCGAAGGCAAGCCGACTCTGGAGCAACTGTATGTACTGACCATAGGTTTGCCGCAGAACGAACAGCTCGCTGTCACCAGCTATACCAGTAGCTGGGGCATAAGATGCGAACATGCCGCTTCGCTGACGCATTTCTTCACTTATCTGATCGACAAGGATGCGGTGCGTCCGGACAATCTGGCGATCCTGTGCCTGCCCCAGAACATCGGCATGACCGCGAAGGATTTCGCCGCAAACATCCAGGAACTGCAAGGCAGGCAAAAACTCTCGCCGATACTGATCAATCCCGATCTGCACAACCATAGCGAGAAAGAGTACCTCGATGCGGGATATTCCTGCCTCTTGCGCACCCCGCTCGACAAGACCTTGCTGTTCAATGCCCTGCACGGAATCATGGCGCCGCGCCCCTCGGAGGGGGTTATCTCGTTCAAAGAGCATTACGAGCGCAACACGGCCAACAAGCGCGGGGTTCGCATCCTTGTCGCCGAAGACAACGCGACCAACCGCCAGATCATCGAAAAGATACTGAAGCACGGCAATCACAAGGTCGATCTGGTGGAAAACGGTGAGCAGGCTTTGGACAGGCTGGAAGAGAACACTTACGATTTGATGATACTGGACATGAACATGCCGCAGTTGGGTGGTCTGGAGGTCGTCAAGATCCATCGCGCCTTGTCCAGACAACCGCTGGATACCCCGGTGATCATCCTGACTGCGAATGCCACCCCGGAAGCGAGAAAGGAATGCGAACGCGCTCGCATCGATGCCTATCTGACCAAGCCGGTCGATGCCCTGACTTTGCTCGATACCGTCGCGCGCCTGACACTGACATCACCCAAATCAGACAGCGCAGAACTGGCTCACGCATCCCCGCACCTTGAAGAAAAGGATGGGCACGGATACATCAATGAAGAAACGCTGCATCATCTGGCATTGCTGGGAGGAGATCAGGAAGACTTCCTGCACACGGTGATCTACGGCTTCCTTTCCGAAACGGACAAGATGCTCGAGGCCATGCGCATCGCCCTGTCGAAACGGGATTACTCCACATTCAGGGAGCTTGCCCACATATTGAAAGGAAGTAGCGGGAACGTCGGCGCGGAGGCACTGTTCACTGTATGCAGCCAGATACTGTTATGCACCGAGACGGAGTTGCGCACCAGGGCCGGCGGTCTGCTGGATGAGGCGCTGGGCAGCTACTTCCCCACCCGCGCATCGCTGCTGCGCTATCTGAACGGCGCCGATCAGGCCAGCCTGTAGCAATCAGGCCGCGTTGAAAACGACAGACTGTTCCTGCGGTTGCAGGAACAGCTTTTCCTGCGACCGAACGAAACGGTCCATCACCTTCAGATCCTTCTCATTCAGTTTGAGCGCCGCATCGACCCATACGGTCGTGATATCGATCAACTCTTGATAGGTCAGCGGATTGAATCTGTGGCGCGCTTTTTGAACGGCCAGAAAACCATTGGAGCGACGTTCCTGTTTCTTGATGTAGTCATTGACCGCATCCACCCCTTTGCCGTCTTCGGCAAGTATATCGACCAGCCCGGCTTCATATAATTCTTCCGCGCTGTACATCTTGCCGCTCAGGATCATCTTCTCGGCGAATTTCGGGCTGACTTTTCTGGCAACCAGACTATACGCCCCCATGCCGGGGAAAAGATTGAACAATATTTCCGGAAAACCCAATTGGCATTTCCGTTCAGCAATGACGATGTCGCTCGCCAACGCTGCTTCCAATCCGCCGCCCAGCGCATCCCCCTGCAGCAGGGTAATGGTCGCCAATGGCAGATCAAAATGACGCATCCTGGGAAAAATAACATCGATACAGGCGACTGCGTACTTCATCAATGCATCGCGTTCCTGATTTCTGATCAGTTGCCTGAAAAGCGCAAGCTGCCCGCCCAGGTTGAAGACACCGGGAGTGATCGAGGCCAGTACCGAATAACGAATATCGTGCAGGTCTTCGTTGACTGACAACTTGCCCTGACTGCATTCGATCGCCCGATGGTGTTCTCCAAGGTCTTTCAGGAGTTCCGGGGTGACACACGGAACGGCATCCTGACTTACCAGCGTCCAAAGTACGCCATACGCCGAATCGAACCGGGTGCGCAGTTGAGAGTATTCCGTGTTCAGCAAATCGTGCTGGTTATGAACAAGCTTCACTCATTCCTCCCATACATCAGACCTTGATGTCGCGCATCATAATCCCTCGCATCCGATTCGAGAAGTCACTTTTGGTTTTCTCACAACAATGGCTCTTGCTAAACCAAAGGCAATTCGCCTTCCTGCATGCCGATGCCGGCAACCTCGTGCAGGGCCTTGATGAAGTCGGCATCTTCATGCAATTGCACCAGTGTCCTGGGGTGGGTGCGGCCATGCATCTGGGCCAGACGCGCCTTGCTCGGTGCGGCCATATTCCATTTCAAACCGGCCAGCAATTCGTCGGCGGAATCCGGTTTGTTGCATACCAGCACCATGTCGCAGCCTGCATTCAGCGCCGCTTCGGCACGCTGCACGATACCGCCTGCCACGGTCGCACCTTCCATGCTCAAGTCGTCGCTGAAGATGCAGCCCTCGAAGCCCAGCTCCCCGCGCAGAATATCCTTCAGCCAGACCTTGGAGAAGCCGGCAGGACGAGGATCGACCTTGGGATAGATGACATGGGCTGGCATCACGGCGGTGAGTCCGAAATCGACCATCTGACGGAACGGAATGAGGTCGCATAGTTCGATATCGGTGTAACTACGCTCGTCCACCGGTATCTCCAGATGCGAATCGGCACAGACGAAACCGTGACCGGGAAAGTGCTTGCCCACGGTGGGCATTCCGCCCTGCTTCAGCCCGAGCAGCAGACTATGCGCCAATTCGGCGATGGCTTGCGGCTCGGCATGAAAGGCGCGGTCGCCGATCACGCTACTCGCGCCGTAATCGACGTCCAGCACGGGAGTGAAACTGAAGTCCACTCCGCACGCGCGCAGTTCGGAAGCCAGCACGTAGCCAACCTGCTGCGCCAGATGTTTGGCGCGTTTGGGATGCTGATCGAATATCTTGCCGAGTTCGCGCATCGGGGGGATCTTGGTGAATCCTTCTCGAAAGCGCTGCACCCTCCCGCCTTCATGGTCCACCGCGATCAGCAAGGGCGGTGTGCGCAAGGCATGGATGCTGGCCGTCAATTCAGTGAGCTGCGCCGGCGATTCATAATTCCGCGCGAACAGGATGACGCCGCCGACCAGCGGATGACGCAGTCGCGCCTCGTCCTCAGGCGTCAGCGTCTTGCCCAGCACATCCAGCATCACCGGACCATTACCCATCAGACCTCCCTCTCCAGAATCACGAATGCCACGGCGGTGTCGCGCTCGTCGCTGATGCTCAGATGATGACGCTCGATACCCAACTGTTGCAGATGCGCAGCCAATTCGTCATCGAACAAAAAGACCGGCTTACCCAGTTCGTCATGACCGACGGTGATGCGCCGCAGACTCACCGGATGGCGCAACCCCTGTCCGGTGGCTTTGGCAAATGCCTCCTTGGCGGCGAAGCGTTTGCTCAGAAAGCGTGCCGGATAGGCATGCACGGCATATTCGGACAGCTCTTGCGCACTCAGGATGCGCGCTGCGAACGCCTGACCGTGTCTTTCCAATGCAGCTTCTATGCGCGCCACAGTGACGATGTCGGTGCCGATGCCGACGATCATGGAACCAGCAGGGCTTTCATGTTCTTCACCGCCTGCTCCAGGCCAATGAAGACGGCCTCGGCAACGATGGCATGGCCGATATTGAGCTCGGCGATGTGCGGGATGGCGACGATGGGGCGCACATTGTGGTAATTCAGCCCATGCCCGGCATTCACCTGCAATCCTATGGCATGGCCGTGCATGGACGCTGCATGGATACGCGCCAACTCCCTTTCACGCGCGGGAACACTGTCGGCATCCGCGTATTTTCCGGTATGGATCTCGACCACCGGCGCGCCGGCCTTCTTCGCCGCATCCAGCTGCCGTTCATCCGCATCGATGAACAGCGATACGCGGATACCCGCTTCGCTGCAACGTTGCGTGGCACGCTGCACCGCCTCAAAATGTTTGACCACATCCAGCCCGCCTTCGGTGGTCAGTTCTTCACGCTTCTCCGGCACGAGGCAGATATCGTGCGGCTTCACGCGCAACGCGTTGGCGATCATCTCGTCGGTGACGGCACATTCGAGGTTCATGCGCGTTTGCAGCATGCCGCGCAGGACGTCCACATCGGCATCCTGGATGTGACGGCGGTCTTCACGCAAGTGGATGGTGATGGCATCGGCACCCGCTCCTTCGCAGATCAGCGCGGCACGGACCAGATTGGGATAACGCGCACCGCGCGCCTGGCGCAGTGTGGCGACGTGGTCGATATTGAGTCCGAGTTTGATCATAGTTTTTGCAAATCCCTCATCAGTTCGCGTGTGTGCAGCGTCTTTCCGGCAAGGTGGTGATCCAGCAGCATTCGCATCAATTGTTTGCTCTGGCGCGCGCTGGTGGCATCGCGGTAATCGTCGGCGGCCATGTCGAGCAATGTCTTGCCGGCGACCGGCATGCCCTGCGACGAGTCAGCCGTTTCCGCTATCGCGCCGCGCTCCAGTATATAGCGGTATGTCCGGTCCGGCACGAGGGGCTTGCCGCTGTCCGCCTCGGTCTCCAGCAGTAGCGCATAACCCAGTTCCTGCAGCATATGCTTCTCGAAACAGCGCAGCGTGAAAGCGTGATCGTCTTCCTGCGCCAGCCGTTGCAAGGTCTGTTGGTAATAATCGAACAGGCTCTCGTGTGGGTCGTCGCGCGCCATCAGATTGAGCAGCAGTTCGTTGAGATAGAAGCCGCACAGAAGCGCCGTGCCCTGCAACTGCGGTTGCCCGCCCTGCCACTCCGCACTGTGCAGGGTACGCAATTCGTGCTTGCCGAACCAGCTCAGCGCCAATGGCTGAAAGCCCATCAACAGGCCGCGCAACGCGGATCGCGGACGCCGCGCACCGCGCGCCACCAAGGGGACGCGCCCGTGCTGCCGACTGAACACTTCCAAAACCAGACTGGTCTCGCGGAACGGGTAGCTGTGCAGTACGAAAGCGGGTTCGTCCTGAATGCGTTGTTTGGATGCGGCGTTACTCATACCCCAGCGATTTGAGCATCTGCGCACTGTCCGCCCAGCCGCTACGGACCTTGACGAACACTTCGAGGAACACCTTGCCGTCGAACAGCTTCTCCATGTCGAGACGCGCCTGTGTGGCGATCTCTTTGAGCTTTTCGCCCTTGCTGCCGATGAGCATGGCTTTGTGCGCTTCCTTGTCCACCAGGATGGCCGCATTGATGCGGCGCAGCTTGCCTTCCAGCTTGAACTGCTCGATCACCACGCTCACCGAATACGGCAGTTCTTCACCGGTGAAGCGGAATACTTTCTCGCGTAACAGCTCTGCTGCAAGAAAGCGTTCGTTGCGGTCGGTGATCTCGTCTTCTGCGTACAGATGCTCGCCTTCCGGGATATAGGGACGAATGGCATCCAGCAAAGTATCGAGCTGCTTTCCCTGGCGGGCACTGATCGGAACGATGGCAGCGAAGTGCCGCAGCAACGATATCTTTTCGATGAAGGGCAACAGCTCGGCCTTGTCGTCCAGCAAGTCGGCCTTGTTGATGACCAGGATCACCGGGCGGTCTTGCGGCAACAGTTCCATCACTTGCTGGTCGCGCTCATCGAAGTGGCGTGCTTCCAGCACGAACAGCACCACGTTCACTTCGCGCAGGCTGCTGGTCACGACGCGGTTCATGCCGCGGTTGAGCGCGTTGGTGTGCTGCGTCTGGAATCCGGGTGTATCGACGAAGACGAACTGCGTCTTGTCTTCGGTGAGGATGCCGGTGATACGGTGGCGCGTGGTTTGCGCCTTGCGCGAGGTGATGCTGATCTTCTGCCCGATGAGATGGTTGAGCAGCGTCGATTTGCCCACGTTGGGGCGGCCGACGATGGCGATAAAGCCGCTGTGAAAATTTTGCGATTCAGTCATTTTTTTTCGATCTGTTGGTAGGCCTTTTCGGCGGCAATCTGTTCGGCGATGCGGCGACTGGCGCCCTCTCCCTGGGTTTTCAGACCCAGTTGCGGAATCTCGCAGTCAACGACAAAGGTCTGCGCATGGGCTTCGCCCTTGATCTCAACCACATTGTATTGCGGCAGAGCCTGTTTGCGGCCCTGCAGGTGTTCCTGCAACAGCGTCTTGGCATCTTTACCCAATGCCTGCGGGTCAATCTGCGCGATGAACGGAACATACAATCCCAGCACCACCTTCTCCGCCGCGGCAAAATCCGCATCCAGCATCACCGCTCCAAACAAGGCTTCCAGCGCATCAGCAAGAATGGAAGGTCTGCGGAATCCGGCACTCTTGCGCTCCCCTTCTCCCAGCAACAATTGTTCTCCCAGCTCCAGTTGCTGCGCCAATATCGCAAGAGTCTGCTGGTTCACCAAATTGGAACGCAGACGTGACAGATCGCCTTCCGGCAATTCAGGATAACTGTCATAGAGGTGCTTGGCGATCGTGCAGTTCAATACGCTATCACCCAGAAATTCCAGTCGTTCGTTATGGACTGAGCTGTAACTGCGATGCGTCAAAGCACGCTGCAACAATTGCGGCTGCACGAACTGATAGCCAAGCTGCTTACACAGTGCCGCGTGCTTCATTGTTTGCGGCTTATGAACTGCTCGGATTGAATTCGAGTAACAGCGTGATATTGGCCACCAGCGGAATCTTGACCGAGTAGTTGGTGCTTAGACTCAGTTGCCCGCCGTCCTGCACGATCTCGATGTCTTCCGCAGTGATGTCCGTGATGTAATTGATGTTGGCACGCTTGTTATATGACTCTTTGATATCTTTGACCGAGGCACCCTGCATCGCCGGATCACGAGAGATTTCCTTGAATATTTGACTGATCTGCGCACTATGTACATACGAAGGCACCGTCTTCATGCCCAGAATCGCAACAAAGATGACCCCTGCGGCGATCATGATGAATCCCGCAAAGCCCATGCCTTTCTGTTTTTTCGCCATTGCCCTCATTTCTGTTCCTTTCCCGATATCACTTAACTATTCGATAGACAAACCGATACGTTTCAATTCTCCGAAATTCATCCAGATGAAGAACGCCCTGCCCACCACCATCTCGTCCGGTACAAAACCCCAGTAGCGGCTGTCGCGGCTATTATCGCGGTTATCACCCATCATGAAATAGTGCCCGTCAGGCACGGTGCATCTGACCTCCTGCTCACTATAACTGCATTGTTCGTTTTGCGGGAAGTTGGCCACATTTCCCAGATGCACCTGCGGCATTTCCGGATTCAACAGTACTGCATGCTTACGCTCACCGAGGCTTTCGTTATAGCGCTCGGTGTGCACGAACCTCAGCTCGCTCTCGACATAATTGAAATCTCCCTCCCGCTGCAACACTTGCTCTACCCCGTTGATCCACAGTCTCTTGTTGCGATAGACCAGCACATCGCCGGAAATACCGACCACGCGCTTAATATAATCCACCGACGGGTCTTCGGGATAGTGGAACACCATCACATCCCCGCGTTGCGGCTGATTGATATCGATGAATTTCTTGTTGACTATGGGCAGGCGCAAACCGTAAGTGTAGCGATTGACCAGAATGAAATCTCCCACATGCAGTGTGGGGATCATGGAGCCGGAAGGGATCTTGAAGGGCTCGATCACAAAGGAGCGCAACAGGAACACGATCAGAATCACCGGAAAGAAACTCTTGGCGTACTCCACCCACCAAGGCTCGTTCACGTCTGCCGGACGTTTGGCACGCAACAAGAATCGATCCAGCAGCCAGATCACTCCGGTCAATACCAATAGTGAGAACAGGATCAAGGCGAAAGTCATTTTGCTTCCTATCGGTTATTTGTCATCCACACGCAGGATGGCCAGGAATGCCTCCTGCGGGATCTCCACGCTGCCCACCTGCTTCATGCGCTTCTTGCCGGCCTTCTGCTTTTCCAGCAGCTTCTTCTTGCGTGAGATATCGCCGCCGTAACACTTGGCCAACACGTTCTTGCGCAGGGCCTTCACGTTCTCGCGCGAGATGATGTTGGCGCCGATGGCAGCCTGGATCGCCACATCGAACATCTGGCGCGGGATCAGTTCGCGCATCTTGGCCGCCACTTCGCGCCCGCGATACTGGCTGTTGGCGCGGTGCACGATGATGGACAGCGCGTCCACTTTCTCGCCGTTGATCAGCATGTCCACTTTCACCACATCCGCCGGGCGGTATTCCTTGAACTCGTAATCCATCGAGGCGTAACCGCGCGACACCGATTTCAGTTTGTCGAAGAAATCCAGCACGATCTCGCCCATCGGCATCTCGTACTTCAGCAGCACCTGTTTGCCGTGATAGGTCATGTCGATCTGCAGGCCGCGCTTCTGCGTGCACAATGTGATGACTGCACCGACGTATTCCTGCGGCATGTACAGATTGACGTTGACGATCGGTTCGCGGATCTCTTCGACCTTGGACAGATCCGGCAGCTTGGACGGGTTGTCCACCATCATCACTGTTCCGTCGCGTTGTACCACCTCGTAGATCACCGTGGGGGCGGTGGTGATCAGATCCATATCGAACTCGCGCTCCAGCCGCTCCTGCACGATCTCCATGTGCAGCAGACCGAGGAAACCGCAACGGAAGCCGAAGCCCAGCGCCTGAGACACTTCCGGCTCGTATTGCAGCGCGGCATCGTTGAGCTTCAATTTTTCCAGCGAATCGCGCAATGCTTCGTACTGGTTGGATTCGACCGGGAACAGCCCGGCGAACACTTGCGGCTGTATCTCCTTGAAGCCCGGCAAGGCGCTGGCGGCAGGCTTGGAGACCGAGGTGACGGTATCACCGACCTTGGCATCTTTCAGTTCCTTGATGCCGGCGATGACGAAACCGACCTGCCCTGCGCTCAACGATTCACGATCCTGCGATTTTGGCGTGAACACACCGACATGCTCGGTGAGATGCTGCGCGCCGGTCGCCATGAACAGTATCTTGTCCTTGGGCTTGAGCGTACCGTTGACGATGCGCACCAGCATCACCACGCCGACATAGTTGTCGAACCAGGAGTCGATGATGAGTGCCTGCAGGGGCGCAGTGATATCGCCTTTGGGCGCCGGGACTTTGACGATCAGCGCTTCCAGCACATCTTCCACCCCCAGGCCCGTCTTGGCCGAGCAGCGGACCGCATCCTGCGCACCGATGCCGATCACATCCTCGATCTCGGCGATGGCGTTCTCGGGATTGGCGGAAGGCAGATCGATCTTGTTCAGCACCGGCACGACTTCGACACCCAAGTCGAGCGCGGTATAACAATTGGCCACGGTCTGCGCCTCGACACCCTGCGAAGCATCCACCACCAGCAGCGCGCCTTCGCAAGCGGACAAGGAGCGCGAGACTTCATAGGAGAAGTCCACATGCCCCGGCGTGTCGATCAAATTGAGGTTATAGACCTGACCATCGCGCGCCTTGTAGTTCAGCGCGGCGGTCTGTGCCTTGATGGTGATACCGCGCTCGCGCTCGATGTCCATCGAGTCGAGCACCTGCTCTTCCATCTCGCGGTCGGACAAGCCGCCGCATAAATGGATGATACGGTCTGCCAGTGTGGATTTGCCGTGATCGATGTGGGCAATGATGGAGAAATTACGGATATGCTGCATGAGGCTCAAAATGGAAAATCCCGTCAAAATCGGTAGTTACGCGAAGCGCGGATTCTAGCCGATTTTGACGGGATACGCTGGGCTACTGTCGTCTGCTTACTTCTCGTCCAGCTTGATCGGCACGTAGACCGTGCCCTCGCTGCGGCGCACCAGCAAAGCGATATTGCGTCCGCGCGGCACTTTCTTGAGCACCTCGTTGAACTGGTCGAAGTTATGTATCTCGATATTTCCAATCGCAAGGATCACGTCGCCGCGCTGCAGCTGGCTGCGGGCTGCCGGACCTTTCATATCCTCGACGACCAGACCGCCCTCGACTTGCAGTTCTGCCTTCTGCTGGTCGTTCAGCTCGCTCACCACCAGTCCGAGACGGGTCTCGCTCTCCGAAGTACCTTCCGTACCGCTGCGATGCCCGCGCTGGGCGACTTCGCCGCCCTCTTCGCGTATCTCGGCCACGACCAGCGACACGTCCAGCGTGCTGCCTTTACGCCACAATTGCACGCCGACCTTGTTGCCCGGCTTGGTCGCCGCGACGATGCGCGGCAGATCTGCCGATGAATTCACCGCTTTGCCGTCGAACTTAAGGATCACATCGCTGGGACGTACTCCGGCCTTGTCTGCCGGACCGCCTTTTTCAACCGCGGAGATCAGCGCACCGGCAATCTTGGGCAGACCGAAAGAGTCCGCCAGCTCGCGCGTCACCTCCTGGATACTCACGCCGATACGTCCGCGCGTGACCTTGCCGGTGGTGCGCAACTGGTTCACCACATCCATCGCCACATCGATGGGGATGGAGAACGACAACCCCATGTAGCCGCCAGAACGGCTATAGATCTGCGAGTTGATACCTACCACCTCGCCCTTCATGTTGAACAACGGGCCACCTGAATTGCCGGGGTTGATCGCCACATCGGTCTGGATGAAAGGGACAAAGTTCTCCTGCGGCAGGGAGCGCCCTTTGGCGCTGACGATACCTGCCGTCACGCTGCTGTCAAAACCGAAGGGCGAACCGATCGCCAGCACCCATTCACCCACCTTGAGCAGACCGGGTTCGCCCAAGGTGACTTTGGGCAAACCGCTCGCCTCGATCTTGAGCAAGGCCACGTCGGTGCGTTTGTCCGCACCGATCACTTTTGCCTTGAACTCGCGCTTGTCGGACAGGCGCACGGTGATCTTCTCGGCACGATCAACGACATGCGCATTGGTCAAGATATAGCCGTCGGCACTGATGATGAAACCGGAGCCCAGCGATTGCGATTCCTGTTCGCGCGGCATCTGCGGCGCAAACCGACGGAAGAACTCGTAGAACGGATCGTTCTCGGGCAGATTTGGCGCCCCTTGGAACATCTGCGGCGTGCGGTTGATCTGCGTGGTACTGACATTCACCACGGCAGCGCCCTGTTTTTCGACCAACTCGGTGAAATCGGGCAGATCTCTGGCGACTGCCTGCAAGGATAATGATCCGAACAATGCGAGGAAAAATATTCTCTTCAGCATGATGCGCTTAGCCTCCTGATGAAACGACGATTAAGAACCGAAACGGGATGTAACGATGGACGAAGCGACCGCCTGCCCGACTCTGAATGACGACAATCTTGCCAATATAAAACCCAGCAACAGCCCGCTGACCGCACCGGCAGCGGCATATGCATCCCGCGAAACCGCATCGCCAGCCAGGCTCACACCGAAGCCCCCCCCGGCCAAAAGCAGTATCAGCGGCAATATATACATCTTCACCGCACCGCGGAAAAGTGTGCCGTCCGGCAAAGTCACATGGACTTCGTCGCCCACTTTGGCTCGAACCTGGTTCCGGACAGCAAAGTGTCTGGGTTTGCTGCTGCAAAACATTTTTGTCAGCGTACCGCTACCACAGCCACCCTCGCTGTCGCAATGCCCGCAGCCACCGGTGCCCAAAGGCTGGACCAAGGCTTCCTCGCCCTGCAGCTTGATGACGATCGCGCGCATCTCCAACATATCATTGCCCTGCGTAGCGCACGGAATCGGCGACCTGGATCACGGTTCTGGCCGGCACTTCGCCGACCACCGTTACCAGCGAATCCCCAATGATGCGGTTGTAGACATGCACAGCGCCCTGACCGGCCAAGCCGGAATGCCGATGCGCGGATTCATTCAGCTTCTCGACGAACACCGAAATCCCCGCCAAGCCGTCGGAAAAAACCATATGAATGACTGGTTCTCGGTTCTCGTGGAAAGATCGGCGCATCTCCAATATCTTCTTGAACCCAAAAGGCAATTCATCGACCTGCCAGCCGCTGGCTTCCGTCAACAGCAGTTCCGAATTGGTCAACTGCGATGTCTGGACTTGACGAGAAATATCCGACGGAGAGGATTTTGCCTGAGATATCCATTTGCGATCGATATTGCCGCCGATGCTCAACTCCATGAAGGCATATTGTTCGATGATGTAATCGCGATCATCCATCACAGCCGCCTTGAGCAACAAGCCGGAATCGTAATGCGCCCACATCTTGCGGGAATAACGCAAGTTATCCTTGGGTTGGAAAGTGACGGTGTGCACGTGATACCCGGCTACTTCGCCTTCTTCTTCGCGCTTGATCAGGTAATTCTCTTTCAGGGTCGATATCTGCTCAGGCAGCAAGGCGGGGAAGGCCCGCTTGATCTGGCGCTTTTCGACCTTGACCTTGCGTCCATCCGTATACAGCCAAACTTGATCGTTGTTGCGGATGAGCTCTCGTTTGGCGCCGCCCATACTTTCCAGACGCTCATGCTCCCCGTTCTCATCTGAAACATGGGTGATGCGCGACATCTCGACGCGGCCGCCGGATTGATAGACGAACACCCCGCTGTAATCGGTTTGGTGAGCCGCAAAGACCATGGTCTTCAGCCATTCAGCCTCATTACCCTGCAAGGGATCGGCCCACGCGGATGCAACCCCCAATTGCACCAGCATGCAGACAAAGAATCCTGTTTGTTTCATCGCGACTTGCACTATTTCCCCGCCACCGCATGAATATAAGAAGCCGCGCCATGCACCTCGGCACTGGGCGAGAATTCCTGATGCGCCATCAGGTAGTCGTCGGTTTGGGCGGAAGCAGGACGGGCAGCAGCAGCTGAATTGTCCTGCGGTATCGCCGCGACCTGCGGAGCTGGCTCGTTCCCGACCTGCAACGACAACCAGGCGACCAGCGCCAAGGCCATAACCGATGCAACGGCAGAAAGGGCGAAATTGCGAATACGTTGGGAGGTACGATTGTGGGGTGCGAATACGGTGGGTTCGGCTTGCAGTCGTTCATGGAAAGACTGTCCGAAGCTCTTGCAAATATGGTCCGGCTGTCGCAAGGCATCGCCGATCAGATGGTAGGTGGTCCAATCCTGCCGCGTTTCCGGATGGCGCTTTAGCTTGTCGAAGAAGGTATCCGCCTGATCCTCGTACATCTCTCCGTCCATCAATGCCGAAATTTCCTGTTTCATATTCACCACCTTGTGCCTTCGCTAGTACCCAATAACGGGCGCAGATTGGCGGCGATCGCCTCACGTGCCCTGAAAATCCTCGATCTGACCGTGCCAATCGGGCAGTCCATCACTGCCGCGATCTCCTCGTAACTCAATCCTTCTATTTCGCGCAGGGTCAGCGCGGTACGCAGATCGTCCGGCAATTCCTGTAGAGAAGAGTTCACTACCTCGACAACTTGCTTGCTCATCAACTCGTTTTCCGGCGTCGACACTTCATGCAACAGTGCCGCATCCTCAAAATCTTCAGCCTCTTCCGCATCGAACGGGGTGCTAGTCGGCGCCCTGCGCCCCTGCGCTACCAGATGGTTCTTGGCCGTATTGATGCCGATCCGGTACAACCAGGTATAGAACGCGCTGTCTCCGCGAAACGCAGGTAACGCACGGTATGCCTTGATAAAGGCATCCTGGGTGACGTCTTCGGCCTCGGCGGCATTACGCACGAAACGGGAGATCAGTCTGCCCAGGCGACGCTGGTATTTGGCCACCAACAACTCGAACGCATGCTTGTCGCCGCGTTGCGCACGTTCTACCAGTTGTTGATCGACCTCCCTGTCACCCATTCCGTTTCCCGGTTTATTGATTTGAACCGCCTGCAAGCGGTTCGGTAGTATAACCGGACGGATACATCCACGTCAGCATTGCCTGTAACGGTCGGATGGACAGTGGATGTAAAAAATAGTTCATTCCGGATCAAATGCCCTTTCCAAGTTTGATATAGTTCACGGGTCGATAACCGGATCTGGACTTGCGGCGTGTTGCGTTTCGATACTCTCATCATCGGTAGCGGCTTGGCCGGCCTGTCGCTGGCACTCAAACTGGCGGACAACCAGAATGTCGCCGTCATCACCAAGAAATCCCTGCTGGATGGCGCCAGTGCCTGGGCGCAAGGGGGGATTGCCGCCGTTCTGTCGCAGAACGACTCGCTGGATGAGCATATCCACGATACTCAGGTTGCGGGAGCGGGCCTGTGCGATCCTGACACCACCCGCTTCGTCATCGAACATGGGGCTGCCGCCATCGACTGGCTGATTTCCCAGGGCGTCCCCTTCACGCGCGATGCCGCATCGGACAGCGGCTACCACCTGACCCGTGAAGGCGGACACAGCCATCGCCGCATCATCCATGCCGCCGACGCCACCGGACTGGCTGTTCAGGAAACCATCGCCGTCAAGGCGCGTGCACATCCGAATATCACCCTGCTTGAACGGCACATCGCCATCGACCTCATCACCGGAAAGAAGTTGCGTCGCGATGACAACCGCTGCTACGGTGCTTATGCCTTGAACAGTGCGAACGGTGAAACCGTCACCATCGCGGCGCAGAATACCGTGCTCGCCACCGGCGGGGCCGGCAAGGTCTATTTGTACACGACCAACCCCGACACCGCCACCGGCGACGGTATCGCCATGGGTTGGCGCGCCGGATGCCGTGTCTCCAATATGGAATTCATCCAGTTCCACCCGACCTGCCTCTACCATCCGCATGCCAAATCCTTCCTCATCAGCGAAGCGGTGCGCGGAGAGGGTGGCACCCTGAAACTTCCGGACGGCGCCAGATTCATGCCGTGGCACGACGAGCGCGCCGACTTGGCGCCGCGCGATGTCGTCGCCCGCGCCATCGACTTCGAGATGAAGAAACGCGGCCTGGATTGTGTCTATCTGGACATCTCGCATCAGCCCGTTGAATTCCTCAAGGAGCACTTCCCGACCATCCATTCTCGCTGCCTGTCACTCGGAATAGACATATCCAGACAACCTATCCCGGTCGTTCCGGCGGTGCATTTCACCTGCGGCGGAGTAATGACCGACCTGCATGGACGTACCGATGTGGACAGGCTTTATGCGATCGGCGAAACCGCCAACACCGGATTGCACGGTGCCAATCGATTGGCCAGCAATTCGCTGCTGGAGTGCCTGGTGTTTGCCGATGCGGCAGCCAAGGACATCCTGGGAAAACCGCAGGGACAGATACCGGAACTGCCGCAATGGGACGAGAGCCGGGTGACCGATGCGGATGAGACCGTGGTGATCTCGCACAACTGGGACGAATTGCGCCGCTTCATGTGGGACTACGTCGGCATCGTGCGCACCACCAAGCGTCTGCAACGTGCGCAGCACCGCATCCAGTTGCTGCATGAAGAGATCAACGAGTATTACCGAAACTTCCATGTCAGCGCAGACCTGCTGGAACTGCGCAATCTGGTACTGACAGCCGATCTCATCGTTCAAAGTGCCTTGTCCCGCCACGAAAGTCGCGGATTGCACTTCAGCAAGGACTACCCCCACATGCTTCCGGAAGCCATCCCGACTGTGCTGATTCCACCAGGTTATCGCGCCGCCTGATCCGCCTTGTCGCACCACCTGAGCGCGATACGCAAGCGACGAAATCTTTCCGCCCCCATTGAATCAGGCAATATCATCAGACTGCGCCCGCCGCGTTGTTCGTTCAAGACGACATTGAGAATGACCAGATAAGGAGTCACCAGACTGTCCGCAGACAGTCTGCACGGTACATGTTTGCCGTTGCGCAACACCAGCACGGCTGAATCCCCCTCCTCCAGCCGGAAGGCGACACAGGAATGCTGCAGGCGCAACTGAGCGTCTAGTGACAGATGATAACCGGCCCACAGAAGTACAACCGCGCCTAGCACGAGCAAAACGATCTTGTGCAGCGGCAGCGACCAGATGGCAGCAAGTGATGCCGCACCAAGAAAAAGAATCGACAATGCAAGCAGGCGGGAAGGACGCAACGTGTAATTTCGCTGTTTCCCGGACACGTCGGGGCAAGCTAGAACAGGAAGGCGGAGATCAGACCGATCAGGATCAAGGCAATGATGGTCATCAATACCAAGCCGCCGCCTTTACCGGGACGCGGCTCGGTTACAGGACGAACTGAAAGCGGCGGCTTTGCAAACACTTGCGGCTGCTGCGGCGCGGCGCGATTGATCTCTTCGATACTGGGACGCGCCATCTTGAAGGTCTTGGACAATTCCTCAACCTCCTCCTGACTGGCCGTCAGTGCCGCAAGACGCATGGTCGCGCCGACTGAATCGAATGAAGGTGAAAGCCGCATGGTCGCGCCAGAGTCAGCCTCATCGCCCATATCAACTATCCCTGATGACGCCTCTTGCAAAGATGAAGGGCTGGCCGGCTTGGCAAACTCAACGGGTGCTGCGCTGCGCGGCATGCTCTCCCGGCAGGCACGCAGATCGTTCGCAAAATCCTTTGCATTCTGATAACGATGCTCCATGTCTTTTGCCAATGCCTTGGCAACGATGAAGTTGAGCATATCGGGCACCGCCGCATTCAAGGTGCTCGGCGGTTGCGGGATGGAGTTCAGGGTCTGATACATGATGGCATTGACGTTCTCTCCAACGAACGGTGCCTGGCCGGTCAGCATCTCATACAGCATCACCCCCAGCGAGAAGATGTCCGAACGCTGGTCGGCCAGCTTGCCCATCACCTGTTCTGGAGACATGTATTTCGGCGAACCGAGCACCATGCCGGTTTGGGTGCGCACTGACGCGGAAGCCATCCGGGCGATGCCGAAGTCGGTGATCTTCACATGGCCATCCCGCCCCACCATGATGTTCGACGGTTTGATGTCGCGGTGGATGATGCCGTGCTCGTGCGCATAGGCCAAGCCCTGTGCCACCTGAGCGACGATATCCGCCACCTGATCGACCGGCAGCAATTGATCGTCGTTGAGAATATCCCGGAGTTCACGTCCCTGCAGAAACTCCATCGCGATATACGCGATATCACCGCTTCGACCGACGTCGAATATGGTCACGATGTTGGGATGACTCAAACGTCCGGCAGCCTTGGCTTCCTGATAGAAACGTCCCTCGTATTCCTCGCGTTCTTCCTGGGCCAGACTGAGAGTGATGGTTTTGATCGCAACAATGCGGTCGATCAAAGGATCGGTCGCCTTGTACACGACGCCCATGGCGCCTTGGCCGAGCTCACCGACAATCTCATAACGTCCAAGATGTGTGATCATGATCTTGTCGATGAGTGATTATTTGCCGGACTTGGCCTTGGCGCTACGGAACACCGGCCCCCAAACAGGATGCCCGGCCTCGGCCGGTGTCAGCTCGAAATCCGGTTTCAGCGCCAGTGCCTTGCGGAAAGCGTCATAGCACAGCTTCTCCCTGCCGGAGACACAGTGTATGAACGCCAGATACTTGTATGCACTCACCTTATCATCCTTGTCGGCCAGTTTCGTCAGCAACACATCCTTCAATGCCGCCATCGAGGCGATATAGTTGCCTTCCGCATAACTCTCCACACCCTTGTCCAGTTTGGCGCTCGGAGTCCTGTTGTACCACCAGCATTCATCGCAGGAATTCAGATATTGGCAACCGCTCAGTAGCCATACCATCATCACGCCCATTAATACATTTCGGCGACCCAGCATCAAAACACTCCTAATTCCCTACACTTGCCACAGGGCGCTAATTGACAAATGTATGCTTGATTTTTATTTTCTCTCCCGACTTCACCTTGATGACCTGGGTATAAGCCGGAAATGTCGTATTGCGTATCTTGATCTCATGCTTGCCTGCCAAGACCTGCAGTTCCAGCAAGGGCGGGCTGACGCCCTGCATTCTACCATCCAGATAAATCTCGCCCCAAGGCTGCACCACCAGACTCACCACCGCGGGCGCGCCGGTCGTCTCAACCAGAGTCCGCACGCGCGAGCTTTGATTGACGCCCTGCACTTTTTTCTCTGCCGGGGCTGCCTGCTTGCCGCCTTCGGCGGAATCTGTTTTTTGTGCGGAGGCCGCAACTGAAGCAGCCTGAGTCTTCTCGGCCTTGACTTGCCCGGCAGACGCTTCCTGCGGGAGCTTCGCCTCCGGACGGCTCGCCACCATGACCATCACCGTGACCAGCAGAACCAGTACAAGCGAGCCGACTCCAATGATAGCAACGCGCTGTTGACTCGACGCGTTGCGGTAAGTTTCGACAGCGATCCGTTCCCACCGCGCCATGGTATCGACGAAGGAATCCCAGTAATTCTCCAGCTTGAACAGCACAACTTCGAAACCTGTCGCACCAACCTGCCTGGATTGTTTGGACAAGCTTCGTTGCGTCGAAGTGAAATCGCCCGGATAACCGATGGCATACACCTCGTGCTCGCGCACATGTTTATCGGTACGCGAGCCCTGAAAATGGAACATGCCGGCATATTCCTGCGACAGGCGCGAAACCGCATCGTAGTAGGAACGCGACACCAATATCTGTCCAGGATCGGCAAACCCCATCACGCGCTGTGACACATTGATGCCATCACCGACGATGTTTGGCTGGCCGTTGATGTCCTTGACCAGCCGCACCGGACCGAGATTGATGCCCATGCGCACCAGCAAGGGCGGCTCCATACGCACGCCCTCGTTCAACAGGCTGCTGCGCATGCTCAGTGCGGCATGCAAGGCATCGCTGATATCGCCCAAAAAGCTGATGGCCGCGCCGTCACCGGTATCGAGGATGATACGGTCGTTGACCGGCACATCGCGGATGGCGATGGACAGAAAGGCATTAAAACGCTCTTTCAGCGATATCTGTCCTGAAACGGATTTTTTTGAATATTCGACGATATCCAAAAAGAACACGCTACAGATGATGGTCTTATTGCCCCGTTCTTCCATTTAATCCCGCTCGTTCCCCACGCACACTTTGCCGTTGTCGTTTAAGAAGCACACTTAACCTCGCGGATTTTAACGATAGTCCACCAATCTCGCCAGTTTTAATTTTTCCGGGTCCGGGCGCGTTGCAGCTTGTTGCGCCGCCCATCATCGACCACCTGCCTGGCCACGCCCCCTGGCAGCCCCACCCACTCGAGTATCTCCCTTACTTCCGCCTCACCCAACTCCGCCATCATGCCGCGCTTGATGCGCGACGGCAGGTTGATGATGCCGAAGCGCACCCGCATCAAACGGCTCACCGGCAAACCCAGTGCTTCAAAGGTGCGGCGTACCACGCGGTTGCGCCCTTCCTTCAGAACCAGGCGATACCAGTGATTGAAACCCTCGCCCCCTTCATCGCTCAGCTTCTCGAAGCGCACCAGACCGTCATCCAGCTCGATGCCGTCCTTGATCATCTGGTGCATCTGATCCTGTGTCATCTCGCCTTGAACCCGTACTGCATACTCGCGCTCCACCTCGAAACGCGGGTGCATCAAACGGTTCGCCAACTCGCCCGAAGTCGTGAAGACGAGCAGTCCACTGGTGTTGAAGTCCAGCCGCACGATGGCGATCCATTTCTGTCCGCGCAATTTGGGCAAGGCGTCGAACACGTTGGCCCGTCCATCCGGATCGTCTCGACTGACGATCTCGCCCTCCTGCTTGTGATACAACAGCACCCGCGGCAAGGCTTGCTCGGCCTCCAGCTGCAGGCGCACATTGCGCCCATCGATCTGCACCCTGTCGCCTTCGGAGACGCGCACACCCAATGTCGCCACCGTGCCGTTCACCGTCACGCGCCCGTTGCCGATCCACTCTTCCATCTCGCGGCGCGAACCGATACCGGCTTGCGCCAGCACCTTTTGCAAGCGCTCGCCCTGTTGTTTGATTCCTGTTTCTTCCGTCATTCTGTCACCGCTCGTCTTTCCAGCACCGCCTGCGCCAGGGTCCCGCTATCCACATGCTCCAATTCGCCGCCGACCGGCAGGCCGCGCGCGATACGTGACACCTTGATACCCTGCGAACGCAGCAACGTGGCGATGTAATGCGCGGTCGCTTCGCCTTCGACCGTGAAGTTGGTCGCCAGAATGACCTCGCACTCCAATTCCCGAGCGCGCTTGACCAGTCGTTCCAGCGGTAGTTCCCTCGCTCCCAGTCCGTCGAGCGGCGAAAGCCGCCCCATCAGCACGAAATACATGCCGCGAAAGCATTGCGCCTGTTCCATCATCAGCAGATCGGCAGGCATCTCCACCACACAGAGCATATCCGTCTCGCGCCGCGACGAACTGCACAAAACGCACACCTCTTCTTCGGAAAAATTGTTGCACTTGCTGCAGTGCTTGACACTCGCCACCGCATGATCGAGCGAACGCGCCAGATGCAGCGCGCCCTGGCGGTCGCGTTGCAACAAATGATAGGCCATCCGTTGTGCGGATTTCGGGCCTACGCCAGGCAGACAGCGCAAGGCACCGATCAGTTCTTCCAGACTGGAAGGTGTATTCATCTAGAACGGCAGACTCATGCCCGGCGGCAGGTTCATCCCGGCAGTGAATCCGCTCATGCGCTTCTTCGATGTCTCATCGACTTTTTTGTTTGCGTCGTTCAATGCCGCCACGATCAGGTCTTCCAGCATCTCCTTGTCGTCCAGCACGCTTTGGTCCAGATTCACGCGGCGCACTTCATGCGCGCAAGTCATGGTCACTTTCACCATGCCGGAACCGGACTGTCCCTCCACTTCGACGGTGGCCAACTCGTCCTGCGCCTTCTTCATGTTCGTCTGCATCTGTTGCGCCTGCTTCATCAGCCCGGCCAATCCGCCCTTCATCATTTTGTTTCCTCCGGTTAAACGGGTCTGATGGACCCTTCGATCAATTGTGCACCAAGATGCGCCTGCGCCTCGCGCACAAAAGCATCCTGCTTGATGGCTTCCTCCGCCTGCTGCTGGCGAGTCTGCTTCTCGTGCTGCTCGACAGCGGCGGGAGTGGCGACGTCCTTCGCCGCACCCAGTTCCACTGCTAATCTGATCGGCTTGACGAAATACTCGCTCAACGCAGTCTGCAGCTTGTCCTGCGCGATCTTGTTGCTTTGCAGATGTTTGTGCTGGGGCGCGAGACTCAGCACCACCCGCCCTTCCACGAAGCTGCTCAACATACTGTTCTTCGCCAGTTCACGCGCCATACCTTGCAGATTAAGCTGCGACAACAAGGCATTCCAATCCAGGTTCGCGGTATTCACCGAGCTCTGCACTGGAACGGGCGACATCACCGGTGCCGGCTCGGCGGCAACCAGCCTGGTTGGATTCGGCGCAACAGGAACGGCACCAGTTACCGTTGAAGCGGCACGCGGCGCAGCCTGACCTGCACTTGCACCTGCCGCCTGCGGCGCGAACGCCAGCATGCGCAGTAACGTCATGGTAAATCCGGCATATTCGTCCGGAGCAAGATCGATCTCGTTGCGCCCGTGAATGACGATCTGATAGTTCAGCTGTATCTCTTCCGGCGTGAACTGCTGCGCCAGTTCCAGCAAACGCGCACGTTCGGGTTCATCTTCCGCGATGGCCCGCGGAACGGTCTGCGCCAGCGCGATGCGGTGCAACAAGGTCGCCAGATCCTGCAAGGCAGCCTCGAACGCGATGCTGCGTATCGCCATATCGTCGGCGATGCGCAGCAGGCCTGCGCCATCTCCGGCGCGCAAGGTTTGCAGCAGATCGAACAGATAACCCTGGTCGATCGCACCCAGCATGGAGCGTACCAGCGCTTCGTCCACCCTGCCGGAAGAATAGGCGATGGCCTGATCCATCAGGCTCAGCGCATCACGCATGCTACCCTGCGCCGCGCGCGCCACCAGATTCAGCGCGCCGCTCTCGAACGGGATGTTCTCCTGTTCCAGTACATATTGCAGATGGGTGTGGATCAGCGCGGGCGGCAACTGCTTGAGGTTGAACTGCAGGCAGCGCGACAGCACGGTGACCGGGATCTTCTGCGGGTCGGTGGTGGCGAGGATGAACTTCACATGCGCGGGCGGCTCTTCCAGCGTCTTCAGCATGGCGTTGAACGCCGACTTCGACAGCATGTGCACTTCGTCGATGATATAGACCTTGAAACGCCCGCTGGTTGGCGCATACAGCGCGCTCTCCAGCAGTTCGCGCATGTTGTCGACCTGTGTGTTCGACGCCGCATCCAGCTCGATCAGATCGACGAAACGCCCGCTGTCGATCTCGGTGCAGGCACCGCACACACCGCACGGCGTGGCCGTGACGCCGGATTCACAATTCAGGGATTTGGCGAAGATGCGCGCGATGGTGGTCTTGCCCACGCCGCGTGTGCCGGTGAAAAGATAGGCATGGTGCAAGCGGTTCTGCGTCAGCGCGTTGGTCAGCGCCTGCACGACGTGTTCCTGCCCCGCCAACTGAGCGAAATTCCTGGGACGCCATTTACGTGCCAATACCGAAGTCGCCGACATATCGCTCACCTAATAACACATCGAGTGTGACACCCTCGAACATAAGGAGGCGAGCCTTACCCCCGGCACTTGCACCGCTTGGCTGTGGCTGCTTCCTTCCGGACCTGACCAGGTTCACCAAAGTGCAATGCGGGGAGACCCGCCAAACTCTTTCCAGCCTACTGCGCGCCACGATAGCTGCGTTGCTCGACCGCTCGAAATCCTCGTGTACATCCCAGTACACTCCGGTTTCTCGCGCTCTCGCGCCTTGCTCTCCTGTCGCTCGCTACGGCTGGTAAACCATTGCAAAGCTACTTCCTAAATCTGTTTGATCGGGATCATCCCGATCCGTTTCTTCCATTCCGCAGGACCGATCTCGTGTACCGAACGGCCTTGCGTATCCACGGCTACGGTCACCGGCATATCCTGCACCTCGAATTCATAAATGGCTTCCATGCCCAGATCGGCAAAGGCCACCACTTTCGCGCTCTTGATCGCCTGCGCCACCAGATAGGCCGCACCGCCGATCGCGATCAGATACACCGCAGCATGTTTTTTGATTGCCTCAAGACCGACCTTGCCGCGCTCCGCTTTGCCGACCATGCCGATCAAACCGGTCTGCGCCAGCATGGTCTCGGTGAACTTGTCCATGCGTGTCGCCGTCGTCGGTCCGGCTGGCCCGACCACCTCGTCGCGCACCGGATCAACCGGGCCGACATAGTAAATGAATCGACCGTTAAAATCCACGCCGGGCGGCAGTTTTTCGCCTTTGGCCAGCATCTCCACGATGCGCTTGTGGGCGGCATCGCGCCCGGTCAGCAACTTGCCGGAAAGCAGCAGCGTATCGCCCGGCTGCCATAGCGCGATATCGGCACGTGTCACGGTATCGAGATCCACTTTGCGGGCATCCGCAGCTGGATGCCAGTGCACGTCGGGATAATCCTCGATCTTCGGCGGCGTAAAGGTGGCCACGCCGCCGCCATCCAGCTCGAAATGCACATGCCGCGTCGCGGCGCAATTGGGGATGATGGCAATAGGTTTGGATGCCGCATGCGTCGGATAGTCCAGTATCTTCACATCCAGCACCGTGGTCAGCCCGCCCAGCCCCTGCGCGCCTATGCCCAGCGCGTTCACCTTGTCGTAGATCTCGATGCGCAATTCCTCGATACGGTTCTTCGCCCCGCGCGCCTTGAGCTCGGTCATGTCGATGTCTTCCATCAACGCCTCTTTCGCCAGCAGCAAGGCTTTCTCCGCAGTGCCGCCAATGCCGATACCGAGCTGACCCGGCGGACACCAGCCCGCCCCCATGCCCGGCAACTGACTGACCACCCACTCCACCACATCATCGCCGGGGTTGAGCATGGCAAAACGCGACTTGTTCTCGGAACCGCCGCCCTTGGCCGCGATGCGCACATCCACCTTGTCGCCCGGCACGACCTCGAAATGCACCACAGCCGGGGTGTTGTCGCCGGTGTTCTTGCGCTTGCCTGCCGGTTCGCTGACGATGGAAGCTCGCAACACGTTGTCCGGCAACAGGTAGGCTTTGCGCACCCCTGCATTCACCATCTCGGTGATGCTCATGGTCGCGCCATCCCAACGCGCATCCATGCCCACGCGCACGAACGCCACCACGATGCCGGTGTCCTGACAGATCGGGCGCTTGCCCATGGCGCACATGCGCGAATTGGTGAGTATCTGTGCCATCGCATCCTTGGCAGCGGGCGATTCCTCACGCTGGTAGGCTGCAGCGACAGCCTGCACATAGTCCTGTGGATGGTAATAGGAGATGAATTGCAGCGCGTCGGCGATACTGTCGATGAAATCCTGCTGGCGGATAATGGTCATGTTTAAACTCCCGGTGAGGACGTACGGATTATGGGAGGGCGGACTACCCGCGTCAATTAACGGTTAGAATGCGCGCCTGTTTTCAAGGGCTTCTCTCAAATGGCAATTCAATGGTTCCCGGGCCACATGACCTCGGCGAAGAAGAAAGCGACCGAGACCATGGAGCGCATCGATGTCGTCATCGAGGTGCTGGATGCGCGCGTACCGGAAGCGGGCAGCAATCCGCTTATCCGCGAGATGCGCGAACACCGCCAGCGCCCCTGCCTCAAGGTGCTTAACAAGGCCGACCTCGCCGATCCGGCGGCGACCAAGGCCTGGCTGGATCACTTCAACAGCCAGAAGAACGTGAAAGCCGTTGCCATCTCGTGCAAAAAGCCCGGCGAGGCCGCCAAGATTCCCAAGCTGTGCCTGCCACTGGCACCGCACCGCGGCACGGTGCTCAAACCCTTGCGCATGATGGTGATGGGCATCCCCAACGTCGGCAAATCCACTTTCATCAACTCGCTGCTCAAGCGCCGCACCGCCGCCGTCGGAGACGAACCCGCCATCACCAAGAACCTGCAACACTTCGAACTCAACGACCATATGCAGCTCATCGACACGCCGGGCATGATGTGGCCGAAGATCGCCTATGAGAGCGACGGTTACTTGCTCGCCGCCAGCAACCTGATCGGTCGCAATGCCTACCACGAAAGCGAAGTCGCCATCTTCCTCGGCGATCTACTGATGGCACGCTACCCGGCGTTGCTCAAGCAGCGCTACAAATCGGCAAGTGATGAGATGGGCGATGGCGTCGCCCTCGTCGAAGCCATCGCCCAACAGCGCGGCTTCCGCATCAGGGGAAAAGAATTCGATCTGGAAAAGGCCTCGATGACACTATTGCAGGACTACCGCAGCGGCACACTGGGACGCATCAGCCTAGAAACGCCAGCCTCTCGCGCCGAGATGATGAGCACCTCGACACCGCAACCGGACAGCGAACGGGACGAGGATCAATCCGGCTCTGACTGATTCCGCATGAAGTCGGCAACCTTGATGAAGGCCACCTTGAGTTCGTTGCGCAACTGCTCTTCTTCAACCACCTCATCCAACGCCTGCCCCATGCACAGCAACCACTGATCGCGCTCTGTCTTGCTGATGGTGAAAGGCATATGGCGTTGGCGCAACATGGGATGGCCGAACTTCTCCACGAAAAGTTGCGGCCCGCCCATCCAGCCGGAGAGGAACATGAACAATTTGTCTCCGGATTTTGACAGGTCGGCTCCGTGCATTTTGCGTACACCATGCGCTTCCGGCAACTCATCCATCAGGTGATAAAAGCGCTGAACCAGTTCGCGCACCTTCGCTTCGCCGCCTATGCGCTCGTAATGGGTACGCTTGTCATTACTGATCTGCATCATCTTGCTCCGTAAAGAATCTGTGCTTCATCTCTTCCAGCCCCACACTGTGAAGCACCTCATTCAACCGCTCCGCAGCGCGCTTTCGCGGCAGGTCCTTGTAACTTGCGACGATGAGTTCATTCTTCATCGAATGCTCCCATCCTACCAGTTCGGTGACCGTCACCTGATAGCCGTGCGCCTCCAGTTGCAGACAACGCAACACATTGGTGAGATGGCTGCCGAATTCGCGGGTATGGATAGGATGCCGCCATAATTCGACCAGCGCATCCTTGGCCAGCTGCTTGCCTTTGTTCTTGCGCAACACTGCTGCCACCTCAGCCTGACAGCAAGGCACCAGCACGATGTGCCTGGCCTGCTTCTTCAACGCGAAGTTGATCGCATCATCGGTCGCCGTGTTGCAGGCATGCAACGCCGTCACCACATCCACTTTGGCGGGCAACTTGTCCGAGACGATGGACTCCGCCACCGACAGATTCAGAAACGACATGCCGCCGAAGTCAAGGTGCTGCGCCAGCTCGCGCGAGTGAGTCACCAGTTCCTCGCGCGTCTCGATGCCGTAGATATGCGAAGCATCGTTCAGCGCCTTGAAGAACAGGTCATAGAGGATGAATCCCAGATAGGATTTACCCGCGCCGTGATCCACCAGCGTGAGCGCGCGCTGCTCCTTGCGCACTTCTTCCAGCAACGGTTCGATGAACTGGTACAGGTGGTACACCTGCTTCAGCTTGCGGCGCGAATCCTGGTTCATCTTGCCGTCGCGCGTCAGGATATGCAGCGCTTTCAGCAATTCGATGGATTGGCCTGCGCGAATCTCGGGGTATTCAGGGGACGGTGTTTTTTTCATGCTGCACATTTTCCTTTATTTCCAGTTCTTGGCAACGGTGACAGCGCGGCGATGATGGACACGGGCAGCGGCGGCAGTTGCCCGCATATCTGCGCGGCCAACACTTCCCCCGCCAAACCGGCGGTGAGCAGACCGCGCGTACCGTGGGCGAGACTGCAATACAGCCCTTCCTGCACCCTGCCCGCCAGCGGTGTCGAGCCCGGTGCGGAACAGCGCACCGATGCTCTGCCATTCAAACTCTCCGCCTCTCCCAGCATCTGACGCAATGCCGGTGCATATTCGGCAAGGTTCGCCAGATTCTCTGCGTGATCGGCAGTTCGCACTTCTATCGCTTCATCATTAAAGGCATGCGTCGCCCCCGTGACATGCACGCCCGCCACGGCCGGCGCACAATAGCCGTCGCCGCACACTACGGACTGTAATGCGTGGCTGCCCGCGGTTTCCGGCACGATGGTGATCTGCCCTCGTACGGAAATGAGCGGGAACTGCGCGAACTGCGCGATCTTCTTCGCCGCATGTGCACAACACACCAGCACGACTTCGGCTACTGCATCCCATGCCCGGCCTTGCGCGTCGTGCCCGCTCGCTCGCCAACCGGCTTCCGCCATTTCCAGCCCCGTGACCTCATGTTCCAGAAGTTGCGTAATGCGTGCATCGTCGGCCAGCGCCGCACATATCTTGGGCGGAACCACCCAGCCAGCGGAGGGAAACCACAGGCCGCCATAGCTCATTTCCACACCGGCCAGTTGCGTGGCTTGCGCCGCATCGACGAACTGCATCAAATGCTCCGGCCATTCCAGCTCCGCCAGACGCGCGATGCGCTTGATCTCGACTTCATTGCATGCCAGTTGCAGCAAGCCGCACTCCGAGCGCATGACGCCATCCGCAGGCACCGCCTCATCCAGCAAAGCCAGCGCATGCCCATACGATGCCAGCACGAAGCGATGCAAGGGATTGTCGCCAGCGCCGAAACGCGCATGCAGGATACCGCGCGGATTGCCCGATCCGGCAGTGGCGAGTTGCGCCGCGCGCTCGATCAGGGTAACGGCGATGCCCCGCTGCGCCAAAGCATGGGCGGCGGCACATCCTGCGATGCCGCCACCGATGACCAGCGCTGTGCGGGGCGTTTTACCTTGTTTTGGCGGGACGACAGGTTTTACCGACCGCAACTGGCCGCAGGTCATCTCGCACTCGCCCCAAAATCTCGACGCATACTCCACGGCAAACCCCGCCTGCTGCAAACCGTGCCGTACCCAAGCTGCGCTGGCGTTTGTCGCCAGAGTCGCACCCGCACGCGAGGCGTGCGCGATGCCGGACAGGGCTTCTTCGCACCGCATCCCGGTGTTCTTCGCTGGCGAAGAACTGTCGATGAACCACGCATCCACACTGGCTTGCGGCAACTGCGGCAAGGCTCGTGCAACATCCTCCATTGCCAGCGTCAACCGCACGCGCCCACTCGCAAAACTCCAGCGGTTCCAGCCCGGCACGCGGCGACGCCAGCGCGCGAGTAGCGCTTCGGCTTGCATGGCCAGTTCCGGCCACAGTGCCAGCGCAACGCGCAGTTCATCATCATCCAGCGGGAGTTTCTCGACGCTGAAGAAATCCAGACTCGCACCAACAGGTGCCACTTGTTCGAACAACTGCCATGCGCAAAGGAAGTTCAGCCCGATACCAAAACCCGTCTCGCCAATGCAGAGACTCTCCCCTGCTGACAGCGCCAGGAAGCGCTCCGCCAGGTGATTGCCTTGCAGGAACACATGGCGCACCTCCCCCAGACCGGGATCGGTGGAGAGATACACATCGCTGTAGCGATCAGAGGTAGGGGGGCCGTCTTTACAGTTGGGCATGATCAAAAATGATTCCGGCGGGACTTGCCCGCCGGAACATATTGCACCAGGTCGATTCGGATTACTTGGCTGCTTGCGCGTCTGCCTGGCACTTCTTCAGAAAGCTGTTCTTGGCTGCGCCGGCCAGTTTCTTCTCTGCTGCAGTGTTATCACAAACGGCGACTGCGGCATCTTTTTCGCATTTTTTCATGAAACTGTTCTTGGCTGCGCCAGCCAGTTTCTTTTCTGTTGCTTTGGTTTCGCATGCCGCATCGGCAGCAGAAGCGGTGTTGGCAACAAAAAATGTAGCAATTGCAGCAACGATCAGATTACGCATATTCACTTACTCTCCAGAATTTTAGTTATGAATCACCGATAGCGATTTGCACACTATCCGGCTCGATTATACCGTTGTCGAGTTTATGCATCGCGCTAGAGGCATATACCTGTATCTATACCTTTCGGGCTACAGGGCTAGGCCGTTTGGCATATTGACCCCATTTTTACGGCATGGGTATCCTCCCGACCAATGGCTAGTCATCCATTGAGCGGAGACAAAAATGGAAGAAAAACAAGGCAGTCCGAGTTACCCAACTAACTGGGGCATTCGTTTCCTGTGCGACTGCAAGATGCAGAACAAGGAAATCAATATTCACAAAGGGGTGGCGCACGAAATCTCGACCCGCGGTGTACGCATACTCAGCGATCACCCTGTCTGCCAACAAAAGAAGATCGCCATGCAATTAATGATCCCCTCCCTGCTGAACGGTGTCCCGCAAAAGATCGTCAAGGTCATCGGTCACAGCATCGCCACCATCATGAGGGACGGGCAATTCCTGACCGAGATCGAATTCCGGCATTTCGAGAAAGACGGTCTGAAAGTGCTGGAAAAGAATCTGCGCCAACGCTTCGATCAGCATTTCCTCGCGCAAGTCGTCCAGCGCGCATAGCCACTCTGCAAGATATCAGGACAAAAGGAGATTGCCATGAGTTCCGCAATGTTAGTCATGCTTTACGGTTTTGGAATGCTGCTTCTGTTCGGCTTCGGCGTTTTTGCGATGTGCCTGCATGCCGGAGAAAGCATCATGTCAGCGGCTGCGGAAGCTTCCGGCTGGTGGGTTGCATTCTCGGTCTCATACTTCTTCGGTCACCTGGCGATCATGTTCGGCTGAATCCGGATTTGTCCCGCATCAACAACGCAACGCCCTGACGGATACCTCAGGGCGTTGTTCATTGAACCTTCTTGGCTACCTGGCTGCCACCAATCTCAACAACTGCTCGCCCCAGCGGTGCAGGCAAAGGCCGCAAACGATACTCGCAGTACCCAGCCACACTTGCGGCAGTACGGCCTCGTTGTTCAATGCGTGACCGAGCAACAGGGCCAGCACCGGGGTGATCAACGTGATGAGTGCCACTCGCCCGGCTTCCATGTGCTTGATCAGGTAGTAATACAACGCGAAGCCCAGCACCGAGCCGAACGTACCCAGGTACACCGTCGCCGCAACGGCGCGCTCCGGCATGGCTGAGGGCACATGCCCGTCAGCCATCCACCACGCGGCGAAGAACAGCGGCAGCCCCACCATCAGGATACCCAATGTCGTCGCCAATGGCGGGCTGTCATCGCCGATGCGCTTCAGCCACACCAGCCCCAGCGATTGCGCGACCACCGCCATGAACAACGCGAACAACCCCAGTGCCGTGCCTTCCGCCAGGCCCAGACCGCCGCGAAAGACCAGCAGCAGCCCCAGCACACCCAGAAGCATCCCGGCCAGCTTGCTGGTCGTGAGCGACTCTTCTTTCAGCCACACCATCGCCCCCAGGCTGGTGATCAGCGGCGACAGGCCGAACAGCACTGCGATCATGCCGGAACTGACGAACTGCGACGACCAGTAGGTGAGCGCCATCGCCGCGAACATACTCAGCCCGCCCGCCAGATAGGCGAGCAGGGCTTTGCGGTGCAGCGGAAACGGGATGCGGAACATCGCCAGCAACACCGCGCACAGCAGCACACCGATGGCCATGCGCGAGAACACCGCGAAGCTGAAGCCGATACCCAGCGCGCTCCATTTGATGGCGAGCGGCGTGGTGGACCAGATCAGGATGACCGATACGAATGCTGCTGGAAGCGACATGATGCTCTCCTCGGCTCAACGCACAGCCAGCGGTCCCACGAGCCTTGAAATGGAACGGCCAAAAACAAACAGGCCACAGAGATCGTCTGTGGCCTGATTTAAAGATACGAATACTGTAAGTGCTTAGTACTGACTCTCCAGGCCACTCTGCGCGCGATGCCATACCTTGCGCAGGATCACGCAGGGGACGGCTCGGACGTTACGAATGGAATGCATGGAGTTCATGTGCCGGATTATGCGTGCGATTCTGAAGCGCCGTCAACATTGATCTGCAGCCACCACTCCAGCAGCGCCAGATGCCACAACTTACTGCCCTGGATGCGCGTAAGGTGCGCTTCCGGATCGGCCAGCAACTTTTCCACATAGTCACGCCGGTACAGTCCGCGCTTCTTGCAGGCATCTGAATCAAGCAGCGTGCGCATCTTCTCCAGAAAATCGCCGCGCACATATTTAAGTGCGGGCACGGGGAAATAACCCTTGGGCCGGTCGATCACCGCATCGGGGATCAGGCCGCGTGCGACGGCCTTGAGCGGGAACTTGCCGCCTTCCCTGAGCTTGAGCGACGGCGGCATGCGCGCTGCCAGCTCCACCAGCTCATGGTCGAGGAAAGGCACGCGCGCTTCCAGTCCCCAAGCCATGGTCATGTTGTCCACACGCTTGACCGGATCGTCCACCATCAGCGCGGTCACGTCGAGCCGGAACACCTCGTCGAGGAACTCGTCCGCCTGCGGCTGGGTGAGTTCGTTGTTTACCCATTCCGCGGTCACATCCGGCACGGCATAGGCATCGCTCATCATCGTCAGGTATTCGCTGTGGTCGCGATCGAAGTAATGTTGCGAGAAACGCGCCAGCGGCGAGCCATTCGCCGCATCCATGCGCGGATACCAGAAGTAGCCGCCAAACACTTCGTCCGCGCCCTGCCCGGCCAACACCACTTTCACCTCTTCCGCCACTTTCTGTCCCAGCAGGTAGAACGCGGTCACGTCGTAACTCGGCATCGGCTCCGACATCTGCGCGATGGCTTCGGGCAGGGTCTTCAGCACCTCGCTGTTGGGGATTGCGAACTTGTGGTGGCGGGTATTGAAGTGTTTGGCGACGAGGTCGGAATACTCGAACTCGTGCCCCTGCTCGCCCGCCACATCCTCGAAGCCGATGGAAAAGGTATTGAGGTCGTCCACATGGTCGGCCAGCAGCCCGACCAGCAAGCTCGAATCCAGCCCGCCGGAAAGCAGCACGCCGACCGGCACATCGGACGCCAGCCGGTGCCGTTCCACCGCGCGCATCAGCACGGTGCGCGTGGCCGCGAGCCAGTCCTGCTCAGAAAGAGGATTAGCCGGTCGCGTCGCGTCCAGCGACCAGTAGCGTTGCAGCTTTACCTCGCCCGCTGCCGTGAACGTCATGGTATGCGCGGGCGGCAATTTCTTCACGCCGCGCAAAATAGTGCGTGGCGCGGGCACCACGCTGTGCAGGGTGAAATGATGATGCAAGGCGACCGGATCGAGGCTCGTGTCGACCCCGCCCGCCGCGAGCACGGCTTGCAGCGTGGAAGCGAACCGCAAATGCGTACCTTCCAGCGCGTAATACATCGGTTTGATGCCAAGCCGGTCGCGCGCCAGGAACAGCGATTTGTCGCGCATGTCCCAGATGGCGAAAGCGAACATGCCGTAGAAGCGCTGCACGCAGTTCCCGCCCCAGGCGTGGTAGGCCTTGATGATGACCTCGCTGTCGCCGGAGGAGGTGAAGTCGTACCCCATCTCCAGCAACTCGGCACGCAGTTCCTTGTAGTTGTAGATGGTGCCGTTGAACACCAGCGCCAGCTTGAGTTCGTCGTCCACCATGGGCTGGTCGGAATGCGCCGTCAGGTCGATGATTGACAGTCGCCGGTGGCCGAACGCCAGCACACCGCCATTGAAGAACCCTTCGTGATCCGGCCCGCGCCGCACCAATTTCTCCGTCATGCGTTTCAGCGCATCAATATCGGGGACGGTTTGATCGAAACGCAACTCACCACAGATGCCGCACATGCCAGACTCCAGTCGATTCAGTTGCCGGATTATCGCTTACCCCCGGAGCATTTTGTTGAACCCTGTTAAAATCACACCGATGCACACGCCACTCACCCCGCAACGCGAAAAGTATTTCCTGCTCACCCTTGCGGGTATCCAGTTCAGCCACATCCTCGACTTCATGATCATGATGCCGCTGGGCCCTATTCTGATGGCCGAGTTCGGCATCGGTACGCACGAGTTCGGCCTGCTGGTGGCTTCCTACAGTTTCAGCGCGGCGTTCTGCGGATTCCTTGCCGCCACCTTCATCGACCGTTTCGAACGCAAGCGCCTGGTACTCCTCATCTTCGCCTTGTTCGGCATCGCCACGCTGGCCTGTGGCCTCGCCCCCGGCTATGCGACGCTGCTGATCGCACGCGGGCTGGCCGGCGCCTTCGGCGGCGTGCTTGGTGCACTGGTACAGACCATGGTGGGCGATGTCATTCCGTTCGCGCGCCGTGCCCGCGCCAGCGGCATCGTATCGACTGCGTTCTCCGTCTCCACCGTGGCGGGCGTGCCGCTGTCGCTATGGATGGCGAATCACCTGCAATGGCGCACGCCGTTCGTCTTCATCGCCGTGCTGGTCGTGCTGTTCATCTTCGTCGGCTTCCGTTTCCTGCCCGAGCTGCGCCATCACATGGGCGGCGAGAAACGCGCGCATCCCTTCTCCGCCATGTTCGAGGTGCTGCGCGACGCCAATCATCTGCGCGCGCTGCTGTACTCCTCGCTCATCATCTTTTCCGGCTTCACCGTGATCCCCTACATCACGGTGTACGCGGTGAGCAACGTCGGTATCGCGCAGGCCGATATCCCGCTGATCTACTTCGCCGGCGGTGCGGCGACCTTCTTCACCGCGCGCCTGATCGGCCATTGGGCCGACAAACACGGCAAGGTGGAGGTCTATCGCACCATCGCCGTCGCCGCCATGCTGCCGCTCATCGTCGTCACCCATATCGGTGCCGCACCGCTATGGGCATGGCTGATCTGCACCACCGCCTTTTTCGTGCTGGTGTCGGGACGCTTCATCCCGGCGATGGCCATCATCAGCTCGGCCGCCCAACCCAAACTGCGCGGCACTTTCATGTCGCTGAACGGCACCATGCAATCGCTCGCCATGGGGCTGGCTACCACGCTGGCCGGATTCATCATCACGCAGGACAGCTCGGGCAATATCGTGGGTTATCAATCGGTGGGCTATATCGCGGTGGCCTCCAATCTGCTGGCGATCTGGTTCGTCTCGCGCATCGTTATGCACGACCAGCACCCCAATCTGCCGGATGTGGTGCCGAAATGAGCAAATATCCCTTAGACCGCATCCTGCAATCGCAAGGTTTCGGCACGCGCAAATGGTGCCGTGAGCTGGTCGAGGATGGCGATGTCGTCATTGGCGGCGAAGTCGTCACCGATTGCCGTACCCCCTTCGAGACCGACGGTCTGGAATTCAGCGTGTATGGAGATCCCTGGAAATACCGCGAGCATGTGTACCTCGCGCTGAACAAACCGGCCGACTGCGAATGCTCGCGCAAGCCCAGCCATCACCCAGGCGTGCTCTCATTGTTGCCGGAACAGTTCGCCCTGCGCGACGTACAACCGGTCGGCCGTCTCGACCACGACACCACCGGCCTGTTGCTGATGTCGGACGACGGCTCGTTCATCCATGCGCAGTCCTCGCCCAATCGCCACATCCCCAAAATCTACGTCGCCACCACGCACGACCCGGTGACGCCGAAGCTGGTCGAGCACTTGCTGGCGGGAGTGAAGCTGCACGACGAACCCGCCCCGCTCGCCGCCATCGTCTGCGAGATGCTGGACACGCATCAACTCAAGATCGTACTGGAACAGGGCAAGTACCATCAGGTGAAACGCATGCTGGCGGCCGCAGGCAACCATTGCACTGCATTGTGCCGTACCGAGATCGGTCAGTTGAAACTCGGCGTGCTGGGATTGAAAGAAGGCGAATGGTGCTACTTGGAAAAAGAGCAACTGGCCCTGCTTAGATCACCGGAGACGGGTTGATCCGATCCGAGATTATTTCGCTTCCGCATACCTGCAATAAGTCTCGCGGATAAAGAAAGTCGCGGCCAGTCCCAGCAGCGAGAAACCCAGCATGATACCCAGCCCGACCTGATAGTCACCCAGCCCGAGCGCGGTATCAGGGTGATGTTCGTGGGCGTGGTCGATGGCCCAACCGACCAGCGGCTGCATGATCGCCGTGCCGAGGAAAGCGCCGACATTCACCACGCTGGTCGCCATGCCGGAAAGCGCGGGCGGGTTCACTTCCTTCGCACACGCCCAGCTCAGGGTAAAGCTGGGTGCCGCCAGCCCCATCACAAAGAACAGCGTATGGCTGACCGTGCCGCTCATCGTCATGCCGGACAACAGCGGCAGCCAGCACAGGCTGTAGGCCAGTGCCCCGACGATCATCACCGGCTTGCGCCTCCCGATACGGTCCGACAGCGTGCCGATGAAGAACGCACCGATGGCGAATCCGGCCAGCAACAAGGTCGTATGGTTGGTGGCCGCGGCGCGGTCCATGCCATAGATATCATGCAGGAACGGCACCGCCCACAAGCCGCCGAAGGCGAACAGCGTGCCGGCCAGCCCCATGTTCACCCACAGCCCCGGCCAGGTGGCGCGGTTCTTCAACACGATCAGCAGTCCGTCATACCAGTGGCCCTGGTGCGCGGGATGCGCCGTCTTTCCATCCAGTTCGCGCAGGCTGGGCAACCCGGCCTCGCCCGGATGGTTGCGCACCAGCCACCATGCCAGCAGCGCCAGCAAAAGCGAAAAAACGCCCACGGAAACAAACACGGTGCGCCACGAGACGAAGCCCAGCACCCATGCCAGCGGTGCAGCAGCCAGCAGCGATCCGGCATTGCCCAGCAGGATGGTGGCACCGGTCGCCGTGGCGAAGTGACGGTCATGGAACCAGGTCGCATTGAGTTTGAGCATGGCGATGAACATGACCGAGACGCCCAGCCCGACCAGCAACCGGCCGACTGAAGCGATCGCGAGCGTATCCGCCATGCCGAACAGCACCGAACCGATACCACCGATCACACCGCCAATAGCGACCACGCGGCGCGGCCCCATGGTATCGACGAGGACACCGGTGGGAATCTGCATCACGGTATAGACGTAGAAATAGGTCGCCGCCAAACCGCCAAGCGCCGCACCGCTGGTCTGGAACGCCTGCTGCAGATCGCTGGACACCGCCGCCGGAGCGAAGCGATGGAAGAAAGACAGCACATAGGCCAAGCCGACGATGGCAAAGGCCGTCCAGCGCAAGCGAAAGAGTTGGCCTGCTTGATGATGGTTCAGCATTGGAAATTGGAGTGGTTCCAGACCACTCCATTGTACCGAAGCTAGCGGGCGGCGGCGCTCGCGATCAACTTCTGCAGCTCGCCCTGCTGATAGAGCTCCAGCATGATATCGGAACCGCCGACCAGCTCGCCGTTGACGTAGCACTGCGGAAAGGTGGGGAAATCGGCATAGAACTTCAGGTACTCATACGCGCCCTGATCTTCCAGCACATTCACGGTGGCAAACTTTTCCACGCCGCATGCTTTGAGTACCTGCGCCGCACGCCCGGAGAATCCGCATTGCGGGAACTGCGGCGTGCCTTTCATGTAGAGCACGACGGGATTTTCCGTCACGGTCTTTTTGATCTTTTCCAATGCAATCGTCTTTTCGTCCACGCTCTTCTCCAATTAAACTCTAGTCTTGTTCCGCCCATTGTTGCGGCGTAAATGTCTTCATCGACAAGGCATGGATCACATCCATCTTGCCGCCCAGTATCTGGAACACCAGCCGCTGCTGCTGCAACTTGCCCTTGCCGTCGAATTCCTTGCTCACGATCACCGCCTCGAAATGGCGGCCATCGCCCTCGACCTCGACATGCTCGCAGTCCAGACCTTGCTGGATGTATTCCCTGACGTTATCCGGCGTCACTTTCATTCATTTCTCCGATTCAATTCAATCCAGCGGCAGCGCGATGATCGCCTTCATCACCCAGTCGTCGGCTGCATTCACATAACCGCGTCCGATACCGAAATTGATGTCCAGATCATCCGTCTCGAGATCGACCACCGCATACGCCGTGTGCGCGCGCTGGTCGCCCGGCAGCATATGGTTCAGCGGCCCGTACTCGCCGTAATACTCAAATCCGCCACGCGCCGATTCAGACACACGATGCGTCAGTTTCAGCGACGGCTCGAACTGTGGCTGACTGCTCACGTTACCGGCCAACGCCATGTTGAGGATCGGATTGAAACTCGCCAGCCAATGCGCATCGCGATATCCGATGATGGGGCGCAGCTCCATGCCGCTCAGGCTCTCCGAGGTGCGATACGAATCGCGGCCAACCTCGACATTCAAACCGTAAAAGATCTTCTCGTCATCCTGTTGCGGCGCGATATATTTCAGGCGCACGCGCAGCCCGTTGAGAAAAGTATCCCCCGCAGCCGTAATGGCTATCGGCACATACAAGCCAGCCTCCAGCGTGTCGGTGAGACCATAAGAGAACTCCGGGGTGATCTGCGTGACATGATGGGATGTCATCTGCCCCGCATAATCCGGTGTCTGCTGCCCTTTAATGGTGTAGTTGAGATGCTGCTCCAAGCCGAACTCACCCGGTTTGTTCAACTCCTCGGTGTATACCTGTATCTCGTCCGGTGCAGCCCACGCGCCACCTGTCAAACAAAACACCAGCACACCGCAGCTCAGGAGCCGCCGCACTTCGGCCTCAGACGCAACCGGTCGGCTTGGGCATACCGCCGTATTTGGTGATCGGCTTCATCGGGCCGGTCATCCACAGATCGAAGACTTCTTTCTGATCCAGCTCGATGTATTTAGCGAACTTGCGGATCGGCGGCACCGAGGCGAACTCTTCGAAGTAATCGCGCGCCTTCATGATCTGTTCCCACTTCTTGTCATTCAACTCATAGCCGTCGGCCTCGGCCATGGCACGACCGATCTCCTCAGACCAGTCACTCATATCAACGAGGTAGCCGTCACCGTCACGTTTTGGGATTTGCATAATTGACACCTTTCATTTCATTGGAAAGAGAGCCGCATTTAACATTACCCGAGCGTTATAGTCAATTACTAAAAGGAGGGGGATTGGTGTCCTGCCGCACCAAGATAGCCAGCACTTAACGGATTATTAATTTTTTGAATCAGTGTGTTGCGCATCAACGGTGCGCATGCGCACCAACCACCCCTCCGCCGCCGCCTCGTCCTGCTTCTCAATCAGCCATTGATAACCAATCTTGGCGCAGTCGTCACCCATGGATGGAGAAAGGCGGAACGCTTCCTCCAGATAGTCCAGACCGCGGTTGTCGCCTTCGTCGAGCAGAGCCCGACCATAATAAAAGACCGGCTTGGGATAACGCTCACCCGGGCGTGCCAGCACATCCTCGAGCACGCTCTTGGCCGCGCTGACGGAACGAAACTCGACCAGCAGCAACGCCAGTTCCTGGGCTTCCGAGATACTCAGCGACGGCAGCGGCTTTTTCTCCAGCTCGCCGATGCGCACATGGGAATGGGTGTAGCGCCGGTGGTATCGCTGCCATTTGTCCTTTTCCTCGCCCCACCATTTGCTGTCGAACTCGTGCACGAGCGCTTGGGCGAACTTACCCAGCAAGGCGTCGGCGGCGCAAACGCCGGGCAGCGTCGGCAGGGCCGGCCGCTGGTCCAGCGCTGTCACCCGCTCGTTCAGACAGGGATGGGTGTCATGGACGTCGGACTCCACTTTCCAAACCGCGCTCAGCCGCTCCTTGGTCGCCCACTCGTCCATGGTCATCGCCAGCAGTTTACGCATGGCCACGAAGGGCATCACCGGCGGCGTTTCGTGCTGCGTCGACTGGGCATACAGCTTGGGCCAGAAACTGCCGTGCAACCAATTCGCCAGCAGACTGATGCGGATCAGCGCGGAAGCGCTGGCTTCCGCCCCGGCAAGTTCGCGCGACATGGCATCGGCCTCGTACTCGTTCTGTCTGGACAATACGAAGGTGTAGGCGTTGTAGTATGGCGCGAACCAGTCCAGCATGCCGGCCAGCACACGGTTCACCGCATTGTCATCGCGGCGGACGCGGGCATGTTCGTACAGCACATCGAAAGTGGAACGCTGGCGGTATATCCAGCGGCTCAATTTGCCGTGCCCCCCGGCCAGATGGCCGTATTCGTGCGCGACGATCGCCTTGACCTCCTCTGCCGAGATCGCATACAGCAAGGGCAAACCCAGGATCAGATAGTTGCGGTACCCCCCGAACAGACCGAAGCGCGGGCACTGCGCAATGGCGGCATTGAATTCACTCGTGACCAGCACGTGATGGATAGGCGCGGCCTGCAGGCGTTGCTGCATGTCGGCGATCATCCGGAACAACTGCGGCGCCTCGGACTCCTGCAGCTCCCTACCCTGCGGCACCGGGATGGAAGCGAAGAACATGCGAAAGGTCAGCCACACGATGGGAGCGACGACGAGTACCCAGCCAGCCAGGATGATCATGGTGAAAGTGTTGCCGCTCCCTTGCGCCACGGCGAACATGAAATACAGGCCGGCCAATAGCACCGCCAGCAGACCGAACAACATCAGGTAGGCAAAAAAGCTGATCCCCAACACCTTGATGCGGAATGAACCCGGGACTTCCTGCGCCTCGCTTTGCAGACTCCAAACCAGTGTTTCGTAATCCCGCTCTTCCATGTCGCTCCCTGTCACAAACCGGAAAGTATGACCACAAGTCGGCGTTACACAGCCTTGAGGATGGTTTATACCGAATTTATGCGGGCTTCGCACCTTGCTGCATGACACCGAAGCCGAAACAAAACGATCGGATGTGGCCTGTCAGACTGGTAGCGGCGCTTGCTTTTCGACCACGATGTCAGTTCGCCCTCTTTGGCTGCCATCGATGGCGCACCGCAAACGTGCCACGCCATGGGTACAATGCCGGACTTTTCAGCGGGAAGACCCATGGCAATCAAGGCGACCATATTCAAGGCCAATCTGCAGATCGCGGATATGGAGCGGCATTACTATCAGGACCACGCACTGACACTGGCCCGGCACCCGTCCGATTTTCTCGACAGACAGTTATTGCGTGTCAATTGATGCCTCTCCCGAATTGTTGTATTTAGTACACTTTTTTCAAGGCGCAACTCACTTCAGGATCACTATAAATTAATGGCTATCAAAGCAACCATCTTCAAAACCAATCTGCAAATAGCGGATATGGAGCGTCACTATTATCAGGACCACGCGCTAACATTAGCTAGACATCCTTCGGAAACCGATGAAAGACTTATGGTCCGTTTGCTGGCCTTTGCTCTGCACGCACATGAATATCTGGAGTTCGGCCAAGGCATGACAGACGATGATGAGGCGGATTTGTGGCTGAAAGATATGACCGGTGCGATCGAGTTGTGGATCGACGTGGGACTACCCGATGAGAAGCTGATTCGCAAAGCCTGCGGCCGTTCCAATCAAGTAATTGTCTACACCTATGGAGGGCGCATCGCCGATATGTGGTTTGCGCAGAATAGCAACCAGTTTGAACGACTCAAGAATCTCACCGTGATTAATCTGCCAGTAGAAACCACGCGCGCCATCGCCAAACTCGCGCAGCGCACGATGCAATTGCAGTGCACGATTCAAGACGGGCAAGTATGGCTGAGCGATGGAAATGAAAGCGTAGAGGTAGAGAGAATGATTTTGAAAGCGCCTGCAATCGCATAAAGTACAGAGGCCGTCTTCGCTTCGGCGAGAACAGCCGTTCGACTGGCCAACGGGTACCGTCTGCAATGTGTCCCATATCCGCCGCATGGCCTCGATTGTCACTGAATGCCCGCGTCTCAACACATCGAAGTCAACTTCTGAAAATCAGAGATACCGACAGAGTTGGCAACTCATTAGCTCGTATACGTCGGGCTAACTGGCTGCTATTCCACAGGAAGAAACGCCCTGCCGTAGCCCGAACTTGGTACCAACTCGACGTGCAGTGACTTTCGTCCGACGATGACAGCAAGCAATGGACGCTTGTCCCGGCGCTCCGCTGATAAACGCCGCCATTCCGATCTATCGAGCCCCGAGGGATGGGGGTAGTCTTCCGGATGGGTGTGCCATTCGCCCAGATAGCGGACTGTTCCCCGGCTCGCCGTCCATCGAGACAAGGCGATGGCTTCATGGCCAAACGGTATCCGCTCGAACAAATGGCGGAACCGCTTGTCCCATGTTGTGGGAACCGTCGCTTGTTCAATGAGCATATGAGCTCCATGAACTGAGCCGAGCAAAAGTCCACCTGCTTCGCAATCAGCATCACTGCTCTGAATATACTGATAGAACGTCTCCAGCGTAGCGGTCGAAAGATGCAGTAGAGTTCTCCTGTCACTGGTCGCCCAAGAATTCAGGAATTGCATATGGGGCACTCCTGGTCCCGCGGCGGATCGCAATCAGGCGTCGCAAGCTGCTGGGTACGGTCGATCAGCCTAGTTCGCAACGCGGGGGAATAAACACCGTTGGCCCAATCAAGTGCCATTTCAGCCCCCAAGCTGGCAGCATGCACCGACACAGATGCGGGGAATGGCACGTATAGCCCCTCGCATCCATGGCCAGCTAGGATGACAGAAAGGGGAGTAAGAGTGGAGCGGAGTTCGCCTCTGCTGTTGCTGTGCCATAGACATCGGCAGCACGCACCAGATGCGTTGGTTCTAAGGAGCGCACGGACCGCCGTTCCCGGCCCCTCGATCCAGACTGAAAGCATAGGCGTCGGAGAAGGATAGTGGCCGCACATCCAATGCCCGAGGGATTCTTCCCCGGTGGCATCTATGAGCAGATCCACCTCTCCCAGTTTGGCCTGTCTGACATCCACCGGGAGCGCACGAATATCGGCGCTTGGCGCCAAGCGCTTGAGTTCCTTCGCCATGGCTTCAGCCTTGTTCGACAGCAAGTCCGGGAATCCCAAGCGATGACGCCCGATGTTTTGCGGGAGAAGGTGGTCCAAATCCACCAATGTGAGCTTTCCGCCGCATGTCCCGGCACCGGCTTTGACCAGCATTGTTGGTGCGCGTTTAAAACTACCCAGCCCTGCGCGTTGAATTTTACCCAGGCACTTTAGCCGCCATTTTGGGTGACGGCTGCAAATAAGTGTAGCTCAGTTTCACTACTTTTGACTTCCAAGATGGCCGAGTGGAATGT
>JACQYW010000003.1 GCA_016208015.1 Nitrosomonadales bacterium | reverse complement strand
GCGTAACTCGAATTGGTCAAAACACTTTATCTGCGAGCGGATTTCGGCGAATAAGGGGGCGAGGCGGGCAGCTTCGGTGCTACTGGCATTTTGCGCGAGGCGCACGACGACGTCGCTATCGCAGTGAATGAGCAAGGCGCTGGCTTGCAGTGTACGTGCCAGTTGCAGGGTGGCCAGCAGGGCGCGGGCTTCGGCTTCGTTGTTGCAGCCGCTGTGCGGGCTGCGTTGCGAGAGTTCGTGGCGGCTACCATCCGGTTCCAGCAGGAGGGCTCCGAGGCCGATATGGCCGGGGTTAGGGCGGGCGCAGCCATCGCACCAAGCTTGCCAGAGATGCTCTTCGTTCATGCCCACATGGTAGCGAGCAATAATAATAGGGGACAGACCACGGTTTTGTTACGCCCAAGCCCGTGTGAACAATTCATCCATCGCAGCAGTAATGCGGTCGCCTTCTTGTTCAAGTGTGGCAATCTTTTCGCCCAGTTGGTCCGTAGCGACGGAGACAATCTCCAGCGGATGCAGCACCACTTCGATTCCTTCGACCGCGAAGGCGGGATTCAACGGCGCCCCTGCAATTGATGCCGCGCTATCGAGGTGGCTGCGACGCACCAACGGGATGACGACCCGGCGGCGGTAACTATCGAACAGGGATGATTGGACGATGACAACGTAGGGAATCGCTTCCGTTTGCTTTCCGGTATTCCGGTGAACGTCGAATTGCGCCATTACAGCGTGGAGTGTTGGTCAGCAAACGAGCCGTGGCGCTCGTTGAAGGAATTCCAGGTTTTCGCGGCCACTTCTGCGCGCTTAAGCGGTTGATCTGCCGATGCACCACAGCGCTCAGAGAGGAAGTCGACGAATTCGAAGACCTCCGCCTGCTTCTCGCGCGGGAGCGCTTCCAGCTTGCTGATCAGTTCTACGTATCCCATCACACACCCCGCATGAATTGAATGTTTGCGAAGTATAGCCCGATGAGATCGGGCATACCATAAGCAGCTAAAGGAACCAGGCTAGAATTGTAAAAGGGGCCTGGCTCGGAATATTCTCAGCAACCAAATCCGTCAGCTTTCTTTCATGCCCCTGCTCCACATTTGCTAGAATCCCTGCATCAATTCCGTGAGGAGCGACATGATGAACATCGCAAATATGACTCGCACTGAAAAACTCAGCATGATGGAAGCGCTGTGGGATGACCTGTCTCGCGACCCGGCTGGGTTTGCATCGCCGGAATGGCACGAGCAGGAATTGAAGGAAGCCGAGCAGGCGGTCGCCGATAACCGGGCAGGCTTTGTCTCCTGGGACGCCGCCAAGAAGACCCTGCGCAACAACAACTCATGAAGATCGAGATTCTGAGTATCGCGATGAGCGATATTCAGCTCGGCCAACGCTTCTATGAGCAGCAGCAGGAAGGTCTGGGTGTTTACTTCCTCGATTCGCTGTTCTCCGACATTGATGCGCTGTTGCTTTATGCAGGCATCCATCAGCAGTTCTTCGGTTACTACCGTGCTCTCTCGAAACGATTCCCTTACGCGATCTACTACCGCGTGAGTGGTCAGAACATTCAGGTTTGGCGCGTGCTGGACTGCCGACAGAAACCTTCGCGTATTGTGAAGGCGCTCAAGCGCTGACTATCAAAGAATCGATTGGGTCAGACTCCATCGATCCGCGCTGTATCACTGCACCCGGGTAAACTCCGCCAAACCCTTTTCAATCTTCACCCTGAGTTGCCCCGCAGCACTTCTTGTATTTTCTTCCACTGCCGCAGATGCAAGGTGCATTGCGGCTTATCTTTGGGTTCTCGTTTGCAACGGCTTTGCCACTGGCGCTGTCTGCCGCGCGGCGTTGCGGCGCCCAGAATTGGTAGATCCAGCCGATGCTGGCCGGAATCTGTTTTGAGAGTTCTTCGCGCTGAGCCGGGGTTTGTACCAGCACTTCTTCTGCCTCGGTGATCTCCGGGGCGCCGAGCAGGTAGATCGGCCGCAATGCCACCGGGCCGTGTTTGGATTCAAACAATGTTTTCCAGAGGTCTCGCTGCATGTCGATGCCGGTCATGAATCCGTGCGCCCACATCTCGCCGTCCATGTATTCGCGCTCGTCGCCTTCGAAGACTTGCAGATCAAAGACGGGCTCGAAGTGATCCGCGTCCTGTTGCAGGCTCCAGACGATGGCGTTCATGTGGCGCGTGAGCAGGTCGGTGATCCTCGCTGCCTGGGCAGCGGACGCAAATTTCGGCGCATCTGTTGCCGCCGGGCCCCATACACGCGGGATCCATTGTTCCGGCTTTGGCATTGCGGGGCCGGTGGCGAGGGCGGTAAGGAATCCATCCAGGCAATCGAGCAGCATGATTTCGTTGCTGGTGGCGTCGGACATGAGGAAGCTGTCGAGTTCGTCCATCTCTTTTTCGGAGAGGGCGGGGGTGATTTCTTCATCATCGAAGGATTCTTGTTTTGACATGATGGGTTTTGCTTACTTTCGTGAATAATCGCGGATAGGCGGATTCTATCCGACTCTCCCATGCCGCCGGGCTGCACTTCATGCGCAACAAATACGGTAGACTTGGCCGCATCCGATCTGCCCGAATCTGCCCTGCCTGACCATGCACCCGCTCATCACCACCCTTCGCTTCCTGCTGCTATCCCTGCCCCTGCTCGCCCATGCGGGTCTGCCGCAATCTTCCAATGTGCCGGGCGGGGTGGTGGTGTTGCAGCTCGGCAGCACCTCCGCCATTGCCGACAAGCCGCAGGCCTGGTTCGAGGATCGGCCTGTGCTGGTCACCGCCGATGAGGGGCAATGGGTTGCGGTGGCGGGCCTGCCGTTGGACAGCATCCCGGTGATGCATGAGTTGAAGGTGCAGCTTGGCCACGAGTCGGTGCTGCTGCCGTTCGACATCAGGCCAAAGGCATACCCCGAACAATATGTGACGCTGAAGGACACCAGCAAGGTGGAGCTTTCGCCCGCAGACCTGGCGCGCGCCGAGCGCGAGATCGCGGCCATCACGGAATTGAAGCAGCACTGGCGCGATGCGCCGGATACCGATCTTGATTTTATCCAGCCCGCGAAGGGTGAGCTGGGCGGGCGCTTCGGCGCGCGCCGCTTCTTCAACGGCCAGATGCGCAAGCCGCATTCCGGCCTGGATGTGAGAGCGGGGAGCGGCAAGCCGGTGGTGGCAAGCGCGGCGGGTGTGGTGCTGGCGGTGGATGAATATTTCTTCAACGGCAAGACGGTGTTCGTGGACCACGGCAACGGGCTCATCACTTTGTATTGCCACTTGAAGCGCTTCGATGTGAAGGTCGGCCAGACAGTGCGCAAGGGCCAGCGTGTCGGCCTTGTCGGTCAGACCGGCCGCGCCAGCGGCCCGCACCTGCACTGGAGCGTGGTACTGAACGGCGCGATGGTGGATCCGGAGTTGTTCATTGCGGCGCCGCAAGTGAACGATGGAAAGGCCGCGATCAGATCTTCCGTTCGTGGTGAGCCTGTCGAACCATGAACAGAGGATTCCCGAAGCCCTTCGACTAAACCCGCAGTGTGTGGTTGTTGCCGATTTATCAGCTTTACAACCACGGCCTACCCCTTGCGGGTGAGCGGGCAAGCGCCGGTTATCAGGGCGAACAGGCTTGCGCGGTTTGTTAATTCACTTGACCAGCTTCGACAGCTTCTTGAACGACTCGGTCCCGGCGATCTTCAACAACTGAAACACGACCGCCTCGGTGCTGGTGGGCACGGCCCCGGCCAGCATCATGGCTTCGATCGCGGTCTGCCTGTTGTCGCTGCTGCGGCTCATCACGGCGTCCTTGACGACATGGACGTTGAATCCGTTATCCAGCAGCTCGATGACGGTCTGCAACACGCAGACATGCGTCTCCATGCCGCTGACGATGACCTGTGTCTTGCCGCTCTCTTTGAGTTGCTTGAGGAAGGCATCGTTGCCGCAGCAACTGAAGGTCATCTTCTCGATGGCGGGCGCGGTGGGCGCCCTGCTGCGCAGTTCGTTCAATGTCGGACCCAGCCCTTTGACATATTGCTCGGTGAAGATCACCGGCACGTTCAGTTCGTTCGCACTGTCCAAAAGGATGCCGGCATTCTTCGTCAATTGACCCAGTGCGTTCTGGTCCATTGCTGTGCAGAGTCTTTCCTGCACATCGATGACGACCAGCACGGCCTTGGTCGGGTCCAGCAGAAACTTGTTTTTGACAGACATGACTCACTCCATTGGCTAGCGGGTTTGGAGTCGGAATTATGATTGAAGATGAATCTGAATGCTCAAGACTTGGCCGGGCGGCACTGCCCGGCCATTCGGCATCCCGCCCTGCTTATTTCAGGGTGCGCAACACCTGCATCTCGGCCTTGAGCCAATCTTCCAGTTCATGGCCGGGAACGAAACCGCGTTCTTTCGCCAGGTGATAGGCTGCCTGCTCTATCCGCGCCTGCATCTCTTTGGCTTTGGACATCGCTTCCTCATGGGTGCGGGTCTTGTTCTCGGCGTTGAAGGGGATGACCAGCTCCCCATACAGTGGTTGTTCCTGGCTCATGTTGGAAGTCCTCGTTGGTAGGGCTTCTATTAGTAGCAATTGCCGGTTACAGAAATATGAATGCATCTGCCGGTGCCGAATGACACTACTGTGGTCAGTGCGATATTCTGTTTCCAGGCTGAGGCAGCGATCACGCGTATTGACGCCGGCACTGGCACAGGACTACGCTATGCGTAGCACACTGGTCCGCGTGCACAGTCAGGGAGTGATCTAATGAAAATGGAGAACTGCCATGATCAATAGAGAAGTCGTTCTGCATACGCTCAAATGCAGTCCCGAGCATTACCCGAAAATGCTTGATGAGCAGTTTCCCCACATACTGGAAAAGATCGTCAAGCTGTGGGATACACCCGATGCGGAACCCTATATCGCCAAGTTGTTACGGCCCAATGCAGAGAGGTTTGACCGTGAGGGTTTTCCGGATGAGGTGTGGGGGGAGATTTTGCATCTGCAGGTACTCAACGGCAGACAGCACCCGCACTGAGCCGTCCTCGCTGGCGTTCCCCTGAAAACACCCTACTCCGACTGGCAGATCAGCCTTGTCAGCGTGATGACATCACTGCCAGCAGGGTTCCGGGAGAACCAAATGGACACCGTGGCTATCTAATGTTGTGCAATAAGCGGTAATCGGCAGGCCGATCGATTCCAGTCTGCCATCTGATGACGAGTGGTTGTTTGCGGTTTCGTTCAGGCAATGTGAACGATATTTCCCTCTTGCGGCTACGCGTCAATGCAAGGAGGAAAATCATGAACAACCTTATGCGTTTCACCCCACTCGGCGATATCAGCCGTTTTGACCCGATGGACTTTGAGAACATGTTCGACCGGTTTGCACGTACTTCTCTGAGACCGGCTTGGCGTGACTTGGAGGCCATCGACCCGGCAATGCGGATGGAAATCTCCGAAGCGGGCAATGAGTACCTGATGAAAGCCGATATCCCCGGCGTAAAAAAAGACGATATCCATGTGAGCATCGACGGCAACCTGGTTACCATCAGCGCCGAAATAAAACATGAGAGAGACACGACGGAAGGCAGCACGGTGCTGTGCAGCGAACGTTGCTACGGCAAGACCGTGCGCAGCTTCAGGCTTGACCAGGATGTGATGGAAGACGCGGTCGAAGCAAAGTATGCAGATGGCGTGCTTGAGTTGAGACTGCCCAAGAAGAACGGTGCCCCGCACAGGGAGATCGCCATTTCCTGAGCCGGACCATGCGGGCGAAGATATTCGCTCGCGATAAATTCATTCGCCAGCGTATCCGCAATGGATGCGCTGGCATTTTCGTTGCGGCTAACTCTTTGCTTTCAGCACCATTTACTTTATGGGTATTCGTTTGCCACTCTCCCGCTTTTGCATTACCCTGAAAACTCGGTAAAAGGAGATAGTCATGATGCCAATCAAAGCTGCGCTCCAGAATAGCCTCAAAACATTATTGGGACTTTTGTTACTGCAACTCAGTAGTTCTGCTTTGGCGTTTACGCTGGTAACGTTGCCAGAGCTTACTCCCAGCAACGCCATCACCGACTCAACAACGCTCAACACTCAGATTCAGCCGGTAGCAAATGTGATCAGAGCGCATTTGAACGGCACCCGCAGGACACAGAAAACCGGAAGGATCGCTCAGCATGACAACGTGTTGGCTGCCAACAGTTACGTTAATCGCATCAGCGATCTCGATTACGCGACGTTTGCGTACAACGATCTGGCCAGTACAAGCGGCGGTGTCAGCAGCGGCAGCAGCGATACAAACAGTCTGTGGATCAACTCTTCCTTTTCTTCGCTGAAAAACACTTTTTCACGGACGCGATTTGACGGCGATATTCAGATGATCATGGCCGGTTATGACCGCACGGTGTCGGATCAATATACGCTGGGTGTCGCCCTCGGCTATCAAACCAGCACGCTCATCACACGTTTCAATACCGGCGACGAGAAAACCAAGGGTTTCAATATCAGTCCTTATTTTGCTTATTTGTTGTCCGATACATGGAGTTTCGATCTGAGCCTGGGTCACGGGAAATTCAGCACCACCCAATCCAGAACAATTGGCAACGTCCCAGTAACCAGCCTGACGATAAACAATGACTTCGCCTCGACGCGCAGTTTCCTGGCAACGAACCTGACCAATGTTTCTGCTATGGGAAATTGGAATCTGACCGGCTCGGTTGGAATATTCGCGGCAAAACTGAAGCAGGATGGCTTTGTTGATGGCCTGATCGGCACGGTGCCCGACTCGAGCAAGAGCGTCAAGCAATGGAATCTTGCCGGTGAAGCTGCTTACAGCCACCGGGATTCGGAGTCCTATGTCGGTGTGGTCTATGAGAAAGTAAAAGATCCCGAGATCGTCCAACTCTCAGCAGGCGAGCAACCTTCAAACGATCCCAGCAGCTTTTTGCTGACCGCAGGCTGGCGCCACTTTGGCAAGGACCTGACCGCGAACTTCGTATTCAGCTCACGCCTGGGACAGGACAACGTCACCGATAACGGTTTTTCGACCACGATCCGCATTGACCTGTAACCGGCTTCAATTCACCTTTCTTGAAGCCGCATCGTATTTGCGGATGACGTTCGCCGCGTAATATTCAACCGGCGCAAAATCGTCGGTCAGCAGAAAAGCCGACTCCACCAGGTCCTCCGCCGGACGCAGTTCCAGTCCGGCCACTTTGTTCAATACCGGATAGGCGAATTTGAATGCGGCCGCCTGCTGCAGGTCGATACGCTTGTCCGCGTTATGGCCGATGAAGATCAGGTTCTGCAACTCATCGCTCTCCGGGTTGACCGTTGCGATCAGATAGACCTGCGAAAAGACGCTGCGCATGGTCTTCAGCACGGAATAGATCATCGGGCGCGTATCCACTCCCAGGCTGCCGTAGTAATTCGCGATAAACACACCTTCGCCTTTGAGTTTGCTTTTTGCCAGGCTGAAAAACTCCCGGGTGGTGAATTGCATGGGCACCGAGATGAATGAGCGGTAGGCATCCGAAAAGATCAGGTCGTACTGTTCGGGCGTGTCGTGCAGGAAACGGCGGCCGTCGATAACGTGATTTCTCAGCCTTGGATCGTCGGGGAGCGCGAAATATTCTTTCGCCAAGCCATGCAAAGAAGGATCGGTCTCGACCACATCGACGATGGCCTTGGGTGAGTCGTGCAGGATCGCCTTGGGCACGCTGTATGCGCCCCCGCCGATCGCCAGAGCGGTCTTCAGCCCGGGAGTGAACAGGCGATACAGATCGAAGTATTTTGTATAGTCGAAGGCCATGCTTCCATCATCGATGAACATGCCGCTACTGATATTTCGGTCTTGCAGCAGGATTCGCGCGTTGCGGCCCTGATAGGCGATATCGCGAATCACGATCTTTTCATATAAGCCGTCGGCGACATACACAACCCCCTTACCTGCTCTTTCATCGAATTGCTTTAATGCAAAACCGCATAGCAGGCCGAGCAGTATCATGCTGATCGGGAATATCCTTCGTTTGCCTGAAAGGACCAGCATCCCGATGCTGCCCAGCAGCACCAGACCAAGACCCACCCCGATCATGATGTTGCCGACGCCCCAATGCGGGATCAGCAGGAAGCCGGCGCTCAAGCTGCCCGCGATGCTGCCCAGCGTCGACCAGAAGAACACCAGACCCGCCGCGTTGCCCACGCCCTTTTCCGCATGGCTGGAATGCAGCAGCTTGATCGCAAACGGCGAGAGCATGCCGAGAAACAGGGCCGGCAACAGGAACATCATCAGGGACACGATCAGCGGCCCGCTGATCATGGAGAGTTTGTGGGCCATTCCCGGCAGAACAGTTGCATTCAACAGTTGCAGCAGCAGCACCGTGAAACCCGCGATCACGATCAGGCCGCAGAACAGCACATTGGAAGGTTTTCGATCCGACAGGCGACCGCCGAAATAATAGCCGAGGCTCAATGCCGCCAGGATGATGCTGATGACGCTGGAAAAGGTGAAGATCGAATTGCCGAAGAAGGGAGCGAGGATGCGTGTGGCGGCGATCTCGACGATGAGTACCGCCATGCCGGTCAGCGTGACAAAGAACAGAAGCCCGTATTTATAATTACGAACATCCATCTTGTGCCCCGACTAGTCGTTCGGCGCGAACTGCAACGAACAGGACAGCACGCCCGCAACAAACAGATTCTTCCCGTGCCCGACGAATGCGCCGGGCATCAGTTTGAAGCACGCCAGGTTGGCGATGACCCTGCGGGCCTTTAGTTGCGTCATCAATTCCCAAGCGGCGTCGAACTCATCCTGTTTCAAGACCAGCTCAAGCCCCAGACCGCTCTGGTTGGACATCTCGGGGATGATCATCCGCCCCATCTCTCCGCTGCTGGCTCCCTTTTCCGCCGCGATATAGCCCGAGTCTCCGAAAGCGATATTGACCTTCGATGCATCGACTGTCGTGTGCGAAGTAAGGTAGTTGAACAGCTTGTCGTCGAATTCCTGATCGGTTTCGCCATGCGCCTCCTGCTTGCTCGCAGCGCCGAGGAACTCGAAATCGGCACTGGGTTTGTTCTCCGTGAGTTTACGCACTGAACCGACTTTCTGGCAGGTGAGTTTGATCGCGCGAGCAGACCTCTGGCTCGACATGTCTTCAGACTTCCCCTTGCCGTGCACGAGAAAGGAATCGAATTTCAGGTCGAGCTGGACTTCTATCATTTTGGTCTGTTGCTCCCCGCCACGATCTTGTACTCGAACAGTCTGCATTCGATCGCGCCGTTATAAAGTGGAATGCGTTTTGACGGCGTCAGACGCATGAGTTTGGCGATGCGCAGGTCGGCGGTGAAGAGGTAGACGTCCCAGCCGCCGAACTTCTTCTTCAGCACGTCGCCGAGTTGCGGATACAGCCCGGCCAGTTCGTCTTCGTCGCCCATACGTTCGCCGTAGGGCAGGTTGGCGACGAGAATGCCCTCTTTCTCCGGCGGAGAGGCTTCGAGCGCGTTGCACTGCTTCAGGTCCACGGTCTCGCGAATGCCCGCTTCTTCCAGGTTCTGGTGCGCGGCCTTGAGCGCATCGCCGTAGAGGTCGCTGCCGTAGATAGGCAGTTCACACACCGGCTTCTGCGCGGCGATGGCGGCTTCGCGCATCGCGGCCCAGGTCTTGGCATCGAAGTTCTTCAGCTTCTCGAACGCGAAGTTGCGCGCGATGCCGGGCTGGATATTGAGCGATATCTGCGCCGCTTCGATGAGGAAAGTACCGGCACCGCACATCGGGTCGAGCAGCGGGATGCCGGGCTTCCAGCCGGTCATCTTGAGGATGCCGGCGGCAAGGTTCTCGCGCAGCGGCGCGATGTTGGTGTGGATGCGCACGCCGCGCTTGTACAGCGCATCGCCCGAGGTATCCAGATACAGGGTGAAATTCTCGCCCTCGAAAAAGGCGTGGATACGCATGTCCGGATCGAGCTTGGCCACGCTGGGGCGCACGTTCTTCTCGGCGCGGAATTTGTCGCACACCGCGTCCTTGATCTTGAGTGTGATGAACTCCAGGCTTTTGAGCGGACACTTGATGGCGGTGACCTTGACCAGGATGGTGCAGCTCACATCGAACCAGCGCGTCCACGGCAGGTCGTAAACGGCCTTGTACACATCCTGCTCGTCGCGGAACCGCGTGGCGTCTTTCACGCGCCACAGGATGCGCGAGGCGAGGCGGCTTTGCAGGTTGATGCGGTAGCAGGTCGGCCAGTCGCCCGCGAAGGCGATGCCGCCAGCGCTGATGCGCACGTCGGTGGCACCGAACAAGGTCAGTTCATCGGAGAGGAGTTTTTCCAGTCCGCGCGGGCAGGTGGCGAAGAAATCAGGCATATCGGATCAGAACGGTTGGACTTCAACAAGGATAAGCACGGCCAACAATACCAGCACCGGCACTTCATTGAAGAAGCGGAACCAGATGTGGCTCTTGGTATTGCGGTCTTCGGCGAACAACTTCAGCAGATGCCCACAGTAGAGGTGATACGCGACCAGTCCCGCGACCAGGGTCGTCTTCACGTGCAGCCAGCCGCCGGTGAAATCATAAGCGAACCACAGCCACAGCCCGGTGATGACGGCCAGCGCGCCGATGGGCGTGACGAACTTGTACAATTTGCGCTCCATCAGTTTCAGGCGCTCGCGTACGGCAGGTTCTTCCGCCATCGCGTGATTGACGAAGATGCGCGGCAGGTAGAAGAGACCGGCGAACCAGCTGACGACGAAGAATATATGGAATGCTTTTAACCACAACATAACGATGCTCCCGAACTTATATTACCTCGTCATTCCGGCGCATAACCAGCGACTTTGCTGGCGTTGTTTGCCAGCCTAGTCGAATGGCTAGTAGTTACCTCAGGCCGGAATCCAGCAGTTAAACACCCCGTGAGGCGGACAAAACCTGGTGGTCTGCTTCGTAGGTATTTTCCAAACTGGATCCCGGCCTACGCCGGGATGACGCTACCGCGACAACCTGCGCCGGAACAACACCAGCGACACATAAAAACTGACCAGCGTATACGCCAGCAACACAGCGATATGCAGCAATGCCTGCGGCGGCACGGTGCCGCTCATCAATGGCCGCGCCAGGTCGATCGCATGCGTCAACGGCAACGCGCCCGCCACCAGCTGCATGCTTTCCGGCAACTGCGTGACCGGAAAAAAGACGCCGCATAGTAGCATCATCGGGGTGATGACCAGCGTGAAGTAGTACATGAAGAAGTCATACGCGGGCGCCAGCGCGGTCATGATAAGACCGATGGCCGCAAAGGTGAGGCCGATGAGCAGTGCCAGCGGAATCATCCATAATGACATCAACGATTGCGACAGGCCGAGTATCCAGATCACGGCGAGCACCGCCGCACCCGACATCAGACTCTTGGTCGCCGCCCACAGGATCTCTGACAGCACCACGTCGTCCAGCGACACCGGCGTGTTCAATATCGCCTCCCAGGTGCGCTGCTCGTGCATGCGCGCGAAACCGGAATACAGCGCCTCGAAGCTGGCGCTGTTCATGGTGCTGTAGCACACCGTGCCCGCGGCGAGGAAGGCCATGTAGGACATGCCGCCCATCTCGGGCAGCAGGCTGCCGAGGCCATAACCCAGGCCGAGCATGTAGATCACCGGGTCGGCGAGGTGGCCGAGGATGGATGGCGCGGCGATCTTTTTCCATACCAGCCAGTGACGGCGCCAGATGGGGAAGAAGCGGATACTCAGTCTGGGTAATGCAAAGTGGTTCATGCTCATCTCAGAATTTCGTCATTCCGGCGCAGGCCGGAATCCAGTAGTTCCAATAACCCGCATAGCGGACAAAACCGGAATTTGGCCGCGCTACGCGCGAATTGTTTAATCGCCTGGATTCCGGCCTGCGCCGGATAACCAGCGACTTGCCCGCTTGCGGGCTTAGTCGAATAGCTAGCAGTTCTATCAATGACGGGTTGAAAATCATTCGCGCATCTCCCGGCCGGTCAATTTCAAAAAGACGTCTTCCAGATTCGCCGGGCGGTGCAGATAGCGCAGTGCGGTCTGTGCCTGTAGCTGTTTGACCAGCGGCTGCGCATCCTGCACGTAACAGAACACCGACTCGCCGCTCACTTCAAAACGCTGCGCATAGTTGGCCGCATGTTCGTTCGCCCACTGCCCGGAGGTTTCGCCGAACACTTCCACCACCTGCGGTTCGATGTTCTGCTCGATCAGCTCGCGCGGCGAACCCTGGCTGATGAGCTTGCCGTTGTCCATCACGGCGAGACGATGGCACAGGCGCTCGGCCTCGTCCATGAAGTGGGTGGTGAGCAGCAGTGTCTTGCCCTGCTGTGTGAGTTCGCGCAGACGTTGCCAGATCAAATGGCGCGCCTGCGGATCGAGTCCGGTGGTCGGTTCGTCGAGGAAGATGACATCGGGATCGTTCACCAGTGCGCGCGCCAGCGTGAGGCGGCGCTTCATGCCGCCGGAGAGCGTCGGCACTTTCGCGTCGCGCTTGCTGGTGAGGCTGGCGAATTCCAGCAATGATGGAATGCGCGCCTCGATCTCGCTGTCCTGCATGCCAAAGTAGCGGCCGTACACCAGCAGATTCTCGGCCACGGTGAAATCGGGATCGAGGTTGTCCATCTGCGGCACCACGCCGACACGGATGCGCGCCTCGCGCGCCGCCTGCGGTACAGGCAGGTCGAGCAGCATGGCCGTGCCCGCATCGGGCGCGATGAGGCCAAGCAACATGCGCAGGGTGGTGGTCTTGCCCGCACCGTTGGGGCCGAGCAGGCCGAAGCACTCGCCTCTGTGGATGGACAGGTCGAGCCCATCCACCACGCGGTTGCCGCCGTAGGATTTTTGCAGCCCTGTTGCGCGGATGACTGCGCTCATAACTCAACTCCGGAAAAATGCCGTTTCACGATATCGCGCAATTGTGTCAATCGTCCATGGAAGAAATGCTCGGCCTGCGGCAGCACCACGATGGGCAGGTGCTGCGGGCGCGCCCAGTCCAGCGCGTCGGCCAGCGGCACCACATCGTCGTGCTCGCCGTGGATGACCAGCGTGTCGGGCGACACGGCGGGCATCGCGAAACGCCCGACGGCGGGGGCGGCAAGGATTAGATGCTGCGGCTTCAGCCGTTGCGCGGCGCGCGCCGCGACGTAGCCGCCGAACGAGAAACCGGAGAGCAACAGCGGCAGCTCTTCGCCGAACTGTTCCTGCGCGTAATGCACCACATCGACCAGGTCCTGCTCTTCGCCGTCGCCGCCTGTGAATTCGCCCTCGCTCGCACCCACACCGCGGAAGTTGAAGCGCAGCGCGACGCAGCCGAGCTCGGCAAAGGTCTTGGCCAGCGTGACCGCGACCTTGTTCTCCATATTGCCGCCCATGGTCGGCAACGGATGCGCCACCACGGCGAGCGCGCAGGGAATGTCGTCGGGCATGTGCACCAGCCCTTCAAGTTGTCCGGCCGCGCCGGTCAGCGAGAATTTTTGCAGTGCGAGGGCCATCAGATCTTCAAGCGCTCCACGACACGCCCATGCATGAGATGTTCTTCGATGATCTCGTCGAGGTCCTGCTGATCGACATAGGTGTACCAGACCGCTTCGGGATAGATCACGATCACCGGGCCCAGGTCGCAGCGGCCGAGGCAGCCGGCCGAGTTGATGCGGATGGTGTTCTTCTCGGTGGAGATGCCCAGCATCTTGACCTTGTCCTTGACGTAGTCGCGCGCGGCTTGCGCGTTGTGGTTGTTGCAGCAGTCTTCGCCCGCCGGACGCTGGTTGACGCAGAAGAACACATGTTTATGGTAAGGGCTCATTTTTTCCTTCTTCCTGATGACGGGAGGCTCGCGCCCACCACAGATATCCGCCCAGCAGCAGCGGAAACAGCGACGATACGGTCTGCGACAGACCGACGTAATTGCGCAGGTGGCCGTAACGCCAATAATACAGGCGCATCGCGGCCGAGGGGGTGCCGCTATCGAGCACCCAGTGCACCAGCACCAGGTAGCTCAATGCCGCCAGCGCGGTCGCCCGAAACAGCCAGGCGCGCGACATCCAGCCGGTGGACACCATCAGCAGCAGGCCGATGATGATACCGAGCATGGCTTCACCGTTGAGCCACAGCAACAATGCCCATGATTTGAGCAGCGTCGCCGCGGCGACAAACTTCGCCAGCGCCACCGTGCACAACATCAGCACCACGCCAACCACCGCATGGCGGCGCTCGCGCAGCAAAGTGAGCAGCAGCAAACCCGCCATCATCAGGTTCAATGCGATCGCCAGGCTTTCCCACACAACGAATGGTTCATCGGGCATCGCCACGAACATGCCGTAGACCGGCTCGGTGATGAACACATTGCCCAGCATCGGCAACGAAGGGTTGATCTGCGCAAACATCCACAACATCATCAGGGCCAAACCGAAGTCCACCCCGGCACCTTTTCTGAACAAACCGATGCGCCACTCGGTGACACGCCCGAACCAGAGCTGCCGCACCATGGTCACCGCCAGCAGTGCGCCGATAAACATGCCGGTGGTGTTGCTCACGATGTCGGCGTTGGAGCTGATGCGGCCCGGCAGCCAGGTCTGCAGGTATTCCATCAGCACGGAAAGCAGCAAGCCGACCAGCGTCGCCGCCAGCACGCTCTTTTGGGAATCGGCGTGAACGCGAAAGGTCAGCGCCAGCAACACGCCGAACGGCAGGTAAGCCAGCAGATTGCTCAGCGCATCGAACGCGGTATAGGTCTGCCGGAACGGAGAAACCAGCACTTCAGCAAAAGTGAACCCTTGCTCCTGCCAGCCGGAAAAAGGCGACAGACTGGCATAAACGATGAACAAGGCGTAGCCTGATGCTAAATAGCGACGCAATAAACTGCGGGGCTTGGCGGGTAAGGAAGCACTCATGCATTGAACCCGATTGAAGTACTCGGCCTTATTGTGATTGACGCGAAGGAATGGGTAAGAAACAATGCCCGCCGCTTCACGTTTCAAACTATATAAAAATAGCTACATCTGGAGGAATTATGTCATACCTGCACTGGTCCAGTGACCTGGATACCGGTATCGACGTCATCGACAAGCAGCATCGTCGTATCGTCGATTACTTGAACGAGCTCAATAGCGCAAACAGCTCCGGCGATCAAGCGGTGACCAATCACGTCCTGAACGAACTGGTCGATTACACCCTCACCCACTTCGCTTTCGAAGAAGAGTTGCAGGAAAAAGCCGGCTACCCCTTCCTCAAGGCGCATAAGCGCGTGCATGAGATCTTCACCAAGCGCATCGCGGAATTCCAGCGTCGCGCTGCCGGCGGCGAGAACGTCGCACCAGAACTCCTCTCCATGCTGAAGATCTGGCTGGTCAACCACATCAAGGGGGACGATGCCGACTACGCCCCCAGCGTCAAAAAGGCACTGAACCTCGAAGGCACCGTGGACAAGACGGGCGGCTGGCTGGGCTCTGCACTGAAGAAGTTCTTCGGCTGATTCAGCGCGAAGCAGCGTCCTGCTGCTTCGCGATCACCGCAGGCAGTCGTTTAGGCGCAGTGATGCGCAACTGCTTGTTCACGTTGTAAACCCCGAACACCACCGTGATCGCACTTTCGGGAACATCGAATTCTCCCGCCAAAAAAGTAACCAGATGCGCCGTCGCCCGTCCGCGTACCGGATTCTCGGCGACATGGATCTCCAATTGTCTGCCGTTGACCTTGCCGATCTTCGTCTTCTTTGCGCGCGGGCGGCCGAGGATATTGAGCACCAGCGTGTCGCCCTGCCATTGGCAGAACGAAGACATCTCCAGTCCCGACTTAGAACTTTTCATGCGGCATCAGATAGCGCCATTGCCCGAGCGGCAATTTGGACATCGACACGCGGCCGATACGTAAGCGCTTCATCGCCAGCACCTGCAAACCCACGGCTTTGCACATATGCGCGACCTGGCCGGGCTTCACGCCCTTGAGCGCGAAACGCAGATGCGTTTCGTTCTGCCAGCTGACCTTGACCGGCGGCAGCGGCTTGCCGTTGTAACTGAGACCGTGATTGAGCAACTTGAGGCCATCGGCGACAAGCTCGCCCGCGACCTGCACGACATATTCCTGCTCGATGGTGGCGGCATCATCGGTCAACTTGCGCGTCACTCGGAAGTCCTGGGTGAACACCGTCATGCCACCCGCATGCAGCTCCAGCGGCGTGCATTGCGTCAAGTGCAGGAAGTGCTGCTTGAGCAGGCGGATGTTGGAATGGTCGTCTGCCGCGCGCGTTTCGGCGCAGAGCAATCTCTTGATTGAATCCGCATTCATGTCCGTGTCGGGCGCTTGGTGAAACAGGATCGTCACCGGCTCGACCGGCACCAGCGTGGCATCGGGATGCAACTCGACCTTCTGCTCCGCCACCATGAACTGCGGCTCTTCCACCACCACCCCATCCACCTTCACCCATCCGCCCGCGATATACAGCTCCGCCTCGCGGCGGGAGCAATGGATTAATTCAGCCAGGCGTTTGGCAAGACGGATGGAATCGGACATGTGGGATGCTTCTGGAAACAAGGTGAGCATTGTAAACGCTCAGCTCCTGCGTTCACCTGTAAAATCCGGACATGGACACCGACAAAAAACCTGCAAACAGACCTCCGCTGGAGGGCATCACGCTTGAGATGATCGTCACCCAGCTCTCCGAGAGCATCGGTTGGGAAGCGATGGCGGAAGCTGTGCCGGTGCGCTGCTTCACTCACGACCCCAGTATCAAATCCAGTTTGAAGTTTTTGCGCAGGACGCCCTGGGCGAGGGCGAAGGTGGAAGAGTTGTATTTGTTGATACAAAGGGCGAAGCCTTAATTAGCCGTTCGTGCTGAGTTCCCTGAGACCGTTCGTCCTGAGCCTGTCGAAGGATGGGCGAAGCCCGCTACTCCATCCGTTCGTGCTGAGCTTGTCGAAGCATGAGTGGCTTTATTTACAACCAACACCGTCGGGGGTAGCCCGACAGCTAGTTACCTTTCTTGTCTTGCCAAGAAAGGTAACCCAAAGAAGGCGCCCCCGGTGCGCCGCCCCTTCGGGGTTCCCTGCGTTGCTCGACTGGTCAGGCCTCCTCATAAACTCGCACGACCCGCTACGCGGTCACGTGCTCAAACATATGCGTCGGACTACCCCTGACCAGCCTGCGCTACTCGGCGGCACACAGGGGGAGGAAAAGAAACACCAATAAAACAAAATGGGGTGCAACTAGTTGCACCCCATTTTGAGCTAAATATGAAAAGCAGTCCGACTTCAGTACATCAAGTCGAATCCACCGTAGGTTAGATTCTAAGGAGTAATGGCGCTTACAGACCGATTAAAATCAAGTGTTGCATCAAATATGTCTTTCTCACACGCGTAGTAGTCATATTTGAAATCCGAGTTGATGCTATCAGTGCTGCACGATACGTCAGCTTTGATTGCATATTTGCCTGCTCCCATCGGCTCCTTAATGACGCGGACAGCAATTAAACTGTAATCTTCTCGCGTTGGTTTATATAGGCCACCAAGATTATGTGTTTCAATTAGTACATCAGTGGTTGTCCGCATCTTGAACGAAGCATTGTGAATTACCCAAACTTGAGCAGCGTCCCATTTTGCCTTACAGTCTTTATCACTAAAGCACGTGGGAATGGAGTTGCGAATAAGATTTAACTTTGATTGCCGTTCTTGGTTTTTTGCACTGCGTTTGGCATCTATTGCAGCTTGTTGCGCGGGACTAACTCCGCAACCAGCTAGTACAAAAAATATTAACGGTACGGCGATTACAGTAAAACGCATAACTATCTCCCCTGTTGATTGGCCAGATGATGCATCCCCCTAGGCCAGAGCTGATGGCTAATATTATTTTTTGAATAACTGAATTCGTACTGGTGAGCCACATTTGCGCGACGCGATACCCTTCGCGGCGAGTGGCTTGCGAATGTAGTCGTCATAGGACATACCTACAACTTGCGGGGTTGCCTGAATAAACTTGCCAATCTGTTGTAAGGTAATTTCTGTCGGCAGGACAAGAATGCCGTCATTGACTTGCTGAAGAATGAGTTTGATTGAATCTTGCCCGGCGGTTGATATTCTGGTGTGTGACACGTTGAATCCTGCGCTAAGCAATGAATGCTGAGCATCGTATCTCGGGGGGGGGGGGGGCATGTCAAGCTCAACGGTAGGTGTGAACCCAGTAGCGTGGGCACAAAGTGCCCACGCTATGGTTATAGGTTTTGAATTTTGCTTTTCCTCCCCTGTGCGCCCGCTGACAACAAGCCGGTTTCTGGCTTGTTGCGGTGGAGACTAACCTTTAGGTTATGTCGGAACCAATAGCGCAGGCTGGTCAGGGGTAGTCGGCGAGGACTGTCTGAGCGCGAAGCGCGAGTTCCGCAGCCGCCTGACCAGTCGAGCAACGCAGGGAACCCCGAAGGGGCGGCGTACCGGGGTCGCCTTTTCTTTGGCTACTTTCTTTTGGCGAAGCAAAAGAAAGTAGCTTGCTGTCGGGCAACCCCCGACGGTGTTGGGTTTAAATTGAAAAATGCGCGCTGAATCCGTTCATCCTTCGATACGGCCTTCGGCCTACTCAGGACGAGCGGACAATTCAATCAATGCGCCTCATCCCAATTTCCCCCCTCACCCAATCCCACCTCCAACGGCACCTTCAACTCCGCCACATTGCACATCAGTTCCCGCACCTTCTCCTTCACCAGCGCCAATTCCCCCTGCGGCACTTCCAGCACCAATTCGTCATGCACCTGCATGATGAGCTTGGTTTGCAGCTTCTCTTTCTCCAGCCAATCCTGCACCGCGATCATCGCGAGTTTGATCAAATCGGCGGCGGTGCCCTGCATGGGCGCATTGATCGCTGCACGTTCCGCGGCCTGCCTGCGCATGCCATTCGCGCCATTGATCTCGGGCAGCCACAACCTGCGCCCGAACCAGGTCTCGACGAAACCCTGCGCCTTGGCCTGTTCGCGCGTGCCGTCCATGTAGTGCTTCACGCCGGGGTAGCGCGCGAAGTAGAGGTCGATGTATTGCTTGGCGGCGCTGTTTTCGATGTTGAGTTGCGAAGCCAGACCAAACGCCGACATGCCGTAGATCAATCCGAAGTTGATGACTTTGGCGTAGCGGCGCTGTTCGCTGCTCACGGCATCGAGGGCGACGTTGAACACTTCGGCGGCGGTGGCGCGGTGGATGTCTTCGCCGGCGGCGAAGGCCTTGAGAAGGCCTTCGTCACCGGATAGGTGCGCCATGATGCGCAACTCGATCTGCGAATAGTCGGCGGAGAGAATGCGGCTGCCTTGCGGTGCAATGAACGCTTCGCGGATGCGGCGACCTTCGGGTGTGCGGATGGGGATGTTCTGTAGGTTGGGGTCGTTCGAGGCGAGGCGCCCGGTGACGGCCACGGCTTGCGAGTAACTGGTGTGCACCCTGCCTGTGGCCCGATTCACGGACAGCGGCAGCTTGTCGGTATAGGTGGATTTGAGTTTCGCCATGCCGCGATGTTCGAGAATGATCTTGGGCAGCGGGTAATCGAGGGCGAGTTCCTGCAGCACTTCTTCGTCGGTGGAGCGCGAGCCGGTCGCGGTTTTTTTCTTGGACGGGATGCCGAGCTTGTCGAACAGGATCTCTTGCAACTGTTTGGGCGAGGCGAGGTTGAACGGCTGACCGGCCAGCTCGTATGCCTGCTTCTCGATTGCCATGATCTTCTCGCCGAGTTCGTGGCTTTGTCTGCCGAGCATGGTGCTGTCGATGAGCACGCCGTTGCGCTCCATCTTGAACAGCACTTCGCGCACCGGCATCTCGATGTCGCGATACACCTCGGCCAGTCGGCCTTGCAGTTGCGGCGACAGGGTCTGGTGCAGTTGCAGGGTGATGTCGGCATCTTCGGCGGCATATTTCGTCGCCGTTTCCAGATCGACCTGTTCGAAGCCGATCTGCTTCGCACCCTTGCCCACCACGTCGGTGTAGCTGACGGTGGAGAGCCCGAGATGGCGCAGCGCGAGGTTTCCCATCTCGTGCGGCTTGTGCGATTCGAGCACGTAGGATTGCAGCAGGGTGTCTTCGGCGATGCCCGCGAACGCGATGCCGTGGTTAGCGAAGATGTGCTGGTCGTATTTGAGGTTTTGGCCGAGCTTCTTGTGCTTATCGCTTTCCAGCCAGTGTTTGAGTTTCTTCAGCGCGTGTTCGCGGCCAAGCTGATCCGGCGCGCCGGGATAGTGGTGCGCCAGCGGCAGGTAGGCGGCCTGGTGGACTTCGATACTGAAGGAGATGCCGACCAGTTGCGCGGTCATGCCGTCGAGGCCGGTGGTTTCGGTGTCCAGGCTCACCAGCGGTGCGGCCATCAGTTTTTCCAGCCAGGCGTCGAGCTGGGCTTCGGTGAGGATGGCTGTGTAATTGGAGGTGTCGTTGACCGTGCTAGGCAACTCTGCCTGCTCGAACTGGCGCTGGTCTACCGTGACGGATGCACGCTCTTTCTTGGCGGGTGCGTCGCCCGTAAGTTCGCGCATCAGGCTGCGGAAACCGAAGCGCTCGTACATGGCTTTCAATTTTTCGGTGTCGGGAGCGGGTGCAACCAGTTCGTCGAAGTGTTTGTCCAGCGGCACATCGCATTTCACCGTGACCAGTTGCTTGCCCAGCGGCAGCCATTCCAGCGCGCTACGCAGGTTATCGCCGACCGCTCCTTTCACTTCGGCGACATGCGCGATCAGGTTGTCCAGCGTGCCATATTCGGCAAGCCATTTGACGGCGGTCTTGGGCCCGCATTTGTTCACGCCGGGCACGTTATCGACCGTGTCGCCGACCAGCGCGAGGTAATCGACGATGCGCTCGGGCGGGACGCCGAATTTGGCAGTGACACCCGCGATGTCCAGCTTCTCTTCGCTCATGGTATTGACCCACAGCACACGCTCGTCGACCAGCTGCGTGAGGTCCTTGTCACCGGTGGAGATGATGCAGCGCGCGCCGTTGCGCGAGGCTTGCCGCGCCAGGGTGCCGATGACGTCGTCCGCCTCGACCCCGTCGACCATCAGGATATTCCAGCCTGCGGCGGCCACCAGTTCATGCAGCGGCTCGATCTGTGCGCGCAGGTCGTCGGGCATGGGCGGACGGTGCGCCTTGTATTCGGGATACCAGTCGTCGCGGAACGTTTTGCCCTTCGCGTCGAACACGCAGGCGCTATAATCCGCCGGGTAATCGGCCCGCAGGCGGCGCAGCATGTTGAGCACGCCCTGGATGGCTCCGGTGGGCTCGCCTTGCGGGCTGCGCAAGTCCGGCATGGCGTGGAATGCGCGGTATAAATATGACGAACCGTCTACCAGCAATAAAGTCTTCATTCTTTTAGAGGTCCGAGATGAACAACGATATGAAACTTCCGCCCGCGCAATCGCCGGAATTGATGCAGTCGAAGGAGTCCTGGCGGGTGTTCGGCATTATGTCAGAATTCGTCTCGGCGACCGAACGTCTGAACAACATCCACCCGGCAGTCAGCATCTTCGGCAGCGCGCGCACACCGCACGACCACCCTTATTACAAGCTCACCGAGGAGATCTCGCGCCTGCTGTCCGATGCGGGTTTCGCGGTCATCTCCGGCGGCGGGCCCGGCATCATGGAAGCGGCGAACAAGGGCGCGTTCTACGGCAAGTCGCCCAGTGTCGGCCTCAACATCCAGCTGCCGCACGAGCAGCACAACAACCCCTACCAGAACGTCAGCCAGACCTTCCATCACTTCTTCACGCGCAAGGTGATGTTCGTCAAGTTCGCCAGCGCCTATGTGGTGATGCCCGGCGGTTTCGGCACGCTGGACGAGCTGATGGAGGCGCTCACGCTCGTGCAGACCGGCAAGACCCGCAAGATGCCGATCATTCTGGTCGGCAGCAAGTTCTGGGGCGGCATGATCGACTGGTTCAAGACCAGCCTGCTGGAAGAGAAGATGATCGGCCCGCACGATCTGGACCTGATCCAGCTCATCGACGAGCCGGAACTGATCGTCGCCGCCATTTTCAAGCACTACGAGACGCGCGGTTTCGAGCCTTCGGCGGCAGAGATCGAGATGCAACTCAATTTATAGACGCTATCGGATAGAATCCGCCCACTCATTCCAACTGGAAAACATCATGCGACACTTTGCCTTTATCACTCTCCTCAGCCTGAGCTTCGGCGCCTACGCCGCACAACCGGATTCACCCGCCAAGGTCGAACCGCCGCCCCCTCCGCCCATGAGTTCTGACGAGAACCTCGACGAGCCGCAGGTGACCATCACCAAGCAGGCCGACCTGACCGTGGAGGAATATCGCGCCAACGGCAAGCTCTACATGATCAAGATCACGCCCAAGCATGGCGTGCCTTACTATCTGGTGGACGACAAGGGCGACGGCAAGTTCGCGCGCCAGGAAAGCATGGACTCGGGCCTGCGCGTTCCGCGCTGGATCATCAAACGCTTTTGATCGGGAAGTTGCATGGCTGTATTCACTAGCGTCACCGAGGCGGACATCACCGCCTGGCTCGCCAACTATTCGCTGGGCGACCTGGCCGAACTGCAGGGCATCCCCGCCGGTATCGAGAACACCAATTATTTCGTCACCACCAGCAACGGCCGTTTCGTGCTGACGCTGTTCGAGAAGCTGACCGCCGACGATCTGCCGTTCTATCTCAACCTGATGTCGCATCTGGCGCGCCACGGCATCCCCTGCCCGGCACCGGTGGCGGACCGTCACAACCGTTTGCTGGGTGAGTTGAACGGCAAGCCCGCCTGCATCGTCAGCCGCCTTTCCGGCAAATCGGTGACGCAACCGAGTGCGGCGCAATGCGCGGCGGTCGGTGCGATGCTGGGGCAGATGCACAGCGCCGGGCAGAGTTTCGAAGACCAGATGCTGAACCCGCGCGGTTCCGCCTGGCGTTTCGAGGCATCGCAACAAGTGCAGAGATTCTTGTCCCCGCAGGATGCCGCGCTGCTGGAAAGCGAGGTCGAACTGCACGCCAAGAACACGCTGACCGACATTCCGCGCGGCACCATCCATGCCGACCTGTTCCGCGACAATGTGCTGATGGACGGCAACCGCGTCGGCGGTTTGATCGATTTCTATTTCGCCTGCACCGGCAACCTGCTGTATGACGTCGCCATCACCGTGAACGACTGGTGCATGGGCGCCGATGGCCCTTCGACAGGCTCAGGACTGGATGAGGAGCGCACGCGCGCCATGCTGAGGGCTTATCACAGCGCGCGCCCGTTCACCGCGAGAGAGGCCGAAGTGTGGCCGCTGGCCCTGCGCGTGGCGGCATTGCGTTTTTGGATCTCGCGCCTGTATGACCTGCACCTGCCGCGCGACGGCGAGATGGTGCACGCGCACGACCCGGAACAGTTCAAACGTATTCTGCAAAATCACATCGCAGCATCTCGGACCATCTGGCTTTAAGGAGGCAACATGGAAACAAATCACGTAGCGGCTGAACGCGGTTGGGTGTGGGTCAAACAGGGATGGATATTGTTCACCAAGTCGCCGGTGATGTGGCTGGTGCTGCTGCTGATCGCTTTCGGCGCCGCGGTGCTGCTGTCCATGATCCCGGTGGTGGGCCAGCCGCTGACGACACTGCTGGGACCGGTCATCATGGCCGGCCTGATGTCCGGCTGCCGCGCGCTGGAACAGGAGGAGGACTTGGAACTCGCCCATCTGTTCAGCGGCTTCCAGCAACAAACGACGCAGCTGATCACGGTGGGCGGGTTGTCGCTGCTGGGCCAGTTCCTGATCCTGGGCCTGATGATCGGAATGGGCGCGTCTTCGCTGATCGGCATCATGATGAGCGACACGCCCCCGCATGACCCCGGCGTGATCGCCGAGGCCTTTGTCGGCGCAGGCGCTGCCGTGCTGGTCGGCCTGGTGCTGTTCTGTCTGCTGATGATGGCGGCGCAGTTCGCGCCGATGCTGGTGTATTACAACCGCCTCTCGCCGCTCGCAGCGATGAAGCTGAGCCTGCGTGTCTTCTTCAACAACATCGGCGCGATGTTCGTCTACGGTCTGGTGGCCATCGTGCTGGCCATCCTCGCCACGGTGCCGATGATGCTGGGCTGGATCGTGCTGATCCCGGTGATGGTCACGTCGATCTACGCCTGCTATCGCGACATCTTCCCTTTCCCCGATGAGGCAGTCGCGGAACAACCTGCCGCAACCGATATGGAAGCCTGATCATGCGCTATGAAAACGCCAGTCCGGGTGAAGTCAAACTCGCGCAAGCCCCGCACAACCTGTTCATCTCCGGATTGTTCATGTTCGACCTGTTGATGACACCGGCGATACTGGCGCTGAAGATAGGCATGGTGGGCCTGTTCATCCCCCTGCTGTGTTCCGGCGCGCTCATCGCCTATATCTACCTGCGCAGCAAGAAGACCACCAGCTGGTTCGTGGACATGCACTGGAAGATCAGCTTCTCCCGCTGCAAGCTGCTGATGCTGGCTTATGCCGTCTCGGCGACGCTGATCTTCCTGGCCTGGCTGATCAGCATCTCGACCAAGGACCACAACATGAGCCACATCATCTGGACGGCGCTCACGCGCGTCGCGTTGATGCCGACAGTGATCATGGTGCTGGTTACTGCGGTGATGGAGTTCAGCTCCTACGCGCAGGCAGGCAAGCGCGAGGTACCGGACAAGCTGGCGGCAAAGTTCCCGCCACCCACTGCCTGATCAGCTCGGCTTAGAGAACTCTTCAAAGGCGTGCATCACCTCGCCCGCATACATCAGTGACGGGCCTCCGCCCATGTACACCGCGACAGCCAGCACCTCGTTGAGCTGCTCGCGGGTGACGCCCAGGCGTACCAGCGTCCGCACGTGATAGGCGATGCAGCCCTCGCAACGCGTCGCCACCGCGATGGCGGTCGCGATCAATTCCTTGTCCAGCGCCGGGATCACCCCGGCAGTCATTGCCGCCTTGGCCATCGCATCGAAACCGGTCATGGTCTCCGCCGCTTCCTTGCGGAAATTGGCGAGCGGCGGGTTCAGGTGCTGGATGAGTTCCTTGAATGATTTGCTCATGGGTCGTTCCTTCGTTGATTGGCCGAGTCTTGCGTTACCGTTTCAAATATATCAGGGCGCGGCGACGAACACTGCCGACTGGCCGTGATAGCCGCCCAGCTCGTCGGCCAGATTCCACACCGTGCAATCCGTGATCATGAATCGCCTCCCGCTTTTGGCGATGCGCATGCCCGAGTAGTTTTCCACATAACCCTGCTGTGCGACCTTCGCCAACAGCTTCTCGCGCGCCTCCTGCGCCGGCGCTTCGGCGGAGAGCCGCGATGGCAGGCGCACAAATTCGCCGAAGTTCATCTCGAACAGTTGCAGCGCCAGTCGGTTCCCGTAGAAGAAGACGGGATCGGCCTCCGTGCCGTGAGCGACGATGGCGCGGGGCAATTCCCACATCGCACGACGCAATGCGGGAGCGGCCACTTCGACGGAGGGAATCAGCTCTTTGCCGGTCAGGCACCGGTAACTCGACGCAATGAGCCGCAAGCGCTCATCCAGCGCTGCATCAGACGGCGGTGAGCTTGGCATATTCGAGTGCGAGCCATTTGCTGCCCGCGCGTTTGAAGTTGACCTGCACACGCCCTTCGCTACCGCCGCCCTCGGTGTCGGTCACCACGCCCTCGCCGAACTTCTGGTGAAACACGCGCTGACCGATACGCCACACCGAGTCGGGTGCGGGCGGGGCTTTCTCCATCGCGGGACTGGCGGCGAATGCCCTGGCGTAGCTGCTGGTCTCGTAACTGCCGGTGTGGAAGGTCTTGCGCGCGCTCACGCGCGGCGTCAGCCAGTGCAGCAACTCTTCCGGCAGTTCGCGCAGGAAACTGGATGCCGTACTGTAGTGCGTCTGCCCGTGCAACATGCGGCTCTGCGCGAAAGTGAGATACAGGCGGCGGCGCGCGCGCGTGATCGCCACGTACATCAGGCGGCGCTCTTCGTCGAGGTCGCCGTTGTCGATGCTGTTCTGGTGCGGGAACAGACTCTCTTCCAGCCCGGTAATGAACACGGTGTGAAACTCCAGTCCCTTGGCGGAGTGCACCGTCATCAGGTGCAGCGCATCTTCGCTGTCGCCCGCCTGGTGTTCGCCGGATTCCAGCGTGGCGTGGGTGAGGAAGGCGGTGAGGCTGTCATCCTCGTTCTCGTGCACGAACAGCGTGGCCGAACTGATGAGTTCGTTGAGGTTCTCCAGCCGCTCTTCCGCCTCGCGCCGCTTCGATACCGAGGCCTTCTCGGTTTCGTAGTGCGTGACCAGACCGCTGTGCTGCAACACGTGCTCCATGATCTCGGGCAGCGGCAGACTCTGCGTCCCGCTGCGCAGTGATTCGATCAGACCGACGAAAGCCGTGACCTTGCCGCCCGCGCGTGCCGCCGCATCCCACAGTGTAGTGTTATTGATTCGCGCCGATTCCTGCAACTGCTCGATGCTGCGCGCGCCGATGCCGCGGGTGGGGAAGTTGATGATGCGCAGCAACGCGTTGTCGTCGTCGGTGTTCTCCATCAGGCGCAGGTAGGCCAACGCGTGCTTGATCTCCTGCCGCTCGAAGAAGCGCAGACCGCCATACACGCGATAGGACAATCCGCCGGATACCAGCGCATGTTCGAGCACGCGCGACTGTGCGTTGGACCGGTACAGCAGGGCCACCTCGGAAAGGCGCACACCTTCACGGTTGAGTTGTTTGATCTCGTCGACGATGAAAGCCGCCTCGTCCACATCGGTGCCCGCCTCGTACACCCGTATCTGTTCGCCCTTGTCGGCATCGGTCCACAGGTTCTTGCCGAGGCGGTTGCGGTTGTTCTGGATGAGCGCGTTGGCGGCTTCGAGGATGTTGCCGTGCGAGCGGTAGTTCTGCTCCAGCTTGATAACGTTCTCGACATGGAAGTCGCGCAACAGCTCCTGCATGTTGCCGACGTTGGCGCCGCGGAAGGCGTAGATGGACTGGTCATCATCACCGACGGCAAAGAGGGCGTTGTTCTGCCCCGCCAGCAACTTCAACCAGCGGTACTGCAACGGGTTGGTATCCTGGAACTCGTCCACCAGGATGTGTTTGAAGCGCTCCTGATAATGCTCGCGCAGCGACTGGTTGCGTGACAGCAGTTCGTAGCAGCGCAGCAACAGTTCGGAAAAATCCACCACACCCTCGCGCTGGCACTGCGCGTCGTATTCGGCGAACACCTCCACTTTGCGCCGCGTGTACGGGTCGTAGGCTTCCACCTCGTGCGCGCGAAGGCCTTCTTCCTTGCGGCCGCTGATGAAGTTCTGCATCTCGCGCGGCGGATATTTCTCGTCGTCCACGTTCATCGCCTTCATCAGGCGCTTGATGGCGGAAAGCTGGTCGCCGGAGTCGAGGATCTGGAAGGTCTGCGGCAGGTTGGCCTCGCGATGGTGCGCGCGCAGCATGCGGTTGCACAGTCCGTGGAAGGTACCTATCCACATGCCGCGCGTGTTGATGGGCAGCATGGCGGAAAGGCGCGTCACCATCTCCTTGGCAGCCTTGTTGGTAAAGGTCACGGCGAGAATGCCGTGCGGGCTGACCTGTCCGGTGCTGATGAGATAAGCGATGCGCGTGGTCAGCACGCGCGTCTTGCCGCTGCCCGCCCCGGCCAGGATGAGTGCGGATCGGGCGGGGAGTTCGACGGCGGCGCGTTGTTCGGGATTGAGGCCGGAAAGCAGGGTGGGATTCATGGGCGGATTATCCCACACGACCGCGTCACTGCTTCAGCTTCGATTCTTGTACTCGTTGTATTTCTTCGAGCTTCCGCGAACTTCGTCGGCAGGGTATTTCTGCGCATTCCGCACCAGCTTCTTGTCCACCGCGGCGACAAGGTCGAGTTGCAGCTTATGCGCCAGACTGATGAGGTAGATCTGGATGTCGGCCAGCTCCAGCTCGACCTCGGCGAGTTTCTCCGGCGACAGCTTGCAGCTCTCTTCTTCGGTCAGCCACTGGAAATGCTCGACCATCTCGGCAGCCTCGACGATGAGCGCCATGGAGAGGTTCTTGGGCGAGTGGAACTGGTCCCAGTCGCGCTCGACGACGAACTGGCGCACCTGCTTTTTGATCCGGTCAAAATCGTTGTCTGCCATCTTCGCCTCCTGCGCCCATTGTACAAAGCAAAACGGGGAAGCGTTTCCGCTTCCCCGTTCCGTTGATTACCGCAATCCTTACTTCTTCTTGTTCTGGATCATGTCGTGCATGACCGGCGACAGGATGATCTCCATCGCATGACTCATCTTGCCGCCGGGCACCACGAGGGTGTTGGCACGGGACATGAACGAGTTCGGGATCATTTGCAGGTAGTAGGGGAAATCCACGCCCTTGGGGTCGCGGAAGCGGATGACCACGAAGCTCTCGTCCGGGGTCGGGATGTCGCGCGCGATGAAGGGGTTGGAAGTGTCCACCGTGGCCACGCGCTGGAAGTTGATGTGCGTGCGCGAGAACTGCGGGGTGATGTACTTGATGTAGTCTGGCATGCGGCGCAGGATGGTATCCACGGTCGCTTCGGCGGAATAGCCGCGCTCTGCCTTGTCGCGGTGGATCTTCTGGATCCACTCGAGGTTGACCACCGGCACCACGCCGATACCCAGGTCAACATACTTGCCCGCATCGACGCCTTTGGCTTCGTTCATGGCCAAGCCGTGCAGACCTTCATAGAACAGCAGGTCGGTGTCTTTTTCGATGTCTTCCCACGGCGTGAACACGCCGGGCTTGAGGTCGGTCAGGTTGAAGTGCTTGTTGTGATCGGTGGCTTCGCTATCGCTGTGCACATAGTAGCGGCGCTTGCACATGCCGGTATCGCCGTATTGCTTGAACATCTCTTCGATCTTTTCGAAGTGGTTGGCATCCGGACCGAAATGGCTGAACGAATGGTTGCCGCCCTTGGCTGCCTCGGCAGCGGCAGCGCGGAAAGCCATGCGATCCAAGCTGTGCAGGCTGTCGCCCTCGACGACGGCGGCGCTGATCTTCTCGCGGCGGAAGATGTTCTCGAACGCGCGCTTGACGGTGGTGGTACCGGCGCCGGACGAGCCGGTGACGGCGATAACTGGGTGTTTACGGGACATTTGCCACTCTCCTGAACGATATTGATGGAATATTTTTTCAGGATTCTAACCCAGTTTCGCTGCCTAGCGCGAGACGCTTGGATTTTCCGCCCCCAGCATACCTTTCAGTAGTGCGGCCAATTTTTCCGCTTCGGCCCGGTCGGAAAGGCCCGGGATGCGCACTGTGTATATCCAGCCGCCCTCGCGCGCAACCGGTTTCAAGCGCACGTCGTAGCCGGCCGTACGCCATTGATCATATGCCGCCAGCGCGGCGCGCTCATCCGTGGAGGTGAGCAGATCCACTTTCCATTTCCCGCCCAGGTGCATCGCGGGCTGGGCGATCTCGGTCTCAACCGCCCATTTTTTCAGCTGCTCCGCATCGACCGGGCCCACCGGCAAAGGCGCCGCGCCCTTGGGCATCTTGTAAAACGACAGCGGCTGGTCCATGACGAACTGCTTGTTGTCGATCCCGGTCACGTCGATCTTGCCCTCGATCAGGCACACCACGCCCTGTTCGCTGCCATCCTTGCCCCACACGTCGGTGCCGCGTATGCCTATCGTCGCACCGGCGACCTTGACCGTCACATCGCGCGCCTTGAGTTTGGCAAGGCCGGAGGTGGTGAAGCGGAAAGCGCCTTTGGCCACATCCAGTACGGCATTGAACAGTGACTGTTCCTCGCGCGTTTGCGACAGGCCATCCAGCGCCAGCGTGGCGTTCTCGCCCAGCTTCACCGTACTGCCATCGGCGGTCTTCACATAGATACGCGCGTTTGCGCCAGTGATGAGCTTGTCGCCGTTGCGCAGCGCTGCCCCGACACGCAGGGGGGTGGTCTTTGCATCGCGCTGCAGCCATGCGGGCATCTGCACGGCCTGGACCAGCGCATCCGGCTCTGCTTGCGCCGACGTCACGGCCAACAGCAACAGGATTCCGATCGATTTGTTCATGTCCGCTCCCCTTATCCTTGCATGCGCGAGGGCCCCATGTTGCCGCTATAATGCCGAACCCGCAAATATAAGCAGCCCAGCCCCGAAACATGCACGCAAACTATTCACCCAAAGAAATCGAAGCCGCCGCCCAACAGCAGTGGGAAGCCGCACAAGTGTTCCGCGCCAAAGAAGACAGCCCGAAACCGAAATACTATTGTCTGTCGATGTTCCCCTATCCCTCCGGCAAGCTGCACATGGGCCATGTGCGCAACTACACCATCGGCGACGTGCTGAGCCGCTACCACCAGATGAAAGGCTACAACGTGATGCAGCCCATGGGCTGGGACGCGTTCGGCCTCCACGCCGAGAACGCCGCGATGGCCAACAACGTGCCGCCCGCCGCCTGGACCTACTCCAACATCGAGTACATGAAGCAGCAGTTGAAGTCGCTGGGCCTGGGCGTGGACTGGTCGCGCGAAGTGACCACCTGCAAGCCGGACTATTACCGCTGGGAGCAATGGCTGTTCACGCGTTTGTTCAAGAAGGGCGTGATCTACAAGAAGACCGCCGTGGTGAACTGGGATCCGGTGGACAACACCGTGCTGGCCAACGAACAGGTGATCGACGGTCGCGGCTGGCGTTCCGGCGCCATCGTCGAGAAGCGCGACATCCCGATGTATTTCTTCCGCATCACGCAGTACGCCGACGAATTGCTCAAAGACCTCGACACGCTTTCCGGCTGGCCGGAACAGGTGAAGACCATGCAGGCCAACTGGATCGGCAAGAGTTACGGTGTGCGCTTCGCCTTCCCATATGAGCTGGACGGCAAGCAGGACAAGCTGTGGGTGTACACCACCCGTGCCGACACCATCATGGGTGTGACTTTCGTTGCCGTCGCTGCCGAACATCCGCTGGCGACCTACGCCGCCAAGAAGAACCCGGCCCTCGCCGCTTTCGTCGAAGAATGCAAACACGGCGGCGTGGCCGAGGCCGACATCGCCACCATGGAAAAGAAAGGCATGCCCACGGACATCTCGGTCACCCATCCGCTCACCGGCGAACAGGTGCCGGTGTGGGTCGGCAACTATGTGCTGATGGGTTACGGCGAAGGCGCGGTGATGGCGGTGCCGGCGCATGACGAACGCGATTTCGGTTTCGCCAAGAAATACCGACTTCCGATCAAACAATCCATCGCGCTCAAAGGACAGGAGTTCAGCGAAACCGCCTGGCAGGAATGGTACGGCGACAAGGAGAATGGCGTTTGCGTCAACTCCGGCAAGTACGACGGCCTGGCCTACACACAAGCCGTGGATGCCATCGCCGCGGATCTGAACGCAAAAGGCCTGGGCGAGAAGAAGGTGCAGTTCCGCGTGCGCGACTGGGGCATCTCGCGCCAGCGCTACTGGGGCTGCCCCATCCCCGTCATTCATTGCCCGACTTGCGGCGACGTGGCGGTGCCGGACGATCAACTGCCGGTGAAGCTGCCGGAGAACGTGGTGCCGGACGGCGCCGGTTCGCCGCTGGCGAAGATGCCGGAATTTTACGAATGCAGCTGCCCGCAGTGCGGCGGCAAGGCACGGCGCGAGACCGACACCATGGACACCTTCGTGGAATCGTCCTGGTACTACGCACGCTACGCCAGCCCGCAATGCGATACCGGCATGGTGGCCAAGGCGTCCGCCCAGAAATGGCTACCGGTGGACCAGTACATCGGCGGCATCGAACACGCGATCCTGCACCTGCTGTATGCGCGCTTCTTCCACAAGCTGATGCGCGACGAGGGACTGGTGCAGGGCAACGAGCCGTTCAAGAACCTGCTCACCCAGGGCATGGTGGTCGCACCGACCTTCTACCGAGAACTGGAAGGCGGCAAGAAGCTGTGGATCAACCCCGCCGATGTGGACGTGGAAGTCGATGCCAAGGCGCGCCCCATCGGCGCCAAGCTGAAGACCGACGGATTGCCGGTCATCATCGGCGGCACCGAGAAGATGTCGAAGTCGAAGAACAACGGCGTCGATCCGCAGGCGATCATCGATGCCTACGGCGCGGACACCGCGCGCCTGTTCATGATGTTCGCCGCACCGCCCGACCAGCAACTGGAGTGGTCGGATGCGGGCGTGGAGGGTTCGTTCCGCTTCCTTAAGCGCGTGTGGAAGGCGGTGCATGAGCATGTCGAGAAGGGCATCGTGACCGCCTATAGCAATGGCGAGCTGAGTGCTGCCGCCAAAGCCATGCGCCTGCAGCTGCACCAGACCATCCAGAAGATCGACGACGACTACGGCCGCCGCAAGACGTTCAACACGGCCATCGCGGCAACCATGGAACTGCTCAATGCACTGGGCAAATTCGACGAGGACTCCACCGTTGCGCGCAGTGTGGCGCAGGAAGTGCTGGAGAACGCGGTGCTGCTGCTCTCGCCCATCGTGCCGCACATCGCCGGAACGCTGTGGACTGCATTGCGTCCCGGCAGCCAATTGATCGACCAGGGATTCCCCAAGGCCGATCCGGCCGCGCTGGTGCAGGACGAGATCGAGCTGGTGATCCAGGTGAACGGCAAGTTGCGCGGCAACCTGCGCGTATCCAAGGATGCCGACAGGGCGACCATCGAGCAGCTGGCGCTGGCGCAGGAGGCGGTGCAGAAGCAACTCAACGGCGGCGCAGCGAAGAAGGTCATCGTCGTGCCGGGCCGTCTGGTCAATGTGGTGATCTGATGACGAATACGACACGCCTTCTGCTGCTCGCCGCGACCTTGTCGCTGGCCGCCTGCGGTTTTCATTTGCGCGGCAGCGATCTCAAGGGCTTGCAGTTCTCTTTCAAGTCGCTCTACCTGAAGAAACCGGGCGAGACACCATTCGTTGCCGACCTTCGCCGCGCCCTGACTGCCAGCAAGGTCACCCTGACCGATACCGCTGATCAGGCCGAGTTGGTGTTGGAGATCGTTTCCGAGCAAAGCTCCAAACAGATCCTGTCGCTCTCCGGTAGCGGCCGTGTCAAGGAATACCAGTTGTTCTACCGCGTTTCGTTGCGCGCCTTCGACAGCAAGCGGAACGACTGGCTGTCCGCGGACGAGATATCGCTTTCGCGCATACTCGCCTATGACGATGAGCAGGTACTCGCCAAGGAACAGGAAGAGGCGCTGCTCTACAAGGACATGCGCGTCGATGCCGTCTCACAGGCCATGCGCCGCTTAAGCCGGGCAAAACCGCAACTATAGACCCGCCCATGAGGATCTCGAGCGATGACCTGCCGCAGCATCTGGCCAAAGGCCTGGGCTCGCTGTATGTGATTCACGGCGAAGCGCTGCTGCTCGCGATCGAGGCGGCGGATGCCATCCGCGCCGCCGCGCGCGCGGCGGGTTTCGGCGAACGCGAGACGCTCATCGCCGAGCAGGGTTTCAAATGGGCCGAGTTGCGCAACAGCGCGCAGAGCATGTCGCTGTTCGCCGAGCGCAAAGTCATCGACCTGCGCATCCCTTCCGGCAAACCCGGTGTGGAGGGCGCGCAGGCCTTGCAGGAGCATTGCGAAACACTCAACCCGGACACACTCACGCTGATCTCGCTGCCGCGTCTGGACGGCACGGCGATGAAGAGCAAGTGGTTCACCGCGCTGGAACAGCACGCCACCGTCGTCAGCGCCGACGAAGTCACGCTCGCCGCGCTGCCCGCATGGATCGCCGCGCGCATGAAGCGGCAAGGGCAGTCCGCCGATGCCGATACGCTGGCCTTCCTGGCGCAGCGCGTGGAGGGCAACCTGCTCGCCGCATTCCAGGAGATACAGAAACTGGCCTTGTTGTTCCCTGCAGGGCCCTTGTCTTTCGACCAGGTGAAAGATTCGGTGATGGATGTGGCGCGCTACGACGTGTTCAAACTTTCCGAGGCGATGCTGGCGGGCGATGCCGAACGTTACGCACGCATCCTCGACGGACTGCGCGCCGAAGGCACGGCGACTGTACTGATCCTGTGGGCGGTGGCGGAAGACATCCGCACTTTGGCCAGGGTCTCGCGCGCCTTGCAGCAGAACGGCAACCTTTCCGGCGCGCTGCGCGATGCACGCGTGTGGGGTATCAGACAGAAGCTGGTGGAGCGCGCGGTGCGCCGCTTCACGCCAACCTTCGCCGAACGCGCCCTGCGCCAGGCCGCGCAGATCGACCGGCTGGTGAAAGGCCTGCGCAAGGGCGACGTATGGGATGAGCTGCTGCAACTCGGCGTGCGTTGCGCGCGGGCGGGCGCAAGATGAATGGACACGAAGTCGTCGTGGTCATCACCAACCTGCCGGATCGCGCGACTGCGGAACGCATCGCCGACGCGCTGGTCACAGAAGGTGTCGCGGCTTGCATCAATATCCTGGCCGGATGCACTTCGGTCTACCGCTGGGAAGGCAAACTCGACCACGCCGACGAGGTGCCGCTACTGATCAAAACGACACGCACAGCTTATCCGCGACTGGAGTCTGCATTGCGCAAGTTGCATCCTTATGAGCTGCCGGAGATCATTGCCGTACCTGTGGCAGCGGGCCTGCCGGATTATCTGAACTGGGTCGTACAGGAAACCACTTTGAAGAAAGAAAAATGATACGCCGCTTGCTTTCCCTGTTGTTGCTACTGAGCCTTGCCCCGCTGGCGCAAGCCGATCTGCTTTCCTTCGGCAGCAAAAAGCCGAGCTTCCTGCCAGCCGATCAGGCTTTCGGACTCGAGATACATGCGGTCGACCAGAGCACACTGATCGCCAGTTTCAAGATCACCCCCGGTTACTATCTGTACCGCGACAAGGTCGGCTTCACCGTCGCCCAGGGCAAAGCCAGGATAGCCCGCATCTCGCTGCCCCAGGGCGAGAGCAAGGACGATCCCAACTTCGGCGTGATCGAGGTGTATCACCAGCCGTGCCAGGCCGAGATCGTGCTGGAGAAGGTCGATGCGCGCAAACCGCTGGTGCTGAACGCGACTTATCAGGGGTGCAGCGACAAGGGCTTGTGCTACCCGCCCATCGAAAAACAGTTGGGCATCGATCTCGTGCCGTCACTCAGCGCGGTGACGGCGCCCGTGGCTGCCGCCCCGGCCCCCGCTCCCGCCGATAACGAGAACACCCGCATCGCCAGTCTCTTCCAGGACGGCAGCTTCTGGTTGATCGTTTCGTTCTTCTTCGGCGCTGGCCTGTTGCTCGCGCTGACCCCCTGCGTGTTCCCGATGATTCCCATCCTCTCCGGCATCATCGTCGGGCGCGGCCCCGGGATCACCCACATGCACGCTTTCATGTTGTCGCTGGCCTATGTGCTGGGCATGGCGATCACTTATGCCATCGCGGGCGTGGCAGCCGGCTATTCCGGCAACCTCATCTCCAGCGCCTTGCAGACGCCCTGGGTACTCGGCAGTTTTGCCGCGCTGTTCGTGCTGTTGTCACTGTCCATGTTCGGTTTCTATGAGTTACAACTGCCGTCGGCACTGCAAAGCAGACTCACCGACACCAGCAACAAGCTGCACGGCGGCCATCTCTCCGGCGTGTTCGTGATGGGTGCGCTGTCTGCCATCATCATGGGGCCGTGCGTCGCCGCGCCGCTGGCCGGCGCGCTGCTATATATAAGTCAGACCCATGACGCCGTGCTGGGCGGGACCGCGTTGTTCTTCCTGGCGCTGGGCATGGGCGCGCCGCTGCTGCTGATCGGCACGTCGGCGGGCACCTTGCTGCCCAAGGCCGGCGCCTGGATGGAAGCGGTCAAACGCTTCTTCGGCGTGATGATGCTGGCGATGGCGATCTGGATCGTTTCGCCGGTCATTCCGCTTTCCGCACATATGCTGCTGTGGGCGGCGCTGCTGATCTTCTCGGCGATCTATCTGCGTGCACTCGACCCGCTGTCGCACAATGCCCGCGGTTTGCACAAACTGGGGAAAGGCATCGGCATCCTCGCCCTGCTGCTCGGCGTGGCTTATCTGATCGGCGCCTTGTCAGGCGCGCGCGACATCCTGCGCCCGCTCGGCAGCATCGGTCGCGCCGAGCCCGACACCGTCGCCACCCTGCATTTCGAACGCATAAAGAACGGCACCGAACTGGATCAGCGTATCGCCCAGGCGGGAGACAAAACGGTGATACTGGATTTCTACGCCGACTGGTGCGTGTCGTGCAAGGAGATGGAACGTTTCACCTTCAGCGATGCGGCGGTGCAAGCCCGGCTGAAAGACACACTACTGCTGCAAGCCGACGTGACGGCCAACAACACCGACGACAAGGCACTGATGCAGCGTTTCCAGTTGTTCGGTCCGCCCGCGACTTTATTCTTCGATCCGCAGGGAAAAGAGTTGTCCGATTATCGGGTAACGGGTTTTCAGGACGCCAAAACCTTTCTTCAGTCATTACAAAGCGCTGGGCTGTGATTCCTAAGCATCTTGTAGGGTAATTTTCTGTAAAAGTGGACAATCCACCCCTTTTTCGGCAAACTTCGCCCCCCATGAAGAACATCCTCGTACTACACGGCCCCAACCTGAACCTGCTCGGCACACGCGAGCCGGAGGTGTATGGTCACGTCACGTTGGATGAAATTAACGCCAAATTGGCTGCACAAGCGCAGAAGAACGGCGCAAAGCTGGCTTCGTACCAAAGCAACACCGAAGGTGCGCTGGTCGAGCGTGTACAACAGGCGCGTACCGACGGCACCGACTTCATCATCATCAATCCGGCCGCCTACACCCATACCAGCGTCGCCCTGCGCGACGCCCTGGCGGCGGTGGCCATCCCCTTCATCGAGGTTCACCTTTCCAATGTGCATGCCCGCGAGGCGTTCCGCAAGGAATCCTATTTCTCCGATATCGCGGTCGGCGTCATCAGCGGTCTGGGTGCCAAAGGTTACGAACTCGCATTGGAATTTGCGTTGCAACACAACTAAACAAGGAGCTGACAAATGGATCTGCGCAAACTGAAGACACTGATCGAACTGGTTGAGAACTCGGGTATCGCCGAACTGGAGCTCACCGAAGGTGAAGAGCATGTGCGCATCTCCCGCTCCAGCTCCGTTGCCGCACCTATGCAGCAGCAATACTATGCCGCCGCTCCACAGGCAGCGCCTGCTCCGGCAGCGGCCGCTCCCGCCGCCCCGGCTGCGCCAGCCACGCCTGAGGGTCATGTGGTCAAGTCGCCGATGGTCGGCAGTTTCTATCGCTCGCCTTCGCCAGGCGCCAAGTCCTTCGTGGACATCGGCCAGAGCGTGAAGGAAGGCGACACGCTGTGCATCATCGAAGCGATGAAGCTGCTGAACGAGATCGAAGCCGACAAAACCGGCGTGATCAAGGCGATCCTGGTTGAGAACGGCCAGGCAGTCGAGTTCGGCCAACCCCTGTTCATCATCGGTTGATCCATCATGGCCGTGTTCACACGCAAACCCAAGACATCCGCACCACCGGAGAATCCCGTCATGTTTGAGAAGATACTCATCGCCAACCGCGGCGAGATCGCGCTGCGCATCCAGCGCGCCTGCCGCGAAATGGGCATCAAGACGGTCGCGGTCCATTCCGAAGCCGACGCCGATGCCAAGTACGTGAAGCTGGCGGACGAATCGGTGTGTATCGGTCCGGCTCCGTCGAGCCAGAGCTATCTGCATGTGCCCGCCATCATCAGCGCTGCCGAAGTGACCGATGCGCAGGCCATCCACCCCGGTTACGGTTTCCTTTCCGAGAACGCCGACTTTTCCGAGCGCTGCGAGAAATCCGGTTTCGTCTTCATCGGCCCGCGTGCCGAGACCATCCGCCTGATGGGCGACAAGGTCTCCGCCAAGAGCGCGATGAAGAAAGCCGGCGTGCCCTGCGTGCCAGGCGTCGAAGGAGCTCTGCCGGACGATCCGGCCGAGATCATGCGTATCGCCAAGTTCATCGGCTACCCGGTCATCATCAAGGCATCGGGCGGCGGCGGCGGGCGCGGCATGCGCGTGGTGCATACCGAAGCGGCGCTGCTCAACGCGGTGACCATGACCAAGACCGAAGCGCAGGCTGCCTTCAACAATCCCATGGTTTACATGGAAAAATTCCTGGAGAACCCGCGCCACATCGAGATCCAGATCCTGGCCGACCAGCATGGCAATGCCGTATATCTGGGCGAGCGCGATTGTTCCATGCAGCGCCGCCACCAGAAGATCATCGAGGAAGCACCGGCTCCGTTCCTCAACAGCAAGTTGCGCGACAAGATCGGCGAGCGCTGTGCCGAAGCCTGCCGCAAGATCGGTTACCGCGGCGCGGGCACCTTCGAGTTCCTGTACGAGAACGACGAGTTCTATTTCATCGAGATGAACACGCGCGTACAGGTGGAACACCCGGTCACCGAGATGATCACCGGCGTGGACATCGTGCAGCAGCAGATCCGCATTGCCGCGGGCGAGAAGCTGCCGTTCCGCCAGAAGGACATCGAGCTCCGCGGCCACGCCGTGGAGTGCCGCGTGAACGCCGAGCATCCCTATACCTTCGTGCCGTCGCCCGGACGCATCACCAACTGGCACGTGCCCGGCGGTCCCGGCATCCGCGTCGATTCGCATGTGTACAACAACTACTTCATCCCGCCGCATTACGATTCCATGATCGGCAAGATCATCGCTTACGGCGACACGCGCGATCAGGCGATCGCCCGCATGCGCACGGCGCTGTCCGAGATGGTGGTGGAAGGCATCAACACCAACATCCCGCTGCATCAGGAATTGATGAACGATGCGGCTTTCGTTCGCGGCGGCACCAGCATCCATTATCTGGAACACAAGCTGGCAGAGAAGAAGGGCAAGTAAGCCGTGTCTTGGCTCACGTTGTCGGTGACAGCCTCTGCCGACTACGCTGAGGCACTGAGCGAGGCTCTGCTGGCGCACGGCGCGCTGTCGGTGGACATGCTGGATGCGGACGCCGACACGCCCGACGAGCAGGCCATCTTCGGCGAGCCGGGCGAACCCACTTCCTCCGTGTGGCAACACAATCTCGTCACTGCGCTGTTTGAGAGCGATGCCGATGTGGCAGGCGTGCTGCAAGCCTGCTGCACCGAGCTCGGCCTCGCCGCACTCCCGCAGCACAAGATCGAGACACTGGAGGAGAACGACTGGGTGCGCATCACCCAGGCGCAGTTCGATCCCATCCGCATCAGCGACCGTCTGTGGATCGTGCCGACCTGGCATGAACCGACCGATCCCAAGGCCATCAACATCGCGCTCGACCCCGGCTTGGCTTTCGGCACCGGCAGCCATCCCACCACGCGGTTGTGTCTGCGCTGGCTGGACCGCAACATCAAGGGCGGCGAGAGCGTACTCGATTACGGCTGCGGCTCCGGCATCCTCGCCATCGCCGCAATGAAACTCGGCGCGGGTAGCACCGTCGGCGTGGATGTGGACGCACAGGCCGTGGTCGCCAGTCGCGACAACGCGGAAGCGAATCAGGTCAAAGGGGATTTTTACCTGCCCGAGGGGGTTGTGCTCGCACAATATGACGTGGTCGTCGCCAACATCCTCACCAATCCCCTGCGCGCACTTGCCCCGCTGCTGGCCAATGCAACCAGGCAAGGCGGACGCATCGTGCTCTCCGGCATCCTCGCCGAACAAGCCGATGAAGTCATGCGCATCTACGCGCAGTGGTTTGACCTCGCGCCCGCCGTGCTGGAAGATGGCTGGTGTTGTCTGTCCGGTACCAAGCGATGACCGATATCACACGCTGCCCCGAATGCGGTACCCGCTTCAAAGTGACCGATGCGCAACTCGACGCGCATGACGGTCTGGTGCGTTGCGGCCATTGCCACGACATCTTCGATGCGCGCAAATATCTGCATGACGACGAACCCAGCCCGCAGCTCAGCCTGCCTATCGACCCGATCCCGCAGCCGGGCGGCTACGATCTCACCCCGATCCCCGACGTGCCCGAGCTGGAAGAAGAACCGCGCACCCTGGCGCAACAGGTCCAGTTCATCGAGGAACTCACCGACGAAGTGCCGGAAGCATCCGCCCGCAAGATCAGCTGGACAGGCGTATTGATCGCTGCATCCCTGGCGCTGATGCTGCTGGGGCAGGCCGCTTATCATTTCCGCGTCGAACTGGGTGCGCGCCTGCCGGGACTGAAACCCCTGCTGACGCAGTATTGCGAACTGCTCGCCTGTACCGTCACGCTGCCGCAGAAGATCGACCTGATGGTGCTTGAATCTTCCGAACTCGAATCCGACCCGGCGCAGAACAATATCGTCATCCTGCACGCGCTGATCCATAACCGCGCGCTGTTCGCGCAAACCTACCCCAGTCTGGAACTCACCCTCACCGACATGCAAGACCAGGCCATTGCGCGCCGCGTCTTCCACCCGGGGGATTACCTGAAAACGGGCACTGACGAGAAACAGGGCGCCTCCGCCAACCGCGACCTCGATATCCGCCTGCGCCTGGATACCACCGACCTCAAGCCGTCGGGGTATCGACTGTTCCTGTTCTATCCCAAATAGCAAGTTCCGGTATAATCCACCCGCCGTTCAAACCGACTGGGAGAGCGTGCCAAATGGCACCGCCGAAGGCGCAACACCCGTAACCGCTCAGGCTCAAGAACCAACCGGAACAGGCAAATCTGGAGAGCGCTGTTAAGTCAGCCACCGAAGGGGCACACGAAAAACCAGTTGTCATTCCCGCAAAAGCGGGAATGACGAGACAGGTTGGACGTAATCTCTCAGGTACCAAGGACAGATGGGGCGCAGCACGGATTCGTGCTGCGCCTTTTTTATTTTACTAAGGCCAATATGACTCTCAAGACGACTCCTTTGAATGCAGCCCACCGCGCCATGGGCGCCAAGATGGTGGATTTCGGCGGCTGGGACATGCCGGTGAACTACGGTTCGCAGATCGACGAACACCATCAGGTGCGCAACGATGTCGGCATGTTCGACGTGTGCCACATGCGCGTGGTGGATGCCAAAGGCGACGGCGTGCGCGCCTTCCTGCGCTATCTGCTGGCGAACAATGCCGACAAGCTGGCCGCCTCTGGCCGCGCGCTGTACTCGGCCATGTTGCGCCCCGATGGCGGCGTGATCGACGACCTCATCATCTATTTCATGACCGAGCAGTGGTTCCGCATCGTGGTGAACGCGGGCACGGCCGATAAAGACATCGCCTGGATGAAGGAACAGGCTGCCAAGGTGGCGCCGCAGCTCGTCATCACCTCGCGCGACGATCTGGCGATGGTCGCCGTACAGGGCCCGCACGCACGCACAAAAGTATGGGAAGTGCTGCCGCAGACCAAAACAGCGACCGAAGGACTGGTGAATTTCCAGGCCGCCGATTGCGGCGAGTATTTCGTGGCACGCACCGGCTACACCGGCGAAGACGGTTTCGAGGTGATGTTGCCGAAAGAGAAAGTGGAAGCGTTCTGGTATGCACTGAGCAAGGTCGGCGTCAAGCCCATCGGCCTCGGCGCGCGCGACACACTGCGTCTGGAAGCGGGCATGAACCTGTACGGACAGGACATGGACGAGACAGTCGGCCCGCTGGAATCCGGCCTCGGCTGGACGGTGGACCTGAAGAGCGAGCGCGACTTCATCGGCAAGGCTGCCTTGCTGGCCAACCCGCCCACCAGGAAACTGGCCGGACTGGTATTGCTGGATCGCGGCGTGTTGCGCGGCCACCAGAAAGTGAAGACCGCTCACGGCGACGGCGAGATCACCAGCGGCACCTTCTCACCCACGCTGGAAAAGTCCATCGCGCTGGCGCGTATCCCGAACGAAGTGCAGCTTGGCGACACCGTGCAAGTCGAAATCCGCGACAAATTGTTGAACGCAAAAGTAGTGAAGTACCCATTCGCCCGCAACGGCAAAGGCCTCATTTAATAATTATTCAAAAGGACATGACCATGAGCAACCCATCCAACCTGAAATACACCGCCTCCCACGAGTGGGTCAAAACCGAAGCCGACGGCAGCATCACCGTGGGCATCACGCAGCACGCGCAGGAACTGCTGGGCGACATGGTGTTCGTCGAAGCGCCGACCGCTGGCCGCAAGCTGAAGGCCAAGGAAGAATGCGCCGTGGTGGAATCGGTGAAGGCCGCCGCCGACGTGTACGCGCCCGTCTCCGGTGAAGTCCTGGCCGCCAACAGCGATCTGGATGGCGCACCCGAGAAGATCAACAGCGACCCGTATGGCGCATGGATCTACAAGATGAAGCCGGACAATGCGGCGGATGTTGCTGCACTGCTGGATGCTGCAGCTTATCAGGCAGTTGTCGACAGCGAAGCGCATTAGAAATATGTAGGTTGGGTTAGCGGCTTCATCGCGTAACCCAACGCCCTTTTTCCGCGTTAACAAATTGTTGGGTTACGCTGCGCTAACCCAACCTACAAATTTTCCCAAGCCTATGAACTCAGAACAATTCGTCAATCGCCACAACGGCCCCAGCGCGCAAGACGTGCAGGCCATGCTGAAAAAGATCAATGCCCCGTCGCTCGACGCGCTGATCGACCAGACCGTGCCCGCCACCATCCGCTTGAAGAAGCCGTTGAACCTGCCTGCGGGCATGAGCGAGCACGCGTTCCTGAACCACCTGCGCGACATTGCGGCGAAGAACAAGTTGTTCAAGAGTTACATCGGTCTGGGTTATTACGACACGGTCGTACCGCCGGTGATCCTGCGCAACGTGCTGGAGAACCCGGGCTGGTACACCGCTTACACGCCTTACCAGGCCGAGATCGCGCAGGGCCGCCTGGAAGCGCTGTTGAATTTCCAGACCATGATCATGGACCTGACTGGCATGGAGATCGCCAATGCCTCCCTGCTGGACGAAGCTACTGCTGCCGCCGAAGCGATGACCATGCTGCACGGTTTGCGTTCGCGCGACGATGCGGCCGCCGGCAAGAACAGTTTCTTCGTCTCCAACGAGTGTTTCCCGCAGACCATCGAGCTGCTGAAGACACGCGCCAAACCGCTGGGCATCGAGCTGGTGATCGGCGATTTCAGGACGCTCACGCTAAACGACAAGCTGTATGGCGCGCTGCTGCAATACCCGACTGCCGACGGTACCGTGCATGACTACGCCGATTTCGTCGCACGCGCAAAAGCCAACGGCATGACCATCGCGGTCGCCGCCGACATCCTGAGTCTGGTGCTGCTCACTCCGCCGGGCGAATGGGGTGCGGACGTGGTGCTGGGTTCCACGCAGCGCTTCGGCGTACCGATGGGCTACGGCGGACCGCACGCCGCCTACTTCGCCTGCCGCGATGCGCACAAGCGCTCCATGCCGGGCCGCATCATCGGCGTGTCGGTGGATGCCGACGGCAACCCCGCCTTGCGCATGGCACTGCAAACGCGCGAACAACATATCCGCCGCGAGAAGGCGACTTCCAATATCTGTACCGCGCAGGCATTACTCGCGATCATGGCCAGCATGTACGCGGTGTATCACGGCGCGGAAGGCCTGCGCAGCATCGCCGCACAGGTGCACCGTTCCACCGCCTTGCTGGCGGGCGAACTGAAGAAGCTCGGTTACAAGGTGGCCGAAGGAGTGTTCTTCGACACGATCAAGCTCATGCACACCGACAACGTGAAGGTGCATGCGCTGGCCGAAGCGGCGCAGATCAATTTCCGCTACGCCGCCGACGGGGTGGGCATCTCGCTCGACCAGACCACCTCGCTCGACGACCTCAACGCCATCCTCGCCGTGTTCGCGCAGAAGGCGGGCAAGACAGCGCCGGTTCTCACCTCGGCGCAGCTCGCCACCCAGCCGCTGCTCGTCAAGTCGCGCCAGTCGGCCATCCTGAGCCATCCGGTGTTCAACCGCTATCACTCCGAAACCGAGATGATGCGTTATATCAAGCGTCTGGAGAACAAGGATCTGTCGCTCACGCACTCGATGATCTCGCTGGGTTCCTGCACCATGAAACTCAACGCGGCGTCCGAGATGCTGGGCCTGACTTGGCCCGAATTCGCCAACCTGCATCCCTTCGTGCCGCTGGAACAGGCTGCGGGTTATCAGGAACTGATCGCCGGACTGGATGCAGACTTGTCCGAGATCACCGGCTTCGCGCAGATGAGTTTCCAGCCCAACAGCGGTGCCTCCGGCGAATACGCCGGTCTGCTCGTCATTCAGGCTTATCACCGTTCGCGCGGCGAAGCGCAGCGCAACGTGGTGCTCATCCCCTCCTCCGCACACGGCACCAACCCCGCCAGCGCGGCGATGTGCGGCATGCACATCGTGGTGGTGAAGTGCGACAGCAAGGGCAACATCGACGTGGACGACCTGCACGCGAAAGCGGAAGAGCACAAGGCCGACCTGTCGTGCCTGATGGTGACCTACCCCAGTACGCACGGCGTGTACGAGGAATCCATCAAGGACATCACCGCGATCATCCACGCCAACGGCGGCCAGGTGTACATGGACGGCGCCAACATGAACGCACAGGTCGGCCTCACCAGCCCCGGCAACATCGGCGCGGACGTGTGTCACCTCAATCTGCACAAGACCTTCGCCATCCCGCACGGCGGCGGCGGCCCGGGCGTCGGACCCATCGGCGTGGCGGCGCATCTCGCGCCTTTCCTGCCATCGCATCCGGTGGTCAAGGTCGGCGGCGCACAGGGCATCCACGCGGTGTCGGCGGCACCTTACGGCAGCGCGCTGATCCTGATGATCTCCTACGGCTACATCAAGATGATGGGCGGCAGGGGCCTCACCGAGGCGACGAAGATGGCGATCCTCAACGCCAACTACATCAAGGAATCGCTGAAGGACAGCTACGCCACGCTGTACAGCGGCAGCAACGGCCGCTGCGCGCACGAGATGATCCTCGACTGCCGTGAGTGGAAGAAGGACGGCGTGGAAGTGACCGACATCGCCAAGCGCCTGATGGACTTCGGCTTCCATGCGCCGACGACTTCCTTCCCGGTGGTGGATACGCTGATGGTGGAACCGACCGAAAGCGAATCGAAAGCCGAGCTGGACCGTTTCTGCGACGCGATGATCGCCATCCGCAAGGAGATCGGGGATGTGATTTCCGGCAAGGTGGACAAAAAGGACAACATCCTCAAACATGCGCCACATACTGCAAAGTCGGTCTGTGCCAACGAGTGGCAGCGTCCCTACTCGCGCGAGCAGGCTGCTTTCCCGCTTTCCTGGGTGCGCGAGAATAAGTTTTGGCCTGCCGTGGCGCGCGTGGATAATGTGTACGGCGACAAGAATCTGGTTTGTGCTTGTCCACCGGTTTCGTCATACACATAAATCAAGGAGCGAACATGGCCAAGGACACCGTAAAGAAACCCGCAACCACACTGGCCGGTGCGCCCGTCACCCTGTTCGGCACCTTCCCTTCCGTTGGGCAGGTCGCACCGGATTTCACACTGGTGGGCAAGGACCTGAATGACGTTTCGCTGCAAAGCTTCGCGGGGAAACGCAAGGTGCTCAACATCGTGCCGAGCCTGGATACCGCCGTGTGCGCCACTTCCACGCGCAAGTTCAACGAGGCTGCGAGCCAGTTGAACAACACCGTGGTGCTGGTGATCTCCGCCGACCTGCCGTTCGCGATGAGCCGCTTCTGCGTGGCGGAAGGTCTGGAGAACGTCGTCACGCTGTCGCTGATGCGCGGCCGCGATTTCATGCGCAACTACGGCGTAAAGATCGCCGATACCACCCTGGCCGGCGTGACCGCCCGTGCCGTGCTGGTACTGGACGACAAGAATCAGATTCTTCATGCCGAGCTGGTGGACGACATCAAGCACGAACCCGACTACGACGCGGCGCTGGCGGTATTGCGCTGATCTGCTGCACGGGTTGTTAAAAGATGGCTCGCCCCGAGAATCTGTATTTCCGTTCCCGCATCGAGATCGTTCGACTCATGCAGGTGTTGGCGCAGGAGAGATGCAAAGTCACGGCGGAGATCCGGAACGGCCATCCTTTCGAATCGCACATGCTCGCGGCCGATCCCGCCGCCGACCGCTTCGCCGTCTCCTATTCGCCACACAAGACGATCAACACCATGGTGCTGGACTCGCCCGTGGTCGAATTCACCGCCACCGACCATCAGGGTTTGAACTTCACCTTCACCGGAGCCGAGCCGGAAGAGACGCAGATCGCCGGCGCGCCCGCCATCCAGTTCACCTTCCCAAAATCGCTTCTGCTACACAATCGCCGCGAGCATCCGCGCATTCCGGTTCCGGCCGACCTTTCGCTGCGTTGTATCGCCGACGAGGGGGGCTTCATCCCGTTCGAGTCGCACATCACCGATATCAGCCACGACGGCCTGGGTTGCCTGATCTACGATCCGGACATCAATCTCGAAGACGGTGCGATGCTGCACGGCTGCCGCATCATGGTGCCGGGCGGTGATGCCGTCGTGGCCGATATGGAGTTGCGCCACATCACTTCCTTCCGGCAGGCCGACGGCACACTTGCCCACCGCGCGGGCTTCCGTTTCGCTCAGAGACCGAACGAGATCGCAAAGCTGACCGGCCTCTTCATCCAGGATATGGACACGCCCACCAAAACGTCCTGAGCATCCGGTGTGCACCGGTTCCGGTGTACCATTCCTGTGCACAGCGGAGCGCGGAAATGAAACCAGCAACCACATCATCGGCAGATACGGCGGTACGCTGGCACTGCCTGTCTGCCCAAGAGACCTTGTCCGCACTCGACTCCAGGGCGGAAGGTCTCGACAGCGGCGAAGCGCAACACCGGTTGGAACGGTACGGCCCCAACGCGCTGCCCGCCGCCCCCAGGGACTCGCTGTTGGTGCGCTTCGCGCACCAGTTCGACAACATCCTCATCTACGTGCTGCTCGGTGCGGCCGTCATCACCGCGCTGCTCGACCATTGGGTGGATTGCAGCGTGATCGTCGGTGTGGTCGTCATCAACGCCATCATCGGCGTGATCCAGGAAGGCAAGGCGGAGCGCGCACTGGATGCCATACGCAACATGCTCTCGCCGGTCGCGACGGTCTTGCGCGACGGGCGGCGCGGTGACATCCCGGCCGAACAGGTGGCCGTCGGCGACGTCGTGTTGCTCGCCTCGGGCGACAAAGTCCCGGCCGATCTGCGCCTGTTCGAAGTGCGCCAGTTGCGCGTCGAAGAGGCCGCGCTGACCGGCGAATCGGAACCCGTCGAAAAGAGCACCACTCCCGTGGAAGCCGAAGCGGTGGTCGGCGACCGCCGCTGCATGGCCTACTCCGGCACGCTGGTGGTTTACGGGCAGGCGCGCGGCGTGGTGGTCGCCTCCGGCGCGGCGACCGAGATCGGCCGCATCAGCACACTCATCGCCAAGGTGGACAGTCTGGAGACGCCGCTGCTGCGGCAGATGGCCGGTTTCGGCAAACAACTGACCATCGCCATCCTGCTGCTGTCCGCCCTCACGTTCATCTTCGGTATCTGGATGCGCGGCTACGGCTGGGCGGACATGTTCCTCGCCGCCGTCGGCATCGCGGTGGCGGCGATTCCCGAGGGCTTGCCCGCCATCATGACCATCACGCTCGCCATCGGTGTGCAACGCATGGCACGGCGCAACGCCATCATCCGCCGCCTGCCTGCGGTGGAGACGCTGGGCTCGGTGACCGTGATCTGCTCGGACAAGACCGGCACGCTCACGCGCAACGAGATGACGGTGCAGCGCATCCTCACTGCCGATGACACATTCGATGTCAGCGGCGAAGGCTATTCACCGCATGGCGGCTTTTCCATCGGCGGACAGGAAGTGTTCGTCGCGCAGCATCCGGAGCTGATCGAGCTGGGCCGCGCCGTCCTGCTGTGCAACGACGCCGAACTGCATTCTCATCCTACGCCCGATGCGGACTGGCACATCGAGGGCGACCCGACCGAGGGCGCGCTGCTCACGCTGGCAGCCAAGGCCGGGCTGGACCTCGCGTTCGAGCGCGGGGCGCTGCGCCGCACCGACCTGATCCCGTTCGAATCGCAGCACCGTTTCATGGCGACGCTGCACCACGACCTCGAAGGGCGCGGTTTCATCTTCCTCAAGGGTGCACCGGAACGTGTGCTGGAAGTGTGCCGGTCGGAACGCGCGAACGGCGAGGACCGTCCGCTGCGGCACGGCTACTGGCAGCAAGCCATGCAGGCTGCGGCGCAGCGCGGCCTGCGCCTGCTCGCCGTGGCGATGCGCACCGTCGGCAACGGCCAGCGCGAACTCTCGCTGGCCGATGTGCGCGGCGGCTATGCTTTGCTCGGCGTGTTCTGCATCGGCGACCCGCCGCGCGACGAGGCCCTGCTGGCGGTGGCGCGCTGCCGCCGGGCCGGCATCGCGGTGAAGATGATCACCGGCGACCATCTCGACACCGCCCGTGCCATCGGCGCGCGTTTCGGCCTGTCGCCCGAACATGCACTGACCGGCGCGGAGATAGAGCGCATGGATATGGCGGCATTGCGCGCCGCTGTGAACGAAGCCGATATCTTCGCGCGCGCCAGCCCCGAACATAAGCTCGCGCTGGTACAGGCACTGCAGGCCAACGGCGCGGTGGTGGCGATGACCGGCGACGGCGTCAACGACGCACCCGCACTCAAGCGCGCCGATGTCGGCGTGGCGATGGGCAAGAAAGGCACCGAGGCCGCACGGCAGGCGGCGGAGATGGTGCTGGCCGACGACAACTTCGCTTCCATCGATGCCGCGGTGGAGGAAGGCCGCACCGTCTACGACAACCTGAAGAAATCGCTGGTGTTCGTGCTGCCCACCAACGGCGGCGAAGCGATGGTCATCGTCGCGGCCATCCTGCTCGGACTGACCCTGCCGATCACGCCGGTACAGATCCTGTGGGTGAACATGGTGACGGCGATCACGCTGTCGATGGCGCTGGCCTTCGAGAAGGCCGAGGCCAACGTGATGCAGCGCGCGCCGCGCGCTGTCGGCGAACCCCTGCTCAACCGATTTTTGTTGTGGCGCATACTGTTCGTGTCCGCGCTGATGGTAGCCGGCTCGCTCGGTTTCTTCCTGTGGGAGGAATCGCGCGGCGCCAGCATCGAGCTCGCGCGCACCGTGGCGGTGAACGCGCTGGTGACGGGCGAGGTGTTCTACCTGATCAATTGCCGCTACCTGATCGCCTCCTCCGGCAACCTGCGCAGCTTCACCGGCTCGCGCCCGGCGTTGCTCACCATCGCCGCGGTCGTGGCGTTGCAGTTGCTGTTCACCTACTCCGCGCCCTTGCAGCGCATGTTCGGCACCGCCGCCATCGATGCGGCGACCTGGGGACGCATCCTGCTGTTCGGCATCCTGCTGTTCTTTGCCGTGGAAGCCGAGAAGAGGTGGCTCAGATACCGCGGCCGACACTGAACAACCGTCCCATTACAGCTATAATTCGGGCCTTTCCAACATTAACGCGGCAACGACATGAAGACTCTCATCTGCGGTTCGATGGCTTACGACACCATCATGGTGTTCAAGGACCAGTTCAAGAAGCACATCCTTCCCGAACAGATCCACATCCTCAACGTCGCCTTTCTGGTGCCGGAGATGCGCCGCGAATACGGCGGCTGCGCGGGCAACATCGCCTACAACCTGCAACTGCTGGGCGGCCATCCGCTGATCATGGCGACGGTGGGCGACGACTTCGCACCCTATGCCTCGCGCCTGGAAAAGGTCGGCCTGCCGCAGACGCATATCCGTCATGTGCCGGACAGTTTCACCGGACAGGCCTTCATCACCACCGACCTCGATGACAACCAGATCACCGCCTTCCACCCCGGCGCGATGGGATACTCGCACCAGAACCATGTGAGCGATGCCAGGGAAGTCACGCTCGGCATCGTCTCGCCGGACGGACGCGACGGCATGATGCAACACGCGCGCGATTTCGCCGAAGCCAACATCCCCTTCGTGTTCGACCCGGGCCAGGGCATGCCGATGTTCACCGGCGATGAACTGCTGGATTTCATCGAACAGGCGACCTATGTGACCGTGAACGACTACGAAGCCAAGATGCTGCAGGACAAGACCGGCAAGACACTGGCCGAGATCGCCGGGCGCGTGAAGGCATTGATCATCACGCTCGGCGGCGACGGCTCGATGATCTACACCGGGGGCAAACAGATTGCCATCCCCACGCCCAAGCCGCATGCCATCGTCGATCCCACCGGCTGCGGCGACGCCTACCGTGCCGGTCTGCTGCACGGCATCCAGAAAGGCTGGGGCTGGGAGGCCACGGGCCGTCTGGCCTCGCTGATGGGCTCGCTCAAGATCGCCAGCCGCGGCGGCCAGAACCACAAGTACACTCGCGCCGAACTGATGGACCTGTACCAGAAACATTTCGGCTCCAGCATCGTTCTGTAACCTCGGACCCTGTCATGCCCTCTCCGGGCATGACAAAAAAAGGAGGCAGCATGAAGATCCCGCGCATGACCGTCATCACCCTCGGCGTGTCCGACCTCGCCCGTTCCACCGCCTTCTACCGCGAGATATTCTCCACTCCGCCCGTCACCGAGAACGAAGGGGTCACTTTCATCCCGCTGCCCGCTGTGTGGCTCTCGCTCTACCCGCTGGACAAGCTCGCCGAGGATATCGGCGAAGAAGTGACGCTGCCCGCCGCGGGAACGTTCCGGGGTTTCACTCTGGCGTATAACGCGCGCAGCAAGGACGAGATCATGAGCATCTTCGCGCGCGCGGCCGATGCGGGCGCACACATCGCCAAAGCGCCGCAGGACACGTTCTGGGGCGGCTACAGCGGCTACTTCACCGACCCGGACGGGCATTACTGGGAAGTGGCCTGGGGGCCGATGTTCGATTTCAGCGAGCATGGCGATCTGCGATTCAAGGCGTGAAGGCGAAACTCACCACCCATCTCTCCGCCGTCATCAGCGCTGCCACACAGCGCCAGTTCAAACTGCACCACACGGCACCGGTCGGCGGCGGCAGCATCAATGAATCGTCGCGCATCGAGGATGCCGACGGCACGCGCTACTTCCTCAAGCTCAACGATGCCCGCCATCACGCCATGTTCGTCGCCGAAGCAACCGGGCTGACCGCCATCGCCGCGACGAACACCCTGCGCGTGCCGCGCCCCGTCGCCCACGGCATCATGGAAGGACGGAGCTATCTGGTGCTGGAATATTTGGAGTTGAGTTCGCGCGGCGATGCGCGGCTGCTTGGTGAACAGCTTGCCGCCCTGCATCGCTCTACGAACAAACGCTTCGGCTTCGATCAGGACAATTTCATTGGCACCACGGCACAGCCGAACAAATGGACCGACGACTGGGTCACGTTCTGGCGCGAGCAACGTTTGGGCTTTCAGTTGCGCCTCGCGGCCGAGAACGGCCACGGCGGCGAACTGCAGAAGATGGGGGCTGAATTGCTGGACGCCCTGCCCGCCTTTTTCTCCGGGTACACGCCGCAACCCTCGCTGCTGCACGGCGACCTGTGGGGCGGCAATCATGCCTTCCTCGCCGACGGCACCCCGACGATCTTCGATCCCGCCGTCTATTACGGCGACCGCGAATGCGATCTTGCCATGACCGAGCTTTTCGGCGGCTATCCGGAGATCTTCTACGCCGCCTATCGCAAGGCATGGCCGCCGGACAGGGGCTATGCTGCCCGCCGCGACCTGTACAACCTCTATCACATCCTCAACCATGCCAATCTGTTCGGCGGCGGATATACGGGGCAGGCGGAACAAGTGATGTCAAGGTTGCTCGCTAGCGCATGCTGACTTTGCGACCCTGCTGCTTGCCCAAAAGAAAAAGCCCCTGAACCACACGGCTCAGGGGCAAATGTCTTAACACAAGGGGGAGTTAAGACCGCATGCTCAGGGAGGAGAAACATGCAGTGGCTCACGCCACTGTTGATTAGAATATTATTAATCGCTTATATTGTCAAGCCGGACGAATCTGCATGTTTGCTGCGCCCGGACCGTTACCTGTAATTTTATTTGCTATTCCGACCGATCCGGTACATAGTGCCGCCCGCGATTCTCAAGTTCTGTTGTAGTTGTCTGGTTAGTCTCCGTATTCTGCGGTAATCCTTCCTTCATCTTCTTGCCGTCTTGACCATCGCCCTAGTGTGGGGCTTCGTCCCACTTGTTTGTTTATAAGGAGATTCATCATGGCAACAGGTACAGTTAAGTGGTTCAACGATTCCAAGGGCTTCGGCTTCATCACCCCGTCCAACGGCGGCGATGACCTCTTCGCTCACTTTTCCGCGATCCAGAGCTCGGGTTTCAAGACCCTGACCGAAGGTCAGCAAGTCAGCTTCGACGTCACTGCCGGCCCCAAAGGTCAGCAAGCATCGAACATCCGCGCAGCGGAGTGATCGGACAGGCAGGCATGGCAGCGATTCGTGCCATCAGTCCTGCCGGAAAGGCCCGGCTTTTGCCGGGCTTTTTTACTTATTACTGGAATACATAGTCATGGCCAAAGAAGAATTGCTTGAGATGGACGGCGTTGTGGATGAAGTTTTACCGGACTCGCGCTACCGCGTGACGCTGGAAAACGGCCACAAGCTCATCGCGTACAGCGCGGGCAAGATGAAGAAGAACCACATCCGCATCATCGCGGGCGACAAAGTGTCGCTGGAACTATCGCCTTACGATCTGAGCAAGGGACGCATCACGTTCCGTCACATCGAGACGCGCGGTCCTTACGTTCCGCAGCAAAAACGCCGCTACTGAGCGACCCCGGTTTCAAAAAACCAGAATCACCAGTGTTTCGCCACCGGATTGCTACAGCTCACCTGAAAGAGCTGCCGGTCTTCCAGCCGGATGGCGGTCATCGGGCCGCCCCATAGGCATCCGGTATCCAGCGCAATGAGGCGCTTCTTGTGCACCAGGCCCAGCGCCGACCAGTGTCCGAAAATGACGGTGGTGTCGCGGCTCTTGCGTTTGGGCACCCCGAACCACGGCAGATAGCCTTCCGGGATGTTCTCCACTTCACCCTTGAACTTGAATTCCATCTCGCCCTGCGGCGTGCAGATGCGCAGGCGCGTGAACGCGTTGACGATGACGCGCTGGCGTTTGTAGCCACTCAATTCTTCGTCCCATCCTTGCGGGTTGTTGCCGTACATGTGCGCGATGAAATCCATATAGGCATCGCCGCGCAGGGTGTCCTCCACCTCATGGGCCAGTTCAACGGCCTGCTCTGCGGTCCAGCCCGGCAACACTCCGGCGTGCACCAGCAGGTGGCCGTTCTCGAAATGGGCCAGCTTCTGCCGGCGCAGCCAATGCAGCAGCTCCTTGCGGTCGGGGGCGGCGAGAATGCTATCGAGGGTGTCGCTGCGGTGCAGTTGGCCGATGCCCGCATCCACCGCGACCAGATGCAGGTCGTGGTTGCCGAGCACAGTGATGGCGCTGTCGCCCAGCGACCTCACCAGCCGCAACACCTCCAGCGAACCGGGGCCGCGATTGACCAGGTCGCCGACGAACCAGAGCTTGTCCTGCGCCGGATCGAAGCGTATCTGCTCCAACAGTTGCCGGAGTTCGTTGTAGCAGCCCTGAATGTCGCCTATCGCGTAAGTCGCCATGCCCTGTCCCCGTTTGATGCCTGTACAATACGTCCCGCACGCAGGCTCAACACTACCAGAATTCTTTTGAATCTTGATGAAACCGATCCCGTTCAACAAACCGTTCATCATCGGCCGTGAACTCTCGCTGATCGCCGATGCCGTTTCCCGCGGTCATCTCTCGGGCGATGGGCATTACACCAAATTGTGCAACCGCTGGTTCGAGGAAAAAATGCATTGCCGCAAGGCGCTGCTCACCCATTCCTGCACCGCCGCGCTGGAGATGTCCGCCATCCTGTGCGATCTGCAACCCGGCGATGAAGTCATCCTGCCGTCCTACACATTCGTCTCCACCGCCAACGCCTTTGCCCTGCGCGGCGCCGTGCCGGTGTTCGTGGATATCCGTCCGGACACGCTGAACATCGACGAGAAGCTGATCGAGGCCGCCATCACGCCAAAGACGCGCGCCATCGTGCCGGTGCATTACGCCGGCGTGCCGTGCGAGATGGACGCCATCATGGACATCGCACAGCGCCACAAACTGCTGGTGGTGGAGGACGCCGCGCAGGCGTTGCTCTCCACTTACAAGGGCAAGGCGCTCGGCACCATCGGCCATTTCGGCTGCCTGAGCTTCCACGAGACCAAGAACATCATCAGCGGCGAAGGCGGCGCGCTGCTCATCAACGATGAGCGCTTTTTCGAGCGCGCCGAAGTCATCCGCGAAAAAGGCACCAACCGCAGCCAGTTCTTCCGCGGCGAGGTGGACAAATATACCTGGGTGGACATCGGTTCTTCCTACCTGCCGAGCGAACTGGTCAGTTCCTTCCTCTACGCACAGCTGGAACGCGCCGGCGAGATCACCGCCCAGCGCTGCCGCATCTGCTCCGCCTATGCCGAACAACTGGCGCCGCTGGAGCAGGCCGGCAAGCTGCGCCTGCCGCGTTTCGACGCCGACAGCAACGGCCACATGTACTACATGCTGCTCGACAGCCTCGCCACGCGCACCGCGCTGATCGCCCACCTCAAGGCGCAGGGCATCAATCCGGTATTCCATTACGTGCCGTTGCACTCGTCGCCCGCCGGACGCAAGTACGGCCGCGTCAGCGGCAGCATGCAGGTGACCGACGATCTGAACGAGCGCCTGCTGCGCCTGCCGCTGCATTACGAGATGGACGATGCCGATGTGATGCGCATCAGTGCCGCGATCCGGGATTTCTTCGCCTAGCCTTATGTTCACTCCGCAGACCAAGCCCTGGTGGGCCCTGTTCCTCATCGCGGCAGCGAGCTTCATCCCCACCATCGGCTTCTACTATGTCGGTGAAGAAGCGATCTTTCCCATCGTGTCGCAAGAGATGTGGGAACAGGGCACCTGGCTGAAGCAGTATCTGTACGGGAACGACCAGATGCACAACCCGCTGTTCAACTGGCTGATCATGCCGTTCGCGGCGCTGGCCGGCTGGGAGCATGTACTCATCGTCGCGCGTATCCTCACCATCTCGTTCACGCTGGCGACCGCACTGATTCTGGCCTGGCTGGTGCAGCGGCTGTTCCGCGACAAGACCTTCGCCGCGTTCACCGCCGTCGGTTATCTCTGCATGGCCGACCTGCTGCTGTATCACGGCTGGCTGAGCTACGTCGATCCGTTGTTCGCTTTGTTCATCTTCGCCGCCATCGCGACGCTGTGGGTAGGCGCGCGCGAGAAACGCCTTGCGCTGATCGTTTTGTCCGGTGTGCTGATCACCTGCGCCTTCCTGAGCAAAGCGATCACCGCCTACATCTTCTACGGCGGCGCGCTGTTCGTATTGCTGTTCGAGCCCGGCCAGCGCCGTTTCCTGCTGGGCTGGCGCACTCTGCCCGTGCTGGCAGTGACGTTCTGCGGGTTGTTCATCTGGTACGCGTCCATCCCGGGAGGCGCGGCGCAACAGCAACGCATGTTCGGAGAGCTGACGCACAAGCTCGATAATCCCAGCTTGGTGGAATATCTGACCCGGCTGGCTTCATTCCCGCTCGAAGTGCTGCTGTGGCTGTCGCCGCTGACCCTGCTGGCGATCTATCTGTGGCTGCGCAAGCGCAACCGGAAGGAAGAAAGCCCGGCGGAGCGCGTGTTGTTCCTCACCGCCTGCGCCATCGCGCTGCTGAATTTCCTGCCCTACTGGATCTCGCCGCGCGGCGGCATGCGTTACCTGATGCCGCTGTACCCGCTGTTCGCCCTGGTCGCCGCGCGCATCGTCTGGCGATCGGGCGATGCCGCGCTCGTGCTCGCGCGCAACTGGATCGTTGCCATGCTGGTACTCAAGTTCGCGGTGGCGCTGCTGTTGTTCCCTTACTACCAGAGCCACTTCCGCGGACAGAACTACGACGAGACCGCCGCCGATATCCTGACGCTGACGCAGGGTGCACCGCTCTACAGCATGGATGTCAGCTCGGCCGGATTGAATGTGACTGCCTATCTGAACCAGCGCCGCCTGCCTGCTAGCGCCCTGCAATGGCCGGCGGCGGATTGGTCAAACGGGTTCCTGGTGGCGCGCAGCGCCGATGACGCGCTTGGCTCTGTGTACAAGAGATACCAGCTGGGCGGGGACGAGCTTTACCTGCTTTGCCGCGGTGCGGCCTGCACCAGGCAGTGATAGACATCAAGCGGATGGCGAAACGAAAACCCGAGTGAGGCGTACAGATTGAGCACGGCCAGGTTGGCGGCGGAGATCGAGCTCTTCACTTCGGCATGACCCGCCGCCAGCAATTCACCACTCACCGCACTCCACCAGTATTTCGCCCTGCCCTTGCCGCGCTGCGATGCAGCGACCGCATGCAATACCAGATTGTTGTCGGCATGGGCGATGAATCCGGCCAGTTCCCTGTTCCAGTACAGACCGTACACCGCACCCTTGTCGTAGAGCTGGCGCAGCCAGTTGTCGTAGCGCAGGTCGGCACGTGCCTGATCCAGGTTGAAGTCGCGATGGAAACGCCCGTGCGCAAAAGCGCCGTGGCAGATCGCCAGCAATCCCTCCCATTCCGCCTGTTTGGAAACTGTCGCTTCCGGTTGTGACAGCTGCTGCAGTTTCTGTGCCGTGCAATACGGTTCGAGCAGGGTGTCGCAATAATAGAAACCATATTTGTGCAGCAATTGCTTGTCGGCCAGCGGATCGACCTTGATGGTGTAATGACCCGGCGTCTGCGCGGCCTCGCGCAGGGCCGCTTCACTGTATTCGACGACCTCGGCGGTATGCATGCCGAAGGCCGCCTCGTCCCACGGCGTGGCTTTAATCATGCTCATCGAACGTCGCCCGTCTGACGATATAGAGTGGGCGCTTCTTGCTCTCGTCGAAGGTCTTGCCCAGATAGATACCAAGGATGCCGAGCAGGGCGATGATGACGCCCCCGATGAAATACAGCGAAACGATCAGGCTGCTCCAGCCCATGATCGGAATATCGAAGAGCATCGCGCGTATCAGCGTATAGACCCCGTAGCAGAAGGCAAAGAACGCCATCAGAAAACCGAAGCGCACCGCCAGCCGCAGCGGTTTGTCGGAATAGGCGATGATGGTCTCGGTGGCCAGCTTCCACAGCTTGGCGAAGGTATAGCTGGACTGCCCTTCGTGGCGCTCGGCGTGCTGCACCTCGATACCCGTGGTGGGAAAACCCAGCCATTGCACCAGCCCGCCGAAGAAACGCAGCTGCTCGCGCATCTTGCGGAAGCTCTCCACTACCTTGCGCGACATGATGCGGAAATTGCCACTCTCGCCGTCGTATTCGATGTCGGCCAGATAACTGAACAGCTTGTAGAACAGCCAGGAGGTGAAGCGCTTCAGCAGCGAATCCTGGCGCTGACCGCGCAGCGCCAGCACGATGTCGTAGCCTTCCAACGCCTTGGCGTACAAGCGCGGTATCTCTTCGGGGCGATCCTGTAGATCGCAATCCATCACCACCACCCAGTCGCCGTTGCAATGGTCCAGCCCGGCGGTGATGCCGTAGTGCTGGCCGAAGTTGCGGCTGAACTGGATGCCTTTGACGCGCGCATCCTGCCCGGCCAGACGTTCGATGACCTCCCAGGAGCGGTCGCCGCCGCAATCTTCGACCAGCACGATCTCGAACTCCGGCGAGATGGTTTCCAGTGCCTGCCTGAGGCGGCGATAAAGTTCATCGAGACAGTTCTCCGCCTTGTAGACGGGAACGACGACGGAGATATGGGGCGGGTTTGGTTTCATGGAGTATCTTCTAATTTCTTTCAACATGGACAGGTTTTCTGGCGACCACCAACAATGAGCCACCGAAGGGGAAGCGCAGGCCGATGTATAGCAGACTGCGCTCGACCCGCATCACCATGTTCAATATCTTGTTGGTCAACTTGCCGATGCACAGTCCGGCCGCCTCCATCTGGTCCTTCATCTCGGTGTCTGCGTGTTTGCGTAGCAGGCGTGCCGCCAGCATCAAGGGCAGCAGCAGCGAAATAAATGAGGTGGCGTATTCGATCCGGAATCCCGCACGCTCCAGCTTCGCAATCAATTCGCTGCGAGTGTAGCGACGTTTGTGATGAGCGAAATCATCCATACGACTCCACATCCAGCGGTGTTGAGGCACGGACAGAGCGACACCGCCGCCGGATTTGCATGCCAGGTACAGTTGCGCCAGCACCGACTCATCATCTTCGATGTGCTCTAGTACATCGAACGCACCGATTAAGTCGAATTCATCGCGGAATGGGATATAGCGTGCATCCATCTGGAACAAGAAGGCATCCGGCACACGTTGTGCGGCATAGCCCAGACCTTCGGTAAAGATATCGCTGGCGCTCAGCTCCGCCTGTGGAAAAACTTTTCGCACACCCGATAGCACGAATCCTGTTCCGCAACCGATCTCCAGAACTTTGTCCGGAGCAGTAAAGTGCTTGCGCAAAGTCTCCCCAAGTATCTGGTTGCGCGACACAAACCAGAAGTGCACAGACTCAACTTCTGCCATCAACTGGAAGAATCTTGGATTGAAACCGTCGTTCTGCGTGGCAAGTTGCGGGGCAAAGGTGAGAAAACCATCACGCTCGCTTGGCGAATAATCGCAATGCGTGCAGCGCCAGTCCTGATTTGAAAAACTGCATTGACAATGAGTACAGAACTTCACGCCTCACACCCCGAACGTTGCGCAGCAGATTGAATCATCCGTTGGTTTCTTTTCATATTCGAGCCTTGCTCAAAATATACAAATCTACCCACCGATATTACGCGACTGCGGCATAATTCGGCCCCCCATACGCATTGTATCGAATCATCCGGTGAAGACGCATATCAAAAGAGGCTTCCACAGCGAATTCTTCCGCTTTCTGCTGGTCGGCGGGAGCAATACCCTGCTTGGGTATGCGCTCTATTACCTATTACTCGACTTCATTCCCTATCTGTACGCCTACACACTCTCCTACTGCATCGGCATCGTGTTCTCGTACGTGATGAACTCCCGCTTCGTCTTCCGTCAACCCATGTCGTTGGCCAGATTCCTGCAGTTCCCGGTCGTCTATGTCATCCAGTACGGTCTCGGGGTCGCCATACTCTGGCTGCTGGTCGGCCGGATGTCGATCTCGCCGGAGCTGGCGATGCTGGGCGTGGTCGCCGCGACCATCCCGGTCACCTTTCTGACCAGCCGCTTCATCCTGAAACGTTAGCTGCAACGCCGGTAGATCGCCTCGTATTCCTGCGCCACGTTACGCCAATTGTGCGCATAAGACGGCGGCGGGAGTATCTGCTGCAACTGCTCGCGCACTGCATCCACCCACTGCTCCATCGGCGCATCCATCGGCACGCTCAATCCTGACTCGGGTTTTATTTCAGATACCGCACCGCACACATCGGACACCACCACGCGCGCGCCTGCCGCCATCGCTTCGGTAATGACCATGCCGTAGGGCTCGGCACGCGCGGGATGCAGCAGCACATCGATCTGTTGCAGATGCGCCGTGTCGCTGCGCCAGCCGAGCAATTTGTAACCACCCTGCCAACCGGCGAACAGATGTTGCACCTCTTCCGCTTTCGGTCCGGCTACCCACAGCTCCAGATTCGGACGTTCGCGGCGCAATCGCGCAACGATCTCGACCGCCAGCGGCAAGCCCTTGCGCTGCCATTCCTTGCCAACGAAGCCGACGATGCCGCGGTCACCGGGCACGGCCTTCCAGTCGCGCTGCGGCATCGCCGCCACGCCGGGGACGACGGGATCGGTCAGCTTGTGTGCGTACTCGGGGTAGTAATGCGCGAGCTGTTTCCTGATGAAGATGGAATTCGGGACGATGAAGCGCGCGGTTTCCAGCTCGCGCCGCTCCAGATAGAACTGCATCGCGATGCGCAGCGAGATCTTCTTCCACCAGGGCTTGTCGCGCACGGTGGCGAAGGGCGGGCCGTGAAAGGTGGTGACGTCATGGTTGGCAAGACGTTCGTTGCTGTGCACGACGAAACCCGGATGCGGGTTCCGCGCCAGCCAGTTCGCCACACGCTTGCCGAAACGCAGCAGCGACAGCCAACGCGGCCTGGGTGCGATCTCGCCGAGTTCGTGCACGGTGATGCCTTGCGGCTTCTCGGCATGGCAGCGTTCGCAAATGACCACGACCTCATGCCCGAGTTCGGCCAATTCGCACGTGATCTCCCACACGTAGCGTTCCATGCCGCCGACCGGGCCGTAACGGCGCACGACGTGCAGGATCTTCATTTTCGAACCCCATGCAATTCGTCACACCGGCGAAGGCCGGTGTCCAGTTGATTAAATGCACTGGATTCCGGCTTTCGCCGGATAACCAGCGACTTGCTCGCTTGCGAGCTTAGTCGAATGGCTAGTTGTTCCATCAATGACGGTAGTGATACTTGTTTCGCATTCATAAATACTGATCGACACCCTTGATTGCGCGGATGTGGGTAGCGGTCAGCACCTGCTGCAGGCGGCGCTTGTTCTCTTCGAGATGCGAGCGGTCGTTCTCCTTGTGCCACAGGTGCAGCACCGGTGCGGAAAAACGCGCACTCTTGTTGATGAGGCCCGCGCGGATCAGGCGCACAACGAGGTCGGAATCCTCCTGCCCCCAGCCGGTGTAACTCTCGTCCAGGCCGTTCACGTTGAGCAGGTCTGCTCGAAACGCGGAGAGATTGCAGGTCTTCGCGCCCTGCCAGCGTCGTGGGGAGACTTTGCGAAAGGCCGAGTCAGGCATACGCAGCAACGGCAGCAGCCGCGAGATATGACCCTGCCGGTAGGCACGCAACCAATCGCCGAAACTCCAGAGATGCACGGGGATCATTTCTTTTAGCAGTTGCGCGGTGAACGCCTGCGAAAGCAGCAGGCGGTTGCCGGACAGGAAGCAACCCGGTTCACTCAGTTTCCTTTGTTGTGCGACGAAGTCGACCGGCGGGATGCAATCACCGTCGGTGAAGATGACGTAGTCCGCCGTGGTCACGGCCAGCGCGCGGTTGCGGATGGCGGCGGCGCGGAAGCCGATGTCTTCCTGCCACACATGCGTGATGGGAAACGGAGCACGTGCCTGATAGGTCTTCACGACCCCGGCGGTGTCCGGCGTGGAGCCGTCATCCGCCACCAGCACCTCGAAAGCACGGTCGCTCTGCGCGAGATAACCTTCCAGCACGGCGGCCAGCGCATCCTGACGATTATAGGTTGTGACAATGACGGCGATCTTCATTTCTGATTTTTGTTCAACAGCATCAGCTTGAGATAACGGTAATAAGTGCCCTCGGCATTGGAGACGGCGAGCATGAAGCCTTCGCGCCCGTCGAGGATGCCGCCGCGGAGAATGTAAGTGCGGAAGAAACTCCACAGTCCGCGCACCACTGCGCCGGAGAGCGAGGCCTTGCGACCCCGCTTGTGCATCATCGCGGCACCCGCAGTGGAATACTGGTTGACCTTGTGCAGCACCTCTTCCATGTCGTCGAAAGCATAATGCAGCAGCAACCCCGCCAGCTGTCCCGTGCTGCCTTCGACGATCAGCCGTTCATGCACCAGATCGTCGCTGAAACGCGCCTTGCCGCGCTTGAACAGGCGCGGCAGCAGATCGGGATACCAGCCGGAATGGCGCATGAAGCGGCCGCAGTAGTTGGACAAGCGCGGCACCAGATAAGCGTCCGGGGTTTGTCCTGACTGGAGGATAGCCTCGATTCCGGCGCGCAGTTCCGGCGTCACGCGCTCGTCCGCGTCCAGCGACAACACCCATTCTTTCGTCGCATAGCCCAGGGCACGGTTCTTCTGCACGCCGAAACCCGGCCAGTCGTGAACATGGGCCTGCGCGCCCAGCTCCTTGCAGATCGCCACGGTATCGTCCGTGCTGCCCGAATCGACCACGATGATCTCGTCCGCCCACGCCACCGATTCGATGCAGGCGCGGATGTTCACCGCTTCGTTCTTGGTGATGAGGATGACGGATAGCTCAGCCATGCTGCGCCCCTCTCTTCAGACCGGCGAAAAGCGCAGCGGTCATGAACGCGAAGAACAGACCGTCGGCATGGTCATGCAATGCGGAGTTCAGCATGCAATTCACCAGAAAGGCGAGCACCATCCCGCGTGCGGCATCCTGTTCATACGAGCTTTGCAGGAAGGGCGCGGAGCGCCATTGCGTATAGAACAGATACAGCAGGATCACCAGACCGACCACTCCGGTCTGCGCCGCGATCATCAGGAATTCGTTATGCGGGTTCTGTGTCTCCTTCACTTCCTTGCCTTCGATCTGTTTCGCAAAAGCCGCCGGGAAGCCGCCGGTGCCGACGCCGAGCAACGCGTTATCCTGCACGATGCGGAAAGTGTTGGAGTAGAAATCAAGACGCTGCCCGGTGGAAGTGAGCCTGCCGTGATCCGGTGTCCAAGCCTCGTATTCCGCCACGACCTGGGTCACCCGGTCATGCAGGCGGGCAGAGCCCTGGTAGGCAGCGTAGGCGACGAACGGAACGGCCAGCGCGAGGAGTGCGCCCTGCCGCCAGCCCCAGTTGCGTCCGCGACGATGCATGTATCGCGACAGACTGATCCAGACGAACCAGCCCAGCAGCACCAGCAGGATCAGATAGCCGGTCCGGCCCTGCACCATGAACAGCACATTGGCCATGCCGAGCAAGGCAAATGCGCCCCAGGCAAAACGCTGCAGGCGTGTCTCAGCCTCGCGCCATTCGAGCAACGCCAGGAAGATCGCGAATGCCATCATGCTGTTCTGGGTGATATGGCTATGGAAGATGACGGGATTGTCCCGGCTGGCGAAGACGCTCATCCAGTCGTACATCAACGGCAGTATCCCGAGACCTACCAGACACGACAGGACCAGAGTGATCGCCATGGCGGCCAGAAAGGCATAACGCGCCTTGCGCCGGACCGCGTCGTTCGAAAACAGAAACATGAAGACGGGGACGAACAACAGGTCGACGTATTTACCCAAAGTGTCAAAAGCCGTCTTCAGCGGTGTCGCGCCGTAGAACATCGCGACGAACAACACGGCAAAGAGCAGCACCGCAGCGCGCGCCACCGGTTGCGCCACCGCGACACGCACGATGCTGCCGAGACTGAACAGAGCGCCCAGCAACACCAGCGCCAGCAGCACGTTATCCAGTGCAACGGAGATGGGTACGGACAGACCGATCAGAATGGCGCACCATTGCAGCGGGGTGAGTGTCTTGCGCTGCAACAGCGGAATGTCGAACGATGTACTCATAAGCGCGTGTCCGGCGTGTATTCCGGCACCCATTGCTGCATGCCTTTGCGCACCGCCTCATCCGGCAGTATCGTCTCCGTCGCCACCCACGTCTGCAGTGCCTGCAACTCCGAATTCTCCACCGGACGGGCCTTTGCGATGCGCAATTTCGGGTGCGGGGTCGGCAGGGTGCTCTCGTCGTCGGCCAGCAGCTCTTCGTACAATTTCTCGCCCGGACGCAGGCCGGTGAATTCGATCCTGATATCGTCCTCGCTCATGCCGGAAAGGCGGATCAGGTCCTTCGCCAGATCGACGATCTTCACCGGCTCGCCCATGTCGAGCACGAAGATCTCGCCGCCCTTGCCCATGTTGCCGGCCTGCATCACCAGTTGCGCGGCCTCGGGGATGGACATGAAGAAGCGCGTGATCTCGGGATGCGTCACCGTGACCGGTCCGCCGTTGGCGATCTGCTCGCGGAACTTGGGGATCACGCTGCCGTTGCTGCCGAGCACGTTGCCGAAACGCACGATGACGAAGCGAGTGCCGTCCGGCTTTTGCAGCCCCTGGCAGATGATCTCCGCCAGTCGTTTGGTGGTCCCCATAACGTTGGTCGGGTTCACCGCCTTGTCGGTGGAGATCAGCACGAACTTCTCCACGCCGTGCCGCTGTGCGCAGGCCGCCACGCGCCAGGTGCCGAACACGTTGTTGCGCACCGCCTGCCAGGTGTTGAGACGCTCCATCAGCGGCACATGTTTGTACGCGGCGGCATGGAACACGGAGGTCGGCTTGTATTCGCCGAAGACCTGTTCCAAGCGCACATCATCCTTCACGTCGCCCGCCAGATAGACGATGTCGAGTTGCGGGAATTTGATGTTGAGTTCCTGCTCGATGCTGTACAGCGCCAGCTCGCCGGCGTCGTACAGCACCAGTTTTCTGGGCGCAAAACGCGCGATCTGGCGGCACAACTCCGAGCCGATCGATCCGCCCGCACCCGTCACCATGACCACCCTGTCGGTCAGTTGCCGGTGCAGCCCGGCATCGTCCAGTTGTATCGGGTCGCGTCCCAGCAGGTCATCCAGCTCCACCGCGCGCAGTTGCGAGATGGCGACACGCCCGCTGAGCAGATCGTCGAACGCCGGCACCGTGAGCGCCTTGATGCCGTTGCGGTTCGCCAGATCGATGGCGTGCTTGCGCGTCTGGTGCGTCGATGACGGCATGGCGATGATGACCTGGGAGACATCCATCCGCTTCGCCCAATACGGCAGGCTGTCCAGATTGCCGAGCACCTTGATGCCGTTGAGTACGCGGCCCTGCTTGTCGGCGTCGTCATCGAGGAAGCCGACCAGATGCCACTCGCGGCTGCGCGCAAGATCCTTCGACAGACCGATGCCGGCCTCGCCCGCACCCAGCACCAGCACCGGTTCGCCCTGCAACTTGATGTTGCCGAACAGCCCCTGCTCTTTCCACAGACGGTAGATCAGACGGTCGCCGCCCATCACCAGCAGCAACAGGATGGGATCGAGGATCAGCACCGAACGCGGCACCACCGCGTTGACGCGGAACATCCACAGCACCAGCGGGATCAGCATCGCGGCGAGCAGCACCGCCATGAAGATACGGCGCAGGTCGGCCATGCTGGCGTAGCGCCAGATGCCGCGATACAGCCCCATGTACCAAAAGATCAGCGTCTGCAAAGGCGCGACCCAGATCAGGGTGTGCCACATCTCGCTGCGGTAGTTTGGCGGCAGATCGAAATTGAATCGCAGCAGGTAAGCACCCGCCCACGCCAACGCCGCCACGACCACGTCGTGCGTTACGGCCAATACGGTGTAGCGACTGACTTTAAGCATGCTGACCTCGTACGAACTTCTTCCACGTCGCATCGAGCGACAACATCAGTCCGGCGTAGACACCGCCGCACACCATAAATGTCAGCACCGGGAAGGCCTCGCCCAGCGCCGGCAATGCCACTGCCGCGCTCGCCAGCATCAGGCCATACTCGACCAGCGCCACACTGCGATGGCTCCAGCCCATCTGGATCGCGCGCTGATAATAATGTTCGCGGTGCGCCTCGGTGACCTTCGCGCCGCGCAGGCTGCGTTTCAGTAATGTCACGCTGGCATCCACGATGAAGGGCGAGAACACCAGCAAGGGAAACCATGCCGCCCAGCAACTCTGCTGCCAGCCCCACAGCCCCATCGCGGCAGCGAGGAAGCCGAGAGGAATGGAACCCGCATCGCCCATGAACACCCGCGCCGGATGAAAATTGAAGAAGAGGAAACCCAGTGCGGCCGCGCCGATGGTGAAGTTCAGCATCGCCAGCGTATCGTTCTGCGCGACCAGCGCGGCGATGCCGTAGGCAGCGAAGCCGAACAGCGCCATGCCGCCCGCCAGCCCGTTCGACCCATCCATGAAGTTGTAGAGATTGGTCATCCACACCGTGAGCAGCAACAGCAGCAACGCGACCACGATGCCCTGCTGGGCGAAGAATCCGGAACCGCCGACCAGGATGGCTGCAGCGAGAAGCTGTGCGGACAAGCGCACACGCACCGGCATACCGCGCATGTCGTCCAGCAGCGAGACTGTGAAAAGGATGGCCATAGGCAACAACAGCCACCAGACCATGGCATCGGCCATCAACAGCCAGCCCGCCAGCACACCCGCCATGAGCCCGACACCTCCCATGCGCGGAACGGGTCTGGAATGCAGCGAACGTTCATTGGGGATATCCTGGATCTTGTAGCCGAATTTGCTCGACAGGATGAACGCAAGCAACAAAACGGTGACCAGCGCGGAGCAGATGGGGGCAAAATATGTCATGTATGGTTATGCGCTGGCTGGCAATAGCGATCTGTTCGGTTCGCGCCGGATTTTACCATCATCGCCTGCGGCGGCCTGAAGCAGTTAAGGAATCGCTGAATAAGTTCTCCGTTCGTGGTTAGCTTGCGAAGCACGAGCGGAGGAGGATTGCAAATCAGCGGCTTGCAACGTTCACCCTTCGACAGGCTCAGGGCGAACGGACTTGTTCAGCATTTCCTTAACTCTTTGGACCATCATTCGCCCCCCAGGAGAAAGCCGGCGTTCCGGATTCATGCAGCACCCGCCAGCTCCTGCGCCAATCCTTCCAGAGGAATCACCTCAATGTCATTCGCCAGCCGGTATCGTTCCGCGCCCGGATAAACGACGAATTTTTTCGTCGGCATCAGATCGGCACAGGCGGCGTAAAACCCCCGTTCGATCTTGGGGGCCAGGCTACGCTTGATCTCGATCGCCCACACGCTGCCATCCGGCCACGCCAGGAGCAGATCTATCTCCGCACCACCACTGGTCTGGTAGAAATACCCCTGTGCCTTGTTTGCTGCAACCGCCAGCAGATTCTCGATCACAAAACCTTCCCAGCTGCGCCCGACCACAGGATGTTCCAGCAAGTTCTCCTTGTGCTGGATATTCAGCAGTGCGTGCAACACCCCGCTGTCGCGCACATATACCTTGGGAGATTTGACCAGGCGTTTACCCAGATTGGCATGCCAAGGCGGCAATCGGCGGACAAGCATCAGGTCCACCAGTAAATCGAGATAGTTTGCCGCTGTTTTCGCATCCACTCCCAGGTTGCGCGCCAACTGCGCCACATTGAGCAGCCCTCCCTGCAAATGCGCGAGCATTCCCCAGAAGCGCCGCAGCGTTTCCGCTGCAAGGCGCGGGCCGAACTGGGGTATGTCCCGCTCCAGATAGGTACGGATGAAATTCTGCCGCCAGCGCAAGCTGTGCGTCGCATCCGCCGCCAGCAAGCTCTCCGGAAAACCGCCACGCACCCAAAGCTCGTCTGCCGCGACACTCGGCGTTTCCAAGACCTGCAAAGGTGTGAGTTCCAGATAGGTGATACGACCCGCCAGCGTCTCCCCGGACTGCTTGAGCAGATCCGGCGATGCCGAGCCCAGCAGCAGATATTGACCGAACCTGCGCCCCTCGCGCCGGTTCCGGTCGATCAGACCGCGCAATACCGGAAACAGCCCAGGCGCGCGATGGACCTCGTCCAGAATCACCAGCTTGTCCAGATGATCGGTCAAGTACAACTCCGGCTGCGACAGCTTCGCCCGATCCTGCTCTGACTCCAGATCCAGATAGAGCGCATGATCGCGTTCGCCCACTTGCATTGCCAATGTCGTCTTCCCGACCTGACGCGGGCCAAGCAAAGCGACCGCCGGAGAGTGAGCAATGGCGTCGGAGAGCTGGGTATAGAGGAAGCGATCAAACATGTGTGCAATTATGGATATTAATTCCAATAATTGCAAGGATAAGCCAAGGTAAGGAGCTGGCTTATAAAACCGTCATTCCGGCCTAAAAGACAGCCGGGTTAAAGCAGTTTCAACCCCGAATGATCTTGCCCCTGGCAAGTTCGCCCAGCACCTGCTGCACGCACGCATCCAGCGGCTTGGAGGTATCCACCGCCAGTTCCGGTTTGTCCGGCGCCTCGTAAGGTGACGAAATCCCGGTGAAATGTTTGATCTCGCCGGCGCGCGCCTTCTTGTAGAGGCCTTTCACATCGCGCTGTTCGCACAACTCGATCGAACACTCGCAATAGATCTCGACGAACTCGCCCGGCTGCACCATGGCTCGCACCTTGTCGCGGTCGGCACGGAAGGGCGAGATGAAAGCGGTCAGCACGATCACGCCGGCTTCCATGAACAACTTGGCGACCTCGCCGATGCGGCGGATGTTCTCCACCCGGTCTTCCGACGAGAACCCCAGATCGCCGCACAGACCGTGGCGCACATTGTCGCCGTCCAGCACGAAGGTATGGCAGCCCATGCGGTGGAGCTGTTCTTCGACTTCATGTGCGAGCGTGGACTTGCCCGCGCCCGACAAGCCGGTGAACCAGAGTATCGCCCCGCGATGCCCGTTCTGCTCCTCGCGGCGTGCGCGCGTCACCGTGGCGTGGTGCCACACCACATTATCCGAGGTTGAATTCGTATTCTGTTTTGTCATTTGAGTTTTATCAGTCAGTTTTTTGCCAGCACAACCAATTGCTCCGGTCGTGCACCATTCACTACTTCCGGGCCGTTACGATCATATCAAGTACCCCCTTATTGCTGTATACCGGCCCTGGGTCAAAATTGACGCTCCGGCATAAATGCACCGCCGACAGATTCCAATTCCACCGCACTTACACCAATCCCTTTTGCCACTTCTTTCCATGTGCCGACCGCGTCAAGCACCTCTTCTACAATTCTTTCGGCACGCGCCCGGTCAAGCCGGTAAAAGTCGGCAGTAGACATTACCGTTTCAAGGCTGGGGCGGTTGTCACGATCATCTATATTCAGGACGTGTTCAGTTTTGTCCCTGTTGGGATTTATGTCGAACGCCGGGGAAAGAGTCCAACCGTCTTTTGTCAGAATGAATCCATGATTTCTCAAATGGTCGTCCCGATTCGATACGGCAACATTAAACGCAACGCGGCGATATAACTGTTCGAGATCCGTTTCAATCTTGTCCCTGGAACAATGAAATTGCACGGCCTGCGCCAGATCCAGATAACTCGAATTCTCGCTACTGGATTTCTTCAGCATCGTCATCGCCGACGCATAGAACACCCGCTTAGCGCCAATGCGATCAAAGCGCTTAACGCAAAACGTGTGATATTCACTATTGAATTTCTTAAGCATCGCCGGCGGCACATCCACGCCTGCTTTATGCGCCAAGGTATGAGTGACCATTTCCCAGGCCCCCACGTCCATTTCATCGTACCGCGATGGAAATTTGGCGATCCATAAGGATCCGTCCGCTTCCACGAAATTCGCTTTGGGCCTCGCGCCGCCAAGCGATGCGCCAGGGGCCACGAGAACCGCAAGCCATTTGCGAAGTGCATCAAGATCATGAATGTGCTTGTTGGTTAATTCACGCGCGATAGATTCCAGTTCCCGAAGACTTGTCACAGGAGGGGCCGGCAGCTTATCGTCTGCAAGGAAATTTTCTCTTCCCGGCAAGCAAAAGCGAAGAGCCCCCTGCCTCGTGGCATCTTGTACTCCGATCAGATAATCCCATGCATATAGTTTGCGCGCCGGGCGGCCCGCGTCCTTCGCTTCAAGCAGCTCCCGCCGATCCATGAGTGTCTGGCCCCACCCATCCGGCGAGGAATCCAGGAAAATGCCAAAGTTCCCGCTTTCCGGCTTTGGAAAGAACGGGGCACTATCCAGAGATAAATCGGGATCCAACACGAAGCATGCCGGATTGTCCAACCACTGACGATCATATGAAAACCGGATCTGGCCCCGATCATGTGCAAGAGAACCAACCCGCGTTAGCTCGGGGAGAAAATCCACATCCAGCCATACTTCAAGAACGTCATTCATGACTTCCTGGCCCTCTGCCTGGTAGGCAATTCCAGATCCTGCAGCTTCCGACCGAGCTTATCGTCTGCGGCCACCAATTCCATGTCGCTCTCCAAGCCCAGCACCACAAGAACGCGCAGATAGACTCCAATCCCGACCGCCGGCAATCCCTCTTCAACTCGATACAGCGTCATTCTGGAAATGTGCGCCCGAGCAGCGACCGTCGCCGTCGAAAGTTTGCGGCGTAGCCTGGCCATCTTCAATCTCTCACCCAGCTTGATGAGCAGTTGGGCCTCAGACGGAAAAAGTGTTGATGGCTTGCTTGGCATAATGTATCGCATTATAGATGATGCGCTGCCTAATTGTCTATATTGAGTTACGTTACGCTATTGTTTGACTCGCTATAAGGATTTTCAAATATCAAGATGTACTGACCGACCGAAAACTGACTCTCCCTAATACCATTAAGCCGTCATTCCGGCGCATAACCAGCGACTTGCCCGCTTGCGGGCTTAGTCGAATGGCTGGTAGTTCTATCAATGACGAAATTTTTGCCGCCCAATAACTTATCCGGGATGAAACTGAGTTAGAAGCACTCTTTCACCATTTCCACGCCCTGAGTTGCGTTCTTAATTTCGTATCTGCCGCCGCCAATACCGCGAACGGCGGGTTATGCAAATCCGCCTTGTTGTAACGCAACGCCTCGCCGCCACCTTCGCACACGATCCCGCCTGCCTCCAGCACCACAGCGTTCGCCGCCGCCGTATCCCACTCCATGGTGGGGCCGAGACGCGGATAGAGATGCGCAGTGCCTTCGGCCACCAGACAGAACTTCAGTGAACTGCCCATGCTCAGGAACTCGCCGCCGCCCAGATGCGCCGTCAGATCGTCCTGCCGCGGATCGCTGTGCGAGCGGCTGCCCACCATCTTTATCTTCTCGTTCGGGGTGTGCAGCGCGACCCTGATCGGCACAGGTGCCGCATCACCGACCTGCTTGAAGGCGCCGCCGCCCTGCTCGGCGAAATAACTCAAACCAAGCACCGGCGCATGCACCACGCCCATCACCGGTTTGCCATCCTCGATGAGCGCGATGTTGACGGTGAACTCGCCGTTGCGCTTGATGAACTCCTTGGTGCCGTCGAGCGGATCGACCAGCCAGAACCGCTTCCAGTTGCGGCGCACCTCGTAACTCTCCGCTGCCGACTCTTCTGAAAGGATCGGCCACTCCGGTGTCAACTTCCTCAATCCCTCGACGATGGCGTGATGCGATGCCAAGTCTGCCGCCGTGAGCGGCGAGCCGTCTTTCTTATCCTGCTGCTCGACGGCGCCGGCATCATAGACAACCATGATCCTTTTCCCGGCCTCGCGCGCAAGCGCCAATACATCCTGCAACAACTTCGTGTTCTGCACTTTGTTTCCCCTCTAAAGCTATTTGTACGCCTCTGATTCTGTGCCGCACTATCAAAGGCGATTGCGCAACGCCCGCAAGATGCGATAGGCCGACCGGCGCAGCAAATGCCCGATAGTGACTTGGCTCTCCAGCCAGGCTGCGAACTCGTCGCGCTGCGGCCGGAAACTGTCGCTCAGACCGGGCGGCGTTATCCCTTTGCCATCATCCGTGGCCAGCGCTTCGACCAATACCTGCTGGCTGTGATATTTCTCGTATTGCGTGCGCGCCAACAGACTGTGTTGCTGAAGCTGTCCGGCGGTGACACTCGAGCAGATGCCCAATAGCTCTGCCGGTTCGCGCCAGCTGAAGACACCGGGATAGGCTATATCGATCCCGCTCAGCACGCGGGAAAAAACGTGCTGGTGCAGCACGACCGGCATCCCCGCCCCCATCGCCTCGATAAGCGTAAGTCCGCCGCCGTACGGAAAAGAGGCGACGTACAGATCCACATGGTGTTCTTGCAGCGCCTTCCAGACACTGGGAACCCACGGCGTGTAAACGAACCGGTCGGCTGAAATTCCAAGACGCTTCAACCCGCGCCGGATGCGGAACAGCGCCCACGGGGTCAACCGGCCGATATGGACATGCCTGCCGCCGGTAGCCTTGAGAAGTTCCGGGACCATATCCAGATAGCTGACGAAATAAGGGATCTCGATCTTGTTGGAGCGGGCTGCCGTACAAGTGGTGAGCACACCGTCATGCATGAACGGCTGACCGGCGAAGCGCTCGCCTTTATCCTCGATCGTGAGCGGGATGTAGATGTTGTCCATGCCCAGCTCGTCGCGACAGCTGTGATAGCCCATCGGATGCGGATCGATATGTTCCGCCTGCGGCAGAAAAACCCCCAGACACAGATGATGATCGCCATGATGATAGAAACTGATATTGAATCCCATTCCAGGCTGGACCGCCGCGACAGCGACGCTATCCTGATGATGGTTGAACAGGCACACCCTTTGGGGGCGCACCTCAAGCAGGCGCCTCTGTAACCAATCAAGTCGCTGCTGGTGGTCATCCTGTTTACCCGCCGATTCAAAGACGACATGAACCTGATTCGCCAGCCCGCTCATCAGATGATCGGCTTCCGAGCTTCCGGCCAGTTCGGTCGACAGAATGACGTGCCATGCATGGGGTCGAGCCTTGATGAAATCCTCGATGACCCTTGTATGCCCGCCCGATCTCTGCAATTTGGTCACGACATACGCATAGACCGGCTGCGTCGATTCCGGCAGCACAGCAAAAGAGCTACGGTCGATCCCGGCAAGATTGATGCTGCCGATGCGCTGGCACAGCTCATCCAGCCGCTTTGAACCGAGTACCTGCGATGTGCACAAGGGCTCGGTAAAGATGCGCTCGATAAAGTCATGGACCAATTCCAAGGCGCTATTGAACTCCCCGGCCTCGACTAATCGAGAGATGTGCTCCGCCACTGAATGTAGCGAGGTGTATCCCATGAGGCTCATATCTTTTGCGTGGGTCGAGAGAGCATCAATAGTGCCAATGTTTGATTACGCCAGAGTATACGGCCTCGATATGCCTAACCTCGTCATCAGACAGAATATCCCGGTAACTGCCGATCTTCTTCGACGTTGTGGGTTGCAGGTACAGCTCAGAGAAGAACGGATCTGCCTCATCGAGCTGTTCACGCACGTTGTTGACATCTTTGTTGTGGGAGGTATTTTGCAGAACGGGTTGCTGCAGAAAATCCTGCAGGGCTGCAGTTGTTCCCGCGACAATATCTTCATAGCGCACAAACAAACAATTCTGAACTTCTTGTTGTTGAAGGTTCGCTATACTGTGGTAATAGGAGAACAACTGGTTAGCCTCCGCTTGCAGATCCCATTTCATCTGTTTTCTGACTATCACGTTTTTCATGGATGCCAGCACATCGCGTGGATCCCGCACTAATACTATCAACTTGTGCGGCGGGAACAGGTCTTTTACCTCAGCCAGATAAAGGGTGAGATTGGGATCTTTAAGAACCAGCGTTGTGGCTTTTGGTTTGCGATGAAGCGATGCGGTCTGGTTAAGCAGCCTAGCCACATTCTTGCGGTAATAGATCAACAAATTCTGCTTATTGCCGAAGTAGGCCAGGAATCGCTGGGGATCGCAGTGATTCAACGTCCGGCTGTATAGCTCGACCTGTTGGGTCAGCAGGGTGCATTCTGGCAGAAACGGGAACATGTTTACTTCATTACATAATTCCCTGTTCAACCACGTTGTGCCGCTACGAGGTGGACCAGCCAATAGAATAAGACTCGAATATTTCTTTATGAAAGAATCATAAAGAAAGTCTATGGGTGATCTGCTCATGGGCAACTGTTTTTTCATGTTTGTTTTATGTCTTTCATAAATAGTCGCCCCTATTCAATGCTCATGCCCATCGTTGCCGCGCACTCTGCCACAGCCTGGTAATTCTCAACGGTATGTTTCAAGTCCTTGATCATCACTGAATAGGAACTCGCCTGCGGCACTTCTGGCGGTACGCCGAGGAATGCCAGGACGCGGACGAAGAACGCTTCGCGGTCCGCCATGAATTCCTCATAGGTCACCTCGATGAAATTGAAGCCGGAAGACCTTAACAACTCAAGATCTCTGGCAACTGATTGCGCTTCCCACTCGACCAGTTTCTTGAATTCATCGATGTCGAGGATGTAGCGCGTATCATCCTGGAAGTCTTTCTTGGTGTTATACACACCACGCTGTTTTGCAATCATGCCTGAGATCACCTGATGCGGAACGTTGCGCTTCAGATACAACACACGATAGCCGCAGGCAAGCAGCGTACCCTTAAGTGATGGGTTTTCATCAAAATGATTGCTCAGCACCTTGAAGCCGAAGGCACCCACCCCTTCCTGCATCGCAAGTTTCTCGGCATCCTGCAAATATCGGTTGATCAGCCATGCATCCATGCGGCGATAGGGCAGGTAACTCCACCACTTCGGGGTCTGGGTCTTCCAGAGTTCGAACGGAAGCGTCGACGGGTAATTCTTCAAATCTGGGAAATTTTTCCGGATTTGTGGAAACTCGTGTCTCAGAAAGATCTCTTGCTCTCTTGTTGTGTGCACGCTTTTCGTCTTGTTCAAGACATCAACTATCGCTGTCGACCCGGTGCGACCCCGCGTCATGATAAAGAATTTGTTCATCGATTCGATCCATTCAATTAATAATCTGCGTCTGCGTGACGATACTATCCCTGTATGAATGCTATGCGCGAAGCTGAGCAACCACGTAACGTATCTCTTCATCCGTAAGCATCGGCGACATCGGCAGGCTCAGCACCTCATTAGCGAGCACTTCCGCGACAGGCAAGCCGTCCAAGCCCAGACTCCGGTAGCAGCCCTGTTGGTGCGGTGGCGTCGGATAGTGGATCACCGTCGAAACGCCCTGACGCTCCAGATGCGCCCTCAATGCATCCCGCTGTTTGCTGCGCACGACATAGAGATGCCAAACTGGCTCTGCATAATTAGGCACCGCAGGCAAACCGATGTCGGCCCCCGCCAGCAGACGGGTATAGAGCTGTGCGATCTCGCGGCGGCGAGCATTCCACTGATCCAACACGCTCAGCTTGACGCGAAGGAAGGCTGCCTGCATCTCGTCGAGACGGCTGTTGTAGCCGGCGATGTCATGCTGATACTTCACCTTTGAGCCGTAGTTGCGCAATTGCCGGACCTTTTCCGCGATCTTGTCGTCGTTGGTGAGTACTGCACCGCCATCGCCAAGTGCGCCCAGGTTCTTTCCGGGATAGAAGCTCGTGCCTGCCGCGTGACCCAATGAGCCGGCGCGGCGACCTTTGTAGCGGGCGCCCTGCGCCTGTGCGGCATCCTCGATCACGATCAAGCCGTGCTTTGCAGCCAGCGCGTTGATCGGGTCCATATCGGCAGGCTGGCCGTACAGGTGCACAGGCATGATGACCCGGGTGCGGCTGGTGATCGCGGCACCGATCAGGGCCGGGTCGATGTTGTGCGTCACCGAGTCCGGCTCCACCGGAATAGGCGTGGCCCCGCATTCGCTGACGGCGAGCCAGGTGGCGATGAAGGTGTTCGACGGCACGATGACCTCGTCGCCGGGACCGATGTCGTAGGCACGGAGCAGGAGATGCAGCGCCTCGAGTCCGTTGCCGACGCCGATGCAGTGCTTCACTTCGCTGTAACGCGCGAACTCTGCTTCGAACGCCTCCAGTTCCGGCCCCATGATGTAATTGCCGGAGTCCATGACGCGGTGATACGCGGCATCCAGTTCCCCGCGAATGGAGCTGTGCAGTTTTCCCAGATCAAGAAATGGAACTGATTTCATTTGTGTGCCTTCTTTGCGTCTTTGATGAATTGGTCGTAATCCCGGTAGTAGTCTTTTTCGTCGTAGTACTCTGATGCCAGGACCATGCAGACCGCCCCGGAAGAGAAGTTGTCGATCTCCCGCCAGATCATCGGGCTGATGTAAAGACCATAATAGCTGCGTTTCATGTGGAAGGTCTTCTTCCCGAAACCGTCATCCAGATGGATGTCGAACGAACCGGACATCGCGATGATCAGTTGCTGGAGCTCCTTGTGTCCGTGCGCGCCGCGCTCCGCCCCGCCCGGCACGTCGTACAGGTAGTACACCCGGCGTATCGGGAACGGGATGTGACGTTCACCCTCGACAAAGGTCAGGTTGCCTCTGGGATCAGTGATTTTGGGCAAGTCGATCAGTTTGCAATGTTCAATCATTTTTTCCCTCTTCGTTAACCCAGCCAGCAACGATCGCTTCCGGATAACCGCGTGTGAAATGGCGTGTCCACGGGTATGCCGGCTCTCCCGATCCGTTGCGCAACTTGATGTCCTTGGTGTCGCCAACGACGCGCGCCGGCACACCCGCAACGACCTTGTGCGGCGGCACATCTTTTGTGACGCATGCTTTTGCCGCAACCAGTGCATGATGCCCGACCGTCACTCCCGGCAACACCACCGAGGCGGCGGCGATGCTGGCGAAATCTTCAAGGGTGCAGCCGATCAGGTTGTCGCTCGGCGGCGTCGGGTCGTTGGTGAGGACCACATAGGGCAGCACCCAGACGAAGTTGCCTATCGTCGTCTTCTTTCCCACGAACACATTCGACTGGAAGCGGACATAGTTGCCGATCGTGCAATCACCCTGTATCTCGCTGAGCGTGCCGATCTGGAAACCAGTACCGGCGACCGTATTCTCCCTGACTGTCACACGATGACCCGTGACCAGCTTTGCACCAAAAGAGGAAGATTCGTAGAAAACGGAATGCGAGCGTATGAGCGCATCATCGCCGATGACGAGCGGGCTGCCATCGCCCAGCGGGGTCGCTATCCCCAGCTCGCAGTAGGCAGCCACCTTGACCCGGTTGCCCAAGACCACATTCCCGTGAATGATGGAGTAGGGACCGATCTCGACTCCTTCGCCGAGCCTGGCCTCCAGAGCAACCAGTGCGGTCGGATGTATCAACGTGCTTCTTTCTGCCTCCTGTTTCTCGGCAATCTCCAATGCGTTGAGCCAAGTAAAGACTTCTGCGGGTACTTTGTAGCTGCCATCGGCTTCGAGCATCTCGATGACATCCTCGAGAACGACTTCAAAATCGCCATGAATGCCGAAATGGTGGTTGTCCACGATGTGGCCGAGTATGTAATCGACCTTGACGCCCAGCGGGGCAAGCATGTTGCACCAGTACCGGTAGATCATGTTCTCGTGCTTGGACATCAGCACGGTCACCCGGGCATCACACTGGCAGAAGATGGCATTCGCGAATGCCGCCCCTGTGGCACCGATTATCGCCTTGGCATTCCTGAAGTAATGCAACTGTTCAGAAAGTGTGAGTTTCTCCGGTTCAACCACCGTGTAACCGCAACGGACCAGCAGCTGCTCCAACTTCGCTGCGTTGGTGACCTTTCTCGTCCCGGAGTTGCGCCGCAGAAATATCTTCTCCGGCCAGGTGCGGCCTTCGATTTCCGGAATTTTTCCGCTCAGGCGCTGGCTGAGCCTTTTGAGTGCCTCCGGACTGAAGAGGCCGTGGGAATGACCAGACAACTTGTTCGAACGGCGGTCAAATGGTACATAGCCCGTCACCGATGTCAGGTAGAGCTTGTGAATCGCCAGCGCCCTCCCGACCGGCAGCGTGATGATCTCTCGCCCCCCGCCTGCAATCAGCAACAGCGATTCCATAATGTTCTTGTGCAACCCGTCATTGATCACGATGGGCACGTCCCTGAACTGGCTCTCTGCGCAGAACAAAGCGATGCGCGGCAATACCTCCGTCATCCAGTGCGCGTAATTGGACGCGCAAGCATCGACAAAGGTGGCGGCCTCGGCAACTTGCTCAGGTGACTCATCGTGCGAGAAGCAGCGCATGCGTCCGCGTTTGGTATCGATGACTGCCCGACCATGAAGCTCCTCGGACGTGAAGTCGCTCTTGAAGTCGTATAGATCATGGCATATCGCCGAATCGCCGACGAACACCAGATTGGTACCCCCATATTGAAGCGCATCGTTCACGATGGCCACTTGCACCTTCGGAAAGGTATAACGTTCCGCCGGTGGTGCCAAATGCTCCTGATCGGTGATCGGAAACACCCTCGGTATCGGCGATTCGACGATGCAGGATTCAGCCAGCGTGTATCTGTTGACCGAACCATCCTTTATGAAATCGGAGAAGCGGACCAATCTCTTCCATTTCCGCGATCTCGTGATAACGAAATATCTCAGATATACCGGGTAAAAGTTTTTCCAAACCCATATGACAACCGACCGGATCGCCGGATTGTGCTTCAGGTGATTGGTATATAGCCTGCCTACGCCTGTTTGACGGAGTTTGCCGACCACATCGCTGCCGGATCGCGGCGGCGCGAGTTTGTGTATGACCGCACTTTGGTTCACACCGGCGGTGTGACCATTCTGTGCATCATCCGGCGATGTTCTGTTTTCTGTCTTTTCTTGCATATTCGAACTCTAGCCACATCCCGCAAGGGCGTTGATCAAACTCATGCACCGGCATCTCCCGAACCGGCACGCACAAATGCACCGCTATTTGCCCAGATACAATTTCATTATTTCCTGTGGGTCGCCGCTCATGCGAACCACACCGTCTTCGATCCAGATGATCCTGGTGCACAGCGTGCTGGCCATCTGTGCATTGTGCGTGACGAGAATGGTCGTCTCATTCGCGGCGACCCGCTCACGAATGACCGCAGACGATTTCTTCCGGAACACCTCGTCACCCACGCTGATGGCTTCGTCAATAAGCAGGATATCCGGGTCGACTTGCATGGCCACCGAGAAACCCAGGCGTGCACGCATCCCGGAAGAATATGACGCCACCGGCTGATCGATGAATTCGTGCAGTTCGGAGAATTCGATTATCTGGTCGAAGCAGTTGATGATCTTGTCTTTGGAGAGTCCGAGCGTTATCCCGCTGATCAGTGCATTCTGACGCCCGGTCAGTGTGGGAATGAAGCCCGCCTGAATGGAAAGAAGGACCGTGCGACGCCCCGGTGCTCTCGTCACGCTGCCTCGATCCGGACTGATGATGTCCGCCAGGAGCCGCAACAGCGTCGTCTTGCCGACCCCGTTGCGGCCGATGACGCCTATCGTCTCTCCCTCGCATATGCCGAACGAGATGTCCTTCAGCGCCCAGTACTCCGTGCGTTTGAACAAGCCTCCCCGCTGGGGATAGCTGACCCCGACGTTGTCCAGACGTATCAACTCTGTGGGTTGCGTCGTCATAGGAAGGCTCGCTTTGCATATTTGCGATTGAACTTCGCAAGCAGGAACAAGCCGAGGAGCAGGGTGCACAGTGTCAGGATGGCGGTCGACCAGAGGCTATTCCAATCCGCATGCTTGCCGTAGAGCAGGACCTCGCGGTAGTTGTGGATCAGGACACCCATGGGATTAAGATCAAAATATGGGCGGATGGATTCAGGCACAGAATCGAACCGGAAAAAGATGCCCGACAGGAAAAACAGCATCAGCAAGCCGTTGTCCACCAGGAATTTGATATCCGGCAGGAACGGGTCGATCGCGGCCAAAGTCATGCCGACACCCAGCATGAACAGCACCTGAAAGATCAGCAGCAAGGGCAGGTCGACCAGCCATGCCGTCGTGACCGGTGCACCGGTTATCAGTAAAAATAACATCAGCATCGTGAAAACGATGCCGAACTTGAAACTGCTTGTAACGATGGCAACCAAAGGGAATACGACCTTGGGCAGATACACCTGGTAGATCAGCGGCATGTTGCGAGTGATCGCGGTCGTCGAGCTGTTTATGGTGCTGGCGAACCATTTCCAAGTGATCAGGCCGGTCAGCAAGAAGGAGACGTAGTTCTCACCGCGCTGCTGGAAGACCAGGCCAAAGATGACGTAAAAAACCGCCAGATAAAGCACAGGTTCGACGATCCACCAAAAGATCCCCAATACCGCCCGCGACATATCGGCGCGTATTTCAGCTACTGAGCGATGCCACACAAACTCGAGATAGCGATTCATATTTTCACCATTAAACGATCAACCAATTTACGACACAGAAAAACCCTTTGTCACCGCCACCCGGAAATATCAGGCAAATAACTCGGCATCCTGCAAAGTAACTCCATTGGAGTCCTTCTCCGAAAGAATGGGGGCTTGCGTCAATTGCCACTTGATCCCCACCGATGGGTCATCCCATCTGATGCAACGCTCGTGTTCGGGATACCAGTAGTCGGTCGATTTGTAGATGAATTCAGCAGACTCTGAACGCACGACATAACCGTGGGCAAAACCTTCCGGCACCCAAACCATGCGCTTGTTCTCGGCGGAGAGTTCGACCGCCACATGACGCCCAAAAGTAGGCGAGCTACGTCGGATATCCACCACCACATCAAGAACCACGCCGCTGACGACGCGCACCAGTTTTCCCTGCGGATGCTGTATCTGGTAGTGCAAGCCGCGCAGAACCCCTTTCGCCGAACGCGAATGGTTGTCCTGCACAAAGTCGGCATCAACCCCGGTCGCTTCCGCAAACGCGCGCCGATTGAAACTCTCAAAGAAAAAACCGCGCTCATCGCCGAATACTTTCGGCTCGATGATCAGCACATCGGGAATGGCTGTCGGAATGCATTTCATCTTTGTTTTTCCAATATTTCTATCAACATTCTTTCGACACCCGCTTGCCATGGTGGCAGTTGCAGATCAAAAGCCTTTTGCAGTTTGCCGCAGTCCAGCCGCGAATTGAGCGGGCGCCTGGCAGCCGTCTTGAATTCGCCGGTCACTACGGCCTTGATGGCTGCCGGGGAAACTTTGAGCGGCACGCCCGCGCGCGACGCGAAATCGATGACGAGGCTTGCATAGCCGTGCCACGAGGTCTCGCCGCCCGCCACCAGGTTGTAGAGGCCGCCCAACTCCGGTCGCTGCCGCACGGCGCGGATGGCATGTGCCGTCACATCGGCCAGCAGGTCGGCCCCGGTGGGGGTGCCGATCTGGTCGTCGATGACGGAGAGGCTGTCGCGTTCGGCAGCAAGGCGCAACATGGTCTTGGCGAAGTTGCCGCCGCGCGCGCCATAGACCCAGCTGGTGCGGAAGATGAGGTGTTTGCAGCCGGCTTGCCGAATGAGCTTCTCGCCTTCGAGTTTGGTCGCGCCGTAAACGCTGAGCGGGGAGGTGGCATCCGATTCGAGCCAGGGCTGGTCGCCGCTGCCATCGAACACGTAGTCGGTAGAGTAGTGCACCAGCCATGCGCCGATGTTCTTTGCCTCTTGAGCCAGCACGCCGGGCGCTGATGAGTTGATGGTGCGGACCAGTTCAGGTTCACTCTCGGCTTTGTCGACTGCGGTGTGTGCGGCTGCATTGACGATGACATCGGGCGCAACAGTTCTCACCGTTGCGGCGATGCCATCCAGATCGGTGAAGTCGCCGCACATCCCTGTGCTGCCGGAATCCAGCGCGACGATCTCGCCCAATGGCGCGAGACTGCGCTGCAACTCCCAGCCAACCTGTCCGCTCTTGCCGAAAAGCAATATTTTCACGCCGTATGCCCCTGGTGTGCCTTGGAAAACGCCGAACAAGTCCGGCTTTGTCGTTCCCGCGAAAGCGGGAACCCAGTTAATTCAACAAGCTGGATTCCCGCATTCGCGGGGATGACGACCTATTCAGTTTCCCTTATCTGTTTGCAATCAGTTGTCGAAGAAAGACGGGATGTTCCTGCCGGTCCGATCGCAGTGAAGCATTGCGTTGAAGTGGCAGGATGCCCGGTGTTCCTTGCCGGATGCAGACTTTCGCACCGGCCGACGCCGTGTTATCGAGTGATTGAACCATGCTCCCCTAAGCTATGGTGTATTCCTGTGATGCAATTATAGCCAACCTCGCCGGTCCCTCCTATATGCCGTTTGGCATATTGACACTGTTGGAATAATGTTTATTCACTCGGCAGATCGTTGCTGCCGAGCCGGAAAGGGCGCGGCGAGAAGCCGAGATCGCTGCTTGCTTCCGTGTGCTCGAACACCAGATCGATGTTCATCCTTTCCGCCATGGCCGCAGACCAGTGGCGGTAACGCGGCAACAGGCGCAGGCAAACGATTGCGGCACCAAACAGCCACAGCGGGATAGGGATGAATCTCTCCTGCTTGCCCATGGTTTTGAAGACTCTGGCGACCATTTCGCGATAGCTCAATCTTTCGGCTCCGGACAGCTCGTAGGTACGGTTGCGCACATTGCGCTTCAGCAAGGCTGCCGCGCACGCCGCGGCCACATCGTCGGCATGCACCGGCTGGCGCAGGCCCTTTGCCTGGCCGAGCAGCGGGAAGAAGCTGAAACGGCTGATGAAGCGGGCGATCTCGCCGATGTTGCGGTCCTGCCCTTTGCCATAGATGAGTGTCGGACGCAGGATCAGCCATTCGATGCCATTCGCTTCGGCCCAGGCGATGAGTTCGCGTTCGCCGCGCGCGAGTTTCGCCGCCGTTTGCTGTTCGGCCGGATCGGAAGAGCCTTGCTTGGTGAAGACGCTGGTGGAGCTGAGCGCGACGATGCGTTCGGCCCGATGCCCGGCCAGCATCTTGAAATGTTCCGGGAGAGTCCAGATCGGGGCCAGGCAGACCCAGTCGGCGATCTGTTCGCTGCCGGGGTCGCCATCGGGCAAGTACAATCGCCGAAACTCGACTTGTCCGCTGCGCGGTCGATCTTGCCTGGAGTAGGCGATCACTTGGCGCCCGGCTTTGGTCAGCAGCGGTAGCAAGCCCTGCCCCACCATGCCGGTCGCCCCCAGCACGCCAACGCGAGTCTCAGCCACAGCGCGGCCTTCGGCGCAGTATTCGATTCAGGAAAAGGCAAGTCGCCACTGCCGCGAAGCGCATCCAGACGCCAAGAGTCACCAAGCCCATGAGCAGGCCGGGATATTGGTGGCGGAAGAATTTGTTGTAGAAACGCAGCATGCCTTTGTGCTTGTTCCACTCCACAAAGATCGGCCGCGCCTTGCTGCAATGCCCCTTGTAGTGGACCATGCGCGCATCCGGCACGAACAGCAGTTTCCACCCCCTGCGGCGGAAGCGCATGCACCAGTCCAGGTCTTCGCAATGCATGAAGTAGCCCTCGTCGAGCAGGCCTACCTGTTCCAGTGCATCGCGCCGCGCCAGCATGCAGGCGCCGGAGATCGCTTCCATCTCGATCGGTTTTTCGGGCAGGGGCAGCTTGTGCAGATCGAAATCGGAAAACAATCTGGGATAACGCCCGCTCAAGCCGCCCAAGCCGGTGACTCTGACGAGCGAGCGCCAGGGAGTCGGCACCGCGCGCCGCGCGCCGCCCTGTTCGCTGCCGTCCGGGTTGGTCAGCAAGCCGCCGACCATGCCCACATCGGGCGCGCTGTGCGCTGCCTGGACGAGCCGTTGCACCGCAGTGTCCTCGAGGAGGCAATCGGGATTCAGGAAAAAGATATGCTCGCCGTTCGCCGCCCTTGCGCCCTGGTTGCAGGCCTTGGCAAAACCGAGATTCTGCTCGTTGACGATGATGGTGACGGCAGGAAAAGCCTTGCTCAACGCGGCGATGCTGCCGTCGGACGAGGCATTGTCGACCACGATGACTTGTTCCGCCTGCAATACTGCCCGGGCGACACACGCCTGCAGGATATCTCCGGCGTTGTAGTTGACGATGACGATGGAGACGCGGCACAGCCGCGCCGATCCCGGGGTACGTTTCGGCAATGCCGGTTCGGTCGGCGGGTGGCGTTGCTCTTTATACCCGGCTGCAGTCGCGTGCAAACCCTGGCGCAGGGTGAACTTCGGCTTCCAGCCCAGTTCATCGCGTATCGGCGCGTCGTCGATGCGCAGCGAGCCTGTCACACGATCGAACGCGGCCCGCCGACCGGCAACGGTCGCAAGGCTGCGCAACAACCCCAGCGGAAACGGGAACAGCCGGGCATTGCGGCCCATCCCCTCGCCCAGCAGGCGAACCAGTTCGGGCATGGAGACATCTTCCCCGTCGCGCAACAAATAGGTCTTGCCGGCCGCGGCCGGGTGGGTGGCGCAGAGCAACAGGGCATCCACCATGTTCCCCAGATAGAGCAGGCTGCGCGCGTTGCTCACGTTCTCCAGCGGCAGCGGGATGCCTTTTTCCACGGCCTGCATGAGCTGCAGGAAATTGGCCTTCACGCCCGGGCCATGGACCAGCGGGGTGCGCAGGATCACCACTTCCAGTCCCCTCTCCCGTGCGATCTGGTGCAGCGCCTGTTCGGCCTGCCATTTGGAGATGGCATAGGGATCTTGCGGATCGGGTTCGTCCGCTGCGGTGAACACCTGCATTCCCTCTGTCTGCTCACCGTTCACTTTGATCGAGCTTACATAGATGAGGCGTTTGACGCCGGCATTCGCGGCCTGGATGGCGAGGTTGATCGTGCCGTGCAGGTTGACCTTGAGGAATTCCGTCAGCGGGTCGGCAACGGTGTCGTGCATGACATGCACGCGCGCCGCCAGATGTACGACCACATCGATGCCGTTCAGCGCCGCCTTCCAGTCAGTAAAGCCATCGACCGCGCCGACGATGACGTTCTCCGCCCCGTCCAGATCGCAAGCGGTCCGCGTCGCTCCCCTGACCCGGAATCCTTGCGCTACCGCTTCTTCGCACAGGGCTTGTCCGACGAAGCCGTTGGCGCCGGTGATCAGCATGGCAGTCATCTCAGAGCGATTTCGACCAGACGGTGCGATTCACATAATCGACATAGCTCAGCACGACGCGCAGCACCTGCTTCGATACCGGGCCGGCCTCGTAATCCTGAACCGGCGGCATCACCCGCCTGGTCTTGTCGTGCTGCGCGACGATCACGCGCACCGCATCCAACACACGATCCTTCTTCAGCCCGCTCATGATGAGCGTACCGACATCCATGCCTTCGGGGCGCTCGTGCGCATTGCGGATGGTGATCGCCGGCAAATTCAGCAAAGAAGCCTCCTCGGTGATCGTGCCGCTGTCGGACACCACGCACAGTGCTTCCATCTGCAGCTTGATGTAATCGCAGAACCCGAACGGTTTGAGGAACTGGATATGCGGGTCAAGTTTGCCCAGCTCCATCGTATCCAGGCGTTTCTGCGTGCGCGGGTGGGTGGAGACGATGACCGGGCAGTCGTGGGTCTTGGCCAGCGCATTGAGCGTCTCGATCAGGTCCAGCATGTTCTGCGGGGTGTCGACGTTCTCTTCGCGGTGTGCGCTGACGATGAAGAACTTGCCCGCCGTCAGCCCCATGCGTTGCAGCACGTCCGACTCCAGGATCTTGGGCATGTAATGGTCGAGCACCTCGCGCATGTGCGAGCCGGTCTTGATGATGGTCTCGGGGCTGATGCCCTCGGCAATCAGGTAACGGCGCGCATGTTCGGTCAGCACCATGTTGATGTCGCTCAGGTGGTCGAGCACCTTGCGATTCAGCTCTTCCGGTACGCGCTGGTCGAAGCAGCGGTTGCCGGCTTCCATGTGGAATACCGGGATCTTGCGGCGTTTGGCCGAGATGACCGCCAGGCAGGAGTTGGTGTCGCCGTACAGCATGATGGCGTCCGGCTTTTCCTGCTCCATGACCGCGTCGGATTTCTCGATCACGCGCGCGATGGTCTGCGCGGCGTTCTCGCCGACCGCCTCCAGGAAATGATCCGGCTTGCGGATGCCCAGGTCGTCGAAAAAGACCTGATTCAGTCCGTAATCGTAGTTCTGGCCGGTGTGCACCAGGATATGTCTGGTGTGCCGGTCGAACTCGGCGATCACGCGTGACATTTTGATCAGCTCGGGACGCGTCCCGACGATGGTCATGACCTTAAGCATTGAGTTCTTCCTGGATGAAATCGAGCTTGAGCAGCAATGCCTTGACCTGTTCGACATTCAGTCGCTCGGTGTTATGCGAGGTGTAGTCGTCGAGGGTGGAGATCTTTTCCTCGCCTTCGCTGAAGTACTTGGCGTAATTGAGGTCGCGATTGTCGGCGGGGATGCGGTAATAGCCGCCCATGTCCTGGGCGTGCGCCATCTCCTCGCGCGAGATGAGCGACTCGTACAGTTTCTCGCCATGGCGGGTGCCGATGATGCGGACTTCGTTCTTCTTCTCGAACAGCTCGGTGAGGGCTTGCGCCAGGTCGGCGACGGTCGAGGCCGGCGCCTTCTGCACGAAGATGTCGCCCTGCTTGCCGTGCTCGTAGGCATACAGCACCAGATCGACGGAGTCTTCCAGCGACATCAGGAAGCGCGTCATGTTCGGGTCGGTCACCGTCAGCGGCTTGCCTTCTTTCAGCTGCGACACGAACAGCGGGATGACCGAACCGCGCGAGGCCATGACGTTGCCGTAGCGCGTGGCGCAGAACACCGTCTCGGTCTCGCGCTGCATGCGCGACTTGGCGACCATCAGCTTCTCCGCCATCGCCTTGGAGATGCCCATCGCATTGATCGGATACACCGCCTTGTCCGTACTCAGCACCACCACGCGTTTGACGCCATTGGCCGTGGCCGCATTCAGCACGTGCTCGGTGCCAACGACGTTGGTACGCACCGCTTCCATCGGGTAGAACTCGCACGAGGGCACCTGCTTCAGCGCGGCGGCATGGAAAACATAGTCCACGCCGCGCATCGCCTGATAGACGCTGTCGTAGTCACGCACGTCGCCGATGTAGAACTTGAGCTTACTGTTGTTGAGCTCGATGCGCATATCCTCCTGCTTCTTCTCGTCGCGGCTGAAAATGCGTATCTCGCGCACATCAGTGGAAAGGAAACGCTTGAGCACGGTGTTGCCGAAAGAGCCCGTGCCGCCGGTGATCATCAATACTTTGTCTTTGAACATATAAAACCTCTGTTATTCCGTCATTCCCGCGAAAGCGGGAATCCAGCGAACTTATTCAGCATGCTTTCGGGATTTATCCTTGCTGGTGACAACCCCTGATTTGTCGCTTTGGCGGTTTGATCAATGAGTGAATCTCACGCACAGCCCAAGCCGCATACTCTCAGCCAACAACCGTTTGTCACGCGTCCACAGCAACGCGCCCGGAGAAAGACGCACAGCAGCCAACAAGTGTGCGTCGATGTATCCAATTCCCGTACCGAAAAGCGCATTACTTTCGATGAAATGCAATGCCTCCTCATCTGATGCAGCTGTAACCTGCGGCAGATTTTGCATGGCACTTAGAACGGTATTGCGATTTTGTAAATTACCCAAGGCCAGTTCGCCAATTACAAAGCGGTGAGTAAGCACTTGGCCTGCGTTCAGAAGACCCGTCAATTCCACATCACCGTGACGCAAGTGGTCTATCCACACCGATGTGTCCACCAAAATCATGCCGGATCAGACTGGCGCCGCGGCACATGTTCAAGCAATGGCTCTGAGCCCCCGAGCAATGCCAAGCGTTTGGCGCTTTCGCGCTGGATCAAAGCTTTCAGCGCTTCCCGAACCAAAGCCGTCTTTTCCATTGGGCCGGTAAATACCTGGGCTTTTTCAAGCAAGTCGTCATCAAGTGCAAGAGTCGTACGCATATTCATTACCTCCGTCATTGATGCACATCTTATAACATCAAATGATGCCGCCATCAATGCATAGCGTGGCTATCGCCGATAGTGCTTGTACATCGCTTTCCTACCGATAGGTATGCATCGTTTCGACCAATTCCGGCCATTCCGGCGCGACATACCCGGTCGCCTCGCAGAAGCGCCCCGCATCCAGCGAGCGGTCGATGACCAATTTATCGCTGGGGTCTATCTCGATCTTCTTGCCATATACCGCGGCAATCAGCTTGAGCAGATCGTACTTCGCGATGGGCTTTGCGGCGAGATGATACACGCCGGACAAATCGGCATTCGGAATCACCACGTCGCGCACAACTTGCGCCAGCACGACTGTGGGCAAACCAGAAAAGATCGCTTTGGTATAGCCGTTGCAGCGCCCCTGCTGCGACAGGAACCAACCGACCAGGCCGTGCGCGCTCTGCAGTTCGTGTCCGATGATGGAGGTGCGCAGGGTGACGGCATGCGGATAGGCGACCTCGCCCAAGTATTTGGAGCGCCCGTACAGGTCCTTTGCATCAGACGGATCGGACTCGCGGTAATTGCCCTTGTCGCCGCTGAATACACAATCGGTACTCATGTGCACCAGCCGCGCGCCGGCCAGTTCGCACATCCGCGCCAAACGGTGCGGCAGCAAGGCGTTGATGGGGATGGCCTGCAACGGGTCGTCCGCGTCGGCCAGTTGCTTGATCAGCCCGACGCAATTGATCATCACATCGGGGCGCGTCTGAATGAAGGCTTGCAACAAAGAATCCTGCTGTTCGACGTCCACACCGGTGATCAATCGCGCGGCGATATCGGGGCCGAACAGCCGCTTCGCACTTTCCGAACGGACTGTACCGTACACCTGCCAATCGGTCTTTTCGCTCAGCACCCGGATCATGGCGTTGCCGAGCATGCCACTGGCGCCCAATACCAATATTCTCATTCGGTTCTCTCTTTATCGTTGCACACCAAGCGCAGGTGCGTGACCAGCTGGTCGACCAGCATGTCGTGCGCAAAATGCTCCGCATAGTATAAACGACCGCGTGCGCCCATCGCTTCGCGCTCTGCCGGTGGCATGCGGTACAGCTGCATTATGGCCTCTGCCAGGGCCCGACCGTTCTCCGCCGGAATCGCCAGCCCAGCCCCGGCAGCAACGACCAGGTTCGCCCCCTCGCCGTTGAGACAGGCGAGGATGGGGCGTCCGGCCGCCAGATAGGCCTGCACCTTGCTCGGGATGGTGGCCTTGAATATCTCCTGATCCGCTAGCGTCACCAGCAATGCCGATGCCTGCTGCATGAACCCCGGCATGGTCTCGACCGGGAAGCGTCCGGGCAGATGCATGTTGATCAGCGCCTGTCTCTGCGCTTCCTGCCGCATCCACTCCCAGCGGCTGCCTTCGCCCAGCACGACAAAGTGGATGTCCGCATGTCCTTTCAGCAGCCGGGCCGCCTCCACGATGACCTCGACCGCCTGCGCGGTGCCGATGTTGCCGGCGAACATGACCGAGAATCCTTCGCCCAATCCCGCGACCGCCGGCAGTTCACCTTTGGCCGGGACGGCAAACGTGTCGTCCACCGAATTCGGGTAGTACGCGATGGGCGTGTCCGCAGCCAGCGCGCGGACCGGCGCGACGAATGCCTGCGATTGCACCAGCAGCAAATCGCAATGCCGGTAAATGAAGCGCACCACCTGTTCCACCATCTTCAGCATCAGACGGTTGCGCACATGGCCCGTTGCCGACAGGCTCTCCGGCCACAGGTCCTGCACCCACAGCACCACAGGGCAGCCTTTCAGCCAGCCGAGAAAGATGGCCGGAATCGCCTGCAAGATCGGCGACGGTGCATAGATGAAGATCACGTCGAATTGTTTCTTGCGCAGCATCCAGGGTGCGAACAGCAATCCGGAGATGATGAAGGACAGATAGTTGAGTGCGAGGCGCATGCCGCCGCGACCGCGCGGGAACAGCGGGATGCGATGAACGGGGATGCTGCGGTATTCCTCGCGCTGGTAGCCCGATGCCCGGTATCCATCGAACACTTTGCCCTGTGGATAGTTCGGTTTGCCGGTCAGTATCTCGACCTCGACCCCCTTCTCCGCCAGGCTCGTTGCAACCTCGTTGATACGGAAGCTCTCGGGCCAGAAATATTGTGAAACGATCAGCAGTTTCATTATGTTTAAGGATTGCTATTCCATTAAGTTGCGCAGCTGTATTTCACGATGACTCGAAACGAGTTCTTTGATAATAGCCATATATTTCTCGGCCCTATCAACAGGGCCGTGATATTTTTGTACGTGCTCATACGCCCCGCCAACCCAACCAGCCCGTTCACTTTCAGGTTGCTTGAAAAAATCAAAGATCACCCGCGCTATATCTTTAGCATCCAAAGGATCAAAGTAATTGCAGTGATCGTCACAGACATCCCGAATGAACGGCAAGTCGGATGCAAACAATGGTTTTTTGACCATCATTGCTTCAATGGGAACAGCAGAAAAACATTCCAACAGGCTGGGGAAAATCACGCCATCCATAAGTGAATAAAACGTTGGGCATTGACTTAAATTCAAACCACCAACATTGATAATGTTTCCCCTGAAGCTTGCGTCGCAACTCGCCCATTCATCCGGTTGAAATGTAACGTAGAAATCAACCGCCAACTTGTAGTCCTCCAGCAGATGTCTTTTGACTTCGCCAAGGATCTGCAGATTTTTATGGGGGTAGTTTCTGGAAATGATCCCAAGTTTCAGACTGGCTTGAGATTTAGGCAGGACCAGCGGTAACCATTTGTCAGGTTCCTTGAAAACAGTATGAACTGCGCTGTGAACCACGCTGATGGGCTTGTGGGCGAACCAGTCGATTTTCTCCAAACCTGTTTTGACATGCTCCAATTCGACGATGATAGCGTCTGCTCTTGTGAAAAAATATTGCTGGATTCTGTATTTGATACGGAACACCATATGATTGAAGAAATTCAATCGCGCGGTTATGGGGTTGTCGGGATAAATGATCAGCGGCTGCGCAAAACCAACCAAATGATACGATTTTGAAAACAGGAAATAAGCCGGACCAAAGACCGTAAACACAAGATCCATGCCGCGGAAATGGGAACTCAGCCCCTGCCATAACGCCTTAATTCCAAAAAAGTCCCTGACTTGGCAGCTGGCAAAGCGGTTCGTGTCTGTGCCGAGCATCTTCAAATTGCGACTGACATCCGACGACAAAAGGAGATGAATGTCGGTGTCTTCGTATTTCAACTCTGCCAGGCAGTCGATAAAGGACGTCGCCACTGCAACGCCCCCCCCTACGTGCAAATTTGAACAATTAATCAACACCTGATGCGATCTTGCTTTACTCATTTCAACTCCTGATTGCGATGCTCAAGGAAATTCATTCAAGCATACCGACATCATCGGCCTTGCCGGTCCAAACCGAGCTTTGCCCTTTTCCTTTTGATCCACCACACGATCTCTAACTTGAACTGGTGCAGGAATGTCATCAGGTTCATCGTGGCGATCATCTGCGCAATCCAGATTCTGCTCCGTAATGAAAAGCTGGCCGATTGCGCCCATACGTCCGCGCCGAGTTCATACATCGGGAACAGCCAATGCCTTATGCTCTTGCGGTACGCCCTGAACAGATTCCCGCTTCCGCTGATACCGCCACGTCCGAGCACGACATACCCCTGTTCCAAGCGCTTGAACTTTCCCTTCATCGCCAGTTCCAGGATCAGCGTAGTGTCAGAACCGACATACCCTTCGCTCCTCAAAGCCTTGCAAGTCTCAATCGGCTGTCGCCTCATCAGTGAGTAAAAACGACCGCATGCACGCCAAGTCACCAGACAAGCAAGAAATCGTTCTTCGCCGGTTTCCTGATCGAGCGAAATATCGGCCATGCCTATGGGATCGGGCGCGTTCCCCTCGGACATTACCGGAGATGTCGAAGCCACATAGTCGGGATGCGACTGGAGGAACTTCAGATTGAGCTCAAGGAAATCAAGCGATCTGATGTCATCATGTGCCGCCCACATGAAGTACTCGCCCCTGGCTTCGTCGAAAACGATCTGTAGGTTCCTTGAGGCGCCCTGGTTCGTCTGCTGCCGGATGTATCTGATCCGCGAATCCTTTTGTGCATACTCGCGGCAGATCTTTTCCGTGTCGTCGGTCGATGCGTTATCCGAAATGACCAGCTCGAAGTCTTTGAACGATTGATCGAGTATCGAATCAATTGCTGCCCTGAGCGTTTTTTCAGCGTTGTAGATGAACAGGCCGATGCTGACTGTCGGTACGGAAGGGAAAAGATTGTTGTTCATGAATAAAGAAAATCCTGTGAAGTGATGTTTGCGTTGCCATTTTTCCTTATGCTGCTTATTCAGCTCAAATTGTCATGCATCAGCCGCCTTACTCTTGAACACCGCCCATAGTCTAGCCTTCACCCGATTAGCCAAAAGGGCCGCTATTAGCAACGCGAGTGTCCCTACAATCAACAAAAATACCAGGTCTTTCCAACGATTCTGATAGTTTGCTGGTTGAAATTGCTCGGCGAGCAGCACGATTCCTGCGACTCCTATCGCGGGAATAAGTACGTCTGCGAAATACCACTTCCATTTTTCATTCGGGATAAGCCTGCGATGCATGAGCTGTATAGCAACCAATATATACCCCGCATTAAGGGTTACCCATATCCAGGCGGCACCAATCACGCCATAACGCGGCACAACCCAAAATATTGCCGGAATCAAGACAATGACCGCTACCAGATTCGTTTTGATGCTGAGACTGACCCATCCACTAGCAAGCTGTAACTGAGCCGGCATGTGCATCAGGCAATTTAGAAATACCCCTATCACAAATACCGACAGGATCGGGGCTGTATTCTCGACAAGATTGGGATCACCAGACCACACAAAAATCACTTTTTCCGAAAAAACGCACAGTAGCATTACGGCAGGTGCTATCAGAACTGTGATCAACTGCCCCGCTTGGTGATAGAGGGATGCAAGTGCAGACTCATCTTCCTGAGTTAATAGTTCAACCATCCGCGGATAGAAGGCATTGATAACAGGGCCTGTTACTACGTAAAGCACCCCGGCGACAGTGGCTGCCAGCGTGTAAAACCCAAAAGCTTCAAGTGTGAGCAACCGGGATAACAACACCTTGTCAATTTGCGTCAGGAGTATCGCCAGTAGAGTTACTGCCATCACCCCACCAGCAAATTTCCAGACTTCCAAGATGGCAGCAAATTTGAATCTGGGTGCCAAAGGAGGACGTGGCAATTCACTATGCACCCCATGAGCCAGCACACCCACAGCCACGATTGAAACTGCAATCTGCCACAGAAAAAAGATCTGAATACTCGGCGATATCAGTGCCAAAACCATCACCACCCCTCCATGACGCAAAGTGGCGATTGCCGCATTAACAATGTTGTACCAAACTTGCTGCTGAAGACCTAACAGAGAGCCTCTATATATGCTTTCAACAAAACGCAGAGCAACGACTACGCCCATGATTGAAATTGCCTGTGCAATTACACTGACAGGCAATTTATCGGCCTTAAGCCACTGGTTGGCCAAATAATCAGAAACGAGCCATACCAAAATGCAAATAATCGCACCGATGCCGATGGCAATAATTTCCAGACTTCGCAGAAGGTCGTTGATTGACTGAGGACTGTGAGCCCCTGCAGTAAAACGGGCCATTTCCCGATTGAGTGTGGGCGTCATGCCCATATCAAGCATCGTCAGCCATGCTTGCATCACGGCAAAAAGCCCGATTAGCCCATAAGCCTCCATTCCCAGATACTGGATGTACAAAGGAATAAAGGCCAGCCCCATGACCGCGGACCAACCCTGCCCGACATAGTTGGCGATGATGTTGCGCTTAAGGGGCATGTAGGTGGCTACTCTATCCGCGCTTCATCGTATGCGCTTTAAATAACCTTCGGGTGCGACGCTGATAAGCAGTTTGTGATCGATGCTCTTGTCGATCTCAAATTCGGGATGCGTTTTAAGATATTCCCATACCGCTGTCTTTGGATTGTCCCCAGGACCCCAAGGGCGATCCGGGAACATCTCTTTCGGCATGTCTTCAATCACGGTATCGAACACTACGCAGTAGCTTCCCTTGCTCGTCAATGGCGCGTAGGCTTTCATTTCTGCCAGTGCATGCTCGTGGGTGTGATTACTATCGAGGCAAACCAGCACGCGCGAATAGTTGGCAGCGACGGCGTGAACTTGTGCAATGACGTCGGGTGCGACACTGGAGCCCTGGATCATCTGGATACGCGATGCCATCGGATGCGCCTCGATAGCCGCCCGGTTGTGGGAGCGAATGTCGATATCGATTCCCAGCACTTTGCGTTTTGACGCTTTTGGATCAAGTGTCGTACCCTTCTCGATCGCTTCGGTCATGTCCAGCAACGCCAACATTGAGGCGCTGAATATCAGCGAACCACCGTGCGCGATACCCGTCTCGATGATGAGATCCGGCTTGATCTCCCAGATTAGTTCTTGCATGGCCACGATATCCTGGGGATATTGAATAATAGGGCGGCCCAGCCATTCGAAATGGTATGAGTACTTAAGCAAATTCACCGACTTGATCCAATCGTTGGTGATTTTGCTTACCGTGCGGTCCTTCCCTATGACATCTATTTCAGCTGCACAGTCGGACTTGAATTGTTCATAAGCATTCATTTAATTTACCTTTCTGATCCTGATGGAAATTTCATAACGATTGCCGGCCTCTTCGAACCAGCATCCCGGATACCCCTCGAACGTCCTCGCTCGCAACAGATTAAGGAGTTCGCGACCTTGATAAGTTGCATCAAGGTCTATTTTGCTTGCCCGATCTATCTCCGATGAGTGATGGAACGAACCCTTCTTAGGGTCTTGAGACCTTGCCTCGAAACTCCCTTTACGCAAGAGCGGGTAGGTCTGACAAAACAAGCCGACCATCGCTGCCTGAGCTTTGGCATATAACGATCCACCGTTGTCGCACCAGTCATAGGGGATCTCCGTCTGGGCAACGATATCACCCGAGTCGACACCCGAGTCCACACGATGAAGAGTGACTCCGAAAGGAGCTTGCTCAACCAAGGCCCAGAAGTTGTAATGTTTGCCTCGATTATAGGGAAGCAAACTTGGATGTGTATTCACAAATCCATACCGTGGCGCTTCCAGCAGCGGGCTCTTCAGAATCTTTGGCCACCAGGCTAGCACCCCCAAATCGGCCCCATTCTGCAGTTTGGCCAACACACCCTCGGCTGTGTCAAATATACATACTGGAACCCCCTTCTTTTCGGCAGCGAAATAGATCTCATTCTTTTGCGTTGTTACAACCAGAGACAGGTCTTCCAGATAGTTCTCCAGCAGGAATTCGGCGACCTTCATTCCGACAACGTTATCTGCCAGCAAGACGAGCTTCATTTGATCAATCCCAATTTGCGGTAGAGAGCAAATAATGTCTGCACCACTCGATCCAGTTCATTTTCCGTGATGTCATGATATGAAGGCAAATTGATCGCTTTGCCTGGGATCTGATAAGCGTGGACATTGCCAGACACCGCTTCGAATGGAGGTAGTGAACTCAATGGCCAAAAAAACACTCTGGCATCAATGTTCTCCTCGGCAAAAGCCGCCTGAAGTTGCTCTCTTGCGATGCCGGTGCCGGCATCGAACACCGCCGTTGGCATCCATGCACCATTAACCGTATCTGCCGGTTCAGGATTCATGGATAAACCGGGAAGCACTGTCAGACGATTGCGGTAGTGGGCAAAGATGGCTCGCTTGCGCTGAGTCAATTCTTCGATGCGTTCAATCTGTGCACAGCCTATTGCCGCCTGGATATTCGACATCTTGTATTTGAAGCCGACCATGTCCGGCCAGAACTGTTTCGTCTGACCGCGCGCCCTGCCGTGATTGCTCAGCGTGAGCACATGTTCGTAAAGCTCCGCATCGTTGGTGACGAACATCCCGCCTTCACCGGTCGTGAGTGTCTTGGTGCCATGGAATGAGAAGGCGCCGAACTTTCCAATCGAGCCGACTCGCTTTCCGTGATAGACGGAACCAATGGCTTCCGCCGCGTCTTCAATCACGGGAATGCCATGCTTCTCGCCTATTGCCAGCAGTTCATCCAGCTCGCAGAGATTGCCGTAGAGGTGGACTGCAACGATTGCTTTTGTGCGCGGGGTGATCGCTTTTTCGACCTGTGCCGGATCCAGACACCAAGAGTCCGGAAGGATGTCGACGAAGACCGGCTTGGCGCCCAGATGGACGATGGGCGACGCGGTAGCTATCCAATTTGTGTCCGCCATGATCACTTCATCGCCCGGCCCGATCCCCAATGCCGCCATGCCCATGTGCAACGCACCGGTGCAGCTAGACGTGGCTATGGCGTATTTGACCCCCAAGTGTTTCTTGAAAGCCTCTTCGAAGCGATTGATGTATTCATAGCAACGATCACCCCAGCCGTTCCGTGCAGCATCGGTGGCGTACTCCACTTCTTTTTCAGTGATGGAAGGTTTGGTATAGAAGATGCGCGGCTTCATTTGATCTCCAATGCAGGTACTGCCGTTACGAACTTGCCGCCCCATGCACTGATGTAGCTCAATTGTTCGGCCACCTCTTCGCGCAGGTTCCAGGGCAAGATCACGACATAATCCGGTCTATCCTGTTTCAGGTGTTCTTCCGCAACGATGGGGATACGGCAGCCGGGCAGGAACTTGTCCTGCTTGGCCGGATTGCGGTCCACTACGTATGACAGCAGGTCCGGACGGACGCCGGCATAATTGAGCAGTGTGTTGCCCTTCGCCGCGGCGCCATAGCCCGCGACTTTTTTGCCTGCCCTTTGTGCCTCGATCAGGAAACCGGTCAGGTCGTTCTTGACCTTGTTCGCTTTGGCCTGGAAACCGGCATAGAAGGCCTTGCCATTCATCCCTGCAGCCACCTCACGCTGCAGCAGTTTCGCCACATTCGGACTCGCCTCGCGCTTGCCGCTATCCTTGCGCTGCGCATAGACGCGCAGACTGCCGCCATGTGTCGGCAGCTCTTCCACATCGAACACCGTGAGCCCGTTCGCCATGAAGATGGTCTGGACGGCGGTCAGCGACAGATAGGAATAGTGCTCGTGATAGATGGTGTCGAACTGGTTTTGCTCGATCAGGTTCAGCAGGTGCGGGAATTCGAATGTCGCCACACCCGCCGGTTTGAGCAACGCGGCAAAACCGCCGACAAAGTCGTTGATGTCCGGCACATGCGCCAATACGTTGTTGGCCGCCGTGAGGTCAGCCTGTTTGCCCTGCGCCACGAGCTGCTCGGCCAGCTTGACACCGAAGAACTCTTCGACGATCTCTATCCCTTTGGCGCGCGCCGCATTCGCGGTGCTGGTCGTGGGTTCGATTCCCAGGCATGGGATGCCGCGCGCCTTCGCGTATTGCAGCAGGTAGCCGTCGTTCGCGGCCACTTCGACGATGTGCGAACTTGCATCAAGCGAGAAGCGGCTCGTCATATCCGCCACGTATTTTTCAGCGTGCTTCAGCCATGTCGTAGAGAACGAGCTGAAGTATGCGTAATCTGCGGAAAACAACTCGTCGGCTTGTGCGAAATCTTCGGTCTGCACCAGCCAGCACTGCGTGCACACCAGCACGCGCAGGGGAAAGTATTTTTCAGGTGCATGCAATGTATGTTTGGTGAGATAGGCGTTGGAAGGTGGCGAGGAGCCCAGATCCACCAGCGGCAAGGTCAATTCTGTTTGGCAATGACGACATTTCATAAGACGATTCCCTGAAAATCCTGTTCGATTGATTTGTGGTTGCGGTCCCGTTCCGAGATCTCAGAGATCGCGAGCGGCCAGGCGATTCCGAGTTCCGGGTCGGCGGCATTCAATGCGCCCTCGGATTCCGGGTGATAGGCGGCCGTATGCAGATAGATCAGTTCACAATCTTCCGTCAGCGTCTGGAACCCGTGCGCGAACCCTTCCGGGATGAGCAGGCTCTGGCGATTGCGCTCGGAGAGCCTCACGCCATGCCACTGCAAGTACGTGGGGGAATCGCGGCGCAGGTCAACTGCGACATCGAATATCTCGCCCTGCAGGCAGCTTACCAGCTTGGACTCCGCATGCGGCGGATACTGGAAATGCATGCCGCGTACCGTGCCCCTGTTTCTGGTCAGGGTGTGATTGATCTGGGCGATCGGCTTGTCGAGACCGGCGGCTCGAAACTCGTCGGCGCAGTAGAATCGCGACAGAAAACCGCGTTGGTCTTCGATCGCTGTGCGTTGTACCAGCGTCAGGCCGGCCAGCGGGGTGGGGATGAATTCGAATCGCGCCATTCTTATTCGCTCTTGCCTGCTTTTTGATATTCGGTGATCTGCGCCAGTGTGACCGCGCGCATGTCTTCACCACCCCGCCAGGCTTCGTGCCAGGTCAGGGTCTGCTGCAGTGCGGTGCGCAGGTCCCAGCGTGTTTGCCAGTCCAGCCTTGTCTTAGCCTTGCTGCTGTCAAGCTTGAGAAAATTGGCTTCATGCGGCTGTGGCGCGCGGTCGCATTGCCACTTCATATCCGGGCGCATCGCGGCCAATTGTTCGACGATCCAGCCGACCGGACGCGCGTCGTCATCGCCCGGCCCGAAATTCCAGCCTTCGGCATACCGGTTGCCTTCGGTATACAGGCGCTGCGCCAGCGTCAGATAACCGGACAGCGGTTCCAGCACATGCTGCCAGGGGCGCGTCGAATTCGGGGAGCGGATATTCAGCATCGTTCCTGCATCCATCGCTCTCAAAAAATCGGGTATCAAACGGTCTGCCGCCCAGTCGCCGCCGCCGATGACGTTGCCGGCGCGCGCGCTCGCCAGCGCGATCCCTGCCGGCTCCAGGAAGGACCGGCGATAGGCCGAGGTCACCAGTTCCGCGCAGCCTTTGCTGCTGGAATAGGGATCGAATCCGCCCATGGCTTCGTTCTCGCGATAGCCCCAGACCCATTCGCGGTTCTCGTAGCATTTGTCCGTCGTTACGTTCACGATCGCTTTCACGCCGGGCGTCGCGCGCACAGCTTCCAGCAGGTGTATGGTGCCCATCACGTTGACGGCATAGGTCTCGACGGGTTGCGCATAGGAATAACGCACCAGGGGCTGCGCGGCGAGATGGAACACGATCTCCGGACGTGCGGCTTGCATCGCTGCACGCAGCCTGTCGGCATCGCGAAGATCCGCAATCTCGCTGGCCGCCATTCCTTCGCCGACTTTTGCCGTCGTGAAGAGATTCGGTTCGGTCGGCGGATTGAGCGCGTAGCCATGCACTTCCGCTCCCATGGATTGCAGCCACAGCGAAAGCCAGCCGCCCTTGAAGCCGGTGTGCCCGGTCAGGAATACGCGCTTACCGCGCCAGAAGCCGGGGTTCACTTCCACACCTTCCACGGCGCCTTGCCGCTCTGCCAGAGTTCTTCCAGATGGTTCTTGTCGCGCAGCGTGTCCATCGGCTGCCAGAAGCCGCTGTGCTCATATGCCATCAGCTCGCCCTGGGTCGCCAGTTTGCTGAGCGGTTCGCCTTCCCACGAAGTGCTGTCCTGGGCGATCAAGTCGATGCAGCCTGGCGACAGCACGAAGAAGCCGCCGTTGATCCAGCCACCGTCGCCCTGCGGCTTTTCGATGAACCCGCGCACCGACTTGCCGTCCATGTTCAGCGCGCCATAGCGGCCCGGCGGCTGGACTGCAGTGACAGTCGCCCTTTTGCCGTGCTGTTTGTGGAATGCGATCAGCGCGCCGATATCGATGTCCGCGACCCCGTCGCCGTAGGTGAAACAGAACTCGGGCTCGTCTTTTACATACTCCGCCACACGCTTCAGACGCCCTCCGGTCAGGGTGTTGTCGCCGGTATCGACCAGCGTCACCCGCCACGGCTCGGCATTGCGCTGGTGCACTTCCATCTTGTTGTTCTGCATGTCGAAGGTCACATCGGACATGTGCAGGAAATAGTTGGCGAAATATTCCTTGATGACATATCCCTTGTAGCCGCAGCAGACCACGAAATCATTGATACCGTGCGCCGAGTAGACTTTCATGATGTGCCAGAGTATCGGCCGACCGCCGATCTCGATCATCGGTTTCGGACGCGTCGAAGTCTCTTCACTGATCCGCGTACCCAAACCGCCTGCCAGAATGACTGCTTTCATTGATGTCCCCAGATTCCCAATAAAATCGGATTATTCATGCACATTCTCCAGCAGGCCCTGCTGTGCTGCATCGCGCTGCAATTCTTCGATCTCGCTGCGCAAGCGTTCATATTCCCGCATCTTGTACTTCAGAAAGTGCATGGTGATGCGCGCCTTTTCCTCGACGCCGCGAGGTGTCAGCAGATAAGCGTAAGCCAGCTTGTTATCGCTTTTGCGGAAATTATTGATCTTGAGACTGCCTTTTTCGACCAGCGCATTGAGGCAGAAATTGACTTTGCCAAGGCTGACACCCAGCCGCTTCGCCAAATCCCTTTGCGAAAGGCCGGGGTTCTCTTCCAGGGTCTTGAGCAGACCGTAATGGGTTGTTTCGTCAAGCATTGGTAGTGTGTTCAGTGGATGAACGGTGCGCATTACAACAGTGCGGCCCAGAGGTGTCAAGCGCAAAAACCGCTCGTGTATCATGGCGACCTTGGTTGTTGACCTAATACACTCATGCAAAACGCGCCCAACATCGTTCTGATCAAAACCTCTTCCTTGGGCGATGTGCTGCACAATCTTCCTGTCGTTACTGATATCCGCGCCCGTTTTCCCGCTGCCAGGATCGACTGGGTGGTGGAGGAGAGTTTTGCCGCCTTGCCTGCTTTGCATCCTGTGGTTGGGCGGGTCATTCCTGTTGCAGTGCGCCGCTGGCGCAAGTCTTGGTGGGATTCGCGCAGGGAGATGAAGTCGGTATGCAACACACTGCGTGACCGCCGTTATGATTTCGCGCTGGACACCCAGGGACTGATCAAGAGTGCGATCTTCACCCACTGTACCCACACCGTCCGTTGCGGCTACGCCTGGGACAGCGCGCGCGAGCCGCTGGCCAGCTGGTTCTACGACCGTACCTATTCCGTTGCCAAAGACCGGCATGCAGTCGAGCGCAACCGCCAACTTGTCGCAGCGGCGCTCGGCTACACCGTCGAAGGCGCACCTGATTACGGCATTCGCACCCCGGAAGTAACCCTGCCCTGGCTGCCAACCCAACCCCACGCCGTGCTGCTGCATGCCACCAGCCGCGACGACAAATTATGGGATGAGCAAAACTGGATCGCTTTGGGCAAGCGTCTGCATCAGGCCGGGATGTATGCGGTCCTGCCTTGGGGTAGTGAACAGGAAAAGAGCCGTGCCGAGCGTTTGTGTGCCGCCATTCCCGCTGCCGTTTGTGCACCGCGCCTGAACCTCAATGAAGCCGCCGCCCTGTTGGGCAGAGCCCGTGCCGTCATCGGCGTGGACACCGGCTTGAGCCATCTTGCCGCCGCGCTCGATGTGCCGACCGTCGGCATCTATACCGCCACCGATCCCGGCCTGACCGGGTTGTATGCCGGTGCGCGAGCCGTCAATCTGGGCGAAAAAGGTACTCCGCCCTCGGTAGAGGATGTCACCGGAGCGCTCACCGGATTGGGTGTCCATGTTTAACCCGCGCTTCATCTATACTCTGGGACTGTGGTTGCTGCTGCCCTATGCACTTTTCCACTTGCTGTGGCGGGCGCGCAAACAGCCGGAGTATCTGCGGCATGTCGGCGAACGTTTCGGACGCTATTCCGTTAACAGCGACAAGCCCGTCATCTGGCTGCACACCGTTTCGGTCGGCGAGACGCGCGCGGTCGCCACGCTCATCCAGAATCTGCGCGAGCGGTATCCGGAACACCAGATCCTGCTCACCCACACCACGCCGACCGGCAGGGCCGCGAGTGAGCAGCTCTACGGCACCGATGTGCTGCGCGTATATCTTCCCTATGATTATCCTTTTGCCGTGCAACGTTTTCTTCGGCATTTCCGCCCGCGTATCGGCGTGCTGATGGAAACCGAGATCTGGTTCAATCTGATCCATGCCTGCCGGGGTTATGCCTTGCCGCTGCTGTTGCTCAACGCCCGCCTGTCGGAACGCTCCGCGCAGCGCTATGCCAGGTTCCCCAAGCTCTCCCGCGCCGCGCTGCATGAGTTGCACCTGATCGCCGCGCAGACCGAAGACGATGCGATGCGCCTTGCCAGCCTGGGCAACCTGGCCGTGCCGGTGATGGGCAACCTCAAGTTCGACATCGTCCCTCCCCCGGCGATGCTGGAACTGGGTGCACAGATGCGCGAACGCTTCGGCGACCGGCGGCGCGTGTTCCTGGCCGCCAGCACGCGCGAGGGCGAGGAGGCTTTGCTGCTGGAAGCACTGACCCATGCCGATATTGAGGATCTGCTGCTGGTGATCGTACCGCGCCACCCGCAACGCTTCGACGAAGTCGCCGCCCTCGTCTCGCAGCGTGGCTTGCGGATGCAGAAGCGCAGCGCCCCCGAGCCTGTCGCTGCCGACACGCAAGTAATACTGGGCGACAGCATGGGCGAGATGTTCGCCTACTATGCGGCGTGCGATATCGCCTTCATCGGCGGCAGCCTGTTACCGTTCGGCGGCCAGAACCTGATCGAGGCCTGTGCGGTGGGCAAGCCCGTGCTTTTCGGCCCGCATACTTTTAACTTTACACAAGCCTCGGAACAGGCGATCGAGTGCAATGCGGCGATTCGGGTCAGCCATGCGGACGATCTGGTGCATCAACTCAACGTCCTGTTTCATGATGTAGACCGCTTGAAACAGATGGGAGAGAATGGCAAGCGTTTTGTCAGCGAAAGTCGCGGTGCAACAGGGTGCGCGATGCAGCACATCTCTCTGGCCATGAATCACGCTCTTTATAACGAATTGATATCCCATCAGGAAAAATCCGCCCCATGAAAAAGATCCTCGTTTCCGGCGGCGCCGGTTTCATCGGCTCTGCCGTTGTGCGCCAATTCATCAACGATACCGACCACAGCGTGGTCAATGTCGACAAGCTCACTTACGCGGGCAATCTGCAATCGCTCGTCTCGGTAGCGGAGAATCCCCGCTATCGTTTCGAGCAGGTCGACATCTGCGATGCCGCCGAGGTGGCGCGCGTGTTCCGCGAACACCGGCCGGATGCGATCATGCACCTTGCCGCCGAATCGCATGTGGATCGTTCCATCAGCGGCCCGACCGATTTCATCCAGACCAATATTGTCGGTACCTATACTTTGCTGGAAGCTTCGCGCGCCTACTGGAACGAACTCGATTCGGTACGCAAAGCCGCGTTCCGCTTCCATCACATCTCGACCGATGAGGTTTACGGCAGCCTTGGTGACACCGGCTTCTTCACCGAGGAGATGCCCTATGAACCCAATTCGCCCTACTCCGCCAGCAAGGCATCTTCCGACCATCTGGTGCGTGCCTGGCACCACACTTACGGTTTGCCTGTCGTCACCACCAACTGTTCCAACAACTACGGCCCCTATCACTTTCCGGAAAAACTCATCCCGCTGGTGATCCTCAATGCGGTCAACGGCAAACCGCTGCCCATCTACGGCAAAGGCGACAATATCCGTGACTGGCTCTACGTCGACGACCATGCCCGCGCCTTGCGGCTGGTGCTGGAACGCGGGCAACTCGGCGAGACCTACAACATTGGCGGCTGGAACGAGAAGACCAATCTGGAAGTGGTGCAGTCGATCTGCGCCATCCTGGATGACTTGCATCCGCAGGGTGCACCGCACAATAAGCTCATCACCTACGTGGCCGACCGCCCGGGACATGACAAGCGCTATGCCATCGACGCCAACAAGATCGCGCGTGATCTGGGCTGGAAGCCGCAGGAGAACTTCGAGAGCGGTTTGCGCAAGACCGTAGAGTGGTATCTGCACAACACCGAGTGGGTGCGCGGTGTCACCAGCGGTGAATACCAGCATTGGGTACAGAAAAATTACACGAACAGGAGTGCGGCATGAAAGGCATCATCCTCGCCGGCGGTTCCGGCACGCGGCTTTATCCGGTGACGCAGACCATTTCCAAACAGCTGCTGCCGGTCTATGACAAGCCGATGATCTATCACCCGCTCACGACCCTGATGCTGGCCGGGATCCGCGATGTGCTGGTCATTTCCACGCCGCAGGACACGCCGCGCTTCGAGCAACTGCTCGGCGACGGTTCTCAGTGGGGGATGAATTTTTCCTATGCGGTGCAACCGTCGCCGGACGGTCTGGCGCAGGCGTTCATTATCGGCGAATCCTTCGTCGGCAACGACTCCTGCTCTCTGGTGCTGGGCGACAATATCTTCTACGGACACGCCTTCGACACTTTGTTGACACCTGCTGCCAGCAAGAAGAGCGGCGGCACGGTGTTCGCCTACCATGTGCATGACCCGGAACGCTATGGTGTGGTCGATTTCGATGCCGCTGGTCGCGCGCTCAGCATCGAAGAAAAACCGCTCAAACCCAAGTCGAACTATGCCGTCACCGGGCTGTATTTCTACGACAACGATGTCGTGCAGATCGCCAAGTCCATCAAGCCCTCGGCGCGCGGCGAACTGGAGATCACTACCGTCAATCAGATATATCTCGAACGCGGACAACTCGAGGTGCAGGTGATGGGACGCGGATATGCCTGGCTGGATACCGGCACCCATGAATCGCTGCTGGAGGCATCCATGTTCATTCAGACACTGGAGAAGCGGCAGGGGTTAAAGATCGCCTGCCCGGAAGAGATCGCTTACCGCAAGGGCTATATCTCTGCAGCGCAACTGGAGCGACTGATCGTTCCGCTCGCCAAGAACAGCTACGGGCAATACTTGCAGCGCCTTGTCAGGGAATTGTCGGCGTAATTCTTTACTCCTGCCGTCACTGCGACAGGGTCAATCAATGCAACGCCCGATTGACCCTGCCCACATCCTCTTCCACCAGCCCGCCCACCGCCGCCTTCAGCCGTAACTGGCTCAGCAGGTAGTTGTACTCCGCCTGATACAGGTCGCGGCGTGTGGCATAAGCCTGTTGCTGGGCGTTCAGCACGTCCAGGTTGGTGCGCACTCCGACTTCATGTCCGAGCTTGCTGGCTTCCAGCAGGCTCTCGCTCGATTTCAGCGCCTGTTGCAGTGCCTGCACCTGGGCGATGCCGTTCACCACACCGAGATAGGCCTGGCGGGTCTGCACTTCGACGTTGCGGCGGGCGTTCTCCAGTTCCTGGTTGGCGCGCGTGCGGTTGGCGTCGGCTTCGCGCCATTTGGACTGGGTGGCGCCGCCTTGGAACAGCGGCAGGTTGAGCTGGACGCCGACACTGGTGCTGCGCACGTCGGTGGCACCGCCGGTGAGGCTGCTGTAGCCGGTGTAGCTGTTGTTGTAGTTGGCGACGAGGTCGACGGTGGGCAGGTGGCCGCCGCGGTTGCGGTCGACTTCCTTGTCGGCCAGTTCGGCGCCGGCCCGGGCGATGGCGAGCTGGGGGTTGCCGCGGCGGGCATCTTCGACCCACTGGTCGACGCTGGCCGGTTGCGGGGTCTCGAG
>JACQYW010000017.1 GCA_016208015.1 Nitrosomonadales bacterium | reverse complement strand
TTACTTTACCCAGTAATTTCATGGTGATCATCTCCTTGGTTTCTCCATTCCGAAAATCGGAATGGAGGAGGTTAATCACCTGGGTAATTTTCAGCGCGCAGAGGCTAGGTTTTCTGGGTAATATTCAACGCGTACCAACATGAAAGGAGCAAGCTCAACCGAACAGCCCCTTCAATGGAGGGCTAGATGATCTTGTCCCAGACGCACTCGTCGCCCGACTTCGGGATCAGCGTCTCGTGGTATCGGTAGATGTTCATCAATGCGGCGATGATCGGTTGCGGAAATCCCTGGCGGTCGCCGCGCGCGTCGAAGATGGTTTCGCCGAGATAGCGTTGCAGCTCGACCGAGCCCCACATCGTTGCGATCTTCGCGCCCACGCGCGGAAATTGTGCGTGCACGAGTTTGACTTCGGGTGCGATGGCGGGCGGGAAGTCGGGCATGGGCGGTGCCTTGGGTGTGACGATCTTGAGTGCCATTTATTTCTCCCTGTGTTTTCTATGGCTTGCAATCTAACAGGGCATGACGAAACTTGAAATATGCCAAAAGATATAGAACCTCGCCTATACCTTGCCGAATCAGCATCCTGAACGCATGGGTATATGAGGCGTGGTATGCCTGACCTGCGATATTCGGCTGCGTCAAATATCAGGGCACGATGGAAAACAGCGCGGGCTGTTTGCGCTTGTAGTCGTGCAGGCGCTGCACTGTCAGCGGGGTGAGTTCCTTGATGGCGACCCATATCTGCAAGGGATGTTGCGTGGGTTTGGCGAGTGCGATTCGCAGTGCGGCCCAGGCAGGCCAGTCGATCTCGTGCATGCGTTCGCGCGTGTCGGCGGGGAGATTGGCGGCGGTCTGGGCGAGACTTGCCAGCAACTGCAGGGTCTGCGACTTGGTCAGGCGGCTGTTGAAGAAATCTTCTTCGCTGATCTCGTCGGTCAACACCATGATGTCGAGCGCGATGCGTTCCATCAGTCCCAGCATGGCGGCATTCAGCATAACCTTCTCCTTTATTGATCCAGATGATCCATTTGAAGCATGTCCGGGATAGAAATGCGGATGGCAACATTTCTACCCCCACCCCAACCCTCCCCCTGCAAGGGGGAGGGAGTGGATTAATTGGTGTTCAGCGCATCGCGCAGCAGCAGGGCGACATGCACGGGTTGGCGATCCACGCCTTCGCGTATCTGGTGGCGGCAGGAAAATCCGTTGGCGAGGATGGTGGCGTCGGGTGCGGCGCGCAATGCGGGCAGCAGGTCGATCTCGGCCATTTGCATGGAGATGTCGGCGTGCTCGGCCTCCAGCCCGAAGCTCCCTGCCATGCCGCAGCAACTGGCTTCGATGAATTCGAACTCGAACTCGGGAATGAGTCTTAATACTTTGCGCAGCGATTTCATCGCGCCGACGGCTTTCTGGTGGCAGTGTCCGTGTACCAGTGTCTTGCCGCGCGGCAGCGGTTTGAATTCGAGGGTGAAGCGTTTGCGGTCGTGTTCGCGGGCGATGAATTCTTCGAGCAGATAGACCTGTTTTGATAATGCCACCGCTTCTTCACCCAGGCCGAGTTTCAGATGGTCGTCACGCAGCGAGAGGATGCACGAGGGTTCCAAGCCGACGACCGGGATGCCCGCAGCCAAGGCAGGGCGCAGTGCTGCTTGCAGTCTGCGCGCTTCATAACGCGCCTCCTCAACCTGCCCCAATGAAAGATAGGTGCGGCCGCAGCACAGGGCGCGGTCGGGTTCGTCTTCCGGCAGCGCTTGCAGGGTGACGACGCGATAACCCGCGGCTGTCAGCACCTGATGCGCGGCTTCGGCGATCTCCGGCTCGAAGTGCAGGGCGAAGGTGTCGACGAAGAGCATCACATCAGCGTTCCCTCCCCCATGCAGGGTGGGGGTAGAAATGTTATCTCCCAACGAGTCTACCCCCATCCCGGCCTTCCCCCTGCATGGGGGAAGGAGTGAGCGTTGTTCCAAGGGATTAGTTGCGCTGAAGGGTTCTATAGCCAGTTCCGGCAACTGCCGCTTCGCCGAAATGCCGAACAGAAACTCGCCCAGCTTCGCCAGCCACGGCGTGTCATTGCGCAACCGGATCAGGAAGCGCAAGACCCGGCGATGCTGCAACCATCGCGGCATCGCCGCCACCAGCCGGTCACGATACGACACACCGCGCCGCTCGTTGGCCTGCGCCTGATATTCGATCTTGATGGCGGCCATGTCGACCTGGTTGGCGCATTCGCGTTTGCAGCCTTTGCAGCCGACACAGAGTTCCATGGCGTCGGCCAGTGCTTGTCCGGCGAAGGGATCGTCGCCGAGTTCGCCGTTCAAGGCGGCCTTGAGCACTTTCACCCTGCCGCCCGGCGAATGTGCCGGATCGTCAGTGGCACGGAAGCTGGGACACATCACGCCCTTTGGCGTGCGCTGGCACTGCTTGTCGCCGATGCACACGGCGACCGCTTTGGCGAAATCGCCGCCCGTGGCGGGGATGCCCGCATAGGCGTCGCCCTGCCCGGCCGTTTCATAAGAAGACCAATCGAGATGATGTTTTTCCATATTGGGTTTAAGAGGCAATTACAGTGCCAGCCTTGATGGAATGGCTGTGGCGTTGCTCTACCCGCCTCCGCAATCATCCCTGCACTGCGTATTTGTCGCCTTCGCCACAAGCCCGTGCGCCTGTCATGTGCCATTTGCAACAGTGGTGCACGCCGCGCACACGCGATCAATATAAAACAATGGGTTAAGCGAGATCCAGAGGCGGGCACGCTGTTTGCTCATACTCTGCCGAACCTTAGCGGAGGACAGATCGTGCAACTACCCGTCATCAACAACACAGCAAGCGAAGCGCCCAAAGGCGGATGTTCCGCCGGATCGTGCGGCTCGACCGACGACCAGATGAACCACCTGCCGGAGCATATCCGCCAGAAGGTGTTCAACCATCCCTGCTACTCGGAAGAAGCGCACCACTACTTCGCGCGCATGCACGTGGCGGTGGCCCCTGCCTGCAACATTCAATGTAATTACTGCAACCGCAAATACGATTGCGCCAATGAGTCGCGCCCCGGCGTGGTGTCCGAATTGCACCATCCGGTGCAGGCAGTGAAAAAAGTATTGGCCGTCGCGGCAACCATCCCGCAGATGACAGTGCTGGGCATCGCCGGCCCCGGTGATCCCTTGGCCAACCCGGAGCGCACTTTCGAGACGTTCCGCATGCTGTCCGAGCAGGCACCGGACATCAAGCTGTGCGTGTCGACCAACGGCCTGTCGTTGCCCGAGCAGGTGGAAGAGTTGTCGAAGTACAACATCGACCACGTGACGATCACCATCAACTGCGTCGATCCCGACGTGGGCGCGCAGATCTATCCATGGATCTTCTGGAAGAACAAGCGCATCAAGGGTCGCGAAGCGGCTGAGATACTCATCGCGCAACAACAGAAAGGTCTGGAGATGCTGGTGGCCAAGGGCATCCTGGTCAAAGTGAACTCGGTGATGATCCCAGGCGTGAACGACAAGCATCTGGAAGAAGTGTCGAAGATCGTGAAAGCCAAGGGTGCGTTCCTGCACAACGTGATGCCGCTGATCTCGGAAGCCGAACACGGCACCTTCTACGGCCTCACCGGCCAGCGCGGCCCGACCAACGAAGAGTTGCAAGCTTTGCAGGATGCGTGCGAGGGCGACATGAACATGATGCGCCATTGCCGCCAGTGCCGTGCCGATGCGGTGGGATTGCTGGGCGAAGATCGCGGTTCCGAGTTCACCATGGACAAGGTCGAGCAGATGGAGATCAATTATCCCGAGGCGATGAAGATGCGCGCCGAGGTGCATGCGGCCATCAACGAAGAACTGGAGAGCAAACGCCTCGCCAAGGAATCGAAGGTGCAGCTGGTCAGCATCCAGGGCGTGCAAAAGAAAGAAGTGACCCGTCCGGTACTGATGGCGGTCGCCACCAAGGGCGGCGGCGTGATCAACGAACACTTCGGCCATGCCGGCGAATTCCTGATCTACGAGGCATCTTCGGATGGCGTGCGCTTCATCGGCCACCGCAAGACCACCCCCTACTGCGAAGGCGACATCAGCTGCGGCGACGGCGAAAGCGTATTGGACAAGACACTGAAAGTACTGGCCGGTTGCGAGGCTGTGCTGTGCAGCAAGGTCGGCTACGAACCCTGGGGTCCGCTGGAAGCGGCAGGCATCCAGCCCAACGGTGAGCATGCGATGGAGCCCATCGAGGATGCGGTGCTCAAGGTGTATGAGGAGATGCGTGTGGCGGGCAAGCTGGAAGCGAAACAGGACGAGCAACAGAAGGTGGCTTAACAAACCGCCACGTCATTCCGGCGAAGGCCGGAATCCAGCTAATTTGAACATCCTCGCGTAGCGAGCCATTGGATGTTGTCTGCTTCGCAGGCTTTTCCTTCAACTGGATTCCGGCCTTCGCCGGAATGACGGGTTAATTAAGATGGTTTAGTAAAGGAAATAACATGGCACTCGAAATCATCGAACTCTGCACCAACTGCTGGGCCTGCCAACCGCTGTGCCCGAGCAAGGCGATCTACGAGGCGAAGCCGCATTTCATGATCGATCCGGACAAGTGCAACGAGTGTTCCGGCGACTTTGAAGATTCGCAGTGCTCCAGCATCTGCCCTATCGAGGGTGCGATCCTGAATGCGGACGGCGAACCGATGAACCCGCCCGGCTCACTGACCAACATCCCGCTGCAGAAACTGGCGGCCTGAGTAAGCTCATCATGGCGACCATCGTCTTTTACGAGAAGCCCGGTTGCGGCAACAACACCAAACAAAAGGTGTGGCTGGCCGCGTCGGGGCATACCGTACTGGCGAAGAATCTGCTCATTGAAAAATGGACTGCCGAACGTTTGCGTCCCTTCTTCGGCGATCTGCCCGTTGCGCAGTGGTTCAATCCGGCCGCACCGCGCGTGAAGTCCGGCGAAGTGAACCCCGCGGCATGCGATGCGCAGACCGCGCTCGCGATGATGCTCGCGGAACCGCTGCTGATCCGCCGCCCGCTGATGGATGTGGATGGCGAATTGCATGTCGGTTTCGATCCCGAGGCGGTGAACGCCTGGATCGGCCTCAACGATGCCAAGCCAAAAGGTGACATCCAGGCCTGCCCGAATAGCCACCGCACCACTCCCTGCCCCACTCCGGAAGCCGTCACATGAAACGCGCGCCGGACGCTGTCGAGATCGCCCCGGGCACGCACTGGATAGGCGCGCTCGACCCGGGCTTGCGCGAATTCGACATCATCCTCAAGACGGCCAACGGCACGACCTACAACTCCTACTGCGTGCGCGGAACGAACGGCGTGGCGGTGATCGACACCGTCAAACTCTCGCATGCGGATGAGTTCTTCGGACGACTGGAACAAGTCGCGCGTTACAACGAGATCAGCACCATCGTGCTGAACCATCTGGAACCGGACCACAGCGGCGCCCTGCCCGAACTGATGCGCCGTGCGCCGCAGGCCAAGCTGTATATCTCGGCCAAGGCGCAGTTGATGCTGAAGGCACTGGTGAAAAGTACCGACCTGCAATTCAACATCGTCAAGACCGGAGACAGCGTCGATCTGGGCGGTCGCACGCTGCGCTTCTTCAGCACCCCTTTCCTGCACTGGCCCGACACGCAATGCACGCTGGTGGCAGAACAGGGCATCCTGTTCAGCGGCGATGTGTTCGGCTGCCACTTCTGCGACGACCGCCTGTTCAACGACCGGGTCGGCGATTTCCGTTTTTCGTTCGAGTATTACTACCAGCACATCATGCGTCCGTTCCGCGAGCATGTGCTGGATGCGCTGGAACTGCTCGAACCGTTGCCGCTCAAGCTCATCGCTCCCGCGCACGGCCCCATCCTGCGCGAGGCGCCGCTCAGCTACATGCAGCGTTACCGGCAACTGGCTTCGCCCCTGCTGCACAACGAGGTCGGCGCGAACGACAGATCGCTGCTGGTGTTCTACATCTCGTCCTACGGCAACACGGCGCGTATGGCGCAGGCCGTGGCGGAAGGCGCCGAGACCATCCCCGGCGTGCGCGTCTCGCTGTATGACTTGCAGGCGGGCGGCGATCTGCCCTTCGTTGATCTGATCGAGGAAGCCGACGGCATTGCCTTCGGTTCGCCCACCATCAACGGCGATGCGGTGAAGCCGGTGTGGGACCTGCTGTCCTCGCTGGCGATGATCAAGGTCAGCGACAAGCTGGGCGCGGCGTTCGGCTCCTACGGCTGGAGCGGCGAAGCGATCAACATGATCGAGGACCGTTTGCGCGGACTCAAGCTGCGCGTGCCGGTCAAAGGCGTGCGCGCAAGACTCATCCCCACCGATGAAGAACTCGACCAGTGCCGCAACCTCGGCAAACAACTCGCCCGACACCTGACCGGCAACATTGAAAAACGCGTCATTTCCATGTCTGAACTAATCACACAGGAGCCCTCCCATGCCTAAGGCAAACGTCACTTTTGAAAAACTCGGCATCACCATTTCCGTCCCGGCTGGCACCCGTCTGATCGAGATCTCGGAGAAGGTCGGCGCCAGCATCACCTACGGCTGCCGCGAGGGCGAGTGCGGCAGCTGCATCATGAAGATCAGTTCCGGCATGGAACACATGAGCGAACGCTCGGTACTGGAAGACAAGGTGCTGCAGGAGAACATGGCCGGCCGCAGCGACCGGCTCGCCTGCCAGGCGCAGGTGCTGGGCGGCGATATCACCGTCAAAGCGTAACCATTTTTATAACCATCGTTAGGAGTCACCGCAATGCCAAACATCACTTTTTCCAGCCCGATGCACAAGGACAAGACCGTCTATGCAGTCGCCGGCAGCCACACCATGACCGTGCTGACACTGGCCAAGGAGAACCACATTCCCATCGACTTCGGTTGCGGCGACGGCGAATGCTCGACCTGTCTGGTGAAAGTCACCAACCTGTCAAACAAGGGCCCGATGGCCGGCCCGCTGACCGACCGCGAGATCAAGGTGCTCAAGGATTCCGGCAAGATCACTACAGCGCAGATCGAGGCGATGAAAGTCAACGACGTGATCACCACCGAATGGCGTCTGGCCTGCCAGATGGTGCTGCGCGACGAAGACCTGCTGATCGAGTATCCGAGCAAATAGATTTCATCATGAAAGCCGACGTCATGCCCCCGCAGAAATCACCGGTACAGCCCCCGGGCTTGCATGGCGAGCTGATGGCGCATGCCGCCGGTTTGCCCAACGATGAGCTGTTCGCGCAGATGATCGCCAGCCAGACCGCGGGCATTGGTGCCTTGCCGCCTTGTCTCGGTCTGGACGAGAAGGATTTCTCCGCGCTGCTGACGACACATTTTCCCGGCGTGCAACTGGTCGTGCGCTGCAGCGAAGATGACGCCGACCCGCGTGCACTGGAACGCGACGACGTGCTCGGCCTGCTGCTCGAACACCGCGCCCACAAGAACATGTCGGAACAATGGATGGCCGAGATCGTCACGGATGCCTGCATGGCCAGCGACCACCTGTGGCAGGACCTGGGCTTGTGGTCGCGCGAATACCTCAGCCGCCTGATGAAGCAGAACTTCCCCGCGCTCGCGGCGAAGAACGTGCACGACATGAAGTGGAAGAAATTCCTCTACAAGCAGTTGTGCGAGCAGGAAGGCATCAATGCCTGCCGTGCGCCGAGCTGCGAGTATTGCGCCGACTACCTGAACTGTTTCGGACCGGAAGAGTGAATCCGTCATACCGGCAAGGTCGGTATCCAGATAATTAAAGATTTCCCGTGCAAGCGGGACAACATCATCATGACTTTGTCTGCTTCGCAGGGTTTCTTTTATGACTGGATACCGGCCTTCGCCGGTATGACGCCGCGCTTATCTGACCGATTACCTGAATTGAAATGATCCTCGCCGACCGTGCCACCGCCGCCTATCTCGGCCTCGCCATCGGCGATGCGCTGGGCGCGACGGTGGAGTTCATGATGCCGCGCGAGATCGCGGCACAATACGGCACACACGACACGCTGCGCGGCGGCGGCTGGCTGCACCTGAAACCGGGGCAGGTCACCGACGACACCACCATGTCGCTCGCGCTCGGCAATTCCATCCTCGCGCAGGGTAAAGTCGACGCGCTCGCGGCGGCAGAGGCATTCGATGCCTGGATGCGCGCCAAGCCCGTGGACATCGGCAACACCGTGCGCCGCAATCTGCTGCAGTTCCGCAAGACCGGGATTCCCGAAGCGCCCTATTCCGACCACGATGCCGGCAATGGTGCCGCGATGCGCGTGCTGCCGGTGGCGCTCGCCACCTTCGGCCAATCCGATGAGGCGGTGCGCGCCGCCTGCCGCGCGCAAGCCCATGTCACCCACCATTGCGTGCTCTCCGATGCCGCCTGCGAGTGCCTGGTGTTCATGGTGCAGGATGCGCTACGCGGCGCCAGCAAGAACGATCTGCTGCACGACCACGCCCACCCGCTCGCCGCGCAATACGCCGCATTCAAGTTCCGCGCGGTGAAACCCAGCCTCAATCCCAGCGGCTATGTCGCCGACACTTTGCCGGCGGTGTTCCAGAGTTTCTTCGATACCGACGATTTTCGCGACTGCCTGATCGACGTGGTCAACCGCGGCGGCGATGCCGACACCACCGGCGCCATCGCGGGGATGCTGGCGGGGGCACTATATGGAATTGAAGAGATACCCGAAGCGTGGCTGAATACGCTGGACACGGCGACAGCCGGCGCTTGCGTGACGCAGGCACACTCACTGATACAGTTGCTTAAATAAATACCCACTCAATCGAGCGGGATAATCCGGCCCCTCCTCCATAACAACCCCGTATAACCGTATGGTTCTCACGCTTTGCCGGAGCTTAGGCAAAGCTTCCCACAGGGTTAACTGTTAAAATCGTCACCAGTCGATCGCAGACAACCGTACCGCCTGACGATCAACGCAAGAGAAGGTAATTCGATTACCTCGTTTATTAGGAGAGAGTCCAATGCGCAAATCAACTTTGCTCGCGATGCTGGCCGTCGCCTGTACCCTGCCGACGCTGTCTGTCGCACAGGACCTGCCCGCGAACCGGCTCGAACGCGTGCTCGCCAACAAAGCCGTGCGTGTCTGCATATGGCCCGACTACTACAGCATCACCTATCGCAACCCCAAGACACAGCAACTGTCCGGCATCGATATCGATATGGCGACCGCGCTCGGCAAAGACCTCGGCGTCGCGGTCGAGTTCGTCGACAGCTCGTTTGCCAAGCTGATCGACGATGTAGTTCAGGATCATTGCGACATCGCCATGTTCGCCATCGGCATCACTCCGCTGCGCGCAAAGAGCCTGCGCTTCACCCAGCCGCACCTCGCCAGTGACATCTATGCGATCACCACCAAGACCAACCGCCGCATCAAGTCATGGGACGACATCGACAAGTCCGGCTCGGTCGTGGCCGTTGCCAGGGGTACGCTGCATGAGCCGGTGATGAAGGACAAACTGAAAGCCGCGCAACTGCTCATCCTCGACACTCCCTTCGCGCGCGAGCAGGAAGTGCAGTCGGGTCGTGCCGACGTGTTCATGACCGACTATCCCTACAGCCAGCGTTTCCTCGCCAATGCCGACTGGGCACGGCTGGTGACCCCGTCCAGCACCTACCACATCACTCCTTACGCCTACGCCATGAAGCCGGGCGACGATGCCTGGCATGCGCGCGTCGAGCGCTTCGTAAGCGAGGTCAAACGCGATGGCAGGTTGATGGCGTCCGCGAAACGCCACAAACTCGATCCCATCGTCGTCCCATGAAACAACGGGCGCGGCAACTGCGCCAGATCTTTCTTGTCGCGATGCTGTTGTTCGTTTGCGGCATGTTCTCCATCACCGCCTACACGCTGTGGCGACTGCATACTGATGCGATCCAGAGCGGTCTCGACATATCCGCGATGCACACGCGCGCCTTCGAGGATTTCCTGACCCAGAACCTGCATGTCACCGAGCTCGTCGCCGCCAACACCCTGACGCAGAAAGACCGCCCGCTTGCGCCCCGCCAGATCGAAAACAACTTCGTCGCGACCCTGCGTCACGCCCCCTTCCTGCGTTCGATGTCGCTGCTCGACGAGCGCGGCCGCATCTACGCCAGCTCCAATCCCGCCAACGTCGGCATCGCGGTCGCGACGCGGAGCTACCTGCCGCCCGCAGCCGCGACGCAGGAGATCCTGCGCATCGGCCAGCCCTGGGCCGGTCGCGATTTTGCCGATGGCAGAGCTTCCGACGCCCGGACGCCGGTGGAGGCTGAAGCGCAGTACTTCGTTCCGGTCACGCGTACGCTGCTGGTCGGGGAACGCGCCGTGACGCTGCTGTTCGCCCTCAATCCGGATTATTTCGTCAATCATATCGCGCAGAAACTCGAAACCGGGGAAGGCACGGTCGAGGTGCTGCGCTACGACGGCACGCTGCTGATGGACACCGGCCCCGCAACGAGCATCGGTTCGGCGCACGAATTCATCGAACAGGATATGCAACTTGCCGAGGTCGAATCGGGCAAATTCGAGGAGATTTTCGGTGATGGCCAGCATGAGCTGACCTCTTACCGCGCCTCGCGCCTGTATCCGTTCGTCGTCGTCACCCATCTGCATCGCTCATACGCCTTGCGCCAGTGGCAGACCGAAGCAAAGACCCTGCTCGGCGTCGTCATCCCGGCATTGCTGTCCATCATCCTGCTGGCCACCGCCTTCTACCGCCGCCAGATGCAGATCGCGGCACAGCGCACCGAAGCGGAGCGGCTCCAGCGCATCAACGCCACGGTGTTCGACTCCAGTACCGAATCGATCATCATCACCGATCTCAACGCCGACATCATCTCGGTCAATCCCGCCTTCACCCGCATCACCGGCTACCGCCCCGAAGAAGTCATCGGGCGCAATCCGCGGTTGCTCTCCTCGGGCAAGCAGCACAGGGGATTCTACAAAGCGATGTGGCATGACATCCTGCAGGACGGCGTCTGGCACGGTGAATTGATCAACCTGCACAAGAACGGCAGTCTCTACGACATCCATATGTCGATCACCGCTTCCCGCGACGGGGAGGGCCGCCTGCAGCACTACATCGGCGTCGCCACCGACATCACCGAACGCAAGCGCGCCGAACGCGCCTTGCGCCGCGAGAGCGAGAAGAACAAGGCGCTGCTGCGCAATGCCAGCGACGGCATCCACATCCTCGACACCGACGGCAACATCGTCGAGGTCAGCGACTCGTTCTGCGCCATGCTCGGCTACCGGCGCGAGGAGATGACAGGCATGAACCTCGCGCAATGGGATGCCAACTTCGTCGGCAGCGAGCTCACCCGCGTGTTCAAGCAGCAGTTCGAGCGCAAGCAGCGTTCCGAGTTCGAGACACGCCACCGGCGCAAGGACGGGACGATCTTCGACGTCGAGGTCAGCGGCTTCCCGCTCGAACTCGATGGCAAGCAGGTGGTCTTCAATTCATCGCGCGACATCACGGCGCGCAAGAGGGCCGAGGCCGAACTTCGCATCGCCGCTTCCGCATTCGAGACACAGGAAGGCATCCTGATCACCGATGCCGACAATACCATCCTCAGGGTCAACCGCGCCTTCACCGAAATCAGCGGCTATCTCGCCGAGGATGTCATCGGCAAGAATCCGCGCATCCTCAAATCCGGCCATCACGATGCCAATTTCTACAAAGCCATGTGGTCCAGCATCAAGAGCACCGGCGCATGGAAAGGCGAGATATGGAACCGGCGCAAGAATGGCGCCACCTACCCGGAACGCCTCTCCATCACGGCGGTGACCGACCCGAACGGCTGCGTCACCAACTACGTCGCCTCGCTTGCCGACATCACCATGCACAAGGCAGCCGAAGAGGAGATCAAGAGTCTGGCTTTTTACGACCCGCTGACCCAGCTTCCCAATCGCAGGCTGCTGCTGGACCGTCTGCAGCAGGCACTCGTCTCCAGTACGCGCAGCGGCAAAGAAGGCGCGTTGCTGTTCATCGACCTGGACAATTTCAAGACGCTCAACGACACGCTCGGCCACGACATGGGAGACATGCTGCTGCGGCAAGTATCGCAACGTCTGGGATCCTGCGTCCGCCAGGGCGATACGGTGGCACGTCTGGGCGGCGACGAGTTCGTGGTGATGCTGGAAGACCTGAGCGAAGAATCGATCGAGGCGGCCGAGCAAACCGAAACCATCGGCGAGAAGATCATCGCGTCCCTCAACATCCCCTACCATCTGGGCGAGTACGAATACCACAGCACTCCCAGCATCGGCGCCACCCTGTTCAACGGGCAGCAGCAGACGATAGACGAGCTGTACAAACAGGCCGACATCGCCATGTACCAGTCCAAGAAAGCGGGCCGCAACACCCTGCGCTTCTTCGATCCGCAGATGCAGGACGTCCTCAATGCGAGGACCGCCCTCGAAAGCGATCTGCGCAAGGCGCTGGAGCGCGAGCAGTTTTCATTGTATTACCAGATCCAGGTGGACAGTTCGCGCCGACCCTTCGGTGCGGAAGTGCTGATACGCTGGACGCACCCCGAGCGCGGCCTGGTGTCTCCCGCTCAATTCATCCCGCTGGCGGAAGAAACAGGATTGATCCTGCAGGTCGGGCAGTGGGTGCTGGATACCGCCTGCGCCCAACTCAAGCTGTGGGAGCAGGACACCTTCACCCGCGATCTCTCGCTGTCGGTGAACGTCAGTGCCAAACAACTCCATCAGACCGATTTCGTCGCGCAGGTGCATGCGACCATCCGGCACCATGCCATCAGGCCAAGCCTGCTCAAACTGGAAATGACCGAAAGCATGCTGCAAGGGAACATCGAAGACACCATCTCGATCATGAACGCATTGAAAGAGATCGGCATCCACTTCTCTCTCGACGACTTCGGCACCGGCTATTCATCCCTGCAGTACATCAAACGCCTGCCGCTGGAGCAGCTCAAGATCGACCGTTCGTTCGTCAGCGACGTCGTTGCCGACAGCAGCGACAAGGCCATCGTGAACACCATCATCGCCATGGCGCACAGCATGGATCTGGATGTGATCGCCGAAGGGGTGGAGACGGAAGCACAGCGGAAGTTCCTCCTCAGCCACGGCTGTGCGCACTTCCAGGGTTACCTGTTCAGCAAGCCGGTACCCATCGCGCAATTCGAGGCCTTGTTGAAGTAAAGCAAAGCGTTCTGCGGCGGCCGTACAGCCGCTTATTTCTTGTTGAGTTTGTCGATCGCCTCTTTCAGGGCTTTGACCTGCCCAGGTGTTTTATCATTTGTCGCAGAGCTTGCCGGGGTTGCCGCTACCGGTTTCTTCTCCGGTGACGGGTGTGCGGCAGGCGCGGGGGTTGCGGAATGTTTCTGCTCGGTCGCGGGCGCTGCGGCAGACGCGGGCGCTTCTACCGCCGCAGGGGCGACAACCGGACCGGCATGGGTGAGCACAGAAGCGCCGGCCACTTCCTTCAATTGCACTTCCAGCGTGGGTGCGACTTTCAGCTTCGCTTGCAGACCGGTCACATGCTGGATGATAAGGGCTTCACGTTCTTCCGCCCGCTTGCGTTCGGATCTTTCGCGCGCCAACGAGAACTTCAGACTCTCCAGCTCGTTCTTCGTTTCCGCCAGACTGGCACCCAGACTCTCCATGCGGGCAGCGGCCTCGCCCGACTGTGCCGGAGCAGCACGGTCAGGACTGACCGCGATCACCGCGACGGCCAGCGCCACCATCGACACGACCGGAGCGAAACCCAGCATCGCGTAACGGGCTGCGGGCTTGAGTATCCCGCCCGTCTTTGACTGCGGTGCCGGACCGTCCTCTTCGGTATCGGTGTCTCTGTCCATGATGCTCTCCTTGTCCCGGATAAGGCCGTTGTCAGCGCAGATGAAATATCTGCCGGCGCGATTTCAGTTTATCATCATGACCGCACTCTTATCGCTTCACTGCAGATGGAGACCGCATGCAACATACATACGGCATACAGGACTTCCCGGTTCCCGCGCTGGGTTTGGGCGCGGGTCGTATCGGCGATCCCGCACTGGACGATGCCCAAGTCGGCACGTTGCTCGGGCAGGCGCTGGACATGGGGGTCACGCTCATCGATACCGCGCCGAGCTACGGCCTGTCGGAGGAGCGCATCGGCCGGCATCTGGCGCACCGGCGCGCAGACTACATACTCTCCACCAAGGTCGGTTACGGCATCCCCGGTCACGAGGACTGGAGCTACGGCAGTGTGGCGGCCGGCATCGACGCGGCACTGCGGCGGCTGCGCACGGACTATCTGGACATCGTGCATCTGCATTCCTGCCCATTGGAGACATTGCAACGCGGGAATGTGATCCGCGCCCTGCACGAGGCACGCGCGCAGGGCAAGTTGCGCGTGGCGGCCTATTCCGGCGAGAACGCCGCGTTGCAGTGGGCGATAACGAGCGGCCATTTCGGCGGCATCGAGTGTTCGGTGAACCTGTTCGACCAGCGCTGTCTCGAGCATGACTTGCCCATGGCCCAGGCGCGCGGTATCGGCGTGATCGCCAAACGCCCGCTGGCCAATTTTCCCTGGCGCTTCGCCAAGCGCCCCATCGGCGATTATTGCGAGGAATACTGGTTGCGCTGGCAGGCCATGGGCATCAAGGCGAACGATGTGGACTGGCCGGAGTTGGCATTGCGCTTCGCCGCACACGCACCCGCGGTGAGCTGCGCCATCGTGGGCACGACGTCGACCGAGCACCTGCTGCAGGACAAACTGCATGTCGACTACGGCCCCTTGCCGCCCGAGCGATTCGAATCGCTCAGGCGGGCTTTCCGCAATCACGATGACAACTGGATCGGCCTGATCTAGCCGGCACGCTGACAGTACGGCCTGCAAGAAATATATGCTGCATTCATTCGAACGCACCCGGCGCGAGGCTCTGCTTGAGCGCGTCGACCGTCTGCCAGACGATCCATGCTGACCCGTTTGTCCGTCCCGTGTAAACTCCTGCGCGCATAGTCTCCACTCGCACAAGGGAAGCATGAAATGAACGTCGCGGTACGCATCATTCTCGGCCTGCTGGCCTGCACATGGTTACCCGCTGCCCATTGCCAGGAAGCCATCCCCGGCGCTTACGAGGAATGCATCCAGGAGCCTGTCTTCGAAGGCAAGGTCTGCATCGTGCAGGCGAATCGCGAGGCCAGGATCGGCGTGATCCTCATCCACGGACTGGGCGGCTCCACCGAGGACTGGAAGAACACCCTCCCCGCGCTGGCGAAGGATTTTCATGTGCTCGCTTTCGACCTGCCCGGCTTCGGCAAATCGGACAAGGGCAGCCAGGAGTATTCGCCCACACGCTATGCACGACTGGCCCATTTTCTGGCCGACCGTTATTTTCATGACAAGACCTATCACATCGTCGGCCATTCGATGGGCGGCGCCATCGCCCTGCGTTTCGCAGCGCAACGCCCGTTGCGTTTCCGGCGGCTGGTGCTGATCGATGCCGCGGGCATCCTGCATCCGCAAGTGATCTCGAAATTCCAGGCCGGCTCCATGCTGGAGCGCACCAGCGGCGTGAAGCAGACGCGCGGATTCGCCGAGCGCCTGTCCGGCAAGATACTGGAACAGGTGGACAAGCTGCCAATCTCGCCCATCGACATCGCCAACTCCGCGCTGGGGCGCGATCAGGTCCTGCAGGGCGGCCCGGAAAAGATCGCCGCCCTCGAACTGGCCGGAGAGGATTTCAGCTACGCAGTCACCTCGGTCACCGAACCCACCCTCATCCTCTGGGGCGACGACGACCTGACCGTTCCGCAGCGCACGGGCAAAGTGCTGGCTGGCCGCATGCCGCATGCACGTCTGGAGATCATCGCCGATGCCGGGCATGAACCCATGCAGGATCAAATCGAACAAACGAATACGCTGGTCAGGAAACACCTGCTGGCCAGTGAACAGTCGCTGATGGAACAATTCCAGCCGATGCCGTCCAAACCCGCCATGACCAGCAAACGGGAAGGCATCTGCAAGAACGACTCCGGCATGATATTCGAGGGCGACTATCGCAGCATCGAACTGCGTGACTGCAGCGGCATCACCATCCGCAACGCGCGCATCGGCCACCTCCATGTGTACAACTCCAGGGCGACGCTGACCGACACCGACATCCTCGGCAAGGAAGAAGGCGTGTACGCGGAATATGCCGACCTCACCGTCACCAACGGCGATATCTCGGGCACCATCGCCATCAATGCGAAATACAGCCGTCTCGACCTGGCCGGAGTGCATCTGAAGGGAAGCCAGGATGCCGTCAAGGCACTCGGCAGCAAACTCGTGTTCTCCATCAGCCAGGTGCACAGTCCGCACTCGGACGGCGCGATGCATGCGTACAAGCAGATGGACGACGGCGTGCTGTAACCCGCGACACCGGCCCTGTCGCAGGGAAGTATTACAACAGACAAGCCGCCCGAAGAAGTGCAGAATCCGTCGTCGAACACAACCCGACCATCGCTAGAGACGATCTGCACGTACATGTCCACCCTGCCCGAACTGAGAGAACTGGAACACCTGCTGGAACTGGGCAAGCATCATCTGCAGGCCAGTGTCGCCTGCCGGGTCAGCACTGGCGACATGGACTTCCCGGTATATCAACTGGCCCTGGGCAATCCCGACCCAAAGCTCCCCTCGATCGGATTCTTCGGCGGCATCCACGGCCTCGAGCGCATCGGCACGCAAGTGCTGTTGTATTTCCTGCGCAGCCTGCTCACGCGGCTGGAGTGGGACAACAGCCTGCATCATCTGCTGCAGGATGTGCGCCTGGTGTTCATGCCGCTGATCAATCCCGGCGGCATGTGGCAATCGACACGCAGCAACCCGAATGGCGTGGACCTGATGCGCAACGCCCCCATCGACGCCACCGGCAAGGTCCCGTTCCTGCTGGGCGGACACCGCATCAGCAATCGCCTGCCCTGGTATCGCGGTTCGGCAGACGCCGGGATGGAGACCGAGAACCAGGCGCTGTGCCGTGTCGTGCGCGAGGAGTTGCTGTCGCGACCGTTCAGCATCGCCGTGGACTGCCACTCCGGTTTCGGCTCGCGCGACCGCATCTGGTTCCCGCACGCGCATAGCGGAGAGCCGATCGAACACCTCGCCGACATCCTCACGCTGGAAGAATTGTTTCACCAGACCTGGCCCAACAACCGCTATCTGTTCGAGCCGCAAAGCCTGCACTACCGCACCCATGGCGACGTGTGGGACTACCTTTATCTGCAGGCGCAGCAGGACAAGAGTAAGACCTTTCTGCCGTTGACGCTGGAGATGGGTTCCTGGCTGTGGGTGAGAAAGAATCCGCGCCAGTTGTTCTCGCGACACGGCATGTTCAACCCCTCGGTCGAGCACCGCCTGCACCGGGTCTTGCGCAGACATGCCGTGTGGCTGGATTTTTTAATGCGCGCCGCCAGCGGTCACGACAAATGGCTGGCCACCGGCCCCACGCGCCTGCGCATGCAGGAGCGCGCCGTCGCGCGCTGGTACCGGCCATGAGCGCCTGGATATTGTTGCGCGGACTGATGCGCGAAGCGCGCCACTGGGGCGATTTTCCCGAGCAGTTCAAAAACATCACGGGGGCAGAAAAAGTGGTGACGCTGGATTTCCCCGGCAACGGCAGCCTGCATGCGCAACCCAGCCCAACTAGCATGGCGGAGATGGCAGAGTCCTGCCGGACACAACTCGAACGAATGGGGCATCGACCGCCATACAACCTGCTGGCGTTATCGCTGGGCGCGATGGTGGCCGTGGCCTGGAGCGAGCGGCATCCGCAGGAACTCGAACGCATGGTCCTGATCAATACCAGCCTCGCGCCGTACAACCCGTTCTACCAGCGCATGCGTCCCGGCAATTATCCCGGCCTGACCCGCTTCCTGATCCACAACTCCATCGCGCAACGCGAAAGAACGGTGCTGCGTATCACCAGCACCAGGCAACGCACAGTGCAGCAGCAGACAGCATTGCTGGATCAGTGGGAGTCCTACGCGCGCGAATATCCCGTCAGCCGCGCCAACATCCTGCGCCAGCTGCGCGCCGCCATCACCTTTCGCGCCGCGCCAACAACGCCTCCCGTCCCGGTGCTGCTGCTTTCCGGACTACAGGACCGTCTGGTCAATGCGAAATGTTCGCTTACGCTGGCACTGCGCTGGAACTGCGCTATCCGGCTGCATCCGACGGCAGGTCACGACATACCGCTGGACGATGGGGAATGGGTGGCGCAGCAGGTCAAGGAGTGGATAGGAACTGATTGAAGCGCCGGAATCACGCCTCCAGCAACTGCTTCACCCAAGCCTGCTGACACGCCCGTTTGCGCTTCTGCTCCAGCACCTTGCGGATATGCGGCTTGGCCTGGGAGAAACCGAGCACGCCGGCTTCGGTGATGGTGTCGCAGCGCAGGACGTGAAAGCCGAGTTCCGATTCCAGCACGCCGCTCACCTCGCCCGCTTTCAATTCGAACAATGCCGCGTCCAGCTCGGGGAATAACTTTCCGCGCGGAAGATCGCCGAGCTTGCCGCCGTCCAGCGCGGTGGGGCATTCGGAATGTTTGAGCGCCTGTTCCTCGAAGCGTTGCGGCTCTTTCGCCAGGCGTGCAGCGATCTCGCTGACTCGTTTGAACGCGGCATCGCGCGTGTTCTCGGCGATGCTGTCGTTGATGGTGATGAGGATATGGCGCGCCAGCCGCGTCTCGGGGCGGCGGAACTGCTCCGGATGATACTGGTAGTACAGATCGACATCCGTATCGCTGACATTCTCTGCACGCGTGCCAACTTTTTCCAGGATGGCCTCGACCTTCATCTCGCGCTCCAGCGCGGCGGCGAAGGCGGCTTCGTCCAGCCCGTTCTGCGCCAGGTCGCTGGCGAAATCGTCCTCGTTCGGATAGCGCCCGCGTATCTCCTGCATCGCGGCCTCTATCGTCGATGGCGGCACCACGGCATCGCGCGCCTCAGGCGCGGCCAGCACGCGCGTCTCCAGCTGGTGCTGTTTCTGCGCCATGTTCTGCACGCGTTTTGACTCGTCCGTCTGCAAGGCGGCCGGCGCTTTGCCGTAGAGTTTCTGCGCGGCCTTGAGCGCGAGGTAGGCGACGCCGCTGGCGATGACTTCAGGCATTGGCTTTTTCCTCGTCGTTGTATACATGCACCGCCTCCAGTGCGGACTCGGGCACTTGCAGCACCTGATCGTGAAAGATCACGTGATACTGCACGCCGTTGTTCTCGTCGCGGAACACTTTCAAAATCTCGCCTTCCATTCCCGGTGTGACGCGCACTTCGCCGCGCACGGCCAGCGTGATCCGGCTGCGCACTTTTTCGCGGCTCTCAAACTTGCTCGGCACCCACGGCTCGTCGATGCTGATGAGTTCTTCCTCGCGGAAGCCGACGATCTTGTTCTGCTCGAGGATGTTGACGGTATAGATCAACTGGTCTTGCAAAAAAGTGCCGACATTCATGACGAAGCCGGTGGAGCCGCGCCGGATCAGCAGCGTGCCGATGGCTACGCCCGGATAGGTGCCGTCATTGCGCACATTGCGAATGATGCGGACTTCGTCGCCGAATTCGTATTTAGGCAGCATCTTTCCTGTTCACCGTGATGGAGCTGATCGGCACGAACTTCACCTGCGGTTCGTGCATGTGGAACACCTTGAACACTTTTTCGGTCAGCGCATCGGATTTCACGAAATCCTGATACGCCTGCGTCAGCAGGGTGGTGTAGACCACACGGCGCGCGGACTCTTCTTCCGACAGGGTCGCCTTGCCGATGTAATTGTGGAAGCGCTGCAGGATATGCAGACGGTTCACCTGCACCACCGAAGCATCGTACTCGATACCGAAGTAGTTCAGAAAATCCTCGGCGGAGACCAGCTCCTCCATCGCTTCGTCCAAAGTCAGTTCGTCCATCATGCTCTCCTTAGTAGATCGTTCTCGTCGTGGTGCGACTGGTGCAGCACTTCCAGCAGCGCCTTGCCGCCCATGCGGTCGTGGCTGTCCAGCTCCACCAGCTTTTCCAGCATCGCCTGCCCGGTCTCATGATGACCCAGACGCAGGTTGATGTAACCCGTCGCCTTGAGCACCATCAGATAGAAACGCACCAACCCCATCGAGCGCATCACGCCCGCGCCAAGGTTGGCCTCGCGCAGATACACCCAGGTCTCGGAAAAATCCAGCCGCCGACCGACCACGGCCAGCGTACTCTCCGCCACCAGCAGCGCGTCTTCGAGGCGGTGCTGGTAGAAGTAATAACGGTACAGCGCCACCAGCACCATCAGATGTTGCGGCGCCATCAGGTTGGCGCGCAGCAACAGACTCTCCGCCTCTTCAGTGCCGTAGGCATCCGCAGCGGCCACCAGCAGACGCGCGACATCCTGCGCCAGCGGTTCGTCGAAGTACAACTCGGCTTGTTCGAAATCGAGCAGGTCCATGGCTCACTCCTTCCGGATGACGCGGGCGACTTCGGTGCCGCACAAATCATCCGCCTCGCAGGTTCGGCATTGCCCGTCCACCGGCTCGCCCTGCTTGCGCAACTGCCCTTCCAATACTTCGATGCGCTCCATCAGGCAGGCGATGGCGCGGCCGACCGGGTCGGGGATGAGGTGATGGTCGAGGTTGATGCCGTAGATGTTGTCCGCATTCGCCTCTTCGGTGCGCAGCACGACCTTGGCGGGGATGCCGACCACGGTGCGGTGCGACGGCACGTCCTTCACCACCACCGAGTTGGCACCGACGCGCACCTGCGCCCCCAGTATGATCGCGCCGAGGATCTTCGCCCCCGCACCGACCACCACACCGTCGCCCAGTGTGGGATGGCGCTTGCCCTTGTTCCAGGTGGTGCCGCCAAGCGTGACGCCGTGATACAGGGTGACATCGTCACCGATCTCGGCGGTCTCGCCGATCACCACGCCCGCGCCGTGATCAATGAAGAAGCGCCGCCCTATGGTGGCACCCGGATGGATGTCGATATTGGTCATGAAACGCGCGAACCAGGAAATGAGCCGCGCCAGATAGCGCAGGCCGAACTTCCACAAACGGTGCGCGATGCGCTGCATGAGGATGGCATGCACGCCGGGATAGGTGGTGAGCACTTCGAAACGCGAACGCGCGGCGGGGTCGCGCTGGAACACGCAGCTCACGTCTTCGCGCAGCAGGCGCAGCAATCCGGGTTGCGCTGCTTTGGGCATCACGGCTTCGGCGGCCATCACGTCTTCCATGATGCGCTCCTAGTGCGCCGCACCGGGCTGGGTGCGCCCGATGTAGCGTTGGTAAAGGAACAGCAGTTCCTGATCGGCGGGAGAGCGCTTGGCGCGCTCGGCGAAACTGCGGATATCCGGCAGCAGCGCGCGCGCTTCGGCCTGGCTGAGGTTGAGACCCATGGTGGCGTAAGCGGCGATGATGCCGTGCGCGCCGGAATGTTTGCCGACCACGAGTTTGTGCTGGCGACCGACTTCGATCGGATCGAAGCCCTGATAGGTGTCGGGGTCCTTGAGCAGGCCGTCGACGTGGATGCCCGCCTCATGCGTGAACACGCCCTCGCCCACCACGCTCTTCTGCCAGTGCACCGGGCGGCCCGAGGCGGCGGCAACCAGTTTCGACAAGTCGGTGAAATGGGTGAGGTCGATGCCGGTGTCCATGTCGTAGAGTTTCTTCAGACCGAGCGCGACTTCTTCCAGCGGCGCATTGCCCGCGCGTTCGCCCAGACCGTTGACCGTGGTGTTGATGTGCGTCGCCCCGGCCAGCGCCGCAGCGAGGCTGTTGGCGGTGGCGAGGCCGAGGTCGTCGTGCGCGTGCATCTCGATCTCGAGGTCGCAGGCGGCGCGCAGTGCAGAGATGACCTTGTGCACGCCGAAGGGCTCCATCACGCCCAGCGTGTCGGCATAGCGGATGCGGCGCGCACCGGCGGCCTGCGCCGCCTCGGCCACTTGCAGCATGAATTCTGGATCGGCGCGCGAGGCATCCTCGCAACCGACGATGACGCCCATGCCCTGCTCGCTGGCGAAGGGCACCAGGTCGAAAATGGTCTCCAGCACCCAGTCGCGGTCGCGCCCCAGCTTGCGCTTCAGGTGGATATCCGACACCGGGATGGAGACATCGATCATGTGCACATCAACCAGCTCTGCAGCGAGGATGTCCGGCTTGCACATGCGGCACCAGGCGATGAGTTTGGCATTCAGATTGAGCGAAGCGACGGCATTGATGCTCTCGCGCTCTTCCTCGCCCATCGCCGGGATGCCGACTTCCAGTTCCGGCACGCCGAGCGCGTCGAGTTGGCGTGCGATGTCCAGCTTCTCCTCCAGCGTGAACGCCACCCCGGCGGTCTGTTCGCCGTCGCGCAGGGTGGTGTCGTCGATGATGATGGAGCGGGACATGATGAGTGCCTTATGCGTAAGTCGGCGCGAACGCCTTTTCCGGTTCGGCTGCGGGACCGTCGCCTTCCCAGTACGGCGACAGCTTGCGCAGTTGCGCGATGATCTCGGGCACCACGGCGATCACGCGATCCACTTCGGCTTCGGTGCTGTAGCGCGACAGCGAGAAACGCACCGTGCCGTGCGCGGCGGTGTAGGGGATGCCCATCGCGCGCATCACGTGCGACGGCTCCAGCGAACCGGAGGTGCAGGCGGAACCGGAACTCGCGGCGATACCGAACTTGTTGAGCAGCAGCAATATCGCTTCACCCTCGATGAACTCGAACGCGATGTTGCTGGTGTTGGGCAGACGATTGTCCGGGTTGCCGGTGACGAAGGAGCGCGGCACCTTGGCGAGGATGGCGGCTTCCAGTTTGTCGCGCAGACGCGCGACTTCGGTGTTCTCGAACGCCATCGCTTCCAGCGCCATCTCTGCCGCTTTTCCCAATCCAACAATCGAAGTCGTGTTCTCGGTACCGGCACGGCGACCGCGCTCCTGATGACCGCCGCGCAGCAGCGGGCGGAAGCGCGTGCCGCGTTTCAGGTACAGGACGCCGATGCCCTTGGGCGCATGCAGCTTGTGACCGGACACGGAGAGCATGTCGATCTTGGTATCTTTCAAATTTAGCGGCACTTTGCCCACGGCCTGCACCGCGTCGGTGTGGAACATCGCCCCGGCGGCATTCGCCAGTTCGGCCATCTCGACCACGGGGAAGAAAGTACCGGTCTCGTTGTTCGCCCACATCACCGACACGACCGCGGTCTGGTCGCTCAGCAATTTTTTGTATTCGTCCAGATCGAGGCGGCCTTTGCCATCGACCTTGAGGTAATGCACTTTGTAGCCTTCCTTCTCCAGGTAGGCGCACAGGGTCAGGATGGCCGGATGCTCGACCGTGGTGGTGATAATCTCCTTGCGCTCGGGCTGCGCCTTCAACGCGGAAAGGATGGCGGTGGAATCCGACTCGGTACCGCAGGAAGTGAAGATGATCTCGGAATCGTGTTCCGCCCCGAGCAGCTCCTGCACCTGCATGCGCGCCTTCTTGATGGCGAGGCCGACCTTGTTGCCGAAGCTGTGCATCGACGAGGGGTTGCCGAACTGCTCGGTGAAATACGGCAGCATGGCTTCCACTACCGCTTCGTCTACGCGCGTGGTTGCGTTATTGTCGAAATAGATGCCTTCCATTTTCATATCCTTTTCGTAGGTCGGGTTAGGCGCAGCCGTAACCCGACACTTCGTTCAATTTGCTCATGTCGGGTTACGCTACGCTAACCCGACCTACAACTACGGATGACAAGTCGCCCTGCTCAATGCCCCGGCCTTGGTCGGCACGATCTTGATGAACTCTTTCAGTTCTTCCATCAGCTTCTGCTGGATGCCTTGCAGCGTGAGCGCTTCCATCTGGCAACCGGCGCAGGCGCCGGTCATGTTGACGTAGATGGTCTTGCCGTCCACGTCCACCAGCTCGATGTCGCCGCCGTCGCGCTTGAGTTGCGGGCGCACCATTTCCAGCACGGCTTCGATCTTGCGGATGCGCTGCAGATTGGTCATGCCGGCGGGTTTGGCTTCTTCCTTGGCCGGTGTACCGGGCTTGAATGCCTCGCCGCGTTCGCTCATCACCTTCACCAGGATCTCTTCGATACCTTCGTGGCACGACGAACAGCCGCCGCCCGCCTTGGTGTAGTTGGTCACGTCCTGCACCGAGGTCAGATCATTGGCGCGGATGGTTTCTTCGATCAGCACGGCGTCGATGGCGAAACACTTGCACACCAGCGCGCCTTCTTCATGGTCGTCGCTCCACACTTCGCCGCGATAGTTGGCCACGGCGGCTTGCAGCGCCTCGCGCCCCATCACCGAGCAGTGCATCTTTTCCGGCGGCAGGCCGTCGAGGTAATCGGCGATGTCCTGGTTGCTCACCTTGAGCGCTTCATCCAGCGTCTTGCCCTTGATCATCTCGGTGAGCGCGGAAGACGACGCGATAGCCGAGCCGCAGCCGAAGGTCTGGAAATGCGCATCGAGAATGATGTCGGTCTCCGGTTCCACCTTGAGCATCAGGCGCAGCGCGTCGCCGCAGGAGATCGAGCCGACGTCGCCCACACCGTTCGCATCGGCCAGCACACCGGCGTTGCGCGGTTGGAAGAAGTGTTCTTTGACTTTGTCAGAGTAGTCCCACATGGCTAGGCTCCTTATGCCGAGAAAGATGAACCGCACGCGCAGCTGGAGCTGGCATTCGGGTTTTCGAATTTGAAGCCGCTGCCGGTGAGGCTGTCGACGAAATCGACGGTCACACCTTCCAGCAGCGGTGCAGAGAGCGGATCGACCAGCAGGGTGACCGCGCCGTATTCCAGCACGGTGTCGTCTTCCTGCTTGGTTTCTTCCAGCGACATGCCGTACTGGAAGCCGGAACAGCCGCCGCCGGAGATGGCGATGCGCAGTCCGGCGACGGGTGCGTCTGTACCTTTGATGAATCTCTCCACAGCGGAGATGGCGTTGGGTGTCATGGTGATCATGTCTGGCTCCTTGAACGGGTTGGTTACGCCCTATCAAGTGCAAGCTGTGTGCCAGCGCCAGCACTACAACCAACTAACTGTTTAAAATGGATATTGCAGGCACGCCACGCTCAACTCGCGTGTGTGGAACAAGACGGGGATGGGGTGTTGTAGGGTTTATGACAAGGAATGAAAAACCCCTGTGCCGGTAAGGCACAGGGGTTCGGTTTGTTGCCTGGCATTAGTTTCTAGAACGGAATGTCGTCGTCGAAATTGTCGAAGTTGCCTTTGGCTGCGGGCGCTGCGGCTGGCTTGGCGGCCGGGGCGCTGCGGGCTGGTGCGGACGATTGCTGCTCGTCCATCACTTCAAAACTGCCGCCGCCGGTGGACTTGCTGCCCAGCATCTTCATCTCGTTGACGACGATCTCGCTGATATAACGATCCTTGCCTTCCTTATCCTGGTATTTACGGTTCTGGATGCGGCCTTCGACATAGATTAGGGAGCCCTTCTTCAGGTACTCGCCGGCAATCTCGGCCAGTCGGCGGTAGAACACCAGGTTGTGCCACTCGGTGCGCTCCTGCTTCTCGCCGCTCTTGTCCTTGTAGTTCTCGGAAGTCGCCAGCGAGACATTGGTCACCGCTTCGCCATTGGTCATGTAACGGGTCTCCGGGTCTTTGCCCAGACGTCCCACCAAAATTGCCTTGTTCACTGACATCTCACGTCCCCTTTCACTAGATTCTCAACCGATTCTTCGTCGAACCCGCTTATTTCAACCTTGATACAGGCGATCTGCTCGTTCCCCACGACCAGCACCTCCCGCACACCCCGCAATTGTGCCAGACTAGCCTGCAACGCGCTTGCCGCTTCGGGTCCCAGTTCCGGCAGGTGGTACATTCTGGTCAGCAGCGCCTGCGGGGCGCGCATGCCGGAAGCCACCGCCAGCCACAGCAGCAGCATGCCCACCGCGAACACCAGCACCGCATTGTCGCCATAGACCTGCATCAACAGGCCGCCCATGGCCGAGCCGAAGAACGCCCCTAAAAACTGCACGCTGCTGAACACGCCCATCGCCGTACCCTTGGCGGCCAGCGGCGCGATCTTGCTGACGATGGAAGGCTGCGTCGCCTCCAGCACATTGAAGGCGGTGAAGAACACCAGCAGCGACACCGCCACGCCCCACACGCTATGCTGGAAATACAGTATGCCCAGTTGCGCCACGGCAGCCAGACCGATGGCGAGCATGAACACCGGTTTCAGCTTGGCTTTCTTCTCCGCGATGATGATGGGCGGCACCATGAGCGCGAAGGCGATCAGCATCACCGGCAGATACACCTGCCACTGGTGCTGCGCATCCAGCCCCAGATCGCGCAGGATGAACGGCACCTGCATGAACACCGACATCAATATCGCGTGCAGGGTGAACACGCCGAAATCCATGCGCAGCAGATCGGCATTGCGCAGCACTTCTTTCAGCTTGCCGGTGTTGGCCTCGGTATCGGAATGGAAGCGCGTGATGCGCGGGTTCGGGATGAACCACAACACCATCGCGATGGAAACGAAAGCCAGCACACCCGTCAGCTCGAAGATGCCGGACATGCCGATGTGTTTGTAAAGGATGGGCGACAGCACCATGGAGAGCGAGAACGTCACGCCGATGGTCATGCCGATCATTGCCATCGCCTTGGTGCGATGCTCCTCGCGTGTCAGGTCCGCCGTCAGCGCCATCACCGCCGCATTGATCGCCCCCGCGCCCTGGATAACGCGTCCCGCGATGATCCAGTAGATGTCATCCGCCGACGCAGCGATGAAACTGCCCGCCGCGAACAACAGCAGGCCCGCGATGATGATCGGCTTGCGCCCGTAACGATCCGACAACCACCCGGCGGGGATCTGCAGGATCGCCTGCGTCAACCCGTACGCCCCCAGCGCAACCCCGATGAGGAAATGGCTATGCCCGCCCGGCAGGTTCTCGGCATATAACGCAAAGATCGGCAGGATGATGAACAAGCCCAGCATGCGCAGGCCATAGATGCTCGCCAGGCCAATACTGGCACGGCGTTCGAAGGGGGTCATGGATGGATCTGAAGCGGACATGAATCGGCGGGCGAAATTCGAGAGTGGCGCATTTTATCAGTTTGACCGGGCACCCCGACCATTTTTAGCAGAGACAGCATGTGGTGTTCACGGCGTTGCACCGTCCCATGCAGTCTTATTTGATTTTCTTTTGCGACGGCGGCAAATAATTCGTTGCAGAAACCACCTTCTTGCCCGTCTTGCCTTCCAGCTCCCGCCGAGCATTCCTGGCAATGCCGCCGCCGGTCTTTGCCGCCGCTTCATTCTCGTTCATGCCCGTCGCTTCCGTACTCTCGGCGATCTGGCGAGTGGACAATTCCGCCAGCGCGGTAAAGATCAGCTCGGCCTCGCTCATGTGGTCGCGCAGGTTTTGCGTCTGCAAGCCCTTCATCTCCTTGTGCGCCCTGACATCCACCTCAGCCCATTCCTGATGAATGATGTTGGTGAGAATGGCGTACTCCTCGCCTTTCTTGATTTCGTGGTTCGCCCAATAATCGGTCAGCTTGTTGCGCGTCTCCTGCCCGGTCATGCGCTGCTGTATCCACTTCTCGCTGCGCCCGTGTTTCTGCCAAGTCTCGCGGGCGCGATCCAGCGAAAGCGCGGGATCGGCCATCTCCTGCATCCGCTCATAGCCCACCCTCGCCAACCACAGCTTGATCGGCTCGGCCTTGGGACTGGGGACGGACTGCACCAGACGCAGCAATGTTTCGGCGCTAGCAACATCGGTAAGGCGTTGCTTGCCGTCCTCGGCGGTCATTTTCAACTGGTAACAATTTGTTACCAGTTCACTGCCCTCCTTGTCCAAACGACCTTTCAGTACTTTCCAATACTTTCTGGCAGTTTGATAATCAGACGATTGAGTCAGCACCTGCACAATATCAATGACTGAAAAGAGCCACGTTTCAGTAGCCTCATCATACACGCGACGTATTTCATGCTCTTCAAAAATAGCTGGCTGGGGTTGCATGGTCAGGACTCCTTGTTCATGGATGCCAAGGGGACTATTTCAACTGGTGACAAATTGTCACGGGTTGGCAAAACGGCAACCGCATCGTAGAGAACGAACGTTCTGTTGTCAACCAAGCACGTTAATGCGCAGGGGTTTTGTTTCAACTCTGACTTGGGCCGGGTGTTGGCGCGCAAGGTTAATGCATCAGTGTTGGTGCGCGTTTAAAACTACCCAGCCCTGCGCGTTGAATTTTACCCAGGCACTTTAGCCGCCATTTTGGGTGACGGCTGCAAATAAGTGTAGCTCAGTTTCACTACTTTTGACTTCCAAGATGGCCGAGTGGAATG
>JACQYW010000009.1 GCA_016208015.1 Nitrosomonadales bacterium | reverse complement strand
ACATTCCACTCGGCCATCTTGGAAGTCAAAAGTAGTGAAACTGAGCTACACTTATTTGCAGCCGTCACCCAAAATGGCGGCTAAAGTGCCTGGGTAAAATTCAACGCGCAGGGCTGGGTAGTTTTAAACGCGCACCAACACGTTATTGCCGTAGTTGGTCTCGGTTATGTCGGACTGCCGCTCGCTGTCGAATTCGGCAAAAAATTCAAAACCATCGGCCACGATCTCTCCGAGAGCAAAATTGCGAACTACCGTGATTTCAAGGATCCCACAGGGGACGTCTCATCAGAGGACCTGCGCGCGGCAATCCACCTGGCTTTCACCAGCGACCCTTCGCAGCTTACCTCTGCCGACTACATCGTTGTTGCAGTCCCCACCCCGGTAGACGCAGCACATCAACCGGATTTTTCCCCATTGATCTCGGCTTCTGCCGCTGTAGGAAAATACCTAAAACGCGGCGCCATCGTCATTTACGAATCCACCGTGTACCCCGGCGCAACAGAAGAGATCTGCATCCCGGTACTTGAACGAGAATCCGGATTGCAATGGAAGAAGGATTTCAATGTCGGTTACTCGCCTGAGCGTATCAATCCGGGCGAGAAGGAAAGAACAGTCACAAAAATCATCAAGGTCGTTTCCGGCGATAGCGCAGCGACACTCGACAAGGTCGCCAATCTATACGAACACATCATCTCTGCCGGCGTGCATCGAGTCAGCTCCATCAAAGTGGCCGAAGCCGCCAAGGTGATCGAGAACACCCAGCGCGACCTGAACATCGCACTCATGAACGAGTTGGCGGTCATATTCGAAAAGCTCGATATCGACACACTGGAGGTACTGGAAGCTGCCGGTACCAAATGGAATTTCCTGCCCTTCCGCCCCGGCCTGGTCGGCGGTCATTGCATCGGAGTCGATCCATACTACCTGACACACAAGGCAGAGATGCTGGGCTACCACCCCGATGTCATCCTGGCCGGTCGCCGCATCAACGATGGCATGGCCGCATTCGTCGCCCAGCAGACAGTCAAACAATTGATCCGTGCGGGAAGCAACGTCAAGGATGCAAAAGTAATCGTGCTGGGAATCACCTTCAAGGAGAACTACCCGGATCTGCGCAACTCGAAAGTGGCAGACCTGGTGCATGAATTGCAGGATTTTGGCTGCGATGTATCTGTGCATGATCCGGTGGCCGATCCGCAGAATGCACTGCTTGAATATGGAATTCAGCTTGCATCTTGGGATGCCCTGCCCAAGGCGGATGCAATCGTAGCGGCAGTTTCACACCATGAATATCAATCCATGTCCCCAGCCGATCTGCTGGCCAAGCTCAAATCAGGCGGGGTGTTTATGGACGTCAAATCTACCCATGACACAATGGCGATAGAGTCCGCAGGTTATAAGTTATGGCGGCTGTAAACACTCATAAGATTGCAGGAGATTTGCGATCACCGATGAGCACAAGATATCTTCTTAGCTTACTCGCAATAAATTGACCAACACATCAGTTGGCCGCAGAATCGCAAAGACGGTCATCGCAGATGGCCCAAGATTGCAGTACCGATAAAAACCGAACCAACTGGATTGAGACTATATTGAATACGCTGAATGTTTGCCCTATATGTGGCGGCCACGACTTTTCTTATCGAGAGGTTCTCTGGCAGGAATTAGTGAGCGATTGGCAATTGTCTCTGTTTGAAGTCAACTACATCAACCGCCAACAAGGCCTAAACTGCGTACGATGTGGAAACAATCTAAGATCAATGGCACTTGCGGATGCGCTTCTCTGTTCCTTCAAATACCGTGGACCACTAGTGAAGTTTGTTGAATCCGACTTGGCCAAGACACTCAACGTATTGGAAATCAATGAAGCTGGGGGCTTATCTTCCGTATTGGAGAAGTTACCGAATCACCAACTAGTGCGTTACCCGGAATATGACATGACCCGTCTTGCGTTCGAATCGGCAACTTTCGATTTAGTTCTTCATTCTGACACGCTGGAGCATGTTCCCAATCCTGTTGCCGGGCTTTCCGAATGTCGCCGGATTTTGACAAAGAATGGACGCTGCATATTTACAGTTCCGATAATAATAGGGCGTCTGACCCGCTCTCGTGCGGGATTAAAAAATAGTCACCATGGAGCGACGAATCAATTAGGCGTCGATTACATCGTACATACCGAATTTGGTGCGGATATGTGGAAATTTGCCTTGGAAGCTGGTTTCACCAGCACGCGGATTCACTGTCTCGAATATCCATCCGCATTAGCCATTGAAGCCACGACCAATAATGAACAATGAACATGTAAACTCAAATTCAAACGTGCTTGTTTTTACCGGTGAGCGCTTTGTACCTGAAAAGCATGGAAATCTCGAATTGGAGCATTTGCATCGATACTTGCAAGCTAGCGAGATCGTCAGGGACAAAGTGGTACTAGATCTCGCCTGCGGCGAAGGTTATGGCTCTGCTCTGCTGGCAAAGAAGGCGGGCAAGGTTATTGGCGTTGATATCTCAACTGACGCTATCCTGCACGCTCAAAAACGATATCAAAAAGAAAATCTCGAATACATAGAAGGAAGCTGTGCAGCAATTCCTATCCCTACAGCAAGCGTTGACGTAGTTGTGAGCTTCGAGACAATTGAACACCACAAACAGCACGAACTGATGATGCATGAGATCAAGCGTGTTTTGCGCCCAACCGGTGTTTTATTGATTTCCAGCCCGGACAAACAGCACTACTCTGTCGAAACAGGTTACATCAACCCGTTCCACGCAAGGGAACTATATCAGCACGAGTTCAAGCAGCTCCTAAGAAATCATTTTACCAATGTTATTTTTTTCGGGCAGCGTGTTATTTATGGATCCTGCATATTTTCGGAATCGTTGCCAACCCCAGTTTCGAGCTACCTTAAAAAAGATGAAACCCTGATTGAATCGACAGGAGTTATAAAGCCGGTTTACTGGATCGCATTGGCCTCGGATGTTCAACTACCCAAACTTGCTTCAGGTATTCTTGAGCAACCCATCAACGATACTGAAATCATTCAATCGTGGAAACTGCTCCTGGCCGAACGCGATGATTACATCCATCAACTGGTTACTTCCTTATCATGGCGCATAACCAAGCCATTCCAATTTATCGCTTCCGCTTGGCACCGTCTTATCAGGTAAATCGGCAAGCCAGATCATCCTGCTTTCGACGATTGACACACCAATCACAATAGCTAGACTGAACGGTTACTAGAGTCCAAGCTTGAGCAGCAATGCCTAGGATAGAAATAAATGAATAAACAGGATGTGCTAGTTATCGAAGCCCACAGAACGGGTCGCCATTATTGGCGAGATTTGTGGCGTTACCGAGAGCTATTTTTCTTCTTGGCGTGGCGTGATATTTTGGTTCGATATAAACAAACCACTATTGGCATAGTTTGGGCATTGGGGCGCCCTCTAATCACTATGCTGGTGTTCACACTAGTTTTCAGCAAGTTGGCGAAATTGCCTTCTGATGGCGCCCCCTATCCAATTCTGGTATTTGCAGCACTTCTGCCTTGGCAATTCTTCGCCAGTGCTTTTAGCGGAGCCGGAGATAGCCTGATTAGCAATGCAGGGATGATTTCAAAAGTGTACTTCCCGCGTTTGATTATCCCTGCCAGTACGCTGATCGTGAGCTTCGTAGACTTTCTTATTTCACTGGCTATTCTGGTGGGACTAATGGCCTGGTACGATTTCTCCCCGAGCTCACATATGTTTGCCTTGCCCATATTCACTCTTTTGGTCTTTTTCGCCGCCATGGGGACGGGATTGTGGATAGCAGCACTCAATGTCGAATACCGAGATTTACGAATCATTGTCCCGTTTGTGGTGCAATTTGGGCTGTACATTTCTCCGGTAGGGTTCAGCAGCAGCATCGTTCCTGAGCAATGGCGACTGCTCTATTCCCTAAATCCGATGGTAGGTGTGATCGACGGCTTTCGTTGGGCAATTCTGGGCGGCAACACACCGTTCTACTGGCCCGGATTTTTACTCTCTTCTTTTCTGGTCTTGGCGATCCTGATCACTGGGTTGTATTACTTCCGTAAAGCGGAAAAAACCTTTGCGGATGTAATCTGATGTCACCGGTAATTCGCATCGAGCACCTTTCAAAAAAATACCCCATCGGCCACCAGAAGCAGGCAGGCGGAAATTCATTGCGCGAAGTGCTGGCGAATAGCGCGAGTCGATTCTTCAGCAAACTGCGTCACCCATTTGTGGCGCCGAAGATAGATCCAACTCGTGAGGAATTCTGGGCTCTTCAGGATGTTAGCTTCGATATTCTGCAGGGTGACAGGGTGGGTATCATAGGACGCAATGGTGCGGGCAAATCCACCTTGCTGAAAATCCTTTCGCGCATTACCGAACCCACTTCCGGCAAAGTCTCCATCACTGGGCGCGTAGTCAGTCTGCTGGAAGTCGGCACAGGCTTTCATCCGGAACTCACCGGACGTGAAAATATTTATCTTAATGGCGCGATCCTCGGCATGAGCAAATCCGAAATTGCCAAGAAGTTTGATGAGATTGTGGCTTTTGCAGAAGTGGAAAGATTTCTTGACACACCAGTCAAGCGCTATTCCAGCGGCATGTATGTACGTCTGGCTTTTGCAGTGGCGGCCCATCTTGAACCCGAGATCCTGATAGTAGATGAAGTGCTTGCAGTGGGAGATGCACAATTCCAGAAAAAATGCCTGGGAAAACTGCAGGCTGTCGGACAAGATGGCAGGACAGTGTTGTTTGTTAGTCACAACATGACAGCCGTCTCTGCCCTCTGCAATAAGGCAGTTGTATTGGACAATGGTCGCCTGGTATTAACGGCATCACCGGAAACGGCTATCAAGCGATACCTAGGTGGAGAATCCGGTGAGCACAGGACTTCTGTGGAATGGAACGCCGACAATGCCCCCGGCGATGGAACAATTCGGCTTATTCGAGTCGCATCGTTAAATACGCGAGGTGAGGAATCGAAATTTTTCGACAGAAACGAATCTATTCACATCCAAATGGAATACTTGATGCCCGGCAAACACCGACTACCGATCGCTCCGCAGATCCGCGTCTTTGATGAAGCTAAGACCTGCATCTTTGTAAGTCACAAGCCACAAACATGGCTCAATGAAACAGCGAATTCCACTTATGCCAGTGTCTGCGTTATTCCGGATCATTTTATGAACAACAAAAGATACTTCGTCGATGTGTACTTCACGACGCCATATACCAGGGAAGTCCATCTGCACGTGGAGAACATAATCTCGTTCGAGGTGACCGACTCTGAACGAAATTCAAACTTCGGCATAATTCCAGGTACCGTCAGGCCGGATTTTCAATGGCTGACGAAAAAGATATCCTGATTGATGCACATCAAATACATGAGAAGCGCGTTGAAAATTTAACACCGAGCTTTGCCAAATACAACCCATTACTGTAGAACGAAAAAATGTTTGAAAACATCGTCTCCGTCCATACACCAAAAGTTGCAGGCACCTCCTTTCTCCACCAGTTGAAGGAGGTTTTTGGCGAGCAAAATGTCTTGTTGGATTACAACGATGACCCTGTGTATTTGCATACCATTGTAAACATAGACCCCAATTGCTATGAGCTTGACCCAATCAAATCCATATCCCCACACAAAGTCGTCCATGGACATTTTCAGCCAAAAAAATATGCACATTTGAGCAATGCGTTCCGTCTAACATTTCTGCGACACCCTATAGATAACATCACCTCGATATATATATTCTGGATGGCACACGACAGGGCCTTTTGGAATAGCCCAATTTTTCATTATTGCAAAGACAGGAATCTTACGTTGTTGCAATTTGCCGCACTTCCGAAACTCAGGTACCTCTACACGCGCACTTATTTTGCCGACTACGACATGAGTCAGTTTGATTTTATTGGCGACTATGCACACTATGACAGTGAGCTGATGCGCCTTAGCAAACAAATATGCGTGCCTTTCAAAACAAATATCCGGCTAAACAAAACGATTGACCACATGGCAGATGGAGGACGCGATGATGCTACGCGGCTATCTATTTCTGATGCCGAATATGGGAAGCTGGCTGAAATATTGAAAGATGACATTGCTTTTTATCAAACGTATAAAGGCAGGTGAAAATTGCTCTGGGGTGGAATATAGCGGTCAATCAACAAAGCTCCTGAATTCTCGACCGGACATTTGGAACCAGAAACTCCCCCCTCCCGCCACAGCCCTTCCGTACATCATCTCAGCCAGCCTTTCGCGGTTCATCAATCGGTGATAATTGCTCCCGAACCAGACTTTGGCTCGATTATTATCAAGCAGATACGCCATTAGCAAATATTGCTCTGTCCAATAGATATGCTTGTCAAGGCTCCACTCCTGCGGCATTGCCTGGGGCAAGAAGATGTCGTGAACATGAACCATCACTTCGTGGTTCAGGGCCGGCAGGATCCTGAGATATAGATGCACGCAATCACTGCCGACTTTTACAGTGTGCGTCGAATCAATGAATAAAATATCCCCGGCCCCAAGGTTTTGATTGAAGAATTCAGAATCAAGTTGTTGCACGGGCTTCTGTACAACTTGCACAACGCCGGGGATAGAATCAAGAAAGGGGCGAGGGAACGGCTCCACACAAACGATCTCACCGCCACCATTTCGCGCAAGTGCCGCGCTAGCCACAAGAGTCGAGAAGCCACTGCCCACCTCAAGAATGCGGCGCGGCTTGATATGGCGAATCATGGCGTAATAAGCCATTGCATCACTATAACTAAACTGGCTGTTCCCCCAGAAATAGCCCTTCGGTTCTTCCTCACTTCCGGCCGTGGGCGGATCGAACTCGCTGGCGTAGGGCAGCAGCTCCTCCAGCACCTTCAGCATATGGGAAGCATCAAAGATCGATGAATCCTGATAGGGAGGAACTTCGCTATTCTCGAATTCAAAAGAATTTCGTATCTCCTCAACAGACGGAATGTTCGAATAGAAATTCGCAGGTGTGACATTCACACCATTGCGCTGCAATTCCGCGCGAACCTCCGGACGCGCCCATATCAACGTCTTTAACATCACGGCCAAAAAGGGGAGCGATCCACTGGCACAAAGCAGGTCAGCGCTATTCATCGACAATGCCTTCAGCCAGCGCATCTGTCTCCATTGCAACAGTCTATTCATCTTCATCATATTGCCTTAGGCACGGGCGCTTCGCGAAAAGCATACCCCTTGATCAGCTTCGTGATTCGTTCGGCAGCTTGTCCATCCCCAAACGGCGATGATCCGATTGCCATCGCCTGGTACGCGCGCTCATCATCAAGCAAATTTTCCACAGCCGAGATAATTGCGTCTGGAGCGTGCCCAACCAATCTGGCGCATCCCGATTCGATCGCTTCCGCTCGCTCCGTTTCATTACGAAGAACCAGTACCGGCTTGCCCAAAGCAGGCGCTTCCTCCTGCAACCCGCCTGAATCGGTAAGCACAAGCCAAGCTTTCTTCATGAGAGTAACCAACCGGCCGTAATCCAGCGGCTCGCATAATGTGACTCCGGCTTGGTTCCCTAATATCTCCCGAGCCGGGCCGATCACGTTGGGGTTGGGGTGAACTGGATATACGAAATGCAGCTCAGGGTGTCGCGCAGCTAGTGTCGCTACTGCGCTGAATATGTCTGCCAGCGGCCCCCCAAAGCTCTCGCGTCGGTGAGCGGTAAGCAAAATAATGCGCGCCCCCTTGGGCAAGCCGAATCCTAATGGAATGTCCTTCTTCTCAACCGCCTTGAGTGCATCAATCACCGTGTTCCCTGTTACATGAACCGACTCGGCTGGCACCCCTTCAGCGAGGAGATTGATTCGCGCCCGTTCAGTTGGAGCGAAATGCAAATGGGCCAGGCGCCCGGCCACGGAACGGTTCATTTCCTCTGGAAACGGATTTTCCATATCCCCGGTACGAAGCCCCGCCTCAACATGAAAGAAAGGTATGCGCCGGTAAAAGGAAGCCAGCGCTGCTGCCAGTACCGTGGTTGTATCTCCTTGGGCGAGCACGGCAGCAGGCTCCTCCTTACTCATGGCCTCGTCCAGAGAAAGCAGCAGACGTGAGGTCAGCTCGGATAGGGACTGGTTGGGACGCATAATGTCGAGATCGATGTCAGGCTTGATACCGAACAGGGACAGCGCCTCGTCCATCATCTCTCTGTGCTGGGCCGTAGCAAGTACCCTCACTCGCGCCCACGATTCTTTTTTCAGTGCCATGATGATCGGCGCCATCTTGATGACTTCCGGTCGCGTACCAACGATGCACAAAATCGTTCGTTCCATTTCAATCCTTTGGTCGTCGTGCCGAAATGGGGAGTGACCAATCTTGTGGCCAGAAAATACCGAACTCCAAACAAGGTTCCTTGTGGATGCGTATGTCTTCGAATCCGGCTTGCTGCAACTCCTTCAGCACTGCCGTTTCAGAAAAAACGCGCATTTCCAGCGTTTCCCCCTCCCCTCCGTGGAAAACCAAGTGGTCAAATTCCTGCCTCTCGCCTTGCGCGGTCACATTCACCAATATGCGTTCACGGTCATGTGTTTCAAGGTGAAAGTCGTGCAATGCCGGAAAATGCTCAACCGTATTGCCCGTCTTGGCATAAGGCACCGTAAAGACAAGAACTCCACCCGGCTTGAGCAAGAGCATCATGTTTCTGAAAGCGGGGGAAACTGGAGGTGCAACATGTTCCAAAACATCTGAAGAGATGACGAAATCACACTTTCCCAGCCATGTCGGATCGGGAGCGGTGATGTCCAGATGGGGGGACTTGTGAAGAAAGGTGTTGGTGTAGCCGATCTTTTCTGCCAGGCGTCCAGCGTAGGTGGCTGCACCGCTCATGTCCACACCCACGATGTCGGGTCGGCGGTCGAAATCCGGTAAGGCCCGGCTGACACCGAACAGACCCAGGGACAGCACGTGAACCAGCGCCCGCAGGCGGACCGAGGAACCGCAACGGCAGGTTGGCTGCTCTCGCGTGATCTTGGACAGCGGCGCCCGCGCCGGGCGTCCGCACACGTTGCAGCGAAAGCGCAGCATCTCCCCGCAGGGAAAAAAGTCCTTGATTAGACCCACAACCCAGTTCACGGCTTCTCCTTAGCGATACCGGTGAGGTGTCCATGGCCCCCACTTGGCCTCATAAATCTTTCGATTTCTTTCCAGCAGTTCCTGCCTGCCTTTCCCCAGCTTGCTGAATGAAGCCGCCAGATGGTGATGGATGAACACGTCTTCTGCGCACTCTATTCGCAAACCGGCCTGTTCAATCCTTCGGCAGTAATCATCGTCTTCAAAGAATCCCAGGCCGAATGCCTCATCCAGCGGCCCCACTTTTTCATATGTGCGTCGCGGCATCATGACGCAGAAGAAAGCCAGGGTGGTAATGGGAAAAGTTTCCCCGATGTGCCGCAGGGTGTATGCACGCGCCTTTGCGCGCATCTGTGCGGCGTTCTTGTAACTGATCTTGATGCGTGCCTCGTTCCCGATGTTGTTGGTCACGGGGCCGACTATTCCCAGGCCATTGTCCAATCTTAAATGATTCATGAGGGTTCGCAACCAGCCGGGCGTTACCTCAGTATCGTTGTTGAGGAGTACGAGATATTCCCCCCTCGCCAGACCGAGCCCCTGATTATTGGCGGCGGCAAAACCAAGATTGTCGGCATTGAGAACGATCTTGCAGTGCGGCCGCGTGCCCTGCCAGTCAGTAAGATAGTCGGGTGTGCCGTCCGTCGATGCATTATCGACGACGACGATCTCCATTTGCTCATACAGCGAGTATCTTTCCAGGCTATCGAGACAGACTTGTGTGAGCGCCAGATTGTTATAGGTAACGATGATTACGCTCACCAAGCGGGCTGGCAATCGGTTGATTACTTCCTCGAAGGCCGAGACCCGGTCAGGCCAGGTGTGCCCTGCTGCGAAGTCCCGGCGCAGGGCCACTAGCTCGGGGCTCGGTGGTTCCCGAAGGGCGGCCCCCACCAGCGCGACGAATTGGTCATGGGTTTCGGCGGCGGCGACCATTCCGTCGAACTGGGCAATCTCGGGCAGCTTGACCGACACCACCGTTTTCCCCGCTGAAAGGTACTCGTACACCTTGAGGGGATTCGTGGCCAAGGTCAGCGGAGTGACCAGAAATGGCAGCAGACACACGTCCATACCGTAAAGGTAGTAGGGCAGATCCTGATAGCGGACTTCGCCCGTGAAGAGCACGTTGGACAACTGAGCGAGGCGCTGGCGTGCCGCGCCGCGGTCATCCGCCCCGACCAGCAGCAACAGGCAGTCCGGATATTGTCGAGCAAGCTTCTCAAGCAGGTCCAGATCCATCCATTCCGCGATCGCACCGTAGTAGCCGATGACACGCTGGCCATCCGGGGCACAATACCTGGAGTCAGGCTCCCTGGAGAAAAAATCGTATTCCGCCGCATTGCGCACCAGGGCCGTATTGCTGTTACGGGTTACGGCGATGTCGTAAAGGAATTGTGAGGTCGTCACGACCGCTTCTGCTTCCTTTAGCAGACTTTGCTCGAGTGCGGCGATATCGGCCCCCGTGTTCCCGAATCCTTCATGGTGATCGAGGCAATCATAGATCAGGCGGCTGTTCGGCAGTTTGCGCACCAAGGGATGCCAATAGGGGTGTTGCACGATCGAGATCGTGGCATGGCTGTCGCTCCATTCCAACAAGGAAGCGATGCTGGCCCTGAGACGGGCGCTGTCGCCCTCACTGGCGCGCGCCTTATACACGAGCGGCCGCCCCCTAAGATGGCAGCGCACGTTGTACAGTCGACCGGCATCGTCCAGGCTCTCCAGTTCGAACCCGGGGCGCTTCGTATTGACGAATGATGTCGAGATATAAAAGACACGATATCCTCGTTCGGCAAAGCCTCGCGCCAAGTGCTGCGGTCGCTGGATGCGGTAGCGCCAGTCGATCACCGACCAGATGATGATGTCCGGCTTCTCCGCGAAAGGCAGCACCGGAAATGGATCGCCGGAGAAAGGGCGGATCTTCCTGGACTGCCACTCTTTCTCCCGGAGATAGGCTGTCTCGATGATGCTTCCTTTCAGAAGAGGCAGGACCGGCTCCAGCAGCAGTCGCGTCACGCGCCAACGATTTTTGTCGGACAGCGGAAGGCTGTTCCATGTACGTTTGATGAGTTTCAGAATATTCATCGCAATTCCGGCAGTCCGTATTTGAGTAGCATGCGCAATTTGTAAGGCCATATCAGGAAAGCCGAGAACCACTGCCCAGAACTGATGTGACGCGTGGACTGTATCTGGCGCCGCAGGTCCAGTATCCGTTTTTTGTTATGCCACAAATCAGGCAACAATGGCGCATAGATGGAACGCCACGGCACCAAACTGCGTTTCGCCAGCGAGATCGCCAGCCCCTCGGCCATGAGGAGCGCGAGATGGAGTGGCAACATGATTTGCAGAGCCGGATCCGGGTAGGAGACGATCATGACGAACGTTTTGTTGCGTTCGCTCATTGCGCGACGCATCAGGGTGCTCGAGAGCTGCCCGCGCTTCACCTTTCCCCCGCCGAAGCTGTGACCGATGTGGTGCCGGAAACCGGAATTGCCAAGTGCCCTCACCTGATATCCAGCAAGCCTTGCTCGGCAACAGAGATAGAGATCTTCGCCAATGGAGCCAAACCATTCCGGGAATCCACCCAGTTCCAGCCACAACGTCTTGGGCATCCACAGACAGGCGCCCGCCACCATCCCTACGTCGCCGCGCTCAGAATCCAGATTGGGCACGGAGTTCAGGAAAGGATCAAGCAGGCTGCCGATATCCGCCAGTTCACCTGTGTCGGCATCGTACTGAGGCAGGCCGAGCATGGCCGGTCTGCCGATTCGTTCCGCCTCCATCTTCAGGGTAGTCAGTGCATCGGGAAACAGTGCTGCATCGTTGTTGAGCAGGAGGATGTATTTACTGCGCGCGCGATCCACCATGCGATTGTTGCTGACGCAAAAGCCCACGTTCTCCGCGCTCTCCAGCAGCACCACATCCGGATAATGAAGACGGATATATTCAGCCGACCCATCTGTTGAAGCGTCATCGTGGACTATGATTTCAATGGACAGATTGCCAATCTGCTTTTGCACAGAGCGCAGACAATCATCAATAACGCCCATGCCATTGAAATTGGCAATGCAGACCGAGATGAATGGATTTTCAAATTCACCCATCATTTCGATCTATCGCGAAACTGCATCTTGCCAATCTTGTTCGTTCTGCCCATACCGTCTTCATCATATCGTTGTGCCAGCTCAATCCACATAGAAACCAGAGATGCCGAAACGCTTGAAACGGGCATGCAGCTCTCTAGAATTGATGTTGGCTGGCGGTCCGTGGGTATATATCGGCACCCCCAATTTTATTAGGGCTTCGTGATTTTCAGCGAAGTAGTCCATGGGAACTGTCAACGCATGCAGATTCTTTGCGATCGGTGCGATACGTCGGGTTAGCCGGTCCGGATTGGAGATATCCATTTTGTAAATGGTGAGAATGATTCTTTTGTATCCCAGCCCGGCAAGCATTTCCACCTCCTCTAGCGAATATGCCTGAGGATAGATCCTGTTAAATATTTCACTCCCCTTTAGGGTGTTGGCCAGTTCTGCGAGGTTGTACTTGGTATCTGTGATCAATATTATTTTTTTATTACGAGTCATCACGCTTTCCAGGAATGGCATCGTGACAGCCTTGTAGGAGCGGTTGATTATCCGCTGGCCTTGGACCACTAGCTTGTGTTGGGAAAACTCGCCATATGTTGGTGGCACATTCCCCTTGTATTGAGTCTGGTTTGTCCATAATCCCCAGTCGTGAGTACCCACCCATTTTCCATCACTGGTCTTCGCGAAATCCAGTTCGAATACTCGCGCTCCCGCCTTTAGATTGGAAAGAACGGCTTCTTCGCTATTGGTGTAGGGATTGCCCTCTACTCCCCCGCCTGCGTGGGCGATGACCAGGCAGCATTTTCTGTTGTTGATGTCATGGTGATAGGGAACTTCTGCCACGGCAACTTCGGCATACAGCAACGCCATCAACGCCAGTATCGTCACTAACATCGCGTTGCGACCGAACACCATTGGAAAATCGGCCCAGCTCATACGAGGTGACGGTACGGAAATTGACCAGGTATTCATGGTCGCGCTCCGGTCATACGGCGGACTTCATCCGCTGAAAATTGAGATTTGTCATGAAGAACAAACTGGGTGTGAAACTGGTTTCCTTGCCCTGCAAAAAGACAAGTCTTGCCCTGCGGCAGGAGGGGATTTCTGGCCGTGCATTCTGTCAGCAATAAAAAGGCCTTATCACGAGGATTCTGCCGCACGAAATCCATTGATGTGGTGTAGCCGGGAAATTTAATCACGGTTTCCATCTGTCCGTCGATCTCGAGGAAACACGGAATTGAGATCGGCTGCCCATCAATCCTGACAACATATTTATCCATATCCACCTCAATATATTCTTTGATTGTCGGGAATCCCCAAAAACGCGAGATGGGTTCTCTCCACCCAAGCAGTCGATCTTGGATGAATCTGGATCTGGCCTCGGACTTGTGGCTCACATTCATCAAGTCGCTACCCAAGCCGAGTTGCATCTTGTATCCCAGAAACGGCGCGATAGTCGGTCCGATATCCAGCGTCGACCCCTGTGTGGGAAGCTTGCGCCCTTGATCGATATTAGGCCCCAGTATCATGAATAGATTTCTTCGTGGTTTCAGTGCCAGCAGATCGATGGCTGAATTCTTCATGGCCAGATGGTCCGACATTAATACGATGACGGTATCTTTGCCATATGGGGAGTGCCTGATGCGGTTGATGAATTCAGCCAACAAATAATCCGCGCAAAACACCGAATTCAGAATGGGATTTTTTCCATCCTGATAGGGCATTTTTTCACATTTTTTTGAACTGTGTCCGTTCGGATGGTGCGTATCCAACGTCAGCAGGAACAAGCCGAATTTCTGCCGCGCTTGTGCAGATTTCAAGTATTTCTCAAAAGCGATATCCAAAAGCGAGTCATCATAAAGTCCCCAAGCATTAACGTATGCTGGATCCTGGAGCTTGGGGAGAAGCTCATCGCTCCCGGAAATCTCATCGAACTGGTGAGTCTCATAGAATGTACCTTTTCCAGCAAATCGCTTCTTGGCACCGCCCAAATATGTCAGATGATAGCCTTCACTTTTCAGCATATCGCCCAGGCATGACGCTGCTGGTAAGAATTTATTCAGTCCCGACATGGAATTACCATGGGACGGCGTGAATAACGGGATACCGCATTGGCTTGCAACCATCCCCCCTATCGTCCAACCTGTTCCAGGCGCTTGCATGATGTTGGTGAAGGACGTTGCCTGGGTTTCCAGTTCCTTTAATCGAGGAGTTAAACCTGGAAATATTTTTTCATCAAAATAAGTTCGCTCAAGGCTTTCGGCATAAATAAAGACAAGATGCGGGCGCTGTTTTTTGATTTGTATTAACTGTGGGGTATTGTAAAACTGCTCGAATTCGGCATTAAGTGCCGGGTCGTTATGGAAATTGGTCACGGATACCGATCCCATCCCACCTGCAAAAAGTAAGTCGTAGATATCGGCGATAGCAGGGTTGGCAGTCAGCGACAATACGGCGCAAATCAGGGCCGCAGCACTGCTGCCCTGCATTCTTCCGGATGAACCAGAAGCCAACCGCGAATGCTTCCTGAATTCCACATAAGACAGGAGGGCGACTATCAGTACGAGTCCAACCACAACAGAAACAGAAATACCGGCATATTCCGAAAAGCCCGCTCCGGATAGCCCATACCTCAGATGGTAAATTACAGCTTCATTGATGCCCTCTGCCGTGAAATAGTCAGACACAAAATAAAGCGCATACAGAAGTATCGACAACAAGACAGCAACCAGCATGGCAGCAGAAATAAGCACCACACGCACGTTCCTGTGGTGGATCCACAGGGCAATCAAGAGCAAGGTTAGTGACAGAAGAATCTGTCCTCCAGAAGTCAGCGGCATGGTCATATGTTCACAATAACAGGATAGTGCTTCAAAACGGCGGTCGCTGTGCCTTGCCGGATGGGTGCTTGTTGGATGCCATCCCATGCAATATCTCGCGATATCGCTGCGCGATCACCTCCCAGTCATAATGGGTCAGAATTCGTGCCCGCCCCGCTTTGCCCAGACGCTCCCGCAACTCATCGTCAGCCAGCAGATCCAGCACACATTTTGTTAGCGCCAGCATGTCATTATCAGAAAATAGCAGGCCTGTTTCATGGTCACTTACCATTTCACGCAAGGCGGGCAGATCTGCTGCCACCACAGCGCACTCGCAGGCCATGGCCTCCGCACAAACAAGTCCGAAACCCTCCGCATGCGATGGCAGCACAAACAACGCAGTTCTTCGAAAATAATCTGGCAGCAGTTCATTCCGGACCGCCCCCTCGAATCCAACTTTATGCGCAATGCCTAATTCGCTGCATAACTGACGCAAATAAATTTCTGTTGGCCCTTGGCCAATAACAGTCAGGATGGTTTCCGGTGATTTGGCGATTACTGCGGGCAATGACCTGACCAGAAGTTCCACGCCCTTCTCCGGCACCAATCTGCCAACAAAAAGAATTTCGTTTCGGCTACGGCATGCGGCCTTGTCTGGTACGAACAGATTCCTGGCATCTATCCCCATGGGCAGGACTGAAATCTTTTCCGGAAGCGCTCCAATATCTCGAACAAGTTGGCGCATAGCCTTGCTGACGACTGTGATCGCATCGGCATGGCGCAGCGTGAAACGCTGGAGGGCAGAAAAAACAGATCCTGGGAGAGCTGAAATGTCACTTCCATGTGAGGTGCAGAGAATATCTGATTTGCTCCGACTGAGCGCTCGCGCCAACACGGCCAGCAGGCCTTGAGGGATCAGCCAGTGAGCGTGGATCAAGTCGATTGTTTCCTTGCGCAACAAGCGTGCTACAGCCAGCAACTGGGCCATCATGAAAAATGGAACGAGCAGATAAACAAGGGGGTGGCGGCGCAGATTCGCCATGATCCCGCCCCGGTTCGTTAACAACTCCCCCCACTCGAAGAAATAACGGAAACGCACCACAGTCAACCCGCTCATGGTCTCACGGGTTTTCGCACCCGGAGCATGGGGAGCAAGCACCAGAATATCGAAATCCGCGCCAAGCCTGCGGCAAAGCTCGAACACGAAGGGTGGTTCGCTGTCCCCCTCCCAGCGGGGAAAGGTCGAGGTCAGCACCAGCAACTTCTTGCGTTGCAGACCGACGTTATCGCTAGTCACTGTCTTTATAGATCAGCATCGTGATCTGCTCGGAAATCAGCCCAATCAGGAATACCAGCATGGACGTGGTCAGAAACAGCGCGCTCATGTTGGTAAAACGATGCTGAGTAAGGAAAGTAAAAAGATAAAAGCCCAAGCCTGAAACGAAAAAAGCCAGGCTAACCGGAAGGAACAGCTTCAAGGGCGAATAAAGTGTTCCGATCTTGAAAATGATCAGCAGGAAACGCACACCATCGCGCAAGGGGCTGATATGGCTTTTACCGGTGCTGCGCCGCGGAGTGTGGATCGGCAAGTAAGCGACACTGAGCCCGGCGCGGAAGAAGCTCATGGTGATGGTGGTCGGATAGGAAAAGCCGTTAGGCAGCAAATAGAGATACTTGCGGAACTTGTCTGCCTTTACTGCACGAAAGCCGGACGTGAGATCCTCGACTTGCTGCCCGGTCATCCAACTGGCAAGGCGACTGAAAACATCATTCGCCACCGCCCGATGCGGGCCGGCATGAGAACCGGATTGGCGCGCCCCCACCACCATGTCGTAGCCCTCTGTGAATTTGCCCAGCAACGCGGGTAGGTCCTCCGGCTTGTGCTGTCCATCCGCATCCATGAAAACCAGAACTTCCCCTTTCGCCGCTCGCGCACCGGACTTGACGGCAGCGCCGTTTCCCTTCGGGTATGGGTGGTTGACCACTTGCACGGGGAAGGACGCGCACACGGCCAAGGTGTCGTCGTCGGAGCCGTCGTTCACAACGATGATTTCCGCATTCGGCAACAGCGCCACCAACTCAGGCAACAGGCGCCGCAATCCTCCCGCTTCGTTGCGGGCCGGCAAAATCAGACTTAACTCACCTTGCTTCATACCCACATCCAAAATATTCTCATCACTCGCTTCCATTATTTGTGGTGCTCGGACGCTGAAATTACCGACTCATAGCTTTTGAGTTTCAGGCGTAATCCAGGGTCTCCGGGTGAAACGGCAGATGCCCTCGCCAAGTAATCTCGCGCCGAGCGCGGATCGATTGACACCAACAACTCATAATCGGAGGCCGCTCCAAAAAACTTTGCCTTGAGTGGACCGTTCGCGCCGGAATTGCCGACACCCGCCATGAATAGCCTGATGGCATCTGACCTGCTCAGGCATTTTGGCATGCTGAGCAAGGGTTTGAGCAGGTTATCAGGAATATCACGATCACTTGGCGACAAAGGAGTATGTTCAAGCCGATCGGCGAATTCGTCTATCCATTGCTTTTCCACCGGCCTCCCCGATGCGCACGCCCACACGACCAGGCCAAGATAGCCAGATTTGAATGAAGAGTCTACCGTTCCTGCCTGCTGCAGATAATATTTGATGCTATGGCTTCCGATAGGGTCGTCGGCATTACCGAAGCCAGACCTTATCAGCGCAGTTGCAGCGGAATAGTTAGCGCGTGCCGACTGCGGATGGCGGGTGGCCTCGACCTGGGAACCGACAAGCGGATTACCCAACTGGTCCGCACGGATCCAGGTGAACAGTGCAAGAACCAACACGGGAATCATCGCCGTTAGACCGACTGTCAGCGACCGATAATCCAGCTGTATCTTCTGCAGAATAACCGCCCCCAGATACCCGACTCCCAGAAGCAGGCCGAAGGAAGGGAGGTAATTCCTGTATTCGTGAGCGATCTCGAGGGGTAATAAAGTGGATTCGAGACTATGCCCGGCAAGGAACCAAACCGCTGCAAAATACAGAACCGGCTGGCGATGCCGAAAGCGCCAGATTCCCAGAATCACGCCCCCCCACCCGATGACCGCAAGCAGTGTTTGGGGGGGATGAAGAATTCCGGTCGACAGGGAAAAGTCATCCAGATAAATCCCGAAGGCGGCGTAGTTCGGAATAACGATCTGCGCCGCGTAAAACCACAGCACCCTTGTTTCAGTCAGCAGTCGCTCACTCCAAGTGAACGGGCGCATCGCATAAGCACCATTCAGCCAGTCCCATCCCAGAAATGACAACATGGCTGCCACAATGCCAAGCAGCGAAATAACCGCTGCTTTGATCACCCATGAATGCACTTGCGTACGTGCGGCGGTCTCCTGCCTGGAAAAAATGGCGATAGTCAGGATATAAAGCGGGAAAAGCAAGCCGGTTTCCTTGCTCAATATGGAGAGCGGCCAGAACACCAGCCAACTGGCCATTATCCAGCCCCATTTGGCGCTTTCCCCTGAGGGCTTTGACATGCCCTTCAGATGCCCAATGAGCGCCAACAGCATGAACATCCCGGACAGCAGCGTCATCCGCTGTACGGACAGCATCACCGGCAGGATGTTGATGGGATGGATCAGCCAGATCGCAGCTACCCACAGGGGCAGCCAGGTTCTGCCTTGTCCGGCAAGTTGCGGACCACGCAAGGTTCGCAGTAACAGTGTCGCGAACCAGGCCACGAGCAGGCCGTTGATGGCATGGATGACGAGATTGATGGCCTTGAACGCAAACGGATCAAGGCCAAAGAAATAATGGGTCAATGCGAAGCTCAACATACTGACCGGGCGTCCGAGCGGACCGGCCGCCGGGCTTTCAATGCTGCTTTTCAAGGAGGCGATGGTCAGCGTATCGATGTGGATCTCGACGTTGTCGACAATATTGGGGTTGTCGTCGTAAAAGAACTCGCCGTTCAGTCCGGGTGACATGACGACCAGCACCAGACTGAGAATGGTGATCCAGACGAAGAATGTGACCGGGATTTTGCGCAGAATGTTCATGACCGCTCACAAAAAAGAAAACCCCCGGACATTGCCGGGGGTTTCGCTTGTACAGACCTGTCGATTAGAAGTCCTTGCACGAACCCGGCAGGTATTTCGACTCGATAGTGCCCTTGCCGCATTGCCAAGTCACCGGAGCGCCAACAGCAGTAGCGGTGGCACGCAGGATGAGTGTTTTGCTTGCAGCAGCGCCAAGGTTGGTGTTGGCTGACGTCGTGACCACGACATCACCGGCGGTATCGCTTGTATAAACCCAGTCCACAGAAGCCACAACGTTCGTTACCTGCGTCTGAACACCCATCGACGTAGCGCTGCCCAGCATCCTGCCGGCGTTGGCATAGACTTCGGAAACGGCGGTACGTGCGGAAGAACCTGCCAACAGAGCCTCGGAAACGCGGGCGCGGATGGTGTAATCCTGATAAGCCGGCAAAGCCACGGCAGCCAAGATACCGATGATCGCGATAACGATCATCAGTTCGATCAGGGTAAAACCTTTTTGAATTTGTTTCATGATTTATGCTCCTCGGAAAAATTGGAAGTTGCCCTAACAGGCTACACACAAGGTGTGCGGGTGGATACTAGCAGAAGGCGTGCCAGCCGGTAAATCTTTACATCCAGCCTTGTAACTGGCTTGGCAGGACGTTCACTGCTTTTCGAATACCTGGCCAGATAGCCAAAAAACCTGCAACGTCAGTCGGCTGACGTTTTTCGTCACTTTTAACGGATAAAGCCCGGGATCTTGCTTTCATCCACTTCGTCGATCTGTTCCGGTTTGAGGAATTGATGGGCATAGGTGAGATAGACCTTTTCGCGGATGAACACGTCGAACAGATCGGGGTCGATGTGGCCGTTCTCCTTGAACTTGCCCAGAATGGTGAGCGACTCGGTCAGGGTCTTGCCTTCCTTGTAGGGACGGTCTTTTGCGGTAAGCGCCTCGAAGATGTCGGCGATACCCATGACTCTGGCCTGGATCGGCATCTGCTCGCGCGTCAACCCCTTGGGATAACCTTTTCCGTCCATGCGTTCATGGTGGCCGCCCGCGTATTCCGGGACATTTTTCAGATGGTTTGGCCAGGGCAGCGCTTCCAGCATCTTGATGGTGACGTTGATGTGGTGATTGATGATAGCTCGCTCCGCCGCTGTGAGCGTGCCTGCACGAATGGTAAGGTTCTCAATCTCTTCCGGGGTCAGAAAATCCGCATTCTCGCCCTGTATGTTGCGCCATTGGTATTTGGCGATCTGCTGCACCCTGGCTATGTCTGCATCCTGCATCTTCTCGGAACCGATGTTGCACTGACGCAAGAATCCACGATCTTCATTCAACTGGCGAATATAAGCGGCATGCTCTTCCTCCGTCTTTGCACCCTTGAGCATGGCGATCTCGGCATCGCGTTTGAGCACCTCGAAACGGGTGTCGATCTGGTTGATGCGGTCGCAGATGGTCTGCAGTTTGGTGGATTTGTCCACCACATGCACCGGGGTGGTGATCTTGCCGCAATCGTGGAGCAGTCCGGCGATCTTGAGTTCGTAGCGATCCTTGTCGGTCAGGTTGAAATCTTTCAGCGCGCCCACCTTGCTGCGGTTCGCCGCTTCCGCCAGCATCATGGTCAACGCGGGAACGCGTGCACAATGGCCACCGGTGTAGGGCGACTTATCGTCGATGGCGGTGTTGATGAGATTGATCAGGGATTCGAACAAGTCTTCCATCTGCTGGATCAGGCGCCGGTTACTCAGCGCGATGGCTGCCTGCGACGCCAACGATTCCAGCAATTGCTGGTCGTCTTTGGTGAATTGCTCGACCCCGCCGGTTTTCTCGTCGATCGCGTTGATGAGTTGCAATACACCGATGATCTCGTGATCGTGATTGCGCATCGGCACGGCCAGAAACGAGCGCGAGTGATAGCCGGTCTTGGCGTCGAATTTCTTGGTGCCGGAAAAGTCGAAACCCTCGGCGATGTACGCATCCGGGATGTTGACCGTCTCGCCGCGCAGTACCGAGTAACTCACCACCATCGCCAGATTCGGGACACCGTCGTGATAGAGCGCGATGGGATAGAACGGGATGGGGTTGCCGGAAGTGCCGCCCATGCGGATGTTGAGCTTGTCGTTGTGCAGGATCTCGAAGGTCAGCACCTGCTTCTCGGCATCGACCAGATACAACGTGCCGGCATCGGCATTGGTGATCTTCTTGGCGGCATCGAGGATGCTTTCCAGCAGACGGTGGATATCTCGCTCACTGGACAAAGCGGCACCGATGGCGTTGAGGTCGCTCAAGCGGCTGAGCAGGCTTTCCAGCATCGCGCGCTGGGCCTGCTCTTGCTCCATATAGACCTTGACCTTGGAGGTTTCCACTACGCCTCCTCTACTTGATACAAACGGCGCGCACTTGATGGATATCGGTGATTCCGCTCAACACCTTTTCGATACCGTCCTGCTTCAGGGTGCGCATCCCTTCTTCCAGCGCGATAGAGAAGAGTTCCGCGACGCGCGCATGTTCCTGAATGGCTTTCTTGACCGGATCGGTGCCGATCAGCAATTCGTGCAAACCCACGCGGCCGCGGTAGCCGGTACCGGAACATTTATCGCAACCGACCTTTTCATACAGGGTGATCTGCCCCTTGTCGTCCCCGAACAAGCTGACCCATTCGGCGTACAGTGTCTTGTAGGCGGCATTCTGGTCTTTCTTCCAGGTATCCGTGTACATCAACTCGGTGGCATATTCGGTGAGCAGTTCCTTGATCTCTTCCTGTGAAGCGATATGCGCCTTCTTGCAATCCTTGCACAAACGTTTGGCCAGACGTTGCGCCAGGATGCCCAGCAGGGCATCGGCGAAGTTGAACGGGTCCATGCCCATATCGAGCAGACGGATGATGGATTCCGGCGCGCTGTTGGTGTGCAGGGTGGCGAAGACCAGGTGACCCGTAAGCGACGCTTCGATACCGGTCGAGACGGTCTCCTTGTCGCGCATTTCGCCGACCATGATCACGTCCGGGTCGGCACGCAGGAAGGATCGCATGATGGTGGCAAAATCCAGTCCGGCCTTTTTGTTGACCTGCACCTGACGCAGACCTTTCTGCGTGATTTCCACCGGGTCTTCCGCCGTCCATATCTTGGTGTCCGGCTTGTTGATGTGCTTCAGGATGGAATGCAGCGTGGTGGTCTTGCCGGAGCCGGTCGGGCCGCACACGAAGAACAGGCCGTAGGGCTTGCTGACCGTCTTTTTGACCAGTTCCAGGTTGCGCTTGGAGAAACCCATCTGGTCGAGCGGGATGGGTTCGCCCGAGGCCAAAATACGCATCACCACATCTTCCACGCCGCCCTGTGACGGAATGGTTGCCACGCGCAGCTCGATGTCGAGCGGGCCGTACTTCTTGAACTTGATCTTGCCGTCCTGCGGTTTGCGCTTCTCCGAAATATCGAGGTCGCACATGATCTTGAGCCGGGTGACCAGCGCATTGCGGTAGGTGGCGGGCACTTCGATGTAGTTCAGCAGCGAGCCGTCCTTGCGCAAGCGGATGCCGGTCTTGCCTTTGCCCGGCATGGGTTCGATATGGATATCCGAGGCGCCCATCTTGTAGGCATCCACGATGATCTTGTTGACCAGCTTGACCAACTCGTTGTCGGCGGCCGCGCTGACATCGTCCTGACTGGCGGCACCTGCTTCTTCTTCATCCCCCCCCAACGAGGTCAGCAGGTCATCCATGGACCCGAGGTCTTCAAAGCTGCCGGTAGTTTCACCCATCCCCCCGCCGGCACCGCCGCCATAAAACATGTCGAGCGTTGCCTTGAACTCGCGTTGCGAACAAACCTTGTAGACCAGACGGTTCTTGGGGAAGATGTTGTTGACGACGCGCGAAGCCTGTATCCGCTCGGGGTCGGTGGTGAGGATGATCACACCTTCGGGTGTATCGTCCACCGGCACCCAGTGGCTGCTTTCGACATATTCGCGCTTCAGGTTGCGCAGCAGATCAGATGGCTTGATCCGGTCCGACTTGAGAGGCTCGTAGGGCACCCCGAAGAAGCTCGACAATGCTTTGCCCAGGGCTTCCGGTTTGACCTGGAATTCATCCAGCAGCACGTCTTCGACATCCACGCCTTTACGCCGCGCCGTGCGCGTTGCCAATTCGAACTCCGCCCCCGACATCACCGCATCGGCAACCAGGTAGTCGTATTTGGTCTTGACCGTACCTGCTTGCTGCTGACGCTGTTTGAGCGCAACCGCCAGGGTCTGCGTCAGTTCGCGCGCCCCCTCTTCCACCATGGTCGGGAAAGGCAGGCCCGCCTTGTTGTTGATGACCTGCATCACACCGATCAGATCACCGCCTTCCGTGTCGACGATAGGCGCAACCAGCATCTGCTTGGTACGGTAGCCGGTACGTTTGTCCACATCCTGCAGGAAGCGCAACGTCGTGCTGTGGGTCCCCAACTCATGCTCGTCATAGACATCCTTGAGGTTGAGCAGCTTTTTGTGGAAGGCGGCATAGCCGGCGATGCTCTGCTCGGCGATAGGCAGTTTGAGGTCTTTGAATGAGTTCAGTCCGGTCTTCACCTTCGATATCAGCGAAGCCCTGTCGTCGCCGACCACATAGATGGTCAGGCGATCGGCATTGAACAGGGTGCAGATATCCTTGCTGACATCCAGCATGATCTCGTCGATGTTGCTGGTGGCATGGATCTTGTTGGTGACATGATTGAGATTCTTGGTGAACTCCAATCGCAACCCCATCTCGTTCGCGTTACCCTGACCTGGACTACCCATATTCTTCCCCCACCTTTCGGCTGTTACTGTTGTTGTGCCTTGGGCACAGACCACAGGCCGTTCTCCAATACGTACACATCGTATCCCGATTGCGCCAGGATGAACGCCGCCGCCGCACTGCGGCGGCCGCTCTGGCAATACGCGATATAGGTCGGCGCCTTGCTCAACGCGCCTATGGCATTGCGTATATCGTTGAGCGGGACGTTGATCGCTCCCGGCAGCTTGTCGTGGCGATACTCCGGCGGATGCCGCACATCCACCCATACCGCCCCTTGCGCCACTTTCTGCCTGGCATCCTGATAACTGATGCGGCGCAATAGCGGTTCCTGCATCAATTCCAGGAAGTCCTGCTTCTTCAGACGCAGCAACACACCGTTGCTCTTCATGGTCACGGTGGCGTTGCGCTTGGAATCGGAGATCAGCGCCTCTTCCCCGAACACGTCGCCCGCCTTGAGCTCGGCCAGCACCAGATTCGCCCCGCCGACCAGTCGCGTCACCTGCGCGCGACCGCTTTCGATCAGATAGTAATAATCGCCCTCTTCGCCTTCGTGGATGATGACATCCTTGTCCCATACCGCGATGGCCTCGATGCGGTTGAGCAGCTTGCCGATGTTGGCCGAGGGTAGATGGGCGAAGGGACTGTTGCTCAGATTTTCCGCACTGAACATGCCGGAACTGAGCAGCTTCTTCACTGCGGACTCCGAACTGTCCTTCAGGTTCATCGGCTTCACATCATCGTGGTAGGCGAATTGGTCCCAGGTCACCATGCGATCCAGCAACTCGTCATCCACTCGCAAAAGTTGCACATTGCTCAACGCCTGCGAGGAGCGTATCTCGGGCTGCCGTTTCCCGATGGGATGGCGCGCCCACTCCGATGCGGCACGGATCAACACCCGGTTGCCGTCCTCATATTCGACTTCCAGTTCGCCGCGCAGCAGATAGACCGATTGTCCATGTGTCGGATGGTCCTTGAACGGATCACGGCCCTGGGCCACGTTTTCCACATGACAGTAGTCGAGCAGCTCGCGCAAGCGCGCCGGGCTGAACGAGGAAATCGGTTCCAGTGCGGCGAGTACTCTGATGTCCAGGATATCTTGCATGATCTCTTCGCCCCGTCCCTAGAACTCGAACACTTGACCGTTTTGCAACATCTTCGGCACAAAACCCTGCACGCATTCACTGACTTCCTGCATGGTCAACTCGACCTCGCCGGGTTTCAGGTGCGTCACATAAATCTTCGGATCAAGCTTGAGCTTGCACAACTCTTCGGCCAGCAGAGAAGGACAGAGGTGTTTGGATACGACGGCAAGTTCTTTCTCGGCATTGGAGAAAGCCGTTTCCACGATCAGGTATTCCAGGTTCCGTATCCGGTTGACCGTTTCCCACAGCGCATCGCAGGTCGTCGTATCGCCGCTGAACACCAGACTGGTCTTGCCGCTATCAATCTGAAATCCGACCGCCGGAACCACATGGTTGGCCGGCAGCGGTGTGAGCTTGCGTCCTCCCATGTCCACCGTCTCGCCGAGGGCGATGCTCTCATAGCGCAGGATGGGCTGGTGCAGGCTCGGGATCTGGGTGAAGTCCGGCCATATCTCCCAGTTGAAAACATGCTCCTTCAGGATGGCCAGCGTCTCGTCGGTGGCGTGGATGACCAGCGGTTTGTCGCGCATGAAGCCCACGCTGTCTATCAGCAGCGGCAGGCAGGCGATGTGATCGAGATGCGAATGTGTCACGAAGACATGGTCGATCACGCACATCTCGGCCAGGCTCAAGTCACCTACCCCAGTGCCCGCATCGATCAGCACATCGTGATCGAGCAGCAACGAAGTGGTGCGCAAGTTGCCGCCGATACCTCCGCTACAGCCTAATATTCTGAGCTTCATCTTGAGTGTTCCCGCCACACTTATTTCGTCTTGAAGACGAATACGCCGTCCCAGTTCTCCCCGGGCGGGTTGTTACGAAAATAAGAAACCCGCTCGGCATAGACCTCGTACAACTTCGACTTCGGTGCGATCTTCAGCAAGTTATACAACTGCAATTCAGCCCTGTCCCACTCCTGCTTGCGGTACAGACGCAAGGCCTGCTGGAACAGCTTGGCCTCCTCCAGCACCTCCTGATCGACTTCGCCGCTCAGGCCGAGCGGCTCGAAGATCGCCACCGGTTTGTCCTTGCCCTTGACGCGCACCAAGTCAAGTTCGCGATAGACGAACTCGTGCGCTTCTTCCTTGGTGCCTTCGCCGACCAGCACTCCCGCACCATACTCCTTGGTGATCCCTTCCAGCCGGGATGCCAGATTCACCACGTCGCCCATCACCGTGTAGGCCACGCGCACTTCGGAACCCATGTTGCCCACGCTCACGCGCCCGGTATTGATGCCGACACCGATGTGTATCGGGGGCCAACCTTTTTCACTGAAGTGCGGCTGCAATGAGCTCAGCGTGCGCTGCATCTCCAGCCCCGACAGCACGGCATGGTAGGCATGGCGCCCGTCGTGCAGGGGAGCCCCCCAGAACGCCATGATACAGTCGCCCATGTATTTATCAATCGTGCCGCGATGGCCGTAGATCACACGCGAAAGCGGCGTCAGGAACTCGTTCATCAATAGCGAAAGTTCCTTGGGCTCCAGCTTCTCCGAGATCGTGGTGAAGCCGCGCACATCGGAGAACAGTATGGTCATCTCGCGGCTTTCGCCTTCCATCGAGACCTGCTCCGGGTTCTTGCTCATCTCGTCCACCAGTTCGCTCGGCACATATTGCCCGAACAATCCGGTGATCTGGCGCTTGGTGCGCGCCTCGACGAAATAGCCGTAAGTCATGTTGAGCGCGAACAGCGTCGCCACCATGATCATCCCCCCTGCCAAGGGTAGTGCGATATTGCCGTATTGCCACAACGAGCCGTTGATCACCACTGTGAGCGTCAGCACGCCCGCGGAAAGCAGGGTGCCCTGGATGGGACTCAGCATAGGCAGCAGTATCGCCAGCACCACTCCGATGAGCAGCAGCAACAGCACGTTCGCACCCAGCACATAGGGCGGGTTCTGCCTGATATCCTGATTGAGGATGCCGCTGATCATGTTGGCGTGTATCTCCACCCCCGGATAGACCTCCCCGACAGGCGTGGAGCGCATATCCATCAGCCCCGGTGCGGAAGTCCCCACCAGCACGATCTTGTTTTGCAGTTCCGGCAGGGATAAGCGTCCGTGCAAGGCATCGGAGACCGAGATATAGCGGAACGAGCCGCGCTCCCCGCGATAAGGCACCAGCGCACTCACCTCGGCATCGACCGGAATGCGCAGATTCCCTTGCGCGGATTCAAGATCCAGCCATTCCAGACCGCCGTAGTTCTTGTCCTTGTTGGCCGCATAGCCGGGAGACAGTTTGGGCATCCCCAGCACGGTGCGCACGACCGCCAGCGACAGCGATTCGTAGTACGCACCGTCGTATTCGACGATCATCGGCACACGCCGCACGACGCCGTCGAAATCGACCACCGGATTGAAATGCCCGGCATTTGCCGCGCTGCCCTGCAGTTCCGGCAGGTTGGCGCCATAGCTATCCCAGCGCATGAATGAGATCGGCCGCCCCTTGAATGTCCCCGCCGAAAACACCGGCTCGGGCAAAATTCCCGAGCGGCTCTTGTCGGAGCCGCGCTCGCTGTTGCTGAAGTAATACCCCAGCGCCACGTTGCGCTGACTGATCTTGTTGGCGAAGAGATTGTCGTACTCGAGAAGCGGTTTGATCTGCTGAAGTACTGACTGGAACTGCGCGACATCCTTGAACTGGTTCCGCCCCAGGTCCTGCAAAACTCTCAGGCCGGAACTGTTGTCCTTCTCGGCGAACACCACGTCGAAGCCGACCACGGCGACACCGTACTGATCGAACAGTTTGTCCATCAGCATCGCCATCTTGTCGCGGCCCCAGGGCCAGCGACCGTCTTCCTTCAGGCTCTTTTCGTCGATGTCGAGGATGACGATGCGTTCGTCACCGGCATTCGGCAAGGTGAGCCGGAGCCGATAATCATAGAGTTTTGCGTCGATGAACTGGACGAAGCCCAGACGATAGAACTTGGCCGCATCTCCCAGGAACAGCAGGACGACGGCCATACCAAGCGCAATAAGAAGTGCGTGTTTCTTCACTTTTCACCCCGCCCCTCACCCCTTTGGTTTGCGCGTCGATGGCTCACTTTGGGCGATCAGGTCTTGAAATAGAACTCCATCTTCACACCGGCCAGTTCGATGAGGTCATGATCGCTCAGTTGGTGCGGCTGTTCACCGATGGACGAACCGTTCACCGTCGGGAAGCTGCCCCCCTCGACGTGCGTGATGAAGTAGCCATGCGGACGACGCGCCAGCACCGCCACCTGCACGCCGGGTTTGCCCAGCGTGGTCAGGTTCTTCACCAGCTCAAGTTCCTTGCCGGAGTTAGGCCCGTTCAGAATCTGCACCACTGCCGCCGGTGGCTGTCCGGCGGTCGAATCCGCAGGAATGCCGCTGGCGGTCGAATTGAACTGGGTGGTCTCTGTTTTCTGTGTGGAAGTGATATCCGCATGCGTCTTGTTGAAGCCTTCGGAGGGAGACATCTTCACCGGCGCGCGCAGCACCATGGTCTTTTCGAAATCCGCCGCCGTCGTCTGCGTGGGCTGGTCGTTCAGGTATTTGAGCTTGTATTTGCCGATCTCGATGACATCGTTGTTCTGCAGGAAGTGCTTCTTGGTCGGGACGCCGTTGACCGACAAGCCGTTGGTGCTGTCCAGATCCTCAAGAAAGGAGTCGTTCAGGATGGTGACGATCGCCGCATGTTCGCTGCTCACCGCGAGATTGTCGATCACGATGTCATTGTGCGGCTTGCGACCAATGGTGGTGCGCTCCTTGTTCAGCGGATATTCCTTCAGCACCGCCCCATCCATGCTGAGTATCAATTTTGCCGGCATATCATCAATCCTCGTAGTTAACTCTTGCTGTCTTTCTCAATTTCCGAACCAGGAACGCACTTTGGCCCACCAGCCACGCGGGGCGGGGAAGCGTCCTTTTACCTTGACCAGAATGACCGAGACGTTGTCGCGTCCGCCATTGTCGTTGGCAAGTTGTATAAGTTGTGTCGCCGCCAGCGGCAGATTGTTCTGCAACATCTGCAGGGTCATGCCGATATCACCATCCTCCACCATGTCGTTCAGACCGTCTGAGCACAGCAGATACACATCGCCGACCTGGACTTCATGCACATGCAATTCGGGCTCGACATCGGCATCGATGCCGACCGCGCGCGTCACCAGATTCTTGTTCTTGGAGAGCCGCGCATCTTCCTTGCTGATGATGCCGCTGTCGATCTGCTCCTGCAACAGCGAATGATCGCGCGTAACGGTCTCGAAATCTTCGCCGCGCAAACGGTACAGGCGGGAATCCCCGACATGCGCCACCGCTACGCGGTCGTCATAGAACAGGGCAGTGACGATGGTCGTCCCCATGCCCGCATATTGCGGCTGGCTCTGCGCTGCGTGGAAGATGGACAGATTCGCCTTCCTCACGTTGTCGCGCAGCAACCTCACCCCGAGCTCTTCGCCCGCCTCGTCGATGTCTTCCGGTCGCGCACCGTCCAGATGATGCCTGACCTCGCTGGACAGCACGGATACGGCGATGCCGCTCGCCACTTCTCCCGCATTATAGCCGCCCATCCCGTCCGCCAACACTACCAGGCCGCAGCCGGCATCGTACGCGACGCTATCCTCGTTGTGAGAACGCACCATCCCCGGGTTGGTCTGACTGACTATCTCAAGTGCTTCTTGTATATCCACGTTCCACCCCTGAAAACGTCTTATCGTTCTCTTTTAACCGCATCTCGTTCACAAAGTCGCCGCGCACTGTCTGATCGCCTCGGCCATTTCGCCGCCGCTCTGGTAACGATCCCCGACCTTCTTGGCGATCGCCCTGTTGATGATGGCCACGACACATGGCGGCACATCGGGATTGACGCTCAGAATATCGGTGGGCTGCTCGTTGGCGATGCGGAACATCAATTGGGCCATGGAATCTCCCTCGAACGGCAGCTTACCACAGGCCAGTTGGTACAGGCTCACACCCAGCGAGAACAGGTCGGAATGGCCCTCTATCTTGGTTCCCGCCAATTGCTCCGGCGACATGTAGGAAGGCGTACCGAGCACCATGCCGGTCTTGGTCTTGGAAGAGTCGGTGATACGCGCGATTCCGAAGTCGGTGACTTTCACCGTATCACTCTCGTTGTCGTACATGATGTTGGCCGGTTTGATGTCGCGGTGCACCACGTTCAGACTGTGCGCGTAACTCAGTGCGTCTGCCACGCGTGCCACGATGCTCAAAACCTTAGGCAGCGGCAACAGATTGGGCTGCTTGGTGTACATCACCAGATCCTTGCCTTTGAGGAACTCCATGGCGATATAGGCCAGATCGTGCTCCTCGCCCGCGTCGTACATGGTGACGATGTTCGGGTGGTTCAGGCGCCCGGCGGTCTCGGCCTCGCGGAAGAAACGCGCCTTGACGTCTTCCAGTTCGTCCGCCTCGAACTCCTGCGACAGGGCCATCGTCTTGATCGCCACGACACGGCTGATCTTCGGGTCCTTGCCCAGGTAGACCACGCCCATCGCGCCCTTGCCCAACTCCTTCTCGATCTCGTAACGGCCGAGCATCGGTTTGGAAAGGCCCGCCTGATCCAGCTTCATCGTGCTGTCGTTACTACGACCGGAATTGCCGCCGAGGATGATCGTTTCCGACATCGCCCTGGACTGAACCATGCGTGCTTCCAGATCGCGGAATTTGGGGTTGTAGTCGGACATGTACTTGAATACCGACTCCGCCTTGTTGAACTGGCGTTTGCGTTCGAAATCCAGCCCCAGGTTGTACATCACATCCATCAGGCTGTCGTCCATCGGCACCTTGCGGAACTTGTCGAACGCGATATCCAGTTGCCCCTGCCCCTGGAATGCCAGGCCCAGCATGCGGTTGCTTTCCGCCGAATCGGCATCGGACTTGATCTTGCCTTGCTCAGTCATCAGGAAGCGCTTGGTGGTCAACAACAAGTGACCGACCAGCAACAGCGCCGACGGCAACATCAGTTGCAGCCACATCGCCTGAGTCGTCATCAAAACAAAATGCACGCTCAGCAACACCACGAACAACCCGCCCGTGATCACCGCCGCCAAACCTGCACTCAAGCGCGGCATCAACAGGATCAAGTAGAGCGCAACCGCAAGGAATACCGCGCTTTCAGCCAGGAAGCCCCAGCTTGGCACCATAAAGAAGTCCTGCTTCAGGATGCTGGATACCGAATGGGCCAGCGTCAGTACCGGCGGTGTCGACGCAGAGATCGGCGTCACCTGGTAATCGCCAACGCCAGCAGCCGTCGCGCCGATCAGAACGATCTTGTCGCGATATTTCTCCGGCGGGATCTTGCCGCTCAACACGTCATAGAACGAATCAACCTGGAACGCCGACTTGCCATCGCGATCAGCGTAGAAATAGGTATGCATGCGCAGATCGGGATCGGTGGCGATCTTCAAGTTACCCACTTTGACACCTTCACCCAAGGTGACTTGAATGTCCTTGGGTTCCAGATTCAGGCTCTTCGCCGCCAGCATCAGCGACAGCGATGGGTAGAATTGATCGAAATAGCCGACCACCAACGGCTCGGTGCGCACACCGCCGTCGATATCCGGAGTCGAGTTCAGGTGGCCGATGGCCAATGCGGTAGACCCCAGCACCGGGATCGGAATCAGTGCATTCATCGACGGGATAGGGAGCATGGACTCCTCCCCGCCTTGAATACCGGTCAGATTATTCTTCAGCACGTAATCCGGCAGAGCGCTATCCGGTCGGCCTTGCGGCTCGCCCAGTTCGAAGAACATGCCCAATAGCACGTTGTTGGCCTTGAGCATGCTTTCCGCAAGTTTCTGGTCATTATCCAGATGCAGCAATGCATCCTGCAGCAACGCCTCCAGCTGCGCATATTCAGCCGGGTTACTGCGCTTCAGGGAGGAGTCCGAGAGGATGGAGCCGATCTTGTTGATGTAATCCAGACCCGCATCGACTTGCGGCTCGGTGAACAGAACGGTATGTCCGACCACTTTCGCGTGGCCTTCAGCCAGCTTTTCCAGCATCAGGGCCTGCTTTTCACGCGGCCACGGCCAGCGGCCCAGGTTGTTCAGACTCTGCTCATCGATGGCGATGATCGCGATCTTGTCGCTCGGCTCGCGTGACGAAGCCAGCACACCCCAGTCGTATGCCTTGCGCTCGAGACTCTGAATCAGATCACTATTGGCGATGAACAGGAATACCAGCGCGACCAGCAATCCCGTGAACCAATCAGTTTTCCAAAATGTTTTTTTCATTTATCGCCCTGCCCGTTTTCCTGCATTCCCTGAGCCTGCTAGGGCGGATACTAAAACATTTTTCAAACCCAGGCCATACCTGTTTGATTTATCAGTTATTTCACTTAACCAACAAGACCGGGATCGGCGCCATGTGGGCAACCTTGCTGGCCACTGAACCCAGCAGCATATTGCTAAGCGTTCCCTGCCCATGCGCACTGATGACGATCTGGTCCACCTGCTGCTCCTGCGCGGCCTCGACGATGGCTTCCGCCGGTGTACCGATGGCGATATGGTAGCTGTAGGCGAGCCCGGCTGCGTCCAGCCTGGCTCGGGCGTCGGCCAGTGCGGCCATGCCCTGCTCGCGGTAATAGTCGTTGATCGTATCCTGGCTGATGAACAGCTTCACATTGCCGGACGCCAGCTTCCATTGCACATTGAGCAGATGGATCTGCGGTGTTTCTTTCAGCCAGGCCGCGCTGGCGATCACATGTTCCACCGCACGGTTGGCGGCAGCGGAACCATCCACCGGGATCAATACTTTCATACACACCTCCACATCATGATTTATCGCGTGTCGCATCCACATCGACCAGATGCACCGCAGGGATCTTCCTCGCCATGCGCTGCGCCAGCCACCAGCCCATCGCCAGTACAAAGATCGCCCCCAGCGCAGGAATCAGCCAATGCAGATAATGCCGCGCCTCGACCAGCTCCTTGAACGCGGCCTCGGTCACCAACATCTCGCCCGCCACATAACCCAACAATGCCCCGCCCGCATAGATGATGAAGGGATAGCGATCGATCAGCTTCAGCACCAACTGGCTGCTCCAGGCGATCAGCGGGATGCTGACCAGCAAGCCGAACACCAGCAGGCCGACGTTGCCCTTTGCGGCGGCGGCGACGCCGATCACATTGTCCAGGCTCATCACGAAGTCGGCGATGATGATGGTCTTGATCGCGCCCCACAGATGCGTTTCGGCCTTGATGTTGCCCTCGCCATGTTCTTCTTCCGGCAGGATCAGCTTGACGCCTATCCACAGCAGCAACAGCGCGCCGACCAGTTTCAAATAAGGCAGTGACAACAAACTGACCGCGAAAAAGGTCAGCACGATACGCAAGCCGATCGCTCCACCCACGCCGCACATGATGCCTTTTCTTCGTTGCGCTTCCGGCAGGTTGCGGCAGGCCAGCGCGATGACCACCGCGTTGTCGCCGGAAAGTAGCAGGTCGATCATGATGATCTTGAACACATCCACCCAGAACTGGGGAGTTTGAAACATTTCCAGCATTGCTCAGCCTTTCAGAACTTTCTGCATCAGGCGCCCCATCTCCGCCGGATTGCGCGTGATGTGAATGCCGGACTCTTCCATCACCGCCAGCTTCTCGTTGGCGCCGCCCTGTCCGCCGGAGATGATCGCCCCGGCATGGCCCATGCGCTTGCCTTCCGGCGCAGTCACCCCGGCGATGAAACCGACCACCGGCTTCTTCATGTTCGCCTTGATCCAGCGCGCGCATTCTTCCTCGTCGCTGCCGCCGATCTCGCCGACCATGATCACCGCATCCGTTTCAGGATCGTCGTTGAACAGCTTCATCACGTCGATGTGCTTGAGGCCGTTGATCGGGTCGCCGCCGATGCCGACGCAGGACGATTGTCCGTAACCCAGCGCAGTGAGCTGCCCGACCGCCTCGTAGGTGAGCGTACCGGAGCGCGACACCACGCCGATGCGGCCCTTCTTGTGGATATGGCCGGGCATGATGCCGATCTTGATCTCGTCCGGCGTGATCAGGCCGGGGCAGTTGGGGCCGATCAAAATCGTGCGCTTGCCCTGCATCCTGTAGCGCGTCTTCAGCATGTCGTGCACCGGAATACCTTCGGTGATGCAAATGACCAGATCCAGATCGGCATCCACCGCTTCGTCGATGGCCGCCGCCGCGCCCGAGGGCGGCACATAGATCACCGACACGGTCGCACCGGTCGCCGCTTTCGCATCGCGCACCGAGGCATACACCGGGATGCCCTCGAAATCTTCGCCCGCTTTTTTGGGATTCACCCCGGCCACGAAACAATTCGCGCCGTTCGCATACTGCTTGCAATGAAAAGTATGGAACTGGCCGACCTTGCCGGTCATGCCCTGGGTGATGACTCTGGTGTCTTTATTGATGAGGATGCTCATTTCGCCCCCTTCGCTGCCGCGACGACTTTCTGTGCCGCATCCGCCATATCGCTACCGGAGATGATGGGCAGACCCGATTCGGCCAGTATCTTCTTGCCAAGCTCGACGTTGGTGCCTTCCAGCCGCACCACCAGCGGCACATTGAGACTGACTTCGCGCGCCGCCGCGACCACGCCCTCGGCGATCACGTCGCACTTCATGATGCCGCCAAAGATGTTGACCAGGATGGCTTTCAAGTGCGGGTTCTTCAGCATCAGCTTGAATGCCTCGGTGACCTTCTCCTTGTTCGCGCCGCCGCCCACGTCGAGGAAGTTGGCCGGACTGCCACCGTAGAGCTTGATGATGTCCATGGTCGCCATCGCCAGACCGGCGCCGTTCACCAGGCAGCCGATGTCGCCGTCGAGCTGGATGTAGGACAGGTCGAACTTCGACGCCTCGATCTCGGCCGGGTCTTCCTCGTCCAGATCGCGATAGACCACGATCTCGGGACGACGATACAGCGCATTGGAATCGAAGTTGAATTTAGCATCGAGAGCCACCACGCGATTGTCAGCCGTCAGGATCAGGGGATTGATCTCGGCCAGCATCGCGTCCTTCTCGACGAAAGCGCGGTACAGGCCCTGTAGCACTTTGACCGCCTCGGCATTCGCCACATCGGGGATGCCGATAGCGCGTACCACTTCGGCTCCCTGAGCGTCGGTCAAACCGGTGGCCGGATCGATACGTACGGTACGGATCTTTTCCGGCGAATGTTTGGCGACCTCCTCGATCTCCATGCCGCCCTCGCTGGAAGCCAGCAGTGCCACGCGCTGCGAAGCGCGATCCACCACCATGCCGACATAGAATTCCTTGACGATCTGCGCACCCTCCTCGACCAGCAAGCGACGCACCTTCTGGCCTTCCGGCCCGGTCTGGTGCGTCACCAGTTGCATGCCGAGTATCTGGCCAGCGTACTGGCGCACATCATCGAGCGACTTCGCCACCTTCACCCCGCCGCCCTTGCCGCGACCGCCCGCGTGGATCTGCGCCTTCACCACCCAGACCTTGCCACCCAGTTTCTGCGCGGCGGCGACCGCCTCGTCGACACTGAAACACGCAGCTCCGCGCGGGGTCGGCACGCCGAACTCGCGCAATATCTCTTTGCCTTGATATTCGTGGATTTTCATGATGTCTGACCGGTATGGGACAGTTCGAAATTTACCAGAGCGCAAGGCATCGCGCAGGCATTTTGACAATACAAAGCCGCCGGTCGCGACCGGCGGCCAGCGAATACGATCAGGTGGCGAAAAGGCCTGCTGACTTAAGGCTCATTCCAGCGATCGTAACGGGTCTGGTGGCAGGTGATACAGTCCTGCGCGCTGGTCATACCCTCGTGCCCGATGCGCTTTTGCTCCATTCCCGAAAAGTTGCTTGTTCCCGTCAAATGGCAAGCCTTGCATGGTGTTCCGGGCACCACCTGAGCGTGATTCATGCCGACCCATGCCGAAGTCGTGGAGTGGCACCAATTGCACTGCGCCGGCGGATTGATGAGTGTGGTTAGCGCAACTGTGTGATTGGCTGGAATACCGGTTATCCCGGCATGTGTTCCATCATGGCATGTGCGGCAATCGCCCGCCGCAAAAGCCGCATCGTTGTGCTTGTATCTTGCGCCGGAAAAACTCACGTAATTCCTCACATGGCAGGATTCGCAATTGCTTATACCAACAGCTGTCGCACTGGCATGGATGGCGTTGACCGCTTGCGACACCCCGTCCGCGTAAATGGCATTGGCATGGCAATCGCCGCAGGACACGAACGGTTTGTCGTGCCGGTATGCGTGGCTCAGGAAGCTGTAGAAGTTCGTGTGGCACGCGGCACAGGGACTGAGTATGCCCAGCGCGTTGTAGGTACCGCTGTGTCTGGTCGAGCTGTAATTGCGTCCCGGCCCGCCCGCCTTGTGGCAGGTGACGCAATCCTGCCCGCTGTAGGCAGCCCCGGTATGGTTCCAGCTCGCCGGAACCCAGGCGCTGCTACGGTGGCACTGGTCACAGGAAGCGGCCGTCGCGACGTGTGCAGCATGTTTACCCTTGGAGATTCTGCCGTTATGACAGGAAGTGCAGTCGCCCGCCCTGGCCGCGCCATGGTTGTAGCGCGCCCCCAGAAAGGTCGACGTATTGAAGTGGCAGGTCTCGCATGGAGCACTGGTCACAATATGACTGGTGGATTTCGGCGTCGCCACGACGCGCTTCCCCGGAGCATGACAACCATCGCAACTCCTTGGCGTCCCCTTGAACACCCCTTTCGCATGGCAAGTCTCGCATGCCGCGCTGGCATGTCCGCCCGCGAGCGGAAAACCTGTGGCCGCATGTTCGAAGTCGCGTCCCACAGCTTGAGTTTCGGCATGTAGAGTAAACGACGACGCAAGCAACACAAAGGCGAGCAAACCGCAAGCGCCCAACAATCTCACCAGTCTTTTCATGATCCACCTCCGTTAATCTTTTCCGGCGATGCACGTGCGGAGATGCAGGAATGAACCGGCATCTCCAGCGGATACAACCAACTTGTTTTAGAAATCCCAGCGCAACCCGGCCGAGTAGAAGTAACGCGTGGTCTTGGTGGTCGATTGCGCTCCGCTATAGTTGATCAGCTCGATGCCGCCGTCGACATCGATATAGAACTGCTCTCCGAGCCGATAGGCACCGCGCAGCAACGGCGATTTGCGCGTCGTCTTGCCACCGAACTGGTCCTTGTAGCTGGACAGTTGCAGTGAAGCATCCAACATCCAGCCGTTCTTGTACTGGGTATGGTTATAGAAGTAGAAGGTGTTGCCATTCGCGGCAGAGCCGGTGTTCACCGTCACGCTGCCGGACCAGACATCTCCCACCGTGTAGATATTGCTGCCGATGACCTGACCGGTCACACCTTTTTCCGTGCCGCGACCGGGTGTCGCAGCCAGGATACCTTCAAGCGCGGTCGTACCGCTGGCCGGCAAACCGGTCGTGTTCGAGATGCGGAAATCGCCGCCCACTTGCCAGTTGGTGCGGAAAGGCATCATCACACCGATCTGTCCCATGTTGGAAATGGCGGTACGCGAACGCGCCAGATCACGCAGGCTGCTCGCCGACATGGTTTGCAGCAAGGCATCGATAGACGAGGTGCTCGAACCATTGAGGGCATTGCGTATGCTCAGCGAGGGAGCCTTGCGATGGTCGATCATCATGCTCAATTTGTAGTCGGCAAGCTCGGACGTGGCCATCACTTGCGCCGCGTTCACCGCCTTGAAATAGGTATCGTAATCCAGCAGGCCGAACACGGAATTCTTGTCCTCGAAATAGCGGAACTCCGTACCCAACGCGCGGCGATCCAGCGTGCCTTCCACCGTCTGGTTGATGCCATAGACCGAGAACATACCGCTGTCCACACTCGCGCCGTAGAACTTCGGTTTGACACCTCCCTGGGAATAATCCGACAAGGCACCCGCCACGGCATTCACGCGCAGATCCTCCGCCTCGCCGTAATATCCGGCAAGCCCATCGAAGCGGCCTTGCACCCCGCCACCCATGGGCGATTGCCGCCCCAGACGCAACAGATAATTGCGGTTGCGATCCTTGAATTCGCCATAGGCCGCGCTCACCCGGTTCAGGCTGGGTTGGTCGGCCAGAAGATTCCGGGTATTCACATCGCGGAACACCAGGCGGGCGTCATAATCCTCGCTCCGGTAGCGCTCGGAAGCATCCACACTGGTGATCAGCATGGACTGGTCGGTCATCGAGATAGAGTCGGTCGTCGTCGCACCATTGAAGGTGAAGGTCGAGTCGATCTTGCTCTTGCCGTAATAATAACGCGACGAGATGCTGCCGAAGCCCATCAGGCTTGCTTCCTGCTTCTTCTTTGTGTCCGTGCTCATCAGCTTGCTTGCACCGCCCAGCGACAATCCGGCCATGCGCTGCGCGACACGCGCCGCACCGGCTCCCTGCGGGAACAGGCGCAGATAAAGGTCGTACTCCACCTTGGCCTTGTCGTCCTGCCCGGCGCGCTCGCGTGCCACGCCGATCCATTCCTGCGCATCCTGGGTATAGTCGTTCGGCGGCAGAAGCAGCAGCTTGTTGAATGCATCCACGGCGGCTTCGTTATCCTTGGCCGCAAGCGCATCCCGCCCTTGCACCATCAGTGCGCGTCCCTGTTTGTTCATATCCAGCGCTGCCGTTTCCGCCGCGCTCAACGCCGCACCCGCGACCGGCTTTGCTTCCGGTCCGACTATCGGCAACAAAGGCAGGGGGCCGTCACTCACCGGCTGCTGTTTGTCGGGACGGATGGTGATCAGCAGACTGCGGTTGTCCTTGCCCGCGGCGACGCTGTATTCCGCCTCGCGCGAGAACTCGATCACCAGTTTCGGCTTGGATTGCTGGTCGCGGGTCGTCACTGTAAAGCCGGGGATGAGCCTGGATGTCGGCGAGTTGCGCACTTCATTGTCCGCCCACTTCTCGTTGGCGTTCGCGCCCGGCACGCGGTTATAGAATATCTCCAGCGTCTTGCCGTGGCTTTGCGGAAGATGACTCACATACTGCACCGGCCCGGTCAAGCGGATCGTGGCAACGACGCCCTGATCCTGAAATTCCAGGGTCACATCATCCAGCGGTTGCGCATCGGCAACAGAACTGCACATCCCTGCCAACAGTGCCCACGGGGCGATGAAGCGCTTCATTCCTGAAGCCAGATCGATAGACATACTTTTACTCCCAGACGACTTGCCAATATTTTCGGATTTGCATGAAAAGGCCGCGCAAGTTCCACTCGCGCGGCCTTTTCATCGACGCTATATCAAGGATTATTCCATTGATTGTATTGCCGAGCATGGCACGAAGTGCAGTCTTGGCTCGTGTTAGAGCCCTCATGATTGCCCAGTCTCTTTCTGCCCGTGACACCAAGAATTGTAGTAACAGCGGAACCGCTGTCGTGACAAGTCTTGCAAACTGGAGACACATAAGCATGTAACGTTGCCCCTGTCACAATTCCGCCTCCAGTATGGCAAGAACTGCACTGCACTCCGCCGTTGTAAAGAATGTGGTTGGCTGGCTTGGCACCCAATGCTCCAAGCCAACTAGCGGTAGATGTGTGGCACTGGCTGCACTCATCGGTCGTCGCGACGTGACCGCCGCTCTTGCCTACAGCGATAGTGCCGTTATGGCAGCTTGAACATGCGGCCCCGGTGTTGTGTTTGTATCGCGCCGGACTCCAGCCAAAGTAGTTGTGGCAATCTGTACAGGCATAAGTAAGCATGCCCGTCCTGATATGCGAGGGACCTGATCCACGGAAATACGTATTGGAGCCAGCCAAATGGCAGCCCGCCTGATCGCAACTGCCTGCGCCGGTGTGATTCCAAGTCGCGGGAAGCCAGGCATAGGTCCGGTGGCATTTATCGCAAGACTCGGTCGCCTTGCTTCCGGTGTTGTGGGACGGCGGTTTGGTCATGGTCAACCGGCCGTTATGGCAAGTGGAACATTTCCCGGGCTGTGCTGTTCCGTGGTTAAAACGTGCCCCCAGAAAAGTGGAAGTGTTGAAATGGCAAGTATCGCAAGGCGCATCGGTCACGATGTGGCTGGTGGATTTCGGCGTCGCCACGACCCGTTTGCCGAGTGCATGACAACCGTCGCAATTCCGTTCCGTGCCTTTGAACACACCGCCGACGTGACAGGTCTCGCACGCAGCCGTGGCATGTGCGCCGGTCAGGGCGAAACTGGTGGTCGAGTGGTTGAAGTCTCTCCCGGCCGTATTCGGCGCGGCAGCAAATGCCTGCAACGAAACGACTGTCAGCGCCATCGTCAGCAAATGGCCCAATACTTTCCCCGTTATTTTCATTTTCCGCTCCCGAAAAGAACTTGCATGAACCCGCCTTCCGACGGCTTATTCCTCTGTGCTTCTTTTTTATTGGTGACTTCTTTTGCCAACACCTGCTTAAACGACGTTTTCTTGAGCGGCGCCTGATCCTTAGGTTTCACCGGCGTCATGCCCATCTTGATCTGCTTCCAGTCGTTGCCGTCGTGGCAACGCTCGCACCGGTCTCCGTAGCTGCCATTGTGCACGTCGTCGCGGTCGTGGCAACTGCCGCAGGCACTGGACAATACCACCTTACCCGACATGGGCTTCTTGTGGCAATCATAGCATTTGCCCGCGATCTTCTTGTGCGGACCGTCCAGCTTGAATTGCGTCTTGTCGTGATCGAAATCCCATGCCATCCAGTTGCGCGCGTTGTGGCAAGTCTGGCATTCCGTCCCGAAACGGCGCTTGTGCACCTTCGTATCGTCTTTCTCATGGCACGACCAGCAATCCGACTTCGCATCCTTGAATGTCGGCCCGGCATGGCACTTCTTGCAATCTACCAGCGCATGCCGCCCCAACAACGGGAAGGTCGACATGCTGCCGTGGTCAAAAGTGGTCTTGGTCCAGGACTGTTCACCGTGGCATGACTCGCACTTCTTGCCTTCCTGGCCTTTGTGCTTGTCATCCTTCTCATGGCAGGAGAAGCAATCCATCTTCAGTTTTTCTTTGTACGCATCGCCTTTGTGGCAGCTGGAGCACTTCAACGGCGGGCGGTGCTTTCCGAGAAGCGGGAATTTGGTCTTCTTGTCATGATCAAAGATGGCCTCTTTCCAGTCCTTCTCGGTATGGCAAGACTCGCACTTGGCGCCGAAGTTCCCTTTGTGCGCCTTGTCATCGTCTTTCTTGTGACAGGAAACGCAGGTCAACTCCAGCTTGTCCTTGTACATATCGCCCTTGTGGCAGGCAGTGCATTTGACCTTGGGGTCGGCATGCTTGCCCAGCAGCGGGAACTTGGTCTTGCCGTGGTCGAACTTGATCTCTTTCCAGTCTTTCTCGACGTGGCAGGTCTCGCACTTGTTGCCGAACTTGCCCTTGTGCGCCTTGTCGTCTTCCTTCTTGTGGCAGGAGGTGCACTGCTTCGGCGTGTCCTTGAACTTGTTGTCGATGTGGCACTTGGCACACTTCACATCCACATGCTTGCCCAGCAAAGGATATTTGGTCAGCTTGTCGTGATCGAATTTGATCTCTTTCCAGCCGCGATCGACGTGGCAGGACTCGCACTTGTTACCCAGCTTGCCCTTGTGCGCCTTGTCGTCGTCCTTCTTGTGGCAGGACACGCACTCCTTCGGCGTATCCTTGAACTTGTTGTCGATGTGGCACTTGTCGCATTTCACGTCGGTGTGCTTGCCGCGCAACTTGAAGTCGAACTTGTCGTGATCGACCGTGGTGGTCTTCCAGTCTTTTTCGGAGTGACACTTCGCGCAATCCGTGCCCAGCTTGCCCTTGTGCGCCTTGTCGTCGTCTTTCTTGTGGCAGTCGTTGCACAGACTCGGCGCTTCGGTGTATTTCTTGTCCTTCTTGTGGCAATCCTCGCATTTGACCTTGGTTGCGTCGGCGTGCTTTCCCTTCAGCGGGAAATCGGTCTTGATATGATCGAACGCCGTCTTGTCCAGAACGATGATCTTCGCATCGCGCCCCTTATGATCGGTATGGCACTCTTTGCACTCCTTGCCCGCATCAATACGGCCGTGATAGCCGCGTTTTTCTTCGACATCCTTGCCGACTTCTTTGTGACAGTCGGTACAAAGCCGGTTCTGCGCTGCCTTGTCGAACTTCTTGTGGCATTTTTCGCACGCTTCTTCTTCCTTGGCGTGTCCTTGGATGACTTCGCCCGGCATCAGCATCTTATTGGCCTGAGCCTGCGTTGGGAGCAGCGCGAACAAGAGACCCGCTACGGCGAGCGCACGAAAGATCGTCGTCATCTGGTTAAATCCGAGGGTTAGTAGGCGTGTACAGCATATACGTGATAGAACGCGCTGAACACCATCATGTATACCAGCGGGATATGGAAGATATGCCACAGGGAGAACAGGCGTTCGTAGGTGTGGAATTGTGCCGCATCTCGCACTGCTACGAGGTAGTCATTGATCTTGTCGCGGTATTCATTGAACAGCGCATCCATGCTTTGGCGCTGTGCTGCCGTGAACTGCTTTTCCCTGGCCTGTGCCTGCATGATCCGTCGCAGTTCGCGGATCAGCGTGAACGACAGCCATTTTGCGCGGATACTTGACATGATGAAATTGCCAAAGCCGAGTCCGGAAGATTTTCCGTATTTTTCTCGCGTCCTGCGGAAATCTTCCAGCGCCTTCTCGATGTCCGGAGCAAAGCTGAACACGGATTTCACCTCACCGGTCTGCTCCAGCGCCCCTTTCAGTTCGTTCACCGTGGTCTGCCGACCATACAGCCCCTGGTGGATCTTGGTATAAAAGAAGCGACCGAACGTACCGCTGCCCGACACCAGCAACATGCAATACATGGCGATGGCCGCGTTGATGGAGCCGGTCGGATGCAAATAAGGGATGTAAACGTGATAGGTGGAATGGAAGACGATGGTGAGCGGCCCCAGGATGCCCAGTACCATGTGCCACTTGAACCAGGTGGGCAGGAAACCGAAGTTCTCCAGGAACTTCCAGCGCTTGCGCAGCGGGTAGAGCAGCAGGGTCAGCATCATCAGGCCGCCTGCAAGGCCAAGGTTGTAGCCGAAGTCGAATAGCTCTTCGCCCGGTGTGTAGAGCGTCTGCGGGTACACCACGAAGTATCCGCCGAAGGTGATGAGACCAACGATGCCGATGAATATCAGCCAGGGGAGATGCTCAGAATGCTTTTTCGAATTCATCTTCAAGATACCTAGAGTAACCCTTTGTTTCAGAGGGCTGCGAATTGTAATATTGAACATTCAGCCCAGCAAATCATATATTTGTCTTTAGCCGGCTTGCGACATAAAATGCCCCGGCTTCCGACATGCGTTGCCTGGATTAGTTCCTATCCAGAACTTCATTCAAGCATGGACTGTCTTAAGCCTCGCTTAAGCCGCAAATCACTTAACCATTTCACTGACACCCAAACATGGACATTCTCGATCTCTCTATCTATCTGATCCCCTTGGTCATCATTGCTTACCTCTACCTGAGTGGTCGGAAGAGGAAAGAACGGGAGTCTGTCGAAACCCTGAACGAATCCATCGAGGCCGGACTGACCGAACCGCCTTCCCTGCACCCCGAGATCAACCCCAATCTTTGCCTAGGTTCTGGCAGCTGCATCACGGCGTGTCCGGAAGGCGCGATCGGCATGATCAAAGGCAAAGCCGTGCTGATCAATCCGACCCACTGCATCGGCCATGGCGCCTGCGCCGCCGCCTGCCCGCATGATGCGATCACCCTGGTATTCGGCACCTCGAAACGAGGTATGGATATCCCGCAGGTCAGTCCCACTTTCGAGACCAACGTGCCCGGCATCTTCATCGCGGGCGAACTCGGCGGCATGGGCCTGATCCGCAAGGCCGCCACCCAGGGCACCCAGGCCATCGACCACATCGCCAAACTCAAAGGCAGCAGCAACCCCTACGATGTGGTCATCATCGGCGCGGGGCCGGCCGGGATGTCGGCCACGCTGGGCGCGATCGAGAAAAAACTGCGCTACGTCACCGTCGAACAGGAGACCTCGCTCGGCGGCTGCATCTTCCAGTACCCGCGCAACAAGGTCGTCATGACCGCGCCGGTGAAACTGCCGGTCGTCGGCGAGATGCATTTCAAGGAAGTCAGCAAGGAGAAACTGCTCGAGTTCTGGCACGGCATCGTGGCAAAGACCGGTATGAAGCTGAACTTCAACGAACGCATGGAGAACATCACCAAGACCGACAAGGGCTTCATCGTCAAGACCAGCAAGGGCTCATACGAGACCCGTGCCGTGCTGCTGTCCATCGGTCGCCGCGGCACGCCGCGCAAGCTGGGCGTTCCCGGCGAGGATCTGCCGAAAGTGGTGTACCGCCTGATCGAGCCCGAGCAATACCGCAACATGCATGTGCTGGTGGTCGGGGGCGGCGACAGTGCGCTGGAAGCGGCCATGTCCATCGCCGAACAACCCGGCACCACCGTCACGCTCTCCTACCGCAGCGACGCATTCGGCCGCGGCAAGCCGAAGAACCGCGAGCGCCTGAAAACGATGACGGACAAAGGCATGATCGATGTGCGGCTGAAATCCAACGTCAAACTGGTGGAAGAAAAGACCCTCGTCCTCGAACAGGACGGCAAGATGATGGAGATCCCCAACGACGGCATCATCGTCTGCGCGGGCGGTATCCTGCCCACGCCGTTCCTCAAGGAGATCGGCGTGCTGGTGGAGACCAAGTTCGGTACCACGTAACAGCAAGGCCGGAAATTCAGCCGGCCATGTCCCTCCGGAATGTGACCGACACTCGTAATCCGCGTCCATTGTCAGCCGGGGTGAAGCGCACGATCGCATCGTGAACTTCAGCGATCCGTTTGACGATGGACAATCCCAATCCGCTGCCGCTGGCCTGCGTATCCGCGGGACGGTAGAAACGCTCCGATACCCTGCTCATTTCCTGTTCCGCGATACCCGGACCGTCATCACTCACCGACAAACAGGTCTGTCCTGCTTCATCACCGACAGTCACACGAACCGTCGTCCCCGACAATGTGTGACGCACAGCATTGTCGATCAGGTTGCGCATCAGTATCCGCAACAGTTCCGCGTTACCCCGCACGGTCACTTCGCCGCCTTCCGGCAATTCGATATGCACACCCCGTCCCAGCGCGGCAGGTGCGATCACCGCGATCTCACCCGCCGCGATATCCCTCAGCCGGCATGACTCCGCCAGCCCGCCGTCCAACGCATCGACGCGCGCCAGCGTCAGCAACTGCTCGATCAGGTGCGTGGCGCGGTCGCAGCCCAGGATCGCGTTGTCGAGCGCATGGATGCGTTCTGCTTCTGCCTTGGCGCTGCGCGCCACTTGCGCCTGCGCCTTGATACCCGCCACGGGGGTGCGCAATTCATGCGCGGCATCTGCGGTGAAGCGGCGCTCGCGCTGGATGGTGGAATCGATACGTGCGAACAGCCGGTTGAGCCGCTCGATCAAGGGCAACACTTCGCGCGGCACAGCACCCGCGTCCAGCGGCGTCAGCATCTCCGGATCGCGCCGCTCCACCTCAGCCGCCAGCTTGCCCAGCGGGCGCAAACCGCGCGCCACCGCTATCCACAGCAGCAGTGCCAGCAAGGGCAGGGAGAACAGCAAGGGCTTCAGCAGGTTGCCCGCGATATCGCGCGCCAGTTCCTCGCGCACATCGGCGCGTTCCGCCACATGGATCAGGAATCCGCCCGTCTCATCCCATGCACTGAACACGCGCCATCGCTGACCGTCTATGGTGCTGTCGCTGAATCCGCTCTCGACATCGGACAGATGCCGTTGCGACGTGTTGGCGGAATGCATGCGCAATCTGGTCCCGCCCTCCCAGATCTGGAACGCCACCCGGCGCGCATATTTATGCAGCAGCGGCGCATGGTCTGTTTCCAGTTCATCGAGCTCGTGCGCCGCCTGCGCGGACAACAATGCAGCATCCTGCGCCAGATGGGCATCCAGTACCTCGTCGAATTCCTCGCGCGCGTCGAAATAGATGAATGCGGACGCACCGACCCACACCACAACGACCGTCGTCAGCGCCAGCAGCAGCAACCGTCTTTTTAATGAAGCATGCCCTTGCATCTCAACCCGCCTTGTCTGCGGCGATCAGGTAGCCCACACCGCGTATCGTTGCTATCAGTTCGGGGGAGAGCTTGCGGCGCAGATGATGGATATGCACCTCCACCGCGTTGCTCTCGACCTCTTCGCCCCACGCATAAAGCTGCTCTTCGAGCCGGGCGCGCGACAGCACCTTTCCGGCATTCAGCATCAGGGCGTGCAATACCGCGAATTCCTTGGGCGACAGTTCGACAGGGGAGTCCCGATAGAGCACGCGATGGGCGGCGGGATCGAGTTTGACTCCGGCAACCTGCAACAACAGATCGACCTTGCCGCTGGCACGGCGGATCAGCGCGCGCAGGCGCGCCGCCAGCTCGCCCATGTCGAAGGGTTTGAGCAGATAGTCATCCGCCCCCGCATCCAGCCCCTTGATGCGGTCATTCACTGTATCCATCGCGGTCAGGATCAACACCGGCAGGGTGGCACTGCGACTGCGCAGACGACGCAGCACTTCCAGTCCCGAAAGACGGGGCAACCCGAGATCCAGAACAACTGCCGCATAAGACTCGGTGCTGAGCGCGTGGTCTGCCGACACGCCGTCTTTCATCCAGTCGACGGCATAGCCGGCCTGCTTCAGGCCGGCCTGAATGGCATCGCCCAGCAGGGCATCATCTTCGACCACCAGCACGCGCATATTTCGCCTGTTATAAGCTGCATACATCAATCATCGTCGTCATCGTGGTGTTCCGCCTGCGACACCGCTTCATCTGGCGCCATCGCATTGACCGCCGAATACCCGGCCCAGAATGTCGCCACCACGAGCAGCATTATGACACCCAGCCAGGCATGGGAACGCTCCACACCTTCTTCCGGCCTGGCCTCCTTGCTTCCGGTGATCATGGCCCGCACCAGATTCTCGCGATGCATGATGCTGCTCACCGCGACACCGGCAACATGCACCAGCACGACTGCCAGCATGGCGAATGAAAGCACCTCATGCAGTTCCTCCACCACTTCACCGCCGCTGTCCTGAAACAGCAGCACGCCCGTCACGCCCGATGAAATAGCCAAGAACAGGAGCAACCAGATCGCCACGCTGCCCGCCGGGTTGTGGCCCACATAGTGTTTGGCCTCGCCCTTGACCAACGCAGACACATAGGTGACGACTTCACGCGACGTGAACAGAAAGGAACTGAAGCGCGCATATCGCGTACCGAAGAATCCCCACAACAGCCTGAAAGCGATCAGCCCCAGCACGGTGTATCCCAGCATCACATGGATATCGCGGTAACGTTCCGATTCCGCCGTCAGGAATGCACCGCAAAACGACAGCACCAGCGACCAATGAAAGACCCTCGTCGGCACATCCCAAACCCGGATACGTTCACTCATGATCTTCTCCTTTTATTCAGGCATGCGGATATTGCGCTCGCGGTAGTCGCCGCTCTCCGCCCGTGTATGGCAGGCTGCACAATTGGCCGGGCTCTTCACCAGCGGATTCTTCCACACACGTTCCGGCACCTCGTCGTGCTCGCGGACGAACCAGCGGGTCTCGCTGATGCGCAATTGCGGCTTGGCCGTCGGTTCCTGCTTTCCGGTGCCGGCATTCTTTTCCAGGAAAGCCCCGATCTCGAGAGCGACCGGCGCTTCCAGACTGGCATCCGTGCCGAAATGCTTGCCCAGACCGGACATCATCTCGCGCCAGGATGCGGCAGGCAGCATGCGTGGCGGGAAAGCAACGTGGCAGGAACCGCATTCGGCTTGCCACTTGGCGTTACTCACGCTGGCACGGCGTCCGCCCTCGTGTTCATCATCGTCCGCTTGCGCGACGGCGACGGCACCAGCCAACAACATGATGACCGCGAACATTCGTAATGCGTTTCGATAGACAGACGACATGATGTTCTCCTTATTTCCTGGTGGTAAGCAGATACGCGATCACATCGCCCTTTTCCTGCGGTGTGCAGACGCGGCCGAGCACATCGTTGCAATTGCGCTTGAACCATTTCTCCACCTTGGCCGGATCGGTGAGACGCTCGGCATTGGCTGACGGCGCCAACGCCTTGATGACCTTGTTGGTCTTGGCGTGTTTGCCGCTGCCGGCCGGATCTTCGGTATGGCAGGAGGCGCAACTCCAGTCGTTGCCATGGGTTGACTTGAAGAACTGCTCACCTCTCGTCGCCGAAAAGCCCCTGAACTCGGGCGCGGTTTTGGCCGAACTCTCGACAGCAGAGAGTATCTGGTTGGGTGTTTCGGCCAGCGCCGGTTGTATCGCCAGACCACTCATTACGACCAGCAGCAGAATCAACAAAGTATTTATACGCGACATGATTGATCTCCTTTGAGTTGCACTTCGAGGAGTGCAGGATAGGAGGCCAGACTTAAGACATGCTTAAGTGCTTAATATCACAGGAGCGGATCCTGTGATGATTGGCTACGATTCGGCTACGGTCGCCAGAAATGAATAAAGCCCCATATTTCTACAGGGCTTCATTTTATTGGTGCCGCCTATCGGATTCGAACTGATGACCTACCGCTTACAAGGCGGTTGCTCTACCAACTGAGCTAAGGCGGCGTAAAGCTTGAAACTGGTGGGTCGGGCGAGATTCGAACTCGCGACCAACGGATTAAAAGTCCGCTGCTCTACCGACTGAGCTACCGACCCCGTCCCAAAAGGGAGCGCGCATTATACGGGTTTGACTTTGAGTGTCAAACCAAGCAGCGAAGCCTTATGCGTCCTGGTAACGCGTGGTATCCGCGACCCCGGCAGACTGGAATCCTTCGCGACGCAAACGGCAGGAATCGCAGCGACCGCAGGCGCGGCCCTGCTCGTCGGCCTGATAGCAGGAGACAGTGAGCGCGTAATCCACCCCCAATCGCGCGCCTTCGCGGATGATCTCCGCCTTGGAGAGATGCAGCAGCGGCGCATGCAGGGTGAGCGGCTTGCCTTCCACCGCAGCCTGGGTCGCCAGATTGGCCATGCGCTCGAACGCGGCCACATACTCGGGACGACAGTCCGGATATCCGGAATAGTCCACCGCGTTCACGCCAAAGAAGATGTCCTGTGCGTGCAGCACCTCGGCCCACGCCAGCGCAAGTGACAGCATGATGGTGTTACGTGCCGGAACGTAGGTGATCGGAATACCGCTGCTTGCCTGCTCCGGCACGGCGATGCTGGCATCGGTCAACGCCGAGCCGCCGAAAGCGGTGAGGTCGATATTGATGACGCGATGCTCGCTCGCGCCCAACGTCTGCGCCACCTGTTTCGATGCCGCCAACTCCGCATGGTGGCGTTGCCCGTAATCCACGCTCAATGTGTAGCACTCGAAACCCTGCTTGCGTGCCATCGCCAGCACCGTTGCCGAATCCAGACCGCCCGATAATAGAACCACTGCCCGCTTCATCTTTATCGCCCCACCTCGTTACCCCACAACAGTTTATGCAACTGCACCTGCAAGCGCACCGGCAAGCGGTCGCGCAATATCCATTCCGCCAGATCCCTGGGCGCAAGCTGCCCCTGCACCGGAGAGAACAAGACTGCACAACGTTGCGCCAATTCGTGTTCCGCCAGCATCTGCTTCGCCCACTGGTAATCCGCCTCGCCGCTCAACACGAATTTGATCTCGTCGTGCGGATCGAGGTGCGCAAGATTGCCCCACAGGTTCTTCGCCATCTCGCCCGAGCCCGGCGTCTTGATGTCGACCACCTTCTGCACTCTTTTATCCACCCCGCTCACATCCAGCGCTCCACTGGTCTCGAGCGAAACGGAATAACCCGCATCGCACAGGGCGCTCAACAAGGGCAGGCAGTTCTTCTGCGCCAGCGGCTCACCCCCCGTGACGCAGATGTAGTGCGCATCATGCCGCGCCACTTCGGTCAGGATCGCTTCCAGCGTCATGTTCTGCCCGCCGCTGAATGCATAAGTGGTATCGCAGTACACGCAACGCAAGGGGCAACCGGTCAGGCGCACGAACACCGTGGGCAATCCGACCCGACTGGTCTCGCCTTGCAGGGACAAGAAAATCTCGCTGATACGCAACGAATCGTTTGCGGAAGTTGTGGCCATCGCTCTGCTTACTTGATCGCGGCGAGGCGCTTCTTCGCTTTTTCCGATGCGTCGCTTCCCGGGAACTGGGAGATGAGTTGCTTCAGGGTCTTCTGTGCGGCAGATTTGCTCTTCAGACTCAACTGGCAATCCGAGACGTTGAGCATCGCCTCAGGCACACGCGGATGATCCGGATATTTCCCGACCAGCACCTGATAGCTTGAGATGCTGTTCTTGCAGTCCTTCAACAGGAAATAGGAATTACCCGCCCAGTACTGGACGTTCGCTTCATGCACAGACTGCGGATAGTTCTTCAGGAAGTCACGAAAGGCGGCGGCGGCATTCTGGTAATTCTCCGCCTTGTAGAGACTGTAGGCCGCTTCGAATGAGCGGTTCTCGCCGACCGGATCCTCGGACACGTCCCTGGTGCCATCGACGCGCACGCCGGCATTGGCTGCGGCATCGTTGCCCTCGAAACGCCTCAGACGCGCATCCAGATCGATGTAGAAATCCTTCTGGCGCTTCTCGGCATCCTGCAGGTTATGCACCAGCTCTTCGTTCTGTCCGTGCAACTTGCGCAATTCGGTGTTCAGCGCCTCCATCTGCATCTGCAGATCGAGCGTCGAACGGATGTACTGCTCTTTTTCCTGCTCGGTCGAAGCTAACGCCTGTTCCAGTTTGACGATGCGCGCTTCCAGTTGCTTCACCTGCTTGCGCGCATCGTCATCCGCGAACAATCCCGCCATGGCGGAACTGCTCGCAACGCACAAACAGGCCAGCAACCAGAGACGCATACCGGATTACTTGCCGACGAAGTCCACGCGGCGGTTCTGGGCCCAGGAGGCTTCGTCATGGCCGGTCGCGCGGGGTTTCTCTTCACCGTAGCTGACGGTCGTGACCTGCGATTCCCTGGCACCCGACAGGACCAGCAATTTCTTCACGTTGTTGGCGCGACGCTGACCCAGGGCCAGGTTGTATTCGCTGCTGCCACGCTCATCCGCGTTGCCTTCCAGGCGCACCTTGCTGCCGCGATTCTCGCTCAGATATTTGCCGTGAGCCTGAACGATGGCGCGATCTTCCGCCTGCACTGCATCCACGTCGAACGGGAAGTGCACGCTGCCTTCTGTCGGCATGGCGACCTCTTCGGCGACAGGCGCAGCGGCCTCGGTCGCAACGGGTGCCGGAGCGGCAGCGGCTGTCTCAGCCGGCGCGGCAGCAGGTTCGGTCGCCACCGGTGCGGCAGCAGGCTCTTGAGCTTCATCTTTGACCGGTTCGCTTGCACAAGCAACCAGCAGATTCGCCAACACCAGACTCAGTATCAATTTCTTCATTGCTATCTCCTTTAGTTCATCGAGACTACTGCTTCAGGAAAGGCCCCCAGATCGGCTCGCGAATATCGCCGCGCTGGGCAACCATCTTCTGCTTCACCCTGCCATCGCTGGATACGGTCGCCAATATACCACGACCCTGCGACTCGGTTGCGAACAGGATCAGCTTGCCGTTCGGTGCAAAGCTGGGCTTCTTCTCCCATCCGCCGGGCGTCAGTATCTGCACCTGTTTGCTCTCGAAATCCTGCACCGCGATGTAGAAAGTACCGCCGTTGAACTGCGAGTAGACGAAACTTTTCCCGTCCGGACTGAAGCGCGGCGAGAAGTTATTGCCGCCCTCGAAAGTCAGCCGTTCGGCATAACCGCCCTCCACTGCCACACGGTAGATCTGCGCCTTGCCGCCGCGGTCCGACGTGAACAACAGCGTCTTGCCATCCGGCGAGAAGACCGGCTCGGTGTCGATGGTCTCGCTGAAGGTGATGCGGCGCAAGTCGCTGCCGTCGGCACGCACGAGATAGAGTTGGGAACTGCCGTCGCGCGTCAGCACGAGGGCGAGCTGCTTGCCGTCGGGCGACCATGCCGGCGCACTGTTGCTGCCGGAAAAATCCGCCAGCACGCTGCGCTTCTGCGTCGCCAGCGATTGCACATAGATCGTCGCGTGACCGCGCTCGAAACTCACATACGCGATCTGCTTGCCGTCGGGCGACCACGCCGGCGACATGATGGGTTCGTTCAGCGACAGCAGCGTCTGCTCGCCGTAGCCGTCGCTGTCCGCCACCACCAGCCGGTAGTGTTTGCCTTCGCGATTGACGTAGGCGATGCGTGTACTGAACACCCCCGCGCTGCCCGTGAGTTTTTCGTACACCAGATCGGCGATGCGATGCCCGATGGCACGCACCTGATCACTCTTCGCCGTCACTGCCAGCGCAATCAACTCGGTATGGCGAACCGCGTCGAGCAAACGGAACTTCACTTCCGCACGGCCGTCACCCAGCACACGCACGCTGCCGATGATCAGCGCCTCCACTCCCGCCCATTCGACATACTTCACCTCACCCGGTTCATGCGGTGCTTTGCCCGCCGGGTCGATCAATTTGAACAGCCCGGTACGCAACAGATCGTTGGACACCACACTGCTGATCGTCTGCCCGGCGATGCGTTCCTCCCCGCCGAAGCGGACCACCGAGATCGGCGTCTGATTTTCACCAGCTCCTGTGATCTCAATCTCCAACGTCGCGTGCGCGGACGTGATCATGAGCCATCCAAACAACATTCCAAGACAAACGCGCATAACCACCCTTTATTCTGGCCTGAAGGTTAATTTCAGCTTGCGAAACATTCTTTGCAGCGAGATTTCGGAAGGGATCGGCAATGGGCTTGCCCTTCTGATGGCACGCTCCACTGCATCATCATATGCCGCATAGCCGCTGCTCTTGATCAACTCTGCATCCATAACCTCCCCTCCCGGCAACAACGTAACCTCGAACGTCGCTTCTGCAGTTGGCGGCACATCCTGCTTAACAATCTTGCTCCTTATCTTGGCGCGTATTTTGTCCTGATACTTACCAACCTGAGTCGCCGTCGCCGCATCCACTTCGGCGCGGATACGCGCCTGTTCGGAGTGGCGCAGTCGCTCCGAATACGCCTCCAGTTCGCGCAACTCTTTCTCCTGCTTCGCTTTGACGACGGCAACCGCTTTGGCTTTCTCTTCTGTCTGTTTCTTTTTCTTGTCCCGTATCTCGATGTCCGCTTTCAACGGCGGCAACACCGGTGCTACGACCTTGGGTAGCGGTTTCGGTTCCACCTGGACAGGCGGGGGAGGCTGCCGCTCGGGCGCGACCTCCGCATCCGGCAGGCTTTCCCACATCTCCACCATGAATTCTTCAGGGGGTTGCGCCTGCCAGCGAAAACCGAAATACAGCACAAAGAAGAACAACAGATGCACCGTGAGCGCCAGCATCCCGGCGGAAAAGCGATAAGGCTCCTGATAGGTCAGCGCGGTACTCATCGGCCCTTGGCGAGCAATCCGATCTTTTTGATGTGCTGCTGTTGCAGCATGTCCATCACGTTGATGACTTCCTCGTAGCGCACATTCCTGTCGGCGGAGATCACCACCGGTTGTTCGGGGTTCTTCTTCAGGCTCTTCTGCAAACGGCTTACCAGTTCATCGCGCGAGACCGGCGATTCCTGCCCGCCCTTGCCGTGATCGCGCAGGGCCAGCGTGGTATCTTTTTTGATGATGACCTCCAGCGGCGCGGTCGGCGGCGCGAGCGACTTGCCCACGCTGGGCAGATCGATCTGGCCCGGATTCATCAGCGGCGCGGTGATCATGAAGATCACCAGCAGCACCAGCATCACGTCGATGTAGGGCACGACGTTGATCTGGGACATCGGGCGATGTTCGCTGCGCCGGGAATAACTCATGGTTGACGTTGCAACACGTTGGAGAATTCTTCGATGAAACTCTCGAAACGCGACGACAAACGCGTGACGTCATGCACATAGCGGTTGTACGCCACCACTGCGGGGATCGCGGCGAACAGGCCCATCGCCGTCGCCACCAGCGCTTCCGCGATGCCCGGTGCCACGTGTGCCAGCGTCGCCTGGCCCACGTTGGACAATCCGCGGAACGCATTCATGATGCCCCACACCGTGCCGAGCAAGCCGACATAGGGACTCACCGAGCCGACCGTGGCAAGGAAAGAAAGGTGAGATTCGAGATGGTCCACCTCGCGCTGGTATTTGGCGCGCATGGCACGGCGCGTGCCGTCCATCACCGCCGCGCTGTCCACGCCGTGGGTCTTTTTCAGCTTGATGAATTCGGCGAAACCCGCCGAGAAGATGCGCTCCAGCGCCCCGACATCGCGCCGCCCGCGATTGTTCGCCTGCTGGTAGAGCGCATTCAGATTGGGATTGCCCCAGAACGCATCCTCGAACTCGCGCGTCTGGCTCACTGCCGAGCGCACCGCGAACAGCTTGAGGAATATGTACCACCAGGACATCAGCGACACCAGCAGCAGCAGCCCCATCACCAATTGCACCAGCAGGCTGGCATTGGCGACCAGATGAATGAACGACATATCCCCGATCAGTTCCATATCAGTCTTTCCATTGGTTTCGCAACACATCCGGCACGCTCACCGGTTTGAAGGTTTCGACATTCACGCACACCAGATGCACCTCGCCCTCGACCAGCACCTCGTCTCCCCGCGTCACGGTCTGGTGAATGTTCAGCCGACTGCGCCCGATATCCCTGATCTGCGACGTCACCGCCACCAGATCATCCAGCAACGCCGGTTTCAGATAATCCAGCTTGAGCGAACGCACCACGAACACCACACCCAATTCCTTCATCAGGCCCGCATTGCTGTAGCCGAATGTGCGCAACCATTCTGTGCGCGAGCGCTCCATGAAGTTCACATAACTGGCGTGATAGACGACACCGCCCGCGTCGGTGTCCTGGAAATACACCCGCACCGGCAACGAGAAGACCTTGTGCTTACTCATCCCACAACTCCTTGTTGTTGCCGTTGCTCGGCCGCACCAGACCGAAATGCAAATATGCACTCGCCGTCGCAACACGACCGCGCTGCGTTCTCTGCAGATAGCCCTGCTGGATGAGATACGGCTCCAGCACGTCCTCGATGGTGTCGCGCTCTTCGCCGATGGCGGCGGCAAGGTTGTCCACGCCGACCGGCCCGCCCATGAATTTTTCGATGACGGTCTGCAACAGCTTCCGGTCCATCACGTCCAGCCCGCGCGAGTCCACATCCAGCATGGTCAGCGCGGCATCCGCCACTTCGCGCGTGGCGTTGCCGTCGGCGCGAACATCGGCATAGTCGCGCACGCGGCGCAGCAGGCGGTTGGCGATGCGCGGCGTGCCGCGCGAACGTTTGGCGATCTCCAGCGCGCCGTCCTGCGAGATGGGCAGCTCCAGCAGGCCGGACGAGCGCGTGACGATGCGCTGCAATTCTTCCGCCGTATAAAATTCCAGCCGCGCCACGATACCGAAGCGGTCGCGCAAGGGATTGGTCAGCATGCCCGCGCGCGTGGTCGCGCCGACCAGCGTGAACGGCGGCAAGTCGATCTTCACCGAACGTGCGCCCGGCCCCTCGCCGATCATGATGTCGATCTGGTAATCCTCCAGCGCGGGATACAGTATCTCTTCGACGACCGGCGACAGACGGTGGATCTCGTCGATGAACAGCACGTCGTTCGGTTCGAGATTGGTGAGCAGCGCGGCGAGGTCGCCCGCGCGTTCCAGCACCGGACCGGAGGTATGGCGGATATTTACGCCCATCTCGCGCGCGATGATCTGCGCCAGCGTGGTCTTGCCCAGACCGGGCGGGCCGAATAGCAGCACATGGTCGAGCGGCTCGTTGCGCTTGCGCGCGGCCTGGATGAATATCTCCAGTTGCCCGCGGATCTTCTCCTGGCCGACATATTCGTCGAGCTGCTTGGGACGCAGTGCGCGCTCCAGCGCCTCCTCCTGCTGCGATGCGGGAGCGGCGGAGATGATGCGCGGCGCGGAGGAAAGGTCGTCGTTGTGGATCATGCTTTGGATAATAACTTAAGCGCCTGGCGGATACCGCCCGAGACATCGGCATCCTTGGACAGTTGCTTCGCCGCCCAATCCGCCTCCTTCTCGTTGTAGCCCAAGGCCAGCAAGGCGTTGACGATGTCGCTGGCGGACGATGTGGAGGCAGCACCCTGTGTCGAGCCTGCAACACTCACATTGAACTTGCCTTGCAGTTCCAGCAGCAAACGCTCGGCGGTTTTCTTGCCCACACCGGGAATCTTGGTGAGACGTCCGGCATCCTTGTTCGCCACCGCGGCGGCAAGATCGGCAATGCTCAAGCCGGACAGCACGGAAAGCGCCAGCTTGGGACCGACACCGCCGATCTTGAGCAACTGACGAAAGGCGACGCGCTCCTCATGGGTGGCGAATCCATACAGGAGTTGCGCATCCTCGCGCACCACGAAATGCGTATGCAGCACCACTTTCTCATTCAGCGCGGGCAGGTTGTAGAACGTGCTCATCGGCACGTCCACCTCGTAGCCCACGCCCTGCACATCGAGCAATATCTGCGGCGGGTTCTTCTCCAGCAGCGTGCCGCTCAGTCTTCCGATCATTTCAACATGCCTTTCAATTCCGTCATTCCTGCGTGGGAATGACGCTTATTCATTTACTCAAAATCAACGCCAAAGACAACAGCGTGCCATGCACCATCATCGCGCCTATGGTCGCCTTGATCGCATCGCCCAATTGCTGCGGTTGCGCGGCATGGCGCAGCAGCAGGCCAGATGCTTTTACGCTCAACGGCAGGGCAAATAGCGCCAGCAAGGCCAGCAGCGGCAACCAGCCCTGCGCCACGCACAACAGCAACCAGATATAAGACAGCGCAACGATCAGCACATAGCCCCAGCGCGCCTGCTGCACTTGCAGCCGCGCCACCCAGTGCAGCTTGCCTGCCGCCGTGTCGGCAGTGCGATCGGGGAACTGGTTGATGTAGAGCAGGTTGGCGACCAGGAACGCGTACGACAATCCGGCGATGAACGGCGCTGCGGAGAATCCTTTGCGCTGCACGAAGTCGGTGCCGACGCTGATGGCGAGGAAGCCCGCCGCCACGCACAGCTCGCCCAGCCCGCGACTGTTGAGCCGGAACGGCGGCGCGGAATAGGCCCAGCCGATGAACAGTCCGGCAAGGCCGACAAACATCAGTTGCGGTGCCGAACGCGCCATCAGCCACAGCCCGGCTGCGGCCACGCAGGCCATCAGCGCGAAGCCGTAGTTGCGCATCTCGATCTGCGTCATCACGCCGTTCTGGATGAAGCGGCTGCCGCCGGTGAAGGGAAAGATGCGCTCGGTGTTCTGTGCATCGGTGCCGTTGAGCGAGTCATAGTAATCGTTGAGCACGTTCACCCCGGCCTGCGCCAGCAGCGCGAACGACAGGGTGACCAGCGCAAGGACGATATCGAAGGCAAGATCGCCGTGCCAGGCGGTCGCCAGTCCGATCAGACAGGCCATCAAGCTCGCCGTCAGGAAGGGGGGGCGGGTCGCGGCGACATAGCGCGCTACGGGATTGGCGAAAAGTTCAAGCGTCGGTTCCAGCGGCTGCGTCATACCAGTCTTCCTCCTCGTACACGAAAACCTTTGGTCGCCAAAGCGCCCAGTCCCATGCCACCGTGCGCGTGACAGATCGCGCAGGCCAGCGCGTCTGCCGCATCCGGACTCGGCGTTCCTGACAACTTCAGCAGGCGTTGCACCATCGCCTGCACTTGTTCCTTGTCGGCGTGGCCGTTGCCGACCACCGCCTGCTTCACCTGCAACGCGGTGTATTCCGCCACCGGCAGATCGGCCTGCACCGCCGCGCAGATGGCCGCGCCGCGCGCCTGTCCGAGCAGAAGAGTGGATTGCGGATTCACGTTCACGAACACCTTCTCCACCGCCACCTGCTCCGGCTTGTGCTGCGTGATGACTTCGCCCAACCCGCTCAGGATCACTTTCAGGCGCTCCGGCAATCCGCCATCCGGCGTCTTGATGCAACCGCTGGCGACGTAGTGCAGATGCGGGCCCTCTTTGTCGAGTACACCGAAGCCAGTGATGCGCAAGCCGGGGTCGATGCCGAGAATACGCATCAGTCTTCAATCACCGCCGTTGTATAAACCTCCTGCACATCGTCGCAGTCTTCCAGCGCGTCCAGCAGCTTTTGCATGCGCGCCGCATCCTCGCCGGTGAACGACACTTCGGTCTCCGCTTTCATGGTGACTTCGCCCATCTCCGCTTTGAAGCCTGCCGCTTCCAGACGTTGCTTGACCGCACCGAAATCATGCGCAGAGGTGATGACTTCGATACTGCCGTCGTCGTTATTGATGATGTCCTCGGCGCCCGCGTCCAGCGCCACTTCCAGCAGCGCATTCTCGTCGGTGCCGGGGGCAAAGACCATGTAGCCGCAGTGTTTGAACAGGAATGCGACGGAACCGTCGGTGCCGAGGTTGCCGCCGTACTTGACGAAAGCATGGCGCACATCGGCCACGGTGCGCGTCTTGTTGTCGGTCAGGCAATCCACCATCACCGCCGCGCCGTTGATGCCGTAGCCTTCGTAGCGCAGTTCCATGTAGTCCACGCCTTCCAGCTCGCCCGCGCCGCGCTTGATGGCGCGCTCGACGTTGTCCTTGGGCATGTTCTGGTCATAGGCCTTCTCCATCGCCAGACGCAGGCGCGGGTTGATGTCGGGATCGCTGCCGCCCAGTTTCGCCGCAACGGTGATCTCCTTGATCAGGCGGGTGAATATCTGGCCGCGCTTGGCGTCCTGACGACCTTTGCGGTGCTGGATGTTCGCCCATTTGCTATGGCCTGCCATATCGATTCCTTATATATGCCAAATATGCCGGATGGTAACATTTCGCCCCACATAGACCAAAACGACCTGACGGAAGCCGGTGACAGACTCGCATCAGGAAATGGGGGAATCAGCCGCTGATCCCGTGACTGTCATTTCAATATACCAAGGAGCTCCCCATGAAGATCCGCCACCTGCTCACGCTGTCCTGTGGACTTTTGCTGGCGGTTCGCGCACTCGGGCACTGCTCAAAAAGAATGGCTGCTTTGCCTGCCATATGGTGGATAAAAACTCGCGGGCCCGGCGCTGAAAGATATCGCAGCCCAGTACAGGACACCCCCGTGCTGTCGCCATGCTGGCGAAGAAGGTCCGCGTCGGCGGCTCCGGCACCTGAGGCGCGGTAGTGATGGCACCGGCTCCCGCGACGGGGATTGATGAGGATCTCAGGACTTCGATCGCCTACATCCTCACGCTCAAGTAAGCACGCAGTCCGCAAAAAAGAGCAGGCCAGCTTGACGCTGGCCTGTTTTTTACTTCCCCGACAAATACTTACTTGGCATCGCGCTTCATCATCATGCCTTTGTCGCGCATCTTTTCGTGCATATTTTTCATGCTTTCGCTCAACTCGTCCTTGGATATCTTGCCGTCCTTGTCGCTGTCGGTTTCGTCGAAATGCGCGAACACCATCGGCATGCCGATCTCGGCCTCGTCCTTGCTCAACAGGCCGTCATGGTTGATATCGACCTCGTCGAAACGGTCCTGGTAGCGCGGCTTGCACTTGTCCATCATCTTCTTGTGCATCGCATCCATCTCGTCCTGGGTGACCCTGCCGTCCTTGTTGGCGTCCAGCGCCTTGAAATGGTCGCCGTGGAAGGTGTCGTACTCCTTCTTGCTGACGGCGCCGTCCTTGTTCTGGTCCATTTGCTCCAGCATCCAGCCGCCCTGCGGGCCACCCTTCATGCCGCAAGCCTGCACCAGCGGCGCGGTAGCGGCCAGACAGCCCGCCATGATCAATGTCGAAATCGCCTTCATGTCTACTCTCCTCTTTGTTTGATGGGACCGCCTCTCCTGCGGGCAGTACGCTGAAGACAGATTAACACGAAGGAAGTTCGCCGCCAGACTGGCGGGTTATAATCCGCGGCAATTTTTTCAGCATCTCCCAATGAACATCTTTTACGAAGAAGACGGCGGTTTCAAGGTAGGCAATATCCTTACCGATAACACCACCTCTTTGCAGGTCGAGAACACCCACGGCAAGCGTAGCAAGATCAAATCGGCCAACGTCATGCTGCGTTTCGCCCAGCCCGGCCTGTCCGAATTCATGGCACAGGCAGAGCAAGTGGCCGCTGACATCGATGTGGACTTCCTGTGGGAGGCCTCGCCGCAGGACGAGTTCGAGTTCGGCACCCTGGCACAGGAATATTTCGGCCATGCGCCCAACCCGGTCGAATCCGCCGGGGCATTGATCCGCCTGCACTCGTCCCCCATGCACTTCTACAAGAAGGGCAAAGGCCGCTACAAGGCAGCCCCGCCCGATGCGCTGAAGTCGGCACTCGCCAGCGCGGAGAAGAAGCGCCTGCAAGCCGAACTGCAAGCGCGCTACACCGAACAGCTTGGCAACTTCCAACTGCCCGCCGAATTCGCCGCGCACCTGTCCATGGTGCTGTACAAGCCGGACCGCAACACCATCGAGGTCAAGGCACTGGAGGCAGCGTGTGCGCACACCCACCTGTCCGCCGCCCACCTGCTGGAAAAGTGCGGCGCACTCCCGTCCACCCATGACTACCACCTGAACAAGTTCCTGTTCGAGAATTTCCCGCGCGGCACCGGCTTCCCCGCCGTGACGGTGGAAGAACATCCCGAACTGCCGCTGGCGGCGGTCAACGCCTTCAGCATCGACGATGCCAGCACCACCGAGATCGACGACGCCTTCTCGGTCGAAAAACTCGCGGACGGCAACTGGCGCATCGGCATCCACATCGCCGCCCCCACGCTGGGCATCGCCCCCGGCTCGGACATCGATGCCATCGCCGCACAGCGCATGTCCACCGTGTACATGCCGGGCGACAAGATCACCATGCTGCCGGACAACGTGGTGCAGGCCTTCACGCTGTGCGCCGACAAGGTCTGCCCCGCACTCTCTTTATATGTGGACGTGAACGACGCGCTAGAGATCGTGAACAGCGCCAGCCGCCTCGAACGCCTGCACATCGCCGCCAACCTGCGACACGACACGCTGGAACCGCTGTTCAACGAGGAGACGCTGGCGGTGGGCAAGCTCGACTACCTCTACGCACCTGAGCTCAAACTGCTGTGGGACTTCGCGCAGAAGCTGGAGGCCGGTCGCGGCAAGTCCGCCGACAACAGCACGGCACAAGTCGACTACACCTTCCACGTCGAGAACGACCGCATCACCATCGGCCAGCGCCTGCGCGGTTCGCCCATCGACAAGGTCGTGTCCGAGCTGATGATCCTCGCCAACAGCAGTTGGGGAAAACTGCTCGACGACCACGATGTCGCGGGCATCTACCGCACACAGAACAACGGCAAGGTGAAGATGAGCACCGTCGCCGCGCCGCACCAGGGACTGGGCGTGGCGCATTACGCATGGTCCAGCTCGCCGTTGCGCCGTTACGTGGACCTGGTGAACCAGCGCCAGATCATCAGCGTGCTGCGCGGCGAAACTCCGGCTTACGCACGAAACGACACCACCCTGTTCGCCATCCTGCGCGATTTCGACACCGCTTACACCACCTACAGCGAATTCCAGCGCGACATGGAGCGCTACTGGTGTTTGCGCTGGCTGCAACAGGAGAGCGTGAAACAGGTCGAAGCAACCGTGCTGCGCGAGAATCTGGTCAAGCTCGCCGACATCCCGCTGGTCGGCCGCATCCCGTCGTTGTCGGAAACGCCGGCCAACACCAAAGTGACGCTGGAGATCGGCGATATCGACCTGCTTGATCTGAATTTCGATGCGCGTTATCAGGCCAATGTGGAAGTCGCTGCATGAGAGAACTCCTCCTCAGCGCACGGCGTCATCATCAACGCATCGCATTCGCGGCGCTGTTCTCGATCACCCTGCACGCTTTCTTCATGTTCGGCATCCGCTTCGTCATGCCGGAGTGGAAGAACATCCCGGTGATCAGCCAGCCGCTGGAAGTCGTGCTGGTCAACAGCAAATCGCGCAACCGCCCGACCAATGCTTCCGCTTACGCACAGAACAATCTGGAAGGCGGCGGCAACACCGACGAGGAGCATCGCGCCAAAACGCCGTTCCCGGTGCTCGGCGATGCACAGCGCTTCACGCCCGAACAGGCCGCCAGACGCCAGCGCGAACTGGAGCAGGAATCGAAGCGACTGCTCACGAGCAACAAGAGTGATTATTTCGTGGCCGACGAGAACGACCAGCAGAAACAATCCAGCTCGAAAGACAACGCGCAGGATCTCGTGCAGCGTTCACTGGAGATCGCACGACTGGAAGCGCAGATCAGCAAGAGCATGGACATGTACGACAAACTGCCCAGGCGCAAATTCATCGGCGCGCGCACGCAGGAATACCGCTACGCCCAATACGTCGAAGACTGGCGCTCCAAGGTCGAACGCATCGGCAACATGAACTATCCCGAGATGGCGCGCCGCGAAAAGATCTACGGCAAGCTCACCCTCACCGTCAACATCCGCGCCGACGGCAGCGTGGAAAGCATCGAGATCAACCGCCCCTCCGGCCAACGCATCCTGGACGCCTCCGCCGTCCGCATCGTCAAGCTTGCAGCACCGTTTCCGCCTTTCCCGGCGGACATCCGCAAGGACACCGATATTCTCAGCATCACGCGCACCTGGATATTCACGACCACGGATCGGTTGGAGAGCGAGTAGAGCGGCAAGTTCTGCTTATCAGGATGACCGTCTGCTATTACCCTGAGTAGTCAATCAGTCAAAGCACATCGAAGAGCTGATTCTCGGGGCAGACCATCCGTCTCCATCACTCTGACTTGGCGTTCCCGGCTTCGAAAGCAGCCTTTCAGCAAGCAGCGCCCTATAGAGCCATATCCGCCCCAGCTATATGCCAAACGGCCAGATACCCGCGCCTTATTTCGACCCTGCACTTGGAATGCCTGTAGATTGCCACTAGAATGCGCCGCATGTTCCGTTCCGCCTTACTGAAATCGTTCCTCGTCCTCGCTCTGCTGTTCGTCCAGCTCGGCGGGCTGACGCACGGCATCGCGCACGCGCTGGCGGAACAATCGCAGGACCAGTCGCTGCCGCACGACCAACAGTGCGAGTTGTGCGCGGCCTATGCGCAGGTCGGCAGCGCCATCGGTAGCGGCAAGGTGCATTTCGATTTCGCCACTTCCTTCATCGAGGCGCACAGCGAACTTGCAGTCGCGTTCCACTCGGTCACCTTTGCCGCGTTCGCGGCACGCGCCCCGCCTTACACCGCTTGATTCCAACGACTGCCCGCACGACAACTGCGGGTCTTGTGGACTTTTTCGGAGTAAGACATGTTCAAACGTTTCTGTTCGAGTACGGCCATCGCCGTATTGCTGATCCATTCCATCCAGGCATCCGCTGCCGACAGCGGCAATGCCGAGAATGCGTTCAACCCCGCGTTCTCGCTGATCCTGTCCGGCAGCTACGGCAATCTGCAGCGCGATCCCGCGATCCCCGCCACCGGTTTCGCCATGAATCCCAACCCGGGACACGAGCAGGGCTTCAACCTCGGCGAATCGGAGATGGGTATCTCCGCCAACATCGACCCGCAGTTCCGCGGTGCGGCCACCCTCGCGCTTGACCCAGCCGGTGGCATCAGCGTGGAGAATGCCTTTGTGCAGACCACGTCTTTGGGCGACGGACTCAACCTCAAGTTCGGGCGCTTCTTCTCCGGCCTGGGCTATCTCAACGAGCAGCACGCGCACGCCTGGGATTTCACCGACCAGCCGCTGGTCTATGCTGTTCTGTGGGAGAACCAGCTGGGCGAGGACGGCGTGCAATTGAAGTGGCTGGCGCCGACGGAGATGTTCGTCGAGATCGGCGCCGAAGCAGGCAAAGGACGCGGCTTCCCGGGTTCGGATCGTTCCAAGAACGGCAGCGGTGCGAGTGTGTTGTTCGCGCATATTGGCGACGACATCGGCATCGAGCAGAGCTGGCGCGCCGGTGCCTCGCTGCACCGCACCCGCCGCGTCGATGCGGTCAGCGACGCAGTGCCAGACTTGCCCGGCACTGTCGGCGGCGTGAGCAACAGTTTCAGCGGCGACAGCCAGACCGTCGGCATGGATCTTGTGTGGAAATACGCCGCCAACGGCAACTTCCGCAACAGCTATCTAAAGCTACAGGCCGAGTATTTCCGGCGCAAGGAGAACGGCGACCTGACCTATGACACTGCGGGCACGAACGTCACCGACACCTACTCCGTCACGCAAAGCGGCTGGTATGTACAGGGCGTGTACCAGTTCATGCCGCGCTGGCGCAGCGGCCTGCGTTACGACCGTCTCGATCCGGGCAAGGCTGCGGTGGGCGCGCTGAACGCGGGCAACGTCATCGCCGATCATGCGTACAACCCGTCGCGCATCACCTGGATGCTGGATTACAGCCCGAGTGAGTTCTCTCGTTTCCGCCTGCAACTGGCGCACGACAACTCGCGCCAGGGTTTGGCCGACAACCAGATTTTCGTGCAATACATCATGAGTCTGGGCGCGCACGGGGCACATCAGTATTGAACACACCACACCGTCATTGATGGAACTACTGGTGAAACTACTAGCCATCTGACTAAGGCAGCAAGCTGCCAAGTCATTGGTTATAGCCATTCGACTAAGCTGGCAAACAACGCCAGCCAAGTCGCTGGTTATTCGCCGGAATGACGAAAACGAAAGGACATCGCCGTGAAAAAAATTCTTTACATTATTTTCCTGCTGCTATTCAGCACCACTGCCCACGCCCTCAACATCTTCACCTGTGAACCCGAATGGGCGGCGCTCACCCAGCAACTCGCGGGAGACAAGGCTGATATCTACACCGCCACCACCGCGTTGCAAGACCCGCACCGCATCGAGGCCCGCCCCAGCCTGATCGCGAAAGCGCGTCGTGCCGATCTGGTGGTGTGTACCGGTGCCGAGTTGGAGATGGCCTGGCTGCCGGTGGTGTTGCGCGAATCCGGCAACAGCAGGGTGCAACCCGGCAGCAACGGTTATTTCGAAGCCGCCTCGGCGGTGCGCATGCTGGAAGTGCCGACGCGGCTCGACCGCGGCGACGGCGATGTGCATGCCATGGGCAACCCGCATATCCAGACCGACGCGCGCAATTTCCTGCCGGTCGCTGCCGCACTCTCGCAGCGGCTGATGCAGCTCGATCCGGCGAACAAGGCGGCGTATCAACAGAAACTCACCGTGTTCGAGCAGCAATGGCGTGCGGCGCTCGCCAAATGGGAAAAACAGGCTGCACCACTCAGGGGCGTGGCGGTGGTCGTGCAGCACAAGGGTTTCCCCTACCTGAGCAACTGGCTGGGACTGCGGGAGGTGGCTACGCTGGAACCCAAGCCCGGCCTGGAACCCAGCGCGGCCTGGCTGTCGCAGGTGCAGGACACGTTGCGCCAGCATCCGGCAAAGATGGTGCTGCGCGCGGCGTATCAGGACGAACGCCCGTCGCAGTGGATCGCACAACGCGCGCGGATCGCTGCGGTGGAGCTGCCCTACACGGTAGGCGGCAACGATGATGCGAAAGACCTGTTCGGATTGTTCGAAGACACAATCGCGCGACTGCTGAAAGGACTGCAATGAACATCGAACTCGACATCCTGCTGCCCGCCTTCCTCGCCGGCCTGCTGGTGCTCGCCACGCACATCCCCTTCGGCGTGCGCGTGCTGCAGCGCGGGGTGATCTTCGCCGACCTCGCCGTGGCGCAGATCGCCGGGCTTGGCGTGATCATCGCCGAACTGCTCGGTCTGCTTGAACAGCCGGTGCTGGTGCAGCTCATCGCCGCAGGCAGCGCGCTGGGCGGCGCCGCTTTGCTGGCCTGGATAGAACGGCGCGCGCCTGAAGTGAAGGAAGCCTATATCGGCCTCACCTTTGTACTCGCCGCCAGTCTCGGCATCCTGCTGATGAGCCGCGACGTGCATGCGGGCGAGCATCTGCAAGATATGCTGGTCGGGCAGATCCTGTGGGTGAACGACTCGCAGCTCATCGCCACCGCGCTGCTCACTGCCGCCCTGCTCGTCGTCTGGAAATTTTTCCGCCAGCATTTGGGCGACCTCGGCTTCTACGCCCTGTTCGCCCTCGCCATCACCGCTTCGGTGCAGCTGGTCGGCATCTATCTGGTATTCGCCAGCCTGATCGTGCCCGCGCTGGCCACCTATCGACAACCCAAACGGCGCTACCTTTTCGCCTTCGCTGTCGGGATCACAGCTTATGCGCTCGGCCTGCTGACGTCAGTCTGGTTCGATCTTCCTGCCGGAGCCGCCATCGTGTGTGCGATGGCGATAAGCGGAATATCATTCACCATGCTGAAGCGAACAAACTAACCCGTTATAATCCAGCTCCTTTTCGAAGTCTATTGAACATAGCATGCCCGACAAGTACGCCGTGATCGGCAACCCCATCTCGCACAGCAAGTCGCCGCTGATCCACAAACTGTTCGCCGAACAGACCGGACAGGACATGAGTTACGAAGCCGTCGAAGCGCCGCTGGACGGCTTCGCCGCCACCATCCAGCGCCTGCGCGCCGAAGGCTACCAGGGCTGCAACGTGACGGTGCCGTTCAAGTTCGAGGCGTATGCCCTGTGCGACCAGCTCGCCCCGCGCGCGCGCGATGCCAAGGCGGTGAACACCCTGGCTTTCAGGGACGGCAAGATACTCGGCACGAACACCGACGGTGCCGGACTGCTTGCCGATCTCGACAAGAATCTGGGTTTCAAACTGATGTGGAAGGATGCCCTGCTGCTCGGCGCGGGCGGCGCCGCAGCGGGTGTGGTATGGCCGCTGTTCAATGCCGGGCTGGGGCTGGACATCGCCAACCGCACCATCGACAAGGCGCAATTGCTGGCCGACGAATTCAAGGGCGCCGGCACGGTCTACGCCCGGCGCTATGAAGAACTCGCGGGCAAAAAATACGACCTCGTCATCAACGCCACCTCCAGCGGCCTGTCGGACGAATTGCCGCCGCTGCCGGACGGCCTGTTCAAACCCGGCGCTTTGGCTTACGACATGATGTACGGACGCGAAACACCGTTCATGGCTTATGCCCGCAAGCAGGGTGCCGCGATCGTCTCCGACGGACTGGGCATGCTGGTCGAACAGGCAGCCGATGCATTCTTTCTCTGGCGCAATGTGCGCCCCGACACCAAACCGATACTCGAGAAATTGCGCAAATGAGGAAACGGGCAAAAAGTCTCGCTTGGCGTATCGCCACGGTATTGTTCGTGCTGCTGGTGCTGTACCAGTTGTGGTTGTTCGCCCATATCTGCTGGTGGATAAAATTCGATCCTGCGACCAGTTCCTTCATGGAAGACCGCCTGGAAGTGATGCAGGACAAGAATCCCAAGGCCGGGCTGAAGCACAAATGGGTGCCGTACAAAAAGATCTCCAACCACCTCAAGCGCGCGCTCATCGTCTCCGAGGATGCGCGCTTCGTCGATCACGAGGGTTTCGACTGGGAAGGTATCGCCAAGGCCTACGAGAAGAACCTGAAGAAGGGCAAGATCGTGGCGGGCGGTTCCACCATCAGCCAGCAACTGGCAAAGAACCTGTTCCTCTCCACGAAGCGCACTCCCTGGCGCAAGGGTGAGGAAGCGCTGATCACGCTGATGCTGGAAGCGGTGATGGACAAGCAGCGTATCTTCGAGATCTATCTGAATGTCATCGAATGGGGCAATGGCGTGTTCGGCGCGGAAGCGGCGGCACAACATTATTTCGGCGTCAGCGCGGCCGAACTCGGCCCGGAGCAGGCGGCAAAACTCGCCGCCATGGTGCCCAACCCGCGCTACTACGACCGCAACCGCGAAGCGCGCGGCATGCTGGCCAAGACCATCGTCATCCTCGATCGCATGCCGGATGCGGAGATACCCTAAGTCCCGACCGGAAGCTGGTAGCAAACCAAAGTGCAAAGTCCTCTTCGCACCCAGCCCGGAAACAGAATACCCCCTGAAATATTTAGGGATTCTTCAGGCAATACCGGATGAACTCAGGCTAGAATAGCTACCAACGCATGGCATTCAAGCAGCGAGAGAACGTATGAATAACGACAAAAAACTCCGCAGTATCATCCGCGCCCGATTGACCGAATTCGTGCTGCCGCCGATCGATGACGGCCTTGTACTCGGCAAATCCTCTCCCATCGGTCATGTGGCAGTCGGCAAGGCTTTGAGTTTGCTATCCACCACCGCGTTCGACCATATCGCGATCGAAGACGATGTCATCGGCGACATTCTGGTGCGTAGCGCCATCATGCGCAAAGTCTCCAAAGATCAACTGATCTCTTTCGTGCTCAACGAGATAAAACCGCTGATGGGACCGGAGGAGATCATCCATCTGGATATCGAGGTGGAGCTTACGCTGGAGACCAAACAATCATGAAGCCGGTGCTGCGTATCGGTGACTGTCTCTGCAAGAATTGGCTGAAGGTCGGCGGTTTCCAGCGCTATCGCGAAGTCGTTTCCAGCAGCGAGGATTCGTCGCCGGGCGTGTTCGCCGTGTTCAGCGACAGCGGTGTATATATGGGACTGGTCGGCAGCCGCCAGGCAGCCCTGTTCCCAAACCGCATCTTTGCCGACCTGCTGGTGCGCCGACCGTCGGCGCCCGTTTCTGTCGACACCCGTCTGGACGAAGCGCTGATCCGTTTCCGCGAGGAACGCGTCGACCATTTTGCCGTGGTCGATGCCGACGGTCGTTTCGTCGGGGTGATCTCCGAATTGAGCATGTTCTCCACGCTGCTCGAACAGGAAGCGCAATCACGCGAGGAACGGGAGGTGCTGATCACCCAGCTCAAGGCGGAGCTCGAATATCACAAACTGGCGACCATGGCATTCGAGACGACTTCGGAGGGCGTGTTGATCACCGATTCCACTCCCAGCGTCATGCATGTCAATCGTGCTTTCATCGAAACGACCGGATACAGTCTGGAAGACGTGGTCGGAAAGAACCCCAACCTGCTGCATTCCGGACGACAGGCTGCGGAGTTCTACAAGACGATGTGGCAGGCATTGCGTGAGACCGGCGGCTGGGAAGGCGAGATCTGGAACCGGCGCAAGAACGGCGAGATATATCCGGAATGGCTGCACATCAACAGCGTGCGCGACGAGAACGGCGATGCCACCCATTATGTCGGGGTCTTCTCGGATATCGGTCCGAACAAGGAGATCCAGCGCGAGCTCCAGCAGATGGCTTATTACGACACGCTGACCGGCTTGCCCAATCGCCGTTTGTTCCTCGACCGGCTGGAGCGCGCGGTCGCGCAATCGTACCGCCTGAAGGACGGATTCTCGCTGTTGTTCATCGATCTCGACCGCTTCAAATACGTCAACGACGCCTATGGGCACGAACTGGGCGATGGATTGCTCAAGACCGTCGCACAACGCATCCGCGCAGTAGTGCGCGAGAGCGATACTGTCGCGCGCCTTGGCGGGGACGAATTCGTCGCCATCCTGCACGATTGCCACGACAAGGAAAGCTGCCAACTGGTGGTGGACAAGATACGCCAATGCGTCAATGAGCCCATCGGTCTGGGCGGTCATGAACTGAATGTATCGGCTGCCATCGGCATCAGCTTCTATCCCGAAGACGGTGAGACGGTGACCGACATCATCCGCAATGCGGACGTGGCGATGTACCGCGCCAAGGAAGACGGCATGGGGGTGTGTTTCTACCAGCCCGAGATGAATGTCGGGGCAAGCGAGCGCCTGGAGATCGAAGGTGCGATCAGGCGCGGCTTGGCGAACGACGAATTCTGGCTGGCTTGGCAGCCGCAGGTCGATCTGTCCGACGGTACGCTGAGCGGAGCTGAAGTACTGGCGCGCTGGACGCATGACGGACAGGAAATCCCTCCGGGCACGTTCATCCCGATCGCCGAGAGTTCCGGCCTGATCGACATGCTGGGCGACTGGGTGTTCCATCAGGCAGTGCATGAAGCGATGGAATTCAAGGAGAAATGCAAGGACTGCTCCCTGAAGATCGCGGTCAATTTCTCACCCTTGCAGCTCAGGGGCGAAGAGACCTTTCACCGGATCACCGAAGTGATGCAGGAAAAGGCGATGGAGCCGGATATGCTGGAAATGGAAGTCACCGAGAGCGTGATCATGAGCAAGCGTCCGGGAGCGATGGAACTTCTGAGCCGCATGGACGACCTCGGCGTGTCGGTTGCGGTGGATGATTTCGGCACGGGCTATTCCAATCTCTCCAATCTCAAACAGATCCGTGTGGACAAGCTGAAGATAGACCAGTCGTTCGTGTGCGATCTGGAACTGAACGAAACGAGCCGGCAGATCGTGCAGGCGGTCATCATGATGGCGCACAGCCTCGGTCTCAAGGTGGTTGCCGAAGGTGTCGAGACTGCAGCGCAATGTGCGGCGTTGCGTGAAATGGGATGCGACTATGGGCAGGGATATCTGTATTCCCGCCCTGTTCCCCTGAACACGCTCAAATCGTTGTGCGAGAAATGCGTTGACGGAAAGATCATTCTGAATACCGCCAATGGGAAAGCATGCGCCCCATCACCTTGAGCGAAAGGCACTCACTCTTCTGGCTCTCCCGGATCGAAGCAGGATGCAATTTTGCGGAACCGGTTTTCATCAAGAGGTCTTCCTTGATATCGTGATCGACCAGTCAAGTCCGCAATAAAGCCGGTGAAATGTTCAACCGCGACGGCGAACGATGTCTCCACCCCACCGCCCGCCTTACCTGCTCAAACGCCCATAGCAACGCATGGTGGGATACATTCCTCTCTATCGAAATGCACTCTGGAATATTGCGACCACCTTCCAACAAATAACTCTCGGAGATATCTTCCGAATACTTCAACCGGGAAACCTCGCCATGAGCATCGTCAGCCTCGACCGCATGCCGATGCGGATATCCCCTGAACAACTCAGCGTTTTACATCCTCTTCCACATACCGCAATATCGTCTCGAACAACACCTCGCGTGGAAAAGCGTTGTTGGGACGCAGCAGACGGTTCCACAGCGAACGCGTGGAGCGGTTGAACGGCAACGCCACGGCCCAGTGGTCGCTCTTCAGGTAACCCAGCAACGCGGCGCCCGGCAGCACCTGATCGTGGATGAGCATGTGGCTGTCGTTGCGCGGCTCCACTTCGGCCAGTTTGGCGTAGAGCATGCGCAGGAACCAGTGCATCTGTTTCGGCCTGGTGAAGGTGACCAGCGAGTAATAGCGGATGCCCTGCGGCAGAGTGTGCCAGTACTTCCTCAGCCAGTGCAGGCAACGGTCGCGCGAGATACTCTTGAGGAAATTCTCGTTGACGTGCGAACAGGCACCCGGCGTGGGCAGTACCGCCAGAAAATGTCGGTAGAGGTTGAGCCAGTCGGCCAGCGGACTGCCGCTGACCACACCGGCCACGCTGACCACGGCACGCAGATTGCGCGGCGTGTCGTTGCCCATGCGCCGCAGCGCTTCCAGCGTATCGGGCACGCCCTTGGAATAGGCCACCACGATGATATCGGCTGCGTCCTCGTGTCTACGGATAGCTTCTTCGACGATCCTGGCATTGTGTTCGGAAGTGGCGATGCCGCGCACGTGCACCACGTCGATGGTGCCGTAGCGCGGCTTGAGGTAATCGTATTCGGTGGCGACATCGACCGACACGCCGCTCCCGAACGGCAGCGCGACATCGGAGACGCATTCCCACAGCACGCCGGAGACGATAACGACGACGAGATTGGACGGCGTATCCGGCAGGTCGACCGGCACGGGCGGCACTGCATCCTCGCCGAGGTTATGCAGGATCTCTTCGAGCGTGCGCCCGTCGGGATAGCGACCCTCGCGCTGCTCCACCACCGCGCCCAGCAGATTGCGGAATTGCGGGCGTTCGTCGTGCGCGGGCGGCATGCCAAGCGGAAACAGCGTCAGCGGCGGCGGAATCTCCTTCTCGCGCAGCATGTAGGTGCCAAACAGGAAACGCCACAACCACAGCAGCGCGAGCGCGCCGATCAGCCACCACAGACTGCCGTTCAGCGCGAACACCAGCAATGCCAGTACCACCAACCCCAAGAGAGACAGCTTCATGCCAACCTCCGTGTATGCGCCAGACCGACTTCTACTCGAAATCCCCCCACGCGCTCTTGCGCGTCGATGCCTTCTCATTGAAACGTTCGATCTCGCGCCGGTCGCGCTTGGTGGGGCGGCCTTTGAGTGTGGCTTGCGGGAGCATTTTTAAATTGGCGGCGATCTCCGCGCGGCGCGCGCGGCTCTCGTCGGTCTCGCGGTAGAGCTTCTGTGCGATCGGCGCGGCGCCGCGCTTGTTGGACAGTCCCAGCACTTCGATTTCGAAATGATACTGGCCGAGACGGATGACAAGATGGTCGCCAATGCCGATGGCCTTGGCCGGTTTGATGCGCACCTCGCCCATAGTCACTTTACCGCTCTCCACGGCATCGGCGGCGAGGCTGCGCGTCTTGAAGAAGCGCGCCGCCCACAGCCATTTGTCGATGCGCAGTTTTTCGGTGGTGTCAGTCATCCGAATTCAATTTGAGGAATAGGTTGAGCAGCTCAAAAAACCGTAGCGAGCGATCGGCGTGCAAGGCGCACGGAGCGGAGAAACCGGAATGTGCTTAATGCACATGAGGATTTCGAGCACCGGGCAACGCCGCAATCCGACCGCGCAGTAGGTTTTGTGAGGTGCGGACTATTTCACGCAGTCCACGTAGTAAACCCGCTCGCCGTTGTCCCGCTCCGCCACCAGACCGTGGATGTCGGTCTCGAAGCCGGGGAAACGCTTGTTGAAGTCGCGCGCGAACTTGAGGTAATCGACGATGGTCTTGTTGAAGCGTTCGCCGGGGATCAGCAGCGGGATGCCCGGCGGATACGGCGTCAGCAACACGGCGGTGACACGGCCTTCCAGATCGTCGATGGAAACCCGCTCGATCTCGCCGTGCGCCATCCTGGCGAAGGCATCCGACGGTTTCATCGCGGGCACCATGTTGGACAGATACATCTCGGTGGTCAGCTTCGCCACGTTGTTGGCTTTGTAGATGCCGTGGATCTGGTCGCACAGGTCGCGCAGGCCGATCTTCTCGTAGCGCGGATTCTTGGCGATGAATTCCGGCAGCACGCGCCACAGCGGCTGGTTCTTGTCGTAGTCGTCCTTGAACTGTTGCAGCTCGGTCACCATGCTGTTCCAGCGACCTTTGGTGATGCCGATGGTGAACATGATGAAGAAGGAATACAGGCCGCACTTCTCCACCACCACACCGTGCTCGGCCAGGTATTTGGTGACGATGCTGGCGGGGATGCCGCTGTCGGCGAAGTCGCCGTCCACGTCGAGTCCCGGCGTGACCACGGTGGCCTTGATCGGGTCGAGCATGTTGAAGCCCTCGGCCAGTTTGCCGAAACCGTGCCAGCGGTCGTCGCCGCGCAGCACCCAGTCTTCGCGGTCGGCCATGCCTTCCTCGGACAGGTAGTCCGGCCCCCACACCTTGAACCACCAGTCCGCGCCCCACTCTTCATCCACCTTGCGCATGGCGCGACGGAAGTCGAGCGCTTCGGCGATGGATTCTTCCACCAGCGCAGTGCCGCCGGGCGGCTCCATCATCGCAGCCGCCACGTCGCACGAGGCGATGATGGCGTACTGCGGCGAAGTGGAGGTGTGCATCAGATAGGCTTCGTTGAAGCAGTCGCGGTCCAGCTTGCGCGACTCGCTGTCGCGCACCAGTATCTGCGAAGCCTGGCTCAGACCGGCCAGCAGCTTGTGCGTGGACTGGGTCGAGAAGATCATCGACTCCCTGGCGCGCGGGCGGCCTTTGCCGATGGCGTGCATGCTCTTGTAGAAATCGTGGAACGCCGCGTGCGGCAGCCATGCCTCGTCAAAGTGCAGTGCGTCGATCTTGCCGTCCAGCATCTCCTTCAACATCTCGACGTTGTAGAGCACGCCGTCGTAGGTACTCTGCGTGATGGTGAGGATGCGCGGCTTCTTGGTCTTGTCCTTGATAAAGGGATTGGCGTCGATCTTCTTCTGGATGGTCTCCGGCTCGAATTCGGATTTCGGGATCGGGCCGATGATGCCGAAGTTGTTGCGCGTCGGCGTCAGGAACACCGGCACCGCGCCGGTCATCATGATCGCGTGCAGGATGGACTTGTGGCAGTTGCGGTCCACCACCACGATGTCGTCCGGCGCCACCATCGAGTGCCACACGATCTTGTTGGAAGTCGAGGTGCCGTTGGTGACGAAGAAGAGATGGTCGGCATTGAAGATGCGCGCCGCGTTGCGCTCGGACGCTGCGACCGGACCGGTGTGGTCGAGCAACTGGCCCAACTCGTCCACCGCGTTGCACACGTCGGCGCGCAGCATGTTCTCGCCGAAGAACTGGTGGAACATGCGCCCCACCGGGGATTTCAGGAACGCCACGCCGCCGGAGTGTCCGGGACAGTGCCAGGAATAGGAACCGTCCTGCGCGTAATCCACCAGTGCGCGGAAGAACGGCGGTGCCAGCGAATCCATGTAGGACTTGGCCTCGCGGATCATGTGTCGCGCCACGAATTCCGGGGTGTCTTCGTGCATGTGGATGAAGCCATGCAACTCGCGCAGGATGTCGTTGGGGATATGGCGCGAAGTGCGCGTCTCGCCGTACAGATAGATCGGGATGTCGGCGTTCTTGAAGCGGATCTCCTCGACGAAGGCGCGCAGGGTCCGCAGCGCCACTTCCGTTTCCTCCACGCTGCCCGCACCGAATTCTTCATCGTCGATGGACAGCACGAAAGCCGACGCTCGACTCTGCTGCTGCGCGAAGGAAGTAAGATCGCCGTAGCTGGTCATGCCGACGACTTCGATGCCTTCTTTTTCGATGGCTTCGGCCAGCGCGCGGATGCCGTGACCGCTGGCATTCTCCGAACGGTAGTCTTCGTCGATGATGATGATTGGGAAGTTGAATTTCATGTATAGCTCCCTACAGGGGAAAACAAATAATAGTGGCGCGGATTGTCGCAGGTTTCTTCGGCAACGGGGAAAATACGAAAGGCGCTATTCGCGAGGCGGATAGGGGCTGGCGAGGGTGTCGACCAGTTCGGCCAGCACGCTGCGGAACTGCCGCTCGTCGCAGCCCATGAGGATGGCGTCCTCAAGGGCGTCGCGGCAGACCTGGCGTATCTCGACCAGATTCTCCTGCAGCACCTTGTTCTTCTCGAAGCACGAGATGATCTCGCCTTCGGGGGAGCGCCAGATCACGGTCTGCTGATTAGTTTTCATGCTCGTTCAACCCGGATTAACGATTTTGTGTGGGTCGGGTTTTAACCCGACATGTCGGACTGAAGTCCGACCCACAATTTCAAATCTCAAATTTTCGGCAAAGTCACGCCGACCTGGCCCTGGTACTTGCCGCCACGGTCCTTGTACGAAGTCTCGCACTCCTCGTCGCTCTCGAAGAACAGCACCTGCGCCACGCCCTCGTTGGCGTAGATCTTGGCGGGCAGCGGGGTGGTGTTGGAGAACTCCAGCGTCACATAACCTTCCCACTCGGGCTCGAACGGGGTGACGTTGACGATGATGCCGCAACGCGCGTAGGTGGATTTGCCCAGGCACACGGTCAGCACGCTGCGCGGGATGCGGAAATACTCGACCGTGCGCGCCAGCGCGAAAGAGTTGGGCGGGATGATGCAGTAGTCGGCTTCCACGTTCACGAAGGAACTGGGGTCGAAGTTCTTGGGATCGACGATGGTGCTGTTGATGTTGGTGAACAGCTTGAATTCGCGCGAACAACGGATATCGTAGCCGTAGCTGGAGGTGCCGTAGGACACGATCTTTTTGCCGTCCACTTCTTTAACCTGGTGGGGCTCGAACGGCTCGATCATGCCGTGCTGCTCGCACATGCGGCGAATCCATTTGTCTGATTTGATGCTCATTGCTCTTTCCTTGGGATACGGGTCATTTTCACAGGGGCGCAATTTTACCCAATTCCGCCGCCGTGCGTGGGTTTTGCTACAATCGCGCCTTATCCTAGGAACCCAGCAATATGCCCCGCAAAATCCTCGTCACCTCCGCCCTGCCCTACGCCAACGGCAGCATCCACCTGGGCCATCTGGTGGAGTACATCCAGACCGATATCTGGGTGCGTTTCCAGAAGATGAGCGGCAACACCTGCCACTATGTCTGTGCCGACGACACCCACGGCACCCCCATCATGCTGCGGGCCGAGAAAGAGGGCATCACACCCGAGCAGCTCATCGCCAAGGTCTGGCTGGAGCATTACGACGATTTCCGTGCTTTCCATGTGGCTTTTGACAACTACGGCTCGACCAACTCCGGCGAGACCAAAGAATTCGCCGAAGGCATCTACCGTACGCTCAAGGCCGAGAACCTGATCGACGTGCGCTCCATCGAGCAGTATTACGACCCGCTCAAGAAGATGTTCCTGCCGGACCGCTTCATCAAGGGCGAGTGCCCCAAGTGCGGCGCCAAGGACCAGTACGGCGACAACTGCGAATCCTGCGGTGCGGCCTACGCCCCGACCGAGCTGAAGAATCCCTATTCCGCCGTGTCCGGTGCGCCGCCCGAGTTGCGCCAGTCCAAGCACTATTTCTTCAAGCTGTCCTCGCCGAGTTGCCAGCAGTTCCTGCGCGAATGGACACGCAGCGGTTCGCTGCAGGCCGAAGCTTCCAACAAGATGCAGGAATGGCTGGGTGCGGAAGGCGACAACAAGCTGACCGACTGGGACATCTCGCGCGACGCGCCCTATTTCGGCTTCGAGATCCCCGATGCGCCGGGCAAGTATTTCTATGTGTGGCTGGACGCGCCGGTCGGCTACATGGGCAGCTTCAAGCAGCTGTGCAAGACCAAGGGCATCAGTTTCGACGACTTCTGGCGCCAGGGTTCGGATGCCGAGCTGTACCACTTCATCGGCAAGGACATTTTGTATTTCCACGCGCTGTTCTGGCCCGCCATGCTGCAGCACGCCGGTTTCCGCACGCCGACCAAGCTGTTCGCGCACGGCTTCCTCACCGTCAACGGCGAGAAGATGAGCAAATCGCGCGGCACCTTCATCACCGCGCGCAGCTATGTCGACCATGTGCAGAACACCGAGTACCTGCGCTACTACTACGCGGCCAAGCTCAACGGCAGCATGGAAGACCTCGACCTCAACCTCGACGATTTCGTGGCGCGCGTGAACAGCGACCTGATCGGCAAGTACATCAACATCGCCAGCCGCAGCGCGGGCTTCATCAGCAAACGCTTCGACGGCAAGCTGGCCGACCACGCGCTGCTGGCCAAGTGCGCCTCGACCAGCGGGCTGGCGGGCAAGCTGGTGGAGGACTTCCCCAAGAAGAACCTGCTCGAAGTGTTGCAGGATTCCGCCGAGCAGATCGCCGAGATGTATGAGGCACGCGATTACTCGCGCGCGACCCGCACCGTCGGTTCGCTGCTCGACCTGATCAACGCCTATATCGACGCGACCAAACCGTGGGAACTGGCGAAAGACCCGAGCAACGTCGAATGGCTGCAGGGCGTATGCAGCGTGGCGCTGCAGGCCTTCCGCATCATCACCATCTATCTCAAGCCAGTGCTGCCGCATCTGGCCAAGGACGTGGAGAGCTTCCTCAACGTCGGCGAGTTGAACTGGCAGGACGCGCATGAGCTGCTGCCTTCCGGCCACGGCATCAACGCCTACCAGCACCTGATGTCCCGCCTCGACCCCAAGTGCATCGAGGCCATGGTGGAAGCGAACAAGCAGAGCCTGCAACCGACACCGCCGCCCACTTCGCAGCAGCGCCATGCCGAACACCAGCAACATGCCGCAGCACCCATCGTCACCGAGCCCGGCGATGCCACCTTACCATTGAAGAATGTGACCATGATCGCCCCCATCGCCGAAACCATCAGCATCGAAGACTTCAGCAAGATCGACCTGCGCGTCGCCCACATCATCAACGCCGAACATGTGGAAGGCGCGGAGAAGCTGCTGAAGCTCACGCTGGACATCGGTGAACCGCAACCGCGCACCGTGTTCGCGGGAATCAAGTCCGCCTACGACCCGGAAAAACTCAAGGGCCGCATGACCGTGATGGTCGCCAACCTCGCCCCGCGCAAGATGAAGTTCGGCCTGTCGGAAGGCATGGTGCTGGCGGCATCGGGCGAGACGCCGGGGCTGTTCGTGCTGTCGCCGGATAGCGGCGCACAGCCGGGGATGCGGATCAAGTAACACCGAATGAATCCTCCCTCCCCCCTGCATGGGGGAAGGAACGGTCGGCTCTATGAATTTCATGCAGTAGATTCAATTCACCGGAGTATGCCCATGGACTACGACGTACTCATCATCGGTTCCGGCCCCGCCGGACAGCACGCTGCCTGGCAAGCAGCCCGCATGGGCAAGCGCGCCGCCATCGTCGAGCGCAAGCCCAAGCTCGGCGGTGCAGGCCTGCAGACCGGCACCATCCCCAGCAAGGCGATGCGCGAAGTGGCTTATCTCCTCTCGCGCTCCGGCGGTATGCGCCAGGCGCTTGCACCGGGCGGGCATAGCCAGCACGGTCTGCTTGCGGATGCGGTGCGGCGCAAGGAAGGCGTGATCGCGCAGCAGGAGTCGGTCATCCTGCAACGCCTGTTGCGCCACGGCGTCGCGTTGATCCCCGGCGAAGCCTCGTTCGTCGATGCGCATACCATGCAGGTCGCCGACGCCTCCGGCCACAGCCGCAACATCTCAGCCGAAGTCATCATCCTCGCCAGCGGCTCGCGTCCGCGCCGCCCCGCCGATATCCCGTTCGACAAGAAGACCGTGCTGGATTCGACCTCCATCCTCAACCTGCGCCATCTGCCGGACAGCCTGCTGGTGGTGGGCGGGGGTGTAATCGCCTGCGAATTCGTCTCCATCTTCGCCGCGCTGGGCGTTGAAGTCTGTGTGGTGGATAGCCACGCGCAATTGCTGGAATATCTGAGCGAGGATGTGGTCGGCGTGCTGGCCGACAGCTTCCTCGGCATGGGCGTCAAATTCCACATGCAGGAAAGCGTCGCCGAGATACGTTGCGAAGGCAACGGCACTGTCACTGTGCTGAAAAGCGGAAAGCAGATACGCACCGATGCCGTGCTGTATGCGCAGGGCCGCCAGCCCAACAGCGACACCCTGCGCGTCGAGAATGCCGGAGTCCGCGCCAAGGACGGCTGGATCGAGATCGACGCGCATTTCCAGACCAGCGTGCCGCACATCTTCGCCGTGGGCGACCTGATCGGCCGCCCCGCACTCGCCTCCACCGGCATGGAACAGGGCCGCGCCGCCGTGCTGCATGCCTTCGGCGGAGCCGAGCATGTCACGGCGGAGAATCTACCGATGGCGGTGTACACCATCCCGGAAATCTCCTACGTCGGCAAAACGGAACAGGAAATACAAAAGGAGAACATCCCCTATATCGCCGGGCGCGCCTATTTCAAGGACAGCGCACGCGGCCAGATCATCGGCGATGCGCAGGGCATGCTGAAACTGCTGGTGGATTCACGCAACGAGAAGCTGCTGGGCGTGCACATCGTCGGCGAACAGGCCAGCGAACTCGTGCACATCGGGCAACTGGTGATGAACCTGCACGGCAGCGTGCGCGACCTGGTCAGCAACGTCTTCAACTACCCCACGCTGGCCGAGTGCTACAAACTCGCCGCGCTGGATTGCACGCACCAGTTGGAACAGAAGAAGAGGTAGGGTGGGGACTTCGATGGGTATCGCTGTGCTCCACCCATCCTACATTGTCACATTGCGCAGACGATTATTCGTAGGATGGGTGGAGCGCAGCGATACCCATCAATCAATCCGGCAACTCAGTGACTAAACCCCGGCACCTTCGGCATCTGCGGCCACTCCACCGCATCCAGCATGTTCTTCACCACCAGACCGAGTTCGGTATCGCCTTCGATGGATAACTCACGATTGAAGAACAAGGTGTCCGGGTCTTCCTGGCGAGCGATCATCTGCATGAACGCTGAGAGGTTGGCGCGAAAGGAAAGATCGGGTGTCGCGGGCGCGGTGAACAGCGGACGGAACAGGCCGTTGCGATAGGTGAAGTTGGCTTTGCCGCCGGCGTCCAGCACTTCGACGAAGAAGGTGCGGCCTTCGAGCAGGGCCAGACTGTCCTGCGGCAGCAGCTTCATCTTCACGGCGGCGTTCAACCCGGCGATCAGCGTCACCGAATGCGGCCATTGCGGCAGGCGACCGCCGATGCGCGACACCAGTGCGGGCAATTTGAATTTCGGGATGTTCATTTGTTTTCTCCTTGCGTCTGACGATTCAAACCAGGTGATGCTGCGCGATACCTGCATCGCCGAACCAGTACCCATCCACCAGCCCATCGGCACACCATGCACCGGTATCCGCCTGCGGCGTGCCGCCCTTACGCGCCGCGTCGAAAGCGGCGATGATCTCGTTCATGTGCTGCGATTGCGGACTGAGGCGGATGATGTCGATGCCCATCTTCAGCAGGTCCGGCACTTCGTTGAGCAGATTGTAACTCTGCGCCGACATGGTCTGGATGCCGTTGATGGTCAGGAAGGGCTGGCCTTCGCGCGTCTTCAGCGTGATGCCTTCCGGATGCTCCATGCACTTGAACTGGCAATCATCCTTGTTCAGGTCGTAATGCCGTGCAGTGAAGCAGCGCGCCGAGAAAGCCAGCGCTAACTTGCCATGCACGAACACTTCGGTTTCGATACCCGCGGGACGGCTGTTGTGCAGCGTCTCGACCAGCTTGCGGTCGGCCTCCAGCGGAGGCACCCAGCGTTGCATGCCGTAGCGCGCGTAGGTGGCCAGTGTGCTTTCGTTGTAGATATTCAGGTGCGGCCCGGCGACGAAAGGACGACCGGCGGCGATGTTCACCGCGCCGAGGTCGTTGGCCTCGACCTTGCAATTGGCCTCATCCATCAGGCGGCGCAGCGATTTCAGGTCACTTTCCGATTCGAGCAGCGCCTGCGCTGACACAACCACTTCCTTGCCCGCATCGGAGAGTTCACGCGCCAGCGCGATCCAGTCGGCCACGCGCAACTGCTGGCGGCGCGAACACACCACTTCGCCGACGTAGATGATGTCGAGCGCGGGGTTCTGCGCCATCTCGGCATAGAAATCGAGCACGGCCTGTTTCGGCCAGAAATACAGCAAAGGTCCCAAAGAGATTTTCATGCGCTTATCTCCACGGCCTGCTGTACGCGCCCAGCGTCGCCTGGCTGCCTTCCGACACCTTGGCCAGCTCGGCCTGCCAGGCCTGCTTCACCTGGTAGCGCTCGCCATCACGGGCCAATGCATCCAGCGCGGCGCGCATGTTGCGGGTGACCTGCGCGACATAGGTCGGGCTGCGCTGGCGGCCTTCAACCTTGATGGCGGCAACGCCGATGCGCGCGATCTCGGGCAGTATCTCCAGCACGTTGAGGCTGGTCGGTTCTTCCAGCGCGTAATAGGTTGAGCCGTTCACCTCGAAGCGGCCCTTGCACAGGGTCGGGTAACCGGCCGGTTCGTTGTCGCCGAAGCGGTCGATGAGGATGCCGTTCAATCGCGTGGACATCATGCCCGGCGACTTCTCCCATTTGACGTATTTGGCCGGTGAGCAGGCACCCACTGTGTTGGGCGATTCGCCGGTGGCATAGGAGGAAAGCCAGCAGCGGCCCTCGTTCATCACGCACAGGCTGCCGAAGCCGAACACCTCGATCTCGACCGTGGTGTGTTTGATCACGTTCTCCACCTGCGCCAGCGTCAGCACGCGCGGCAGCACGGCACGGCGCACACCGAATTCGCGCTGCGCGAAATTCACCGCTTCATAACTGGTAGCCGAACCCTGCACCGAGAGATGCAGACGCAGATCGGGGTGGCGTTTGCTGGCGTAATCGAGCAGACCGACATCGGCGAGGATCACCGCATTCACGCCGAGCGCGGCAGCGCCATCCACGGCACGATGCCAATCGGCCACGCGCCCCGGCTGGGGAAAAGTATTGATCGCCATCAGCACCTCGCGCTTCTTCGCGTGCGCATAGCTGATGCCCTCGCGCAGCGCTTTGTCGTCGAAGTTGAGCCCGGCGAAATTGCGCGCGTTGGTGTCGTTCTTGTAACCGAGATAGACGGCGTCCGCGCCGTTATCGACCGCCGCCTTCAGGGCGGGCAGGCTGCCGGCGGGGCAGATGAGTTGAGGGATGTTGGGTTGCGACATGGAATGACTCTTGGTGCAAATGTGCGAAGTATAGCGACAGCGCGCGAAGGTGCATTGATGATTATCAATTCACAAGGGGAATACTTGAGCGGGATGAACAGGCTCTCTAAAACTTCACCGATGCCCGCTCTATAACCTATAACATACGACCTAACGCAATGCATTTTCCTTAATCGCGCGGAAATAAATAACGTGCCCCCTACAGTTATTTCTTCGCACTGATTGCAGTAAGTATCCCTTGCAAGATAGCTATTGGCGTCGGCGGGCACCCCTGCACCACCACATCCACCGGTATGACGTTGGAGACCTTGCCGCAACTAGCATAGCTCTCGCCGAATATCCCGCCGTCGCAGGCGCAGTCGCCGATGGCGACAACGAGTTTGGGTTCGGGCGTGGCATCGTAGGTGCGCTTGAGCGCGACTTCCATGTGGCGCGAGACAGGGCCGGTGACAAGCAGCAGGTCGGCATGGCGCGGACCGGCGACGAATTTGATGCCGAGTCCTTCGATGTTGTAATAGGCGTTGTTGACGGCGTGTATCTCCAGCTCGCAGCCGTTGCAGGAACCGGCATCCACCTGACGGATGGCGAGCGCGCCGCCGAACACGTCGAGTATCTCCTGTTGCAGTCGTTGCTCGATCAGGCGCATGCCTTCATCCGCCTGCGGCGGGGTTTCGGTCTTGATGCCCGTTTTGATGATTTGTTTGAGTATCTGGTACATCAGAGATCCTGCCCTGAGTAGCTAAGGTTGAACGACTTATTGATCAGCGGAAAATCCGGCACGATGTTGTCGATGACGGCGTGCTCCAGCAGCGGCCAGTTCTGCCACGAGGGATCGTGCGGATGCACGCGCGTGAGCTTGCCCTGCGCATCGGTGTGGATGGCGACCATCACTTCACCGCGCCAGCCTTCGACCAGGCCGATGCCGAAGCCGTTGGCGGGCAGTTTCTCCAGCAGGGTGGGTGCTTCGTTGTCGTGCACCAGATTGACCATGATCTCGCGCTGCAGGCGCAGCGACTCGAACAGTTCGTCGAAACGCACGATGACGCGCGCGGCGACATCGCCGTTGCGGTAGGTCGCCATCTTCACGTCCAGTTTGTCGTAGGGCGCGCAGGCGAACTGCACGCGCGCATCCCAGGCTTGCGCACTGGCGCGACCGGCCATGCCGCACAGACCAAGTTGCGCGGCCAGTTTGGGTTCGACGCGGCCGGTGCCGATGAAGCGGTCCTGCACGCCGGCATGTTCGTCGTAGATGTTGCGCAGGATGCGCACCTGCTCGTCGAGCATGTCGCATTCCTGCTCGATGATGTGCTTGCCCTCGACATCGAGACTGGCGGTGACGCTGCCCGGAACGATCTTGTCCATCAGATAGCGGTGGCCGAACAGCGCAGCGTTGTTGCGCAGCACTTGTTCCTTGAGTATCCAGAACTGGGCAAAGCCGAACGACAGCGCGACGTCATTGCCGAGATAGCCGAGATCGCCGAGATGGTTGGCGACGCGTTCGCGTTCCAGCAGCAACGCGCGCAGCCATAAGGCGCGGCTGGACGGCGTCACTTTGGCGATGCATTCCGCCGCCATCGCATAGGCCCAGGCATAGGCCACGGTGCTGTCGCCGCTCACGCGTCCGGCCAGCCTGGCGCCCTGCTGTAGGCTCATGCTCTCGAAGCGTTTCTCGATGCCCTTGTGTACATAACCCAGATGTTGCTCCAGACGCAGCACGCGCTCGCCGATGATGGAGAAACGGAAATGGCCCGGCTCGATGATGCCCGCGTGCACCGGGCCGACCGGGATCTCGTGCACGCCCTGCCCCTCCACCTGCACGAAGGGATAGTCTTCCGGTTCATGGGTGAGACTGGCTGCGGCATCGAAATCCTTGCGCAGCGGAAAGCTGCCGCTGTGCCAGGCGCCGTGGCGCAACCATTTGCGGTGGTCGTGACCTTCGTGCGCGTAGAGGCCAAGCAGGTCGTAGGCCGCGCGCTGCATGCGGTTGGCGGCGGGGAAGATGCGGCTGATGTCTGGGTAGTTCGGATGTTCGACCGGCAGCGGTACGTTGAGACAGACCAGTCCGCTCTCGTTCATCAGCGTGATATGCAGCATGAAGCCGCCGCCCTGTTGCCGGACATCGCTGCCCCACAGCGCGACCAGCCTGCCACCGCCGTCGCGCACCTGCTGGCAAATCTCGTGCAGATATTCCGGCGCGATGTCGCCCGTCCATGCGGGCACCGCATCGGTGAGTCGGTTGAGTTTCAGGTTGGGATGTTTGATCGGCATCGTTCTATCCTAACAGCGCGGCGGCCTGGCGGTACCAGTCGGCCAGATAGGGCGGCATGTACAGGCCCAGCATCAGCACCAGCAACAGGTGCGCGAACACCGGCACCAGCGCGGGTGAATGCGGCAACTGTTTGGCGGTGGTCTCGCCGAACACGATGGGCTGCACCTTGCCGAAGATGGCGGCGAAAGCCACACCGAGCGAGATCAGCAGGATGGGCGTGGCCCACGGGTATTCGTGCATGGCGGTGGTGATGATGAGGAACTCGCTGGCGAACACGCCGAATGGCGGCATGCCGAGGATGGCGAAGGTGCCCAGTGCCAGACCCCAGCCGACCGTGGGGCTGACTTGCAGCAGGCCGCGAATGCTGTCCATCTGTTGCGTGCCGACCTTTTGCACGGCATGGCCGACGGCGAAGAAGATGGCCGACTTGGTCAGTGAATGTACGGTCATGTGCAGCATGCCCGCGAAAGTTGCCACCGGACCGCCCATGCCGAAGGCGAAGGTGATCAGCCCCATGTGTTCGATGGAGGAATAGGCGAACATGCGCTTGATGTCTTTTTGCCGGAACAGCGAGAACGCCGCCACCAGCACCGAGAGCAGGCCAAAGCCCATCATCAGGTTGCCGGCGAAGTGGGTGCCGAGCGAACCGTCCACCAGCACCTTGCTGCGCACCACGGCGCACAGCGCGACATTGAGCAGCAGGCCGGACAGCACGGCGGACACCGGCGTTGGACCTTCCGCGTGCGCATCCGGCAACCAGCTGTGCAGCGGCACCAGGCCGACCTTGGTGCCGTAGCCCACCAGCAGGAAGATGAACGCGAGTTTCAACACAGTCGGCTCCAGGTCGCCCTTGACCTGGTTCAGGTGCGTCCACAGCAGCGCCGTACCGCCCTGGCCCAGCACGCGCTCGGCGGCGAAGTACAGCAGGATGGTGCCGAACAGCGCCAGCGCGATGCCGACGCCGCACAGGATGAAATATTTCCACGCCGCTTCCAGACTGGCCGGGGTGCGATACAAGGACACCAGCAGCACGGTGGTCAGCGTGGCCGCTTCCATCGCGACCCACACGATGCCCATGTTGTTGGTGGTGAGCGCAACCAGCATGGCGAAGGTGAACAGCTGGTACATGCTGTAGTACAAATGCAGCATGCCGGTGGAGAGCTTGCCGTGATGCTGCTCGATGCGCATGTAGGGACGCGAGAACAGCGAAGTGGTGAAAGCGACGAAGGCGGTGAGCGCGACAAGGAAGACGTTGAACTGGTCGATGAAGAACTGCTCGTTGAACGCGACCTGCGGGCCGGACTCCACCACGCGTACGGTGAGCACCACGGAAGCGGCGAAGGTGAAGAAACTCATCAGCGAATTGAGCTCCGCCGCCCATCTGCGCGAACCGAACACGGCCAGCAGGCCGCCGCCCAGTAGCGGGATGAGCAACAATGACATGAGTTGCAAGTCAATCATTATTTACCCCGTGACAGTCCCTTCGTCCGCTTGCGGGAGAGGGGAAATTGGCCAGTCCTCGCCGGTAATTGTTATGTGCCAGAACATGGCGGCAGAAATCGTAGCGAGCGGGCCGGCATTGGGGGAGCCCGGAGCGCAGGCACCGGAGTGTACACATCAGTACATGAGGATGCCGAGCACCGCGCGACCTCAATGCCGGTTCGCGCAGTAGATTTATGTCGCCATGTTCAATCATCCTTGAGCTTCTCCATGTGGGTGATGTCCAAGCTGTCGAAGGTCTCGCGGATCTGGAAGAAGAACACGCCGAAGATGAAGGTGGCAACCAGCACGTCGAGCGCGATGCCCAGCTCCACCACCAGCGGCATGCCCTGCGTGGCGCTGGTGGCGGCGAAGAACAGACCGTTCTCCAGCGCAAGGAAGGCGACCACCTGCGACACCGCTTTGCGCCGCGTCAGCATCATCAGCAGCGACAGCAGCACGCTGGCCAGCGCAATGCCGATGAGACCGCGCGTGATGCCTTCGGCCAGTTGCGAGATGGGCGCGGCCAGATTGAAAGAGAAGATCACCAGCGCGATGCCGACCAGCATGGTGGTGGGAATGTTGATCAGCGTCTCCACGTCCCAGCGCACGTTGAGGCGGTTGATCAGACGGTGCAGCAGCCAGGGCAGCAGCAACACCTTGAGCAGCAGCGTGAGGCCTGCCGAATAATAGAGATGATGCTGGTTGGTGGAGTAAGCGACGATGAAGGTGCTCACGGCCAGCAACGCGCCCTGCCATGCGAACAGGTTGATCAACGACAGGATGCGGCGCTGCGCCAACATGGCGAATGCGATCAGCAGCAGCAACGCGGCGAGCAGGTTGATGAATTGCAGGGTGTAGGGAATCTGCATCAGGCCCCCAGCAGGAAGTGGATCAGCAGGCCCAACACGGCCAGCAGGAAAGCGGTGCCGAGAAACTCGGGCGCGCGGAAGATACGCATCTTGGCCATCACCGTCTCCAGCACGGCCAGCCCCGCGCCCGCCAGCATCAGCTTGAGCAACAACAGCAGAATGGCCAGCGGCAAGCCAGCCCAGTTACCGACCTCGGCGATGCCGTGCGGCAGGAACAGCGCGATGCCGATGGAGATGTAGGCGAACAGTTTCAGGCTGCTGGCCCATTCGATCAGTGCCAGATGGCGCGCCGAGTATTCCAGGATCATCGCCTCGTGGATCATGGTGAGTTCAAGGTGGGTGCCGGGGTTGTCCACCGGGATGCGCGCGTTCTCCGCCAGCAGCACGATCACGAAGGCGAGCGCGGCGAAAGCCAGGCTCGGGTACAGCACGAACTGGTGATGCGCGAGGGTGTCGACGATGCGCGGCAACTGGGTGGAATGGCTGATCATCGAGGCGGTGAACAGCACCATCAGCAAGGCCGGTTCGGCGAGGAAGGACACCAGCATCTCGCGCCGCGCACCGAGCGAACCGAACGCGGTGCCGATATCCATCGCGGCCAGCGAGATGAACACCCGCGCCAGCGCGAACACGCCGACCAGCGCGATCACGTCGGCGGCCTGCGAGAACGGCAGATCCACCGCGATGATGGGGATGATGGCGGCCGCCAGCCACATGCAGCCGAACACGATGTAGGGCGTGACGCGGAACAGCGGCGAGGCGTTGTGCGCGATCACCGCATCCTTGTGGAACAGTTTGCGCAGCACGCGGTAGGGCTGCAGCACGCCCGCACCGGAGCGGTTCTGCAACCAGGCCTGGCACTGGTTGACCCAGCCGCTCAGCAGCGGCGCGAGCAGCACCACCAGCAACAACTGCGCGAGCTGGAACAGGATAGCGAAGATGAGATCGTATTCAGCCATCATACGAACACCAGCAAGACGACCAGCGTGACAAACGTGTAGGTCAGATACAGATGGATGCGCCCGTGCTGCAGCATCCCCGCCAGCGACGAAAGTTTTTCGGTGAGATGCTTGACCGGCAGATACAGGATGTACCACAAGCGATCATCGCTCTGCCCGTGATAGCGCGGATGCGTATCGAACGGGCTCGGCACTTCCCGCTCGATCTTGAAGAACGGCTCGAAGATGCGCCGTATCGGCTGGCCGAAACCTTCGGCGGTATCCTGCATGCGCGCGGTCTGTGCCGGGAAGCCGCAATCCCACGGGTCGCTGCGCCGCACCCGCCCGTGATACAGATGCCGCACCAGCACCGAGGCGAGCAGCATCACGCCGAGCACCGCGAGCAGGAAATACAACGGGCTGTAGCTGGCGCGTTCGGTATCCACCGGCGCGAGGAACACCCAGTTGCCGGCGGCATTGCCCAGCTGCGCACCCAGCAGCATCTGCGACACATGGTCCAGTTGTCCCACCACGAACACCGGCGCCAGTCCCAGCACCACGCAGGCGAGTGCCAGCCAGCCCATGCCGATTCGTTCCCATATGTCCGCGTCATGCGCGTGTTCCAAGGCATGTTCGCGCGGCTGGCCGAGGAAAATCACGCCGTAGAACTTCACCATCACATACGCGGCCAATGCCGCCGCCAGCGCGATCACCGCGGCCGCCACCGGCACCAGCATGTTGATGTAACTGTTCGGCAAACCGGGTGACAACAGGAAAGCCTGCAGCAGCAGCCATTCCGACACGAAGCCGTTGAGCGGAGGCAGGCCCGAGATGGCAAGCACGCCGACCAGCATCAGCGCTGCCGCCCAGGGCATGCGGCGGATCAGTCCGCCCAGTCGCCCCATGTTGCGTTCGCCGGTGGCGTGCAGGATGGAGCCGGTGCCGATGAACAGGAGGCTCTTGAACATGGCGTGGTTGAGGCTGTGGTACAGCGTGGCGGTAAGTGCCAGCGCCGCCAGCGCATCCTTGCCGTAGACATGGAAGATGATGGTCAGGCCGATACCGACCAGCAGCAGGCCGATGTTCTCGATGGAGGAATAGGCCAGCAGGCGTTTCATGTCGCCCTGCACGGCGGCGAACATCACGCCGAACACGGCGGTGAGCAGTCCCAAACCGAGCGCCAGCACGCCCCACCACCAAAGTTGCGTATCGAGCAGGTCGAAGGTGACGCGCAGGATGCCGTAGATCGCCGTCTTCAGCATCACGCCGCTCATCAGCGCGGATACCGGCGAAGGCGCGGCGGGATGCGCCTCGGGCAACCAGACATGCATGGGCAGCACACCGGCCTTCGCGCCAAAACCGAACAGCGCCAGCAGAAAGGCTGCCGATGACCAGAACGGATCCAGATGCGCGCTGCGCATCGCGTCGAAGGTATAGGCAGCGATGCCGTTACCGCCCTGCATCACGCCAAAACTCAGCAGGATGGCGATTGCGCCCACATGCGCGATCAGCAGATAGAGGTAGCCCGCTTTGCGGATGTCGGGGATGCTGTGATCGGTGGTGACAAGAAAATAGGATGCCAGCGCCATGGCCTCCCACGCCACCATGAACATGTAGGCATCGTCGGCCAGCAGCACCAGCGTCATGCCGACAAGGAACAGGTGATATTGCAGACAGAGCAGACCGAGCGTACCGCCAGCCATGGATTTGAAATATCCGGCGCTATACAGCGACACGCCGAATGAAGCGCCCCCCAGCAGGATCAGGAAGATGCCGGAGAGCGGATCGAGACGAAGATGGAACGGCAGATCGGGCAGACCGAGCGGAAGCACCATGACGCCGGGTGCTACGGCGAGCGCCCACAGACCGGCTGCTGCGAGACTCAGCGACACCAATGCACTGAGCGGAAAGATGACATCGTTGATCAGGCGCGGCACGCGTTGCAGCAGCAATCCCGCCGCTCCGAGTACTATCCAGAACTGGACTGACCAGCCAATCACATCCAACGGCAATATCACAATGTCGTCCATCTGGCGTTACTTGCGACCCTCGATTGAATAGGCTCCCGACCTGCCCCCGATTCTACTCCTGCGTTCAAGTGCCGTTCAAGGAATGGATCAGGGTCAGCGATGACACGCCCCGGTCGGTCGACCCGGACGAGTCATGTGATCAGTGCAGGATCTCGAATACGCGGTTCGGCTTCAGGCGCGCATACGAAGGCATCGCCATCCCGGCTGAAGCGCCGATATAGGTGGGATCGGCGATGACGTAACGGTTACCCTGATATTCCACGCTGGCGAATTCCGCCCGCGCCTGCTTGAGCGCCACGGCCGTGGTCATATGCCCCGGATAGAGCAGCCCCACGCTCTTGATGCCGACCAGCTCGCTGACCAGCCAGGAGAAGATCACGGAACGGTCTTCGCAATCGTTGTAGGGATAGTGCAGCGATTCTTCGACGAAGAAATATTTCTCGCGGCCGAACTGCTCGTCGTCGGTTTTGTAGGCGAAAGCCTTCTGCACGAACGCCAGCAGGAAGTTGACCGCTTCTTCCTCACTCATCTTCGCGGTATGTTTCTTCAGTTCAGCCAGCAGACTCTGCCGCACCAGGTTGCTGCCATCGGTATCGAAATAGAGCGGGAATTCCGATTGCGGGAACGACCCCATGTATTCGACCAGGCGGCGATCATACGGGACACTCAAGCTGATCTTTTCGCCCTGGTAGTCGAAAGCCAGCGTGCGTTGCGCCGACACGGGACGGGTGAACCCGGTCGCGGCGGCGCCGATGTCGAGCGCCTTGAGTTTGACCGGATAGCTGGCTTCATAGGTATAGAAACTGCGGATACTGTCGCCGTGGTCTGCCGCCAGCACCGCGTAATAGGTCTGCTTGCCGACCGCAGTGAACTTGGTCGAATACACCTGCTGCCGGACTGCGACGAACAGATGCACGTCCGCCCCTGCATAGCCGAGACGCACGTCGTAGCCGGATTTGACCAGGAAATACCACAGCAGCAGATTCTGTTCCGCCCTGCGCTCGGGTTGCAATGCCTGCGCCACGCTGCGCCAGAGCGTCACATAGCCCCAGTCATCGAGTTTCAGTTTGCTGCGCGTCTCGTTGATCGCCCGGATCGTCGGCTCGTATTTGCTGCCGCTCATCATCAGCCAGAACGCACTCATCGCTTCCGGTTTGGCGCCGCCGGACAGGCGATACGACTTCCATTGCGGATCGAAAGCAAAACCCACCGGATTGCCATAGAAGGCGATCTCCAGCATGTCCGCAGCGACCGGAACCGGTTTCGGCTGGGGCGGCGGCGGGGGCGGCACGATGGGTTGAATGAGGGGTGCGACCACCACCGGCGGCGGCGTGACGGGCGCCACGACTGGCGGAACGGGCTCGGGTTTGACCTGGACATCGGGGATCGGTGCCGGGGTGACAGGTGCGGGTGCCGCAGGTATTGCGGGAGCAACCGGCGCGACCACCGGCACCTGCTTCGGCTTGGGTTCCTTGATGCGCACCTTGCCCTGGAAGGTCTCGAACTCGCGCCACTGGCTTTTCAGGAAATCGGCGAACTCGCCATCCTGCTTTTCCTTGTAGGCATGGAATTCCGTTCTGACCTGCTGCGCACCCTGCTGTTGCTGGCGTTTGAATGCCTCGAACTCCTCCTGCGCAGTCGCTGCCCAGACAGGCAGGCTCGCCGAAAGAAGCACCGTTACTGCAAGCAATCTATCGATCTCTCGCATGCGCCCTCCGCTTCAGAATTCATTGATCGCTCGGAACCAGCCACACCCACAGCACATCGCTATCGGGGTCGCGCCATTTCGCCTTGACCATCGCTTTGACATCGGCCTGCTGACTGTCCTCGCGCGCGACCTGCGAGCCGACCGTGCTCGCGCGGCCGTTCGTTACCGTCGTCGACATCATCTGCACCGACCGTATGCTGACGCCGAAACGTTTGGCGTATTCCTCGCGCGCGCGCAGAACGGCCAGTTCTTCCTGCGCCACCTTGCCGCGGATATGCATCCCGGCCGAGGCGGAAACGCCGTTGCCGGGGTTGTCTATCCAGGCCGGCCGCTCGTTGCCGACCGGTTTGACCGGAGCCGCGCAGGCCGACAACAAAGTCAGCAGCAATACCGTAGCAGCAAACCCGATTCGGCTCATGGTCGTTCTCTCAATCGTGCACTTGCTTCAGCCAATAGTCGGCATAAGACTCGATGCTTTCCATGTCTTTTACCGACTCGGCACTGAGCGGGCGGTCCAGCACGCGCTTGCCGTCGAAACTGGCCATGCGGTTCGCACCCAGACTGAACTCGCGTTTGTATTCGACGAATTCGCGTTCTGTGCTGGCTTGGTATTCCTCGAACTCTTTCTTCTCTTTCGCGATCGCGTCCCTGGCCTCCTGTTGGTAAGCCTCGAACTCATCCTGCGCGGATTTCCGGTGTATCTCGAAATCACCCTCAAGACTGGTCACACTGACCAGGCCTTTGCGCATGCCGATCTCATTGCGCAACTCCGTATCCGCGATCAGGAAGCGTGTACCGCGCACGCCGATGGTGGCGGTCTTCGTGCGCACCTGCAGATTCTGCTGGTCGCCTTTGATCTTGTTCACCGCGTAGTAGATCATGCCGGTGAGCTGGCGCAGAAAGCCGGCATAGCCACCGCTGCTGCCGATCTCCACCTTGCTGTTCTTCTCGAGCACGATGAATCCGCTCTTCCCCATACGCACCACCGCGCGGCCGTCCGGCCCGGTGGTCAGCACATTCTTGGACGGCAGGATGCTTTTTGTACCGACCGCCTTTTCCTGTTTACCCGAAGGATCGCTCGTTGTCACCTTGCCTTCTGCCTTGACGATCTCGATGTCGTCACCGGCGGCGATACATGCGCCCGATATCATCAATCCGAACAGGCCGGCGAGCAGTATGTTGCCTGACTTGGCTCCCTGCATGGCGAACCTCACTTGCGAACTTCCGACGACAACTCGCCTTGCGCTTCGTGCGCATGGCCGCGTTGCACTTCTGGACTATTCACAGGCTTGACCGGCGCCTTGGCGCAGGAAGCAAGACCCAGTGCAACAAGCAACGCAGACATAATGAAAACAGATTTGCGCATATTTCTCTCCTTCGTCTTCACACTTCGAAACTTGCAATAAGAAAGGGCAGCACGAGGCTGCCCACTCCCGAAACACCATCTGCTCACACGACTAGTTGGGCGTAACCAGCCAGATGTACAACTCGCCGCTTTGCGGATCGGTCCATTCCTCGATGACGCGCGCCGACTCGAGACTGAGATCGACACTGCTGCGCAGCCTGGTCTCGACGTCGCCAGTGCGACTCACACTGCCGGAGCGGTCTTCCGTCTTGAATTTGTTCATCGACTCGACCTGAACACGCACTATCTGCGCCAGTTCCTGCCGCGCCTTCATCTCCGCCACGCGCAACTGCGCGGCACGCCCGCCCCAATCCTGCTTAGGAGCGGAACCGACGACGCTGGTATAGCCCGGCTTGTCGGGATTCATCACCCAGGCTGGTGCGCCCGGGATCCCGCCCGCATCAGCCGCCTTCTGTCCCGTTCCGGTGCAGCCGAGCAGGAGCAAGGCTGCAACCAGATAGATGAACAAACGCGTCATGCGGACAGGCATCGGCTACGATCAGAACTTCGCGTAGAGCGAGGCCCCCAAGGCACTGACGCTCTCGTTCACTTTGAACGGATTATTGGAGTCGCCGAAGTTGTAGCTATAGTAATTGCCCTTGTAATCGGCTATCACGCCGAAGTTGGAGGTGATCGGGTAGGTATAGCTAACCCCGAAGCTGAATCCCACGGCTGTTTCGGCTGTGGCGCTCGCACCTTCCGAAGCCTCCCACTTGTTGCCCATCACGCCTATGCCCAGATTCACGCCAACAGAACCCGCTCTGCCCGAAGCGACCGGAAAACTCGCCCCCCCGCCAAATACCACACCCGATGTTGTCAATGTCTCAGATGTGCGGGTCACGCATGAAATTCCGCATCCCAGAGTCGTCTTGCCGGTCTTGATCCCCACGTAGAAAGTGCCTGCGATCCCGTTATTCTGGTTCAGGAAGCTTGCTCCACCGATCAGCGCAGCATCCTCGCGTTTGAACGATTCAGATGCCGATTGGAAAGGGGCGTAAACCGGATCATTGCGGACATCATGAGTGCCTGTACCGCCGGAAAACGCCAAGTCAAGGTACATGCCGCTGTCCGAGGAGAAGGTAAGACCGAAGTTTGTCGGCTTGTAATCGGATTTCCCCTCAAGGTAATCGCCGCTCAGCTTATACGTAGAGCTGGCCACACCTGCACGGACTTTTATTTCCGCCAGCGCCGATTGCGACACTAGTGCAGTAGCGAGGAACAGGCTAGACATCAGAATTGATTTTTTCATTTTGCTTCTCCCTGGTTAAAGTTGATAAACATCAGAATGTAAATGTCGGTTTTTCAAGCCTGCGCACCGGAGCAGGCGCAGGACGCGGCGCCTCTTCCCGTGGTGCGGGTTGCTCTTCTACTTCCTCTTCTTGCACTACTTGCTTCTTTTTGGTCTTGGCCGTCTTCACCGGAGCCTCGTCCCCCTGCTCGTCGGAGAACTGCGACGGGTCCTGCACCTGCGAGAAATCGATCTTGCCGCCGACCGTATCGTAAATTTGAGATCGGATACCTGCCGCCATCTGCTCGCGCAGGGTGTCACCGATGACCGGTTCGACATTGGCGGTGATGGTCGTTTCATATTCGGTCTCGCCCACCATATGTTGGTTGGAGAACACCTTGTTTGAAAGCGTGGCCTGGACTTCGCTGCGCAACTCTTCCTTGCTCAGCTTGAAGTTCTTGACCTCGGTCAGCGAATTGACGAACACGATGGAACCCGTCTCCGACGCCTTCAATTCTGCAGCCTTCTTCGAGCGCTCCTTGCACACAGGGATGGAATCATCCCCGCAGGCGACCCGCTCGGTGACCGAGACTTCCTTCTTTACCTGCAGGACGAGCAGGCGTTCCTGCAGCTGGGTGTCCACCACGCGGTCGACATCCCGTGCAAAGGATTTTTGCAGGCGCAGAAAGTCGGCATACTTGGCACTCGAATCGACGCTCAAGGAATTGATCCTTGCATCGGCTCCGGATTTCTTTTCTTTGGCGGTCTTCAGCGCGCTGAACGCCTGCCTGTTCTGATCTTCGGCTGCAACCACCTGCTCGCGCGAGATTGTGCCGGGGTTGTCGCGGTCAAATGCCTGCAGCTTCTCCAGCTTGGTTCTGGCTTGTTCGCTCTCGCCTTCGAGACGTCTGATCGACGACGTCGCCGAACGCTTGTCCGCCTGGGCGACGACGATCTGCTTGCTGACCTCGTCCAGCTCCCTCACCTTGCTTGCAAGCAATACGCGCTGTTCGCGAAGGTCGCTCAATAACTCAGGCGCGATCGCAAACGACGCCGCATGGGCGCCGGTGGCAAACAGCATGGAAAGAACCAGCGCCATGAACGGATGACGCGGCGCGGCAGATGACTTCTCAAGCATAGCTAACATGGAACACCCTTGAATCTCTAAAGCTCAAATCCTGAAATAAAACGGCTCCGCAAGGCTGCGGAGCCCGTATCGCTTACTGACCGGCAGTGACTTTCTGCTTGGCGATATCAGCGGCCAGTTCGTCCTGGCCTTTTTGCGCCTTGAACTGCTGCCAAGCGGCCTGGTCGTTGTTCATGCTGGTCTTGACGGCTGTCTCGGTGAGCTTCTGTGCGCCTGCCTCGTCCAAGCCAACCAGCACAAACATGGTGCCATCCGGCGCCTGGATGCTGCGGAAGATCCTGGTGCCCTGCAAGGTCTGGTCGGTGATCTGTTTGGTGACCGAGGTGTTCACGCGATCCACGGTCTCTTTGCTGCCCGCGCCGGTCGTTTCGGCATATTGCTTGATCATGTTCTGCACTTGCACTTTCATGTTCTGAGCCAGTTGAACGCGCGCTTCGGTGGCGGCCATCTGCTTCATGAAGGCGACCCCTGCATCCGATCTGGCCGCGGAACCTACCGCACCCACGGTCATGCCTTCGACCGGCGCATCGCATACCCACAGTGGCGCAGCCTTGTCGGAACCGGGGAACACGCACTCGGCGACTTCAACTTTGGCCGGGGTGGACGAACAGGCAGCAACGCCCAGCGCTACGACAGCAAACAGCACATTGGTGATCTTGGACATTTGGCACACTCCTAAGCTGGATTAACGATATGAATACGGGGCTACGAACCGATTCGCGACATGCGCAACCTGCATTGCGGGTTCCGCCATCCCTTATCAACGACTGCCAGTTGCGAAATCTACAGCATGCAGAAAGAAGCCACAAGGCGGCCCGGTATGGGTTTGGCGGATAACACAACAATTCGCCAAAATAGCGGGACATTCCCGATGAAAAACATCAGGTTCCCGTGACCGCCGGAGGACGATGGCCGGCGTCCCGGCAGCTCATGGAAATGATGGATTCGCCTGCGTGCTTGGGCCGGGACTTGATGCTCGAAGGCTCGCCGATGCCAGCCTCTCAAAGCGGAGACGCATGGCAGCCGGACAGGCGACCACCCAAGCACGACCCCGCGCCTTTTGCTGCATGCCTTAACGAGGGCCGCCCAATAACCGGTCGAACTCCTGCTGCACCACGCCGTAACACTCGCAGCACAGCTTCTCCAGTTTCGGGCGGTTCAACACTTTGATATGCCCCCGGTTGTAATCGATCAGCCCTTTGTCGCGCAGCTCACCTGCCGCCTCGGTGATACTCTCGCGGCGCACACCCAGCATGTTGGCGATGGCTTCATGGGTCAGGCGAAAATCGTCGGAGAGCGTTTTGTCGTTGATCAGCAACAAGTGCTGACACAACTGCTGGTTGAGCGAATGATGTTTCTCGCACACCACGGTCTGCGAAACCTGCGTCAGCGAAGCCTGCGCATACAACAGCAAGGTGTCACGCAGACTTGCCATGCGCCCGATCATCTCGTTCAGCGTCTCCACCTCCACCCGGAAGACATGGCCGGACGTCTCGACGGTGGCCCAATACGGCATCGCGGTTCCGCCCAACACTTGCGCGATGCTGAACATCCCCTCGTTGCCGACCACGGCCACGCCGGCGGACTCGCCGTTCTCCAGCCGATAGAACAGCGAAATCGCGCTATCGATGGGGAAGAACACATGGCTCATGCGTTCGCCCGATTCGGCAAGCTGCTCACCTGCTTTAAGGTGCAACACGTGCAGATGCGGAACCAACTCCTGAAGTTCCTGGGGGAGCAAGGCGGCCAACAGGTGATTCTGGTTCGGATTGTGATGATGTGGCATTGAGCCTCTGCTTCTGTGATTGACTCACGCTTCTGCGCTCATCGAAGCACTGTTTCAGATGACCACCTAAAACCGCAATCGAGAGCCCATCGGCACGATCTGTGTCTGTGGAAAAACGCGGGCTCTCTTAAAACCCGACGGGTCGCAAGACTAACAAGATGCGCTCGAAACAGTCTGTACGGTAACACACGCTGACGACTCTGCAAGCTAGTAGCAGAGCAAAAATAAGGTTATGTGTAGACGACCTGCACGTTCTGCGCACCGCACAAAGTGCGCAGATTCTCGATCAGCTCATCCGGCAGCGTGACCTGCCAATCCTCGCCCAGCCGCAGCGGTGCGCTGCCGATGAGGTTGCTGTAATTGATTTGCACCGGGCACTTGCCGCCGCAATACGGCTTGAGCAGTTCCGCCAGTTGCGGCACGCGTAACTTGTTGTCCATCGTGCAGTCGATGTCCAGACGTTTGGCGAAGGCGGCACGGGCTGAGGCGAAATCATAGAGTTCGTCGGCGGTGACGCGCATGCCGCCGGAGTAGGCGTCCAGCTCGGCCTTGCCGTTCACCACCAGCAACTCGTCGTCGCGTATCCAGGGGCGGTTGCTGTCGAACAGCTCGCTGAACACCACCACTTCCAGCGCGGCGCTGCCGTCGTCCAGCGTCAGCACCGCCATCTTGCCGCGCCGTGTTTGCAAAATACGCACACCGCTCACCATGCCCGCCAATACCAGCGTTTTCGCATTGTTGCGTCGTCCGCCGCCGTAGCCATTGTTGCCACCATTGCCGCTCGCCGGAGTGATGATGTCCGGCGTGATGTCGGCCAGCTTCATCTTCACGAAATTCGACAGTTCCGCCGCGAACTCCTGATACGGATGGCCGCTCAGATAGAAACCCAGCGCGGTCTTTTCCTGCGCCAGTTGCTCGCGCGTCTTCCAGCGCGGCACCTCCGCCATCTGCACCGGCATGGCTACGCTCTCGTCATCGCCGAACAGGCTGTTCTGGTTGGCCGCGCGCGCATGCTGCTCGGCACTGCCCAGCGCCGCATCCAGCGAGGCCAGCAACTGGTAACGATGGGCGCTGATACGGTCGAACGCGCCCGCGCGGATCAGCGCTTCGATGGCGCGGCGATTGACGATGCGCTTGTCCACGCGGCGGCAGAAGTCGAACAGATCCTTGAACGGTCCCGCCGCGCGTGCCGCCACGATGTTCTCCACTGCCGCCTCGCCCGTGCCCTTCACAGCACCGAGGCCGTAGGCGATGGTCTGGGCGTCAACGGGAGTGAAACGGAACAGCGAACTGTTGATGTCCGGCGCAAGGATGGCGATGCCCTGCTGCAAAGTATCCTGATAGAAGAAACTGACCTTGTCGGTGTTGACCATTTCCGAGGTCATGGTCGAAGCCATAAACGCGGCGGGATAATGGCACTTGAGATAGGCAGTCTGGTAGGCGACCAGCGAATAGGCGGCCGCGTGCGACTTGTTGAAGCCGTAACCGGCGAACTTCTCCATGGTATCGAAGATCTCGTTCGCCTTCTTGGCGTCGATGTTGTTCTTCGCCGCGCCTGCCACGAAGATGCTGCGCTGCTCCGCCATCTCCTCGACATTTTTCTTGCCCATCGCACGGCGCAGCATATCGGCGCCGCCCAGCGTGTAACCAGCCACCACCTGCGCCGACTGCATCACCTGCTCCTGGTACACCATGATGCCGTAGGTACTGCCGACCACCTTCTCCAGCAGCGGGTGGGGCAGGATGACCTGTTCCTTGCCATGCTTGCGGTTGATGTAGTCCGGGATGAAGTCCATCGGACCGGGCCGGTACAGCGCATTCAGGGCGATCAAGTCGTCAATGCAGTCCGGCTTGGCCTTGACCAGTGTGTCCTTCATGCCGCGCGATTCGAACTGGAAGACGGCGGTGGTGTTCGCGTTCTTGAAAATCTTGTCGTAGGTCGGCTTGTCGTCGAGGGGGATGTTCTCTATCGAGAAGTGCTGAGTGCGCGTTTCCAGCGCCCGCACATAGCGTACCGCCCAGTCGATGATGGTCAGCGTGCGCAAGCCCAGGAAGTCGAACTTCACCAGACCGACTGCTTCCACATCTTTCATGTCGTATTGGCTCACTGTGCTTTCGCTACCCTCGGCGCAATACAGCGCACAGAAATCGGTGAGTTTGCCCGGCGCGATGAGCACGCCGCCCGCGTGCATGCCGACGTTGCGCGTCAGATCTTCCAGACGCTCGCCCAGCTCCATCAGCTCTTCCACACCTTCTTCGCTGGCGATGACGGCATTGAATTCCGGCTCCATCTCGCGCGCCTTCTTCAGCGACACCGGCTTCACGCCTTCCAGCGGCACCAGCTTGGACAGCCTGTCGCACAGGCCATAGGGGAAATCGAGCACGCGACCCACGTCGCGGATCACACCCTTGGAAGCCATGGTGCCGAAAGTCGCGATCTGCGACACGTTCTGCTGGCCGTACTTGTGGCGCACATATTCGATGACGCGCTCGCGCCCGTCCTGGCAGAAGTCCACGTCGAAGTCGGGCATGGAGACGCGCTCGGGATTCAGGAAACGCTCAAATAGCAATTCGTAACGCAGCGGGTCGAGGTCGGTGATGCCGAGTGAATACGCCACCAGCGAACCCGCGCCGGAACCGCGCCCCGGCCCCACCGGTACGCCGTTGGGAAACTTGTCGTCGCGAAAGGATTTTGCCCACCTGATGAAGTCCGCCACGATGAGGAAGTAACCGGGGAACTTCATGTTGATGATGGTCTCGGTCTCGAACTCCAGCCGCGCTTGATACTCCGCCATCCTGGCCGCGCGTTGCGCCGCGTCGGGATAGAGATGCAACATGCGTTCCCGCAATCCGCTTTGCGATTCGCTGCGCAGGAAGTCGTCCAGCGACTCGCCGTTGGGCGTGGGGAAATCGGGCAGGTGCGGTTTGCCGAGTTTGAGCGTGAGGTTGCAGCGCTTGGCGATCTCCACGCTGTTCTGCAGCGCCTCCGGCAGATCGGTGAACAGTTCCGCCATCTCCGCCTGGGTCTTGAAATATTGCTGCGCGGTGAATACGCGCTGGCGGCGCTTGTCGTTCAGCACATAGCCTTCGGCGATGCACACGCGCGCCTCGTGCGCCTTGAAATCGTCGATGGTGAGGAACTGCACCGGATGGGTGGCCACCACCGGCAACGCGAGCTCGGCAGCCAGCTTCACCGTGGCGCGCAAGTGCGCTTCCTCGCGCGGCGCGCCGTAGCGCTGCACTTCCAGATAGAAACGGTCGGGAAACAGACCCGCATATTCCTGCGCGAAGACTTTCGCACTGGCCGCGTTGCCATTCAATAGTGTCGCACCGACCTCGCCCATATGTGCTCCGGACAAAGCGATCAGACCCTCCGTACCTTCTTTCAGCCATTGCTTGCGGATCTCGGGGCGACCGCGGTACTGGTTCTCCAGATAGGCGCGGGTGAGCAGTTCGCACAGGCGCAGATAACCGGCATGGGATTGGCACAACAGCAACAGACGGAAAGGTTGGTCGCGGGCGGCGTCATTGGTCACGAACACATCGCAGCCGACCACGGGCTTGATGCCCGCCCCGCGAGTGTCCTTGTAGAATTTGACCAGCCCGAAGACGTTGGACAGGTCAGTGAGCGCCAACGCAGGCATCGCATCCGCCTTGGCTGCCGCCACCGCTTCGCCGATGCGCACGATGCCGTCGGCGATGGAATACTCGCTATGCAGACGAAGGTGGACGAAGGAGGGTTGCATGATGCTCGCGGTAAATTTCTCGGCGGAATTTTACCACTGCGGACACTGCGATCCCGGAAGAAATTGCCTCCGGCCACATGCGAATTGACCGCGACTGAACGGCCTGACTTTTAGTTTATGGACTTGCTGCGTTCGCGATAAACGCGTTCTATCGAAACCGACAGAATGGAGATGTCCTGCAGGTGCAAATTAGGAAACGCATCATGCAGTACGACACGAACGAAATGTGCCGATCCGGAAGCGTTGGGGTTCTGCGCCGAATCGAGCAATGGAGACGCAAGCAGATAAGCGTGCTCGAAGATTTCCCGCAAATGGTGGTGGGTGCGGCGCTCTATCGCGCCGTTCGCCGGCGCAGCGTTATTTTCATTCGGTCCGGCCATTGCGATGATCTCCTCTCAACCGATACTTCATTGGCGGAGTGTACTCGCTGCGCACGCAGATTGCGACTGGCGGAGAGGGAGGGATTGTTCAGCTTTCGCGTTGCCTCCGCGAAATCCTCATCCCTCACTGCGTTCGGGACCGCCTGACGGCGTCCTGCGCGAGCTGTGCTCGCTGGTCGAACCCCCAGGGTTCTCATGCTTTCTTTTGCCAATCACAATGTACACGCTACGCATGCACATTGTGATTGGCGGAGAGGGAGGGATTCGAACCCTCGGTAGGCTCACACCTACGCCTGATTTCGAGTCAGGTACATTCGACCACTCTGCCACCTCTCCGAGACTCTGTTCCGGTTGACGGCTTATTTGCAACAGGCCGTCCTCCGAAGGGCGCGCATTTTACCAGCAAGCCGCGAAATTCGGGCAGAATGTTCTCATGCGCAGCTTGCTCCCCCTACAGATCGCTGTCGTCATCACCCTCTGTGCCTGGCTTTGGGTCAAGACCACAGCCGTCGATCCCCTGCCGGACTGGCGCCTGGGCGAGCTGGTGGTCATCGTGCCGCCCGCCGAGATGGAAGCCGAGAACGCTTTCGAGACCGATTTGGCCGGTTTGTTCGCCCAGCAATTGCAGGTGCGACTGAAGACGATCCCCATGAATATCGACCAGGCTTTGCCGGCGCTGACCTCGCGCCAAGCCCATCTGGCAACCGCTTCCCGCAACAGCACCGACTATCCGCTGCGTTTCGGCCAGACCTACCAGACGCTGGTCGAATTGCTGATCTGTCACGGCGCCAGGCCGGATAACCTCGATGACCTTTCCGGACGCGAACTGGTCGTCGCCGCAGGTTCGCCGCAGGAAGCGGCGCTGCGCCAGGTACAGCGCGATCACGACAGGCTGGGATGGCAGTCGCGGCGCGACACCTCGCCCGCCGAACTGCTGGAAGAGGTCGCCGACGGCAAACTCGACTGCACGCTGGCGAACGAGGAGCAACTGGCCTCCGCACGCAATTTCTACCCCGATCTGGGCGAGGCGCTGGATGTCGGCTCTCCTACCGATCTGTCCTGGGCTTTCACCGGCAGCGGCGATTCAAAACTCTTTGACGAAGCACAACAATTCTTCGGACGCATCAAGCAGGACGGCACTTTGCGCCGCCTGCTCGACCGTTACTTCGGCCACAACGACCGGCTGGACGCGCCGGACGCGGAGGCTTTCATCACCCTGTCGCGCACCAGGCTGCCGCATTACCGCCGCTGGTTCGAGGAGGCCGCCGATCTGACCGGCATCGAATGGCAATTGCTGGCCGCGCTGGCTTACCAGGAATCGCACTGGGACCCGAACGCCACTTCCTATACCAATGTGCGCGGCATGATGATGCTGACCGAGGAGACCGCCGACCGCATGGGGGTGGAGAACCGCCTCGATGCGCACGCCAGCATCCTCGCCGGTGCGCGTTATCTGCAGCTGCTCAAGGAACAATTGCCGTTGCGCATCAGTGAAGAGGACCGGCTGTGGCTGGCGCTGGCCGCCTACAATCAGGGCATGGGCCACCTGGAGGATGCGCGCATCCTGGCGACGCAGGCCGGTTTGAACCCGGATGTGTGGGCGGATGTGAAACGCGTGATGCCTTTGCTTGCGCGCCCGTCCGTCTACCAGAAGACCAAACGCGGCAAGGCGCGCGGCGGCGAAGCGGTGATCCTGGTCGAGACCGTGCGACTGTACTACGACATGTTGAAACGGCTGGAGACGCAGAACTCCTTGTACCAGCAGTCCAGGCCCCCTTGGCGCGGACTGGTCGGTAAATTGATCAAATGACCTTCAGCGCCGTTGCGCCAGCAGGATGCGGTTGATCTCCAGCGCGATGGCAGCAGGCCCGAACCTCGGACTGAATGCCAGCAGTTTGTTCAACAGTCCCGGCACCACCACGGCGCGACCGCGCTGCATAGCGTCGAAACCAGCACGCGCCACGTCGCGCGCTTCCATCGGTTTCGACCAGCGGAACAACCAAGTCTTCTGCGCCTTGGCGGTCTCTTCGAATTCGGTGCGCGTCGGCCCCGGACACAGCGTGGTGACCGTGACGCCGCTGCCGCGCAATTCGCGGCGGATGCCGCGCGAGAATGACAGCACATAACTCTTGCTCGCGTAATACGCCGCCATGCCCGGCCCGCCCGGCTGGAATCCGGCCAGCGAAGCGACGTTGAGTATCTTGCCGTGCTTCCTTGCGACCATGCCGGTCAAGGCATGGCGCGTCAGCGAAGTCAGTGTGGAGACATTGAGATGGATCATGCGCTCGATGACCTCCGGTACTTCGACAGCGAAATCGCCGGAATCGCCGACACCCGCGTTGTTCACCAGCACATCGATGTCAGGCGCGACGGCACTGATCGCCCGCCACAACTTCTCGCCTGCCGCTGGTTGCGCAAGATCCATCGGAATGGCATGCGCCGTGATGGCGTAAACCTTGACCAGATCGTCGGCCAGCTTCCGCAAACGCTCGCCCCGGCGCGCGACCAGAATCAGATCGTAACCGTGTGCCGCGAACAAGGGCGCCAGCTCCATGCCGATGCCGCTGGATGCCCCGGTGATGACTGCTGTCTTCCTGTTCATGACGACCTCCCCGGGGTCACATCTGCCGGAACAGATGCGCATGGCTGCGGCTCACCGCGATCTTCTCCGGCCTGTCGCGCAGGTTCAGCGAGACTTTACCGAGCAGGTCGTGATGCGCGGAGACGATCTGCTTCACATTCACCGCCGTGCCACGATGCACCTGCCAGAATTGTTCGGGATCGAGCTGCGCGATCAGATCCTTGAGCGGTGTGCGCAGCAACAGCTCGGCATCGCGCGTCAGCACCGTGGTGTATTTGTCGGCGGACTGGAAATAGCACACCTCGTCCACCGCCACCATGCGCACCGCTTGGCCGACCTGGATGCGCAGCCAGTGCAACGGCCCGGATTTGTTCTGCGCCGCCAGCAGTTGCTGCAAACGCGCCAGCACCGCATCCGGCGCGAACATGCTGCGTTGCTGCAAGCGCTCGACACAACGCTGCAGGCGCTCGTCGGAGACAGGTTTCAGCAGATAGTCCGCCGCCGCCAGCTCGAAGGCCTGCACCGCATGATCGTCGAAGGCGGTGACGAACACCACGCGGCAATCGGCTGCCGCCGCGCGCGCTGCATCCAGTCCGCTCTGCCCCGGCATGCGGATGTCGAGAAAGGCGATATCGGGTTTGAGTTCGTCCAGCGCCTGCGCTGCCGCCAACCCATCATGCAGCACGGCGTCGATCTGCAGTTCCGGCCACAGGGTCTGCAACCTGCGCCGCAGGTCGTCCGCAAGGTGCTGCTCGTCATCGGCGATGATGGCTCTCATGTCATTGCCTCACCGGCAGTTCCAATGTCGCGACCGTACCGCCCTGTTCGCGGCTTTGCAAGCGCAGCTGCCCGGCATTCCCGAACAACGTTGCCAGCCGCGCGCGCACATTCACCAGTCCGGCACCGCCGCTCTCGTTCCCGATCAAACCGACGCCGCTGTCGCCGACCTCGATGTGCAGGGTCGCGCGATCGATGCGAGCCCCGATCACGATCTCGCCGCCACCGATCTTGGGCTCGATGCCGTGACGCACGGCATTCTCCACCAGCGGTTGCAGCAGCATCGGCGGGAATGGGTAAAGACGGATGGCTTCGGGCACATCGATGCGCCAGTGCAGCCGCTCGCCGAAACGTATCTTCAGTATCTGCAGATAGTTCTCCAGCAAGTCCAGCTCATCACCCAGTGTGGCGCTGTCGCTGCGCGCGCGCACCAGCGCCACGCGCAACCAGTCATTTAGCCGTTCCAGCAATCGCTTCGCCAAAACGGGGTCACTGTCGATGAGGCTGCCGACGTTGGCCAGCGTGTTGAACAGGAAATGCGGTTCAATCTGCGCTTGCAGCAATTTCAGGTTCGCCTCGACCTTGCGTTTTTCGCTCTCGCTCTGCTCCAGCCGACGTTGCTTCACTTCCATCTCGATACGTTCTGACAACAGGAAAGTGATCGCGCCGATCAGACCGAAGAACAACCCTATCGCCATTGATTCCAGAACATGTTCTTCACTCCAGCCACCCACACCGCTGAGCGCGAAGGACAGCGTCAAGCCGAGTGCCACGCTGCCCGGCAGAGTGATGCACAGCACCGCCAGACGCGTGACGCCGTTATGCACGAAGGCCGCGATCGTGACATTGATACTCATCACCGAAAGGCCGATGCACTGCGAGTAGATGAAGTTGTGCCAGAACAGCACGCCCGGCATCAGCAGGGTCAGGATGCCCGCGATGGCGGTGTTGAAGATGAGCGTGGAGACAAGATAGGCGAGTATCTTCTTCATCGCGTCAGATGGAGGACTTGAGCCCCAGCGTAAAGCTGCGGCTGAACAATGCGCCCGCTTCCTGCCGCGCGCCGCCCTGCGGCAGCACGGCCAGCGCGTAGATGCTCAGACGGGGATGCAGCGTCGTCTCGCCATAGGCGGCGAACTCGTTGCCGCTGTCGGTGAGATTGCGCGTGTACATGAGTCGCCAGTAGCCGGTCTCGCTCATCATGTTCGCCTGCCACACGGCATGGAAGTAATCGCGCCCGAGCAGGCGCGGCATCAGCCCCAGCGGCAGGCCGAACTGCGTGGTGGCACGCTGAAAATAAGCCGCCTCTTCCGCCCTGGTGTAGCCGTGGCCGTCATGCAGATATTCGAGCATCAGCGACTGGCCGCTCTCGAAAGTGTAGGAGGAGCCAACCAGCGCGGCATTGCCGCGCGGCGAAGGGGACCGGATCTGATAAGGCTGCGCCGCATCCTCGGGCGAGCCCAGCACCACCGGCAGCACCGACGAACCGAATTCGCCGTACAGCATCAACTCGTCGCTCATCGTATATTGGCCGTGCGCACCATAGAACGCGCCGAGATGCGGCGCCTTGGCGGCGACCATGCCCCAGGCGATCTCGTCGCCGCGCGCATCGAACTTTGCCAGCCAGCTGTTGCGCCAGGCATCCGGCTGCGCCGCGCCGTAGCCGGAACGCACCACGCGCGCCAGCGTGGTGCTGCTCTGCATGTCCGGCGTCCACGACACCTTCGCCACATCCATGCCGACCAGTTCGCGCATCGGGTCGGTGCGACCGTTGTCGAAATAGAACGGACTCGACGGCGAGCGGAACTGTCCCGCTCCCCAGTTCAGCACATCGCGTCCGGCGGCGACGTTCCAGCCCTCGGCCGCCCGCACGCGCACCTGCCACAGGCTCAGATAACCTTCGGTATGCGAGCTCTGTCCGAAGGCGTTACGCATCTCGCGCGTGGAACCGATGCCACGCGCGGTGAAGCGCACGGTCTCGTTCTCGGCCTTGAAGCCAAAACGCAACTCGGCCACATCGCTGCGCTGCGGCAGGCGTGCGATCTGATTGTAGGGGTTCAATACGCTGTCGTCGCGCAGCTTCATACTGTTGCCGTAGACATATAGGGTGCCGTCCCACGAGGTCTGCCAGTTAGGCTCATCCGCGGATGCGGTAGCTGAAAATGCGCAAAATGCAATAACAAACAACCTCACTGCATCTGCCCCAGATCGAATTCAGACGCCGCGATCTTCTTCACCTTGACCGTGCCGAACTCCATCACTGTCTCCGCGTCGATGAGCGCATCGCGGATGGTCATCCTGCTGATGAACGGGATGCGCTTGCCCTCATGTTCGATGGTGTTGCCGTACTGGAAGGTGGCTGTCTTGAGCAGCTTGCCGCTGACCGAGTAGAACTCCGCCTTGATCCCGACCACGCGTTTGACCGACACCCAGTAGCGGATCTTGTCGTAGGTGGCACGCTTGTGCTTCGCACTCAGGTCGAGCACGTAGCAGGGATCGCCGTCGATGTTCTCGGTCGCCGCCAGTTGCGCGTCGTAGTCGCCCGCGTAGTTGGTCGCCGCGATGTCGCCGTTGGACGCCTGCCCGCTCATGCGCTGGCGCGGCGAGATGGGGATGGGTTTGGACAGACCGGGGCGCGTCATCCACATGTTGCGGTCCACCTGCAATATCTTGGAGCCCTTGAAGCGCACCGGCTCCTGCGTCTCGGCCACGCTGGAGTTGTCGACCGCCTTCACCAGAATGCGCTGCGGTTCGTCGTTGCGGTCGCCGTCGCGCGACTGCAATCTGATCTCCCACACGATGCCGGGCAGACCGCCGCCGCGCGCCTGGTCGGAGTCCTTGAGGATGCTGTGCGCATCGGGCGCGGCCATCACGGTAGCGGACACTGCGAACAACGCGAGACTGACGATTCTTCTCATGACCCGCTCCTTAAACATGCCCCAAGGCATCGATGATGTCCTTCTTCGCCGCGCGCCGTGCCGGCATGTACGCCGCCAGCGTCCCCACCAGCCCCATCAGGATGAAGGTGAATACAGTGCGCCCGACATCCAGATCGACCAGCAAGGGCACCGGGCTGGCGCTATTGGGCGGAACATAAGAGATGTTCGCCAGGTTGATGCCCCAGCGCACCAGCAGCGCGATCAGCAGCCCGGTGACACAACCGATCAGCGTGAGCAGCATCGACTCCATGGTGAACAACCGTATCACGCCGCTGCGCTTTAGACCGATGGCGCGCAGGGTGCCGATCTCGCGGGTGCGTTCGATCACTGTCATGCCCATGGAGTTGGCCACGCTCATGATGACCACGGTCAACACGATATTGAAGATGAAGCCGAAGATCATGTCGAACATGCCGTGAACCTGATTGTAGAAATCGGACAATTCCTGCCAGGTCAGGATCTCGACCTCGAACCCCGCCGCGGTGAGTTTCGCCAGCAGGCTGTCACGCATCGCCTCTGTGCGTGATTCATCGTCGAGCAGAATGGTCAGCCGCTGTGCCCGTCCTTCCGCATCCAGCAAGGTGCGCGCCAGCGCCAGCGAGACGAAGGCGAACTTGTCGTTGCTGCCCGCATTGCCGGTGTTGAATGATTTGGCCAGCGTGATGTCGGCGGCATTGGCCTGACCGCTCAGGGTGTTCACCAGCACCTGCGCCTGCTCGCCCTCCTTCAGGTGCAGCATCTCGACCAGCCCGTCGCTCAAGCTCACCACTTCGGGCCTGTCCTTGTCCAGACGCATGCGCATGTTGTCGAACATGCCGCTCTTGCGCTCCGCATCGGTCAGCGAACCTTCGCGCAGTTTCACCACCGCTTCCGGCTCGATACCCTCGGCGATGAAGATGGTGCTGGCGCGGCCGTTGCTCACCAACCCGCTCATGCCCAGCCGCGGCGCGACCAGCTTGACGTGTTCCTCGGCGCCGACCAGCTTGCTGATGGCGGCGACTTCCGGCGCGGTGAGCAGGTAGCGCTCAGGGTCAAGCTTGCCTTCCGTGCGCATGCCCTTCTTGTACAGCGTCAGGTGGCCCAGCATCTCGCCGTGGATGGACTGGCGACCGAGACCGTCGTAAACGTTGTGGGTGTAGCCCGCGAACAGCACGATGGCCGCGAAACCGAAAGCGATGGCGAGCATCGTCACCATCGAACGGCGGCGGTTGCGCATCAGGCCGCGCAGGGCCAGTTTGATCATGTTCTTCATGCCACCACCTCATCGCTCACGATATTGCCGTCGCGCAACAGTATCTTCCTGTCCACATGGTCGAGCAGGCGCTGGTCGTGCGTGGTGAACACGAAGGTCACCTTGCGCGCGCGGTTCATCTCGCGCATCAGCTCCACCACCATGCGGCTGTTCTCGGAATCCAGGTTGGCGGTCGGCTCGTCGGCGATCACCAGCATGGGATCGACCACCAGTGCACGCGCGATGGCGACGCGCTGGCGCTGGCCGCCGGAGAGTTTGTCCGGCAACGAGCCCTTGAACTTTTCCAGCCCGACATCCACCAGCGCGGCGGCGGCGCGTTTGCGCGCTTCCTGTTCGGCCACGCCCCGGATCTGCAAGGGCAGCATCACATTCTCCAGCGCGGAGAGTACGGGCACGAGGTTGAAGTTCTGGAACACGAAACCGAGCTTCTTGCTGCGGAACTCGGTGAGCGCGTCATCGTCCAGCACGCGTGTGTCCTGCTCGTCGAAATGCACCTCACCCTCGGTGGGCGCATCGATCAGGCCGATGATGTTCATCAAAGTGGATTTGCCGCTGCCGGAAGGCCCCCACACGGCAAGGAACTCGCCCGCATGGATATCCAGAGAGATACTGTTCAGCGCGTCGATGGTGGTCTCGCCCAGCAGGAAACGGCGCTTGATGTTGCGCAGCTTCAGGATCGGGGGGTGACTGGTGTTATCGCTCATGTTCGACCTTAATGTGGTTTGATTGATGTTGCTACGATAGCTGCACCGCACTGTAATCTGGCGACACCAATGGCGGGAACGAAATGCGACGAAACGCAAAAAAAAGGGAGCGAACCGCCCCCTTCTGGTCAGATCGCGTTGATCGAGGTCAAACCGCCCATGTAGGGGCGCAGCACTTCCGGCACCTTCACGCTGCCGTCGGCCTGCTGGTAGTTCTCCAGCACCGCGACGAGCGTGCGGCCCACGGCGAGGCCGGAGCCGTTGAGGGTATGCACCAGCTCCGGCTTGCCTGCCGCGTTGCGGAAACGCGCCTGCATGCGACGCGCCTGGAAGGCCTCGAAGTTGGAGCAGGAAGAGATCTCGCGGTAGGTGTTCTGCGCGGGCAGCCACACTTCGATGTCGTAGGTGGTGGCAGCGGAGAAACCCATGTCGCCGGTGCACAGCTTGACCACGCGGTAAGGCAGGCCGAGTTGCTTGAGGATGGTTTCGGCATGGCTGAGCAATTCTTCCAGCAATTCGTAGGATTTTTCCGGATGGGCGATCTGCACCAGTTCCACCTTGTCGAACTGGTGCTGGCGGATCATGCCGCGCGTGTCGCGGCCATACGAACCGGCTTCGCTGCGGAAGCACGGCGTGTGCGCCACGAACTTCATCGGCAGTTTTTCCAGCGGCACGATCTCGTCGCGCACCATGTTGGTGACGGGGACTTCAGCGGTGGGAATGAGGTAGAAATTCTTCTCGACACCGTCATCGCCGACCACGCGCGGCACGCGGAACAGGTCTTCCTCGAATTTCGGCAACTGCCCGGTACCGCGCATCGACTCCGCATTCACCAAGTAGGGCACATAGGTCTCGGTGTAGCCGTGCTTCTCGGTGTGGGTGTCCAGCATGAACTGGGCAAGCGCACGGTGCAGCCTGGCCAGCGGGCCTTTCAGCAGCGAAAAGCGCGCGCCGGCAATCTTGGTGGCGGTCTCGAAATCCAGCCCGCCCAGGCCTTCGCCGATGCTGACGTGGTCTTTCACTTCGAAAGCGAACTTGGTCGGCTCACCGACCTTGCGCACTTCGACGTTGTCCGCTTCCGACTTGCCTACCGGCACGCTCGCATGCGGCACATTGGGAATCACCGCGAGGAATGCATCTACCTCTTGCAACAGCAGCGGCAGCTTGGCTTCCAGCTGTTTCAGTTCTTCGCCCAGCGCGCCCACCTCGGCCATGATCGCCGTGGTGTCCTCGCCCTTGGCCTTGGCTTGTCCGATCAGTTTGGAAGACGCATTGCGTTTGGCTTGCAGCTCCTGCGTGCGGGTCTGAATAGTCTTGCGTTCCGCTTCCAGTTGCTCGAACTTTGCCGTGTCCAGCGTGTAACCGCGTGTCGCCAGGCGTGCAGCCACTCCTGCCAGATCGTTGCGTAGTGTTTGTATGTCTAACATCTTTACTCCAGTGTAGGTCGGGTTAGCGCAGCGTAACCCGACATTTTTCAGTTAGTCCAAATTTCATGTCGGGTTACGCGGTGAAACCGCTAACCCGACCTACATTCTATTTTTTTGCTTTTGCATCCAGCTCACGCAAATGCGCCAGCTTCTCCGCGATCTTTGCTTCCAGCCCGCGCTCGGTAGGCTCGTAGAAACTCACCTCGGGCATACCGTCGGGGAAGTAATTCTCGCCTGCCGCATAACCGCCCGCCTCGTCGTGCGCGTAACGATAATCCTTGCCGTAATCCAGCTGCTTCATCAATTTTGTCGGCGCGTTGCGCAAGTGCAGCGGCACTTCGCGCGAGCCATCCTGACTGATGAATGCGCGGGCGGCATTATACGCGACATAGCCCGCGTTCGATTTCGCCGCGACAGCCAGGTACAGCACGGCCTGCGCCAGCGCCAGTTCTCCTTCGGGCGAGCCCAGGCGTTCGTAGGTGGCGGCGGCATCGTTGCATAGCTGGATGGCGCGCGGGTCGGCCAGGCCGATGTCTTCCCAGGCCATGCGCACGATGCGCCGCGCCAGGTAGCGCGGGTCGGCGCCGCCGTCGAGCATGCGCACCAGCCAGTACAGCGCTGCATCGGGATTGGAACCGCGCACCGATTTGTGCAGCGCGGAGATCTGATCGTAGAACGCCTCGCCGCCCTTGTCGAAACGGCGCATCTTTTGCGCCAGCGTGTTGTCGAGGAAAGCCGCGTCGATGATTTTCTTGCCTGCTGACGCCGCAGCAGTCTGCAACTGTTCCATGACATTGAGCAGCCGCCGCGCATCGCCATCCGCATAGCCGATCACGCGCTCGCGCGCTGCCGCTTCGAAGGTGACATCCGGCAATGCCGCTTGCTGCGCGCGCTCGAACAGTTGCCCCATCTCGGCCTCGTCCAGCGATTGCAGCACATACACCTGCGCGCGCGACAGCAGCGCGTTGTTCAACTCGAACGAGGGGTTCTCGGTGGTGGCGCCGATAAAGGTGACCAGCCCCTGCTCGACAAAAGGCAGGAAGGCATCCTGTTGCGACTTGTTGAAACGGTGGACTTCATCCACGAACAGGATGGTGTGGCGACCGTTCTGCTGCAGTGTCTGCTCGGCCTGCGCGATGGCTTCGCGGATGTCCTTCACGCCGGACAGCACCGCCGACAGCGGCACGAACTCGGCATCGAAAGCCGAAGCCATCAGCCGCGCCAGCGTGGTCTTGCCCACGCCCGGCGGCCCCCACAGGATCATCGAATGCAGCTTGCCGGACTGGAACGCCAAGCGCAGCGGCTTGCCCTCACCCAACAGATGCGACTGGCCGATGACCTCATCGATATGTTTGGGACGCAAGCGCTCGGCGAGCGGTGCGGCAGGCTGGTTGAGGGCGAACAGATCGGCGCTGCTCATTACTCGCCTAGGACGTCAGCGCCTTTCGGCGGTGTGAAACGGAAACGTTGCGGCGACAGAGAGGGGTTGCTTTTCATTTCGGTGAAACGCAGCACGGTGTGATGACCGAAGGCATCGTGCAATTCCATCCGCACCATCTCAGCCCTTGCATTAAAAGCCATCAGGATCTTTTCGAAAGTCGATTCGGATGATCTTGGCGTGGCTTGCAGCCACTCCAGCCCGTCGCGATCCTCGATGTCGGTCAAGGCGAAGCCGCGCTCGATCTCGTTATTGCCGGAAAGCAGTGCCGCCGGGCTGCTGCCCAGTGCGGCGTCCAGCTTCTTCACCGTGACCTGCTCGAGATCGACGTCATACATCCAGAACTTCTTGCCGTCGCCGACGATGAGTTGTTCATAAGGTTTGCGGTATTCCCAGCGGAACTTGCCGGGGCGCACGAACTGCATGGTGCCGGAGGCGGACTGGATGCGCTTGCCGTTCTTGTCCTGCACTTCCTGGGTGAAGTTGGCCTGCGCGGAATGCGTGGCGGCGATGAAGGATCTGAGCTTGTCGGTCGCAGCGGCGTTGGCCTCGACTGCGGCAAGACAGAGCGCAGCGACACAGAGTCTCTTCAGCATCATTATTCCGTTCTGGCGGGAGCCAGCACTTCGCGATTGCCGTTCGACTGCATAGTCGAAACCAGCCCGGCCTTTTCCATCGCCTCGATCAGGCGCGCCGCGCGGTTGTAGCCGATGCGCAGATGGCGCTGCACCAGCGAGATTGAAGGACGGCGCGTCTTCAGCACGACTTCGACGGCCTGGTCGTACAGCGCATCGGCTTCGGCATCCCCGCCGCCGCCGTCGTATTCGCCCTCGGCCGGTTCATCCAGTGAAGTGAGTACGCCCTCGATGTAGTTGGGTTGGCCCTGCGCCTTGAGGTGTTCGGTGACGCGGTGCACTTCCTGATCCGAGACGAAGGCGCCGTGCACGCGCTGCGGATGGCCGCTGCCCGGCGGCAGGTAGAGCATGTCGCCCTGCCCCAGCAGCGATTCCGCGCCCATCTGGTCGAGGATGGTGCGCGAATCGATCTTGCTCGACACCTGGAACGCCACGCGCGTCGGCACGTTGGCCTTGATCAGGCCGGTGATGACGTCCACGGACGGACGCTGCGTTGCCAGCACCAGATGGATACCGGCGGCGCGCGCCTTCTGCGCCAGACGTGCGATGAGTTCTTCCACCTTCTTGCCCACCACCATCATCAGGTCGGCGAGTTCATCGATGAAAATCACAATGTAGGGCAACTCTTCCAGCGGTTCGGGATTCTCCGGCGTGATGCTGAACGGATTGGTCAGCGGCTCGCCCGCCTTCACCGCTTCGCGGAATTTCTGGTTGTATCCGGCGATATTGCGTACGCCGAAGTGCGACATCAGCTTGTAGCGCTTATCCATCTCCTGCACGCCCCAGTTGAGCGCGGAAGCAGCCTGACGCATGTCGGTGACCACCGGCGCGAGCAGATGCGGGATACCTTCGTACACCGACAACTCGAGCATCTTGGGATCGACCAGCAACAGGCGCACCTGCTGCGGCGTGGACTTGTACAGCAGGCTCAGGATCATGGCATTGATGGCCACCGATTTGCCCGAGCCGGTAGTGCCGGCCACCAGCACGTGCGGCATCTTGGCCAAGTCGGCGACCACCGGCTTGCCGGAGATGTCCTTGCCCATCGCCATGGTGAGCGGCGAACTCATCTCGGCGTAGACCTGCGAACCCAGTATCTCGGAGAGGTGCACGATCTGCCGTTTCGGATTGGGCAGTTCCAGTGCCATGAAGGCCTTGCCGGGAATGGTCTCGACCACGCGGATGCTCACCACCGACAGCGCGCGCGCCAAGTCGCGCGCCAGATTGACGATCTGGCTGCCCTTCACACCGACGGAAGGATCGATCTCGTAACGGGTGATGACCGGACCGGGATAGGCACCGACCACCTTGACCTCGACGCCGAAGTCCTTGAGCTTGCGCTCGATCAGGCGCGAGGTGAATTCAAGCGTCTCGGCGGAAACCACCTCGACCTGCTGCGTCGCTTCATCGAGCAGGCGCAGCGGGGGCAGGTCCGAGTCCGGCATCTCCACGAACAGCGAGACCTGCTTCTCTTTATCCACGCGCTTGGAGCGCGGCACTTCCATGACCGGCATCCCGATATGGATGGGCTGATGGTCTTCGACGCGCCTCTTTTCTTCTTCGACCACAAGGTTGCGTTCCTGCGACGCCTGCACGCCGATGCGCTTGTCCTGCCAAGTCTGCCAGGTGTTGCGCGCCCACAGATAAGACTCCTCCAGCACGCTGCCCAGCCAGTCGACGAAGCGCAGCCAGGACAATCCGGTATAGAGACTGAAGCTCGCCACCATCAAGGCCAGCAGGAACAGGGTCGCGCCGGTGAAACCCAGCACATGCGACAAGGCTCCGCCCAGCACCGCGCCGAGCATGCCGCCGGGGGCGAGCGGCAACGAGACTTGCCAGGTGTAGAGACGCAGGGCTTCAAGTGCGCAACTGGAGGATAGCAATACGACAAAGCCGAGCAGCGAGACCCACAAGGCTCGCTGGTCGAACAGGCTGTCGGCGCGCATGCTGCGATAGCCTGCCCACACTCGCTGCAACATCAGCGTGACCCACCACCATGCCGAGAACCCGAACAGGTAGAGCAGCACGTCGGACAGCCAGGCGCCGAACACGCCGCCGGGATTGCCTATCGTCGCATCGGTCGCGCTGTGCGACCAGGAAGGGTCGGCGCGGTCGTAACCGAAGAGGATGAGAACGAGATAAAGCGCCACAGCCACCAGCAGCAGCCAGCGCGACTCGCGCAGCAGGCCGAGCAGTCTTTCGGGCAACGGGGGCCGGGGGCTTGCGGGCAACGCCATCAATGCGCCTCGGAATCGTTGGGGGCCGGGGGGAGGAAGCCGAGGCGGCGCGCCGTGCTGACCGCTTCCAGGCGCGAATTCACATGCAGCGCCTGATACACCGCGGCGGTATGGATCTTGACCGTACCTTCGGCCAGATTCATCTTCTTGGATATCTCCTTGTTGGCCATGCCGGAAGCAAGATAGCTGAGTACCTCCAACTGGCGCGAAGTCAGGCCGAACTTGGCGGCACGCTGCGAACGCTTGCTCTCCAGCGCTTCGCCCGGGTCGACGTTGCTCACCGCCTGCTGCAGCAGCTGCGGCGGCAGATAGACGCCGCCTTCCAGCACCATGCGCAGTGCCGACAGCATGATCTTGCTTGAAGACATCTTGGAGATGAAACCCATGGCGCCCGACTCCATCACGCTTTCGATGTCGTCTCTGTGGTCGGACCCGGAGACCACCACCAGCGGGATATCGGGATGGCGCAGATGGAAGAACTGGATCGACGGAACGCCTTCGCTGCCGGGCATGTTCAGGTCGAGCAAAGCCAGATCGACATCGGGATTGTCGTGCACCAGTTGCAGCGCATCCTGAAAATTCCCCGAATCCAGTATCTCGACCTCGTCGGCCAGTTGCTGCAACACATAGCGCATGCCATCGCGAAACAACGCGTGGTCGTCGGCCATCAGCACCTTGATCTTCATACCCCCCCCCTAAACTCACTTCAAATCCTTGCCCGCAATCATACCACTCCAGACTTGGGCTATTGGCTCTCGCCGTGCATCGCGTGATACATCATCGAGCGCAGACGCACGGGCGCGATAGGCTTGTGCAGCAGGATCGCCCCGCTGGCGTGGATCTCGTTCAATGTCTCGATAGCGGTATCGCCGGTCAGTACCACCACCGGCAGATCGCTCCCCCACAGTTCGCGCATCCGTTTGATGACGTGTATGGCGGTCATCCCGTGCGGCAGGCGGTAGTCGCACACCAGCACGTCCGGGCGCAGTCCGGCGATATCCAGTTTGCGCATCACATCTTCGGCATACTCCCCGGCGACCACCGTGCAGCCCCATTGCTCCATGAGTTCGTTCGACAGCTCGCGGATATCCTGATCGTCCTCTACCAGCGCCACCACACTGCCGTTCAGGTCGAAATGGGAATGAGTGATGACGAAAGGCTGTGCCAGCAGCGAGGGATCGCCGACAGGCACGGTGAAGCTGAACGTCGAACCGACGCCGGGCACCGAGCTGGCCTGCACTTTGGTCCCCAACAAACCTTCGATGCGTCGCACGATGGCAAGCCCCAGGCCCAGCCCCTTGCGCCGGTCGCGATGCGGATTGGCGGCCTGATAATATTCCTCGAAGATGTGCGGCAGCGTCTCCGGGCTGATACCGATGCCGGTATCGGCGATCTCCAACTCGATCTTGTCCTGCATGCAGATGCAGCGTCCCGCCACGCCGCCGTTGTCGGTGTAACGGATGGCATTGGAGATGAGATTGCGCAACATGCGCTCGAGCAGGAAGGGATCGCTGTAGATCACCACATCGCATTCACACTGCTCGTGGTTGTCGCCATTGCAGACAGGCAACTGGAAACTCAGCCCTTTGGCCTGGGCCAACGGGGCAAAGTCGCCATAGATGCGATCGAACAGCGCCCCCAGCATGAAATGCTGCCAGCGCGGCTCGACGATCCCCGCATCCAGACGCGACACATCGAGCAGGTCGTCGAACATGTCAACCAGCGCATTCACCGATTTGCCGATCTGCCCGCCCAGCCGGATGGTCTCCTTGTCTTTCGCCGTGTCCTGCAAGGCATCGGAGAACAGGCGCAAGGCCTGCAAAGGTTGGCGCAGGTCGTGGCTGGCGGTGGCGAGGAATTTGGACTTGGCCTGATTGGCCTGCTCCGCCGCCTGACGCGATGCTTCCGCATCGCGCTTGCGCTCCAGCAACGCACCAACCAGACGCTCGTTCTCGAACCGGCGCCGTTGCGACTGTTCGAATGTCAGGATCAGTTCCAGCGCCGACTTGAGCACGAAGATGCAGAACATGCTGAGCATGCCGGACAGTATCCAGTGCGTTGCATCGTTCTCCCAAGCGAGCCGGACGAGCAGCGGCACGATCATGCAGGTCAGATAGATGAACATCGACGGGGGATGGAAGGGGTTGCTGGTCGCGGCACCGGCCGCCATTCCCATGATGACGCAGATCATCAAGGCCTGATAGGCCAGATCGCCGGGGACGAACATGAGGATGCCGGCGCTGCCCCAGGTCACTGCAGCCATTGCCGTAAGCCGCTTGAACAGGCGATCCCATTCACGGTTCTGCGCGATCGTCTTCGACAGTGCGCGGTGCCTGCGCCAGACGATGAATTCGATGGCATGCACGATATAGACCGCGAGCAACCAGCCTTGCAATGCACCATGCGGAACCTTGCCCCACATCAGCATCACCAGGAAGGGGGCGAGAACCAGTTCGGATACGAGCATCAGCGGATAACTGTTGATGCGCGAGCGGATCTGCTCCGCGCGGATCGGCAGATTTGTTTCGTCTATCTCAAATCGCAGCAGATCGATCAACGAACTCATTTAATCGCTAATAGTAGTTTGACGTCCTGCACCAACAACTCCGCACGCTGTCCGTAGGGCGCCAGCAGAACCGGCTTGCCGCCCGGCGCGATGAGATACGTCCCGGCGGAATGGTCCAGATCGTAGCCACCGTTCTTGTTCTGGTGGATCTGCCAGGTCACGCCGAACGCTTGCGCCGCTTGCGCGGTCGACATGGTATCACCGGACAAGCCCTTGAAAGTAGGAAAGAATGCCGGCGGATATTGGGCCAGCAGTTCGCGGGTATCGCGCTTGGGATCGAGCGTCACGAACAGCACCTGCACCCTGTCCGCGTCCTTGTCCAGCATGCGCATCACCTGCGCCAGATCGGCCAGCGTGGTCGGGCATATCTGCGGGCAGTGGGTATAACCGAAGAACAACACCACCACCTTGCCGCGATAATCCGAGAGACTGACCGGCTTGCCGTCCGCCTCGTTCAGGCGAAAGTCGGCTTGCGCGTATTGGGCACTGACATCGCTGGCCTTGAAGGGGGAAGGGAGTTTTTGCTCGCCGCAGGCGGAAAGAACGGAAAGCAGAACCAACAGAAACAGGTTACGCCGCCACATGACACGCTCCCGTCCATCCATGGACCATAAATGTATATCCCACTTTGATCAGACCGTACACACCCAGCGAGGCGACCAGCGAACCCGCCACCAGGCGCACCCGCGGCGATTGCACCCAACCTTTGATGCTTTCCCAGAACAGGCCGATCGCCAGCAGATTGGGCAAGGTCCCCAGACCGAAGGCCAGCATGATGAGCGCTCCCTGCGCCGCACTGCCGCTCGCCAGCGCGGTGAGCAGTACGCTGTACACCAGACCGCAGGGCAACCAGCCCCACAGCGCGCCCAGACCCAGCGCGCGCGGCACGGTATTCACCGGCAACAGTCTGGCGGTATAGGGTTGCAGCCGAAGCCACAGGCCGCTGCCCAGATGTTCCATGCGCCGCACCACGCCCCATACGCCGGCCAGATACAGGCCGAGCGCGACAAGCATGAAGGAGGATAGCGCGAACAGCAGATGCTGCACCGGAACTGCGTCGCGCATCAGCAATCCCGCCTGCCCGACCGCACCGACCAAAGCACCGGCAACCGCATAACTGGCGATGCGTCCGCTGCTGTACGCCAGATGGAACGGCCAGCGCGCAAAAGAATGTCGCCCCCTTGCCCCGGCAGGGGAAAGACCGTTGGCCCCTCCCCCCCGGGGAGAGGGTTCGGGTGAGGGCTTCGACATTTGCGTGGTGAAGATTCCGACGATGCTGCCGCACATGCCGAGGCAATGCACCCCGCCGAGCAGACCGACCAGCAACACCGCAAAGAGACTCCATTCAACCATCGGTTTCTTTTTTCTCCAGCAATCCCAGGTTCAACTGCGCTGCCGCCGCTTGTTCGTCGGGTTGCGCCTGATACGGCACTATACCCAACAATGGTGCGGCGATGCGCTCGCGCAGGGCCTCGATGTTCTCCTGCAAGGCAGGCATGTCGGCATCGAGTACATTGGCGACCCAACCCGCGCATTCTAGTTGATGATCCGCGATCGCGCGCACCGTCAGCAGCGCATGGTTTATGCATCCCAGCCGCATGCCGACCACAAGGATGACCGGCAGGTCGAGTTGTTTGGCCAGGTCGGCGCTGTCCTGCTTCTCGTTCAACGGCACGCAGAAGCCCCCTGCACCTTCCACGACGACCTCGTCCGACTGGCCGGCGAGTTCGTGATAGGAGGCGAGGATGCGCGAGAAATCGATGCGCACTCCGGCATGTCTTGCAGCAAGATGCGGCGCGATGGCACGCGGGAAACAATAGGGATTGATCTGGCCGTAGGCGGCCTGGATGCCGCTGGCGGCGCGCAGGCGTTGGGCATCCTCGTTGTGATCATCGTCATCGCAACCTGCCGCCACCGGCTTGAAACCGACCGCGCGCTTTCCCTGTGCGGAGAAGGCATGCAACAGAGCGCAACTCAGCAGCGTCTTGCCGACGCCGGTGTCGGTGCCGGTGACGAAATAACTCATAGCTTGAAATCCGTTTTGATGATGCTTTGCCCGTCCGGAGACGCTTTCGGCGCAGGCTTCCAGGCATGCCCGTAGACGATCTCGAACGTGGCCGGCAGTCTGCCGTCGCGGCGCAGCTTCTCATAATTCTCGATGACGCGCTTCCAGGCCGCCTTGCCCATCATGCCCGGTGCGCGCCCGGTCGTGGCATTGTGCGCGCCTATGCTCTTCAGGTCCTGCATCACCGCACGCACATCGTCATAGGTCAGCGTGAGTCTTTCCATCTCCATCACCGGATCGGCAAAACCCGCCGCCACCAGCATATCGCCGATATCGTGCATGTCGGCGAAGCGGTTGAGGTGATTGTAGCCGTCCACGCCGCAGAAAGCCGTGCGCAATTCCTGCAGCGTATCCACGCCGAAGCTGGAGAACATCAGCAGCCCGTCCACCTTGATCACACGCTGCAGCTCGACGAAAGTGGCAGGCAGGTCGTTGCACCATTGCAGCGCCAGATTCGACCACACCATGTCCACACTGCCGGAGGCGATCGGCAACGCCTCGACGTCGGCGCACAGATAGCCCTCGCGCTTTCCGGCGAACAGCTTCTTCCACCAGCTCGACGTACCGCGCGCATGCTGCAGCATGCCGATGGCGATATCGAGCGCCGTGACCTCCGCTTTCGGGTAGCGCTCGCCCAACTGGCGCGTGCCCCAGCCGGTGCCGCTGCCGACATCCAGCACCCGTGCCGGCTGCAGCTTGACGTAATCCAGCTTCTCCAGCATGCGTACGCACACTTCGCGCTGCAACACCGCCGCCGCATCGTAGTCACGTGCCGCGCGGCTGAAAGCGCGCCGCACTTGGCGCTTATCTATCTCGAATTCATTCATTCAGGAAACTCTTCACTTGTTCAACAAAGATATCGGGGTGCGACAGGAACGGCGCATGCGCCGCACCCGCCACTTCGACCACGCGCGCCGACGGCATGGTTTGCGCCAGATAGTACGAGGCCTCGGGCGGTGTGAGCCTGTCGCGCTCGCCCGCGATGAGCAGCGTCGGCTGCGTTATTTCCGGCAGCGTGGCGCGCAGGTCGGCATCGCGCAGGATCTCCAGCCCGCCGCGCAACGCGCCCATATCCGGCTCGCCGCGGCTGAACAGGCGTTCGCGCAACAACCCCAGCAGTTCGCGCTCGTTCTCGCTGCCGCGCAATTGCAGGGCGATGAAGCGGCGCAGGGTGGCCGCATGGTTCTGTTCCAGCTCGGCGGCGAACTTGGCCAGCACCTCGATGGCCATACCGAACAGCCAGTCCTCGCGTCCGGCGAAACAGGGTGTGCTGGTGACCAGCACCAGGCGCCGTACTTTTTCCGGCTCGCCTTTGGCCCAATGCAATGCGAACTGCCCGCCCAGCGACCAGCCGCATACGTTAAGCGGTTCGCTGAATTGTTGCGACAAGGCTTGCACCACGGCATCGAGGTTCGTCTGCCGCAATGGCGCACTGGCGCCGAAGCCCGGCAGATCGACGCTATGTACCCGAAAGTCGGTCGCCAGCTTCTGCGCGACATCCGTCCACACACCGCCGTGCATGCCCCAGCCGTGGATCAGCAGCAGCGGCTTGCCGCTGCCTGCGCTCTCAACATGCAAGCTCATGCAATGCTCCGACGAGTTGTTCCACATCCGCTGCGCTGTGCGCCGCAGAAAGCGTGATGCGCAACCGCGCCGTGCCCTGCGGCACCGTGGGCGGGCGGATGGCGGCGACCCAGATGCCGCGTTCGCGCAAGCCTTCGCTCAGGCGCAAGGCCTGCTGGTTGTCGCCGATCAGCAACGGCTGTATCGCGGTATCCGATGGCATCAACTGCCAGGGTAGTTCGGTCAGGCCATTGCGCAATTGCATCACCAACTGTTTCAGATGAGCGCGCAATGCGTCGCCCTTCGCGATGAGTTGCAGGCTCTGCAACATCGCCACCGACAAGGCAGGCGGGGTCGCCGTGGTGTAGACATAGCTGTGCGCATGATTGACCAGCGTGTCGACAACCGCCTGCTCCGCCGCGACGAACGCGCCGGAGACGCCGGCCGCCTTGCCCAGTGTCGCCATGTGGATGATGCGCGGGGATGCGATGCCGAAATGCGCCAGCGAGCCGCGCCCCTGTTCGCCCAGCACACCGAAGCCATGCGCGTCGTCCACATACAGCCAGGCATCGTGCTGCTCGCACAGCGCCAGCAATTCGCGCAACGGTGCGATGTCGCCGTCCATGCTGAACACCGCATCGGTGATGACAAGTTTGCGCCCGCTGACGGTCTGTTGCAGCAGTTGCGCCAGCCGCGCCATATCACCATGGCGATAACGTTTGGTTTCGGCGCGAGACAACAGCATGGCATCGTTGAGCGAAGCGTGGTTGAGCTTGTCGGCGAACACCGTGTCACCCTTGCCCGCCAGCGCCTGCACCACACCGAGGTTGGCCATGTAGCCGGTAGAGAACAACAGCCCCGCCGGTTTGCCGACGAAGGCAGCGAGTCGCTGTTCGAGCTGGTGGTGCGGCGCGAAATGCCCGCTCACCAGATGCGCCGCGCCCGCACCGACGCCCCAGTGCTGCGCGCCCTCCTGTAGAGCACTGACGAGTTGCGGGTGGCTGGCGAGACCGAGGTAATCGTTGCTGCAAAAGGCAAGATACGGTTGTCCATCCACGACGATGTGCGGCGATTGCGGTGTATCGAGCGTGCGGCGTTTGCGCAGCAGACTCTGCGCGGCGCGCTCGTCGAGTTCGGTTTGTAGTTGGGTGAAAGGCATTTTTTGCCACAGAGCACACAGAGATCACAGAGAACGAGGCGCTCTGTCTTTTCTTTCCTCTGTGTACTCTGTGTTCTCTAGTTGTAGCCACTAGCCATTCGACTAAGCTGATAAAAAACATCAGCCAAGTCGCTGGTTATGCGGCTAATGGTTTTTATCGGTCAGCGGGTACAGACCCAGCTTGTTCATCAAGGTCCGGTCGCGCTCCACTTCCGGATTGCCCGTGGTCAGCAACTGGTCGCCGTAGAAGATGGAGTTGGCACCGGCGAGGAAACACAGTGCCTGCACGGCATCGCTCATTTCGCCGCGTCCGGCGGAGAGCCGCACGAAGGCGGTCGGCATGGTGATGCGCGCCACGGCGATCATGCGCACGAAATCCAGCGGATCGATATCCTCGGTCTCGGCCAGCGGCGTACCTTCGACCTTGACCAGATTGTTGATCGGCACGCTCTCGGGGTACGGGTCCATGTTGGCCAGTTGCGCGACGAGCCCGGCGCGCTGGGTCAGGTTCTCGCCCATGCCGATGATGCCGCCGCTGCAGACGTTCATGCCCGCCTTGCGCACGCGCTCCAGCGTGTCGATGCGGTCCTGGTAGTCGCGCGTGCTGATGATGTTGCCGTAGAACTCCGGCGCGGTATCCAGGTTATGGTTGTAGTAATCGAGTCCGGCGACGCGCAATTGTTCGGTCTGTTCGTCGTTGAGCATGCCCAGCGTGGCACAGGTCTCCATGCCCAGCGCGCGCACTTCCTTGACCATCTCGACCACGGTCTTCATGTCGCTCTCGGAAGGTTCGCGCCAGGCAGCGCCCATACAAAAGCGCCCTGCTCCGGCCTGTTGGGCCGCCTTGGCCGCCTTCAACACCTCTTCCACATCCAGCATCTGCGTGTTCTCGACACCCGCCGAGTGGTAGGAGGACTGCGTGCAGTAGCCGCAATCCTCGGTGCAGCCACCGGTCTTGATCGACAGCAGGGTGGAAAGCTGCACCGCGTTCGGGTCGAAATGCTCGCGGTGGATCTGCTGCGCGCGATACATCAGATCGGAGAAAGACAGCTTGAACAGGGCTTCGATCTCGGCGATGCTCCATTGTCTTTGTTTGGATTTGGCATTACGGGCGGTTTCGGCGTGAGTGGTTTGCATGTCTGTATGGATAAGTAAGTAGAATGGGGCATCTGCGATTCGACGCAAACGGCCGGATAGGAAAACTTGTATATTTTATCTCATCGCCCATTTGACATCGGCCTAAAATTCATGCGCCTGCTGCCCGCGCAGCCTTGCGTACTGTGCGGAGCCGAAAGCCATGCGGGTATATGTTGCGCTGCTTGTACTGCCGATCTGCCGCTGTTGAATGCGCCGCATTGCCCGGTCTGCGCCCTGCCTACCCCCGACGGGAGCGTGTGCGGGGAATGCCTGAAACAGCAGCCGCCTTTCGACCATACCGTCGCGGCGTTCAGCTACAGTTTCCCGCTCGACAAACTGGTTCAGGCATTGAAATTCCGCGAGCGGCTGATACTGGTCGATTTTCTGGCCGACGCGCTGGCGCAGCGCGTCACCATCCATCCGAACCACATCGTGGCAATGCCGCTGCATCCCGCCCGTCTGCGCGAGCGCGGCTTCAACCAGTCGCTGTTGCTGGCGCGGCGCATCGCACGGCAACTGGATATTCCACTGCTCGCGGATGTTTGCGAACGGGTGCGCAACACTCCACCGCAATCATCACTACCCTGGAAGGAGCGCGACAAGAACATGCGCCAGGCTTTTACCTGCAAGGCCGACACCGATGTGCGCGGCAAACATATCGCCATCGTCGACGATGTGATGACGACCGGCGCATCGACAGGCGAGTTGGCGCGCGCCCTGAAACAGGCGGGCGCCCGCGAAGTCAGTGTTTGGGTGGTGGCGCGGACGATGCCGCGCAAGCAGTGAAAACTGCCGCGTTCGCGGCGTTTCAACAGGCCGCAAGGATCACAACGCTTTGAGTTTCTGCTGCACGAATTCCTGCAATTGCGGATTCAGGGTCCTGGTGTCGAGCGCACGCTGGTAGGCGGCGCGTGCCTCTTCGTTGCGAAGTGCAGCCTGCAGGGATATCCCCATCGCCGTCAGCCACACGCCGTTGTTGGGCGACAGCGTCAGCGCCTTCTGGAAAAAACCGACCGCTTCCTGATGACGGTCCTGGCGTTGCAGCAAGGCCGCCATGAATGCCTGGTAATCGGCCTGATCTGCCGCATCCGGCAAGTTCTTCTGCAGGGTCTCCAGCGCCGCCGGGATGGCATTGCGTTCCACTTGCAGACGTGCCAGCAGCATGGCGAACGAGGCATCGCGCGGATCGCGCCGCAACCCCCTTTGCAGCACGCGCTCAGCCTCTTCGTTGCGCTTGAGGCCCAGCAGGGTGTTGACCCATGCGCGACGCGACGCCTTGTGATTCGGGTCGCTGAGCAAAGCGTTCTCGTATCCGGCCAGCGCATCGTTGATGCGCCCTTCCTGGACGGCCAGATTGGCTTTGCTGAATTCGCTCTCGGCACGCTGCTGCGGACTGATCACCTTGATCGGCAAATTTGTCGGAAACGCGTCTGATGAATCAGCTTGCTCATTCGGGGAATTGCCACGCGGCTGCGCTGACGGCCTCCCCGCCGGCTTCTTCAATGCCTCGACGACCGGCGTTTCAATCACTTCCGCGACCGGCTCGGCGACAGGCACTGCCGACACCGGCATGGAGGCCGCTGCCGCGTCGGATATGCCGGGCACAAGTTCGTACTGCGGCACGTTCGCCACAACGGCAGGTTCGACCGCGACCGCCCCTTCCCGCCCAAAATACCATTTGGCGGTTGTCCCCAGGATCAGCAGTATCAGCGCGGCAAGCGCATAAGGCATCCAGTTTCTCTGTTTGCGCGGCGGCACGGCGCGTATCGACGCGTCCGCCTGCGTCACATTCACGCCGCGTTTCTCCAGATCGTTCAATACCTGGTTGACGAGGCTCATCGCAGCAGGATGCTCCAGACACCCAGCGTCAGCAGTGCCGCCGTCGCACCGCCCAGCCACACCCAGACCATCCAGTCCTTGCGCGCTTCCGGCGTGTCTCCTGCCGCCTTCCTGACGTGGCGTGGCTGCACTTGCTGACGCCCTTCGGCGAATGCCAGCATCAATGCCTTGTGGGCGATGATGTTGGTCAGTCTCGGCGTTCCGCGCGTGACGCGATGCATCAGATTCACCGCCCCCGGATTGAACAGCGTCTCGCCACTGAAGCCCGCCACTGCCAGTCGATGGCGCAGATAACGGTCCATCTCGTCGCGGTGCAATCCCTGCAGTTGATACTGGAAGCTGATGCGCTGTCGCAACTGGCGCACCGAGTTCTGCTTCAGCCGCGCATCCAGCTCCGGCTGCCCGAACAGGACGACCTGCATCAGCTTGCGCTTCTCGGTCTCCAGATTGGTCAGCAGGCGCAATACTTCCAGACTCTCCAGCGGCATCGCCTGCGCTTCATCCAGACACACCACCACCCGTTTTCCCTCGCGCGCGAAGTTGAGCAGGGTACGGGTCAGTTCGCGCAGCAATTGGTGCTGATCATAGGAATCATCCACCTCGATGCGGAATTCGTCCGCCAGCGCCAGCAGCAGACTGCGCGGCTCGAGATAGGGATTGGGTATATAGGCGGTGATGAACTTCGCCGCATGGCGTCCGCTGGTGCCGCCATCCTGCGTGCCGATGTCGGTCGTGGTCTCGCGGTCGCTGTTGAGCGTGGCAAGGAATTTGCGGCACAGCAGGGTCTTGCCGTTGCCGACCTCGCCCACGATCTTGATGAAACCCTCGCCGCCGCGCGCGGCGACCAGCAGGGTATTCAGACCTTCCTGGTAATTGGTGCAGGCGAAGAAGAAACTGGTATCCGGCGTCAGCGAAAAGGGGAATTCGCGCAGTCCGAAGTGGGCCAGATACATGATGTTATCGGGACATGCTATTTATGCGATCACGACTTTGCCCGATAGCGTCCGACCAATCCTTGTCGCTGTCCACTACGGTCGGTTTGAGCAGGATGACCAACTCGCGCTTCTCGGTAGTCTTGTTTGTCTGTCCGAACAGTGTCTTGGGCAGCATCGGCAGACCCGACTCGTCATAGATCGTGGCCTGTCGCATCAGGCCGCCGATAGCGACGATCTGCCCGTCTCTGGCACGCACCACGCTATCCGTTTCCGAAATGGAACTGGAAGCCAGAGGCAAGTTGTAGGTTCCCATCGTCGTTCCCAGATTCAGCGTCTTGTTCACCGTGGAGACGGTGCTCACCGAGGGATGCACATGCAAAATGATCTCGTTGTTCTCGTCGATGCGCGGCGTCACATCCAGCGAGATGCCCGAGAAGAACGGCTGCACCTTCACTGTCGGCGCCGTACCTGTCGTCGTCGTCGTGGACTGCGTACCGCCGGTGACTTCCGTCACATAAAACTCATCCGTACCGACCTTCAGCACAGCCTTCTGATTGTTCAGCGTCGCGATACGCGGACTGGACAGAACATGCACGTCCCCCTGCCCCTCAAGGAAATTCAGCAACGCGGCGAAATTGCTGGTCTGGAACGCCAGACCGAACATGGTTCCCGCAATGCTTCCGGTCGGAAGGCTGGTCGCAGCCAGCGAAGACAGGGTCGACCCCGGTGTGCCGGTCAGGATACCGTTCGTCAGAGAACCGCTATTCGCAAGCGTCGTGCCGGAAGAGATCGAACCTCCGGACAAAGCGCTATTCGGTCCATTCTTGAACGCCGACCAATTGACTCCGGTCTGGAATGTATCGCTCAGCTTCACCTCGATGATCTTGGCCTCAAGGATAACCTGACGTTCGATGGAGAGCTGCGAAGCCTTGAGATAGGCAGCGATATTCTTCAATTCATCCGGCATGGCGCGCACCACGATCACCCCCGACATCGGACTGACCACGACGCTACGCCCTTTTTCAGTACCGACGATGATGGCCAATGTCTTGGTCAGCTCGTCCCAGAAATCGGCGCTGCTCGTCATGGTGACCTTGCTGCTATCTCGATTGGCGTTAGCCGCTGCCCCCGTACCCGCCGAACCGACTGCGACATCCGCGACCGAACCCGATGCCACGCGCAAGGATGATTTCCCTTCCCGTAGCCCGGTGAGGTAACTGACCTGAAAGATACGCGTCTGCAAGGTCAGCGGTTGTATATAGATGCGGCTGCCGTCCACCCTGTAGTCGTATCCGTACAACTCGCGTATCGATTCCAGCGCATCGAACACCGTCACGTCCTTCAGGTTCAGCGAGATCGCCCCCGCCACATCGGGGTGCACCAGCATGCTGTAGCGCGTGCCGGACACGATGGCCATGAACACCTGACTGGCGGAAGTGTTGTTGACCGCCAGGTCGAACCTGGCCTCGACCGGCTTGCTGTCGCCCGGGACATTGTTCATCGACAGCGGAGGCAACAGCGCCTGGCTCACACCCGCATCCGGTTTCCCGGAAACGGCGCTTTCCTGAACGGCCGCATCCATCTCCTGCTTGATCTTGGTCGCAGCCGTGTTTCCACCGCCGGATGCACATGCCGCCAGCAATAACGGCAGCACGATGACGTAGAGCTGTTTCATTTGCATGACTTCTCCTTCTTTTTGGCAGCACCGCCGGGCGGTGTGTGTCCAATCTTTTTAAGTTTTTTTCTGGGCGCTTGAGCGGCCTCTGTTGTTTGTTTTGCTGCGGGTGTGAGGCAGTTCTTGTTGCGGCGTCCCTCGATGACGACATCCGGATATAGCGCCACCTCGCGCCTTCCATCCGCGCCCTGCAACACCACACTGTCCTCGCACACCGCCATCAGTCTTTCGCCGCCCAGCTTGCCCCCCAGCGGGATCTGCTGTCCGTTGATGATCGCCGAACGGCGGTCAGGCGAAATGATGATCGTCCTCAGGCCATCGTCTGTTGCTGCATCCTTGGCACCGCCGGCATCCCCCGGCGCGAGAAAATCCGCAGCCGGACGCGTCGGGTCGGGCAACACCTCGGCCTGCAAGGCCGTGCATGCACAGGTCAGAGCAGCCAAGGCTGCGAGCTTGTTCAGACTTGTAGCCATCGCTTGTCCAGACTCAGGGTATACAGGGTCAGCTTCAATTCGGCAGTGGGATGCTGGACCACGCTCAGCTTGGCCACACCCCAGAACATCTGCGTCGGCAGATGCTCCAGCGCGGTCAGATACTGCAACAGATCAGCATAACTGCCGCGCACGGTGATCTCCACACCGTGCTTGTACATCTGCTTCTCGCCCTCCGGCACCTGCACGGCCGCGGCAGCGCCGGACGGTTCGATGAACAGACTGACCGGCAGGGTGTTGAGCGCAACCAATTGCAGGCGTTCGTTCTTGTTGAGCACCTGCTCCAGCAGCTCCGCCATCTTCTCCGGCGGCACCAGTTTGTCGCGGCGCTCCTTCAGATACGCATCGCCATCGGCGATCTGCTGGCGCAGCACACGGATACGTTCGCGCTGCGGCGAAGTGGCGTCCGCCTGTTGGGCCTGCAACAAGCCGGCCAGTTGCGCCTGGATCTCTTTCATCTTTTCCTGCTGCTGCACGACCTGTGCGGACAGGCCCTTCTGTTTGTTCAGAAGCGGATTCAGGAACAATGCATCGATCAGGGACACCAACAGAAATGCGGCGGCAAAGAAGATCAGCGCGCGTTCGCGCAGGGACATGCCGTCGACTTTGGTGACCAGCTTGCCGATCTGCTCTTTCAGGTTCATTTCCTCACCTCCGGAGATGCCGCCGTCGAAAACAGATTGAATTCGATATAACGTGCCGCAGGCTGGTTGGCGTCTTTTTTGGGTTGCTGCATCTGCAAAGTGGAAAATGTCTTGCCGCGCATGATTTTCTCTTTGCTCAGGCGCTGGATATAGGCAGGAACGAGTTGCGGGTCCACCACCGCTCCGCTCAGACCCATCTGCGCGCCGTCACCGGTGATGTCGAACGCGGTGAGCCACAGGCCCCTGATCGACTGGCGCGCGAACGCTCGCATATATTCCGAATAGCCCCCGGTATTGCCGATCGCGCCGCTTTTCAGCAGACTCAGCAATGACTCCTGAGCGGCCGCTTCCGCCTCCACCTGCGCCAATTCTTCCGCCAGCACCTGGCCCGATAGTTGCGGCGAGAATTCCCTGGCGAACTTTTCCAGCCGCCCCTGTTCTCCGATATAACGCTTGTTCATCTCCTCTGTCTGCCTGGAGAGCAAACCGACCTGGTAGATCGCGTAAGCATAGAACAGCACGGAACCCAGCACGATCAACCCCAGCGCCTGCCCCATCGTGACCACGGAGAAATATTTCTTCTGCTTCAGAAAGACCGGGTTGAACAGATTGATCTGCTGGCTCATAGCGCCTTCTTCTCCTGGCGCAGTGCCGCCCCCAGCGCAGGAAGCGCATGGCAGACGAATTCACCGTCCGACAATTCCGGCACCGCGATGATATCCATCGCCTGCGCCAGATCGAGCATCTCGACCGGCAAGCCCAGATTGTCCGCCAACACCTTGTCCAGCCCAAGCGGGGCGGGTGCGGAGACCAGCATGCGGTTCACCGGGATGTGATGGAACTGGCGGTCGAAATAATCCAGCGAACGCTGCACTTCCAGCTCGACGCGATCCAGATACTGCTGGCGCAGATTCTCGTCCGCATCCTGCAATTGGCCCAGCGTGATATCGATGCGCCGCGCAAGAAACAGCTCGCCGTCACAGGTGATGGTGAACAAGCCACCCTCGTCGCCGAATGCCAGCATCGCCAGACCGCGCCCTTCCGTCTCGAACAGCGCGGCGATGTTGCGTTGCGCCATCTCGGGGATGTCGATCACGCTCAATTCGATCTTCGCCTTCTCATACTGTCCGATGCATTTGCGTATCGTCTCGTTGGATGCGGCGACTGCATAGAGCGACTGCGGGCGGTCGGCGCCGTACTTGTTGGTGGGGATCTGCAGCACATCGATGGTGGCATCGTCGATGTGGCAACTCAACGAGTCCTTGATCTTCCAGCGTATCGCCGTCTTCAATTCATCGACCGGGACATTGGGCGCATCCACCATCAGCATCTGATATTCGTTGGCGGTCAGCAGGGTGGTGAATCTGGACGCATCAAGCTGCGCCTCCTTGCAAACCTTCTCCAGCGCGGAGGAAGTCACTTCGGACAAGGGATAGAAAGAGCACTTGGTCACTTGCGGGCGAACACCCGCATACTTGGCCTGAGCGATATGGACACCGCGCTTACCGACGACGACAGCGATCCACCCGCTGACGCGGTTGCTACGCTTGAACAGGCTCAGTAACTGCGGCATCTCCATAATTGGCGCGAAGTTAATTCAGTAACCCATTGCTGTCAAGGGTTTTTTTTACCAAGGAATGTCCATCATCGGACATTCCTTGACCATATCCCGACAACCCCCTTCAAAACACTCCTGCCAGCAACTCATTGCCGCCCCACCATCTGTCCGATATCGGACATCAATTCTCGCGGCGATAGATGAAATTGTTGTTGCTCCTGTACACACCGAACGTTGCCGTGCCTGCCGTCACGGGCAGGTAGCAGGTTGCCGGAATCGCGCAACCGATAACCGCCGGAGCCACTGTCGCCGCTCCTGTGGCACCGCCGCTTGGCTTGCCGAGGACGATGGTCCTTTGACCGCCGACCAATGTAGTCGCACCAGTCGGCGCGGGCGTAGTCGTACCCGTTGTCGCACCGTTCCTGACGACATCGTAGGTCGCCGCCACCGTCAAGCTCGTCACGCTATCGGTGATGCTGTTCATCCAGCCTGTCGCCGTGTAGTACTGCGCCGTCATGATCAGACTCAGCGGTAGCAATTCCGAACCGTAGGCATTCGAAACCTTGATGCGACCGCTCACCACCTTGACGCCGCCCTCGACCGAAGTGTTCGTCGGATCGGTCAGACGCTTCGAACTGACCGCATCCGTATCGACCGCGCGGACATAGACGTCGGTCGGGCCAGTGGATGCCGAAGTGAAGGTATACATTTCGGCACTCGTCGTCATCACGCCGGCAACGAACGCGGTGGCGCTCGTGAAGCCGAGTGCACCCGCACCCGCCGGTGCGGCGTCCGTTCCCAGCGCGGCCACGGCACTGAGTGCTGCCGTCTTTGAGAACCCGGTCGTGGTGTTGTAATTGGCTGTGGTGCCGCCGCCGACACTCCTGGCGGTCACGCTCAGATCGTACGTCTGCCCGGAGTAGACGATGCCGTTGTATGCCGCCGGACAGGCAAGAGTCGCGGGACAATTCATGGGCACACCCGCGACTTGCGACACGACCGTGTCGAAGTGATCCGGATAGAAACGTCCCACGTTGCCGCTGACCGTTCCCGTTACATTGCCGGCTCCAAGATAATCGCTGTCGAACACGCGGGGAGTGAGCGTGATGATGCCGATCTCATCCCATGTGAATACGGTGCCCGTGGCCGCACCCGATACAAAGGTGGCGAAAGTGCCGCCGATCGCGGGAGGCGGGACCATGCCCGCGATCACATTGGTCGGTGTCAGCATGACGCTTTCGGGTGTCGTCTCTTTGCCGTAGTTCGGCGTCGCATCGCCCAGACTGTTCACCGCTGTGACCGTCACGCTGAATTGCTCACCCGCCTTGACGAAAGCGGCTCCCGCGGCTGTGGCCGCACCGGGATTGGGGAAGTTGTCGCTGCTGCGTTCGATGGCCGACAGCACGAATCCCGCCGGTCTCATCACGAAAGGCCCGCTGGTGCCGACCTGGGTGGCGGCTGCGCTGTTGCGCGCATACAGCTCGATCTGCCCGACATCGGCGTAATTGAACGTGTACGGTCCGACACTGGGACTGCCCGCGGCGAAGCTGAGATCCACGCCGGTCGTCCAGGCTGTCGGTGCGGCGCCGTTCGATTCGCAAAGCGCCAGCGCGCTGGCGGTGGCGGAGAAAGTCGCCTGCACGCCCGCATTGGCCGCCGGGTTGTGGCAGGTCAATCCGAATTCCATATTGACGATCGTCGCACCGGCTCCGCTCAGCTGTGTCGGCACGGAGGAGGTATTCACCGCCGTGATGTACACGTTCGCCAGATCCTGTCCCGCAGTCAGGGACGTCCAGGAAAGGACGCTGCATGTCTGGCCGCCGCTGCCGAAAGCTTGGCCGCTGACACACGGACCGTTGGTAAAGACGAACCCCGGAGTCAGGGTGGCCGTATTGCTGGCCGTGTTGTTGGCCAGATTGCTGTCGGTCACCGTTCCCGTCACCGTTGCCGTATTCGTGATCGTCCCCGAAGCGCCGGGATCGACCGCAACGATCAGGGTGATCGCGGGGGCGGTAGCCCCGTTATTCAGGGTACCGACATAACTGCAAGTGACATCCGGCGCGTTCGAGGTGCAGCTCCAGCCGGTACCGGTAGCCGAGTAGTAGCTCAACCCCGCCGGCAAGGTGTCGACCACCTCGATCGTGCCGGCGAGCGCATCCGGCCCGTTGTTGGTCACTGAAAGCGTGTAAGTGCCATTCGATCCCGGCACCAGCGGTCCGACGCGCGTCTTGCTGAGGGAGAGATCCGCGACAGGCAGGATCGTGCCGACGCAGACGTCGTCCACATGCCAGTAGTCGTTATCGAAAGAGCTGCCGTTCAGCATGCGGAAACGCAGGCGGAAGCCGGTGTGCTTCGAATCCGCGGGCATGACATGGCTGCCGTTGTATATCGTGCCCATCGGGTCGGAGCCTAGATACGTCGCCAGCGCGGTCCATGTGCCCGCGCTGTTGCGGTACTCGACGACCATGTCCTCGTTGGCATCCGGATCGCGCGCCGCCGTTGTGCCGCTCTTCAGCCAATACTCGATGTTGCCGGTCACCCCGGTCATGTCGGTACGCAGGGTGGAGGCCACCACATAACCCCAGCGCATATCGAGCTCGTGGGTCGCCGAGTTGAAGTCCGTGGTCCGCAGATCGGCATCGCCGATCGCCGCAGTCGGCGGCGCACCTTCGGCGGAGATGCTCCAGCGCCCGAGACCCGCCTCGAAGTTGTCGCAGAATGCACCCACATAACTGCTCTCCGGCGCTTCGCGGACGATGACGTTATCGATATGCCAGTAATCGTAGCCGACTACACCGGGCGCACCGCCGGTCGCACCGCCGTTCGCATCCCCGCTACCTGCGGGCTGGTAGTAGCGCAGTTTGAAATTCGCATGCAGCGCATTGGTCGGCAACTGGATCACCGGAGTGAATACCTGCCCCTGCATAACACCGGTGGGATACTGTGCGAGTATCTTCCAGGTGCCGTCGTTAGCGAGATATTGCAACAGATAATCCTCGCCCACCGCCTCGGGATATTCGCTGAACGAGTCGCCGCCGCGTCGCATCCAGAAGCTGAGCAATGCGGAGGGACGTCCCGAAAGATCGATGGCGCGGCTGTCCACCGTGACGATGCTCCAGCGGGTGAACATCGAGCGCGTCGGATTGGCCTTGTTGGTCGTGGCATTGAACGGCGGGATATCGGTGTCGATGCCCGCGCAACCGGAGTTGCCCGCGACACCGGCACAGTCGGCGGCGGGCCCCGGCGTTATCGTCCAGCCGTTGCCCACAGCGCCTACGTTGGAACGTTCGAAATCGTCGCAGAAGATCGCTGTCGCGTCGCAGACCGGCACCTCGATGGTATAGACCTGGCCGGTGAAGTCGGCGTTGTCGCCCGCCCCACCCAGGGGAACGCCGCCCACCGTGATCGAATCGTTATCTGCCAGGTTCAAACCCAGCGTTCCGGTCGCGCCCGTGCCGGTGTTCGCGGTGACCGTCCACACCATGCCGCTGCCGCTCACCGAGGTGATGCTTGCGCCGGTCGCGGCGCCGCCCATGATCAGCTCGAAGTCCGTGGCGTCCACGCCGGTCGCGTTGCCGCTGAACAGCACGTCCCAGGAAACGGACATGTTCGCGGCGGTCGGGTTGGTGCTGACACGATCGATCGAAGCGACCCAAGGGGTGGTCGGCGTATAGGTGACGGTGATCGGCATGTGGTCCACGTTGACCGTGAACGTCCCGCCGTTCGTGCCGTTCTTGTATGCCGCCAGTGCCGCGCCGAAGTTCGCGCTGTTGATATCCGCCGCAGTCCAGGGCAAACCCCACAGATCAGCCGCACCACCGTGCGCTTCGACGGTATCGGTGGTGGGGTAGGTCGTGGCGGTCGCCCGGTTCGTCGCGCCGATCACGCCGGCTTTGACGATGCGCATGGAAAGATCCCGTATCGGAGAGTTCGTATTGGAGGCACTGCGCTCCACATTCACCGTGATGCCGTTGATGGTCGCCCCCGCCGGGATCGCGAAGCCGTAGCCCGTGCATTTCAGATAGTGGCTCTGCTGGTTGTCGCCCAGCGTGGTCGTCGCGTAAGCATTGTCGCTGGCGACCGCATCCAGCGTCGTCCAGGTTCGTGTGCCTATGCCCGCATCATCCACGCAGGCGCCGGGACTGGAGGTGACGGAGACGCCCGTCGAACATGCCAATGTGGTAACGGTCAGGTCGCCGCCGTTGGTGGTTCCGATCGAGTTCGTTCCTTTGACGCGGTAGTGATAGGTCGTGTTGCAGGGCAAGCCGGACAATGCCGCGGATACCGGCATAGCACCCCAATCCGGACCGACCGGGCTTTGTGTGGCCGTGATCGTGCTGCCGTAGGCGGCGGTCAAGCCGTAATCGAACGAGACCGTGGCGCTTGCACCGTTATCGTTGATCGTGCCGTTCAGTGTCGCGCCGGTCGTCGTCAACGTTGTCGCCGCCGATGTTGTCGCTGCGGGTGCCGTGCAAACGGTGGTGAAAGTCAGGTCGCCGCCGTTCGAAGTTCCGTAGGCGTTCACGCCCTTGACGCGGAAGTGATAGGTCGTGTTGCACGCCAGTCCGAGCAGCGCGGACGATACGGCGGTATTGCCGGATCCGGCCGCCAGCGGACTCTGCGCGGCAGTGGCAGTGCTGCCGTAAGCCGCCGTCAGACCATAGTCGAAGGTGACCGTGGTGACCGAACCGTTGTCATTGACCGTGCCGTTCAGCGTGGCACTCGTGGTGCCCACAGCGCTGGCTGCATTGGTGGTCACGATGGCTAGCGGGCAAGCCGACGTGGTGAAGGTCAGATCGCCGCCATTCGTTGTTCCCGCGCTGTTCGTTGCCGTCACCCGGAAATGGTAGGTCGTGTTGCAGGTCAATCCGATGATCGCGGCGGAGACCGCCGCATTGGTCGCACCCGCTACCAGCGGGCTTTGCGCGGCTGTAGCGGTGTTGCCATAGGAGGTGTCCAGACCGTATTCGAAAGTGACCGTCGTGCTTGCCCCGTTGCTGCTCACTACGCCATTCAGCGTCGCACCGGAAGCTGCCAAACCTGTGGCAGCGCTGGTCGCGGCTGCGGGCGCGGATATATAGCTGATGACGACCTTGCCTGCCGTGCCGCTACCGCCGACCCTTGCCGTGCCCTCACCCGACCCGCCGCCGCCACCGCCATTGCCGGAAGCCGGCGAGAACCCATTGACGCCAACATTGCCACCGTTACCACCGATGCCGCCACCCGCCGGTGCAGCAGCGGCGGTGAGCGTGGCCCACGGCGTAGGACCATTGGTGCCGTTCGCCGCCGTTCCCGCCGACGAACCTCCGGGTCCACCCTGTCCCGTGCCGCTATTGATTCCCTGCCCGCCGTTGCCGCCGGAGAATTTAGTCGTACCCACCCCGGCAGCTGCAGCGCCGCCCGCGCCGCCCGCCGGAGGTGTACCGGTGGAGGGCGCGCCACCCGTCCCGCCCTTCGCCATCACCGTGGCGGCGTTGATGAAATAGGAATCACCGCCCGTGCCGCCGGTCCCGCTGGCGACACCGACGCCGCCCGCGCCAACCGTCACCGTGTAGGAATTGCCCGGTACGACAGCGATACCAACTACCCTGGAATAAGCGCCGCCGCCGCCGCCGCCCCCACCGTCCGAGTTCTGGTTCTGTCCGCCGCCCGCGCCGCCGCCGCCCCATACCTCGACGTCGACCGAAGTCACGCCCGCTGGCGCCACCCACGTTCCCGAGGTCGTAAAGGTGTCGGCCGCATCGGCGGCCCCGGCCAGCAGACCCAGCAGCAGAAATATCGTTTTTATATTTGATTTCATTTTTTCTCTCCAACCCGACCACGCGATGCGCAGGAATCCGAATCCCTCAATTCGCCTTCCTGCGGTTCTTCCAAAACCTGTACCCTGCCTTTGCATCCGTCTCACTTGTCACATCTTTGCCTTGATGACACGCTCGACATAGTTTTCCGTTCCCGCCGTACCCTGCACCGCGCTGGCGGTGATGTCGTAACTCCACACCGTTCCCGTCACACCATCCGGCGGGTAGGTCGTATCATCGACTTGCGAAGCGGCGGTATACACCACCGACACCTCGAAACCATCCAGGTTCCCGCCCAGCGGGTTCCCCGATACAGGACCAAAATTATTTGCACCCGCCACTCCGGGGCTCGAGGCGATGTTATACGCCGCCCATTCGACACCCGCATGCGCCGCCTGATAGGCGCGCGATCCCAGCACATCCAGCGCCTGGCTCTGGTGCTGCGAGGTCGAGAACGTGACCATCGCGGCGCCCAATCCCGCCAGCACCACCAGCAGGAAGATGGCGGAGACCAGACTGAAACCGCGTTGTTTGTACTTGCCTGTCAATTCTTCCTCACGGTATGTTGTTGATATGGATCTCGTGATAAAGGTTCACGCTCTCGTTGCCGCGCGTGATCGTCAGCGACACCGCCACCAGACTGTTGCGCTTATTGCCGATATCGTAGACGAAATTACAGGCGCTCACCCGGTCGGCGAGGATGGCCGTGCTCGGACCCGCCAGCGCAGCCGGGGCTACTTGCGTAGAGTTGAATCCATATGACCAATAACGCATCAGTTGGCATGTTCCGTCGCCATCTGCGCCGGTCGCGCAGCCGCCGCCGCCGGGATTCACACAAGCATAGGTGACCGCTTGCTGGTCGCCCGGCACAACTTCAAAGCGATAGCCCTCAACTTCAGCTGAATCCGGAAACTTTGCAGCGCCCGCCATCACCACTACAGCTTGTGCGCCCGCAGCCCCCGTGTAATCGCGCAACACGCCGGGCTCCACTATGGCAGCGACGGTGCAGGTCGTGGTTTTGCAGTAGGGCGGGTTGCCGCTTGACTGGGTGCTGCCCACAACGATGGCATCCCCGGCCAAGAATGGGATGGGCGAGCCAATAATGGCAAAACACGTGTCAGACGCATTGAACGCCAGGTCGTCCCCCGCCGCGCCGCACAATATCCCGCCGTCATCGTTCACCCGGTAACGCCCGCCATCCCTTGTCGGCAGGAACTCGATGTAGGTCGAACCCGCCGGGGTCGGCAAACGCACGCTGTTCGGCACGGCGGTGCGCAGATCGCGCGCCAGGCGCCGCAGCGCGGTATCCGCGATATCGGTCATCTCGGCGCGGCGCGAACTGTCCACATAGCCCTGCACCGGTGCGCGGATGAACATCGCCACCATCCCGCCGATGATGCCGGTGATGACGATCACGATGATCATCTCGACCAGCGTGAAACCGCACTGTGATCTCGGCTGCATGTTCATCAATTCCCCGCCCGGTAACCCGTCGCCGTTATCGTCGCCCCCGTCGGGTCGGCGACAGTGACGGTGATCTCCACCCCGCTGCCCGCCGTGATCGGCGTGCCCCCCAAGGTGGGGATCTGCGTCACGGACACATCGGTGATGTTGTAGTTCGCCAACCCCGGCACGGCCGCATTGGTGGAAAAATCCAGTATGCCCGCGGTGGTGCTGTAGGTGTCGTAAGCGCACACCGCGCTCACACTGGAACGTGCCGCATTCGCCCCCAGCGTACCCGCGCAGCCGACACCGGACAGGGCCTGCAAACGGATCTCTTCCAGCATCGATTCGGCGACGGCCAATGCCTGCTTGCGGATCAGCGGGTCGGCGCTGTGCGCGGTGACCTGATTCATCACCAGCAAGATCCCCACCACCGCCACGCTGACGATGACGATGAAGATGATGAGCTCGATGAGGCTGATGCCGCGCTGTAACAGGGAAGCTGAATTAGTGGACATAACCCGTCTCCGCTTCGATAGTGATGGTCGTCGTGGTGCCCACCACGACGGCGTCCCCAATATTCGGTACCGGTCTGCCCATGGCGTCGAACCCCACCGACCAGGGCAGGGGTTTGTCGATCGTCACGCTATCCGGAATCTTGCAGTCGATCGCGCCCGCGGTAACCGTCGTTCCGCAATCCGGGGTCGCCGCCGCCGAGATATTCACCGTGACCACTCCATGCGATGCGATGGCGGTCTTTTGGGCGTAGCGCAATGCCGCAGCGACCTGATCCGCCGTGGCGCGCGCGCGAAAAGCATCGTTGCTGGCAAAACGAGGCAAGGCCACAACCGAGATGATGCCCACAAGGACGATGACGGTGATCAGTTCAACCAGAGTGAAGCCGCGTTGATTTCCCCCTCCGCAAGTACCGAACATTGCTTCGGCCTGCACGCCGAAGCAATGTTCGGCTCCCGGCTTGCTCGTTTCAATCTGTTCAGGCTTCAAACTCATATCGCTTTACTTGTTAAGGCGCCAATGGCGCGGATTCTTCTTGAAGAAAAACGTGCTTCCAAAATGATAATGGGAATCGAAGCCTGCCGTGCAATCGTTCGGTTACCAGGCTGGAAACAAAGTACGAACCTTAACGAAACAAAGGAGGCCGCAGCCCCCTTTGTTTCTGTCTCAATTTTCAAAAATCAAGTATCGCTGTTCGCCCTCGCTTTTTCCGAGGAAAGCAACTCGAACCCGACTTGCTTGAATACTGCCAGATCAAGAACCTGTGATCGAGAATGTCGCTGTTTGAGATCCATCATTGGTCGGTCCGGTCAGGGTGCAGCTTCTTGTTACCCCGGAAACCGGTGCTGCAATAGCACCCGCCGTGATGGTGTAACCGGTTGCAGGCGTTGCAAAATCAACACCATCAACCAGCGTCGAGCCGTCCGAACAATTGGCCACCGCCACACCGCTGGCTGGGTGCAGCAAACGTGTCGAATAATTGATGGCACTGCCCGAGGCAATAGCGCCGGCCACACCCTTTACTGCCGCCGCTGCCGCATCTGATTTCAAGTCGAAAAACTTCGGCAATGCAGTCGCAGCCAGAATGCCCAAAATCACGATCACCACGATCAGTTCGATCAATGTAAAACCTTGTTGCTTTTGCATAGTAGTCTCTCCTATTTAAAGATATAGAGGCCGCAGCCCCGTTTTTTTGCTTCTCCACCCGTTTTGCCCGATGTCGCAACACCCGGCGCGAACAGGGGTTTTACAAATCTAGCCAGAATCGTGCCAGAAAGCAAGCACTAAATCACGCCACGGCAAAGGGTTAGCGCGGCTAATTAATGAAATCGGTGACGCCAGTCCGACACTAATGACCAAGCCAGGACAGAAGGAACACCAAAACATAGAGACTGCCCAATACCAGCAACGCGCCCGCCTGGCGTCCATGCCTGAACACATACTCGTCCAGCCCCTGACGCGATATCTCCATCGGTTTCAAGGCACGGCGCATCGAAACCCACCGGTTTGCCGCCTGCTCGAAATCGCGCAACAGGCTGGGACGCAGCAATAGGAACAGGCTGACGAATGCAGCAAAAATGGCACCCAACAAGGCGCACAACACAAATGCATCCAGCAGCACACCTACCGCAGATGAAGGAATGTTGTAGTGCCGCGCTAATCCTGCAATGGCGCCTGCCCTGTCCAGACTTACGGTAAAGAAATAGAGGATGTAGCCCGCCCCCAGCAGGATGAACACGCCGCTGGCTTGGCGGTAGCGGTAGAACCAGGGATCAATCTCAACGGAGAGTTCCAGCGATTGATCCAGATGCCGCGTGGATATCCAGCGATTGAGGATGCCGCTGACCGCGCGCAACCGCAGCGGGTCCCAAAGCAGCAGACCGCCGATCACGACCCCCCCCAGACTGCCCACCAGCAGAAAGATGACCGCTGAGCGGACCAATATAGATTCAACGATGGGATCCATGTGTACCTCAATCAAACCAGCGGTATGGCTCTGCCGGCACGAACAAAGTCGTCACCAGCTCACCGCCCTTGTCGGAACTCCCCAGAACCGGCTCGAATCCCAGCTGGACATGAAAACGTATCCATTTGTTGCCATCCTTGCCCGGCGTGAAGTAGTCCCCATGATCCACGATGTAGATCAGATCGCGCGATTGCAGGTCGAACACCCATTGTCCCGGCGCGACCGCTCGCGGCGAGGGGGCAAAATACTCCCCCGCATAGTTCTTCGGTTTCTGTTGCAGCCAGCCGATCGGATTGTCGCTCGCGAGTCGGCTCAATTCTTTTTCGTTCGCCGCCCCCCGCGTCATCAGTGTGCCATAACGCAAGACCAACGCGCTTTGTATAGCGCCTTCGACTTGCTGCATGGCCGCCTTTTCCGCCTGTTCCTGATAGAACGGAACACGCACCAGGAACATCCCCGCCAGGATCACAATGATAGTGATGACGATGATGAGTTCGATGAGGGTGAAACCTTTATGAGAGTGCCAAGTGCCGAGTGCCAAGTGCCGAGTGAGTTGTGCGATACCTTTCGTCCGGCACTTCGAAGCCAATACTTCGCACTCAGCACTCAGAACACGGCACTGTTTTCTCTGCACTCGGTACTCGGCACTCGGTACTGGTTCTATCATCTGTGCAACGCCGCCTTGCCCAAGTCCCACATCGGCAGGAAGATGCCCAATGCCAGGACAAGCACCAGAGCACCCAGCAGCACGATCATGATGGGTTCGATATTGGAGCTCAGGGTCTTGATCTCGTATTCCACTTCGCGCTCATACATCCCCGCGATCTCGAACATGAGACCGTCCATATCGCCGGTCTCTTCGCCCACGGCGATCATCTGCAATACGGTGGGATTGAACACGCCGGAGGCCGCCGCCGTACGCAGGATGCTCTCGCCGCGTTCGACGCCATCACGCATCTGCTCGACGCGGCTGCGCATGAATTCGTTATCCACCACCAGCGCCACCGAGTTGAGTCCCTGCACGATGGGGATGCCGCTCTTGAACGACAGCGCCAGACTGCGCGCGAACCGCGCCAGCGTCGCCTTCATGATGATGCGGCCCGCGATGGGAATATGGAATTTGTAGCGATCCCATTTGTAGCGCCCTTCCGTCGTGTCGACCCAGGAACGGACCGCGACCACAGCACCGATCAGCAGCGCCAGCAGGACGGGCCATGAGTCCACCATGAAATTGGAGAAACCCATCAATACCTTGGTCATCAGCGGTAGCTCGGCATGGAAGCCCTCGAACACCTTGGCGAACGCCGGAATGACGAAGATGTTGACGATGACGATGGCGATCGCCATGGCGATCAGGACGAACATCGGATAGCGCACCGCGGATTTGATGCGTTCCTTCATGTCTTTCTCGAATTCGAGATGCTCATACAGACGCAGGAAGGTCTGATCCAGCATGCCGGTCATCTCGCCGACCTGCACCATGCTGAGGTAGAACGGGGAGAACACTTTGGGGTGACGGCGCATCGCGGTGGACAGTTCGCGTCCGCTGTCCAGGCTCTCGCGCAGATCCTGCAGCATCCCGGAGAAGGCGGGATTGCGCGTGGATTCCTGCAAACCGGCCAAGGCACGCATGATGGGCACGCCCGCTTTGAGCAGCGTGTACATCTGGCGGCTGAACAACATCAGTTCCAGCGTGTCGACCTTCTTCTCGGCCGACAACCGCTGCCACAGACCGGCTTTTTCAGGGTTGCTGCCGCTGCGCACAGCCTGCGAGGTGAGTTTGATCTCGGTCGGCGTGATCCCGGTGTTCAGCAACTGGTCGGCGATGACACCGCTGTCCGCGCCCTCCAGCGAACCCTGCACGAGTTCGCCGCGCGCGCTTCTTCCCTTGTAGGCGTATACCGGCATCAGTCTTCCACTTGGTTACTGATACGCATCACCTCGGCCACCGAGGTGTGTCCCAGCTTCATCTCGTGCAACGCGGCATCGAGCAGCGTCTTGCCTTTCAGGTGCGCGCGCGCGACCTGCATGAAGTGCGAGTTGTCTTCATGCGCGGCGGCATCCACCAGCGCCTGACTCATCTCCAGCATCTCGTACACGCCCATGCGGCCGTGGTAGCCCGTGCCGTTGCAATGCGAACAGCCGCGCCCGTGCAGCAGCGTGCCCCATTCTCCTCTGGCGACGCCTTCCGCTTCCAGCCATTCGCTTTCCTGCGGCGACGGCACGTGCGCCTCGCTGCAGCTTTCGCAGACGCGGCGCAAGAGGCGCTGCGCCAGCACTGCCTGCACCGACGAGGCCACCATGTATTTCGGCGCGCCCATATCGACCAGGCGGAACAGGGTACCGGCGGTATCGCGCGTGTGCAGCGTGGAGAACACCAGGTGCCCGGTCATCGCCGCGCGCATGCCGATCTGCGCGGTCTCGGCATCGCGCATCTCGCCGACCAGGATGACGTCCGGGTCCTGGCGCAAGGCGGAACGCAGAACGCGCGAGAAAGTCAGTTCGATCTTTTCGTTCACCTGTACCTGATTGATGCCGGGCAGGCGGTATTCCACCGGGTCTTCGACGGTGATGATCTTCTGGTCGACAGTGTTGATCTCGGCCAGGCCCGCATACAGGGTCGTCGTCTTGCCGCTGCCGGTCGGGCCGGTGACCAGCACCATGCCGTTGCTGCGCTGGATGATCTCGCGGAAGCGCTTGAGCATGTCCGGCGGCATGCCGAGTTTGTCCAGTGTGAGGAAACTGCCGCTCTGGTTCAACAGGCGCATCACCACCGATTCGCCGTATTGCGTCGGCATGGTGGAGATACGCACATCCACCGCCTGGTCGCGCACGCGCATGTTGAAGCGGCCGTCCTGCGGCAGACGTTTCTCCGAGATATCCAGCCCCGACATCAGTTTCAGGCGCAGGGCAAGCGAGGGGGCGATCTTGCTGTCGGCCTCGGTTTGCAGGTGCAGCGCGCCGTCGATGCGGAAACGTATCTGCACACGCGACTCCTGCGGCTCGATATGGATGTCGGAGGCGCGCACCTGGGTGGCATCGTCGAACATGGTCTGCAACAGCTTGACCACCGGCGCTTCTTCCACACCGACCGTGTCGCTCAACGCGCCGAAGTCGATATAGGTATCGCCCAGCTCATCGGAGACCGCCTTGGCCAGACCGGTGATCTCTTCGGTGCGGCGATAGACGCGGTCGATGGTCTCCAGCAACTGGCCTTCGGTGACCACGGCGACATCGATGTCGCGTTTGAGCAGACGCGCGATCTCGTCGAATGCGAACAGGTCGGTCGGGTCGGCCATGCCGATCAGCAGCACGCCGTTGCGTTCCTCCAGCGCCACCGCGCGGAAGCGCCGCGCCTGGTTCTCCGGCAGACGGCGGACGATCTCGAGGTTGACGTTGTAGTACTTGAGATTGATGTACGGGATATTGAGCTGCTTGGCGATCGCTTCGGATATCTGGTCTTCGCTGACGAAGGCGTTATCCACCAGCACGCGACCGAGCTTGCGGCCGCTGCGCTTCTGCTGCTCCAGCGCGAACTGGAGTTGATCCAATGAAATGAGTTTCTGCTGTACCAGCAGATCGTCTAAGCGGATTTTCTCCGGACGCGCCATAATTCCCCCTGTGTGACTTTTCCAGACACTTGCCGATAAACGGAAGTTAGCCGTTTTTCCCCATACTGACAAGCATTTCGAGTGGATTCCTGATGTTCAATGTGATTCTTTACCAACCGGAGATCCCGCCCAATACCGGCAACGTCATCCGCCTGTGCGCCAATAGCGGCGCCCGATTGCACCTCATCCGCCCGCTCGGCTTCGACCTCGACGACAAACAGCTGCGCCGCGCCGGACTCGACTATCACGAATACGCGAGTGTTCGGGAATACGACACTCTTGTCGAATGTCTGGACAGTCTGCCCGATGCACGCGTGTTCGCCTTCACCACCAAGGCTTCGCATTCCTACCACGAAGTGCAGTACCGGCGCGGCGATGCCTTCCTGTTCGGGCCGGAGAGCCGCGGCCTGCCTGCGGAAGTGTTAGCAGCATTCGTGCCGGAACGGCGCTTGCGTTTGCCGATGCTGCCGGACAACCGCAGCCTGAATCTGTCGAACACGGTGGCGGTGACAGTGTTTGAAGCGTGGCGGCAGTGCGGCTTTGAAGGCGCTCAGTCGAACTCGCTGCCCGGCTGACGGCTGAGCAGCGCTTCGACCGCCTTGTCCGCGGCAAGGCTCTCATACAGCACGCGGTATACCGCTTCACAGATCGGCATCTCGACGCCGTGCTGCTGCGCGATGCGATGCACCTCGCGTGCGGTGTAGACGCCTTCGGCCACATGCCCGAGTTCGTTGAGGATGTTGGATAGCGACTTGTGTTGCGCCAGCAGCATACCGACCTGACGGTTGCGCGAAAGGTCGCCGGTGCAGGTGAGGATCAGATCGCCCACGCCAGACAAGCCGCCCAGCGTCTCTGCGCGTCCGCCCATCTGCAAACCCAGCCGCGACATCTCGGCCAGACCGCGCGTGAGCAGTGCCGCGCGGGCGTTGAGCCCCATCTGCATGCCGTCGCAAATGCCTGCGGCGATGGCCAGCACGTTCTTGACCGCTCCGCCGATCTCCACACCGACCACATCGGTGCTGGAGTAAATGCGCAAGCGGGAATGGTGCAGCGCCTTGGCCGTGCGCTGTGCGAACTCGCCATCTTTCGACGCCAGCGTCATCGCTGTTGGCTGGTTGCGCGCCACCTCCTGCGCGAAGCTGGGGCCGGAAAGGACACCGCGCGGAAAATTGGCCGGCAGTGTCTCTTCTGCGATCTGGTGAGGAAATCGCGACGTCTCACTCTCGAAACCTTTGCACACCCAGATCACGGAAATGGGCGAAGGCAGTTTGGCAATTTGTTGCAAGGTGCTGCGCAGCCCGGCGACAGGAACGGCGACGATGACCAGCTCGGCATCGGCCAATGTCTCGTCCAGCGAAGTGGAAAGTTCAAGTTCGGCAGGAAGCGGGACATCCGGCAGAAAACGCTGGTTATAGCGTTCGCGGACCATCACCTCTATCTCTCCGGCGTCACGAGACCAAAGCGTGACCTGATGGCGCGGCGCAAAACTGACTGCCAGGGCCGTTCCCCATGCGCCGGAACCCAGGATCGCAAGTTTCATCAGTCGCCCCACACGTCGTTGGACTTGAGGTAACCCGTGCTCCCGTCGGCGTGGCGCACTTTGACCCAGCCGCTACCGGCATTCCCCAGCCATTCCAGACCGAGTTGTTGCGTCGCCTTGAACACCAGGCCGGCAGCCTCATCCGGGCTGCGCCGCACGTCGGTGGAAGGAACCGTCACCATGACGTAGCGCTTGCTGCTCAGATTGCGCTTCTCGAGCCAGAACAGCTTGCCCGAGTTGTCGCGCACCTTGACCCAGTTCTCCAGTACCACGACCTGCTCCAGCGGCAGGTAGCGCGTGGCGACGAACAGCTTCTTCGCCTTGAGCGAATTGGCGTCGTAAAGAACAGCAGGCTCGGCGACCGAGACGAAATCGAATGCGAACGCCGCTTGAGTGGCAAGCAGCAACAGCAGCGATATCGCCAGATGCCTCATCAGTGCTTGACCGCCTCGGCGACGGTGCTTTGGGACTGCTGTTTCTGCTGCTGATAGATCGTCTCGAAGTTGATCGGATTGAGCATTACGGGTGCAAACCCGGCGCGCACCGCCACATTCGACACCACTTCGCGCAGATAGGGATAGAGGATGTTGGGGCAGAGCACCGCCAGCACCGTCTCCATCTCTTCGGCGGGAACGTTGCGGACCTGGAAGATACCGGCCTGCCTGGCCTCGATCAGGAACATGACCTTGTCCTTCTCGGGCAGCTTGGCGGTGACAGTGACGGTGACGACGACTTCGAACACCCCCTCCTCGACCGTTCCGGCCTGAGTCTGCAATTGCAGGTCGATCTGCGGATTCTCGCGCTCCAGGAATATCCCCGGTGCATGCGGGATCTCCAGCGACAGGTCTTTCACGTACAACTTCTCGATATTGAAGATCGGTTGCGTATTCGTTTGTTCGGCTTCAGTCATGTTTTTCCCTTGTTATGGTTGAGCCAGCAGGGGGGCGAGCCCACCTTCCTGGTCGAGTGCGGCCATGTCGTCGTAACCGCCGACATGGGTCTCGTTGATATATATCTGCGGCACCGTGCGGCGACCCGTCCTCCGGATCATCTCCTCGCCGCGTTCCGGCTGCAGGTCTATGCGTATCTTCTCGATCTGCTCCACACCCTTGCGTTTCAGCAACTGTTCGGCGCGCACGCAATACGGACAGACCTCGGTGCAATACATGACGACCTTGGCCATATTATTTCTCCAGCGGCAGACTGGCTTTTTGCCAGGCCATCACGCCGCCCTCCAGATTGTAAGCCTGAGCGAAACCCTGTTTGCCGAGCAGCGCGCAGGCGGATGCGGAACGCATCCCGCTGCGGCAGACCACCAGGATCGGTTTTTCGCGGTACTTCTCCAGCTCGCCGATGCGCTCGTGCAGTTTTCCCAGCGATATGAGCTTGCTGTTCAGGATATGTCCGGCGTCATATTCGCCCTGCTCGCGCACATCCAGCACCAGCGCGTTCTTGTGGTTGATGAGTTGCGTGGCCGCGATATGGTCGATGTCCTTGATACCGCGCAGGCGGTTGCCGAAGAACGACCAGAACAGCATGGCACCGCTGGTCAGCGCGATCAGAATGGTCCAGATGTTATTTTGCAGATACAACAGCACGGCGATACTCCTCGTATTTTTGGGTGGCGAATTCTAACAGAGCGGAAAAGCGCGCGGGATCCTTGCGTGCCAATTCGTCAAGTTCGGCGCGCGCCTGTGCGAAGTTATCCGGATATGCCCAAATTGCGCGCACCAGATGTTCTCTGGCCCCGACCGGACGATCGGAAAGTGCCAGCAGCCAGGACTGATGGTAAACCACCGGCCCGATCGGGGTAAAACGCAAGGCACGTTCGTTCAGATCAAGCTTCTCTTTCAGGTGATCGACGCTCGGCTCCATCATGCTGGCGATGAACAACTCGGAATAAGAACTCAACAAGGTGTATTGATGCGCCACCAGTAGCTCGTCGCGCGTACGCTGCACGAAAGCAGGATCTTTGGCTGCCATCCCGCGAAACACCATCGCATTCTCCAGGCGCTGGTAACCTTGATAGACCTGCCCCAGCGACAGCACCCCCAGCAACAACATCGCCGCCACAGAGATGCGCCCAAAAACGCGCAATTCCAGCCGGTAAGTCGTGGCGTCGAACATTCCCAGCATGACTGCCGCCACGCCGATGAAGTACGCATACCACAGCGGATACTCGAGCAGGCTGTGGATACCCAGCACCGCCAGAACGGCATAGCCCCACCAGTGATAGAGGGTGAACTGCGCACCGCGCACGACCGACTGCCAGAACCACATGCCCAACGCACCCAGCAGAATGGCGACACCGGCCAAGCCGGCTTCCGCCGCGGTCTGCATCACCAGATTGTGCGCGTTGTTGTACAGGCCGGTGACACCGGGATTGCGCAGCTCCGCCGCCAGCTGCAGGTGCTCGAAAGCGAACTGGCCGAAGCCGGCCCCCATCAGCGGATATTGTTGAAAGATCAGCGCCGCCTCTCGCCACAGATGGACGCGGATAGCTCCGCTGGCGTTATCGCCGAACAAACGCTCCGTCGTGGTGATACTGCCGGTGGCTCCCTCCAACCAGGGTATCTGCACCACCAGATGCATCAGCCCGAATCCCAGCACCAATATCAAGGTGTAATACAGCAACGGGCGCAACGCCTTGTCGCGGTGTTGCCACAGGAAGGCCAGGCCGAGTGTAAACAGCAGATAGAGCCAGGAGCTGCGCGAACCGGACAGTACCAGCACGAACAGCAACGGCATCGCCAGTAGCGCAACCTGCCAGATACGCATGCCAAAACGCGCATACAGCAAGCCTAACGAGATCAAGCCCAGCGACAGATAGTTGGCGTAGTGGTTTGGTTGCGCAGTGTTGCCATACACTGCATGGGATGTCTTTGCGGTAATGACCGGGTTCAGGAACGTGTCCCAGCGATAATGTTGAAGGATACCCGCCAGGGTATTCAGTTCAGCGCCGACCAGCAGGAACGTCGCCAGCACGGTAACCAGCGTGGACAATCCAAGCTCGGCACGCAAACGCTGCCCCAGCATCATGAGCAATGCGGCAAACAGGAAATACAGGCCCAGCATCATCAAGTGATCGAAGTGGATGATGCGTCCGGCGAAGAACTGGATCATCACCAGCATCATCAGACCGATCGGCAACATGACGATGCGCGGTACTTCCGGTGCTTGCCAGAAACGCGCCGTCAGCAGCAAAGGCATGGCACACAGACCGAGCAGCGCCGCACCGCTCTCCTGATAGAAGGTGGTGATGGGATAAGCGTGGTAGTAATACAGAAAAGGCAAAACCCACATCAGGCCGACGAAGGCCAGACTGATGTGGGCTAGGCTGATCGAAAAGGGCTGCAGTCTGTTTAGCAACTGCCTTTGATACCGAACTTGGCGAGGATGTTGTTCAGCGGGCAGATCTGCGTGAAGCCGCTCTGGAACAGGTTCAGGCCGACGAAAGCGGTGAAGAACAGGAAATACCCGCTGACGAACAGCGGGCTGGCCTCGACACCCAGGGTCAGGGACAGCAGGATGAAGAAACCTGCGACGATTCGGACGATACGTTCTGCGTTCATGCTTGATACTCCTTAATGTTTGAAGATTCTAATCGAATTTCTTGTACAGCGTTGCGTAATACAGCACCGGGATGACGATCAGCGTCAGCAAGGTGGAGACCAGGATGCCGAAAATCAAGGCCAGCGCGAGGCCGTTGAAGATGGGGTCATCGAGGATGAACAGCGCCCCCAGCATCGCCGCCAGACCGGTCAGGATGATCGGCTTGGCGCGGGCCGCCGCCGCATTCACCACCGCATGCTGCAGGTCGACTCCGTCGCGCAACTGCAGGTTGACGAAGTCCACCAGCAGGATGGAGTTGCGCACGATGATGCCCGCCAGCGCGATCATGCCGATCATCGAGGTCGCGGTGAACTGCGCGCCGAACAAGGCATGGCCCGGCATCACGCCGATGATGGTCAGCGGGATCGGCGCCATGATCACCAGCGGCACGACATAGCTCTTGAACTGCGCCACCACCAGCAGGTAGATCAGGATGAGCCCCACGCCGTAGGCGATACCCATGTCGCGGAAGGTCTCGAACGTGACCTGCCACTCGCCGTCCCACTTGAGGGTGTAACCCGCATAGGGATCGGACGGTTGGTGGAAGAACCACGACTCCAGCGTGCCGCCCTGCTCCAGTGCCATGTCGCCGGTCTTGCCGTTGATGGCGAACATGCCGTACAGCGGGCTGTCCAGATCGCCCGCCATATCGCCGGTCACATACACCACCGGCAGCAGGTCCTTGTGATAGATCGGGTAGTCGCGCTGCGTATGCACGGCTTGCACCACTTCCGACAGCGGCACCAGCGCACCGTCGCGCGAGCGCACCTTCAGTTTCAGTACGTCGTCGATGCGGCTGCGCTTCTCCGCCGGCAAGGCCAGGCGCAGCGGCGGTGCATATTTCGCATCCAGATCGTGCAGGGCCGTCACATCCTGGCCTGACAACGCGATCTGCACCGCGTCCACGATGTCGCTCTGCGCCACACCGAGCAGAGCGGCTTTGCTTTGCATCACGCGCAGCACCAGCTTGGGTGCGGCTTCGCTCACCGTGTCGTCGATGCCGACGATGTCCGGCGTGGCAACGAACTGCTCGCGCACCTTGCCCGCCACCTTGCGCGCGCCCTCGTATTCCGGGCCATAGATCTCGGCCACGATGGGCGACATCACCGGCGGACCGGGCGGCACCTCGACGACCTTCACCTTCGCGCCCCACACCTTGGCGATCTTTTCGATCGGCTCGCGCACCGAGGTGGCGATCTCGTGGCTGCTGCGATCGCGATTGTGCTTGTCCTGCAGATTGACCTGAATGTCGCCCTGCTCCGGTGCGCTGCGCAGGTAATACTGGCGCACCAGACCGTTGAAGTTGATCGGCGAAGCCGTTCCCGCGTAGGCCTCGTAATCGGTCACCTCCGGTACGGTCGCCAGATAGGCGCCGACCTCGCGCATCACTCCGGCGGTCTGTTCCACCGCCGTACCGCTGGGCATGTCGACAACCACCTGGAACTCCGACTTGTTGTCGAACGGCAGCATCTTGAGCACCACCAGCTTGACCAGCGTCAGCGACACCGCGAACAGCAGCGCTCCCAATATCCCCAGCCACAGCTTGCGCCGCATGGGTTTGCCGTGTTCCTTGTTCAGGAAGGGATACAGACGGGTGCGGAAGAACCTGGCGATCTTGGTGTCGCCCTCATCCTTGACCACCGCGTGATGCGGCGCGGCCAACTTCAGCGCAAGCCAGGGCGTGACGATGAAAGCAATGGCCAGCGAGATCAGCATGCCCATGCTGGCATTGATCGGGATCGGACTCATGTACGGCCCCATCAGGCCGCTCACGAAGGCCATCGGCAACAGCGCCGCGATCACGGTGAAGGTCGCCAGGATGGTCGGACTGCCGACCTCGTCCACCGCCTCGGGAATGATCTCGGACAGCGGCTGGTGCTGCGACAACTCGCGGCGGCGGTGGATGTTCTCCACCACCACGATGGCGTCGTCGACCAGGATGCCGATGGAGAAGATCAGCGCGAACAGCGACACGCGGTTGAGTGTGAAACCGTAAGCCCAGGAAGCGAACAGCGTCACCGCCAGCGTCAGCAGCACCGCGACGCCGACGATGACGGCCTCGCGGCGGCCCAGCGCGAACCACACCAGCGCGACCACGGCGAAGGTGGCGAAGAACAGCTTCTTGATCAGCTTCATCGCCTTGTCGTTGGCGGTCTCGCCATAGTTGCGCGTCACCGTCACTTGCACGTCGTCGGGGATCACGCTGCCTTTGAGCTCGTCCACGCGCTGTAGCAACTTGTTGGCGACATCCACCGCGTTCTCGCCCGGCTTCTTGGTCACCGCCAGCGTCACCGCGCCGAATTCGCCCTTGGCGGCGATGTTCTTGTCGCCCGCCGCAGCACCCGTGCCCATCCAGACATAACTCCTGGGCTGGTCTGCACTGTCCAGCACCTCGGCGACATCGCGCAGGAACACCGGCTTGCCATCGGTAACGCCCACCACCAGCTGGCTGACCTCGCTGGCATCGCTGAGGAACATGCCGGTCTGCACCAGCACCTCGCGGTTGTTCTGCACCAGCGTACCGGCACTGTGCGAAACATTGGATGCCTGCAATGCGTAGCGCACTTCCTGCACCGACAACTGGTGCGCGTTCAGCGCTTCCGGGTCGAGCAGCACACGCACCACGCGCGGCGTCGCGCCCAGTGTGCTCACCTCGCGCGTACCCTGCACGCGTTTCAGCTCCGCCTCGATGGCATGGGCGACCTGGGTCAGTTCCACCGCACCGCTGGAAGGCTGATCGCGCCACAGAGTCAGTGCCAGCACCGGCACATCGTCGATGCCCTTGGCCTTGATGATGGGCTGCATGACGCCCAGCGTGGTGGGCAGCCAGTCGGAGTGCGACCAGATGACATCGTAGAGTTTGACCAGCGAAGGCACATGCATCTCGCCGACCTTGAACTGGATGGTGAGCACGGCCATGCCCGGCTGGGACACCGAGTAGACGTGATCAACTCCGGCAATCTGCGACAACACCTGTTCGGCCGGGGTCGCCACCGTGTTCGCCACGTCCTGCGCCGAGGCGCCCGGATAGGCGATCAGCACATTGGCCATGGTGACGTTGATCTGTGGCTCCTCTTCACGAGGAGTCACCATCACGGCAAACAGACCCAGCAGCATGGCGACCAGCGCCAGCAAAGGCGTCATCTGCGAATGCAGGAAGACGCGGGCGATACGCCCCGAGATACCCATGCTCATCGCTTGCTCTCCGCCGCGACCATGCCGGCTTTCACCGCTTCACGCGCGACGCGCTCGCCGACGTTCAGGCCGGCCAGCACTTCGATCTCGTTCTGCGCGTTCGCTTCACCCAGGCGCACCTGGCGCAAGCGCGGCACCTCCTTGTCGTCCACCACATACACCGCCACCACTTCGCTGCGGCGCACCACCGCACTCACCGGGATGAGCATCTTGCTCTCCTTGCCCACCACGAAATGCGTGCGCACGAACATGCCGGGATAGAGGTTGGCCTGGTTGGAAGGCAGATCGACGCGCACCTGGATACTGTGCGTGCGCGCATCGGCCGACGGCTGCACCGTGACGGTGGCGGACTTGATCCAGCGCGACAACGACGGCACTTCCACCATCACGCTGGGGCGGCTGCCGATGTCTTTCAATTTGTGTTGCGGCACGTTGGCGATCACGCGCAGTTGCGATGGATCGAAACCGGTCATCAGCGGTTTGCCCACCGTCACCATCTCGCCCAGTTCCACCATGCGCGCCGACACCACGCCGCCGTAAGGGGCGAGCACCGAGGTGTAGCTCTGTGCCAATGCGGATTGCTGCGCACCCGCCTCGCTTGCTTCCGCCTGCGCCCTGGCCATCTCGTAATCGGACTTGGCCTTGTCCAGCGCGGCTTGGCTGATGAACTTCTGCTCGAACAGTTGCTGCGAGCGCTCGTAGTTCAGGCGCGCGTTCTGCAAGGCAGCCTGCGCCTGCGACAGCTGCGCCCTGCTGCCTGCGAGCGCCTGGTCGGCCTCGCGCTCGTCGATCTTGAGGATGATCTGCCCTTTGGTCACGCGGTCGCCCACGTCGAAAAACAGCGCCTTCACCCGACCCGATATCTGCGCCGACACGGTGGACTGGCGCGTCGCCTCGACCACGCCGTCGACGCTGTACGTCTGCTCCACCTCGCGGTATTGCACAGGGGCGGTCGCCAGGGGCTCGGCCGCGATGGAATTGGCCGCCAGCAGCACCGCCGAAAGACCGAACAACAAACCCGGATTACGTTTCATAGCCTGACCTCTGAAAATGATATGTTTGCATATTAGCATATTCTAATATACATGCCAAGTCCGCCCGTGTGGCGTGAAAACCGGAACCTTAGATGGTGCAGAACACGTCGCGCATCATCCCCACCAGTTTGAGGGTGCGCGGGTCGCCGATGCGGTAATAGACGCGGTTGGCATCCTTGCGTGTGGACAATACGCCCTTGTCGCGCAGGATGGCGAGATGCTGGGAGATGTTGCTCTGGGAGGTGCCGACGCTGTCCACGATGTCCTGCACGCTCAACTCGTGACCCGCCAGTACGCACAGGATCTTGAGCCGCAGGGGATGGGCGATGGCCTTCATCGCCAGCGAGGCCTGCAGGATATCTTCGTCTTTGTCGATCAGTTTGTTGCTCATATTCACCTGCCATCTATATAGGAAGTAGGGCATAAACAACCCGAAATCGGCTAAAATCCGCGTCTCAGGCAACCTTCGCTACCCCAGTCAGTCTATTCTGACGCATCGCACTAAATTAGCAACTGCTTATATTTTGATATTTCGGTGAAAAAAAAGCCAGCATGACCGACCATTCCGCTCAAGCAATCACCCCCGTCCTTCTGCTCATCCTCGATGGCTTCGGCTACCGCGAGGATGCCGATTTCAATGCCGTCGCCCATGCGCGCAAGCCGAACTGGGATGCGCTGTGGAGCAAGTATCCGCACACGCTCATCAACACCTCCGAGTTGCAGGTCGGCCTGCCCAAGGGGCAGATGGGCAACTCCGAAGTCGGCCACCTGAACATCGGCGCGGGACGCGTGGTGTACCAGGACCTGACCAAAGTCGATCTGGCCATCGAAGACGGCAGCTTCGAGCGCAATGCCGCACTGGTGCAGGCGGTCGAGACCGCAAAAAAGAACGGCAGCGCGCTGCACATCCTGGGCCTGCTCTCGCCCGGCGGCGTGCATAGCCACGAGGCGCATATCCAGGCAATGCTGGCGATGGCGGCGCGCGCCGGACTGAAGAAGATTTTCCTCCACGCCTTCCTCGACGGTCGCGACACCCCGCCGCGCAGCGCCGCCGAATACCTGAAGAATCTGCAGGACCGGTGTGATGCTCTCGGCGCGGGCCGTATCGCCAGCATCGTCGGCCGCTATTTCGCAATGGACCGCGACAACCGCTGGGAACGCGTGCAGATCGCCTACGACATGCTCACGCTGTGCAAGGCACCGTTCGCTGCCGCCAACGCCGCTTCCGGATTGGAAGCCGCCTATGCGCGCGGCGAGAACGACGAGTTCGTGCAAGCCACCGTGATCGGCGAGCCCGCCGCGATGCAGGACGGCGATGTGGCGGTGTTCATGAACTTCCGCGCCGACCGCGCGCGCGAGATCACGCGCGCCCTGACCGACGAGAAGTTCGACGGCTTTGCGCGCAACCGCTTCCCCAGGCTGGCGAACTTCACCACACTGAGCAGCTATGGCGAAGATTTCCACTTGCCCTGCGCTTACACCGCAGACAGCGTCCACAACGGCTTCGGCGAGTACATCTCCAACCTTGGCCTGAAACAGTTGCGCATCGCCGAGACCGAGAAGTATGCGCATGTCACCTACTTCATGAGCGGCGGGCGCGAGCAACCCTACCCCGGCGAAGACCGCGTGCTGGTGCCCTCGCCCAAGGTCGCGACATATGATTTAAAACCGGAGATGAGCGCCTTCGAAGTCACCGACAAACTTGAGTCCGCCATCCGTAGCAGGCAGTATCAGGCCATCCTGTGCAACTACGCCAACGGCGACATGGTCGGTCACAGCGGCGTGATGGAAGCCGCGGTCAAGGCGGTGGAAGCGCTTGACACCTGCGTTGGCCGCGTGGTGGAGGCGATGCTGGAATGCGGCGGCGAAGTGATCATCACCGCCGACCACGGCAATGCCGAGCAGATGCTGGACCGCAGCACCAACCAGGCGCACACCGCGCACACGCTGAATCTGGTGCCCTTCCTCTACATCGGCCGCCGCGCCGAGATCGCCCCGGCGGGCAGCGGCGCATTGCGCGACGTCGCCCCCACCCTGCTGGCCATGATGGGCCTGCCGCAACCGCCGGAAATGACCGGCAAATCGCTCATCCGCATCCTGTGACCGTTGTGCTCCGTGCCATCCTGCTGACGACCGTGCTGCTGGCGGGCACGGCACATGCCACGAAGCAGGATGATCTGGAGAAGCTGCGCAAACGCATCGCCGCGCTGCAACTGGATGTCGAAAAGACCAGCGAATCGAGATCCGAAGCGGCGGATGAACTGCGCGAATCCGAGCGCGCCATCAGCGATAGCAACCGCACACTGCACGAACTCGCCCAGCGGCAGCAGCAAGCCAACCGCGAACTGGCGCAGTTGCAGCAACGTGCGGCAACCCTGGACAGGGAATTGCAGGGCCAGCAGGTCATGCTCGGACGTTTGCTCTACCAGCAATATCTGGACGGGGGCGAACAGGAATATCTCAAGCTGCTGCTCAACAACGACGACCCCAACCAGGTTGCGCGCGAGTTGCGCTACTACGAGTACATCGCCCGCGACCGCGCCGCCACGCTGAAGACCCTGCGCAGCAGCCTGGCGAAGTTGCAGGCCGTCACCGACCAGGCCCGCCGCAAGAGCGACGAGATCGCCGCCATGCGCGCGGAAGAACAGGCGCAACGCCGGGATCTGGAACGCGACAAGCGCGCCCGCCAGCAGATGCTGCAAAAGATCGCGCTGCAACTGAAACAGCAGCGGCGCGAGATGGGCCGTTTGCAGAAGAACGAGAATCGCCTGTCGCAACTGGTCGAGAAACTGGCGCATGTCCTGCCCTCTGCGCCCGGGAGCACGCCTTTCCGCTCGCTCAAGGGCAAGCTGGCACTTCCGGTCAAAGGCAAACTGCGCAACCAGTACGGAACGCGCAGGCCCGAAAGCACTCTACTGTGGACCGGCTGGTTCCTGCGCGCACCGGCCAACCAGCCAATCAAGGCCGTCGCCGCCGGAAGAGTGGTGTATGCCGACTGGCTGCGCGGCTTCGGCAACCTGCTCATCATCGATCATGGAAATGGCTACATGAGCCTGTACGGCAACAACGAGACGCTGTACAAACAGGTGGGCGACACCCTGCGCGGCGAAGACATTATCGCCGCCGTGGGTAGCAGCGGCGGCAACGAAGATTCCGGTTTATACTTCGAACTGCGTTTCGAGGGAAAACCGTTCGACCCAAAACCTTGGGTCCGGAAGCAATAATTCAGAAAGGTCACACATGCGCAGTCGCGTCGAAAAGATCGGGTTGGTTGGCGTAGGTTTGCTGGCAGGACTGTTGATCAGTCTGCATTTCTCCGCTGTCGCCGACAAGGACAGCGAACTGCCCCTGCCGGTGGAAGAGTTGCGCGCCTTCTCCGAGGTGTTCGGCCGCATCAAGAGCGACTATGTGGAACCGGTGAGCGACAAGAAACTCATCACCGAAGCGATCAACGGCATGCTGAGCGGACTCGACCCGCACTCCGCCTATCTGGATGCCGACGGCTTCAAGGAATTGCAGGCCGGCACCCAGGGCGAGTTCGGCGGCCTCGGCATCGAGGTCGGCATGGAAGACGGACTGGTCAAGGTCATCTCGCCGATCGAGGACACCCCCGCGTTCAACGCCGGCATCAAGAGCGGCGACCTCATCATCAAACTCGACGACACGCTGGTGAAAGGTCTGAACCTCAACGATGCGGTGAAACGCATGCGCGGCAAACCCGGCACCTCCATCGTGCTGACCATCGTGCGCAAGAACGAACCCAGACCGTTGCAGATCAGAGTGACCCGCGCCGTCATCAAGGTGCAAAGCGTGAAATCCAAACTGGCCGAACCGGGATACGCTTTCGTGCGCATCACCCAGTTCCAGGAACACACCGGCGAGAACCTCGCCACCGCGCTGGACGCTCTGCACAAGCAGAGCGGCGGCAACCTGAAAGGCCTGGTGCTCGACCTGCGCAACGACCCGGGCGGCCTGTTGACCGGCGCCGTCGCGGTCTCCGCCGCCTTCCTGCCCAAGGACGCGCTGGTGGTCTACACCCAGGGCCGTACCGACGATGCCAAGATGCGCCTCAATGCCACGCCGGAAGATTATCTGCGCGGCAACGGCAAGAGCGATTACCTGAAAGGCCTGCCGGAAACCTTCAAGACCGTGCCGATGGTGGTACTGGTCAACGGCGGCTCGGCCTCGGCTTCCGAGATCGTCGCCGGTGCGCTGCAGGATCACAAACGTGCCGTCATCCTGGGCACGCAGTCTTTCGGCAAGGGCTCGGTACAGACCATCCTGCCGCTGGGTAACAACACCGCGATCAAGCTCACCACCGCGCGCTACTACACGCCGAGCGGACGCTCCATCCAGGCCAAGGGTATCGTGCCCGACATCGAGGTGGAAGACCCCGCGACCGCCGGCATGGAGAGCGCCTTCCGCCTGCGCGAGGCCGATCTGGACAAACACCTGAGCAACGGCCAGGCAGACGACAAGAGCGACGCCGCCAAACCGGCAACGACCAAGGCCCAGCCGAAATCCAAAGAGGAAGACGGCAGCAAAGCCGAGGTCGCCGAATTCGGGGCCAAGAACGACTACCAATTGAATCAGGCCCTGAACCTGCTCAAAGGCATGAGCATCCTGCGCGGGAAATAACGTGGTCAATCCGTTCGAACTGCAAAAAGAACGCGTGCTGGTCTTCAGCGAAGAGCCGGCCAACCAGCTCTTCGCGGCGTACTTGCTGCTGGTCGGACTGGAGAACTTCCATGTCGAAATGGGACCGCAACCGAACAGCCTGCTGATCCGCTACAGCGTCCAGCACTACTCGCTGGAAGCGCTGGAAAAGGCGCTCACCCGCGAGGGCTTCCGTCTGGAGTACAGCCTGATGGACAAGATCAGAAAACACCTGATCCATTATTGCGAGGACGTGCAGTACCACAACCTGAAGACGCCGGAGCCGCGCACCAAGAACAACGCGCAGGAGATATTCGTCAAAGCCTACGAACTGCATCCGCACGGCAACCACGACGACACGCCGAAAGAACTGCGCGAGTTCAAGTAACTCACAGGAGCTTCTAAAAATTCAAAGTTCTAAGCAAGACAAGGCGCGAGCAAAAAATTGCGACGCAGCATATGCGGTCATGACACGGTGCGGCGGAGCCGTTGGTGCGGGAATGACCGCTGGCGCCATCTCCCGCAAACGGCTGCTTTGCAGTAACGTGTCGATGGCGCATATGTAAGGAGTAATTTTTTGTGAGCAACGCTGTATTGCGACGAAATTTGGATTTTTAGAGGCTCCTCTCACGCATGGACGACCAGCAACTACTGCGCTACAGCCGCCACATCCTGCTGCCGGAGATCGGCATCGAAGGCCAACAACGACTGTCGGCCGCACATGCCCTCATCATCGGCGCGGGCGGCTTGGGTTCACCCGCCGCATTGTTCCTTGCCTCAAGCGGTGTCGGACACCTCACCCTGTGCGACGACGACGTCGTCGACCTTACCAATCTTCAACGCCAGATCATTCACCGAACTTCTGCCGTAGGCAAAGCCAAAGTCATCTCGGCACAGGAGACGTTGACCGACATCAATCCCGAAGTGGGAATCACCGCGCTGAAAGAGCGCGTCGACGAGACGCGCCTGGCGCAACTGGTCGCCGCTGCCGATGTGGTGCTGGATTGCAGCGACAACTTCGCCACCCGCTACACACTCAACCGCGTCTGCCATGCGGCGCGGAAACCGCTGGTCTCGGGCGCGGCCACCCGCTTCGAGGGGCAGGTCAGCGTGTTCGACTTCCGCCGCGACGATAGCCCCTGCTACAACTGCCTCTACCCCGAGCACGGCGAAAGCGAAGAGACGCGTTGCGCCGTGATGGGCGTGTTCGCGCCGCTGGTCGGCATCATCGGCAGCATGCAGGCCGCCGAGGCACTGAAGGTGCTGACCGGTATGGAGACGCTATGCGGCAGGATGGTGTTGCTGAATGCCGCCAGGATGGAAGTACGTACCGTGCGACTGGCCAGGGACAAACTCTGTCCGGTCTGCGGCGGCTAAACCGTAGCGCCCTGCGGTTGCCGCGACTCGTTTTCCGCGGCAGGGCTATCGTCGAAATCCACCACCGTGTTCCGCCCGGCCGCCTTGGCACGGTATAGCGCATTGTCTGCATTCAACAGAGGCGCGCTCGGGGTTATCTCGCTGGTATCGTAGACACACCAGAATCCGGCCGACGCAGTCAAACGAAGATGCGGCGAGTTCTTGTTCTCGATATCCAATGCGTATATGCCCAGCCGCAGTTTCTCGGCGAACTGCCACGCCTCGTCGCGGTTCAGACCGGACGTCACGATGCAGAACTCCTCGCCGCCATAACGGAACACATAGTCGCCCGCCCGCTGCGCGCCTTGTTTGAGCGCTTCCGCCACTTGTTCCAGCACGCTGTCGCCAAACAAATGGCCGTAGTCGTCGTTGAACATCTTGAAATAATCGATGTCCAGCATGATCACCGTCAATGGCTGCCCGCTCCGTTTGCAGCGATTGATCTCGCCCACCAGCACGTCTTTAAGATAGCCGCGGTTGTATGCTTTGGTGAGTGGATCGATGATCGACAGATGCGCCAGCCGCTCGATGTTCTGCTCGTTGTGCCGCACCAGCAGCAAAGTGACGAAACTCAGCGTCAGGTAGGCGATGACATAAACGAACGTGGTGACCGCCGTGGGGACCTCTGGACGCAGCGTCATGGCCGCGGCGATACTCGCCGCGCCCACCACCGTCCAGACGATGCGGTCGCGTGCAGCGACGACGGGCGCGAATGTGATGGGGAAGATCATCATCCATACTTCCTGGCGCAGCTGATCGTTGCTGATGAAGGTCCCGTACAGCATCAGGCACAACATCGCCAGCACGAACCAGTTGACATAACGCAGCGACTCTTCGCTGTCGTGCCGCGTGCGCCAGCGCAGCATCAGCACGAACAGCGCAAACAGGAGCGCAACCAACCCCCTGTCCGGCGTTCCATCCAGCAGGTAATACAACAAAGACAAGGGCAAAGTGAGCAACACCGCGATGCGCAGATACATGCGCAGTACTGCTGCCCTGAAGCGTTGAACGGAATAACGGGTCATGCCTGAGCTCCCCGAAGACGGCCATCCGGAAACCATAGCACGCGCAAAGCAGGGTGCATATATGCCATTTGGTCTATATCCCGGGAGTAGCAACGCTACTGGTCGGGTGATTGCGGCCACGTGGCTATCTTAGCGCTTGTTTATCCAGCAGTTCATGCCAGAGCGCGATCCAGGTCTCCCAGTCGTGCCCGCCTTGCATCACTGCAACGTGATGCTGCGGCAGGTGTGCCGACAGCATGACACTCGCGCCTCGATAACGGTCTGCACTGCCATAACCGAGATGGATGGGCGGCAGGTCCGTTGTAGCGAGCATGCTGCTTTGTATCTGTTTCAGCAGGGCACGTTCATGATCGCGCGGCACGATCTCGCCAGCCTGCCAGTGCCGCAGTCCGCCCGCCGCCTCGACTTCGGCAATGAGGCCGCGCGTGCCGAGGAACGGCGCCAGCAGAAAGACGCCCTCGATCTCCGGCGCGCGTTGTGTGGCACAGAGCATCGCGCCGGAACCGCCGAGCGAGATACCCAGCAGCCAGATGCGGCGATAACCCCGTGCGCGAACCTCGTCCAGGGTGTGATGCAACACGCGCTCGATGTCGGCACGCTCCAGATAAAGATCAACATGCGCATCCAGCGCCAGCACATCCACCGGCAGATCGCGCTCGCGCAAAGCTCGGATGAAACCGTTCTCCACCAGTTGCTGCGGCGTGTTCTTCGCCCCGGGCAACATGAGCAGCAGGATGCGCTCGCCCGACACATCGGGCGCGGCATCATGGATAAAATCCGTTTGCAGTTGCATCATCGTTCGCGCGCCGCCGCTTTCTTCCTGAGATCGAAACCCGCGTAATAGATATGTGCCTCGTCGCCAATCCTGGCGATGCGCAGGGTCTCGCCCTTGCCGCTGCCCACGCCTCCCATGATCAGCTCATTCCGGCCTGCGGGCAGGAATGCGGTGCGGAACAGAAAGCCGGGTTTCTCGGCAAAGGTGAATTCGCCGACCAGCAGATCGCCTTCGCGCACCACGCGGATGTTCTCCGGCAGGGGACCGTCATGCTTGTTGACGATGTCATACTCGCCGACGTACTCGTTGAGATATTCCGGCAACGGTTTCAATTGCAGTTTCTCGCCGATCAGCATGGCTTGCCCGTCACGGTCGAGCGCCAGCACATCGCGTCCGGCGATGCGATGCAGCGACAGCTTCATTTCCCTCATCTGCCGGTTCGCGACCGGAATGAAGCCCAGCAGTTTCAGGCGCACGCCGAATGCGCCGTCCGCGTGCTTGACCAGTTCGAAATCGAACCCCATCAGTTCGGCGACAAGCTCACCGTCATGGTTCTCCACCTTGACCAGCCCGATCAGCGTCTCGAAATAACCCGAGTAGTCGCGCAAATCGGCCTCGTTCAGCGGCACGCTGTTCGGATCGACAGCCGTCTTCTCCGGCTGGGTGATGCCGCTCTTGGCCTCGAGTGCCAGCTTCAGGGTCTCCACCGTCACATCGGCCACCAGCGTCTGCGCCGTCGATGAGTTGGAGAACACCAGCACACCCAGTTTGTGCTCGGGCAAGATCGCCATCATGGTGTGGTAATTGAGCGTGGTGCCGCCGTGGCTGGCCACCGTCCCGGCGCGCGGCACTTCCACTCCGCTCAGCATCCAGCCCAGCCCCATCTTGAAATCGAAATCGAGCGGCACGTTCTGATTCTGCACCTTGAGCATCTCGCGCAACGATTCCGCTTTCACGATCTGCCTGCCTTCATATTTCCCATCGGCGAACACCATGCGCACGAAGCGCGTCATGTCGCTGATGCTGGAATTCAGCCCGCCCGAAGGCAGATCGCGCAAGGGGACGGCCTCGACTTCCGCGCCCTTGCGATATGCCCTGCCGGGAATGCGCGCGGCGAACTCGGTATGCATCATGCCGAGCGGATGCAGCAGATGGCTGTTCATGTAGCTGGCATAGCACTCGCCGCTCGCCTCGCCGATGGCTGCGCCGAGCAGCGACATGCCGAGGTTGGAATAGGCGAACACCGTGTTCGGCTGGCTGGCTAGGTATTCGTCCCTGACCGCAACGACCTGATCGGTGAACGGCTGCGGATGGCGCTCGCTCATGCCATGCACCCAATTACCGGGCAGGCCGGAATGATGGGTCATGATATTGCGTGGCGTGACGGCTTGCGGGTCGCCGAAGCGGCTCTTGATATTGAATTCCGGCAGATACTTCTTCAGCGGCAGGTCGACATCCAGCTTGCCCTGCTCGGCAAGCTGCATCGCCGCTGTCGCAGTGAACACCTTGGCGATGGAACCCAGGTGGTACACCGTATCCGGACCGGCCATGACCTTCGCCTGCTTGTCCGCATAGCCGAAGCCCTGCGCCCACACCACCTGCTGGTCGTCCACCAGCGCGATGCTCAAACCGGTGATGTCGTCGTCGGACATGCCCTGCTCGATCATCCAGGAGATGTACTCTCTGGTGTAGGCGTAATCGCCGCGCGCTGTGCTGGCGGGTTTTTGCGGCGGCGTGCTGCACGCGCCCAGAACGGCCACGGAAACGGCGAGGATGATATTGCGCAACAGCACGGCAGCTCCTTTGTTACAGATCAAACTTGAAAGGCGCCATTGTATAATGCCGAGCAAATTACATATGTAACCGCAACGATGCTTTTTCCCTGCCGCAACTGGAAACCGACGCCTGCCATCAAACTGTCACTGCTGGTACTTGCCGGTTGCATCGTCATCACCCTGTGGCAGCCCGCACTGTGGCCGTGGACAGCGGGTATCGTGTTCGCCAACCACATGATCCTCACCATCGCCGGACTCGTTCCGCGCAGCAAGCTGCTGGGGGCCAACATCACCCGCCTGCCGCAAGCCGCGGCACAGCGCGGCGCAGTGGCGATCACCATCGACGACGGCCCCGATCCGGAAGTGACTCCACTGGTGCTGGACATCCTCGACCGCCATCAGGCCAAGGCGACTTTCTTCTGCATCGGCAGACTCGCGGCGCAACATCCCGAACTGTGCCGCGAGATCGTGCGACGCGGCCACGACATCGAGAATCACAGCCAGACGCACAACTGGTATTTCTCCTTGCTCGATCCCTGGACCATCCACCGCGAGGTGCGCGACGCGCAAGTCGTGCTGGGCGAACTGAGCGGAAGGACGCCGCGTTTTTTCCGCGCCACGGCCGGACTGCGCAACCCCGAACTCGAACCCGTGCTCGCCCACTGCGGGTTGCAGCTGTGCAGCTGGAGCAAACGCGGGTTCGACACGCAGGTGAACGATGCCGAGGCGGTGTTCCGCAGTCTGGTGCGTGACCTCAGGGGCGGCGACATCCTGCTGCTGCACGACGGCAGCGCCGCGCACACTGCCGCGGGGCAGCCTGTCATCCTCGACGTACTGCCCCGTCTGCTGGACGAACTCGCACAGCATGATCTCCACTCCATCACTTTGAGCGACGCCATCCCATGACCGCACACTTCCGCCGCACCCTGCTCGTCCGCGCCGTTCGACCCTATCGCTCAGCCGGCCACTTCGCCTGGCGCTTCGCCAAAGGCAAACTGGAAGGCGACCCGGTGTTCTTCGGACTGCTCGAGCACAGCCTGATCCCGGATGCCGGGCGCCTGATCGACCTCGGCTGCGGTCAGGGCTTGCTCGCCTCCTGGCTGCTGGAAGCGCGCGCCTTGCATGAGTCCGGCAACTGGCCTGCGCACTGGCCCGCCGCGCCGAAGGTGGAGAACATCTGGGGATTGGAGCTGATGCAGAAAGACGTGGATCGCGCCCGCGCCGCGCTCGGCGAGCGCGCACAATTCGACCAGGGCGATATCCGCACAGCGGATTTCGGCAAGGCCGATGTGGCGATCATCCTCGACGTGTTGCACTACATCAGCTACGAAGCGCAGGAAGACGTGTTGCGCCGCATCCGCGCTGCACTGCCGGCAGGCGGCACCTTCATCACCCGCATCGGTGATGCTGCCGGCGGCCTGCCTTTCTATTACAGTAACTGGGTGGATCGCGTCATCTTCTTTCTGCGCGGCCATCGTCTCGACCGCATCTATTGCCGCACACTGGACGAATGGCTGGAAGTGCTGCAGCGCTGCGGCTTCGAGGCCAGATCGCTGCCGATGCACAAAGGCACGCCGTTCTGCAGCGTGATGCTGATCGCAAAAGCGGTCTAGCGATATTCCCATGCGCCGTTCCCTTGCTCGCAACGTCACTCCCCGCGAAGCATGGGCATGGGCCATGTACGATTTCGCCAACTCCGGTTACACCACGGTGGTCATCACCGCCATCTTCAATGCCTATTTCGTCGCCGTGGTCGCAGGCGACCAGCCTTGGGCGACGTTCGCCTGGACAGCGGCATTGGCGGCCTCCTATGCCGCGATCATGTTCACCGCACCGCTGCTCGGCGCTTACGCCGATGCCTACGCTGCCAAAAAGAAACTGCTGGCGCTGACCACCATCGGCTGCGTGACATTCACCGCGTTGCTGGCATTCAGCGGGCCCGGCAGCCTGTGGCTCACCATTCCGCTGATCGTGCTGTCCAACTTCTTCTATGGCAGCGGCGAGAACCTGATCGCCGCCTTCCTGCCGGAACTGGCACGCAGCAGCACGCTCGGCAAGGTATCCGGCTGGGGATGGAGTCTGGGTTATGTCGGCGGTCTGGTCAGCCTGGGCGCCAGCCTCGCCTATGTGACCTGGGCACAGGCACAGGGGCAACACGCGGCGGATTTCGTGCCGGCGACCATGCTGATCACCGCCATGCTGTTCGCCCTCTCCAGCCTGCCCACCTTTCTGTTCCTGCAGGAACGCGCCGTGCCGCAGCCGCATCTGCAAGGGAAGAATCTTGTGCAGGAGTCGTTCGCACGGCTGAAACAGACGATCGCGCAAGCGGGGGATTTTCGCGACCTGCGCCGCTTCCTGATCTGCACCGTGTTCTATCAGGCCGGTATCCAGGCGGTGATCACGCTCGCCGCGATCTACGCGCAACAGGCGATGCACTTCACCACCCAGCAGACCATCCAGCTGGTCTTCGTGGTCAACATCACTGCCGCCATCGGCGCATTTTTATTCGGACACCTGCAGGACCGCATCGGCCATGTCCCCGGCATCGCGCTGACGCTGGTCGGCTGGATCGTCATGATCATTCTTGCCTGGGCAGCGCAGGGCCCGGACATGTTCTGGGTCGCGGCCAACCTCGCCGGTCTCTGCATGGGCGCCAGCCAGTCCGCCGGACGCGCGCTGGTGGGATTACTGAGCCCGGCCACGCGGCGCGCCGAGTTCTTCGGGCTGTGGGGACTGGCAGTCAAACTGTCTGCGATACTCGGGCCGCTGACTTACGGGCTGGTGAGCTGGCTGTCGCAAGGCGACCATCGCCTGGCGATCCTGATCACCGGAAGTTATTTTATTGCGGGGCTGGCGATACTGATCGGGGTGAATGTCAGGCGCGGGAGGCGTGCGGCATTACGGTCGGCGTGATGTTGCATGAGTGCCCACCTAACCGGGGAGCTTTGTGCGCGCCAATGATTCCTTGACCCGGCTCAGCAGTGCATCGACATCCAGGGGCTTCGTGTAATACGCGACGAAACCAGCCTCGAGTCCGGCTTTCACATCGCGCGGCATGGCGGAAGCACTGACGGCGATCACCGGAATGGCGGCCGTATCCGGATCGGACTTGAGTACGCCAAGCGCGTCCAGCCCGCTCATCCCGGGCAGGTTGATATCCATCAGCACGATATCCGGGCGGCTTTGCCGAATGACAGGAATGCCTTTTTCCGCATCACCGGCGATCAGCAGTTCAACCCCGGAGAAGCGAATGAAGACATGCTTCATGAATGATTGATTGACGGCGTTGTCTTCCACATAAAGCACGCGTCCGCGCACAGTGTCGTCCGGGATGTGTGCCATCGCGGCAAAGCCGGGCAGGTCTTTGGCATTGCTTTGAACATGACCGGGGTCGGGCGGCAGATCCAGCCAGAAACGGCTGCCCTTGCCGACTTCGCTGCTAAAACCGATGCTGCCGCCCATGGCTTCCATGATGCGCTTCGCGATGACCAGACCCAGCCCCGTCCCTTCAGTGGCCGTTCTCTCCGCCCCCAGCCGCTGATAGGGTTGAAACAACTGCGACTGCTTTTCTTTCGGAATGCCCCGCCCGGTATCGGCGACCGTGATGCGAACGCAGTCGTTCAATATCCGGCATGTGACGGTCACCGTGCCGCTTTCAAGGTTGTATTTCACCGCATTGGCCAGCAGGTTCAGCAGTGCCTGTTTGACTCGCGTCGCATCGGCGCGAACAAAGACGCTGCCCGGACAATCGTGCCGAATGTCAATCTGGCGGAATGCGGCGAGTGGCCTGATCAGCGTCACCGCATCCTCGATCAGCGCCTTGAGTTCAAGGGTGGAAATGCCAAGATCGAACTCACCTGCTTCGATACGTGCCAGATCGAGTACATCATTGACCAGGCTGAGCAGATGCTGCCCACCTTTCAGGATATGCCGGACCGGTTCCTTTTGCGTGGCATGGAGCGATCCCAGCATGTCCCTGTCCAGCAGTTCCGCAAAGCCGATGATGGAATTGAGCGGCGTGCGAAGTTCATGGCTCATGCTGGACAGAAAGGAGGATTTAGCGCGGTTCGCCATCTCGGCCTGTTCTTTCGCCTTCCGCAACTCACTCGCGCTCTGCTGCAGTGCCCGTTCACGTTCTTTGGCTTCGACATGCAATTGCACGTTCTCCTGCAGGTCGCGGCCGATCCGGAACACACTCACCGCCACGTACGCGATGAAAACCAGGCACATCCCGAGCAGGATCAGTGAAATCTCGCCATCCTCCAATACCAGACAGATGATCGTCGGAAAAGAGGTCAAAAACAGGAAGCTGAACGCCGAGATCCGGTCTATCGCCATCATCGTGGCCGCAGCGGCACTCAACCCGGCAAGGACAAGGATGAGGAACATCTGGTGGAGCAAGTCGCCCGCCGGGAACAGCAATGCGCCGCCAACTCCCCAAGCCAAACCAGTCAGGGCATTTCCCGCTTGTTGCATGATCAGCCAGCGCCGATGGAAATTCTCTGCTACCTTTTTCTTTGCCCGGAACCAGAGTACCAGCAGCCATACCGAGGCAAACTCCAGCGCAATAAACATGTACAACCAGCCAAGACGCACGTCCGCAGCAATGACCTTCGCCTGTACGGTAACGAGGATCACTGCCATCACGATGTTGGCAATGATCGAAAGCGGCAATATGCCGTATACCAACTTGACCTGCGCATCCCTGAACGCGCTGTCTAGTACGGCAGATTCAACCGGGCTGCTAGTCCGTTTCATCGTTCTACTCCGCCTCGCCGCCCGCTGATGAGTTGATCCTGTTGACGGCAACCGCCACGTCGCCAAGCGCGCTTTCAAGTTCAACCATGAGCGATTTTGTCGCGGCGAAGCGCTTCGATTTGGCTGCATCCTCCAGCGTCACGGCCAGATCGGCGAAGCGCAGGGCACCCACCATGCGCGCTGAAGACTTGAGCTTGTGCATGTATTGCGCCAGCGACCGGCCGTTCTTTTCGCTGAGATACCGGTGGCAGACCGGCAGATCGGCCCGTGCCGTCCTGATGAACAGATCGATCAGTGCGCTGGCTTGCCGGACATCCGAATCACCGGTGATCCGTGCCAATTGTTCCAGATCCAGCGCGATGGCTTGCTCTCGCACCGGTGAGCCGCTGCCGTGGTCGTTACTTGCACCGGCTTCTGATGAAGCGCGCGGAAGCCAGCGTTCCAGCATGCCGCGAAGATCGTCCAGCGCAATCGGTTTTGGCAAGGCGTCGTCCATGCCTGCCGCACGACATCGGGTTATCTCTTCCCGATGGTGATCCGCAGTGATCGCAATGATGGGCACATGAGTCGCGCCATTCTTTTCAAGGCTGCGGATGAAACGTGCCAGTTCCAAACCGTCCATGTTGGGCATATTGCGGTCGGCCAGGATCAGATCGTGCTTCCCTGCCCGCCATTTGGCCAATGCCTCCACGCCGTCGGCGGCCTGGTCGGCTTCGCAGCCCAGGACATCAAGCTGCATACGCAGCACGGCCTGATTCGCCGGATTGTCTTCTGCCACCAGAATGCGATGGCGTTCAACTTCAGACACAGGCAAGGGATCAAGCCGAATATCCCGCTGTACACGGTGATTTTCCAAATCAGGAGCTTCCCGCTTCTGCATCATGCAGTGTCGTTGTCATGCGGCCAGCTTACTCGCCATATGCTCGACCAATGAACGGAGGACGGCAAAGGGTATGGGCTTGGAATATACAGGTATGCCATCCGGAAGACCTCCTTCCGCCCTGATCTCGTCTGCCGTGAGCGCAGTCACGACGACGATTGCCGTGCGCGGCGATGCCGTATGTGCGGTCAGGTGACGGATCATCTTGAATCCGTCCATCTCCGGCATCGCCAGATCGGCGATGAGCAGGTCGGGGACGTACCGACCAATCATCATCAGCCCCTCGAAGCCGTCTTCGGCCATCAACAATTGAACTGGAAACTTGCAGTTTGCAAACTGGCGCCGGTATATCTCGCGTTGCACCGCATCATCTTCCACAACCAGAACCCTGAAAATCCCCGCCGAGGCACCCGCCAGGCTCTCAGTTTGTTTCAAACGCATCTTCTCAACCGCGTCATTTGGAATGCGCCGATGACCCCCTGCCGTTTTCCAGGCCGGTAGCACACCGGTTTCGACCCAGCTCTGGATCGTTGACAATGCCACGCCGAGTCGCGCCGCCGCTTCCCGCGTCGAGACAAACTCGCCTGCTTGACCCGCCTTGATGTCGTTCACTGTGTCTCCCGATGCCCGGTATCGGCCCCGCCGATACCGTGATGATAATCACTAAGCCTCATTGCCCTCAACTTGCATATTCAATTGGGTCAGACAATCCACCGTCCTTTTGGATTGCCGGGCAAAGTCTTCCGACAGGATTCTATACGCCAGCGTCCTGTTTCCGGATTGATGAGCTTCGACGACTTTTGACGCGTGAAAATGGAACAGGGCATGTTCGTCGGTCAGCCTTTTGAACAGTTCGCTATCGCCGAATCGGGTCCTGCCTGAGCCGTACAGCCATTCGCCCAGCGAGCAGCGGTTATCAAGACAGATGATATGCGGATGCAATTCTTCCGCGGATCGGCCATCGAGATAATTCGTCAGCCGCCGCTTCCAGGCCAGATGCGCTTCCATGGCTTCATATAAATTGTACTCGCCAGGCGCAACTTCCCGTTTGCCTGCGCTTGTGTCAATCGACACGGGTTCGTTTTTCAGTTTCGCCAACGCATCCTTCGACAGCTTGAATGACAACGCGGTCGACAGCCCGGATATGGCGCTGACGATCAGGAGTTGATCGGCACTGGCCACTCCCAACGCGATCGCAACAAGTTCCACCCCGATGGCGGTGATCACAATTGCATTGACTATCAACGACAACATACTGAACATCATATCCAACCTCCCCAAACCATAATGAAGGGCTTCATCACGCAGGTATTCACCATTAGTCCCTCCTTTTACATATTTGTTTGCAAACGACCTGACGCTAATGATTTGCCTGGCTTTCGATATGCAACTCAGCCAGGCACTGCTGGAACCTATCGGACGCATCGTGGAACAGCTGCCCATGCTGTATCGCAGCTTTGGCCAGGTCGGGTTTATCCATATCTGCCAGTAGCATCGCCTGCACCGCCGCCGCCTGAAACTCCTCACAGTTTCTTTGCAAGGCGTCGAGCAGCGCCTTATTTTTAAGAGCTCCGCCATCATCATGCAACCACTTGCCCAGCGCACAACTGCTATGGCAACTCATTAGTTCATCAACCTTCACTTTAGAGTTGCCGTTTACGTAATCCTCTACCCGGCTTTTCTGAACAAGATGCGCTTGTATCGCGCGAATGCCATTGAACGGTTGAGTGACGGAGCGTTTACTCACTTTCTTCCGGAACAATTGCAACATGACATCCTCCCTTGCTTATTGGCCGGTCACCGGCTGGCTTATATTTGCCATATTACTCATTTTCGTCATTTTTGTGCGAGAATTATCAAAACCGATATATTTCAATCACGAACTTCACTTGGACGCCGTTAACCACACCATGACTCGCTCAGAACTCATTCGACGTCTCGCCACCCGCCACCCGCAACTTGCCGCCGAAGACATCAAGTCTATAGTCGCTTACGTTCTGGATAAGATCGGAATGGCCTTGGCCGAGGGGGAAAGAGTGGAAATCAGAGGGTTCGGCAGTTTCAACCGCCGCCTTCGCTCAGCCCGAAAATGGCACAACCCGGTGACCGATATGACTTACATGGTACCGGCCAAGCTGGTGCCCCATTTCAAACCGGGCAAAAGACTCCGCGACGGCATTGAAAACAATAATGGCGATGTCGAGCCCCGGATCGGAAAAAAATTGCGGATACTGGATTAGCGCGGGTCGAAACTGGGAGAATGTTTTTGCAGAACAGGCTTCATTAGGAGGTCCTCCTTGATGACATGATCGACCAGCCAGTTGCGCAAAAAACCGCTGAAATGTTCGACTGCTTCAGCCGACCATTCCACTCCCATCGCATCGAACTCTCCCCGCACCTGATTCAGCTTTGCGAGCAGCGCCTGGTGCGATTCGTTCAAATGGGGAACTTGCGTATAACCCACCGCAGCAGCGATCTTTTCCTCCCGGTCGAAATGCACCAGGGAATACTGGGAAAGATCGTCCAGCTCTGCCGCCAGCCCGCGTCTGTCTCTCGCTGCCATGCTCTGCTCGACCCGATTGATGATCTCGATCAGATATTTATGGTCGGTATCGATCACATTGTTGCCGACGCTTAACTGCTCACGCCAAACCAAGCCCATGGAACACACCCCCCGATCAGGTTAGAAGCTGTACACATTAGAAACCATCGCGATCACCGCTCGTCAACTACTGCCCCGCTGTATTCCCGCGCTTCACCAGACCCAACAGGTCGTTCGGTTGTCCGCGCATGAGTTTAAGCAGTTCGCCCTGGGCCACTTCCGCGCTACAGCCCATCGCGACCAGCTTGTCGCGCATCTCCTGGAATCGCTTGCGCCGCAGGCTACCGTCTTCGCTGAGGTCGCGCCGGTTCCAGAAGCTCTCGAGCAGGGTCGAACCGCAGACGCAGTTCCGGAACAGGTCGACGATCATGTGACCGTCATCGTCCCGGCTTTGCTTCAAGCCGCTGGAATCCGCGCGAACGGGCTGCGTGGCGGCGAGGAATTCGGCGGCGTTCCTGTACTCTCTTCCGCAATATCCGCAGCGTTTCGGGAAAGCCGAATCCGCCAGTTCCCGCAGTCCGGCAAATAACTCCTCGTCAATGCGTGATTCAGGCACGGGCACCTCCTATTGAGCGTTTCTCGCCGGAGCGGTCTTCGCATACCGGACTTCAGCAACCGTTGGATTCAGGCCGGAAGTGCAACGCACTCAGTCTTCCGCCATCTCCGTACTCTGCAACGGCACATCCGCCGCCTTCTTCTGCACGCTGATCGGCAGGCTCACTTTTACGGTAGAGACTTTGTCGGCGTAGAGCTCTTCGCCGAGCAGCGGTACCAGATCGGTGGGCTGGCGCGGATGCCTGGGGAAGTTCTGCTTGATCGCCTCCAGTTGTTTCTGGTTGGACTGGAAATAGCGGTTGGCCTGGATCACGCGCGGCATGTTCTTGACGAGGTGCCACAGGCTCCAGCGGTGTTGCCACAGGCGTTTGGCGAAAGTTCGGTGGTAGGTCTTGCTGTTGTAGAAGCGCAGGATGTGCCAGTTGTAGAGCGCATCCATCTCCTCGCGCGACTTGAAGCCCTTGGGCAGGAACACGAAGTTGAGGCAGTTCATCAGGCGCCAATCCTCGATGGTCTCGCCCTCTTCGCCGCTGATGCACTCGTCCCAGATCGGCGCACCGTAGAGCGGGCTGAACTTGGTCATGTTCATCTCGTCCAGATCGAGCGAGAGGATGAAGTCGCTGGTGGTCCTCACCGTCTCCGGCGTCTCGCCCGGCATGCCGAAGATGAACAGTCCTTTTGCGCGCAGCCCGGCATTGTGTATCTGCTCCACCGTCTTCTTCACCGCTTCCAGCGTCACGCCCGCCTTGTGCCGTTCCATCATGGCCGGATCGGCGGATTCGATGCCCATCGACACCATCAACGCGCCCGCCTGCTTCAGGCGTTGCAGCATCTCATCCGAGGTGTGGCCGGTGCGGATGGCGCAATTGAACTGCATGCCCAGCGGTTTCGCGATGAGCAGCTCGCACAGCTCGAACACACGCTTCTTCTGCGCGGTGAACAGATCGTCGTAGAAGTTGATGTGGTACACGCCGAAATTGTCGCGCAGGTGCTTCATGTGGTCGTAGATGTACTGCGCGGAATTGACCTTGTACAGACGCTCGAACACGGTGCGGTCGCAGAACGAACAGGTGTAGGGACAACCGCGCGAAGTGATCATGGTCGCGCCCTGCTTTTTCACATACGAGAACAGCGGCAGATGGTAGGCATGCGGAAAACCTTCCAGCTTCTCGTAGGCCGGGAACGGCAGCTCGTCCAGATTGAGGATGCGCTGGCGGCGCGGATTGGAGATGATCTTCTCGCCGTCGCGATACACCAGGTTGTAGATCTCCCGCGGTTGCTTGCCGTCGGCCAGATCGAGCATCGCCCCCTCGCCCTCGCCTATGCACAGGTAGTCGATCTCGGGGAAGTGTTCCAGCAACGGCGCGCCGATGGACGACACGTGCACATTGCCGAAGGCGATCTTGATGCCGGGGCGTTTCTGCCGTATGTACTTCGCCATGTCCGCCGCATCCATGAAGCCGGAGGTGGTGGTGGAGAAGCCGACCATCTCGGGATCGGTCGCCAGGATGATCTCGGCATTCTCTTCTATCGTCGGCGGCGCGAACGGGCCGAGGCAGTCGTGCACGAAAGTGGTGTGGCCGTGCTTGTCCAGCCAGGCCGCGAGCGAAAGGATGCCGATGGGGGGCATGCGGTTCGCCAGCACGGAGAAGTCGGGTTGACCGGGAACGAAGTTGAAACCTGCTGGATGTACAAAAGTGATGCGCATGACGATCCGCCGTTGAAGTTGACGCCGCTACTTTATAGCCACTTGCGCCAGATCAACAAGGGTAAACGGATAATAAATCCGGCGAATAACCGCAGATGCATTCCGGTCAATAGCAGGTTGTCGCGCAGGTAATTGAAGTGCGACACACCGCCCTCATCCGTATTGAAGTACTTCACCGGCGCGGGGATATTGACCGGACGCGCGCCGCACCAGCACAGGCGCACTGCCGCCTCCGGGTCGAAATCGAAATGGCGCATCCAGTAGCTCTCTTCCATCACGCCCATCAGCAGGTGCGCGGGATAGACACGGAAACCGTACAGCGAATCGCCGATGCCCTGCCACAGCGTCTCCAGGTTCGCCCACCAGTTGGAGACCTTGCGCCCGCGCACGCGCAAGGCGGGAGCGCTGGCATCGAACACCGGCACGCCCAGCACCAGCGCGTTGGGATCGGCCAGGGAAGCCGCCATGAACTCGGGGATCTTCTCGGCCGGATGCTGCCCGTCCGAATCCATGGTCAGCGCATGCGTGAATCCCAAGCGCGTCGCTTCGCGCAAACCGTGCAGTACCGCCGCACCTTTGCCGTGGTTCTCTTTCAACACCAGCACGCGCAATCCGGGATCACGCCCGGCCATGCGCAGCAACTCCACTTCGCTGCCGTCGGTGCTGCCGTCGATCACCACCCACACCGGCGTCCATTGTTCGCGTGCAGCGCGCACGGTCGGATACAGTGCCGCTCCGGTGTTGTAGCTGGGGATGAGGACGAGGTGCGAGGTCGATGTGGTGCTCATGCGTGTTCTCTGTCTTTCTGTGGCTGCAATTCGCGGCGGTAATATTCTTCCAGGTCGGCGACGAAAGTCTTCACATCATCCTGCGGCGGGAAACGCTTGCCCAGCCGCACGCGATAAGTGAGCGGAAACTCCGGCATCTTCAGCAACGGCCAGTGTTTGCCGAGGAAGGGTGTATTGGTCTCGATGAACACGGTCTGGATCGGCACACCCGCCTTCTTGGCCACCAGCCCGAAACCGCCCTTGAATTCATTGACCGGTTGCTGCACCGTACGCGTGCCTTCGGGGAAGATCAACAGTTGCGCACCGCCGTGCAGGGCCACGGTGGATTCGCGCACCAGCATGCCGGTGGAGTCATTGCGCACATATCCCGCCATGCTGGCACCGCCGCCAAGCAGCGGGTTGTCGAGCAGTGCCGCTTTCAGCACGCAGACGAAGTTGGGCAGGCGCGAGCCGACCAGCACCACATCGATCAGCGCCGGATGGTTGGTGGCGATGATGAGCGAGGGTTCGTCGCGCAGCGTATCCAGCGCGGAGAGATCGAGTTTCACCAGCCCGCTGGCGCGAATGGTGAACAGATAGGTGCGGAACACCAGCATGATGGCGTAACGCCCGACACGCAAGGCGATGCGCTTCGGCAGCAGGTGGCGCAGCACGCTGGCGGGCAGGCTCCAGGCCAGACAGATGAGCGCAAAGAAAAGCAATCCGCCGTACAGCACGAAGTATTCGTACAGGGATCTCAATTGTCGCCAAGCCCACATCTCTTTATCGCTTCCCTGATTCTTTAACCTGATCGCTTGCAAGCCTAGCACACAGTCACTTCATATTCGTGAACGGTGCCGTTCATTCGTATTCCACTTCCACCAGTTTGTCCGACTTGTCCAGTATCCAGGTGACGGCGAAGCCGACGGTGAAATATTCCTTGCTCGTCACCAGCGGGCTGTCGGCGAAGACCGCGCCCTTCAGACTGTCCCATTTCATGAAGCCGCCGGTCCAGCAGCCTTCATGGCGCTTGTTGAAGGCGAAGATGAACTGCGTGCCGGAATAACCGCCGCCGGACGTGTAGGCCGGGCGCGCCGCCGTCGCGTACTGCGGCTCGACGTTATAGAAGTAGCCGTGATAATGCTTGTCCGAATAGATCACGCCGCCCACCAGCCCGACGTTCCAGCCGCTGTGGTCGATGTCGTAGAAATCCAGGTTCAGCTGCGGCTGGAACAGCCAGCCGGCATGGCGAAAATGCTTGAAGTCGGAGGCGATGACCGCGCGCAAGGGCATGCGGATATCGAAGGTGTTCTTCTTGTCTTCGGTATAGAGGACGTGAAAATTGAGCGAGGGGCCGAGCTCCAGCGTCGGGTCGAGATCGGGCATGCCCTGGCGTGCCCTGGCGCCGTCGGCGGGAACGGAGCCGTTCACGCTGATATCCATCTCGACGGTATCGCGCTTGAAGATCAGCCCGCGCACGCGCTCGCGGTTGACCTGCAGGACCTCGCCGTTATAGGCGATATAGGGAACCGGCAACAGGTAGAACTTGCGTTCGTCCGAACCGCGATAGACGGGAAAATCGATGGCCGCAAAACCCGCGCCGACCTCCCACAGCGGCCTGATCTCGGTCTGCGCCTGTGCGCTAGCCAGACAACACAACGACAACAGCACACCCCGGGTCAGATTCTTCATTGCGGGCGTCCCGTGCGCTAATGTGCGTCGTTGAAATAGGCGCCTTCGATCTCGAGCAGCAAATCGGAACGGCAGATGTTGGAATGCAGGTACACCGCATTGCAGGCCGCGCCGAACTCGGCCTGCAGTCTGGCTTGCACCATCGCCAGGTCATGCTCGTGGCGCACATAGACCTTGAGCAGCATGCGCCCCCGCGCCGGATCGTAGTGCGGTATCTGTTGCAGCAGGGTGCGGATGTTGAGCAGCGTCTCGGCCGTCTGCTTTTCGGTGTCGCCCTGGTGCAGGGTCTCGAAGCCGACGATGCTGGCGGTACCGGAAATGAAGAAGCAATCCTGCCCGCCCAGCGTCGCCGACAGGGCGCGCACGAAGATCGGGCTCTTCGGACCGAACTGGTCGGGGTAATGATAGGCGCTGACCTGGCGCGGGTTCTCCACCGCGCGGCCGGGCTGCTTACCGGCCATGAAATAGATCGTCAGCGAACCGCTGTTGCTGCCCAGTGCGCTCGCTGCCGGAACGTTCTCTTCACCGATGCTGCGCTCGTTGGCGACGAAGGCGGCATGCCGCCCGACGTTGAAACCGCGGTAGCGCTCGAGGCCGTTCTCGTCGTCGTTGATCTGCGGGAAGTAGTGCCAGACGCGCAGCAGATTGCGGTAGTCACAATGGTCGATGAACTCGAAGATGCGCATGTAGGCCTGCGAAGCCAGCGACTCCAGTGTTTCGCCCGCGTACTGGGGCAGCGTCAGGCTGGCGAACAGCACTTTGCCGTCGGTCGTGCCGCAGATGCCCTTGTGCTCGCACGCGGTGACCCGCGCATCGCTGGTCCACACTTCGAAACTGCTGTCCTTTCCGCCCAGCACCGGGATATCCACCCAAAGCGGCGCACATGCCGTCTGCGGCAACGGCAAAGTGCGACCGAATCCGATCACGCTCAACACGTGTCCGCTGCAGCTTTCGAGATACGCGCCGACTTCACCGGCATCAAGATAGGCCAATCCGAATTGCGTGCCGCCACTTCCCATATCAGCCCGTCACACCGATATCCATGACCTGGATGGAACGCTTGCGCTTGCGCCAGGCCATGAAGCTGGACTTCAGATGGAGCAACGAGCCGCCGTAGTACATGACCTTGAACATGAACAGCCAGAAGGTATAGCGATTCGTGCGGTACACGTCACCGGTCAGAATGGAGATCAGCGCCTTCTTGACCTTGCTCTCGGTGCCCTTGAACATGAGCAGGTTGCGCATGGCCGGCGTGGTGATGCGGTAGATGAACCAGGAGAATATCTTGGGCCCCTGCATGATGGCTTTGTCGAATTCCTTCAGTGCCTGCCCGGCTTCCTGCGGCTTGCTCAGACAGCGCTCGACCGCCTTGGCGCCGGCGAATGAACTCGCCATCGCCAGGAACACGCCGGAAGAGAAGATCGGGTCGATGAAGGCGAAGGCATCGCCCAGCAGGATGTAGTTCGCGCCGGAAGAACGCTCGGACAGATAGGAGAAGTTGCCGGTGGCCGTGACCGGCGTTTCCAGTTTGGCGTCCTTCATCCGCTCCATCAGCGCTGGACACATGGCGATGGTATCCATGAAGAACTGGGTGACATCGGTCTTGCGCGTCTTCATGTAATACGGCCAGCAGGTCGCGCCGATGCTGGTGTTGCCGTCGGGCAGCGGGATGAACCAGAACCAGCCGTGATCGAACCAGAACAGGCTGATGTTGCCTTCCACTTCGCCTTCCAGACGTTTCACGCCGGAGAAGTGTCCGAACATGGCCGCGCTGTTGTGTTTCTTGTTGCGGTGCTTCATGCCGAAATGGTTGGACAGGAAGGTGTCGCGCCCGGAGGCATCCACCACGAACTTGGCGCGGATGCGCTGCGTCTGTCCGTCCTTGTCCATCGTGTCCACCAGCGCTTCCGCGCCCGGCTGGAACTGGATGTCGGTCACCTTGCATTCCTCGACCACGCGCGCGCCCTTGGCGGCGGCATTCTTGAACATGACTTCATCGAACTCGTCGCGGCGCACCTGGTAAGCGGAAGGCCAGGTGTTATCGAGCGCGTCGTTGAAATCGATCATCACCGGCGCCGGATGCCAGGGCGAAACGAACTCCGCGCCCAGCTTCACGATACCGATACGTTTGATCTCGTCCAGCAAGCCGAGCTCTTCGAACATCGGCATGTTCATCGGCAGCAGCGACTCGCCGATATGGAAACGCGGGTGCTTGGATTTCTCCAGCATCAGCACATCGCGCCCGCCCTGGGCCAGCAACGCCGCAATGGTGGAACCGGCCGGACCGCCGCCGATCACCAGTACCTCACAAGAACTTTCTTGCCCGACCATGATCACTCCTTAGCTTGTTGTGCAGGGTAGGCGCTATTCGGCCTTGTTGACCTCGATGCGGGTCAACAATTGATCCCCCCCTGAATTGAGGGTCAAGATCCCCTCTCCCTTGTACGAATACTGAATGACCCAGCGATCCGGTCCGAAATAGAACGGGATGGCATTCTTGCCCGTGGGATGCTGCCATTGTTTGGTCGGCGGTCCGATCAGCTTCTCCACCTGGGGCAGGGTCATGCCGATCTTCAGTTTGGCGAATTTGCTGCCCGGCGCCGGCTTGCCGACAATGGCGCCTTCGGGCGCGGCTTCTTTTTTCGCGCCCTCTTTCGCCGGGGCGGATTTGCTGGCGGGTGTGCTTTCAGACTCGGCTGTCGATGCCTGACGCGATGCGCAGGCGGTCAATGATGCAGCGGTGATGGCGATAAGAACCAGATTGATGTGCTTCATTTCAGCCTCCTTCTTTAGTCACGCCGGACGGCGCCGTTGATTTCACTTGTTCACTAGGCATCTTAACCGACCCCCCAGTACCGGGCAACCAACGGAATGGCCTTTATTCATCATTCCTGACTATCAAGATCGCGGAAAAGATCAGGCTCAGCACCGCACCGACCGCCACCGTGGAGCCGATGGCACTGAGCACCGGGGATTGCGAGAACGACAGCAGGCCGAAACCCAGCACCGTCGAGGCATTCGCGAACAGCAGCGAAGCGACGGTGCGCTCGCGATCCTGCGCCGAAGTGCAGCGATGATCGAAGAACAGGGCATAGTTCGAACCCACCGCCACCACCAGCAACAGGCCGATCAGGTGGAAGATGGACAGGGTATGCCCGCTGATCACCAGCCATGCGGTCACCGCGACGACCGCGGCCGCCAGCGGCAGCGACACTTCCAGCACCCGCCGCACCGAGCGCAGACTGATGAACAGTAATGCAACGATGGCCAGCGCACCCAACAGAGCGTTCTTGCTTGCCTCATGACGGTAATCGCGGAACATCTGCTCGGATTCCCGCTTCATGTCGAGCAGCACGAACGACGTCTCCGAAACATGCCGGATGCCCTGGGCTATGCCTTGCGCATCTTTCACCCCGCGCAGCGGCATCATCACCGTCCACCCGCCGTCGCGCGGCACCAGGAAAGAATCGAGCTTCAGACCGAGCGCCGTGCCTTGCAAGGCGGCACGGTCGAGCAGCGTTTGCTGTTTCGCCGTGGCGATCTCATTGGCGAACGGCGCGAAGGTCGCGCTGCGGAACGGCATGCCGCGCAAGGCCTCGCTCATGTTGCGGCGCAACTCGACCTCCCCCGGCAAGGCTGCCTGCCGCGCCAGCTGTGCCTTGCGGCTGGGCAACGGCGGCGCGTCGAATCCCTCCAGCATGCCCCGCGCCACCAGATCGCGCATGACGGGGACGAGTTCTTCGCTCTGCTGCAGCGCGCTCTCCCCGTCTCCAGCGTTCAACACCAGCATGTAACGCACATCCGGCGCGCCCATGTCGCGGCGCAACTGCTCGTCCAGCGCCAGCGATTCTTTCGCGATAGGACTCATGCTCGACAGACTGTCGTTCCACAGCGAGTCGCGTTTGAGCGCGATGAATACCACCGCCACCGCCGCCGCCGCGAGCAGCACGTTGCGCGCGCGCGGCGCGCGGCGCACCAGCGCCATCAGGGCGCTGCTCAGCCGCGTCGAGGCATGCACGGAAAAGCCCTGCGGCAACAGGTGCGGCAACACCCAGCGCGTGGTGCTCACCGCGCCGATGAGTCCGGCGATGGAGAACAGACCGAGTTGCGCCAAGCCGGTGAAACCGGAGAACAGCATGGCAGAGAAGCCGCAGATGGAAAGCAGCACTCCCAGCCGCAGCGTCGGCCAGATGCGTTTCAGCGTGCTCTGCGGCGTGCCGTTCTGCTCGATCTGGGTGAACAGGTAGATGGCGTAGTCCACGCCTTCACCGATCAGTGTGACACCGAAACCGAGCGTGATGCCGTGCACACTGCCGAAGCCCACACTCACCGCCGCGATGCCCGCCAGCGCGCCGGTCGCCACCGGGAACAGCCCGAGCGCCAGCACACGCGGCGAACGGTAGAGCATCATCAGCATGCTCGCCACCAGCAACGTGGCGATCAGCGAAAGCTTCCAGGCATCGTCACGGATGGAGGCGCGCGACTGCACCGAGAACACACCGGGGCCGGTCATGCGCACTTGCGCAGAAGAAGCTTCCGGGATCTGCTTGCGCGCATCGTCAAAAGCGCCCCGGATCGCCAGCATCGCGCGTTCCTGCGCGTCGATGTCGTTGCCGGAACCTTTGGTATGCGCCAGCAACATGGCGCGCGAGCCGTCGCCGGAGAACCACACGTCGTCCTGCACCCGCGGATGCGCCTGTCCCTGCAACTGGTCCAGCATGTGGATCAGTTCGCCGCTGGGATCGGTGGGCAGCACGCGCTGTGCCATGCCGCTCATCGGCGTACTGAGCAGATCGAGATAGTTGTTCAGGCTGTCGCGCAATTCGGCAGCCGAAAAACGCTGCGGCGTGACCGCGTCGCTGAGCAGGTAGCGGTTGCGCCAGAGCAGGTCGAAGTCCTTCTCCATGCCGGCCTGTTCGCCGTTGTTCACCGCCGCCAGTTCCGGCGCGGTGCGCAATTTGGCCGTCATATTCTTGCTGACCTGTGCCAGCACGGGAGCCGGCGCGCCCTCCACACCGATCAGGATCAGGCGCGACACCACGCTGTCGCGCAACTGCTCGACCATGATCTTCTGCGTCGGCGTCGGGTCGCGCGGCATGAACGCCGACATGTCGGCGGTGAACTGGGAACGGCTGATGACCAGCACAGAGGCCGCGACGAATACGAGCCAGACGATCACCGCCAGGTATCTGCGCTGGTTCACGGCGTCTCCCCGGTCACTGTCATGGTAGCGCGGTCGCCGTTGGCTTCCAGCATCTCGATGACGGTCACGCGATCACTGCGTCCGGAGATGACGATCTCTTTCACCATGCCGCGCGTCCTTTGCTCGAGCGGCAGCAGCTTGAGCCGCCATTTCGCCGCATTGCCTTTCAGCTCGACCTTGTAGAAGCGCTCCAGCATGGGCAAGTCTCCCGCCAGCGTGGAGCGTATGCTTTCGACGAACGCCCATACCGCGGGGTACTGCTGCACGACCAGGGTGCGCTTGATGTTGCGCGTCCTGTTCTCGATGGTGAGCACCCCCTGGTCGAGCACCAGGCTCTCGTCCCTGGGTTCGAGCGTGCGTTTTTCCAGATGACCCGGGGCCCGGAACGACAGTGTGCCGGACGAAGCCAGCGGCACGTCCAGTACGGCCAGGTGTTTGCGCTCGACGAACCTGCCTTGCGAGCTCTGCACCTGCGCCAGGCTCTGCATCAGTTGCGGCAGGCCCCACTCGGTCGCGGCCACGGACGACTCGGCCTCGGCATGCACAAAGACGGGAATGAGGCACAGCAGCATGAACAATGAACGCATCATGATTTCCAGAAATCGTAGAAATTGAACCAGTTGTACGGCGCGTTGCGGCAATGATGTTCGATGCGCGCCACGTAGCGCTGCTGCGCCTGCCGGATCGATTCGTTGCGCGGCAGTTCGCTGCCGCTCATGTCCATCAGCTCCTCGAAATACAGATCATAGCGGTTGCCGCCGCGGTATACACCGACCATGAGCAGCACCGGACTCTTCAGCATGTAGGCCATGCGCAGTGGGCCACTGGGGAACTTCGCCGCTGCGCCGAGGAAATCGCAGCTCACGCTGGCGGCACCGTGTTCCAGCCCGCGGTCGGCGAGGATACCGATGAATTCGCCGCGCTGCAGCGCCTGTTCGACTTTGAGCATGGAATCCACCTTGCCCAGCGCGATCACCTGTTGCGCCAGATCGGGATTGATCGCTTTCAGCACCGAATTGAGCTTGCGCGCGTTCTCTTCGTACATCACCACGCTGGCCGGCGGCCCTTTGATCTCGTCGGCATAGGCACGCATGATCTCGAAGCTGCCGAGATGCGCACCGAGCAGGATGCAGCCGCGCCGCTGCTCGAGCAGACTGCGTGCCGCAGCGTCGAGATGCACCTGCACGTCGAACATGTCGAATCGTCCGTTGAGCAGGAACACCCGGTCGAGGATGGTCGATGCAAAGGTGTGGATATGACGGAAGCCGTCGCTGACGCGCGCCTTGCGCCCCAGCACCTTGTACAGATACTGCTTCGATGCGGTACGCGCCTCACCCGCGAACAGCAGGAAGTAGAGACAGATCGGGTACAGGAACAGGCGCGCGGCGCGCCGGCCCAGTCTGAGCGCGACCCAGACGATGAAACGGATCGCCAGCGTGTTGCTGCGTTCCGGCCTGCCCGCCCACGCTGCTGCGGACTTGTCTGCGCTCTTGTCAGATGTTTGCAACGATGACTCCCGACAGGACTTTGTTGCCCGCGACCGTACACAGGAATTCGATGGCACCCGAGGCCGTGCGCGCATGTTCGATCTCGACCAGATCACCCGGCCGCGCCGGGTGCAGGAATTTGGCGTTCTTGACGTTGCACGAGGTGCAGCGAACACCTTCCGCCCGCTCGATGCAGCGCAGCACTTCGGCCAGCAGCAGCGCGCCCGGAATGATCGGATTGCCGGGAAAATGTCCGGCACCGGTCGGGTGGTCTGCCGCCATCTGCAAAGTCAGTTTGGTCATCATCTTTTCGAGCATTGTTGTCTCAGACGCAGCAGCGAATCGCGCGTCAGTTTGCCGGTGGCGTTACGGGGCAGGGCATCGACGAAATACAGCGGGCGCGGCAGGAACACCGCATCCACGCTGCTGCGCAATGCATCCAGTATCTGCTGCGCACCCAGGCCGGGCGCGACCACGAAAGCCAGCGGGCGCGTCACCGCTCCGTCGCCGTCCTCGGGCATCAGGAATACGCCGTCCTGCACGCCCGCGATCGCATTCAGATGATGATTGAGGCTGGCCAGCGAGGTGCGCTTGCCCGCGATGTTGATCAGGTCGGCCGTGCGCCCGTGCAGCATGAAGGTGCCGTCGGCATTACGCTCGATCACGTCGCCCAGCGGCGATTCGATCTCGACATGCCCGCCGCGCACGCGGCAGCCCTGTTCGTCCTGTCGCATCTCGATTCCGGGCAGCAGGTGCCAGTCCGCGCCTTCCGTCGTGCGGCGGCTCGCCACCATACCCGCCTCGGTGCAACCGTAGATCTCGTACAGCGGCGCGCCAAAACGCGCCTCGGCTTCGCTTGCCAACTGCGGCGCCAGCAGCGCCGTGGCGCACAACACGAAATCGACCGCGGGCAGCGCTTCCGTTTCCGACAGCAGGGTGCGCAGATGCACCGGCGTGGTGATCAGGCAGCGCGGTCGCGGCAGGGATGCCAGTCGTTGGCTGACATCTGCCGGATAGAACGGTCTTTCGGCGACCAGCGCCAGGCCGTTCTGCATGGCCAGCAGCATGCTCGACTCCAGCCCGTACATGTGCTGCGCCGGAACCGTGCCCAGCACCGCCATGCCGGAGTTCTGCACAATGCCCAGGCGTTCCGCTTCGGCGACTGCACCCCTGCACAGGCTGCCCCATGACTTGGCATGCGCCACCGGATCGCCGGTGGAACCTGAGGTGAAAACCAGCGCCGCGCTTTGTGTTTCCGCTATCTGCGGAACGGCTTCACTCATCGCGCCCGAGAACGCTGGCGGGAAGGCAACGACTTCGATGTCGCGCAGATCGGTCGCGCCGTCGGTCAGGCAGTAGAGATCGGGATAACGCTGCGTCAGCCGTGCGACGAAATCGGCCGTGTAGTTGGGCGGCAGCAGGCTGGTCTGTCCGCGCGATAGCGCGGCGGCGAAACCGACTGCAAAGCGGTAGCGATCGGTGCACAGATTCAGGATGAAACTTTTCTTCGGCAGACTTGCGGCGAGTTGCGCGACATCGCGCAAAAAATGGGCGACCGGGACCGGCTGCCCGGCACGCCAGGCGAACACGCTATCGGGGTTGTTGTGACGAATGAGCGGGAACGCTGCCATGGTTCTCGAACCTCAGCGTTCGCTATCCGCTTTCTTGGGTGCAGCGAAGTCTTTGCTGTACACCTCGATCGCCTTCAGGATGGAAGTCTTCGGATGGTTGGGGAAGCGCAGCGTGCGGTAGGCCTTCTCGGCCACGAACATCAGTATCAGCAGCGGCAGGTTCAGCACGTTGATGAAGAACGACCATGCGGCGAGCGGCGCGAACAGATACAGCAGCAGCGAAGCGAGCACCTGCAGCACAAAATAAACGCACCAGGCGATGGTGACATGGCGGGTGTATGTGACCACCTCCGGCTTCAACTCGCCGTTGATGTGGCGCGAGATCTGCGAGATCAGCGGTTCCCGCCCCTGGCGCAAGGTGCGGCCGAACAGCCAGAGCAGGAACAGGTTCAGCGTGGCATGCGACAGTCCGTTAACGGCCAGCAGGCCGATGCGCCCGTGATCTCCGGTCGCGATGTAGTAGATCGCAGCTGCAAATGCCAACCCCAGCAGCGGCCACCACACCTTGCCCACCATACGGAACGCCACCCAGCCCGCCACGGCCAGCAACGGCGCGAACACGAACAGCAGATGCGACATCGCCACCTCTTCCTTGAGAACGAAGACATGCAACAGGATGGGATAGGCGATGAACGCCACCAGCAGCAGGATCTTGCCAATAAGCCCCATGTCAGACACCCCGGGCTCGCGCTGTGCGCACTACTTCAAATGTTCGGATCATGAAAAACTCTGTGATGTACGGGATGCGCTGTTGCGCGCATCCCCGATTGATTTCAGGCCTGCATTCTACCCCGAATCGCCGTATTCCGGCCTGCCGTACGCGCTATTGGCGCCCGCCTTGGCGGGTTTTCGGTTAGCATTCGCGCACAACCATACGATGACGAACCCGACCATGACCACCCCACCCCACGACGCATCCGGCAACATCGTCCACGCCCCGCATGTCCCGCTCACCGAATACTACCAGCGCGAAGAAGACCGCCGCGAATGGGTCGGCGAGCAGTTCGACAAGACCGCGCCCGACTATGACCGCGTGGAAAAGATACTCGGATTGGGCACCGGACCGACCTACCGCCGCAAGATCCTGGAGTTCGCCGGACTGAAGCCCGGCATGCGTATCCTCGACGTCGGCATGGGCACCGGCCTGGTGGCGAAACAGGCCGCCCGCATCCTCGGCGATGCCAGTCTGGTCACCGGCGTCGATCCCAGCGCGGGCATGATCCGCAATGCCAAACTGCCCGCCGGGGTCACCGTTGTCGAAGGCCGCGCCGAGTCGATCCCGCTGGCCGCCAACGGCTACGATTTCCTCAGCATGGGCTACGCCCTGCGCCACGTGTCGGATATGTCCGTCGCTTTCGCCGAGTTCCACCGCGTGCTGAAGCCGGGCGGCAAGGTCTGCATCCTCGAGATCACCCCGCCCAAGGGAAAGATTGCCACGGCACTGCTGAAGGGCTACTGCAAATACGCCGTGCCCATGCTGGCGAAACTGGTCGCCAAGGACAAGGACACCGCGCAATTGTGGCGTTACTACTGGGACACCATCGAAGCCTGCGCCGCGCCGGAAAAGGTGATGGCCACGCTGGAAAGCGCGGGGTTCGTGAATGTGCGGCGGACAGTGGATGTGGGGATGTTTTCTACTTATCTGGCGGAGAAGCCGCTGTAGGGATTGGCTGTATCGATCACTGCTGTCCGTTCGCCCTGAGTGCACGCAAACCGTTCGCCCTGAGCTTGTCCGCCCCTTCGGGGTTCCCTGCGTTGCTCGACTGGTCAGGCCTCCTCATAAACTCGCACGACCCGCTACGCGGTCACGTGCTCAAACATATTCGTCGGACTACCCCTGACCAGCCTGCGCTACTCGGCGGCGCACAGGGGAAGGTAAGTCAAAAACTGAAACCACCGCGTGGGCACTTCGTGCCCACGCTGACACACCAACGCTAACCTATCTTCTTGCGACGAGCAGGACTGCTATGTCCACTAAGTTTTGCGCACGCTTTTTCTATGAGTCGAATAAATTCACTTGCGTCAGAAAAATAGTTGCGAAAAGCGAGTCGCACTTCATCACTGGAATCAGCGCGTACGAGAACAATGTCGTTGTAGGGCATCTCTTTTTCCAGAACAAATAATGCTCGTAATGCTTCAGGAGCATCCCGAAAGCTTCTAACCTCCAACGTCCCCTCTCGCGTAAAGATAAGGATCGTATTTTTCTTATCTGACACTTCGCTTTTTGCTTGGTTAAGACCTTTTAGAGTTGCAAGAAGCATTAACTCACCATCCATAGCCAAAAACTCTTCAAGCAGCTCCCGATTACTCTTATGTGGAAACGGGCCATTCAAACCTTCATGTGCTCTCGCAAGAATCTCGCTGGCAAGCGCCATTTCATGCTCGTATCTTTTGTCTCCCTGCTGAAATTTTGGTTGGCTCTCGGTAATAAATCCAACTACTTCTACCGCTGTAGCCCATGCATGTTGAACAAGTGTTCGATACTGAATCTCAATATAAAGACCCGCCAAATCTCTACCTGTTTCCGAATTCACGTTGTATTCATATACGTCGTGAATTCCACGATAGCCCGTGGCCTTGGGATGACTAATATAGTCATATTTTTCAGGGCTGTTGCGTCGTTTATGCTTGAATCTGGCTTTTTGGAAAGAACTCCGGAATTTATTCAATTCTCTGATGCTTCTAAATATCAATCTACACCCTGCAACATCATCCATTCGTGAGAGCTGCATCCCCGGAAGGCGATTCAGTTTATCGAAGATAGTATTTTTTCTCTTGTGCCTTTGAGCGACCGTTACGTTCGTACCCCTTGTACGCGTACGTAATATTGCTTGAAATGTGTTCAGCACGCTACGGTGAGCAGCACGCCACTCTTCGATGACCGTTAGATCATCTGGTGTGTCCAAACCATACCGAATATTCTCACCTGCCCGATTAACTCGCGACTTAGAACCGCCCGGATAATTTTCTGAATTAACCATAGTTTGGGGCGGCGCGCTGGGGTCGCCTTCTTTTTGGTTACTTTTTCTTGGCGAAGCAAGAAAAAGTAACTAGCTGTCGGGCTACCCCCGACGGTGTTGGGTTTGATTGAACATGCAGCACGCCGCTTCGCGGCGACCCTTCGACAGGCTCAGGGCGAACGGGTCAGTTGTTCAAGATTAACAGCTCAGGACGAACGGTCTGGAGATAACTCCACGAACGGAGTAATGATCGATCAGGCAATCGCCCGCTTCAACGCCTGAAAGAATTCCTTCTCGTCATCCGCCTGCTTGTGCAGCATCTGCGCCAGCAATTTCGGATCGAAGGCCTCGCGCCCCTTGATCATGCGCACCGCCTTGAGCGCGAACTCGCGCCAGCCATCGCCAATAACGTTCAACATCTCCGCCAACACCTTCAACTCATCACGCCCGGTGATATCCGCCGCTTCCTGCAAAAAGGCGGCATAGAGGAAACGGAAGCCCGCACCGCCGGTGCCGATCTCTTCCTGCATGCGCACGATGTGGCCGACGTAGTTGAGGCTGAGTTTGTCGGCGGTATCAAGCTTGCCGACCTTGTTGGCGAGCATGTGGATGCCGCGCACGCCGACGATGGGCACCGGCCCCAGCATGGTACGCACGGTCTTCTTGATCGAACGCAACACGGCCTCAGTCGTCACTTCTTTCTGGCCGATCTCTTCCGGGTAATACAGCAGACCCTTGGGCGCCATCAGGCCGGTGGCGAAGCGTGCCTTGCGCAAGTTCTCCGCATCGCAGCGTTGCGGGTCTTCGGCGACCGGGTCGCTGATCAGGTAGTCGTTGCCTTCCTTGCCGTAGACGATGAGGTTGTGCGCGTTGAAGTGGAAGCGCATGTCGGCGGGAAAGTACGGCAGCCAGAACGCAGAGGTCTGGATGCCGACGATATGTCCCTCGGCCAGCAACTCGTCGAGACGCTGCATGCCCTTGTCCTGGTCGCGGAAGGTCTCGAAATGGAAACGCATCTTGAACGGCTTGACCATGCCCTTGAGGATGGCCTTGGGCGGCATGCGGAAGGCGATGAGCGGGAAGCCGGCGAACTTGACGAAGGGCAGATAAGCGAAGGCCATCGCGCCTGACAAGCCGAAGGCCATCGCTTCGGAGATCTTCGCGCCGTGGTGCGACAGCATGGACGATGCGACGCCGCTCTCGCAGTGCGCCGCGTGGCGGTGCTGGAAGTTCTCGATGAGCATGTTCATGGCAGTGTTTTGAGTTGTTCGACCGTTATGCCCATCACATCGGCATAACGTTGCAGGATGTCGGTCGAGAGTTTGGCGAAGCGTTGTGGTTGAAAGTGGCGGCGGATGCGCCATTTCCAGAAGCCGGTGACCTGCGACAGCTGCGGCAGGTCGAGACGTTGCGCGTACATCCAGTATTCCAGCGGCGAACTCGCGCCCGCTTCCACGCGCTTGCGTGCGGCTTCGGTCTGCTCGCGGATGTATTCAAGCGCTTGCAGGGTGACGGTCTCGTCCACCTCGCCGCCCGCCGAGGCCACGATGACGATGCGACCGTCGGCGTCGCGCGCATACATGGCGCGGCGATGACCGCCCATGGTACGGTTGCCTTCCTGCGGCACTTCGTGGATATCCATCAGACGGCTTCCATGTAGATGAAGCCGCTGGAGAAGCGACCGCTCTCGGGGATGTACATCAACAGGCGCTGGCCCTTCTGGATACGGCCGGACTTGAACAGTTCGTCGAGCATGATGTAGGGCGAAGCGGAACCGGTGTTGCCCTTCTCGATCAGGTTGGTGAACCACTTCTCCTGCGGGATATCGAGTCCGGCTTCGGCCACGCCCGCGGCGACGAGGTTGGCGAAATATTTCGACGAGTAGTGCGGCAGGAACCAGTCGATGCGCTGTTTGTCGAGGCCGTGCTTCTTCACCAGATCGCGCAGCGGCTCGGTGAGCGTGGCACGGATCACCTGGTCATTGAGCAGCTTCACATCCTGCTTCACGGTGAACACCGAGCGTGTCGCCCATTCGTGTGGCGTGAATTCCTGCCAGCCGGTCAACGACCCGTCGGCATTCTTTTCCGCGCCGGAATACATGCAGGCGGGCAGTTCGTGCGCGGCGGACGACAGTTCGACCCACAGCACCTTGAGGCTCAACGGTCCGCGCGGCTGGTTCTCCAGCAGCACCGCACCGGCGCCGTCGGACAGCATCCAGCGCAGGAAATCCTTTTCGAAGGCGATCTCGGGACGCTCTTCCAGTTCTTTCACCTTGTGTTCGGCCTCGGCATCGAAGTTGCGCGCATGCAGGCCCAGCGAGGCCAGTTCGGACGCCACCGCCACCGCACGCTGCGCATCGCCCGCCTTCACCGCCAGCCAGGCGTGCTTGAACGCCGCCGCGCCCGCCACGCAGATGCCGGACAGCGACACCACTTCCATGCGCGGCCAACCGAGTTCGCCATGCACCATCACGCCGTGTCCCGGCATGAGTTGGTCCGGACGCGAGGTCGCCGCCGCCAGACTGTCCACCTTGCCGACTTCGCCCAGCCCCTTTACCGCTTCGGCGGCCATCTGCGCGTTGCTCATCACCGGCTGTCCGGTAACGCGGTCGAGCGCGTAGTGACGGTGCAGGATGCCGTTGTTGCGCAACACCAATCGGCGCGCCTTGGACGGCCTGCCGCCGACCATGCCGAGCACGGATTCCATCTCGTCGTTGCCGACCGGTTCCAGTGGCAGATACGACGCGGTGCGCGTCAGAAACACATCAATGCTCATACAGGTGCATCCTCTCCGCTCCCGAACCCGACGGCAGATCGAACTGCTGCTTCATGGCCGCAAAACGGCGCCGCATGAGCGGGCGCGTCAACGACTGGATCAGCAGGCTGACCGGCACGACCGTCGAGATCAGGGTAATCAAAAAAATCACATACAAAATCAAAAACGGGTAACGCCGCCATTGACCGGGACCGCCCACGGCGCGCAGCAGCTTGCCCCAGACGAAGAAGCTGCGCGTGGCGGCTTTCTCGCTGAACAGCAGGTGCGGGTTGGAATTCACCGCCTTCAATCCGCTGAGCAGCGGCGCCATGCCGCGCTCTTCGTTCTTGTGCAGCGCATCGCGCAGGGCCAAACCAAAGCGGCGCGCCGCCGCTATGCTCGCCGCATCCACGCCCGCGGGGGGCAGGAACTTGAGGAAATCCTTCTTGCCGCTCAGCAGCCAGAACGGCGTCGTCCACAGACTGGCCATGGTCGGGCTGGGATCGACCAGTGCGACATTGTCGAGCAGACGCGCGCCGCAATCCTGCAACATGCCTTTCATCTTCTCCTGCGCCTGCATCCACATGTTGCGGCAGGCGATCACGGTCACCACCGGCTTGCCCGCCAGCAGCAGCTTCGCCAGCGGATGTTTGAGGAACGCGGTGACCGGTAGCGACGGCGCCAGGAACCAGACCTGATAGGGCAGGATCACCAGATCGAAATCCTCGTCGCCTTTCAGCGACAACGCTTGCAACGCCGGCGGCACCATATGCGCCGACTCCGGGAAAGCATCCAGAAAACTGAAGAAGCCCCACGGAAAAGGATAAGGCGCGAGCGGTCGCAACGTCTCGATATGCACCGAGATGCCACTGTCCTGCTGCAAGGGCTCGACGATGCGCCGTGTGACCTCAGCCAACTGTCCGGTCTGGGAGTAATTCAACACGAGAACGCGCTTGATCGAACGGGAAGCCGGGGATTCGTTTGGATTCAATGCAACCACGCAACTAATTGAGCCGATTTAAAAACAGGCTGCATTCTAGCATCCCGCGACCGCTCCCTCCAAGGCGAGCGCAGCCCGTTCAGCCCGCTTGCGCTCCGCTGCCAACCACATACAGATGCGTGGCATCCAGCGAGAACATGGATTCTGCCGACGCCACCACCGGTTTATCGCCGCTCACTTCGCAAGGCCTTAAACGCAGCCACAGGCTGCTGCCGCCATCCATCTCGTCCACCCAGCCCAGCAACATCCCCGCGCGTCCGCATTGCGCCGACGCCAGTTGCAGCAATGCTTGCGGCGTACCGCCTGCAACGAACCCGGCATGACCGCGCCAGCGCATTTGCGCCGCCAGCAGGGCCAGCAGCTGGCTGGGCTGCGTTTGCAGGAAGGTCAATGGCATGGGCAGGTCGTCGCGCATCTGCTCCAATACCTGTCCGGTCGACACATAGGTTCCACGCTGGCTTCCAAGCATCAGCAGCGCGTCTGGCGGCAATTCGCCCTCCCCCGAGTCAGCCAGACAGCTCAATGCGCCGTACATGCCCAACTCGGCCCAGTTGCCGATACGACGCGGTTTTGCACCCAGCATCCTGGCGAGCTGTTCGCGCCAGTCCAGCGGCGGCGGCGCAGCAAGACAGCGTCCCTGTATCGCGAAGGTCGTCATGCGCGCTCCAGTACCACGCTGGCGTGACTGCCACCGAAGCCCAATATCGTCGCCATGAACCGCCGTACATTCTGCGGCATGGCCGGAGCAAGCCCCACTCCCAGCTCAGCGTCCATCTCGTGTCCGCAGGCGGGCCACACGCCCTGTTCCAGACAGGCTGTCAGCAAGGCGATCTCGGCTGCGCCGGAAGCCCCCATGGTGTGGCCCATCGCCGCCTTGAGCGAGACCAGCGGGGGCAGGACCGGAAAAGCCTCGCGCAGACCTTGTGCTTCGACCGCATCGTTGCCGGGGCTGCCCGCGGCCTGTACCTTGACGAGGTCGATGCTGTCTGCGGCAGCACCGCTATCGGCCAGGGCTCGCGCGCACATTTCGTTCACCGCGCGCACCGATGCGCCGGTCGGCTGTTCGCCGTCCACCACGTTGGCACCGCCCGCCAGCTTCCAGAGTGCGGGGTCACGGGTCGACAATCTGAGCGCGGCAACGGCTTCGCCGAGTACCAGTCCGTCGCGCTGCGCGCCGAAGGGCTGGCTGGCGGTTCTGGAAAGCAACTGCAGCGCCGCAAAACCGCCCAATGTCAGCCGGTTATCCAGCTCCACGCCGAGCACCAGCGCGTCCGCCGCAGCGCCGCTGCGGAGCAAGGCCTGCGCAGCCAATAAAGCATTCAGGCTGGAGGTGCAGGCCGTGTTCACCACATGCACCCGGCCGGACCAGTCCAGCCAGGCGGCGATCTTGTCGGCAAAGGCCTGATAGTCCATCTGCGTCGCACAGCGCTCGACCGCACCGATATCGAAAGAGGAGGTCGCGATGAGCAACACGCCGTCGCGAATCGGTTGCGCACCAGCTTCGGCGGCAACGCGCTGCACCAATTCGCGGGCGCGCTCGTTCCAGTCGGCTTGGCTATAGGGAATGCCTTGAAATGGATAATTGCCGGCCATGGCGCCGGGCAAAGTGACTTGCGAGGCCTGCGATCCGCCCTGCCGCAGGGTAGCGAGCGCCTGCTCCACGCTCAGCCCGAGTGAACAGGCCAGCCCGCGTCCGGCGAGGTGGATGGGATTCATTTTGCGGTCTGCAGGTGTTCCGCCAGCGTCGCCAGCGAACTGAGTGCGCGGCGCGTGTCCTTGCTGTCGGGCATGCGCACGCCGTATTTCTTCTGGATCGCCATCGAGATCTGCAAGGCATCGAGCGAATCCAGCTCCAGCCGGGATTCGGGGCCGAACCAGGGTTCGTCGTCGCGCAGCCCGTCGGCCGGCTCGACTTTGTCGACGGCGGCAAGGATGAACGCTTTGAGTTCTGCGCGGAATGCGGCGTTGTTATCGTTCATGGAATGAAAGCGCCCGCCGGTCGGCGGGCGCATGGATCATTTGGCGCGATGCTGCTGGATATGTTCGTTAAGCGTGCGCAACGAACTGAATATCTTGTTGTTGTCGGCATCGTCGGATTTGAGTTGTACGCCATAGGTCTTGGAGATCGCCAGCGACAATTCCAGGATATCGATGGAGTCCAGTCCCAGACCTTCGCCGTACAAAGGTGCATCCGGTTCAATCTCGTCAGCCGAGACTTCAAGATTCAATGAGGTGACGATGAGTTGTGCCAACTCTATTTCTTGCGCGCTTGCTGCCATGATGCTCCCTGTCGTTTATTTCACCGGGCGCATTTTACCTCATTCGCCGCACTGGCTCTAAATCCTTGTATCAGAGCATCGCGCCATTGATGGAGATGATCTGGCCGGAGATATAGGCGGCCTTGTCGGAGGCGATGAAGGCCACCAGATCGGCGACTTCTTCCGGTTTGCCCGCGCGCCCGACCGGAACGAGGCGTTTGATGGCGTCCTTGTCGAACACATTCTCCGTCATGGCCGATTCGATGATGCCGGGCGCAATGGCATTCACGGTGATGCCGCGGCTGGCGACTTCCAGCGCCAGCGATTTTGTCGCGCCGTGCAATCCCGCCTTGGCCGCCGCATAGTTGGCCTGCCCGCGGTTGCCGGAAATGGCCGCGACGGAGGAGATGTTGATGATGCGCCCCCAGCGCTTGCCTATCATCGGCATCAGCAGCGGCTGGGTCACATTGAAAAATCCATTGAGGGAAACGTCGATGACGCGGTGCCATTGCTGTGCATTCATGCCCGGCATCACCGCATCGTCGTGAATGCCCGCGTTGTTGACCAGCACCTGGATAGCGCCGTCCGCCAGCACCGTCTGCAGCGCGCTTTGCGTCTGCTCGGCATCCGCCACATCGAAGGCGATGGCCTGGGCGCTGCCCCCGCTGTCCTTTATTTCAGCAACGAGGTCTTCCGCCCTTTGCAGCGAGCTGTTCGCATGCACATAGATGTGATAACCGAGTGCCGCCAACTTGCGGCATATCTCTGCGCCGATGCCGCCGCTACCGCCGGTCACCAATGCGCGTTTCATAGCCCCGCCTTGTCTGCGTCCAGCACCACGGTTGCACGTCCGCTCATGATCTTGTCCGCTCCTGCATGGATGTTGAACTGGTAGATGACGCGCGCGTCATCACCCATGACTTTCTCTGCGTCGATGATGAGATCGTCGCTCAGGTCATCCAGCCGCATTCTGTGGCAAGCGACATCGCGCAATGCGGCCAGATAGCCGGCGCGCGGCTTGCTGTCGAACTTTGCATCCCAGGCCCCATGCACCGCCATTGCCTGCGCTGCATACTCGACACCGCACAAAGCCGGCAACCCGTCATCGCTGCGCATCGGATTGTCGGCATTGCGGTGTGTGCCGCTGATGCAGCGGATGCGCTGCGCATCACATTCCAGCACGCCGTCCAGCAAGCACATATTGCCGGTGTGCGGGATGACTTTAGCGATATCCACTTTGGTCGCTAGCACGGTGTGACTCGGATATCGAGATGGTTTTCTTCGAGATAGGCGATGCGCACCTGTGCAGCCTTGCCGCTTGCCAATGCCTGCAACAGCACCAGCCCGCGCGCGGCAGGAACGCCGCTACGCAATGCTTCCAGGCCGGCATCTTGCATCACGCTCTCCTGCACTTTGCCGGATGCGAAGCCCACTTCGATGGCCGCCAGTGATTTCTCGCTTTGTCGCGGGGTCAATATCAGCGCCATACCGAAAGCGGCAGCGATAGGCCGCACCGCATGTAACGGCTGCGGGTAAGGATGGTCGTATGCGATCAATGCCACGACTGCATCTTCCACGCTCACTTGTGTGGCGGATTCCAGCAATCCTGCAGCAAAACTGGCATCGTACGCACACAGACTGGTGGAGGGTTCGCGCGATTCCGCCGCGATACACCAATATCCCGCGGCCGCGTTATGCACGGAATTGTGGAAGCGTGTGGGCGACACTTCGCGCGGCGCGGTCGCCAGAATGCCGTTGATGGCATGCACATTGTCATTGTCGCCGCCGGAAGAGGTGAACACCGTGGACGCCATCTTCATATCGCAGCCGGATTGCATGAAGGCCTCCTGTCCGACTGCCAGTGCGAGTTTGATTGGCACGCCCGCACGGCGACGCTCGGCTGCCGGCAACATGTCACTGGCGTGCAGGTTCGTCGCTGCGGCCAGGTAAGCCTCCTTGCCTGCCAACACCGCGCGGCTTGCCGACCAGCCATCCAGACCCGGGCCGAGCAATCCGACACCTTCGACGAAGAGTCGCTTCATGCTTGCCTCCCCAGCACGAGACTGCAATTGCTGCCGCCGAAACCGAAGGAGTTGCTCAACGCACGTTTGACCCTCGCATCGCTGCGCTCGATGCGGTAATCGATCGCCATGGCGGGATCGAGTTGCTGCGTGTTCACGCTGCCAGGTATGAAACCATGTTCGACCGCCAGCATGGCGATGATAGCCTCGGTGATTCCTGCCGCACCCAACAAGTGCCCGGTCCAGCCTTTGGTCGAGCTGCAAGGCACGCTATTGCCGAACACATCGGCGACCGCCTTGCCTTCGCTGGCATCGTTCGATTTTGTCGCCGTGCCGTGCAGATTGATATAGTCGATGTCGCCCGGCTTGAGACCGGCGGAACCCAACGCGCGCCGCATCGCCAGTTTCGCCCCCAAGCCCTCGGGATGCGGCGTGGACATGTGGTATGCATCCGAACTTTCGCCGACCCCCAGCAAGAGCATCGGATTGCTTGCGTTCGCCGCGGCTACGCGCTCGAGCAACACGAAACCCGCCCCTTCGCCGACCGATATGCCATCACGTTCCGCATCATAGGGGCGGCATGGAAACCGCGACACCAAGCCCAAAGAATTGAAACCGTACAATGTGCTCAGACACAGGCTGTCGACGCCGCCGACCACCGCCGCATCACACACTCCCGCAGCCATCATGCGCACCGCATTGGCAAACACTTTAGCGCTTGATGAACAGGCCGAAGACACGACGAACGAGGGGCCGGTCAGCCCCAGGTAATGCAAGACGAAGCCTGCGAGTGAATACGAATTCTGTGTCTCGGCGTAATGAAAGTCTGGCGGCAATGCGCCAGTCTGTGGATCGAGGTGACGGTACGCCAGTTCGGTCTGCAATATGCCGGAGGTGCTGGTGCCAAGAAACACGCCAATGCGTGCAGCACCGTATTTTTTCCTGGCGGCTTCGGTCGCTTCGACGAAGCCATCCTGCTCCAGGCACAATTGCGCCAGACGGTTGTTGCGGCAATCGTATGCGGAAAGATCGGATCTGACCCGGTAGCCGTCCAGCACCCCAACCTTGGCGATGTAGGTTTCCAGATCGACGTCTTCAAAGGCGCAAGGGATCAAGCCGGAGCGGCGTGCTTGCAATGCTGCCATGGTTGCGGACGAACCCAGACCCAAGCTGTTTGCAAGTGTGAATTGGCTGATGACTAAAGGTTGCAAGGTGGATTTCGCTGATTTAACAAGGAAGGTACGCTTTGAGCGTGCGTGATTCTAGCATATGCAAAACGGCAGATCCTGCACGAGCGGGGCCATACCTCCGAAGCAAATCAGTCAAGCCCCACCAGCGGTGTCTTGGTGCTGCGTATGGTCTTGTAGGCCTGATAGTTCCACGAAAATGATATCCCGGTACTGAACAGGCTGCGGGTGTTGCGGAACGTCTTCATTCCGCGCACGAATGAAGATTTGAACGAGGAGACTTCGGCATAGGCTTCCAGCAGGCCTTCGTATGCCTCCGAGGGCGTCATGCCGTTCATCTTGAAAACGGGCTCGAAGATCGTGTAATGCCGCCAATCGTTCGGATAGTCGGTCAACAGCAGACGATTCTCCTCGACCATCTGCTTGTAAAATGCAGTCCCCGGCAAAGGTGTCTCGAGCGACATCTGCACTGCATCAATCTCGTTCTCCAACACAAAATCGATGGCTCGGCGAAACGCATCCCGAGTCTGCCCCTCGGTACCGAAGATGAAGCAACCGACGATGGCGATGCCGTGATCGTGGAGCTTCTTGATGGCGTCACGAAAGTTTTTCGTATTGGGGCGCAGATTCACCGATTTGTGCATGGAATCAATCGTGGCCGGATCCAGTGATTCGAAGCCGATCAGCAACCCTTTGCAGCCGCTACGTTGTGCGGCTTTCAACACATCGTCGTGTTCGACGATATTGAGGCAGGTCTGGCCGCCCCATTCCTTGTTGCAATCCTTGAGGCGATCGAACAAGTCCTTCGCCCGCTTGATGTATCTCGGCCCTTGTCCGACGATGTTGTCGTCAACGATGAAGATGCGCTTTGATTTTATGGAGTTGATCTCGTCGATCACACTATCGATGTTGCGCACGCGGTAGCGTGAACCGTTAAAGGCGGTGACCGAACAAAAGTTGCAGTTGATGGGACAGCCGCGACCGGTCTGCACGGTCTCCACGAAATATTTTCCCTTCAGCAGATCGCGGCGCGGCGCCAACAGGTTTTCGACTTCGGGCGGTTCGCACATGCGGTATACCTTCTGCATCTGTCCGCGCTCAAAATCTTCCAGCAGCCTCGGCCAGATGTTCTCGCCCTCGCCGACCACGATCGCATCGGCATAACGCAACGCCTCGTCCGTCATGTACGAAACGTGTATACCGCCCATCACCACCGGGATCCCGCGCGCGCGAAAACGGGCGGCGATCTCATATGCGCGGGGCGCAAGCGGGGTCATGCAGGTAATGCCGACCAAATCTACAGATGCATCAAAATCCAACTCCTCCATCGCTTCATCGACGATCTGTACATCGTAGTGTTCCGGCGTGTAGCGGGCAATGATGGCAAGATTCAGCGGTGGCAGTGCCAGCACCTTGATGTTGGAATGCAGGCTGTCCTTGAATGCTGGATTGATGAGGAGGATCTTCTTCATGCACACTTCCCTTAAGTTGTTAGTCGCCCTTGGGCTTTGCAGCTTTTTCCAAGCATAGCAGAAATCACCCGATGCCCCGAAACCTGAGCAGGTCGGCATTGAGCTTTTAGAGAAGCTGAAAACGACAGAGCCCTCACGAGGGGTGTTGGTGCGCGTTTAAAACTACCCAGCCCTGCGCGTTGAATTTTACCCAGGCACTTTAGCCGCCATTTTGGGTGACGGCTGCAAATAAGTGTAGCTCAGTTTCACTACTTTTGACTTCCAAGATGGCCGAGTGGAATGT
>JACQYW010000018.1 GCA_016208015.1 Nitrosomonadales bacterium | reverse complement strand
TTACTTTACCCAGTAATTTCATGGTGATCATCTCCTTGGTTTCTCCATTCCGAAAATCGGAATGGAGGAGGTTAATCACCTGGGTAATTTTCAGCGCGCAGAGGCTAGGTTTTCTGGGTAATATTCAACGCGTACCAACAGAAGACGACAACCTTGGGAACCGATTCTGCTCTGTAGTTTTTTGCTATCCCGCCATACCACCAGACGATCAGCTCATCTTTTTCGTGTTTAAGCTGACCGCAAATTCGAACCTTGCTTACCAGCGGGCGACGGGTAATTGGACTTAACAAAGAACGCATCCCATGTCTTGTTGCCGGCGCGTGGCTGCGCTTGTGGGGAGGCTTGCCCAAAGGGCGTGGCTGCAAGAGGTACTTTTTGAATCAGAGCCGTCGCATCTATTTCGAACAAGTCGCAATAATTTCGAAAAGTCACAGCCGCCGCCGACCAGCGCCACTGCGCTCGCCGTGTGATGCGGAGAACGGTAGGGACGGCGTTTCCAGTTGGCTACCTCGAACATGCCGCCCAGCGATTGCATGGCGGCCGATTCCAATGCTTCCGCTTGCGTCATCTGCGGCAGGATGCCGGGGAAGCGCGCTGCCAGCATGCTCTTGCCGGTACCGGGCGGGCCGGACATCAGCACACTGTGACTGCCTGCGGCGGCGATCTCCAGCGCGCGCTTGGAAGTCGACTGCCCTTTCACTTCGCGCATGTCGGGATAGTGCTGTGCAACTGCCACAGTCTCGGGAATATGGCGAGTGAGTGCATCGCGCCCGGCCAGATGCGCGGCGACTTGCAACAAGGTTTGCGCGGGATAGACCACGGCATCTTCCACCAGCGCCGCTTCCGGCGCATTCACTGCGGGCAGGATGAATGCACGGCCCGAATTTGCTGCACGATAAGTCATCGCCAGCGCACCGCGGATCGCGCGCAGCTCGCCGGTCAGTGCAAGTTCACCGGCATATTCGTATTCTGCGAGTTTGTCGGAGGGAATCTGACCCGACGCGGCGATGATGCCGAGCGCGATGGGCAAATCGAAGCGACCGCTTTCTTTCGGCAGGTCGGCGGGCGCGAGATTGACGGTGATGCGTTTCGCGGGAAATTCGAACTGGCAGTTCTGCAAGGCAGCGCGCACGCGGTCCTTGCTTTCCTTCACCTCGGCTTCGGGCAGACCGACGATGTTGAACTGGGGCAGGCCGTTGGCGAGGTGCACCTCGACGGTGACCTGCTCTGCCTCCATGCCCGCCAGGCCGCGACTGTATAAAACTGCCAGCCCCATTATTTCGTCATTCCGGCGGTGTCAACTTTGCACTCGGCTTGCCGGGTAGCAAATTGTCTACCTTTGGTGCAGGCCGGAATCCAGCTGAATATCCAACTCGTGCGAAGCACGACAAAGCCCAAGTGATGCCCACTGCGTGGACTTAAATTAACGCACTGGATTCCGGCCTGCGCCGGAATGACGTCATTTGTGAGTGTCACGTTGCGATTCAAGCGCAGCGATTCGCGCTTCCAGCTTTTCCAGACGCTGCGCCAAAACCTCGTATTCCTCGCGCGTGACCAGATCGAGTTTGGCGAAGCCCTGCGCCAGCAAGGCGCGGGCGTTCTTCTCGAAATCCTTGGCCGGGCTGCTGGCGACAGCTTCGTTCAGTTTGGATGACATCTCTTCAAAGAATTTTGCGTTCAGCATGTTCATGCCCCTTTAATGAATGTTGGGATAGTGTAACAAATAGTCAGTGCACTGCTCGGGTGCGCTGCACCGTTTTCGTGCATGGACTTGGTGCGCCGTTCCTTTACGGGTTCTTCACTTACCTGCACAAGCTCAGTAGCCATAAGGGTTTCAGCGGCTGGCACAGTTTCTGCTGATAGGTTGGCGTGGATACTTTTATCCCACTTCAACCATCAAGAAAGGAAACACCATGCTTAAGAACAAACTGCTTGTTGCTGCCCTGGCCTCCGCTTTTGCTATGCCCGCAATGGCTGCCGATTTCACCCCCAGCTCCAACGTGAGCCTGGTGACTGACTATCTGTATCGCGGTATCTCCCAATCCGGTGCCAATCCGGCCCTGCAAGGCGGCTTCGACCTGGCTCACGCCAGCGGCGCGTACATCGGCGTCTGGGGTTCCAGCATCAGCTGGGTGAGCGATGCAGGTTTGGCCAACAGCGCAGGTGTGGAACTGGACACCTATGCAGGCTACAAAGGCGCTGCCGGTGATGTTGCCTACGACGTCGGTTTCCTGCGTTACAACTACCCCGGTTCCTATGTTGCCAACGTGACCAAGCCCGACACCAACGAAATCTACGGCGCGGTGACCTACTCCGTCGTGACGGCCAAGTTGTCGTATGCTCTGGGTGATCTGTTCGGTGTTTCCAACGCCAAGGGCTCAACTTACCTGGAAGTGAACGCCAGCTATGCGATCCCTGACACAGGCATCACTGTCGGCGCGCACTACGGCAAGCAGGCCTACAAGGGCAGCACAGCTGACGGCTTCAAGGCTGCCGGTACAGACCCGACTTACACCGACTACAAGCTGAGTGTCAGCAAGGACTTCAGCGGCTATGTCCTCGGCGTCGCTTACAGCAACACCAATGCCAGCTCCTTCTACACCACGATCACACCGGAAGCGAAGAAGCTGGGCAAGAGCACCGCAGTCCTGTCTCTGAGCCGCGCGTTCTAATCACACCGGGGCGGCTAGCTGCCCCGCTTTCAAGGAGAACTGAAGATGAAAATGGTCACCGCAATCATCAAGCCATTCAAGCTCGACGAAGTGCGTGAAGCATTGTCCGCCATCGGCGTACAGGGCATCACCGTCACCGAGGTCAAGGGCTTCGGACGGCAAAAGGGCCACACCGAGTTGTACCGCGGTGCGGAATACGTCGTGGACTTCCTGCCCAAGATCAAACTGGAAGCAGCCATCAAGGCCGACCAACTGGACAGCGTGATCGAGGCGATCGAGAAATCGGCCCAGACCGGCAAGATCGGCGACGGCAAGATATTCGTGGCAGACCTTGAACAAGTGATCCGCAGCCGCACCGGCGAGACCGGTCCGGAAGCCTTATAAGGAGCGATGAGATGAAGAAATTTATAGCACTATTCGCGCTGCTGGCCGTGCTGTGCGGTTCGTCCGCTCCGGCCTTCGCAGACGAGGCGGCACCCGCCGCAGCGGTAGCGACCACTGAAGCGGCTCCGGCTGCCGAAGCCGCTGCTCCCGTCGCAGCACCGGTCCCCAACAAGGGCGACACCAGCTTCATGCTGATCGCCACCGTGCTGGTGATCATGATGTCCATCCCCGGCCTGGCCCTGTTCTACGGCGGCCTGGTGCGCAGCAAGAACATGCTGTCCATGCTGATGCAAGTGTTCGCCATCTTTGCACTGATCACCGTGCTGTGGACGATCTACGGCTACTCGCTGGCATTCACCACGGGCAACGCGTTCATCGGCGGCTTCGACCGTCTGTTCCTGAAAGGCATCTTCGATCCGGTATCCGGCGCTGTCGCCAATGCCGCCACTTTCAGCAAGGGCGTGTACATCCCCGAGTTCGCCTTCGTCGCCTTCCAGGCAACGTTCGCGGCGATCACGGTCGCACTGGTTGTGGGTGCGTTCGCAGAGCGTATGAAGTTCGGCGCAGTGATGCTGTTCTCGGCACTGTGGTTCACCTTCGCTTACCTGCCGATCGCTCACATGGTCTGGTTCTGGGCGGGTCCCGATGCCTACACCGACGCTGACGCCGCCGCTGCCGCAACGGCGACTGCGGGTTGGCTGTTCCAGAAGGGCGCACTCGACTTCGCGGGCGGTACCGTGGTGCACATCAACGCCGCTATCGCGGGCTTGGTTGGTGCCTTCCTGGTCGGCAAGCGTGTCGGTTACGGCAAAGAGCCGATGGCTCCGCACAATCTGGTGATGACCATGATCGGCGCTTCCCTGCTGTGGGTGGGTTGGTTCGGTTTCAACGCGGGTTCCGCGCTGGAAGCGGGCGGTACCGCATCCCTGGCCTTCGCCAACACCCTGATCGCGACTGCTGCCGCAGTGCTGACCTGGATGGGCGCGGAATGGCTGTTGAAGGGCAAGCCCAGCCTGCTGGGTGCAGCATCCGGTGCGGTTGCCGGTCTGGTTGCCATCACGCCGGCCTGCGGTTGGGTCGGCATCGGCGGCGGCCTGATCATCGGCGCACTGGCTGGTGTGGTCTGCTTCTGGGGCGTTACCGGTCTGAAGAAACTGCTGGGTGCGGATGACGCGCTGGACGTGTTCGGCATCCACGGCATCGGCGGTATCCTGGGCGCGCTGCTCACCGGCGTGTTCAACGGCTTCGCCATGGGCGGCACCGGCATCATCGACTACGTCAACAACACCATCGTCACCACCGAGATGGGCCCGCAAGTGTGGATCCAGGCTCAGGCTGTGCTGACCACATTGATCTGGTCCGGTGTGGTTGCCTTCGTCTGCTACAAGATCGTCGACCTGACCATCGGTCTGCGTGTGGCTGAAGATGCGGAACGTGAAGGTCTGGACACCACGTCTCACGGTGAAAAGGCTTACAACCTGTAATCCATCACAGGCAAGTTGGGAAAAGGGCATCTTCGGATGCCCTTTTCATTCGGACTGTTCGAATAACATCACTGAATGGAGGACATCATGTCTGGAGAAACGGAGATACTCTTTTCCCTGGCCGGACGGTTGCATGTGCTGATGCGGCGCGAGATCAACCGCATCATCGACGTCGAGTGGATCTGCGCCGATGCCGCGTATGCAAAGGAAGTCATCAAGCTGGCGCGCACCGTCGATTCAGATGAATTGCACAAGCTGGCCGACCGGGTGGAGCAGGTGCACCCCAAGTTCCTGCATGTCGAACAACTGGTCGATGCCATCCCGCCAAGGGAGGAATCAAAATACATGACCACCTTGCGTTGATCATCTCGTCCGGTTCGCAACGATTCAGGGGTGCTTCGGCACCCCTTTTCATTGGGCAGGAAGACATTGAGAACGTCTGTTTTTTTCTTTCCGGGAAATTCCCGGCCGGATGCCCGCTCGCGGCTCAACCAAACTCGTCATCTTTTGCAAAGCTTCCGGATTTGATTATGATGTCCCTGCATGTGCCCGCATCCTCGATCATCAGCGATTGACATACAGGGATTTTGAAGTTGAAAACTTACGATGTGCTCTTTTCCGAGAAACCCGGCTACCTGCATGCGGTCGTCACCGGCAGCAACAGCAAGGAAAACGTGATGAGCTACATGGCAGATATCATCCAGGAGTCTGCCAGGAAGGGCCTTAGACAAGTGTTGGTCGAAGAACGCCTGACGGGGCCGCGCATAGACATGATGTCCGTGTTTCAGGTCGCCTCCGAGGGCGGCACCCGCGCGCAAGGATTGTTCTCGGCCATCGCCTATGTCGACATGAACGCCGAAGGTGACCTGATGCAATTCGCGGAGACGGTCGCGACAAACCGCTTTCTGCCATTGAAAGTGTTCTCGACTGTCCGCGATGCGGAAGATTGGTTGAAGGACAAACTGGCTTGATCGCCCGGAGTGCCTAGCCCGTATTAGGACCCCGGCGCCACGCTGCGCGAGAAACCGCTACGGGAGAACTCGCGCGATGCCGACATGTAGTCCGACAGCACCGATTGCGTGGACATGCTGAAACCGCGATACAAGTCCACATCGAAGTCGTACATACGGATCGCGTGTGCGGCCTCGCCGAATTCGCGCATGAACTCATCCCAGTCGGCATAGCGCTCGTCAGCGTTCTTTTTCATGGCCTTGTCGATGATGGCGATGAGGTTCCTCGGCAGTTCCTTGCGCCAGGTCTCGATGGGAATGATGGGGAAATTCAGCACTGCGATCCTGGCATCGAAAGGATTGTCCGCCTCGAAGGTGTTCTTGCCGCACAGCAGGCGGTACAACACCGCACCCAGAGAATAGATGTCGGCGCGCTGGTCGAGCGCTTCGCCTTCAAGCTGTTCCGGCGACATGTAGGCCAGGCTGCCCGCGATGGTCGACCCCATTTCCTTGCTCGGTACCGCGCAACCGAAATCGGTGAGCTTGGCCGTGCCGTCCCGCATCAGGATGATGTTGGCAGGTTTCACGTCGCGGTGCACGATGCCGAGGCCTGCCGCATAACGCAGCGCTCCGGCGATCTGCTCGATGATGGAAAGCACCGTCAGCAACGGCAGCAGATTGTCATCCTGCTCGTGTTTGTCGAGCGAGACGCCCTTGGCATATTCCATCACCAGGTAGGGGCCGCTCGTCTCGTTCAGCTCGGCACCCAGTACATGCACGATGTTCTTGTGCTGCATCAGCTTGCCCAACTCGACCTCGGTGAGGAACATGTTCTTGTGCACGTCGGACTGGAACACTTTGCGAAACTGCTTGAGCGCGACCAGGGCCAGCGTCTTCCCATGCATAGCCAGGTAGACTGTGGATGTGGCGCCCTCGCCGAGCTTGCGCACGATGGTGTAGTTACCTATGCGGAGCGGCGCGGGTGGCGTCATGCAGGAGGATAAGTGCCTGGAGGATAAGTGCCTGGAGGAGTTTCTCCTTCAGCATAGAGTGCCGCCCGGTGGAATAAGTTTCCCGGAATCTGGCGGTCGGCCGTTGCTTCAGTCAGCGACTACGACGCGGTTGCGACCCGATTCCTTGGCCCGGTACAGCGCGCGGTCGGCTTCGCCGAAATATTCTTCCAGTTTGCCCCCGTTCCCGACCGGCGCGATGCCGATGGAGATGGTGATCTTGAACGCCAGCTCACCCTTGCGCACCTCGTTGTCGGCGACCGTGGCACGCAGGCGTTCGGCGATTGATCTCGCTTCTTCGATACCGGTATCGGGCAGCAGGATGGCGAACTCTTCCCCGCCGTATCGGACCAACAGGTCATGCGGCCGCAAATGGGCCTGCATGATGTTCGCCAGCATCTTCAGGGCGACATCGCCGATAAGATGGCCATAGCTGTCATTCACATGCTTGAAATGATCGATGTCGATCACCATGATGGCACTACTGACATGATCGAGCGCACAGCGCGCGAGCACTCTGGGAAAAGCGTCGTTCATCCAGCGGCGGTTGTGCACACCGGTCAGGGCATCAACGGTGGCCTGGTGTTCATACTGGGCGCGTTTGGAGTGCGAGGTGATGAGTGCGGAATTGTCGTTGCGCATGCGCCCGGCGATGATGGCGAGCAGATTGCGCGCGACCTCGTGCGATTGGTCGACCAGCGACCACACGGTGTCGTGCGGCACCGCCAGTACGCGGGTGGTCTTGGATGCCACGACCAGCGCCGACGGGTTCTGGCCGTCCACCAGCGAGATCTCGCCGGTACATTCGCCTGCGACCAGCGATGCATGCTCCAGCGTCTCCTGCCCCATCAGGTGGACGCGCAACTCGCCTTCCAGGATCAGGTACAGATGGTAGTTCGCCACTTCCGGTTGCAGCAGCGTCTCGCCGGGTTCCAGCGTGCGCAAGGTGCTGCGCTCCAGCATGTACTCCACACTGGAGAAGTCCACTTCCTCAAACAGGCTGTTCTGTCCGGTCAGTGCGCGATCATGGGCATTCATGCTTGCCTCCGCTGTAGCTACTGCAGGGTTGTCCGCTATCCCGCGTGTCGTTGCGCTAGCGGGAGTAAGTCGTGGTCATCTTGGCCAGACCCAGTCTGTTGCTGTGCAACATGAAACCGATCATCGCGGCACTGGCATCCTCAGGCACATTCAGCTTGTCGACCTTGAGCGCGTGGATCATGAAGACATAATGGTGCGGCCTGTCGCCCGCGGGCGGGCAGGCACCGCTGAAGTTGCGCTCGCCAAAATCGTTGCGTCCCTGTTTGGTCCCGATCGGCAACTGTGCCTTGACGCCCGCGCCACCGGGTAATCCGCTTGCCGACAACGGGATGTCATACACCACCCAATGCCAGAAACCGCTGCCGGTAGGCGCATCGGGGTCGAATACCGTGATGGCGAAGCTGCGCGTACCCGCCGGCGCATCCTTCCAGACCAGTTCGGGAGAGAGATTGTCGCCGTTGCAACCCATGCCTTTGTATTCCTGCGGCTTGGGCATCGGACGGCCGTTCTTCACTTCAGGATCGGGACTCGACAAATCAAACGCGAGCACGTTGCCCGCAAACAATGATGCAACAGCGATAGCCAGCAATCGTTTCATGGTTCTCCCCTGTTTGTTACGTGACATTTGCAATTATTTTGTGAATCAACGGAATACGATGGTCTTGTTGCCGCATACCAGCACCCGGTCTTCGACATGGTAACGCAAGCCGCGCGACAGCACCGTCTTCTCGATATCGCGCCCGTAACGTACCAGATCGTCCACCGTGTCGCCATGGTCGATGCGCACCGTATCCTGCTCGATGATCGGCCCCGCATCCAGTTCGTCGGTGACGTAGTGGCAGGTCGCGCCGATGAGTTTGACTCCGCGCAGGTAAGCCTGGTGGTAAGGTTTCGCGCCGACGAAGGAAGGAAGGAAACTGTGGTGGATATTGATGATGCGGCCGGGAAAACGCTGGCACAGGGAGGGCGGCAATATCTGCATGAAACGCGCCAGCACCATACTGTCGCCGCGATGCTGTTCGAACAGCGCAGCGATCGTGTCGAACGCTGCAGCTTTCTCGGTCATGTCCACATGGATGAACGGGATGCCGTGCCACTCGACGAAGCTGCGCAGGTCCTCGTGGTTGGAGATCACGCAGGGAATGTCCACCTGCAACTCGCCGCTGCGCCAGCGGTGCAACAGATCGTCCAGACAATGGTCCTGCTTGCTCACCAGCACCACCAGACGTTTCTTGATGGCCGAGTCGGAGAGCTGCCAACTCATCTTGAACTCGTCGGCCAGGGCCGTGAAACGGCGGCGGAATTCTTCCGCATCGAACGGTAGCGAATCGGCGCGTATCTCCTGGCGCATGAAGAAGCGCTGTTCCTCCTGCTCGGTGTGATAACTCGCCTCGACGATGAAGCCGCCATGCTGCGCGATGAAGCCGGTGACGGCCGCGATGATGCCGGAACGGTCGGGGCAGGAGATGGTCAGAGTGTAATGGCGGTGAGTCATGCAGGCATCCGGTTAATGATTGGAACGGATTGTATCGAATATCCCGCCCGACTACGCAAAGGCCGGCGGCAATTGTTGCACCTGGACTTCCCTGCCCCACAATACCGACACGATGCGCGAGGCTTGTTCCGCCTCCCCGCTGGTGTAGAACGTGACGGTGCCAACCGCACCTACAAGCGTGCCCGCGGGCAATTCCACATCGACGCGGCGCTTCAGTTCGCGCGCGACCGCCGCGCCCGTATCCACCAGCGCGATTCCCTCACCCACCACTTCGCGAATGAGCGGCGCGAGGAAGGGATAGTGGGTGCAACCGAGGATGAGGGTGTCGGCGTTCTGCTTGAGCAGCGGTTCGGTGTAACGCTCGATGAGCCGCCTTGCATCGAGACTGTGCAGATCGCCGCGCTCGACCACGTCGACCAGACCGGGGCAGCCCTGGGTGACGATCTTGACCTTGCCGCCGTATTTTTCCAGCAGCGCGGCAAAGCGCGCGCTCTCCAATGTGCCGACGGTCGCCAGCACACCGACCACGCCGCTTCGGGTGGCGGCGACGGCGGGTTTGACGGCGGGCTCCATCGCCACGATGGGCATCTTGCTGAATTTGACGCGCAGCGCGTGCGCGGCGGCGGCAGTGGCGGTGTTGCAGGCGATGACGATGGCTTCCGCGCCTTGGCTGACGAGGAAGCGGGTGAGTGCCAGCGAGCGCGCTTCGATGTAGGCAGGGGATTTGTCGCCGTAGGGCACATGGCCCGAGTCGGCCACGTAGATCAGGTTCGCATCAGGCAGCGTGGCGCGGATGTGGTGCAGCACGGAGAGCCCGCCCACGCCGGAATCGAATACGCCGATGGTTCTGGAAAAAGCAGTCACATCCAAACTTCCGTCATTGGCGTCTGATGGGGTCATTCCACCATCTGGTCGCGCAGGAACTCTTCGTACGTGCCGTGGTAGTCGTTCACGCCCTTGGCCGAGATCTCGATGATGCGCGTGGCCAGCGAGCTCACGAACTCGCGGTCATGGGACACGAAGATCAGCGTGCCCTTGAACAGGTCGAGCGCGGTGTTGAGCGACTCGATGGCTTCCATGTCCATGTGGTTGGTCGGCTCGTCCATCAGCAGCACGTTGGGCTTGGCCAGCATCAGCTTGCCGAACAGCATGCGGCCTTTTTCGCCGCCGGACAGTACCTTAACCATTTTCTTCACATCATCGCCGGAAAACAGCAGACGTCCCAGCGTGCCGCGTACCACCTGGTCGTCGTCGTGCGGGCCGCGCCAGTCGGTCATCCATTCCATCATGGATTTGGGCTCGGCGAATTCGGCCGCGTGATCCTGAGCGTAGTAACCGGGCTTGGCTTTTTCCGCCCACTTGATCGTGCCGGTGTCCGGCGCGAGATCGCCCGCGAGGCAGCGCAGCAGGGTCGTTTTACCGATACCGTTGGGGCCGATGATGGCGACCTTCTCGCCCGCGTCGATGCGGAAGTTCACGTTGGAGAACAGCATGCGGTCGTAGCCCTTGGCCATCTTCTCCACTTCCACCGCGACGCGGTGCAGCTTGTCGCGGTCGTCGTAATCGAAGCGGATGAACGGATACTGGCGGCTGGAAGGCTTGATGTCCTCGATCTTGATCTTGTCGATCTGGCGCGCGCGCGAAGTGGCCTGCTTGGCTTTGGAGGCATTGGCCGAGAAACGGGCCACGAAGGCTTTCAGTTCGGCGACCTTCTCTTTGGCCTTGGCGTTGTCGGCCGACTGCTGCTCGCGCGCCTGTGTGGAAGCCAGCATGTAATCGTTGTAGTTGCCCGGATACACCGTGATCTTGCCGAAATCGAGGTCGGCCATGTGCGTGCACACGCTGTTCAAAAAGTGGCGGTCGTGCGAGATGATCACCATCGTCGAATTGCGCGCGTTGAGGATGTCTTCCAGCCAGCGGATGGTATTGATGTCCAGGTTGTTGGTCGGCTCGTCCAGCAGCAGGATGTCCGGATCGGAGAACAGCGCCTGCGCCAGCAACACGCGCAGCTTGAAGCCGGGTGCCACCGCGCTCATGTTGCCCTGGTGCAATTCGATGGCGATGCCCAGACCCAGCAGCAACTCGCCCGCGCGCGCTTCGGCGGTGTAGCCGTCGTATTCGGCGAAGGTCGCTTCCAGATCGGCAGCGCGCATGTAATCTTCTTCGCTGGCATCGGGATTGGCATAGATCGCATCGCGCTCGGACATGGCTTCCCACATCTCGGTGTGGCCCATCATCACCACATCCAGTACGCGTTTGTCTTCATAGGCGAACTGGTCCTGACGCAATTTGCCGAGGCGTTCGGTCTTGTCCAGCATGACCTCGCCGGAAGATTGTTCCAGATCGCCGCCGAGGATCTTCATGAACGTGGACTTGCCGCAACCGTTGGCGCCGATCAGGCCGTAGCGATTGCCATCGCCGAATTTGACCGAGACGTTTTCAAACAACGGCTTGGCGCCGAACTGCATGGTGATATTTGCTGTGGATAACATGGAATTGCCTTATTTTCGAAGGCGCGCATTCTACCACTGCCAGCCTTTCCCGAGCCCGGCCTTCTCCTACCCACTCTGGCCCGCCGGACCGACGTCTGGTTTAAACTGCCGCCTTCCTGAAACACATCCCAAAAGATCCCCATGAGTGAAAACATCCTCAACGTCGGCCCGCTGATCAATAACGCCAATGATGAACCGAGCGAACAAGAGCGCAGCGGCATGAAGCGGCATCTGGCCGAAAAACTACAGGAGCTCGCCGCGCTGACCGGCGCCGACCCTTTGCCGCGCGCGCGGCTGCAACTGGATGTCGCCGAGATACTGAACGCGCTGGGGCGCAAGAAGGAAGCATGGGATATCGCGCGCGAGGCTTTCGTCACGGCCATGCAGCAGGAATCCTGGGCGGACGCGGTGGAGGCCTGCGACGTGCTGTTTCAGGCCGGACAGGAAGATTCCCTCGCCGTGCTGGGCATGGGCATCTGGCTGGCGGTCACCTTTCCGGTCGATCCCGAACTGACTGTAGCCATGCTGATCCATGTTGTCGACGAGACACCCGACGATTCCGACGGCGCTGCCGTAGCGGCGATCACCGCGCGCTATGTGGTCGATCTGCGCGCCGACGAAGAACAGCATGAAAACCTGTGCTTCCTCGTCGACAACCTCATCTCCATGGTGGCCAAGCGCCACAGCAAGGTGCAGGACCAGGCGGCGATGGATAAATGGTTGAAGCGGCTGGAACTGCGCGAGCCGCAGGTGTTCCTGCCGCGTCTGGCACAAGTCATCGATGCCATCGTCGGCGACAAGTGGTGGTTCGACCGCGATGTGCTGCGTGGCAAGTTGCCGGGTTAGTGAAGTATCCATAAATCATTACGCACGCTTTCCCTCCGGAATAGACAGCGACTGTGCGGGCGGTTTCGTTTTGTATGCGTCAATCGGCTAGAATGGCCGCATCGATTTTTCAGGCAATCACATGGTCCCGCACCTCACCACCGCATTAAAAGGCCCTTTGCTCGATCTCGAGCGCCGTTTCCTCAGCGAGCAGACCGCGATCGAACGCTGGTTTCGCACGCAATGGCTGGAGCACACCATCCCGTTCTACAGTTCAGTCGACCTGCGCAACAGCGGCTTCAAGCTCGCGCCGGTGGATACCAACCTGTTTCCCGGCGGCTTCAACAACCTGAGTCCGGATTTCATGTCGCTGTGCGTGCAGGCCGCGCAGAGCGCCATCGAGAAGATCTGCCCGGAGGCGCGCGGCGCGCTGCTGATTCCGGAGAACCACACCCGTAACCAGTTCTATCTGCAGAATGTGGCGCATCTTTCGCTGATATTGCGCAACGCGGGATTGAAGGTGCGCATCGGCAGCCTGCTGCCGGAGATCACACAACCGACCACGCTGGAACTACCCAACGGCGCATCGCTCACGCTGGAACCCATCGTGCGCAGCGGCAACCGCCTCGGGCTGAGCGACGGTTTCGACCCCTGCGTGGTGCTGCTGAATAACGACCTTTCCGCCGGCGTGCCGGAACTGCTGAAGAATCTGGAGCAGGCCGTGCTGCCTCCACTGGAAGCGGGCTGGACGACGCGGCGCAAGTCGAAACATTTCGCGGCCTACGACAAGGTGGCCGATGACTTCGCCAGGCTGCTCAACATCGATTCCTGGCTCATCAACCCGTATTTCGCGGTGTGCGACAAAGTGGATTTCCACGCGCGCACCGGCGAGGAGTGCCTCGCAGCACAAGTGGACTTCGTGCTGCAACGGATACGCGCCAAATACGCCGAATATGGCGTGAAGGACGATCCCTTCGTCATCGTCAAGGCCGATGCCGGCACCTATGGGATGGGCATCATGACGGTGAAGGATGGCAGCGAAGTGCGCGACCTCAACCGCAAGCAGCGCAACAAGATGGCGGTGGTGAAAGAGGGCCTGCAGGTCTCCGACGTGCTGATCCAGGAAGGGGTGTACACCTTCGAGGACATCGACGGCGCGGTGGCCGAGCCGGTGATCTACATGGTCGATCACTTCGTGGTCGGCGGCTTCTACCGCGTGCACAACAGCCGCGGCGTGGACGAGAATCTCAACGCGCCCGGCATGCAGTTCTCTCCGCTGGCTTTTGAATCCTGCTGCGCCTTCCCCAATCCGGACTGCGCACCGGACGATACGCCCAACCGCTTCTATGCCTACGGTGTGGTGGGAAGATTGGCGATGCTGGCGGCAGCCATCGAGATCGAAGAGATGCAGCAATGATGCTGGGCCGTCTGCTGCTGTTGGCGCTGGCATTGCTGCTGACTGCCTGCAGCAAGGAACCGTTCTATCAGGAGCAGGCCTACGTGTTCGGCACGCAGGTGGATGTGAGCATCTACGGCGAGGACGAGGCCAGGGCGCGGCAAGCGACCATCGCCGTGATGCACGAGTTCCAGCGCCTGCACGACATGCTGCATGCATGGAAACCTTCCGAGTTGAGTTCATTGAATGCGGCCATCGCGCAGGGCAAGCACATGCAAGTCTCGCCCGAGCTGGCAGAGATGCTGAAGGATGCCGCACTTGTCTCGGCGCAATCGGATGGTTTGTTCAACCCGGCCATCGGCAAGCTCATCCAGACCTGGGGTTTTCAGGCCGAGGATTTCCAAGCCGTGTTGCCGGACGCAAAAAAAGTCGCCGCGCTGGTGAAGACGAATCCGCAGATGAGTGATCTTCGTTCGCTCGAACCCTATTCAAGTAAGCTGCCCGTGCCTGTTTACAGCCGAAACCGCTCGGTCAAGCTCGATCTCGGCGGCTACGCGAAAGGTTACGCGCTTGACCGCGCCGCCAGCATCCTCAAAGAGCAGGGCATCCACAACGCGCTCATCAACATCGGCGGCAATGTGATGGCGCTGGGCACGCGTGGTTCGCGCCCGTGGACGGTGGGTATCCAGCACCCGCGCAAGCCGGGGCCGCTCGCCATTCTGGAACTGCGCGACGGCGAAGCCGTCGGCACTTCGGGCGACTACCAGCGTTATTTCGAGTTGGACGGCAAACGCTATTGCCATCTGATCGACCCGCGCAGCGGCTACCCCGTGCAGGACGTACAGGCAGTCACCATCCTCACCCGTGGCGAACATGCGGGATTGCGGTCGGACTCCAACTCGAAGCCGCTTTTCATCTCCCGCGCACAGGGCTGGCTGGATGCGGTACGCAAGATGCAGCTCGAAGAAGCCCTGCTGATCGACGGGCAAGGCATGGTGCATCTCACCGCTGCCATGCAGAAACGGCTAAAATTCACGGATGAGTCCACCCGCCGCGAGGTTGCACCATGAGCCATGACGATCCCCTGCAGCAGAACATCCGCCGCACGACAGGGCTGCATGCGCTGAAAAAGATCGGAGTGCTCGTCGACGAATCGAATCGGGACGACGCGGCCAAGGCGGCGGCTGTACGCAACATCCTGCTCTATGGCTCCATCGTGCTGCTGCTCGTCGTGACAGTGCTGGGATATTTAATGGGAGTGTATTGATTGGTCGGTATCCTGCTTATCACGCATAACGGTCTGGGCGACAGCCTGATCGATTGCATCCGCCATGTATTGGGAAAAGTTCCGCCGCACCTCAAGGCACTGTCTGTTCTTGCCGATGACGACCCGGCCGGCAAAGAGGCCGAGGCCAGCACGCTCATCGCGCAGCTCGACACCGGCAACGGCGTGCTGCTGTTGTCCGATGTGTACGGGGCGACGCCCTGCAACATCGCCAAGCGGCTCTGCATACCAGGACGCATCGAAGGCGTGGCCGGCGTGAACCTGCCCATGCTGCTGCGCGTGGCCTGCTATACCAACAAACCGCTGCCGGAGCTCGTGCTACGCGCGCTGGAAGGCGGCAAGGAATGTATCGTTACCATTGATTCGGAAGGCTCAGATGCTGCAACAAGATGCGCAAATCATTAACAAGCTCGGGCTGCATGCCCGCGCATCCGCCAAACTCACCCAGCTCGCCTCGCAGTATCCCTGCGAAGTGTGGCTGTCGCGCAACGGGCGCCGTGTAAACGCGAAAAGCATCATGGGCGTGATGATGCTGGCGGCCGCCAAAGGCTCGACCATCAACATCGAGACGACCGGCGAAAAAGAACAGGAAGCGATGGCTGCCCTTATTGCACTCATTAACGACTACTTCGGAGAAGGCGAGTGAGTTTTACCTTACACGGTTCCCCCGTCTCCAGCGGCATCGCCATCGGCCATGCCCACCTGGTGTCGAACACTTCGCTGGAAGTGTCGCACTATGTGCTGCCCAAGAATCTGGTGGGCGAAGAGGTCGACCGTCTGGATGCCGCACTGGAAGCCACGCGCAAGGAACTGGCCGCACTGCGCCAGTTGCGCCCGCAACAAGCCGCCGCCGAATTCGACGCCTTCCTCGACCTGCACCTGATGATCTTGGGCGACGAACACATCAGCCATGCCGCGCGCGAAATGGTGAAGACCGAGCATTGCAATGCCGAGTGGGCGTTGAAATCGCAAATGGACGAGTTGGTCGCCCAGTTCGAAGCATTTGAAGACAGCTATCTGCGCGAACGCAAGACCGATGTGATGCAGGTGGTCGAGCGCGTGCTGAAGGTGCTCAACGGCCAGTCCGGCCATGTCCCGCCTGCGGCCAAGCACGATGTCGAGATGATCCTGGTCGCGCACGACGTCAGTCCTGCCGACCTGATCCAGCTCAAGCCGCACCAGTTCTCCGGCATCCTGACCGACCTGGGCGGCACGACCTCGCACACCGCCATCGTCGCCCGCGGCCTCAACACGCCTTGCGTGGTCGGTCTGCACCATGCGCGCGAACTCATCAAGGACAACGACCTGCTCATCGTCGATGGCGAACAGGGCGTGGTCATCGTCGATCCGGACAAACACCTGCTGGCCGAATACAGGCTGCGCAAGAGCCAGTGGGAACTTGAGCGCCAGAAACTCAAACGCCTCAAGACCGCGCATGCCGATACGCTGGACGGCACGCATATCGAATTGCACGCCAACATCGAGATGCCGCACGACTTGCCGGTCGTGAAAGAGAACGGCGCCACCGGCATCGGCCTGTTCCGCAGCGAGTTCCTGTTCCTCAACCGCGACGTGCTGCCGGACGAGGAAGAGCAGTTCAACGCCTATCGCGAAGTGATCGAGGGCATGGACGGCCTGCCGGTCACTATCCGCACCTACGACCTTGGCGCGGACAAACAACTCAAAGGTGTGACGCGCGTCGCCAGCAATCCGGCGCTGGGCCTGCGCGCCATTCGTCTGTGTCTGGCTGAACCGCAACTGTTCCGCACGCAGCTGCGCGCGCTGCTGCGTGCCTCGGCCTACGGCAACCTGAAGATCCTCGTGCCCATGCTCTCCGGCGTCGCCGAGATCAACCAGACGCTGCAATTCATCGAAGGTGCGAAACAGAGTCTCGCCAACCAGGGTATCGCCTACAACCCCAACGTGGCGATCGGCGGCATGATCGAGATCCCTGCCGCGGCGCTGGCGCTCAACTCCTTCATCAAGAAGCTGGACTTCCTCTCCATCGGCACCAACGACCTGATCCAGTACACACTGGCGATCGACCGTACCGACGAAGAGGTCGCGCACCTGTACGACCCGCTGCATCCCGCCGTGTTGCAACTGTTGGCGCTCGTCATCGGCAGCGCGAACAAGGCCGGTGTGCCGGTCTCGGTGTGCGGCGAGATGGCCGGCGAACTGGCCTACACCCGTTTGCTGCTTGGCCTTGGCCTGCGCCAGTTCTCCATGCATCCGGCGCAACTGCTCGGCACCAAACAGCGCGTGCTCACCACCAGCCTGCCGGAGATCACTCCGCTGGTGCAAAAGATCATGCGCGCCGACGACCCGATGAAGATACGCGACCTGCTGGACAAGCTGAATGCCATATAAGGCCTGTGGTTGACAGCTTTCTGCAAAACACGGACACTTCAGTCCGGTGCCGATTTGAGTTCAGCTTGCGGGGCACGTAAAACATACCAGCTAAAGCGAGAAGACCCGCTCTAGCCCAAGCTGTGCGGGTTTTTCTTTTGGGAAATATGAATACATCTGTCGGCATCATCAGCGCTCAGCGCGCCACCTTTGATACACCGCTGCAATTCAAGAGCGGCGCGGTACTGCCGCGCTATGAACTGATGTACGAGACCTACGGCACGCTGAATGCCGGCAAGTCCAACGCCATCCTGATCTGCCACGCTCTGTCCGGCCATCACCATGTCGCGGGCTGCTATGCCGGCGATGCCAAGAACGTCGGCTGGTGGGACAACATGGTGGGACCGGGCAAGCCCATCGACACCGACAAGTTCTTCGTCGTCGGTTTGAACAACCTCGGTGGTTGTCACGGCTCCACCGGGCCTTCGAGCATCGACCCCGAGACCGGCAAGCCTTACGGTGCGAGCTTTCCAGTCATCACGGTGGAAGATTGGGTGGCATCGCAGGCGCGCCTGGCCGACAAGCTCGGCATCGCGCAATTCGCCGCCGTCATCGGCGGCAGCCTCGGCGGCATGCAGGCGATGCAGTGGGCGCTGTCCTATCCCGAGCGCGTGCGGAATGTACTGGCCATCGCCTCGGCGCCGCACCTGACCGCGCAGAACATCGCCTTCAACGACGTGGCGCGCAGTGCCATCCTGACCGACCCCGATTTCTACAACGGCGATTTTTACCTGCACGGCGTGGTGCCGACGCGCGGCTTGCGCCTGGCACGCATGCTGGGACACATCACCTATCTTTCCGATGACGCGATGGCGGACAAGTTCGGCCGCGAGCTGCGCCACGGCAAACTGAATTTCAGCTACGACATCGAGTTCCAGATCGAATCCTATCTGCGCTACCAGGGCGACAAGTTCGCCGCCTATTTCGATGCCAACACCTATCTGCTGATGACCAAGGCGCTGGATTATTTCGACCCCGCGCGCGACCTCGACGGCAACCTGAACCGTGCCTTCGCCGCCGCCAAGGCCAAGTTCCTGGTGGTGTCGTTCACTACCGACTGGCGCTTCTCGCCGGGACGTTCGCGCGAGATCGTGCATGCACTGCTGCACAACAAGCGCGATGTGAGCTACGCTGAAATTTCATCGCAGCATGGACATGATTCGTTCCTGATGGAGGATGAGCAGTATTTCGCGGTGATGCGCAATTACCTCAACCGCATCGCAGAGGAGTGCGCATGATGAACACTTCCATCATCCAATCCCGCCCCGATTTCGCCGCCATCGCGGCATGGATACCGCAAGGTTCTTCCGTACTCGACCTCGGTTGCGGCGACGGCAGCCTGTTGCGCTACCTCCGCGAGACGCGCGAAGTGCGCGGTTACGGCGTCGAGATCAGCGACCAGAACATCGCCGCCTGCATCGCCAACAACGTCAACGTGATCCAGAACGACCTGGATTCCGGCCTTGCCGATTTCGAGGATGCCTCGTTCGACTACGTCATCCTGTCGCAGACCCTGCAGGCCACGCGCCACACCGAAGCGCTGATGAAAGAGATCGTGCGTGTCGGCCGCGAGGGCATCGTCAGCTTCCCCAACTTCGGCCACTGGAAGAACCGTCTGCAAGTACTGCTCGGCAACATGCCCGTCTCGAGCGAACTGCCCTACCAGTGGTACGACACGCCGAACGTGCACCTGTGCACGCTGGACGATTTCGAGATCCTTTGCGCGCATCTGGGAATCCGCATCCTCGGCCGGCATGTGATGAGCGAAGGCCATGACATACAGGTGATGCCCAACCTGCGTGGCAGCACGGCGGTGTACCGGTTCCGGCGCGATGCATAACATGACTTCTCGTTCGTCACACCGGCGAAGGCCGGTGTCCAGTCCTAAACAATCGCTGGATTCCGGCCTTCGCCGGAATGACGAGCAAGTATGACCGTCTGGCAGCAACTCTTCACCAAACGCATGCTCATCTGCGTCTTCACCGGCTTCACCTCCGGCCTGCCGCTGTTCCTGCTGTTCAACCTCGTCCCCGCCTGGCTGCGTACCGAACAGATCGACCTCAAGACCATCGGCCTGTTCGCGCTGATCCAGTTCCCCTACACTTGGAAATTTATGTGGTCACCGTTCCTCGACCGCTTCGTGCTGCCCGTACTGGGCCGCCGGCGCGGCTGGATGCTGCTGACACAGATCGGCCTGTTGCTGGTGATCGCCACGCTCGGCGGCTTCTCGCCGCAGACCGACATGACCGCCATCGTGCTGTTCTGCACACTGCTCGCCTTCCTCTCCGCCACGCAGGACATCGCGCTCGATGCCTACCGTCGCGAATTGCTGAACGATGTCGAGCTGGGGCTGGGCAACGCCATCCACGTCAACGCCTACCGCATCGCCGGGCTGGTGCCCGGTTCGCTGTCGCTGATCCTCGCCGACATCCTGCCGTGGAGCACGGTGTTCATCATCACCGCGCTGTTCATGCTGCCCGGCATGGCGATGACGCTGATGGTGAGCGAACCGCATCGCGCATCGCCGCCCAAGACCCTGCGCGAAGCCGTGGTGGAACCGTTCCACGAATTCATCTCCCGCAAAGGCTGGAACAGTGCGCTGCTGGTGCTGGCCTTCCTGCTGTTCTACAAACTCGGCGACAGCATGTGCACCGCACTCGCCACGCCGTTCTATCTCGACATGGGCTTCTCCAAGACCGACATCGGCCTCATCGCCAAGAACGCCGGCCTGTGGCCCTCCATCATCGGCGGCATGCTGGGCGGACTGTGGATGGTGAAGATCGGCATCAACCGCGCGCTGTGGCTGTTCGGCGTGGTACAGGTGGTGTCCATCTTCGGCTTCGCCTGGCTGGCCTCGTTCGGGCATTTCGATGTCATCGGCGTCGCCGAACGCGCGCAACTCGCCATAGTGATCGGACTCGAAGCCTTGGGCGTCGGCCTCGGCACCGTCGCCTTCGTCGCCTTCATCGCCCGCACCACCCACCCGGCCTACACCGCAACACAGTTTGCGCTGTTCACCAGCCTGATGGCAATACCGCGCACCTTTGCCAATGCGGCGACGGGGTGGCTGGTGGAGAGCATGGGGTGGACGATGTTCTTTTTGCTTTGCGCGCTACTGGCGATACCGGGGATGTTGCTGTTGTTGAAGGTTGCGCCGTGGAGTGAGCCACCACAAGCCTCTTCGTAATTAATCACCAAATTTCTTGAGTTGAGAGCATGCCCTTCGCCAGCCCGCATATTTCCGTAGAAGATTGGAATTCTGGTCGATATAACGACATTGATATTTTCGAAGATCAAATGCGAACATGGCTGTTCGAACAAGCTCGATTATTAGCACCTAATCAGCATTCTGGCCCTGCCATTCTAGCGTTAGTAACGCCGTACTTTGAATCCATTGAATGTTACAAATCCGGCAAATCTAGCAAGGGAAACGAAACCGCATTCTTACGTAAAGGTCTAGCTCAAGTTTTTCCTTCGCTATCTTCTGAAGTTTGTGAACAGTACATTACTGAGGTGCGCCATGGGTTTGCTCATGAGGCCATTTTCCGTCGAGTCGCATTGCACCATAGCCATCCAGATTTCCCGACTTTCGGAATTCATAACGGAATTCTTTTCGTTGATCCATGGTGGGTTCTTGCATGTACAGAACAACACTTCGACAGATACGTTTTAGCTTTACGTGATGGTCAATACCCTGAGTTACTGCAATCTTTCAACTCGTTCATGCAAATACGTAAACAAAGGTAAAAACTTAAGGTATCAACTGCGAAACTGCCTGTCCTGCACCTTCCCCAACATCACCTGCGCCACAATCGCCCCGATCAACGCCATCAACATATCCGACTGCGTATCCCACGCATAACCCTGTGTGCCGAGGAAGGCATCCGCGCCCTGGCCCATCATCTCTGCCGCGCCCCATTCGATGAGTTCGTACACCGCGCTGACGGCCAGGCATGATGCCGTGACCAGCGTGAACAGCAGTTTGCCTTGCTTCAATGGTGAGCTGCGCAGCAGCAGTTCGCGGAACAGCATGGCGGGGATGAAGCCTTGGGCGAGGTGGCCGATCTTGTCGTAGTTGTTGCGCGCGAAGCCGAACCAGTCCTGCATCCAGTAGCCCAGCGGCACTTCGGCATAGGTGTAGTGGCCGCCGACCATGAGGATGAGCGCGTGCAGGAACAACAGGCGATAGAGCAGCGGGGTGAGGGTGTAGTTCCTGTAAGTGGCGATGAGGATGGGGACGGCGATGAAGATGGGTGCGACTTCCATCCACCAAGTGGGGTAGTCGTGGGGGTGGATGGCGGTGAGGGCGAGCAGGAGGATGCCTGCCACCATCAACACGATTGCTTCGTTATGCTGCCGCGTAACGCCTGACATCAATCTCAACGCCAGCGCTGGCGGCTTGGTCTGCTTGCTTCAGGAGTGTGCTGGTCACTGTCGCATCATAAAACACTTCACCGCAGTTCTCGCACACCTCGGCGGGTACTCGTTTGAATACCACTGTGGAGTTACCTCGCTCCAGCGTAAGACTAGATGTTCCCGCATGTGTGTTGCCGTGCTTGCAGATAGGGCATTTCATGGTTTACCTCCTCGTTCTAAAGTCACCGTGCCAAATTGCGGCATCGGGTTCATAAACGGTGATGATGATTCTGATTCCATCTTCATTCGCGTCAGCATAGACGACATGGATTGCTTTCGTTCCCGCCATTCCCAATAACAAAGCGCTGGGGTAGGGCGTGTCGTTCGGGTAGCTTTCAATGACGGCCCCGCTGGCAATCGCATCAGCCACTTCCTGCTCGGTGATCGAGCGTTCGTGCATGCGCTTGACTGCATGTTGCCGATAAATCAATTTGTAGCGATCAGTCATAGCAGAACGTGGTCAGGTCGTTATTTGAATCATACCCCAACTTCGTAATCCACCATCATCGGCGCATGGTCGCTGAAACGTTGTTCTTTGTAGATGCCGGTATGGATGGCTTTGGCGGCTATGGCAGGGGTGGCGACTTGGTAGTCCAAACGCCAGCCCACATCCTTCGCCCAGGCCTGCCCTCGGTTCGACCACCATGTGTAGGCTTCGAGTTCGGGGTGCAGTTTGCGGAACACGTCGATGAAGCCGACATCGTTGAATAGCTCGGTGAGCCAGGCGCGTTCTTCGGGAAGGAAGCCGGAGTTCTTCTTGTTGCCTTTCCAGTTCTTCAGGTCCTTCTCGGTGTGGGCGATGTTCCAGTCCCCGCAGACGATCACGTCGCGACCGCTCTTCATCAGCGCGACCATGTGCGGCATGAAGGCTTCGAGGAATTTGAACTTCACGGCCTGGCGTTCTTCGCCGCTGGAACCGGAAGGGAGATATAGCGAGACCACGCTGAGCTTGCCGAACTGCGCTTCGATGTAACGTCCTTCAAAGTCGAACTCGGGGATGCCGAGGCCGACGATCACGTTGTCGGGTTTGCGTTTGCAGTAGATGCCGACGCCGCTGTAACCTTTTTTTTCGGCATAGTGGAAATAGCCGTGGTAGCAGTGCGGGGAGAGCATGTCCGGGGTCATGTCCGGCGCTTGCGCCTTGAGTTCCTGCACGCAGAGGATGTCGGCGTTTTGTTTGCCGAACCATTCGAGGAAGCCCTTGTTGTACGCGGAGCGGATGCCGTTGAAGTTGAGGGTGATGATTCTCATGTTGTCTCTCGTTGAATATGCCCGCGCATTATAATGGCGGCTCTTACCAATCCATCTGCAAAGCTATCCATGCACGCATACCGCCAGGATTTCATCCGCTTCGCCGTCGCGCAGAATGTGCTGCGTTTCGGCGAGTTTCAGACCAAGGCCGGTCGCCTTTCGCCCTATTTCTTCAATTCCGGGTTGTTCCAGGACGGCGCCGCCTTGCGCGAGCTTTGCCAGTTCTATGCCCAGGCCATCCTGGCTTCGGGCGTGGAGTTCAACATGTTGTTTGGCCCTGCCTACAAGGGTATCCCGCTGGTAGCGGGTACTTCCATCTCCTTGGCCGAGCAAGGACGCAACGTGCCCTATTGCTTCAACCGCAAGGAGGCCAAGGACCACGGTGAGGGCGGCAATACGGTGGGGGCGAAGCTGCAGGGCAAGGTGCTGATCATCGACGATGTGATCTCGGCGGGTACTTCGGTGCGCGAATCCATCGAACTTATCCGCGCGGCGGGTGCCACACCGTGCGGCGTGGTGATTGCGCTGGACCGCATGGAACGCGGGCAGGGCGAGTTGTCGGCGGTGCAGGAGGTGAAACGCGATTACGGGCTGCCGGTCGTCTCCATCGCTGCTTTGGACGACCTGCTGGCTTATTTGCAGGGGCAGGCTGAACTGGTGCAGAATCTGCACGCGGTGCAAACTTATCGTGACCGTTACGGGGTGAAATGATGATCGATTCCAAATTGCTGGTGTGTGCCGCGGCTTTGTGCGCGGCGATGATTTCCGTGAGTGCCGAAGCCAAGCTGTACAAGTGGGTGGACAAGAACGGGACCACGCACTATGGCGAAACCATTCCGCCGGAATATGCCAACAGCGACACCAAAGTCCTTGAGAAAAATCGCCTGAAGGACCGCCAGGATGGTTTCGACATCAAGCAGCAGGAAGATAGCAAAGTCGATCCCGAGATCGCCAAAGCCGCCAAGGAAGCCAAACGCCGCGACGAAGCTTTGCTGAATACCTACAGCAACGAGAAAGAGATCGACCTTTCGCGTGACCGCAACTTGTTACAGGTCGAGGCTCGCTTCAACAGCTATGGCACGATGTTGAAATCTGCCAAGGAAAGTCTGGTTGATCTGCACAAGGAAAGCGACGAACTTACCAAAAAGGGGCGAAAGATCCCGCAGTCTTTGACAGAGGATATCTCTGAGGCAGAAGTTCTGGTAGCCAAGCGCCAGAAGGAATTGGCCACCAGCCAGAAGGAAATGGAAGCGGTGAAGGCGCGTTATGCTGCAGACAAACAGCGTTACCGCGAATTGAAGGGGCTTGAGCCGAAGAAGTAATTACAGCTCTGCGAACTGTCGGACGCTTGCATCGTATTGTAGCAACTGTCCGTGCTCGATATCGAAATACCAGCCGTGCAAAGCCAGCGAATCGTTCTCCACGCGCTCGCGTATCCACGGAAACGTCATCAGGTTAGCCAGCGAGACCAGGATCGCGCGCTGTTCGCAGGCGCGTTCCTTTTCTGCCAACGGCGCCTGCGGCATCTCTGCCATCACCTCGGCGCGCGCACTTTCCACCAGGCACATCCAGTCGTCGATGTATGAACCGCTGGCACAGACGCCTCCCGTTTTGACCAGTGCATCGATGCCGCCGCAGTGCGCGTGGCCCAGCACGATGATGTGCCCGACACCGAGATAGTTCACGCCGTATTCGATGGCGGCGGTGGTGCCGTGATGGCCGTGATGGTCTTCGAGCGGCGGAACCAGATTGGCGACATTGCGGATGACGAACAGGTCGCCAGGATCGCAATCGAACACCAGTGCCGGGTCGACACGCGAATCGCAGCAGGCGACCACCAGTATCTTTGGGGTCTGGCCCTGATTCACCAGTTGCTGGTAGAGGTTGTCGTGACTTTCGAAATGCTGCTCGCGGAAACGGCGGAAGCCTTCAATGAGTTGCGTGGTAGCGCTGCTCATGCGCCCGTCAAGAGTCGCTGCGCTTCGCGGTATTTGTCGGCGGTCCTTTGCAGCACATCGGCTGGCACCTGCGGTGCGGGCGGCTGTTTATTCCAGCCGGAAGACTCCAGCCAGTCGCGCACGAACTGTTTGTCGAAGCTGGGCGGATTGCTGCCGACCTTGTACTGGTCGGCGGGCCAGAAGCGCGAAGAGTCGGGTGTCAGCGCTTCATCGATCAGGTACAGCTTGCCCGATGCATCCGTGCCGAACTCGAACTTGGTGTCGGCGATGATGATGCCGCGGGTGAGCGCGTAATCTGCCGCCTGGGTGTACAGCGCGAGCGTGGCGTTCTTGACCTGCTCGGCCATGTCTGCACCCAGCAGTTTCTTGGCTTCCTCGAACGAGATGTTCTCGTCGTGTTCGCCTGCTGCCGCCTTGGTCGAAGGCGTGAACAGCGGTTTCGGCAGCTTCTGCGCTTCTTGCATGCCCGCGGGCAGTTGAATGCCGCACACAGCGCCGGTCTTCTTGTAGTCCTTCCAACCGGAGCCGACCAGATAGCCGCGCACGATGGCCTCGATGGGCAACGGCTTCAGTTTCTTGGTGACGAAGGCGCGGCCGCGCACCTGCTCTTTCTCCGCTTCGGTCTTCACCACCGACTCAGGGTCGATGCCGGAAAGATGGTTTGGGATCACGTTCGCCAGTTTCTTGAACCAGAAATTGGACACTGCGGTGAGCACCTCGCCCTTGCCGAGGATGGGGGTCGGCAGGATAACATCGAACGCGGAGAGACGGTCTGTCTGCACGATCAGCAGATGGTCAGCGTCGACTTCATACAGGTCGCGCACCTTGCCGCGGTGCAGGAACTTCAGGCTGGTCAGGTTGGATTCGTGTAATGCGCTCATGTCAGCTCAGGGCAGGTAATGTGGTTGCAGCGATCTGTTCCGCTTGTTTCTTGCGATAGTCGGCGAGTTTTTGCGCCAACGCTTTGTCGTTCAGTGCCAGCATGGAAACGGCGAACAATCCCGCATTCGCCGCACCCGCTTCGCCGATGGCGAAGGTCGCCACGGGAATGCCTTTCGGCATCTGCACGATGGACAGTAATGAGTCCATGCCCTTCAGATATTTGGAGGGGATGGGGACGCCCAGCACGGGCAGCGTGGTCTTGCCGGCGATGACACCGGCCAGATGCGCCGCACCGCCCGCACCGGCGATGAAACATTGCACGCCTTGCGCGCTCATATCTTTGATGTAGTCGAACAACAGGTCGGGCGAACGGTGCGCCGAGATGACGCGGGCGTCGAACGTCACGCCGAAATCCTGTAGCGCACGCGCGGCCTGCTGCATGATCTCCCAATCATTCGAACTGCCCATCACGATGGAAACGAGCGGCTTGGCCATGTCTTATGCTCCCTTGTGATAACCCACAATGCGCTCGACTTCCTTCTTCGAACCGAGGATGACGGGCACGCGTTGGTGCAGACCGCTGGGCTTCAGTTCCATGATGCGCTCGCGGCCGGTGGAGCTCATGCCGCCTGCCTGCTCGACGATGAACGACATCGGGTTGGCTTCGTACATCAGGCGCAGTTTGCCTGCCTTGGCCGGATCCTTGGTGTCGAACGGATACATGAAGATGCCGCCGCGGGTCAGGATACGGTGCACTTCGGCAACCATGGAAGCGACCCAGCGCATGTTGAAGTTCTTCTCACGGCCGCCGTCCTTGCCCTTGACGCACTCTTCGACGTAACGCTGCACGGGCTTCTCCCAGTAGCGCTGGTTGGACATGTTGATGGCGAACTCGGCGGTGTCTTCCGGGATGGTCATGTTCGGGTGGGTCAGGAAGAACTCGCCGACATCGCGGTCCAGGGTGAAGCCGTTCACGCCGTGGCCGGTGGTGAGCACCATCATGGTGTTCGGGCCGTACAGTGCATAACCGGCGCAGATTTGCTTGGTGCCGGGCTGCATGAAGTCGGCAGCGGTCGGGTTGGTCACGCCTTCTGGGCAACGCAGAATGGAGAAGATGGTACCGACGGAGATGTTCACGTCGATGTTGGAGGAGCCGTCCAGCGGGTCGAAAGTGATGAGGTATTTGCCCTTGGGGTACTTGGCCGGGATCGGGTAGATATCGTCCATCTCTTCGGAAGCCATCGCCGCCAGGTGGCCGCTCCACTCGTTGGCCTTGATGAACACTTCGTTGGTGATGATGTCCAGTTTCTTCTGGGTTTCGCCTTGCACGTTTTCGCTACCCGCGCTGCCCAATACGCCGATCAACGCGCCCTTGTTGACGTCGTGTGCGATCTGCTTGCAGGCGGAAATGACATCGCTGAGCAGACCGGTGAAATCGCCGGTCGCGCCGGGGATGTGGCGTTGTTCTTCGATGATGAACTGGATCAAACTTTTGCTCATTACTGCTCTCCTCTGATTGAATTTTTACAACTAACGGATTTTACAGCTTTTACACTTTGCTCTCTACGGCTATTTGGTCAATGAAATGAAAAGTTCCGGCAATTTGGCGGGTAATTGCGCCACGTTATCGACGATGGTGTACTGCTGGCCGAAGATGTCCGCCACATACTCGTCGGCCTTGGGGTCCAGGTTGATGCAGTAGCTGTAGATGCCCTGCCGGTCCAGTTCTTTCACCGCCTGGCGCGCATCCGCGATCAGCATCTCGCCGTCCTTGCTATCGATGTCGGCAGGCTGTCCATCGGTCAGGATCAGCATCAGTTTCTTGTCGGCCTGCTGTTTCTCCAGGTAATGTCCGGCATGGCGCATCGCGGCACCCATGCGCGTGGAATAACTGGCTTCCATCGCCGCCAGCCGGCCCTTCACTTCATCGTCCCACTTCTCGCTGTATCCCTTGATGTGCAGATAGCGCACATCGTGGCGCGTGTTGGAATGGAAGCCGGCGATGGCGAACGGATCGCCCAGTTTTTCCACCGCCCAGCCCAGCAGCGTGACTGCCTCCTGGCTCAATTCGAGAATGGTCTGCTCGCTGCCTGCCGCTTTTTCATTGAGCGACTCGGACAGATCGAGCAGCACCATCACCGCGATGTTGCGGCCGTCGTTGCGGTGGCTCATGTTGATGCGCGGGTCGGGCTGCGCACCACTCTTGTAGTCGATGAGCGAACGGATGGCGACATCCAGATCCAGTTCGCTGCCTTCTTCCTGATAGCGGATGCGCACCTTGTCCTGCGGCTTGAGCAGGTCGAGCAGCTTCTTCAGACGCTTGGCCAGTGCGGCATGTTTTTCCAGCAATTTGTCGATGTCGGACGCCTTGCCGGACGGGTGCAGTCCTTCATACACGCTCACCCAGTCGGGCCGGTAGCTTTGGCTGTTGTAGTCCCATTCGTGATAGTGGCGCGGCGGCAGGCCTTCCAGCTTCTCGCCCGGTTCGATCTTGCGCGGTTCATCGAAGGCTTCTTCCTCGTCGCCCTCTTCGATGAATTTCCACATCTGGCGGTTGTCGTCGCGGTAATCGACCACCGTATCGGTGAAGTGCGTGCTGGCGAAGTTGTCGCTCGGCAAGCGGGTCTTCGCGATGAAGGTGATCGCCAGCTCGGCCATCGCCTGTGTGCCGGCCTCGCTGTGATCCATCAGCGCATGAAAACGTTGCGCGAACTCGATGATGTGGGCATTCCGGTAAGGATGATGCGGATCAAGGATGGCGCGCGACAGCATCGCCAGCCGGTGACGCACGGTGGATTCCTTTTGAATGTCGCAGGCGTCTTCTGCCGGAACAGGGTGCAAGGCGGCAAAGATACGGCGCAGGCCCGGATATTCGCGCATCGCCAGACATTCCACCCGGCTGTCCTCGAGGAACTCCACTGCCATGCGCTGGAACGGACTCATGTTGTCGGCGATGATGGCCCTGGTCCAGCGCCGGTGGCCCATGATGTGCGCCAGCGTGGCGCGGTAACGGTCGATGCCCTCTATGCCGTTGGCATCGTCGAACACGTCCGGCAAGCGGATGCCCAGCTTGTCGTAATAGGGGATCGGCTTGCGCAGCTCGTCGAACGCGCTGGAGTAGGGGATCAGCATGTCCCCGTCCTGCCACAGGCCGCGCAGATACATGCCGAGCTTGCGATCGTTGTCCACCAGCAAGGTGCCATGCCGTTCGCGTTGCAACACTGCGCGGCTATCAGCCGACTGCAAGCTGAAATATTCGATCTGACGATCCGGATGGTCGTCGTAATAACGCACCCCGTAATCCACCCAGTTCTTCAGGCCGGCCAACGACAGCTGGCCGAGCAACGCCGGGATCTGTTTGAACATCTCCGGCAAGCCGGGACTGGGGAAGGTCTGGTGGATGCCGTGCACCGAACCGGTGGTGCGCTCCATCAACTCAAGCGCGATGGCGAGGTAATCGCTCATTTGGCTGCGAGTGGGCAACCTGCGCGCCGTTACCGGCAGCGATTGCAGGAACGGTGTTATGGCTTTGCTGTTGGGCGACTTCCACATCTTGCGGATGAACAGCATGATGTCGGTCAGCGTATCCTCGCCGACCTGTTTGGCCACCTCCGGCCACTCTTCCAGGAAGATCAGGATAGGTTCGGCGCCGCGCCCCATCTTGCCGAGGAAGCGCGCGTGCTCGATGTACGCAGCCACACCATCGCCGGACAGCAACACCAGCGCTTCGCGCATGCAGTCCGGAAAGACTTCTGCCACGCGCGGAAAACCACAGTCGAGTTGCGACCAGTAGGTTTGCAGGTCTTCCGGGATGGCTACCGTTTGCGTTGACATGGCTCTAGGCGAAGGTCGCGTCGATGGCGTGATCCAGTGTGTCGCGGATATCCGCGTCGTCGGTGATCGGGCGCACCATCGCCATACGGCAAGCGGCTTTCGGCGCAACGCCGCCCTTGATCAGGGTGGCTGCATAAACAAGCAGGCGCGTGGAGATGCCTTCGTCCAAACCATGTCCTTTGAGGTTGCGCGCGGCATGGCCGATCTTCACCAGCTGTGTAGCCAGCCCGACTTCGATGCCTGCTTCCTTGCTCAGGATATCCGCTTCGATCGTCGCTTCCGGATAATCGAACTCAAACGCGGTGAAGCGCTGCTTGGTCGATTGCTTCAGATCCTTCATCAGGCTCTGATAGCCGGGGTTGTACGAGATCACCAGCTGGAAATCCGGGTGCGCTTCGAGCAACTCGCCCTTCTTGTCCAGCGGCAGGGTGCGGCGGTGGTCGGTGAGCGGGTGGATCACAACTGTCGTGTCCTGGCGGGCTTCGACGATCTCGTCCAGATAGCAGATGGCGCCGATGCGCGCGGCCGTGGTCAGCGGACCATCCAGCCAGCGTGTGCCGTTGGCATCGAGCAGGTAGCGACCGACCAGGTCGCTCGCCGTCATGTCCTCGTTACACGCCACGGTGATCAGCGGCTTGTTGAGTTTCCACGCCATGTATTCGATGAAACGCGATTTTCCGCAACCGGTCGGTCCTTTCACCATCACAGGCAGGCGTGCCTTGTACGCCGCTTCGTATAGCGCGACTTCGTCGCCCTGTGTCTGATAGAACGGTTGCTTGTGAACCTTGTACTGTTCTTTGCTATCCATTGCGCACTCCTTCTTCGACTCTATTTCCGTGTGAGTCCAACGGTCTTGCTTCCCGGAGAAAAAACGCCCCCAACTGGTGGGGGCGCATTTTTGCTTCGATACTGCCTGAGCTTACTTGTGTACGCCCAGTTTTTCGCGCCAGCCCGGGAACAGTTTGTCGGAATCTTTCGGGAACGACTCGAAAGCACGCGCAAACTCTTTGTGTTCCTTCGCCCACTGGATCGGGTCAGCACCGGCTTTCCAGCACTCGTAAGCCTGGCGCAGGGAGATCGCGCCGGCTGCCGGGCTGTCGATGTGGCCGTAGGATCCGCCGCCTGCGGTGTTGATCACGTTGCCGTGGCCGAGGTTCTGGAAGAAGCCTGGCAGACGCAGCGCGTTCATGCCGCCGGAGATGATCGGTGTCGTCGGCTTCATGCCGTACCACTCTTGATGGTAGAACGGACCCTGGCAGCTGTCGCGCTCGATCATGTAGGCGATGACCTTGTCGTCCTTGCCGCCTTCCATCTTGCCGAAGCCCATCGTGCCGACGTGGATGCCGGACGCGCCTTGCAGACGGGACATCTTGGCCAGCACGAACGCGGTGTAGCCGCGCTTGGAAGAAGGCGATGTCACGGCGCCGTGACCGGCACGGTGGTAGTGCAGGTACTGGCTTGCATATTGGCGACGGGCTGTCGTGATCATGCCGGGGCCGCCGACATAACCGTCAACCAGGAACGCGACCTTGTCTGCGTCCGGGCCGAATGTCTCCAGCGCATAGTCGGCACGGGCACACATTTCATAGTGGTCATCGGCGGTGATGTTCATCGAGAACAGCTTGGCCTGGCCGGTTTCGTCCTGGGCGCGTTTCATCGCGTCGTAAACGAGGGGCAAAACCTTCTTGATCGGGCAGAACACCTGGTTGCCTTGCGGCTCGTCGTTCTTGATGAAGTCGCCACCCAGCCAGAACTGGTAAGCAGCCTTGGCGAAAGGCTCGGGACGCAGACCCAGCTTCGGCTTGATGATGGTGCCGGAGATGTAGCCGCCGTCCTTGACCGGGCGGCCCAGGATGCGCCACAGGTCAGTGATGTCCTTGGCGGGACCGTCGAACAGTTGCAGCATGCGCGGCGGAACGTAGAAGTCTTGCATCTGCAGATTTTCAATGTCCCCCATGCCCTGGTTGTTACCAATCGCCAGCGTCAGGAAGGAAACGATCATCGCGCGGCCGTCGGTCACGTTGCGGTCGAACAGGTCATTCGGATAAGCCACCTTCATGATGCCCTTGGCTTCGTCGATGAAGTACACCAGCGCGTCCACGCCCTTGGTGAATTCGTCGGTGGTGCTCACTTCGACGTTGGTGCCGGTGGAAGATTCGGCGGCGATGTGCGCTGCCGCTTCCAGATAGCCGACGCCGGCTGCCGGGGTCATGGTGTAAGCAACCAGAATATGGCCGCCGTTCTTGATCAGGTCTTCTTCTTTAAGGCTCAGATCCGAGTAACGATTCGATTGATCCATCTATGTTCTCCTCTTTGTTTGAATGACTACGGAGCGCACTATACGCCCGGCAATCATAAATAATAGTCAATTATATTTATACGAACCATAAGCAATGCTTATGGTATAAATCGCCCCATGCTGCCTATTTCACTACGCCAACTGCAAGTGTTCGAGAGCGTTGCCCGCCATCTGAACCATTCGCGGGCAGCTGCGGAACTTTACCTGTCGCAACCGGCGGTGTCGATGCAAATCAAGCAGGCCGAAGCGGCGGTCGGCTTGCCGCTATTCGAGCAGGTCGGCAAGAAGCTCCATCTCACCGCAGCCGGGAACGAGTTGCTGCACTACGCGCGTTCCATGTTGCAACTGATGCAGGAGATGGAGTCGGTGTTCGACGAGATGAAAGGCCTGGAGCGTGGCCACCTCAATATCTCAGTGGTCAGCACCGCCAACTACTTCATGCCGCAATTGCTGGCCAAATTCATCAAGGCGCATCCCAAGATACAGGTGAGTCTGTCGGTCGCCAACCGCGATGCCGTCATCAAACAGTTATCGGACAACACTGCCGACCTCGCCATCATGGGACAGCCGCCGCAGGGCGCCGATATGCGCGCCGAGGCTTTCATGGAAAACCCACTGGTGGTGATCGCCGCACCGATGCACCCGCTGGCGCGCAGCAAAAAAATATTGCCGAAGCAATTGGCCAGCGAGACTTTCCTGTTGCGCGAACAGGGCTCCGGTACGCGTGGGGTGGTGGAGCGCTACTTTGCCAGCCACAAACTCGCCCTGCCCGCACATATGGAGATGGACACCAACGAGGCCATCAAACAATCGGTGCAGGCGGGCATGGGTATCGGCATCATCTCCCGCCACGGTATCGAACTTGAACTGGAGACCAAGCGTCTGGTCATTCTCGAAGTCGATCGTTTCCCCATCGTGCGCCACTGGTACATCGTGCAGCGCAAGGACAAGCGCCCCACTACTGCAGCCCATGAATTCGAGCGCTTCCTGCTGGAAGAATCTCAGGGTGTGGCGCGATAAAACAAAAAGCGACCCGAAGGTCGCCTTTTGTTTGCTGCCTGATGCGTTCGATTACTTCACGATCGCGTTCAGTTCGCCCTTGATGTAACGCATCGCCATTGCATCCAGCGCAATCGGCTTGATCTTGCCGGCCTGGCCGGCGGAACCGAATGCTTCGTAGCGAGCCTTGCAGATCGCCTTCATCGCCTTGGTTGTCTCAGCCAGGAACTTGCGCGGGTCGAAGTCCTTGGGGTTTTGCACCAGGTAGCGACGGGTCGCGCCGGTGGAGGCCATGCGCAGGTCGGTGTCGATGTTCACTTTGCGCACGCCATGCTTGATGCCTTCGACGATCTCCTCGACGGGTACGCCGTAGGTCTGCGGCATCGCGCCACCGAACTCGTTGATGATCTTCAGCCACTCCTGCGGCACGGAAGAAGAGCCGTGCATCACCAGATGGGTGTTGGGGATACGTGCATGGATCTCCTTGATGCGGCTGATCGCCAGCGTGTCGCCTGTGGGCGGCTTGGTGAACTTGTAGGCGCCGTGCGAAGTACCGATGGCGATGGCCAATGCGTCCACCTGGGTCGCTTTGACGAATTCGGCGGCTTCGTTCGGGTCGGTCAGCAGTTGGTCATGGCTCAGCACGCCTTCGGCGCCGTGGCCGTCTTCCTTCTCGCCGTGGCCGGATTCGAGAGAACCCAGGCAACCCAGTTCGCCTTCGACAGAAACGCCGACAGCGTGGGACATCTCGACGACGCTGCGGGTGACGTTGACGTTGTAGTCGAATGTGGACGGTGTCTTGCCGTCGGTCATCAGGGAGCCGTCCATCATTACGCTGGAGAAGCCGGACTTGATGGCGTTGATGCAGACTGCTGGAGACGCGCCGTGGTCCTGGTGCATGACGACGGGGATGTGCGGATACATCTCGACCGCTGCTTCGATGAGGTGGCGCAGGAACGGTTCGCCCGCGTATTTACGCGCACCGGCGGAGCCTTGCATGATCACGGGGCTGTTGGTTTCGTCAGCCGCTTCCATGATCGCCTTCACTTGCTCCAGGTTGTTGACGTTGAACGCGGGCAGGCCGTAGCTGTGTTCTGCCGCGTGATCGAGTAGTTGACGTAAGGATACGAGTGCCATTTATTCCTCCTGAAATTGAAATTACAAAAACGCTTACAGTTTTATCCGATCAACCCTTGCGGTGGTCGCCCACGCGCACGATTTTCAAAGTGTTGGTGTGTCCGGCCTTGCCGATGGATTCGCCCACGGTCATCACGACCAGATCACCGTCCTGCACCAGCCCGAGTCTATGCAACTCGTCTTCTGCCTGATGCAGTGTGACCGAGTGGTCTTTCGATCCGATCTTGAACGCAATGGGGTGCACACCGCTGAACAGGGTGACCTTGCTCAGCGTGGCTTCCATCGGTGTCATTGCGAATATCGGCGTATTGCCGTTGATACGCGACATCCACAGCGCGGTTGAACCCGATTGCGTCAGCGCTACGATGGCTTTCACCTTGAAGTGCGAGGCAGCATACAACGCTGACATGGCGATGGACTGGTCGATGCGCGAGAACTTGGTGTGATCCAGGCGGCGATCCGCGATACTGTCTTCGGTTTCCACTTCTGCATTAAGGCAGATGCGCGCCATCGCTTCGATGGTCTCGACCGGGTAGTCGCCCACGGCAGTTTCGGCCGACAGCATCACCGCATCGGTGCCGTCCAGCACGGCATTGGCCACGTCGGACACTTCTGCTCTTGTTGGAATGGGTGCCGTGATCATCGACTCCATCATCTGTGTGGCAGTGATGGCCAGTTTGTTTCTGGCTCTTGCCATCTTGATCATCTTCTTCTGCAGACCGGGCACGGCTGCATCGCCGACTTCCACCGACAGGTCGCCGCGCGCCACCATGATGGCGTCGGAAGCATCGATGATCTCGCCCAGCACCGGGATGGCTTCGGCACGCTCGATCTTGGCGACCAGCAGGCTCTTGCCACCGGCGGCATGCATCAGTTCGCGCGCCAGTTTCATGTCGTCAGCAGAACGCGGAAAGGACACAGCCAAAAAATCCGCCTTGATCAGCGCAGCCGTCTTGATGTCTTCCTTGTCCTTGTCGGTCAGTGCGGGGGCAGTGAGTCCGCCGCCCTGACGGTTGATACCCTTGTTGTTGGAAAGCACGCCGCCGCGAACGACAACGCAATGCACTTCCGGGCCCTTGACGCCTGTGACATGGAATTCCAGCATGCCGTCATTGAGCAGCAGCACAGTGCCGACATCCACATCATTGGGCAGTTCCTTGTAGTCCAGCCCGACGCGCTCCTGGTTGCCCAAGCCGTCCAATGATGCATCCAGAATGAACGCGTCACCCTTGTTCAGGGTGATCTTGTCGTTCGCGAATTTGCGCACGCGGATCTTCGGTCCCTGCAGGTCTGCCAGGATACCTACCGTGCGGCCAGCCGCCTTGGCTGCCGCACGCACCTTTTCGGCGCGGCCCATATGGTCCTGGGCCGTGCCATGCGAAAAGTTCATCCGTACTACGTCCACTCCCGCGCGGATCATTTGTTCCAGTACCTTTTGGTCGCTGGAAGCGGGCCCCAGTGTTGCTAATATTTTTGTTCTGCGGAGCATGTGATTCCTAGTTGATTATTGTTTGGCGCGTTGCTCCAGAATCTCCACCGCCGGCAATACCTTGCCTTCGAGGAATTCCAGGAACGCACCGCCTGCGGTGGAGATGTAAGACACCTTGTCGTAGATGTCGTACTTCTGGATCGCCGCGATGGTGTCGCCGCCGCCGGCCAGGGTGAACGCCTTGGTTTCGGCGATTGCCTTGGCGATGGTCTTGGTGCCTTCGCCGAACTGGTCGAACTCGAACACGCCGACCGGGCCGTTCCACACCACGGTGCCTGCCTTCATGATGATGTCGGCGAGTTCCTGTGCGGACTTCGGACCGATGTCGAAGATCATGTCGTCGTCGGCCACTTCGCCCGCGTTCTTCAACACAGCCGGTTCGTTGGCGTCGAATTTCTTGCCGCAGACCACATCCACCGCGATGGGGATGTTAGCGCCGCGTTGTTTCATTTTTTCGATCAGTGCCTGTGCAGTCGGGACCAGGTCGTCTTCGCACAGCGATTTGCCGACGTTGTTGCCGACCGCCTTAAGGAAGGTGTTGGCGATACCGCCGCCGACCACGAGCTGTTCGCACTTCTCGGACAGCGATTCCAGCACGGTCAGCTTGGTGGAGACCTTGGAGCCGCCGACGATGGCGACCATCGGACGTGCCGGGCTGAGAAGTGCTTTGGTCAGTGCTTCCAGTTCTTCGGTCAGCAGGATGCCGGCGGCAGCCACTGGCGCGAACTTGGCCACGCCGTGAGTCGATGCTTCGGCGCGGTGCGCGGTACCGAAAGCGTCCATCACGAACACGTCGCAGAGGGCGGCGTATTTCTTCGACAGTTCGTCGTTGCTCTTCTTTTCGCCCTTGTTGAAGCGGCAGTTCTCCAGCAACACCAGTTCGCCTTCAGCCACGGTAAAGCCGCCGTCGATCCAGTCGCGGATCAGACGCACGGGTTTGCCCAGCTTGTTGGCGATGGTGTCGGCCACGGGCTTGAGCGAGTTCTCTTCCGAGTACACGCCTTCTTCGGGACGGCCGAGGTGCGAGGTCACCATCACTTTGGCACCGGCTTTCAGTGCGGCGTTGATGGTGGCCATGGATGCGGTGATGCGTGCATCGGAGGTGACTTTGCCGTCTTTGACGGGCACGTTGAGGTCGGAGCGGATCAGGACGCGTTTGCCCTTGAGATCCAGGTCGGTCATTTTGATAACGGACATGATTGTTCCTTATTGCAGACTTTAAATGCAGAAAGGGCTGGCATCAGCCAGCCCTTGGTCGGATGGATTACTTGGCGACGTGCTGGACGAAGCGCAGCATGTTGCAGGTGTAACCGTACTCGTTGTCGTACCAGGCGACGATCTTCACGAAGGTGCCATCCAGCGCGATGCCGGCTTCGGAGTCGAAGATCGACGAGAAGCCGCAACCGCGGAAGTCGGTGGAGACCACCTTCTCGTCGGTGTAACCCAGGGTCTTGCTCATGTCGCCGGTCTGCGAAGCCTTCTTCATGGCGGCGCAGATTTCTTCGTACTTGGCTTCCTTGTTCAGCTCGACGGTCAGGTCGACCACGGACACGTCGGAGGTCGGCACACGGAAGGCCATGCCGGTCAGCTTGCCGTTCAACTCGGGCAACACCTTGCCCACCGCCTTGGCTGCGCCGGTGGAGGAGGGGATGATGTTCTCGAGGATGCCGCGGCCGCCGCGCCAGTCTTTCTTGGACGGGCCGTCAACGGTCTTCTGGGTTGCAGTGGCAGCGTGCACGGTGGTCATCAGGCCGCGCTTGATACCCCAGTTGTCGTTCAGCACCTTGGCAACGGGTGCCAGGCAGTTGGTGGTGCAGGAAGCAGCGGAGACGATGGTCTCGCCCTTGTATGCGGTGTGGTTCACGCCGTACACGAACATCGGTGTCTTGTCCTTGCTCGGTGCGGACATCACGACCTTCTTCGCGCCGGCCTTGATGTGGGCCTGGCAGGTTTCGTCTTCCAGGAAGAAACCGGTGCATTCCAGCACGATGTCGGCGCCGACTTCGTTCCACTTCAGGTTGACGGGATCCTTCTCGGCGGTCAGGCGGATCTTCTTGCCGTTGACCACGAGGTTGTTGCCGTCAACCTTGATGTCGCCCTTGAAATTGCCGTGCACGGAGTCGTACTTCAGCATGTAGGCCAGATAGTCAGGTTCGAGCAGGTCGTTGATCGCGACCACTTCGAGGTCCGGAAAGTCCTTGGAGATAGCGCGGAACGCCATACGACCGATACGACCAAAACCGTTGATACCAACTTTGATTGCCATGTTTTCTTCTCCCGATTAGCTAATTAAAAATTTTTGTCGCCTTACAGCACACCCTTGACGGTCTTCACCACATTCTCCACGGTGAAGCCAAAATGCTTGAACAATTCCGGTGCCGGTGCGGATTCGCCGAAGCAATCCATGCCGATCACAGCACCTTCCAGACCGACATACTTGTACCAGAGACCGGTCACACCGGCTTCAACGGCCACGCGCTTCACGCCCTTGAGCAGCACGCTGTCCTTGTAGGCTTGGTCCTGACGGTCGAACACGTTGGTCGACGGCATCGACACCACGCGCACCTTGATGCCTTCGGTCGCCAGTGCTGCTTGTGCCTTGATGGCCAGATCGACCTCGGAGCCGGTGGAGATGATGATGGCTTGGGGCTTGCCGCCTGCTGCTTCGGACAGGATGTAACCGCCCTTGCGGATGTTCTCGATCTGTTTCGCGTCGCGTTTCTGGAAGGCCAGGTTCTGACGGCTGAAGATCAGCGAGGACGGGCCGGTCTGGCGCTCGACTGCGCACACCCAGGAAACCATCGATTCGACGGTGTCGCAGGGACGCCAAGTGTCCATGTTGGGGATGTAGCGCAGGGTCGTGGTCTGCTCGACCGGCTGGTGGGTCGGGCCGTCTTCGCCCAGACCGATGGAGTCGTGGGTGAACACATAGATCACGCGCTGTTTCATCAGTGCGGACATGCGCAATGCATTACGGGCATATTCCGAGAACATCAGGAAGGTGCCGCCGAACGGCAACAGGCCGCCGTGCAGTGCCATGCCGTTCATGATGTGCGACATGCCGAACTCGCGCACGCCGTAGCTGATGTAGTTGCCGGGTTTCTTGCCGGAGACGTGGTGCGCGCCTGTCCAATTGGTCAGGTTGGAACCGGTCAGGTCGGCGGAACCGCCGAGGAATTCGGGCAAGGCCGGAACCAGTGCGTTGATCGAGTTCTGCGAAGCCTTGCGGGTCGCGATGGTCTCGGCCTTCTCGTTGACGGCAGCGATCGCCTTGGCAGCGTGGTCAGCCCAGTTGGCCGGCAGATCGCCCTTGGTGCGGCGTTCGAATTCGGCGGCTTCCTTCGGGAAGGCCTTCTTGTATTCGGCGAATTTGTTGTTCCACAGCTTTTCCAGGCCTTCGCCCTTGGTGCGCGCATCCCAGGCGTCATACACATGCTTGGGGATCTCGAACGGGGGATATTTCCAGCCGATGTGCTCACGGGTCGCCTGGACTTCGGCATCACCCAGTGCTGCGCCGTGCACGTCGTGCGTACCCGCCTTGTTCGGGGAACCGACGCCAATGATGGTCTTGCAGCAGATCAGCGTGGGCTTGTCGGTGACGGCCTTGGCCGCAACGATCGCCTGGTTGAGTGCGTCAGAATCGTGACCTTGCACATCGGCGATGACGTGCCAGCCGTAGGCTTCGAAACGCTTGGCAGTATCGTCGGTGTACCAGCCGTCGATATGGCCGTCGATGGAGATGTTGTTGTCGTCCCAGAAGGCGATCAGCTTGCCCAGGCCCCAGGTACCGGCCAGTGCGCAAGCTTCGTGCGAGATGCCTTCCATCATGCAGCCGTCACCCATGAATACATAAGTATGGTGATCGACGATGGTATGGCCGGGTTTGTTGAATTCATTGGCCAACAGCTTTTCGGCCATCGCCATACCCACGGCATTGGTGATGCCCTGACCCAGCGGGCCGGTGGTGGTTTCGACGCCGACGGTGTAACCGTACTCGGGGTGACCCGGAGTCTTGGAGTGCATCTGGCGGAAACGCTTCAGTTCTTCGATTGGCAGGTCATAGCCGGACAAGTGCAGCAGCGCATAGACCAGCATGGAACCGTGGCCGTTGGACTGCACGAAACGGTCGCGGTCAGGCCATTTCGGATTGGCCGGATTGTGGCGCAGGTGGTGGTTCCACAGCACTTCGGCGATCTCGGCCATGCCCATGGGCGCGCCGGGGTGACCGGAGTTGGCCTTTTGCACTGCATCCACCGCCAGCATGCGGATCGCGCCGGTGATGTCATTGAATTTTGGTGGAGTTACATTACGTGCTGCTGCCATTTTCCTGCCTCCTAATAAGCTGCTCTTGCGGATTAATAATCAGTATTAATTTCTGTGAAAGGCGTGGATTATGCCTGAACGACGCCCCCTCGGGCAACTTCGGCAAGTAACCCAGAATGGTTATAGACAACCCTATTGCTGTTCGCCCGAGCTTTTTTTGAGGGGTTTTATCCCCAATTGTTTTAGTTTTCGGTAAAGATGCGTGCGTTCTATGCCCGCCTTCTCGGCGATGCGCGAGATGTTCCCGTTCTCTTTTTCCATCTGATACTTGAAGTACAGACTATCGAATTGCTCGCGCGCTTCTCGAAGTGGCAAATCTAACTGCAATGATACTTGAGCGCAACCCTGATCCTCTTCGGGTGAAAGGGGGGGGTCGCTCTTCTCCGGAAGCGGAGGGGCAATGCCACGCTGGATCGCCTTGGCGACAGTGGCCAGCAATTTTTGCAGGGCGATGGGTTTTTCCAGAAAATCCGTAGCCCCGATACGCATGGCTTCCATCGCGGTCTCTATCGTTCCGTGCCCCGACATCATGATCACCGGCATGGTCAGCCGGTCCTGTGCAACCCATTCCTTGAGCAAGCTCAGACCATCGGTATCCGGCATCCAGATGTCGAGCAGCACCAGATCGGGATTATGGTGCTCGCGGAAACTCCGCGCCTGTTGCGCGTTTTCCGCCAGATGGATGCGGTAACCCTCGTCGAACAATATCTCGGAAAGCAACTCGCGTATGCCCACCTCGTCGTCCACTACCAGTATCTCTTTCGTCATCGCAACACCTCGACCTCGGTTTCAGCCAGGGGCAGGATCACGCTCACGCAAGTCCCGCCCGTCGGTTGTCTTTCTAAAGTTATCTGTCCGCCGTGTTCTTCCACGATCTTCTTCACGATCGCCAAACCCAATCCTGTTCCCTTCTGCTTGGTGGTCATATACGGTTCGAACAATCGCCCCAGCAGGTTTTCCGGGATGCCGCTGCCGTTATCGCGCACCATCAGTTTCAAGGTGTCTTCGGCAGCGTTTTCCGTCGCAAGAACGATCTGCGGATATTCGGTCTGTTGCAGGGCATCGTGCGCGTTCTGTAGCAAGTTGTGGATCACCTGGCGCAGGCGCGTGGCATCGCCGCTCACCCAGGTCTGCCGCGCTTCCAGTTTCAGCGCGATCGGACTGCTGTTGGCTTCGTACAAGCCCATCACTTCGTTCAGCAACTGGTGCATATCGATTTTGACCATACGCGTGGCCGGCGCGCGCGCGTAGTTGGCGAATTCCATGACCATGTTCTTCATCGCCGCGACCTGGCTGACGATGGTCTGTGTGGCACGCTGCAGCAGCTGCGCATCCTGATCGTCCAGTTTGCTGAGCAATTTGTGCTGCAGGCGCTCCGCCGAAAGCTGGATGGGTGTGAGCGGATTCTTGATCTCGTGCGCCAGACGGCGGGCGACCTCGCCCCAGGCTGCCTGGCGTTCCGCCTGCAGCAGGTGGGTGATGTCGTCGAACACCACCACATAGCTGCTGTCCTCTTCCATCGCGGACAAACGCGTCCCGCGCAGCAACAGGATCTGGTCGCCGTTCTTGCTCATGCGCTCGATCTGCAACCGCCACTCGTATTGGGATGACTCGCCGAAACCGCGCATCACCGCCTCGATGAACGAACGCAACAAGGCGTGTTCCGCCGCGATCTCAGTCAGGGTCTTGCCCTCCATCTCCTCCAGCGAGACCCCCAGGATCTGGTTCGCGCTGGGATTGGAAGAATGCAGGCGGTGCTTTTCATCGACCACCAGAACGCCGGAGGACAAGTGCGACAGCACGCTTTCCAGATAGGCTTTGGCGTTCTCGACCTGCAACTGTTGCTGTTCCCCTTTGCGTTTCGCATCGGCCAGATAGGCATTCATCTGGTTGAACAAGCCGGTCAGTGCACCCAGTTCGTCTCGACTCTGCACCGGGTAGCTGCCGCTGAAGTCACCCTTCGCCACGGCCAGCGTACCCGCCGCGAGTGCCGCCAGCGGGGCGCTGAGCTGTTCGCTCAGATAGAACGCCGCCGAGCTGACACTCAGTAACACGATCAATAACGACAGTGTGAGCGTGATGCCATACAGGCGTTTCAAACCGAGACGGGAGAGCGACAGTTCCTGATAGTCGCGGTAAACCGCCTGGACAGTCTCGGCATCGGCGGCGATCTGCACAGGGACCTGTTGCACGAACTGTAGCGTCCGCCGTTCGTCTTTCCATTGCGCGGACTTCACCGGGATCAGCACGCGCAGCGCCAACTGGTCGTCCGGCAATACTTCCACCATGCTGTATCCGTTCTTCTCCCAGGTTTGTTGCACGACTTCGGGAGTTGGCGACATCTGCGGCAGTTTTCTTCCATCGCCGCCGGCGAACGCCAGCAACTGGCTCTTGCTGTCGAACAGTGCCGCTTCCTGCGCTCCTCCTTCTTCAACCAGCCGTTTCACGGTCTTGCCGTGCTGTCGCGGGTCCTGTTCAGCCAGGATCATCGCGACCAGATGGCCTTTTTTGCCCAATTCGGCCAATCCGTTCTCCAGCGTGCTGCGCCCCAGATTCAAGCCGCCTTCGAGCGCTTTCTCCACGCGTACGTCGAACCATGATTCGATGCTCTTGCTGAGGAATTGCACCGACACGGCATAGACCAGCAGGCCGGGCAGGATCGCGATCACCGAGAAGATCATCACCAGCCGTAGCGTCAGCTTCGCCCCGTACACTTTTTGCCTGAGTTTGCCGCGAAGCTGCATGACCTGCGAACCGACCAGCCCAGCCAAACCCATCGCCAGCGCTCCGGTCATGGCCAGCAACACGTAGTAGTTATGCGAGAAAAGATCGGTGTTCGCACTGGCGCTGGACAGCAGATACAGCAACGCTGCACCGATGATGCCGCTGAAGATGACCAGATATTTCATGGCTGATCCTCGGTGGAGGGCGGCAAAACTTCCCAGCGGTAAGGCTTGGATTCGAGATTCCAGTCCTCATTGGTCAGCGCGTTCACCTGTAGCGGCTTCGGAAGCTGTGTCACATCCAGCCGCATCTGCGCCAGGGCAGAACAGCAATCGCTGCCTTTTTTCATCATGCGCGAAAAGAATCCGCCGCCTTCCCTGTCCAGCAGGGAAAGCGGGACCGGCGGCGCAGTCTGGTGCCCCAGCACGTGCAGCGCATCTTTCAATTCGTGGAAACTCTGGAACAGCGAACCGTGGGTGATGCGATATTGCTGGGTCAGCGCATTGAAGGAAAGCTTGGCGACCTGTTCATCGCGCACGACATCGGTATCGAACCAATACCAGCGCGAGCGGTTGATGGTGAGTTCGCTGACGAAGTACAGGGTGACTCCGCGTTTCAGCGCCGTCTCCACAGTCTGGGACAGCTGGATGTCGTAATCGGCAGAGAGTTGGTAACCTTCTTCCGTCAGGCGCGCTTCGGCTTTGCTGATGAAGATGCCTTCTGCGCAAACGCTGCTCGCACATAGCCACAGGCAGACCAGCCAGACCGACCGAAGCAGGCAATCAGACTTTTTTGTGCAGCAGTGCATAGAAGAATCCGTCGTGCTCATCGTTCGGCAATAACTGGCCGTCAGTCATGCCCGGTGCTGATAATCCGAGCTGAACCGCATCGTCATGCTGCTCCAGGAACGCATCGAGCACGAACTCGTTCTCGCGCGCGAAGACGGAGCAGGTCGCATAGAGCAATTTACCATCTCTTGCCAGCAGCGGCCACAAAGCATTCAGGATATGCAACTGCTGTCGCGCAAAACTTTCGATGTCTTCCGGACGGCGCAACCATTTGATATCCGGATGCCGGCGCACCACACCCGAGGCGGAACAGGGTACATCGGCCAGGATGCGCTGGAAGGTCTTGCCGTCCCACCAGTCTTGCGGAGTGGCGGCATCGCCGCAGGCGACTTGGGCATTCAGGCGCAGGCGTTGCATGTTCTCGCGAACGCGCCCCAGCCTTAGTTCGTCCTTGTCCAGCGACAGCAGTTCGATGTCAGCGGATTCCAGCAGGTGCGCGGTTTTCCCGCCGGGAGCGGCGCACGCATCCAGTACCCGCATGCCGTCTTTAACGTCGAGGAACCGCGCCGCATATTGCGCCCCCGCATCCTGCACCGAGATCCGGCCTTCGGCGAATCCGGGTAATCGCTCCACACCGACAGGGCGTTCCAGTTTCAACGCGCCCGGCTCGATCATGTGCGCGGGGATGTCCTGCTCCGCAAGCTGCCCCTGATATTCCGCAACCGTCGTTTGGCGCGCATTGACGCGCAACGTCATCGGCGGGTGCTGGTTGCCTGCTTCCAGTATCGCGGCTGCCCTTTCGCCATATTGCTTCTTCAGCGCGCTTATCCACCATTGCGGATAGGCATAACGGCTTTCCTCGTTGCGGTCTGCGGCCTCTTGCAAGGCAAGCTGCTTGCGCAGGAAATTGCGCAGCACGGCATTGACCAGGCCGCTGGCGGCGCCATTGATGCTCTTGGTCGCGCGCACCGCCTGATCGACGATGACGTACTGGCCCGCCTTGGTATGTTGCAGTTGATAGAGCGCGACCAGGAGCAGACAGCGTAGCGGGGATTCCTGTACGGGTCTTTCCAGCAGACTGTCGAGCATGAAAGCCAGACGCGAGTAGTAGCGCAAGGTGCCGTAGCACAGGTCCTGCAAAGCCCCGCGCTCCTGAGGGGTCAGGCTCGCCTGCCTGCGCAGGCTTTCGCTCAGCACTTCGTTGAGATTGCGTCCCCCGCGTACGACCTTGCTGACGACCTTTGCCGCTTCATGTTGTATGCGTTGCATCTTCAGTGGGCACCGAACCGGTCGCCGATCTTGAGCGGAAACCCTTGCAGGAACTGGGCAACCGGCAATGCTTTGCCGCCCGGCTTTTGCAACACCTTCAGTGCCAATGCCCCTGAGCCGCAGGCAACATGGATCGCATCCCTGTCGATGACCAGCACGGTTCCCGCTGCGGCCGGTTTTCCATCGCACTGGTCCGCCTTGAGTATCTTGATCTGTGTTTCACCGTAACTGGTATTGGCGACCGGAAACGGAAAATAGCCGCGTACCGCGCGCTCCAGCTCTGCCGCGCTTTTGGCCCAATCCAATTGAGCCTCTGCCTTGGTAAGTTTTGCAGCATAGGTCGCCAGTTGCGCTTCCTGTTTTTCAGCGCACAGTTTTCCATGTTCCAGTTCCCGCAGTGCCTCGACGATCGCCTGCGCGCCCAACAGGGCCAGCTTGTCATGCAGGGTTTCCGCATTATCGTCGTCAGCGATGGCGCATGACTTCTTCAGCAGCATGTCGCCGGTATCCAGGCCTTCATCCATCTGCATGATGGTGATGCCGGTCTCTGCATCTCCCGCCAGAATGGCGCGCTGGATCGGCGCGGCGCCGCGCCAACGCGGCAACAGCGAGGCATGGATATTGAGGCAGCCGTGGCGTGGAATCTGCAATACCGCCTTGGGCAGGATCAAACCATAGGCAGCCACTACTATCATGTCCGCATCGAGTGCCGCGATGTTTTTTTGCGACTCCTCGTTTTTTAACGTGGCCGGTTGCAGCACCGGCAATCCGTGTTGCAGCGCGAATTGTTTCACCGGGCTGGCCGTGAGTTGCATACCGCGTCCCGAGGGGCGATCCGGTTGCGTGAATACCGCCACGATCTGGTGTTCCTTTACCAGAGCCGCCAGCGCGCTGGCGGCAAAGTGCGGCGTGCCTGCGAAAATGATCTTCACGAGTTTATGCCTACAGCGTCTCGCGCCGCTGCTTTTTCAGCTTGGCGCGGATACGGGTCTGTTTAAGATGGGAAAGGTATTCGACGAACACCTTGCCTTGCAGGTGGTCCATCTCGTGCTGTATGCACACGGCCAGCAACCCCTCGGCTTCGAGCGTGAACGGTTTGCCATGTTCGTCGAGCGCGCGCACAACCACCCGCTCGGCCCGGCTGACGTTCTCGTAGATGCCGGGAACGGAGAGACATCCCTCTTCGTGTTCTTTTGCTCCCTCACCTTTCAGTAATTCGGGGTTGATGAGCACTTTCAGGTCGTCATGGGTTTCCGACACGTCGATCACGATCAGCCGGATATGTTTGTCCACCTGGGTCGCGGCCAGGCCGACGCCCGGGGCGGCATACATGGTTTCCGCCATGTCGCGCACCAGCTTGCGGATGGTGTTGTCGACCTGCTCGATCTTTTTTGCGACCTTATGCAGCCGCTCGTCCGGGTATTGCAGGATAAGGAGAATTGCCATAAAAGCTTGCCAACTTAAGAGACTAGATGCAGAATTTAAACCGCCGTGCAAACATCACACCGCACTTTCCTTACTTTGCTGGGGTTTTCCATGCGCAAGATTATATCGCTGATTTGTCTTCTTATGCCCCTGACGGCTTTTGCCGACGAGCTTCAGCTACAAGAGAATGCGCCAGAACGTTATGTCGTGGTCAAGGGTGACACGCTGTGGGACATCTCCGCCAAGTTCTTTAAGGACCCGTGGAAATGGCCGCAGATCTGGGGTTACAACAAGGACACGATCAAGGATCCGCACTGGATCTATCCCGGCGATGTGGTCTATCTCGACTCCAGTACGCACACTTTAAAGATCGGCACTCAAGAAGCCCCTGCCGTCCCCACCGATGGTTCTGTAATTGTGCCCGATGTGGCTGATTCCACATTTACTGATCCGAATGCAGTCAAGCTTTCGCCCAAGCCCCGCGTCGTCACTGGACGCACTGATGCCATCCCTTCAATTTCCCTCAAAGTCGTCGGGGCCTTCCTTCAGCGCCCGCTCGTTGTTGAAGATGACGAACTGGCGATTGCTCCAAGATTGATTGGCACACTGGAGCAAAAACAACTATTGGGCGCAGGCGATCTGGCCTATGCCCAGGATCTGCCAGCCGATAAGGGGGAACGCTGGCAGATTTACCGTCCGAGCGTTACCTTCATCGACCCTGAAACCAAGGAAGTTCTGGGTCATGAAGTCATGTATTTGGGCGATGCCGATGTTGAGAAATTCGCTGATGTCAGCACAGTCCGTATATCCAAATCTGTACTTGAAATAAGCAAGGGTGATTATTTCGCTCAAACCACCACCGGGTTTTCCAGCAACTACCTCCCGCATTCCCCTTCAAGCAATGTCTCGGCTAGAGTAATTTCCGTTTACGGTGGCGTAGAGCAGGCTGGGCAAAATGCTGTGATCACTCTCAACAAAGGCAGACGCGACGGACTTGAGAGCGGGCATGTGTTGGCGCTGTATCAAAGGGGTCAAGTGGTTAAAACCGCAGGATGGTTTACCCCAAATATTTCCATGCCCGACTTGCGTTATGGTTTGATTTTCGTTTTCCGTGTGTTTGATAAAGTGTCCTACGCTTTGGTGATGGAAACCAAATTACCGGTTCAAATCCTGGACCGCGCAAGTACTCCCGACTAGAACATGCCTTTCGACGCTTCGCTCGCGTCGTGGCTCCTGCTGAGCCAGATATCCGGACTGGGTAACGAAGGCTTGCGGCGTCTGCTGCAAGCCTTCGGTTCTCCTGAAGCCGTGTTGCAGGCTTCTGTCTCTTCTCTTTCCAAACATATCAAACCAACAGTTGCGCATGCCATCGCCGATGGCATCGACGAATCCTCACTTGCTGCTGTCTCCGAATGGCTGGACGATCCGTTCAACCGTATCCTCACCATCGCCGATGCCGAGTATCCGCAAGCGCTGCTGAATACCGCCGACCCTCCCTTACTGTTATATGTGAAGGGTCGTCTTGATCTGTTGAACGTGCCCGCTTTGGCCATCGTCGGCAGCCGCAATGCCACTGCGCAGGGCAAGCGCAACGCGGAAGCCTTTGCGCAGTCGGCATCCGATTCCGGACTGTGTGTCGTCAGCGGCATGGCACAGGGTATAGACACGGCGGCACACCTGGGCGGCCTGCAAGGCGCAGGTTCCAGCATCGCTGTCGTCGGCACCGGGCTGGATAAAGTCTATCCTGCCTCCAATCGCGAGCTGGCACACCGGTTGGCACAGAGCGGCACCATCATCTCCGAGTTTGCATTGGGCACACCGCCGCTGGCAGCGAACTTTCCGCGCCGCAACCGTATCATCAGCGGCCTGAGTCTGGGCTGTCTGGTGGTCGAAGCCTCGGTGCAGAGCGGTTCGCTTATCACTGCACGCATGGCGCTGGAACAGGGGCGCGAGGTATTCGCCATCCCCGGTTCCATCCATTCGCCGCAATCCAAAGGCTGTCATGCGCTCATCAAGCAGGGCGCAAAGCTGGTCGAAAGCGCCTGGGATATCCTCGAAGAGCTGGGTCAGTCCGCAGCAGTTTCTCCATCACTACGTGAAACCCGCCCGGAACACCCGTTGTTCGTGCATCTCGGCTTCGATCCGCTCGATGTGGAAAGCCTCGCGCAACGCAGCGGCTTGACGATAGCCGAGCTATCCGCCATCCTGTTGCAACTGGAACTCGACGGACATATCGCATCTTTACCTGGCGGCTTATATCAACGCATCACCTAAATAGACTCCTAAATGTTCGACATCCTGTTATTTTTGTTTGAAAGCTACTTCGATATCGGTAGCTATCCCGACCACGACAAACTTTCGGTAAAACTCACCGCTGCCGGCTTTGATGAAGAAGACATCAACCAGGCGCTGACCTGGTTATCCGGCTTGCAGGAACTCACCCGCGCCGCCTATCCCGAAACCATCAACCACAGCGGCATCCGCCTCTACACCGATTTCGAAGAACAGCGCATCAGCCAGGAAGGTCTGCGCTTTCTGGCGTTCTGGGAACACAACAAGGTCATCACCCCGATCGAGCGCGAGATGATCATCGACCGTGTGCTTGCGCTGGGCCGCAAGAATCTCCCTTTGGACAAGCTTAAACTCATCGTGCTGATGGTGTTGTGGAGCCAGCATGAAGACCTCGACCCGATGCTGATCGAAGACTTGCTCACACCTGCCGATACGGCCCAAGCACACTGAGCACCTAAATGGCATCCAACCTACTCATCGTCGAGTCTCCGGCCAAGGCCAAGACCCTGAAAAAATATTTGGGCAAGGACTTCGAAGTCCTCGCTTCCTACGGTCATGTGCGCGATCTGATTCCCAAGACCGGCGCAGTCGATCCCGACGACAACTTCGCCATGAAGTACGAGACCATCGCGCGCAACAGCAAACATGTCGACGCGATAGCCAAAGCCGCAGCAGAAGCCGACCACATCTTTCTCGCACCCGACCCGGACAGGGAAGGGGAGGCGATCGCCTGGCATATCTCCGAGATACTGAAGACCAAGCGCGCGCTCAAGGGCAAGACGATGCAGCGCGTGGTGTTCTACGAGATCACGCAGTCTGCCGTTCAAGCCGCCGTTGCGAATCCGCGCGAGATCTCCATTCCGCTGGTGAACGCCCAGCAGGCGCGCCGAGCGCTGGATTATCTGGTCGGTTTCAATCTGTCGCCGCTGTTGTGGCGCAAGATCCGTCCCGGACTTTCCGCCGGCCGCGTACAAAGCCCGGCACTGCGTCTCATCGTCGAACGCGAACTCGAGATCGAGAAGTTCAAGAGCCAGGAATACTGGTCGGTGCATCTGGATAGCCTGAAGAACAGTATCCCGTTCACGGCCAAGCTGTTCCAGTTCCAGGGCAAGAAACTGGAACAACTCAGTATCGGCAGCCAGGCCGAATACGATGCCATCCATGCCAAGCTCAACGACGCCAAGCTGCCGCCAAAAGTCGTGCGCGTGGAAAAGAAGGGCAAGCAGCGCAGCCCCACCGCGCCGTTCACAACGTCGACACTGCAACAGGAAGCCGTGCGCAAACTGGGCATGACTTCCGACCGCACCATGCGTACCGCGCAGTCCCTGTACGAAGGCGTTGATATTGGCGGGGGAACCATCGGTCTCATCACCTACATGCGTACCGACTCGGTGAATCTGGCCAACGAAGCCGTAGCCGAAATTCGCGGTTACATCGGCGACAACTTCAGCGCAGAGTATTTGCCGGCCAAACAACCCGTCTACAAGAGCAAGGCCAAGAATGCGCAGGAAGCGCACGAGGCGATTCGTCCGACCTCGATTTTGCGCACGCCCGACAGCCTGCGCGACCATCTCAACATCGACCAGATGCGTCTGTACGAAATGATCTGGAAGCGCACGCTGGCTTCGCAGATGTCGCCCGCGCGTTTCGATACGGTAAGTGTCGATATCCGCCTGAGCAGTGACGACACCCTGTTCCGCGCCTCGGGCCAGACTCTGGTGTTCCCCGGTTTCATCGGCGTGTACATGGAAGACGTGGATGACGCCGAGGAAGAAGACAGTGCGAAATTGCCACCGCTGGTCGAAGGCGATGTGCTGCCAATCGAAAAACTCTACGGCGAACAGCACTTCACGCAACCGCCGCCGCGTTTCTCGGAAGCGAGTCTGGTGAAGGCGCTGGAAGAATACGGCATCGGCCGTCCTTCCACTTACGCCACCATCATCTCCACGCTGCAAGCCCGCGAATACGCCACACTCGATAAAAAACGCTTCATGCCCACCGACGTGGGTCGTGTGGTCATCAAGTTCCTCAACGAGCACTTCACGCGCTATGTGGACTACGGTTTCACGGCTAATCTGGAAGACGAGCTGGACGATATCTCCGAAGGAAAACGCGACTGGATCCCCGTACTGGAAGAGTTCTGGAAGGGCTTCAACAAGCTCATCGTCGACAAGAAGGACGTCGACCGCCCCGGCACCGAGATACTCGAAGAAGCCTGCCCCAAGTGCGGCAAACCATTATCCAAACGCCTCGGCAAACGCGGCAGTTTCATCGGTTGCACCGGCTATCCCGAATGCGACTACACGCGTAGTCTGGCCGGTGAAGAAGACGCGGGAGAAGCGCGCAAGGAGCTGGGCATACATCCCGAAACTGGACAGATCGTGCTGCTGCTGCGCGGACCTTATGGTCACTACGTGCAACTCGGCGAAGTGGAAGAGGGGGAAAAGTCAAAACCCAAGCGCGTCTCCTGGCAAAAAGAGATGCCGCTGGAAACCGCCGATCTTGCCTCAGCTCTAAAGCTGCTCTCACTTCCACGAGAAGTCGGTACTCACCCCGAGACGGGCAAAAAGGTCATCGTCAACATCGGGCGCTTCGGCCCCTACATCGGACACGACGGCAAATTCAAATCCATCCCGCGCAGCGACAGCATCTTCGACATCGGACTGGACCGCGCCGTGGAACTGCTGGCGCAAGCCAAGACCGGCGGCAACACGGTGCTGCGCGCACTGGGCGAACACCCGGTCGACAAGGCACCCGTCGAAGTCTGCAGCGGCCGCTACGGACCCTACGTGCGCCACGGCAAGGTGAATGCAACCCTGCCCAAAGATGTGACGCCAGAAGCGGTGACGCTTGAAGAAGCGCTGGAACTGATCGCCGCGAAGGCAGCAAAGGGACCGACAAGCAAGACCAAGACAGCGCGGAAACCTGCAGCCAAGAAGGCGGCAACCAAGGCGAAGACCACCAAGGCAAAAGCTGCAGCGAAACCCAAGGCGACGGTGAAGAAAGCAACGGCCAAAACTGCCGTTGAAAAGCCGACAGTCAAGAAAACCACTAAGGCCTCAACGATCAAGGCCAAGACGACTACGGCAAAGGCTGCAACCACTAAAAAGGCAGCCGCCAAACCTGTAGCAAAGAAACCTGCGGCCAAGAAGACCACCAAGAAATAAGGCCTGGGATTTTCTGTCCCAAGCTACCCCTGAACAAATTACCTGTCAGACACGTTGAATGGGCCTATTAGGCCCCAGGAGATGTTTTTTTGAAATTTGCAGGGCCAACCTGTTGGTGCGCGTTTAAAACTACCCAGCCCTGCGCGTTGAATTTTACCCAGGCACTTTAGCCGCCATTTTGGGTGACGGCTGCAAATAAGTGTAGCTCAGTTTCACTACTTTTGACTTCCAAGATGGCCGAGTGGAATG
>JACQYW010000016.1 GCA_016208015.1 Nitrosomonadales bacterium | reverse complement strand
GGGGAGATTAAGTACTTGATGACACGGTTCATGATGCCTTCACCATTGAAAGATTTACAATGACACTAAACGGAAAAAACCGCCCCCCTCCCAATGGAAGTTACTGGGGAGGCTATGCCCCATGGTATGATTTGGCGCCAAGTTCACGGCATCTGAGGCGTAAAGCCAAGGTTTGCGCTTCGCGTTGTTTGTGGTTGTCTACGAGGTGTTGACGGTCGGGATGAAGGGATCGTCCAGGAAAACGCGGCGCAGAGCGTCAAGGGCGTTGACGCCGTTTTTGCGGGCAGTGGAGACATGGCCGCGGATGCGGCAGAAGTCCACGAGGGCGTTAAAGTTGCGGAAGGTGCCGGAGATTTTCCGGCGCAGTTTCATCATCCGCGAATCGCGTTCCGATAGGTTGTTGTCGAACGGCACCGAGAAGTCGTACATGAAGGCGAGGATGCTGTCGGGATAATTCCGGAAGCGGTCGAGCAGGTTACGGGCTTTGGTCTGCTTGCGGCGGCCCCGGCGCTTGGGAGCGGCGGGCGCTTCCGTGAGCGGGTTCTGGGCATGGCCCGCTTCAACGATGCGCTCATAATGTCGGCGGAAGCGGTCAAGGTCCGGCTCCGGCAGCGCGGTCTGACCGGCGGTGCGGGCCGTATCGACCGCATCCTTGATCGCCGGCAGATGGCCGATCATGGCGGCGCTCCACTGCTGATTCTGCACCTCCCACAGGAAGATGAGTTCGCGCAGCAGGTGGCCGTTGCAAAAGGCGTGGTCGCAGTCGTATTCAAGGTATGCGTTCAAGAAGTCATGGACTGCGCGGCCCCGGAAGTTGGGCGGGATGTTGGCTGCGTCCATGGCTTCGCGTCCGCGTCGCTTATGCGCGAAGTACCAGGTCAGCCGGCGGGTTGAGGCGGTGTGCAGCCAGTGCAGACTGCCGATGGCGCGCATGCCGGTCTCGTCGAAGCCGACCACCTCGGACTTGGCCGCCGGATCGCGGATTATCGCATCCACCGGTTCCAGCCGCAGGGAGCAATCGGCGCTGAAGTCCGCCGGTGTGCCCCCGCTGAACGTCTCGCAGGCGAAGATGTCGCGCATGATCTCGGCCGGCCGATCGAAGGGCGGCAACTGGTAATCTTCGAGATAGACCGCCGCGCCCTTGAGACGCGGGCCGTACTGCGCCGGGGCTGCGACCCCGGGCGGAAATGCGGCGCGATTGACGCAACCGCAGGCGCAGGTTTTGATTTCGCCCTGATGTTCGGCGACCTCCAGTTTCGGTTTCGGAAGATCGAAGACCTGGCGGCGCTCGATGCGATCCGGCGCCTGATCCACCAGGGAATGCCCGCAGCCCGTGCAGCGGCTGACCGGATGTCGCTTTGTGTGATCCGGATTCTCCACCATGCGCAGGGTATGGCCCGGATGTCCGGGCCGGCCGCCGGTCGGCCGGTTGCCGGGCTGACGCAGACTCTTGGGCCGGGGTTTGCGCAAACCGTCGGAGGACGGCGGTTTGCTGCTGTTGCGGGAGTTCTTCGCAACCTGCTCTTCCAACTGACGGACCCGCTGTTCGCCGGCATCAATGCACATGGTCAGCTCCCGCACCTGACGCTCCGATGCGTGGATGCGCGTGTCCATCTCCAACAGCACACATGCGACGGCTTCTTCGCCGGCGCGGTAAATGGCCTGCGCATCTTCGCGCAACATCATACGCCCAACTCCCGCCGAAACTCCTTGACCAGCGGATGGAAATACACGTCCTTGACCGCCACACGGATACAATTCCTGCGGTCGTTGCGGGTCCGTCCCCGCGTCGAGCCGATCCTCAACCAGTTGGCCGCCCGGTAGCAGGTGCCCTTGAAACGATCCCGCTCCACAAAGGTCTCCAACGCATGCGCGGGATGCCCGTACTTGACCTGCCAGTCGCCGCGAATCCGGCGGGTGATCAGGCCCAGCACATGACTGGCCAGATGCGGAATCACCACCCAAGGCAACACCAGAAAACGCGTATTGTTGGTCGGCAATTGCAAGTTGCGCTCCCGCGTGGCACGATCCCATCCCAGATAGCCATCTCGATCCGCGCGCTTCCACGCCGCCGAACCAAACAGCACGCAGACTGCCGGCCGACCGTGCCGGTCACGAATCAGATAACGGAGGTTCTCGCCCGCCGTGTTGCGGTGGCTGAGGTGGTGGTAACGGGCGAGCAGACTGTTGAAGAGCATCAGGTCCACTGATCCAGGCACGACGATGCTCACGGCCAACGGCTGCAGGTCGCGCAATGCGCCGCGAATCGGCCCGGTCGCATGCGCTATCGCGGGTACACACCGGTTGCGCAGCCCGTTGGGCGAGAATCTGCGACGCTTCGGCAATCGAATGTGTCCGGAGCGTTCCAGTTTCAGCGGCAACGTACGCGCCGCCATATCCTTGAACCGGCCCTGCGCATTGCGCCAGTCCCATCGGCGGCAAATCTCTTCACTGATCCGCGTACGGCACCAGTCGGGATGCCAGGCCGGCAGCCCCCGGATCAGGGCCAATGCCTCGCCGTTCAACTCGCGTCCTTGCACAACCAATATGTCAGTCATGACGGGTATTATACAGCATGCACCCCGGCGAGTCCAGTTTAAAATAATATTATTTTGTTGTATTTGGAGTGGGGAGGGTATACTACATCAAAGGTGGCTCCATGGTGG
>JACQYW010000015.1 GCA_016208015.1 Nitrosomonadales bacterium | reverse complement strand
TTACTTTACCCAGTAATTTCATGGTGATCATCTCCTTGGTTTCTCCATTCCGAAAATCGGAATGGAGGAGGTTAATCACCTGGGTAATTTTCAGCGCGCAGAGGCTAGGTTTTCTGGGTAATATTCAACGCGTACCAACAGGCATCCTCAAGGCGAATAAGTTTTTTCGCTATGCCCTGCTCAATCAGTGACTTCATGCATTACCTCAGTAAATCTTGAAAGTTCGCGCAAGTGTATAACATGCACTGTAGCTGGTAAAACGGAAGCCTCGCACCCCTGCGAGACTTAGATAGGCATGAATCATGCGGACAGCAGGCCTAAGGAACAGCATCATTTTCTTTCACGGCGCAAAGCCGATGGCGCGCTCTCACAGCATTGCCGCATTACTTCTTCTTTGCTGCATTGCCCTTCGCCTGCTTCTCAATCTCTTCCAACGCCTGAATATCCTCGGCATCAGCCGCGATGGCTTCTGCATTGCGGCGGTTGGCATCAAAGCTCTCGTAGCGTTCGTGGGCGATGCTTTTCATCTGTTCGTTGCTGATGCTGCCTGCATTCTTCAGTACAGGGCGGTCGCTGAATTCGAGCAGGCGGTCTACGTTCTGCCGCCAAAAATCGAGCGTGAGTTGTTTGCGATCCTGGGCGCGCAGTTCGGCGGTTTCCAGAAAGATGACGACGAGCCGGTTGAGTGTGTCCACTTCTTCGGCGTTGAGGTAGTTCTTGGCGACGATGACGTCTTGCTTGCGCACACGTGAGCCGCTCCAGGTGGTGAGCGCCATGTTGGGGGCTTTGGCATCGGCGCGGGTGACGATGAGTTCGGCGGCAGTTTGCTTGGTGACGGCGAAGAGCAGTTTGTTTTGCACTTCGGCAAAGAAGAGTTGGGCGGCGCTGTCGTCGGCTTGGTAGTCGGCGCTGAGGGCGAACAGATCGCGTACCTTTTGGTAGAAGCGTTTTTCCGATGCGCGGATTTCGCGGATGCGCGCGAGCAGTTCGTCGAAGTAGTCCCAGCCTTTGGGGTTCTTCAGGCGTTCGTCGTCCATGACGAAGCCTTTGACGAGGTATTCGGCGAGGTGGGCGGTGGCCCATTGGCGGAACTGGGTGCCGCGAGCGCCCTTAACCCGGTATCCCACGGCAAGGATCATTTCCAACCGGTAGAGTTTGGTGCGGTAATTCTTGCCGTCGGCGGCAGTTGTCAAGGAATCCTTGACAACTGAATGCTCGACCAGCTCCTCTTCTTTCAAGACGTTGGCTGCATGCAGGCTGACGTTCTGCTTGGTGGTGGCGAACAGTTCGGCGATCTCCCCCTGGGTAAGCCAGACGCTGCCTTCTTCGGCGCGCAGGCGCACTTGGGCTTTGCCGTCTTCTGTCTGGTATAGGATGAGTTCGCTCATTCAGTATGCTTATATTTTGTGGTGCGAAACCTGTCGAGGTCGAGGCCACAAATCGTGTGCTTTAAGGTGGTCGCGATTTGTGACTACCTCTGTTTTCTCCCTTTTGGAGCGCGAATAGTAACTGTTATGTCTGGCGGTGGGTATATGCCGCTTGGCCTATATCCTAGTCGGCTGCACGCAAGCAAAAAGCCTCGCAGCGATGCGAGGCTTTTGTCTTGTGGTGGTCCCTCCCGGTCTTGCAGCGGGGGCCGCAATCTCAGTGATGCAGGGCCTTATCCAGCGAATGCAGAAACTTCTCCGCGTCGTGCTGTGCGATCTGGAATTTGACCGTCGCGCCAGCCATCATTTTGGGTACGGAATTCACCAGTTCCATGGCGATGGGGTATTTGCCGGTGGCGATGCTTTCTTTGAGGTGGTTGAATCTGTTGGTGGCGTCTTCCATCGAGAGCAGGAAGGCATGGCCTTCGTCGGTTACGCTGATGCATTTGTTGCCCAGATGGTTGGCGGCCTGGCAGTGAAAACGTTTCTTGGACATTCACTTCTCCTTTGCTGGTGCGGTTTGGTGGCTGCGGGGGAGTCTGCGCGTTGGGGGGATGGGTGTCAAACCACTCTGACTGAGGCAGGCAGTGGGCCGTTCATGGTTCGACAGGCTCTGATGGAACTACTAAGTATTGTCTAAGCACGATACCCCCGTGCTAAGTCACTACTTAACCACGGACGGAGAATTGATGATCTGGCGAACGGGGATATCTTTTGGGAAGCAGAATACTTGAGTAAAAAAGGAGAGCGGAATTTTGCGGTTAGGCGTAATTTATATGCCTGCCCCACCTTTCAACCATTGCTGTTCAACATAGACGAGGGAGAAGATCATGGCTAAAGACAGTGTTTATCGGATTACCGAGATCGTTGGTACCAGCAAGAAATCCTGGGAGGATGCCGCGGCAAATGCGGTGGCTGCCGCTTCCAAGACGCTGCGCGACCTGAGGGTGGCCGAGGTTGTGAAGCTGGATATGGTGGTTGAGAACGGCAAGGTGGCTGCATACCGGGCGCGCGTGGCTTTGTCTTTCAAGTACGATCCGAAGAAGTAATAGATCCGGCTGGCTTCATTAAAACTGCGGGGGCCGGTGAGTCCCCGCAGTCTTTTTTCAATTTAGTTATTCACAGTTCTTGTGGATAAGTAGCCGGATAACTATCACTCTGCTGGGCAAACTCTAAACGGTATATACGATTTTGGGTTGTGTTCATTTCGCGGGCGGTTGGGTGGTCCGTTCTTGGGACCCTTCGACAGGCTGATGGAACTACTGGCAAAACTACTAGCCATCTGACTAAGGCAGCAAGCTGCCAAGTCATTGGTTATAGCCATTCGACTAGGCTGCCAAAAGACGCCTGCCAAGTCGCTGGTTATCAGGGCGAACGGGATTTTATTTTCCAAACAAAAAGCCCCGCATCGCTGCGAGGCTTTCGTTTTTGGTGGCCCCTCCCGGACTTGAACCGGGGACCAAAGGTTCATCTCACATGTTTTTCAGAACATAACGCCCGGTCTTGCTTCCGCCGATCTTCTCCACCACCCCCGCATCCAGCAACGGTCGCAGCATGTCCATGGCGCCCTGTTTGGATACGCCCAGCGCCGCCCATATTTCGGCAGGCGCCATGCCGCCATGATCGCGCAGCAAATGGAGCAATTGTTCCTGCCGTGGGCGCAAAACAAGCTTCTCGGTCGTCTTCACCTGCAAGGTCTGGATGCGCAGCCACGCCTGTTCCAGCGTCTTGCGTAACCCTTCTGCGCAATACTCCAACCATGCGCTCATGTCGTCGCCGGAATCTCGCACGCCTTGCAATGCCGCGTAATATCTCGGGCGGTCTTCCCAGTAGTATTCGTCCACAGAAAAGATGTGGTGCGTATCAAAGCCGCGACGATAGAGTTCCCAGAGCGCAAGCGCCCGTCCTGTGCGGCCATTGCCATCCGCAAACGGGTGGATGGCTTCAAAACGATAATGCAGGATTGCCGAACTCAGGACTGGCGAAAGTTTTTTCGCATCCTTGCTCCACCACTCCAGTAGTTCAAACATCAGCCCGGATACGGCATCCGGTGGTGGCGGCAAATACGGTCCGACCCGGACGGCGATCATCCGGTATTTTCCGGCCTCGCCCTGGTCCATGACTTCCCCGGCCAGGATGCGGTGCAGTTCCAGGATCTCCGTGTGGCCGATCTTCTTTTTGGCTGCGTTCTTTTCTACATAGCGCAGCCCGGCAAAGTAGTTGATGACTTCGCGCTTCGACCGCGCACTGGAAGAGGATAGCTCGCGCCCCTCTTCAAGTGCCCGCACTTGTTCGAGAGTCAGGGGATTTCCCTCAATGGCCGTTGAAGCGTGAACGTTGCGTGTACGGGTGTCCTTCTGCAACGCCGGTATCCAGGCCAGATCCACCACGGCGTTTTGGATGCGCTCACGCAATGCCGCGATCTGCTCGACTTCGACGAGCAGATTGGGGTGAATGGTGAATTGCGGGACGTAAGCCATGACGGAAGGCTACTTAACGGTCAAGTATAAGTCAAGTTATGAGTCAAGCCGTCAAACAAAAAGCCCCGCATCGCTGCGAGGCTTTCGTTTTTTGGTGGGCCCTCCCGGACTTGAACCGGGGACCAAAGGATTATGAGTCCTCTGCTCTAACCAACTGAGCTAAGGGCCCGTGACTCCTAGTTCTCGCCGTCGAGGAAGCTCTTGAGCTTTTCCGAGCGCGAGGGGTGGCGCAGTTTGCGCAGCGCTTTGGCTTCTATCTGACGGATACGCTCGCGGGTGACGTCGAACTGCTTGCCCACTTCTTCCAGCGTGTGGTCGGTGTTCATCTCGATGCCGAAGCGCATGCGCAGCACCTTGGCTTCGCGTGCGGTGAGGCTGTCGAGGATGTCCTTGGTGACGTTGCGCAGGCTGTCGTACACGGCGGCGTCGATGGGTGCCAGGCTGTTGGCGTCCTCGATGAAGTCGCCCAGGTGCGAGTCGTCATCGTCGCCCACCGGGGTCTCCATGGAGATGGGTTCCTTGGCGATCTTGAGGATCTTGCGGATCTTGTCTTCCGGCATTTCCATCTTGATGGCCAGGGTGGCTGCATCGGCTTCCTGTCCGGTCTCTTGCAGGATCTGGCGCGAGATGCGGTTCATCTTGTTGATGGTCTCGATCATGTGCACCGGGATGCGGATGGTGCGTGCCTGGTCGGCGATGGAGCGCGTGATGGCCTGGCGGATCCACCATGTCGCATAGGTCGAGAATTTGTAACCGCGACGGTATTCGAATTTGTCCACGGCCTTCATCAGGCCGATGTTGCCTTCCTGGATGAGGTCGAGGAACTGCAGGCCGCGGTTGGTGTATTTCTTGGCGATGGAGATGACCAGACGCAGATTGGCCTCGATCATGTCGCGCTTGGCGCGGCGTGCCTTGGCTTCGCCGTTGGTCATCTGCTTGTTGATGTCTTTCAGGTCGAGGATGGGGATACCCACGCGCTGTTGCAGCGCCAGCATCTTCTTCTGCTGGTCGACGATGGCGGCCTGGAAGCGGTTCAGCGTTTCGCTGTAGGGCTTTTTGGATGCGATCTCGTGCTTGACCCAGTCGAGGTTGCCTTCGTTGGCCGGGAACACCTTGATGAAGTGCGGACGCGGCATGTGCGCCTTGGTGACGCACAGCTCCTGGATGCTGCGTTCGCAGCTGCGCACTTCTTCCACCAGACCGCGCATGGTCTCGCACAGGGCGTCCACCTGCTTGGCGGAGAAACGGAACTGCATGAGTTCTTCGGAGATCTGGTTCTGCAGCTTGTCGTACTGCTTGCTGCGATAGCCGTATTTCTCGTAGGCCTTGCCCAGCTTGGTGAAGAGTTCGCTGATGAGGGCGAAGCGTTCCAGCGCGTCCAGCTTGAGCTGCGCCAGGTTGGCGGCAGCGGCGGCTTCGCCGTCTTCTTCGGATTCTTCTTCCTCTTCTTCCTCTTCCTCTTCTTCGCTTTCTTCTTCGTCGACCGGTTCGTTGACGACGATGCCGTCATCGACATCGATGAAACCGTCGATCACTTCGTCGATGCGCAGTTCTTCCTTGGCGACCTTGTCGGCCAGCATGAGGATCTCGGCGATGGTGGCCGGGCAGGCGGAGATCGCCATGATCATGTGCTTGAGGCCGTCTTCGATGCGCTTGGCGATCTCGATCTCGTCCTGGCGGGTGAGCAGGTTGACCACGCCCATTTCGCGCATGTACATACGCACGGGGTCGGTGGTGCGGCCGAACTCGGAATCGACGGTGGAGATGGCGGCTTCGGCTTCTTCGGCGGCGTCTTCGTCGGCGACCACGGGAGCGGCTTCGGTCATGATGAGCGATTCGCTATCCGGTGCGACGTCGCACACGGTGATGCCCATGTCGTTGATCATGCTGACCACGCCTTCGATCTGCTCGACTTCGAGCATCTCGGGCAGGTGGTCGTTGATCTCGGCGTAGGTCAGGTAACCGCGTTCCTTGCCGAGCATGATCAGCGCCTTCAGGCGCGTGCGGCGGGCTTCGATGTCCTGGCTCTGGTCTACCGGCGTTGCCGCTGCAACGGCCTTGTCTTTGGCTGCCTGTTTGAGGCTGGCTGCGGTTTGTTTGACTGCTGCGGGTTTTTTCTTTTGCTGCGGAGTCGCCATTTTGAGGATTCCCAAAGTTGATTCGTACTCGAAATACCGGGCACACATAAAAAAGCGGTGCCCTAAAAGGGCGCGGATTATACCCGATTCCTATAATTTTTCCGAGGCTTAGCTACGTTTGCCCGGCTTGGCGGCACCTGCAATTACCGTGCCTGCCGCCTGTTTTTTCAGCTTGGTTGCGCCTTCAGTTGCTGCAATTCCTGCTTTAGCTGCTCGTGCCGCGCTCTTTCGGCCTGGCTCATGCCGCCCAAACCCTTGGCCAGCAAAGCCGACATCTCGAACTCGATCGCATCGCGCTGCATCTTGCGCAACAAGCCGGTGAATTCGGCGGCGATATCGAAATCCTCGCCCAGATGCATGATCTCGCCCTGCGCGGCGGCGAACACGCCCTCGTGCAGTGTGCCCTGGAAGTGCTGGATCAACGCCGCCATGCTGGTCTCGTCGGCCGATTCGCGCAGCCAGTCGGCCACGGCGGCGATGGCCGCACCTTCGGCACCCTCGGCCGACCAGTCGTTCGGCAACTCGCGCGCCAGCTCGGGCTTCATCACCATGCAGCGCAACAGGGTGCGCAAGCCGGAAGGCGCTGCCCGCCTGGCCTTGGGCGGTGCGGGACGTTGCGGGGCGGCGACGGGCTTGATGGACCAAAGCGCTTCCAGCTCGGCCTGGGTCACGCCTGCCAATGCAGCCACTTCCTTGCGCAGCATCAGCGCAGTGGTCGGTGCGGTGATGGCGGTGAGCAGCGGCTGGGCCTTTTGCATCAGGGCGCTGCGGCCTTCCTGTGTCTTCAGGTCGACTTGCGCGGTCAGTTCGCGCAGCAGGTAACCGGACAGCGGCAGCGAGTTGTCCAGTTCGTGTTCGAAGGCTTCGGTGCCGAATTCGCGGATGTAGGTATCGGGGTCATGCTCTTCCGGCAAAAACAAAAAGCCGAGGCGCTTGCCGTCCTGCAATTGCGGCAGTGCGTTCTCCAGCGCGCGCCAGGCGGCTTTCTGGCCGGGCTTGTCGCCGTCGAAGCAGAACACCACCTGATCGCACAGACGCAGCAGCTTTTGCACGTGATACGGCGTGGTCGCGGTGCCGAGGGTGGCGACGGCGTATTCCACGCCGTTCTGCGCCAGTGCCACCACGTCCATGTAGCCTTCGACCACGATCACGCGCTGATGCGCACGGATTGCCTTCTGCGCCTGGAACAGGCCGTAGAGTTCGTGGCCTTTTTCGAACAGCGTGGTCTCGGGCGAGTTGAGGTATTTGGGTTCGCCCTTGTCGAGCACGCGCCCGCCGAAGCCGATGACGTTGCCGCGCACGTTGACGATGGGGAACATGATGCGGTCGCGGAAGCGGTCGTAGCGCTTGCCCTCTTCGCCCGCGATGACCAGGCCGGTCTCGACCAGCGAGGCATCCTGATAGTTGGGCACGGCGGCCTTGAGGTTCTGCCAGTCGTCGGGCGCGTAGCCGATACCGAAGCGCGCGGCGACCTCGCCCGAGAGGCCGCGGCGTTTGAGGTAGTCGATGGCGCGCGGGGTCTTTTTGAGTTGTTCGCGGTAATAGCGCGTGGTGCTCTGCATCAGGTCGTAGAGATCGGGCGCGACCTTGTGCTGCGGCACGTTGCCGGCTTCCTGCGGCACGGTGACGCCGATGCTCTTGGCCAGCTCTTCCACCGCCTCGACGAAGCCCATGCCGGTGTGCTCCATGACGAAGCCGATGGCCGTGCCGTGCGCGCCGCAGCCGAAGCAGTGATAGAACTGTTTGGACTGGCTGACTGTGAACGACGGGGATTTTTCAGTGTGGAAGGGACAGCAGGCGACGTAGTTGGCGCCGGCCTTCTTGAGCGGGAGGTAGCGCTCGATGACATCGACGATGTCGAGACGGTTGAGCAGATCCTGAATGAAACTTTTTGGAATCACTCCAGCTCCTCAACATCCAGCGGTGAATTGAAAAAGGGGTGGCGAAACGCAGGATGGGTGGAGCAACGCGATACCCATCAATATTTTACGTTTGTTGTTGGGTATCGCTGCGCTCCACCCAACCTACTTAGCTTATTCTGGGTACTACGAAAAATTTGTTACTTGGACAGTTGCGCTTTTATGAGTCCGGACACTTTGCCCATGTCGGCTCGGCCGGCCAGCTTGGGTTTGACCACGCCCATCACTTTGCCCATGTCCTGCGGACCGGCAGCGCCTGTGGCGGCGATGGCCTCGGCGATTGCGGCGATGATATCGGCCTCGCCGAGTTGCTGCGGCATGTAGGTCTGCAATACGGTAACTTCGAATTCTTCGACGTCGACCAGATCCTGGCGGTTAGCCGCCTTGTACTGGCTGATGGAGTCGCGGCGCTGTTTCAGCATCTTTTCGATGATGTTCACAACGTCGGCATCGGTAAGTTCGATGCGCTCGTCGACTTCGCGCTGCTTCATCGCGGCCAGCAAAAGACGGATCGCCCCGAGACGCGCCGTTTCCTTGGCACGCATCGCGGATTTCATGTCTTCGGTGATCTGCTCTTTTAAACTCATGGCAAAAACAAACGCCGCAACCACTACGGATTGCGGCGTCGCTTATGAATAGAATCAATACAGCTTCGGCGGCAGAGTCTGGCTGCGCAGGCGCTTGTAGTGGCGCTTGACGGCGGCGGCCAGCTTGCGCTTGCGTTCTGCGGTGGGCTTTTCGTAAAACTCGCGGGCGCGCAGTTCGGTCAACAGACCGGTCTTTTCCACGGAACGCTTGAAACGGCGCATCGCCACTTCGAACGGCTCATTCTCTTTTACACGTACGGTTGTCATGGACAAACTACCTTCTACCAAAAAATCGAGGGCGCGATTCTACAAAACAACGGTTTATTACACAACCGATATTTTCCGCCCGAACTTGCCCGCATGCCGGGCTTGGCCGTCTGATGACCCACCCCAAAAGTGGTAGGGTTACCCCCTCCAAAGTTTCAAAAAGGTTTCAGGCCCTTGATATATGATGCCGCCCGGGAGAGTTGGACTCAAAGCCAGTTATAAAACCACAATAATTCAAGTGTTTTCGTTTATTTAAGCGGAGTGATTTATGGGTAACAAGACAGGCGTCCTGAAACAGGCATGTGACTTTCTGTGCCATCCAAGCAGTCGTATCCCGGTGCTGGTGATCGTTGCGGGCAGCTTATTGGCCGGCGTCATCCTTTGGGGCGGTTTCAACACCGCCATGGAAGCGACCAACGATCTCGAGTTCTGCATCTCCTGCCACGAGATGCGCGACAACGTCTATCCCGAATACAAGAAGACCCTGCACTATTCCAACCGAGTCGGCGTGCGCGCCATCTGCTCGGATTGCCACGTGCCGAAGAGCTGGGGCTACAAACTGGTGCGCAAGATCGAAGCCAGCCGCGAGCTGGTGGCCAAGTTGACGGGTTACGTCGATACGCCGGAAAAGTTCGAAGAACACCGCATGGAGATGGCGACCCGCGAATGGGCGCGCATGAAAGCCTCGGATTCGCGCGAATGCCGCAACTGTCACACTTTCGATGCGATGCGGAAGTCGGTGGACAAGATGCCGATCTTCAACAAGCACATGCAGGCAAAAGAAGCGGGCAAGACCTGCATCGATTGCCACAAGGGCATCGCGCATCTGTTGCCGCGGGAATACGAGAACTACGGGGAAGAGGGTTGATACCCTGTAAGACAGACTCAGGCCGTTCGGCCTGAGCTTCTTAAACTAAATCAATTGACGGTGACGCGCCCGAACTTGCGTTTGCCGACCTGTGCCACCACCACCGCACCCGCCTTGAGCTGCAGAGCCTTGTCGCTGACCTTTTCGCCGTCGAGTTTGACGCCGCCCTGCTCGATCATGCGCAATGCTTCGGAGGTGCTGGCGACCAAGCCTGCCTGTTTGAGCAGGTTGGCGATGCCGATATGGCCATCCGTGCCGGTGACGGCGATCTCGGGCATGTCGTCCGGTAGCACTCCTTTCTGGAAGCGGGCCTCGAATTCGGCCAGTGCGTCCACGGCGGCCTGTTTGGAATGGAAGCGGACGACGATCTCCTGCGCCAGCAGCACCTTGATGTCGCGCGGGTTGCGACCGCCGACCACTTCTTCCTTCCACTTGGCGAGGGTCGCCAGGCTTTCGAAGGAAAGCAATTCGAGGTAGCGCCACATCAGGTCGTCGGAGACGGACATGAGTTTGCCGAACATGTCGGTCGGGGTGTCGGTGATGCCGACATAGTTACCCAGCGATTTGGACATCTTGTTGATGCCGTCCAGCCCCTCGAGCAGCGGCATGGTGAGCACGCACTGCGCGGGCTGGCCAAAATGGCGCTGTAGTTCGCGCCCCATCAGCAAGTTGAATTTCTGGTCGGTTCCGCCGAGTTCGATATCGGCCTTGAGCGCGACGGAGTCGTAGCCCTGCACCAGCGGGTAGATGAATTCGTGGATGGCGATGGGCTGGCTGGCGCGGTAGCGCTTGCCGAAGTCGTCGCGTTCCAGCATCTGCGCCACGGTGTGAGTGGCCGCCAGCCGGATCAAGTCGACCGCGCTGAATTTGTCCATCCAGGTGGAGTTGAACACGACTTCGGTCCTGGCCGGGTCAAGCACCTTGAACACCTGGTCTTTGTAACTCTCGGCATTGGCAAGCACCTGCTCACGCGTCAGCGGCGGGCGGGTGGTGTTCTTGCCGGTGGGGTCGCCGATCATGCCGGTGAAGTCGCCGATCAGGAACAGGGCATGGTGGCCGAGGTCCTGCAACTGGCGCATCTTGTTCAACAGCACGGTGTGGCCGAGGTGCAGGTCGGGCGCGGTCGGGTCGAATCCTGCCTTGATGCGCAAGGGACGACCTTGGTCCAGCTTCTTGATCAGTTCGGATTCGAGCAGCAGCTCGTCGCTACCACGCTTGATTTGATTGAGGATTTCTTGTTGACTCATGTCGAAAGACCGCTTGTCCGTATCTCGCCTTATGCCTGAGCGGATTTTGAGGGGTTGCCACTTTCTGTTAGAGTGGCGTCCTAAAAATTCAGTAAGTCATTGTGTTTGCCGATAAAGATATACGGTCATTCACAAGCACTGCCGCCTTGGGAGGCGCGAATGTTACCGCAAAACACCATGTCACACGCGCACAAAATGAAGCTGCGCTGGTTCGTCACCCTGTCCACTTTGCCCTTGCTCGGGGTGGTGACGGCCTTCGGCATCATGCCGCAAACCGATGCCATCTCTCGCGCGCAGCAGACCCTGATCGAGGAGGTCGTGCTGCCCTCTTCCACTCCGGTGGTCGGCAACGCCACGACGTTCTGGCACAGCGAGCGCATCCAGCGCGGCGATACCATCGTCGAGCTGCTGCGCCGCCTGAACGTGGACGACCAGGCTGCCAGCGACTATCTGCGCAAGCACCGGTCTGCCGAGGTGCTGCGCAGGCTCTCTGTGGGGAAACAAGTGCAGGCAGAGACCGACGTCGACGGCGCGCTGCTGGCATTGCGTTTCATCAACAACGATGCGAACCAGGTCATCATCGAGAAGAGCGGCGACAACTTCAAGACCCGCATCCTGCCCGCGCTGACCGAGCAACGTGTGCAAGTGCGTACCGGCGAGATCAAGAGCAACCTGTTCGCCGCGACCGACGAGGCGGGCCTGCCCGATCCGGCTGCGAACCAACTGGCCGATATCTTCGGCGGTGATATCGACTTCCACCGCGATCTGCGCAAAGGCGACAAGTTCACGGTGATCTACGAGATGAATTACATCAACGGCGAACCCGCACGCACCGGCCGCATCATCTCCGCCGAGTTCATCAACCACGGGCGCGCTTTCCGCGCGGCCTATTTCCAGACCACCGAATTCACCGGCGATTACTACAACCCCGAAGGCAAAAGCATGCGCAAGGCCTTCCTGCGCTCACCCATCGAGTTCTCGCGCGTGAGTTCCGGTTTCAGTAAATCGCGTTTCCACCCGGTGCTGAACAAATGGCGCGCCCACAAGGGCGTGGACTACGCCGCGCCCATGGGCACCAAGGTCAAGGTCACCAGCGACGGCGTGGTCTCCTTCGTCGGCAAGCAGGGCGGCTACGGCAATGTGGTGATGGTGAACCATCAGGGCAACTTCACCACGGTGTACGGCCATCTGTCGCGCTTCGCCGGCGGCATCAAAAAAGGCCAGCGCCTGGGACAGGGCGAGATCGTCGGATATGTCGGCATGACCGGATTGGCCAGCGGCCCGCACCTGCATTACGAATTCAAGCAGAGCGGCATCCAGCGCGATCCGCTGAAGGTGGCGCTGCCGGACGGAAAGCCGGTCAGCAAGGAGCAGATGGAAGCCTTCACCGAAAAGACCGGCGAGTTGTTCGCGCGTCTGGATACCCTGCGCGACACGCGTATCGCCAAGCTCGACTAGTTTGAACAAACCCTCCGACCTCTACATCGGCATCATGTCCGGCACCAGCCTGGACGGTGTCGATGCCGCACTGGTCGATCTCTCGCAAGACACTCCCCGCCTCGTCGCCTCGCATTACCAGCCTTACGCCGAGCCGCTGAAAGAGGCGCTGCTCGCGCTGCATCAGGTTGCGCATAACGAGTTGCACCAGTCCCATCTCATCGCCAACCGGCTGGCCCGCGAATATGCCGATGCCACGCAGGCGTTGCTGCGGAAAGCGGACGTGCCCGCCGCACATGTGCAGGCCATCGGCTGCCACGGCCAGACCGTGCGCCATCGCCCCGAGCACGGTTATACCGTCCAGCTCAACAACGGCGCGCTGCTGGCCGAATTGAGCGGCATCCATGTGGTGGGCGATTTCCGCAGTCGCGACATCGCGGCGGGCGGCCAAGGTGCGCCGCTGGTCCCGGCGTTCCACGACCGCGTGCTGCGCCACCCGAACATCCACCGCGTCATCATCAACATCGGCGGCATCGCCAACCTGACCGATCTCGCGCCCAACAAGACCACGACCGGTTTCGACAGCGGTCCCGGCAACCTGCTGATGGATGCCTGGATCTCTCGCCATCAGGGGAAATCCTACGACAAGGACGGTGCCTGGGCAGCCAACGGCAAGGTCATCCCCGCCCTGCTGCAAAGGTTGTCGACCGAACCTTTCCTCGCCGCCGCTCCGCCCAAGAGCACCGGACGCGATTTATTCAATATGGACTGGCTGGAAAGACATCTGACCGGCAACGAAACGCCCGCCGATGTGCAGGCGACCCTGCTTGCGCTGACCGGCGACAGCATCGCCGCCGCGGTGCAGTGCTTCTGTGCCGGAACAAGGGAAATCTATCTGTGCGGCGGCGGCGCGCACAACGCCGCGCTGGTGGCACATCTGCGACAGGCGCTACCGCAACGCCTTATCCAGAAGACCGAGGAGCTGGGTATCGCCGCCGACTGGATGGAGGCCATCGCCTTCGCCTGGCTGGCGCAGCAGGCCATGCACTTGCGTCCGGGTAACCTGCCCGCGGTCACCGGAGCCAGACATCCCTGTGTGCTGGGTGCGATCTACCCCGCATAAAGGTACTTCCATAAATCCAATTCCATCGCCATGCGGCGTTGCTCGCGCCTTGCCCGGCCCGGGAACTTGAATTTCCAGAGCACCCTTTAAATGAGAACGGGGCGCTTCCGCGCCCCGTTCCTGTAACAACTACTTGTCGCCTATGCCGAGAACGACGAACCGCAACCGCAGGTGGTGGTGGCGTTCGGGTTCTTGATGACGAACTGCGAACCTTCCAGACCTTCGGTGTAATCAATCTCCGCGCCGACCAGATACTGGAAGCTCATCGGGTCGATCAGCAGTTGCACGCCGTTCTTGCTCATCACGGTGTCGTCTTCATTGGCCACTTCATCGAAGGTGAAGCCGTACTGGAAGCCGGAGCAGCCGCCGCCGCTGACGAATACGCGCAACTTCAGTTCGGTATTGCCTTCTTCTTCGATCAGTTGTTTCACTTTGTTGGCCGCACTGTCGGTGAACAGCAGCGGGTCTTGCATTTCGGTCACTGTATTCATATTGCCTCCTGGACTGGTTTGATTATGACTCGGCTGCACCGAGCTTGAATGCCACTACTTTGTCTGTTGCTTCTGCCAAATGGATCAACTTGCCTTCGACGATCGCACCCAACTGTATCTCCAAAGTCTTGTAGTGCACATCACCTATGACTTTGGCTTTGCTTTGCAGTTCCAGATATTCCGCCACATGCACCGGCCCGTGGATGGCGCCGTTCACTACCAGATGGGTGACATTGATCTCGCCTTGGACACGCGCATGCTCGCTCAATACCAGAGTGCTCGGCTTGCTGGGGTCGGCGATGACTTTGCCGATGATCTCGCCGTCCACACGCAGGCCGCCGCTGAAACTCACATCTCCTTCGATCCTGGTCCCGAAACCAACCAGGGAATCGATACGGTTCTGCGGTTTGCTTTGATTGCTGCTGAACATGCTTGCTTCTCCTTTAAGACTGACGGGACATATCGACCGTTTGCTTGATCTTCGGCTCCTGCATCCCTTTTTCGAACACCCGCACCTGCACGCTTTCGATCCGCATCTCCGCCGGAAGCTTAAAGACCTTATCCACGCGCTGGTAATACTTGAAGCTCAACTGGTGTGCGGCGACGTCCGTCGGCGAGTTCTCTTGCGGGAATTGTAGCACTACTTTCCGGCCGTCCTGTTCGCCGTTGACCACCAGCTGCATTTTCCCGTCGAACTGTTTGCCGCGCTGCTGGACACTCTGCACCAGCAGCATGCGGCAGTGAAATTCGCCGGGCAATGCATCCGGTTCGATCTTCAGTCTGTGGATGGAAAGTTCGGCCTCGCGCGCACCGGTCAGCGGCAGGTTCTGGAAGAACAACAGGTCTTCCTTCAGGCGCGCATTCTCATCGTTGAGTACCTTCACCTGCGCATCGACTTCAAGACCGAGCGCCTGCTCGATCTGTCCCTGCCGTTCATAGGCGGCGAGCTGGTTCGCCTGCTGGGCGTTCTCGGACTCCAGAAGCTGCACGCGCTCGCGCAGGGTGTTCAATTCCTGCTCCGCCTGATTGCGCTTGAACCCCGCCAGCTCCAGACCGGAACCATAAGCCCACCAGATCGCGAAACCGATCAGCAACAGGAACGGCAGCGCAACCGCCCAGCGCACATACCATGGCACATGCGGCCGTACCGATAAACGCGGCGCAGAGATGCTGAACTTGCGACGGAATCTTCGGATCATCAGAGGCATCAAGGTAGCAATGGAACCACGTTCAGCCCGGCAGCTTCCGGCAGTCCAAACAGGATGTTCATGTTCTGCACCGCCTGGCCTGCCGCGCCTTTGACCAGGTTGTCGATCACCGACAGCACCACGACAGTGTCGCCGCCCTGCGGTCTGTGTACTGCGATGCGGCAAATGTTGGCGCCGCGCACGGTGCGCGTCTCCGGCATGCTGCCCGCGGGCAACACGTCGACGAAAGGTTCATCGGCATAGCGTTGTTCGAACAATGCCTGCAGGTCGACATCCTTCATGATGCGCCCGTACAGCGTGGCATGGATGCCGCGAATCATCGGTGTCAGGTGCGGCACGAAGGTCAGCCCGACCGGCTTGCCGGTGATGTTGGCCAGACCCTGTTTGATCTCCGGCAGATGCCGGTGCCCGGCCACGCCGTAGGCCTTGAAATTGTCGGTCGCTTCAGCGAACAGCGTATGCACCTCGGCCTTGCGTCCCGCGCCGGATACGCCCGATTTGGAATCGGCGATCAGCGAACCTTCTTCGACGACACCCGCTTCCAGCAGGGGAATGAAACCCAGTTGCACCGCAGTCGGATAACAGCCCGGATTCGCCACCAGCCGCGCCTGTTTGATCGCTGCCCGATTCACTTCCGGCAGGCCGTACACGGCCTCCGCCACCAGGTCGGGGCAGGCATGGGGCATGCCGTACCATTTCTCCCACAGGGCGATATCCTTGATGCGGAAGTCGGCTGCCAGATCGATGACCCGAACGCCGGCGTCCAGCAGGGCGCGCGTCTGCTGCATGGCGATGCCGTTGGGCGTGGCGAAGAACACCACGTCGCATTGATCGAGATGTGCTTCGTCCGGATGGGTGAATTTCAGGTCGACATAGCCGCGCAGGCTGGGGAACATCTGACTGACCGGCATGCCCGCATCGGCACGCGAGGTGATCGCATGCAACTGCGCTTGCGGGTGACCCGCGAGCAGCCGCAGCAATTCGACTCCGGTATAACCTGTACCGCCTACGATTCCGATCTTCAGCACGATCTATCCTTCGAAAATAGCCTGCGAATGATAAATGAAAAGGCCGCCCCTTGGCGGCCTTTCCGGTACTGCAACAAGCTTAACGCTTGGAGAATTGCTTCCTGCGACGCGCCTTGCGCAAGCCGACTTTCTTACGCTCGACTTCGCGTGCATCGCGGGTGACCAGACCGGCCTTGCTCAGGGTGGGCTTCAGGCTGGCATCGTATTCGATCAGGGCGCGGGTGATACCGTGGCGCACTGCACCGGCCTGGCCGGATTCGCCGCCGCCGGACACGTTCACCATGATGTCGAACTTGCCGGTCATCTCGGTCAGTTCCAGAGGCTGACGCACGACCATGCGGCCTGTCTCGCGCGAGAAGAACACGTCGATGGGCTTGTCGTTGACGGTGATGTCGCCCTTGCCCGGCTTGATGAACACACGTGCCACCGCGCTCTTGCGACGGCCTGTTCCGTAGTTATAAGTTACGCTCATGATTAAGCTTTCAACAGATCGATGGGTTTCGGTTGCTGCGCGCTGTGCGGATGAGTCGCACCGCCGTAGACCTTGAGCTTGCTCAACATCGCATAGCCCAGCGGACCTTTCGGCAACATGCCGCGCACGGCCTTTTGCAGCACGCGCTGAGGATGGCGCTGTTGCAGCTTGAGGAAGTTGGTCTCGTAGATACCGCCGGGATAGCCCGTGTGGCGGTAGTACATCTTGTCCTGTGCCTTGTTGCCGGTCACGCGCAGCTTGTCTGCGTTGACGACCACGACGAAATCGCCGGTGTCGACGTGCGGTGTGTAGATGGCCTTGTGCTTGCCGCGCAAGCGGATAGCGATCTGGCTGGCCAAACGGCCCAGGATCTTGTCGGCGGCATCAACCAGCAGCCAGTCGTGCTGGACTTCGTGCGGCTTTGCGGAAAATGTTTTCATGGCATTTCCTAAAACTAAAAATGGATAACAGACTGCGAAGGGCGCGCATTCTATGTCAGGCATCTACCCCTGTCAAACGAAAGTCTCGCCTATCTCGGATCCCCTTGCCATGCCTGTTGTGCGCTGCCGCAAGCCTGCCAAGAGCAGCCGAAATCAATTAAGCGACTGTTTCAATGTGGTTTATTTTTCCGCGGTCGTCTTGCAGCTTCAGCGTGCGGACCGTGTAGGACATATCCGCAAGGTCGATCACCCGGTAGCGCATACGGTCTGCCTCATCCTCGGCACAGGTCGTCGAACTGCCGTCCAGCGCCATCTGGATGCCGTATTTCCGGCTTTCCCCGCTGCAATCCAGCCCGAAATGCATATGGCCGAACAGCAGCACCTGCGCACGGTCGCGCACCACCTGGCTGAACGAATAGGCATCCTTGAGGCGCAGGAACGGGCGGCTCAACTGCGTGAACAGGTTGTACAGGGGATTGCGGTCGCCCACATCGGGCGTCACGCTGTAGCCGAAGGAGAACGGGTGATGGTGCAGATAGATGATGACCTGCTTGCCTGCGACCACCGGACTGTCGAGCAGGCGATCCAGCGCCGACAATTGCGCTTCGCCCAGATGCCCTTCGGCGAACCAGCGTTCCCAGAAGCGCAGTTCTTCCGCATTCGAATCCAGGCCGATGAAGGCGTGATTCGCGCCGACTTCGCTCAACACCGGGAAGCTCGACGGTTTGCCCTGGAAGATGTAATCGCGGAACGTCTGCTGAAAAGTCTCTGCCGCCTCTTCATCCAGCGAGATCGCATCGCCGTAATCGTGATTGCCGGGACACAGCAGCACGCGGTAACGCGTCGCCAGACGATCCAGCAACACGCGCGCCGCGCGCCTGTGGGTATCGGTGGCGCTGTCGATCAGGTCTCCGGTATGCACGATCACGCAGTCTTCCGGCGCGCACGGGGGATGCGCAAGCAGGTCGTCCACCACACGCTCGAAGCGCAACGTATTATCGTCGCGCCCGATGTGAGTGTCGCTGATATGGATCAGTTTCATTGCCGCCCTGCCTGAACGAAGAAGGGTTGCAACGTAATCTGCCGCACAATGGTCGTCAATATGCCAAACGGACTAGATACGGCCTAGTACTCACCCGCACGGCTGCGGCTCAGCAACCCGTCCAGCCAGGTTTTCCAGCGCCGGTATTTACCGGACAGTCTCTGCCGGTCTTGCGCGACGTCGATACGTTCAGACTTTCCGCCAGCGCCCGCCAACATCCCTGCCGCCAACTGCGCGGTGCCCATCAAACTGGTATCCGGCTGCGACAGGCGATAAGTGGCGAGCGGCACGCATTGCGCGATACCTTGCTGCAGGCAGGGCAGCGCGGACAGGCCGCCGGAAAGATGGACGCGCTCGATGGCGAACTCGCGCTGAAAGTCTTCCAGTATCCGCGCCACGCGGAAGATGATGCCTTCCTGCAGCAGCAGTGCGATGCGATGTGGTGGCAGATGATCGACAGGCTCCGAGAACGTCAGCCCCGGGTCGCTGCGAAGTGGTTCGGGCAGGCAAGCCGTATTACGGCTGCTCGTAAAATACGGCGCACCCAGTCCGCTCGGCTCGGCCAGACAAAAGATGTCGTCGCTCGCCAGTTCTTCCACGCGGCATGCCCCGACCGGATAGGGTGCCAGCGCAGCCGCGATGGAATTGAGCGTGCCTTCACAGGCCAGATGCACCCGCCTTGCCGCGTCCTGCCAGACCAGTGTTTGCAGATAGCCATCCGGCGCTTTCCGCCCTTCTGGCAGATAGCAAACGACGAACCCGCCCGTGCCGAGATTGACCAGTGCTTCCGGCTGCCCGCTGCCGATGCTGGCGACGAGTGCCGCCGATTGGTCTCCCATACTGGCTTGCAAGACCAGGCCGTTATCGAGCGGCAGCCCCAGCCCGGCGGAAGGATTGATCTGCGGCAGCGCCTCAAATGGGACATCGAACAATTCGCATAACGCGGGCGACCAGCGTTGTGTATGCACATCCATCAGCAGGGTGCGCGCAGCCATCGATACGTCGGTGCAATACTGCTTGCCGCCAGTCCAGCGCCAAATGAGAAAGGTATCCAGCGTGCCCAGCAGCCATGCACCGCTCTGCAGATGTTCGCGCCATGTCGGGTTCTCGCGCAGCAACACACGCAATTTGGGCGCCAGATAATAAGGTGTGAGCGGCAGGCCGGTGAGGCCGCGGATGATGTGCTCGCAGTCACCCAGGGCCCCGCAACTTGCCGCGCCCCTGTCGTCCTGCCAGGAGATGAGCGGCGTGACCGGTTTGCCGCCGGCTCGCTCCCAGATCAGAAAGGAAGAGCGCTGGCTGCACAGACCGAGCGGCGGACGGGCGCTTGTCTGCGACAGACAGGCCGCCAGCACCGCTTCCGCCGCTTCCGCGTAGGCAATGGCATCGCTCTCGTAACGCCCGCCTTCCGCCGCGATGGCGGGTGCGGGTTGCGACACGACGCCGCTCAGCTCGCCGTCCGCAGACAGCAGTCCGGCCTTGATTGCCGTCGTACCCAGATCAAGTGCGACGGCAGCAATCATGCGATGCAGTCCCCGACCTCTTGCGCGATCCGGCGCTCGTCCCAGCCCAACACGGGAGCCAACAGTTCGGCAAGAGGATGCAATTGCACGGCATCCAGCCTTGCCAGGATCAGCAAAGGCATGCGGCGGCGCAACAGGTCGGGCAGATGTACCACCATCTCCTCGCGCGCGCACAGCAGCAGGTCGGCATGGATGAACGGCAGTTCGGGCACGATGCGCTCCGCCAGTTGTGGCGTTTCCGCGACGATCTCGAACACCTGCGCGATGCGTACCCCGTGGCGGCGCATCAGCCACTTCGCACTGTCGGCGTCGATGCCGAGCCGCTGCGCTTGCGCAGCCATGTCCGCCACCCACGCGGCAAGATCCTGCGCCGGCTTCCACGGCAGATCGCGCCCCTTGCTCGCACAGGGAACACGCACGCCCAGCCGGGCACTCACGGTATCGACGATCATGGCCGCATCCTCGCGCGCCGAAGTGAGCTTGCCGCCGATGGCGTGATGCAGGCCGTTGCTCGCCGTCTTCAATTCCCAGTCGCGGCTGGCGGCGGAAAGGTTGGCCGCATCGCTCTGCTTCATCACGCGCACGCCGGCATAACTGCCGATCACCTCCGCTTTTGTCCATGCCTGCTTCAGATAGCCATTGGCCGCTTCGAGCAGATATTCGACATCCGCATCCTCGACCATCACGTTGTCGATGTCGCCGCGATAGTCGGTGTCGGTGGTTCCCAACAGCGTGCGCCCGTACCACGGGATGATGAAGAACACGCGGCCGTCCTTCTTCGCGGTGAGCAGGATGGCTTCACTGATCGGCAACGCGGGCAACACCAGATGGATGCCTTTGCTCAAACGGCACCAGATGCGGCCTTGTTCAGTCGCAGTCGTCCATGGTCCGGCGGTGCTCACGCATTGCCGGGCGCGCACTTGCAGCGTTTCGCCGCCCACCCCGTCCTGCACGGCCGCGCCGCACACCTTGCCGTCTTGTTCATTCCACGCCACCAGCTTCGCGTAGTTCACGCACACCGCGCCTTGCGCCTGCGCGCCCGCCACCAACTCCAGCACCAGCCGCGCATCGTCGGTCTGCGCATCGCCGTAGGTGAAACCGCCGTGCAGGCCGTCCTCATTCAAGAAAGGAAAGTGCCGGGAAAACGCCTGTTTCCGGAAATGGTGATGCCGCATCGGTTCGCCGGGGAATCCGGCAAGCGTGTCATACAGCGTGAGCCCCGCTTTCAGCAGCAGCGTGCCGTTGCGGCTGTCGGCGTACACCGGCACGCCGAAGCGCAGGGGCCACACGCGATGCGGCGCGATCCGCAGCAGCAGCCGCCGCTCTTTCAGCGCCTTGCGCACCAGTTTGAAATCATAGGTCTCCAGGTAACGCAGGCCGCCGTGGATCAGCTTGCTGGAAGATGACGAAGTCGCGCCCGCCCAGTCGCCCTGCTCCACCAGCGCGACCTTCAGGCCGCGCAGTGCCGCATCGTATGCGGTCCATGCGCCGTAGATTCCTCCGCCGCAGACCAGCAGGTCGAACTCGCCTTGCAATGCCGCAAAATCGCGCTTCATCTGTCTCTCATCTGCAATGCCTTGTCCGGCACGTCGCTGATCAGCACGTCCACCCCCAGTGTCAGCGCACGGGTGATCTCGGCATCGGTATCGCAGGTGTAGACGGCGATGAACTTGCCGCGCTCGCGCACTGTTTTCATCATGTCGACGTCGAGCGTGGATATGTGCACGCACAGTCCGTGCAGAAAAGGCTGCTCGTCCAGTGCATAGCGTGCATCGTTCACGTTCTGCTCCGGCTCCAGGTTGTACACCAGCGGGAACGAGGGTACGACCTGCTGCGCGTAGATCAGGCTGTCGAGGTTGAAGGACGAGACCATGATGCGGCCATCCATTGAGCCGGCCAGCGCCAGCGTCTGCCGCACCTTGAGCTCCTGGCGTTCGACCAGCTCCCAGTCGCGGTTCTTGATCTCCAGCAGCAGGCGGCAGCGCGCGCGATAGGCGGCGATGAATTCCTGCAGGCTCATCACGCCCTCTTTCTGAGCGCCGACGAAGTGCGCGGCGAAATCCATCCCGCTCAACTGCAGGTAATCGTAATCGTCGATGTGCCGCCCGGGCAGTTTGAGTTTCTTCAGATCGCGGTCATGCCACAGCACGGCGACCTGGTCTCGGCTCAACTGCACATCGGTCTCGATGCCGTCGATCGGATAGGCAAGCGCCTTGTCGAAAGCGCTGCGTGTATTTTCTGCCGCTTCCCGGTTGGCGCCGCGATGGGCGAAGATCAGCGTCTTGCTCATGGCAGACACTCGATGAATTTCCGCATCGAAGCCTCCATCTCAGCATAGTGCGGGTTGTACATCAGACGGCGCAGCAAGCCCTGCCTCAGATTCTGTTCGTGGACCTCGCCGTACCAAATCCCTGCCGCCTTCGCGCGACAGGCGTTATAGCTTTCCTTGTCGTGCGGCAGATAATGCAGGCAATTCACATAGTCGCCCGCGACACCGTAATGCTCATCCTCGGGCGGGATGACGATGGCGGTGTGCGCGCTGCCCAGGATGCGCTTCTCCGGCACGACGCTGTTCACCCATTCCACCTTCGGCTGTTCGACCTTCTCCGTCGCGTACCAGACCAGTCTGCTGTTTGGATGCCGCGCCCGCTGCATGAAACGCAGGGTCGCCGCCGAGTTCACGGTGGCATCGTCCGCACTGGCAACAGTGAAAACCGGGATGTCCACTTCTCGCTGCGGCAGCGCCTGTGTCAACGCATACATCTGCGCCGCGGCATTCTTGCAGAACGATTCATATTTATAGAGATCTCGATCCTGCATCCGGCTCACCCACGCCGCTTTCGGGAACAGCCAGCTGTAGAGCTTGTGCAGGTTCGCCCATTTGGCGCGCGCCGTAATCTCGAAGGCCGGTGAGAACAGGAACAGTCCGCGCACCCGCTTGTCGTGGCCGGCCTGCAGCACGCTCAATGCGGCGCCCGCCGAAAAGCCCGCCAGATAGAGTTCATCCGCTTCCTCTGCCAGCCTGTCCGCACCCCAGGCCACCGCCTTCGCCCATTCCTTCCAGTTCATTTTGAGCATGTCGCCGGGCTGGGTGCCGTGTCCGGGCAACAATACCGCCATCACGCGGAAGCCGTTGCGCTGAAAGAACGCGGCCAAATGACGCATGTGGTACGGGGAATCGATCAGGCCGTGCACCAGCAAAACACCGCGCCGATACGGCTTGTTGTGTCCTTTTTGAAAATCGCCCAGTGGGAACAATTCGAATGGCGCATTGCCCGCAGCGATCTTTTCCTGGTCGTTCTTGCCGTCGTGAACTTGCCACAGCATGTCCCGCGTGCGCTGCACATAATCCGCGAAAGACAGTCCCGCGCCGGCAAAGTGCGAGTTCATGCCGGATGGCCGATGCCGCAAACCAAGTATTTCCATCATCTTCCCGTCATATTTGCGTAACAAGCTCACGCTATCGTCCATTCCCCGAATGCCCAGGAGGAATCCATGTCTGCCATTCTACCTGTTGAAAAGTACCGCACCACCGCGCGCGCGCAGTTTCTGGCGAATCTGCTTGCGCCGAGCGCAAAGGAGCATGCCATGTCACCACTCAGGGATATCCTCGAACAACACCGTTTGAGCGCCCTGTTCCAGCCCATCATCGACCTCAAGAGCGGCGAGTTTCTGGGCTTCGAGGGTTTGATCCGCGGTCCGGCGGACAGCCCGCTGCATTCGCCCATCAACCTGTTCGGTGCGGCGGAACAACAAGGTCTGGAGCTGGAACTGGAGATGCTGTCGCGGCAGACCGTGCTGGAAACGTTCGCCGGTCTGGAGTTGCCGGGCAATCTGTTCCTCAATGTCAGTCCGAAGGCGATGACCCACCCCAGCTTCAAGAACGGGCAGACGCTCGCTTTCATGGACAAGCTGGGCATCGCGCCGGAGCGCGTCATCATCGAGATCACCGAGAACCAGCCCACCTTCGATTTCGAGGCCATGCGCGACGCGCTGCTGCATTATCGCGGCATGGGCTTCAAGATCGCCATCGACGATCTGGGCGAGGGATTCTCCAGCCTGCGCCTGTGGTCGGAATTGCGCCCGGAATATATCAAGATCGACATGCATTTCGTGCAGGGCGTGGACCGCGACCCGATCAAGTTGCAGTTCCTCAGATCCATCCAGCAGATCGCCGAAAGCTGCGGCACGCAGGTCATCGCGGAAGGGGTGGAGACCGAAGCCGAACTGAAGGTGGTGAAAGACATCGGCATCGCCCTCGGCCAAGGCTATTTCATCGCGCGCCCCAGCCCGACGCCGCCCCTGATGGCCTCAAGCGAGACCAACCGCATCATCAACTCTTCCAACATCGCCATTTTCCCGAAGACGGAGCTGAACCGCCGCTCGCAGGCGACGGCCCACAAGCTGTTGACCTATGTCGAGCCGGCACATCCCGACACACATAACGACATCATCTGCGACCGCTTCCATGCCAACCCGGCGTTGCACGTCATCCCGGTGGTCAAGAACGGTTCGCCGCTCGGCATCATCCACCGCTATCACTTCATCGACCGTTTCGCCAAACCGTTCCAGCGCGAATTGCACGGCAAGAAACCGTGCAGCGAGCTCATCCGGGGAGAGCCGCTGCTGGTGGAAAAAAACATGCCGATCGAGGAGCTCAGCCATTTCCTGGCCGAGGCGGACAGCCGCCACTTCGCCGACGGTTTCATCATCACCGAACACGAGCGCTACATCGGCGTCGCCTCCGGGCAGGACCTGCTGCGCGAACTGACGCAGATGCAGCTGGAAGCGGCGCGCTATGCCAACCCGCTCACGCTGCTGCCCGGCAACGTGCCGATCAACGAGCACATCGAACGTCTGCTGCATGCGAACACATCGTTCGTCGCCTGTTATTGCGACCTCGATCACTTCAAACCCTTCAACGACACCTACAGCTACCGCAAGGGCGACGAGATGATCCAGATCACCGGACGCATCCTCAACTGGGCCTGCGACCCCAAGCTGGACTTCATCGGCCACATCGGCGGCGACGATTTCATCCTGCTGATGCAAAGCCGCGACTGGAAGGTGCGCTGCGAACAGGCCCTGCGTTCGTTCGAACAAGCCGCCTCGCTGATGTTTCGGGAAGACCATCTGGTGGCGGGCGGCTATACCAGCGAGGGGCGCGACGGCGCGGTGAAGTTCCATCCGCTCACCAGTCTCTCCGTCGGCGCGATCCAGGTGGTGCCGGGACAGTTCGTGTCGCACCACGAGGTCTCAGCCGCCATGAGCGAAGCAAAGAAGATGGCCAAGAAGATACAGGGCAACAGCCTGTTCATCGAGCAACGCAGCACAACCGCCGGAAGGACCGCACAATGAAGAAACGCAACGCACTCAAGAACGCGCTCAGCATCCGCACCCTGCTGTTCCGGCGGGGTTTCGGCAGGACGCTGGAATATCTCTGCACCTATTCCGTCTTTTCCGTGGACTGACATCTTGATCAGACGCCTCATCGCGCTACTGCGCGCCGCGCGCCTCGCCCTGCACATCGGCTACGGCCTGACGCTGGCGGTGGCCTACCCATGGTTCGCCCCGTCTATCCGCCGCCGCATCCTGCAAAGCTGGTCGGCCGGGTTGCTGGACATCTTCAACGCCAAGGTGGACATCGCCGCCAACGATCCGCTGCACAGCTTGCGCGGCGGCCTCATCGTCACCAACCATATCTCCTGGCTGGACGTGTTCGTGCTGAACGCCATCGTGCCGATGCGCTTCGTCGCCAAATCCGAAGTGCGGCGCTGGCCCGCCATCGGCTGGCTGTGCGCCCGCGCGCAGACCCTGTTCATCGAGCGCGGCAAGGCGCGCGCGGCGGCGCGCATGAACGTGCAACTGGTCGGGCTGCTGCAACGCGGCGAGTGTCTCGCCATCTTCCCCGAAGGCACCACCACCGACGGTTCGCGGGTCGCGCATTTCCATTCCTCGCTGTTGCAGCCCGCCATCGATGCACAAGCACAGGTGCATCCCGTCGCCATCCGCTACCAGGATGAGCTCGGTGCCCGCAGCACGGCTGCCGCGTATATCGACGAACTGTCTTTCGGCGCCTCGATGTGGAACATCCTGAGCACACCGGAGTTGCATGTGCGACTCATCGCCACGACCTCGCTCGATGCCTGCACGCTGGACAGGCGCAACCTGACGCAGGCCGCACGCGAGCAGATCGGCGCCGCACTGGCAGCGGCCGATTCACAGAACTTTCATATCGCCTTAACCCCCGCGCAACAATGCGACATTAATCTGCTCACATCAAACCGATAGGAGCACAGCAATGTTGGATCTGATCCGTCAGCAGAACACCGAAGCGCAACGCAAACTCACGTTCAGCCTGGCCAGAGGTGTCGCCGAAATCGCGGAAGCCCAGCGCATCCGCTACAAGGTGTTCGCCGAAGAGATGGGCGCCAAGCTGCCCAGCGCCGAACTGGGGCTTGATATCGACCGCTTCGACGACTTCTGCGACCACCTGCTGGTGCGCGATCACGGCAATGACAAAGTCGTCGGCACCTACCGCATCCTGCCGCCCGGTCAGGCGCGTGCCGCGGGCGGTTACTACTCCGAGACCGAATTCGACCTGTCGCGCCTGATGCACCTGCGCGACCGCATGATGGAAGTCGGCCGTTCCTGCGTGCATCCCGATTACCGCGACGGCGCGACCATCACCCAACTGTGGAGCGGGCTGGCGGACTACATCGGCAAGAACGGTCACGAATACATGATCGGCTGCGCCAGCATCAGCATGGCCGACGGCGGCCACTACGCGGCCAGCGTGTACAACAAGGTGCACAAGCTGCACGGCGCACCGGCCGAATACCGCGTGTTCCCGCATTGCCGCCTGCCGCTGGAATCGCTGAACCGGGAACTGGACGTCATCATCCCGCCGCTGATCAAGGGCTACCTGCGCCTGGGCGCTTACGTCGCGGGCGAACCGGCCTGGGACCCCGACTTCAACTGCGCCGACCTGTTCATCCTGATGCCGGTGTCGCGCATGAACGCACGCTACGCCAAACACTTCATGCGCCAGACAGCACAGTCGTAAAACGCTCCACTTCTCTCCTCCATTAGCGCGCATGCATTATGATGCGCGTTCTTTTTTGGCTCACCGCAAGGAACGACATCATGGAAAGTCCGTACAAAGGCAAGACAGGTCTGGTTCGGTTGTGGAACGCGTTCGGCTATTCGCTGGCCGGATTCCGCGCCGCCTACAAACACGAAGACGCGTTCCGCCAGGAAGTGCTGTTCGCCGCCATCCTCATCCCGCTGGCGTTGTGGCTGCCGGTGGGCTATCTCGGCAAGGCACTGATGATCGGTAGCGTCTTGCTGGTCATCATGGTCGAACTGCTCAACTCCGCCATCGAAGCCACCGTGGATCGCATCTCGCTGGAGAACCACGACCTCGCCAAACGCGCCAAGGACATCGGCAGTTCGGCGGTGCTGGTGAGTCTGATCAACGTGGTGGTGGTGTGGGTGCTGGTCTGGCTGGCGTCATAAAACATTCACCAATAATTCATCAGAATTTCATGCGCGCGCGACAAGATGCGCCGCATGAATACATCAAACCACACCCCCAGCACTGGCCAGCCGCTGAACATCGCGCTGGTCACCGAAACCTACCTGCCCGAGGTGAACGGCGTCGCCATCACCATCGGTCGCATGGTGCACGGCTTGCGCCAGCGCGGACACCGCATCCACATGATCCGGCCGCGCCAGTTCAAGCTGGATGAGGCAGCCAAGGAAGACGGCTACGAAGAGACGCTGGTCTCCGGCATGCCCATCCCCGGCTACCCCGAACTGAAATCCGGACTGCCCGCCAAAGGTCTGCTGCTGCGCTTGTGGAAGCAGCATCGTCCAGACATCGTGCATATCGCCACCGAAGGTCCGCTGGGCTGGTCCGCGCTTTCCGCCGCGCACAAGCTGGGCATCCCGGTGAGCACCGATTTCCACACCAACTTCCACAGCTACACGGCGCATTACGGTATCAGCCTGCTCAAGAAACCCATCGCCGCCTACCTGCGCCACTTCCACAACAAGGCGGCTTGCACGCTGGTGCCCACCGTGTCGCTGCAACAGCAACTGGAATTCGAGGGCTACAGGAACGTGCTGGTGGTCTCGCGCGGCGTGGATGGCACCCTGTTCCATCCGTCCAAACGCAGTGCCGAACTGCGCGCCTCGTGGAATGCGGATGACGAGACACCAGTGGTGATGCTGGTGAGCCGCATCGCGCCGGAGAAGAACCTGCACGTGGTCATCCAGGCGTTCGACCAGATGCGCAAGATCAACCCGCTGGCACGGCTGGTGATGGTGGGCGACGGCCCCGCCCGCGCCGATCTGGAGAAACAGTATCCGCACGTGATCTTTGCCGGCATGCAGACCGGCGAACCGCTGGCGCAACACTATGCCTCCGGCGACATCTTCCTTTACCCCAGCCTGACCGAGACCTACGGCAACGTGACTGTCGAGGCGATGGCCAGCGGCCTGGCCACGATCGCTTACGACTACGCCGCCGCACAGCAGCATATCCGCCACGACGTGAACGGGCTGCTGGCACCGTTCGCCGACACCGATGCCTTCGTCACGCAAGCCAGGGGATTGATCACCGACATGGATCGCGTGCAGCGTATCCGTCTCGCCGCGCGCGAAACGGTTGAATCGCTGACCTGGGAACACATCATGGGTCAGATGGAAGCGGTGTTGTTCGACACCGTACTTGCACAGGGAGTCAAACATGGCCAACCTGAACTTTCCGCTGCAACAGATTAGCCGCTGGGACGCCGAGCTCTGCGCCTTCTGCAACCGGCGCAGCCGCAACTTCACGGTGCGCAATTCTTTCCGTCTCGCCAGCCGGCTGGGCGACGGCGTGTTCTGGTACACACTCATGATCGTCTTGTTGCTGGAAGACGGCGCGGCGGCCCTGCCCGCCGTGTTGCACATGATCGCGGTCGGTCTGGTCGGCACCGTGCTGTACAAATTCATCAAGGGCAAGACCCTGCGTCCGCGCCCCTTCAACGTCTATCCGGCCATCGTCTGTGTCGGCAAGACGCTGGACCAGTTCAGCTTCCCTTCCGGCCACACCATGCACGCGGTCGCGTTCAGCATCGTGGCCTTCTCTTACTACCCCGCCCTGCTCTGGCTGGTCGCGCCGTTCGCCGTCCTGGTCGCGCTGTCGCGCCCGATACTCGGCCTGCACTACCCCAGCGATGTGCTGGCTGGCGCGGCGCTGGGGGCCGTGATCGCGTGCCTTTCTCTCTCGTTCTAAAAGATTCACCACGGCAACCACTCCCTTCTCCCGCCTGCGGAAGAGGGAATGATCAAGCCTGGCTGAACACATCCTGCGGCAGCGGGATGCGATGGCGCAACTGCTGCGGCGTGATGAGCGCGATGCGCTGGCGGATCTCCGGATCGTCGGCGTGCGGGTTGGCATCCCACACCGGTTCCTCGCCGGACAGGATGCGGTCGATATGCATCAGGCGCGCACTCGTCTCGCTCAAGTAGTAGTTGAAGCGGCGCTGCATTCTTACATCGAGCGTGCGGGCGACGTGATAGCACAGTTGCGACAAGCGGCTGCTGCGCAACAGGTTCTCCGCCCCCGCCAGCATGCCCACCCCGCGTTTGGCCACTGCAGGCGAACAGGCGAAATGCTGCGCGACGTATTCCGCCAGCTCGTTGCGATGGCTGACCATCAGGTCACCGGGCTCGGCAAAGAGCTGTTCGCGCAGATGCATGTCCATCGCCCACTCGCAGGCCGCATGCGTCAGCACGGGCACGTTGCCCCACATCTTTTCATGCGCCGGCACGAAGTGGTTGTGTGCGATCACGTCGACCATCAGGTGGCTGACGAAACCGAGCGACAAAGCGCATTCTTCATCGCTTTGCGCATCGTCCAGCAGTTTGCGTGCGCGCTGCCACTGGTGCGTGGTGGAGAACGGTTCGCCCCAGGGGCGTTCGCTCAGCAGCGCCAGATCGGGCAGACAGGCACCGGCCAGCACCAGCTTCGGATAAGCGATGACCGCCTTGCGAAAACGGGGATCGGTGAGCGGTACCGCCCACAGCAGCAACTGGGCGAAATAGACATGGGTGTACAGACCCCAGGCATGCGCATCGACACTCCACAACAGCAGAGGGAACAGCCAGCGCCAATGTCCGAGTACGCGTTTCATGCCGCGCAGTGTCGCCGCGGCATGCGAAGCTTTAATGACGCACAGATGATTTTATTGTGACGTTGCCGACCGCAGTACCGCCTTCTGCGATAATGCTCCTCAACGATTTCCGGATCCCAGCCATGTCCTGGTTCTTCACCAATCTCATCGGTGCGTTCTTGCTGCCGCCGCTCAACCTGCTGCTGCTTGCCGCTTTGGGCCTGTGGCTCTGGCACAAGCGTCCTGTCATCGCCCGCGTGTTGCTCACCTCGGCCGTCATGCTGCTGTGGTTACTTTCCACCCCGTTCGTCGCCGAGGCATTGCTGCATGAGATCGAGGGCGATCCCTATGTCACCGATACGAAGAAACCGCTCGCAGATGCCATCGTGGTATTGGGCGGTAATACTTATTTCCATGCTCCCGAATATGGCGGCACGGATACGGTCAGCGAAGGAACGCTGGTACGTTTGCGCTTTGCAGCTAAGTTGCACCGTGAAACTGGCAGACCGATTTTGGTCACCGGTGGAGCCCCGGCAGGCAACAGCCTGTCCGAAGCAGTGCAGATGAAACAGGTGCTGGAGCAGGAATTCAACGTGCCGGTGCAATGGGTCGAGGGTGAATCGGCCAATACCTTCGAGAATGCGCGCCTGAGCCGCGCGATGCTCAAGCAGGCGGGCATCAGCCGCGTCTATCTGGTCACCCATGCCTCGCACATGGCACGGGCGGTGCAGGCTTTTCAAACAGCCGGGTTCCAGATCGTCCCGGCCCCGACCGCCTACACCACACGCTACCGGACAGACTTGCTCGCCTTCATCCCGACTGCCAAGGCCTTGCGCGACAGCAGGATATTCCTGCATGAGTTGATCGGAATACTCTGGTATCAGTTAAAATCCTGACGTCAGTCCGTATCTGTTTGCCGAATGCCGCAACGAAGGTGTACCCCTTGCGGGTGATGGCGCTAATGCCTTGTTTTACCGAGAATGTCGCGTTTCCGAATCTATATTTCGAGGTGTCTCATGAAAGCACGCATCAAATGGGTAGAAGAAGTCTCTTTCCTCGGTGAAACCGAAAGCGGCCACGCGGTTCTGATGGACGGTCCGCCTGCGGGCGGCGGTCGCAACCTGGGGCCGCGACCGATGGAGATGCTGCTGCTCGGAACGGGTGCCTGCACCGCCTACGACGTCGTGAACATCCTGAAGAAATCCCGGCAGCTGATCTCCGACTGCGTGGTGGACGTCCAGTCGGAACGCGCCAATACCGACCCCAAAGTGTTCACCAGCATCCACCTGCATTTCGTCATCACCGGCAAGAACCTGCGCCGCGAACAGGTCGAGCGAGCCATCCTGCTGTCGGCGGAAAAATACTGCTCGGCTTCCATCATGCTGGGAAAGACGGCAAAGGTGACGCACGACTTCGAGATCGTGGAGGGGTGAAACCGGTTGATGGTTGAAAAGACTCTGCCATCAACCATCAACCGCATCAAACCCAATAAACCGTCTTCGTCATCACCTTCGACATCCCGCGCATCGCCAGTTTCACCGGCAACGGCAGTTCCGCCGCACCCAGCTCGACCGCCATATCGGCATGACCCACTTCATCGACGTACATCTGCTGCGCCACGGCGCGACTCTTGGCATCCTGCGGCGGCAGGGTATCCAAGTGATGCTGTAGATGCGAGCCGACCTGGCGCTCGGTCTCGGCCAGAAAACCCAGGTTCCACTTGTCACCCAAGGCACCGGCCAGCGCCCCTAGTGCCAGCGAGCCGGTGTACCAGAATGGATTGAGCAGGCTCAGGCGACCGCCCAGTTCATACACGCGGTGCGAGGTCCAGGCCAGGTGCTCGGTCTCTTCCCATGCCGCGTGGTTCAGCTTGGCCTCCACCGCGGGGTCCTTCGCCGTCAACGCCTGCCCCTGATACAAGGCCTGGGCGCAGATCTCGCCGGTATGGTTGATGCGCATCAGCGCGGCGGCATGTTTCTTCTCCGCCTCGCTCATCGCCGCATCGGCGATATCGGCATCGGGATAGGGACGCGCGGTCGGCGCTTTGGCAAACAGAGTGCGCAGGCCCTTGTCGAATTCGATGATCAAAGTATCCAGATTCAGCATACTTTTCTCCTAATGCTCCGTTTGCAGCATTGGGACTGACAAGTCATAAAGCGTCTCCGGCGCAATATCGATGTTCCCCGGCCAGCAAACCGTATCGAACGCGACATATGCCTGTTTGAATAGGGAAACATCATTAAGACGCTGGAATACTCCTTTATCGAGATAGGGGCGCAGGTCAAAAAGGCGCGATTCCCCAGTGCTGAATTCCAACTCCATTTTAAAATCAGATCTCGTATGTACTTTCGTGACGCATTCCATGTTACGTCCCTCCTATTGAAGCGGCTCTATCCGAAAAGGCGCTTCACCATTAACCGCCAATTCCCAGTCAGCCATCAGCGCTTCTCGATGAATTTCAATCTACGCCTGAACCAATTTTACTTTTCCTGGCGGTATTTGACCCGACAATATTGATCCATCGAGGATCGAGAACGACGCATCCTGACCTTGATATTTTGCGTGAAAGTGCGGCAATTTATGGCGCTCGTCATCAAAGAAATACAAGTAGATAACGATTCCATAAAACATGCTGATCGTTGGCATTCTGAATTTCCTCCCAGCAAGAGATGCCACTGAATGTAGGCATTCAACGATGGACTGTCAAATAAAAAACGGCCACCCGAAGGTGGCCGTTTCAGATCCTAAATTGACGGTTAGGTCAGATTAGAATGCCTTCTTCAGGCCAACAGCGATCAGAGTGGAACCGCCGCCCAGATCCAGAGTCGGTGCTGCCAAAGCGTTGCCGATCACGCTGTATGCACGTGTACCGGAATCCTGGCTCATCTTGGAGTAGGCAGCGTACAGCGTGGTGGTCTTGGACAGACCTTGCAGCCATGCCAGCGTCATGCCGTTCGCACTGTCGGCAGCAGCTGTGCTGGCGATGGTGTTCTTGGCATAGGTGAATACCACCGCGCCGGGACCGACCGGAGCAACTGCAGTCATGGAAATCGCCTTGTCGGTACCGGTACCGTTGTCAACCTTGCTGGTCTGGTAAGTACCCATCAGCTTGGCAACGCCCAGGTCATAGGAAGCGCCCAGAGCCAGGTCTGTGGTTCCGTTACCGCCTGCACCAGTGCTGGAGTTGGCTGTATCGGCATACACAGCACCAACGACCAGCTTGTCCACGCCAGTGTAGGTTGCGGACAACAGCATCGCTGTGGTCTTCAGGCCAGTGGTTGCGCCGGAACCCAAAGTCAGGTTGCCCAGACCACCCAGAGCGGTCGAGTAGTTCACGGCAACGGTCACGCCGCCCATGTCCGGGGAGATGTAAGCCAGAGCGCGCGGAGCACGAGCAGCAACTGCTGCGGTACCGATCAGGAAACGGCCCTTGGTCACGTTTTGCAGCGGAGACACGGCAGAACCGGAAGTCGGGTCGAACTTGACAGCGAAGTCATAGCCGGTGGTTTGCAGGAAGCCGGTAGCAACGGTACCGAAGCCGCCAGCCAGTGCCAGCATTTCTTGACGTGCAGGAATTGCACCAACGCCGATGGCATCAGAAGATTGTGTATCCAGAGCGTATTCCAGCACGACAACTGCCTTCATGCCGTTGTCCAGGTCTTCAGCACCCTTGGCGCCGATACGGGAACCGGACAGACCACCGGAATAAGCGAGCAGGTCGCTCTTTTGACCGGAAGCAGAAACGTTAACCACAGCAGCGTCAACGATACCGTACATAGTCACATCGGCCATTGCCGGAGCGGAGAAAGCAGCAGCGATAGCCAAAGCGATAATTTTCTTTTGCATTTGAATGATCTCCTCAGGGGGTTATTTTTTCGTCAGGGCCAATCCCTGCCGAAAAATTATGGATCGGCGGGATGTCCCGTCCAGTCCGAGGCGCAAGGTATCACCCTCCTCCTTGCTGTATCAATGTTTGCTCCATAATTAACCGTTGATTTGTGTCATTTCTGCTACATATTTTTGTAGCAATTTTGTCGGGTTTTAACGCAATAAAAAACGGACACCCGAAGGTGTCCGTTCTGTCTTTCAAGCTTCTTAATGGGGCAGTTGCTTAGAAAGAGTGCTTCATGCCCAGCGAGATCGCGGAAGGCGATGTACCGAAACCGGAAGTGGTGCTGGCGGCGCCGGAATTCTGCGAGAAGCCGTAGTTGATGCCCTTGCCGTTGCTGATCTTGGTGTACAGGGCATACAGCTTGGTACGCTTGCTCATGCTCAGGTCGTAACCGACGGAAACCTGGCTCGCGCCGCTGTTGGCCACTTGAGCTGCACCGGTACCCAACACGCCAGCCTTGCCATAGGCGAACTTCACAGCATCTTGGCCGATATTGAACTTGCCGCCCAGGTAGTATGCGGTGTGGCCCAGAGAGTTGACTTGTGCCGCACCAAGATTGTCGCTGGTCTTTTCATACACCAGACCGACCGAGAACATCTCTTCGCTGAAACCGAAACCCAGACGGGTCGCCGTCTCGTTTGCGCCGGCAGCGACTGTTTCCAAGGCATGCTTTTCATAAGCGACGGAACCGTAGAAAGGAGCGACGTCATACATCGCGGCCAGGCTCAATGCGGTGTTGGTCTTTTGCGTGCTGGTGGTGTTGCCTTCAGTCAGGTTGACGGTAGCAACAGCCACCGTCACGCCGCCCAGGGCCGGGCTGATATAGGCCAGCACATCCTTGGGACGGAGTTCGAAACCGGCGCTGCTCTTGTTGCCCAGCAGTGCGCGGTTGTCGGCGATGTTGTCGCCGAACACGTCCAGCTTGCGGGTGGATATCTTGTAAGGTGTGTCATGGATGCCCATCAACACGGTGCCCAGCGTCTCGCTCTTCAAACCGGCGAAAGTGTTGCGGCTGGCGAAGGTGTTTTTGGCAGCGTCATCGGTATTGATCTGTTGCTCGACCTGCCAGACTGCAGCCAGACCGCCGCCCAGGTCTTCAGCACCCTTGAAGCCGAACTTGGAGACGTTGCTCGACACCACGCGCTTGCTGGTGCCGGTAACGGCAGTCGCGCCGTTGGCAGTGGTCGTGCCGTCGCCGGTGCTGACCATGTCATAGGACACATCGACTGCGCCGTAGAAGGTGAAGTTCGCGTTGTCAGCGAAAGCAGGTGCGGAAATTGCAGAGGCGATTGCCAGCGCGATCAGTTTCTTTTGCATCTTGAAGCTCCTTTAGTTTGGGTTGGTTGCGTTGATCGACACACCGACCAACGGAATCAGATAAATTCCCCTGAGTGAGAATTCGAGGCGCATTCTGCCGAAGAAACTTTTCAAACCCGACTTGTAATAAAAAATTCACGCGACCGTCTCAAACGCGCTACAGCATTGGGTTTGTAACGAGATTGCAATCAAAATGAGTTATGTGGAAAACGTATATCGGTGCAACGCTTCTCCTAAACCCCGTCATTGATGGAACGACTAGCCAATCCACTAAGCCAGCAAGCTGGCAAGTGGCTGGTTATCCGGCGGAGGCCGGAATCCAGTCCTTAAAAAATTCCTTGCATCGCAAGGACAAACATCAAAGGCATATTTATTAAATTCACTGGATTCCGGCCTCCGCCGGAATGACGAAATTGGAATTTTTAGAGGTGCCCATATGAAAAGTTCAAACGCCAGGCAATGCTTCATATTGATAACACTAACCAACTAGGTTAGTATTCGACTATGGAGAAACGAACCGCGCACTGCAAGCTGGTTATCGTCAGAACCTTGGTCGAGGCCGGAAAAGTGCGCACCACTTACTCGGCGGTGTTGGGTGCGGCTCAGATGGGGCTTGGGGTTCCTGACATGCTGGCCGTGGTAATGGCACTTAAGGCGGCGGATTTTTACAAGAGCATGACCACGCACGCCGATCACACGATCTGGCAGGACGTTTACCGCACAAGCACGCAGGCGGGCGATGTGTATCTGAAGCTAACGGTCATTGATGACGTGCTGATTGTGTCTTTCAAGGAGCTATGAACATGAAATGTCCAGTATGTGGCGCGGCCGAACTGATCCACGATACCCGCGATCTGCCTTATACCTACAAGGGTGAAACCATCACTATGGTAGCGGTGACAGGCGATTTTTGTCCCTCTTGTGGCGAGTCCATTCTTGACCTTGGAGAATCGACTCGCACCAGTGACTTGATGCTGCAATTCAACAAGCAAGTGAATGCCGCTTATATCGACCCCGGCTATATCGCCAGTGTGCGCAAGAAGCTTGCTCTCGACCAGCGCGAAGCCTCAGAAATATTCGGTGGCGGTATCAATGCCTTTTCGCGTTACGAGAACGGGAAGACCAAGCCGCCGCTGGCTTTGGTGAAGCTGCTCAAGGTGTTGGACCGTCACCCAGACCTGCTCAACGAGGTTAAGGCTGCGTAGCATTCTCTTGGCTCACTAACCACGCCGTAGGAAACTGTCTTCCTTCCGGCAACCGAACAGTCTCGCACTCGATTCCACACTACTTTCCGAAGCACAAAAAAAGACCCCTCCCCCCAAAAGGGGAGAGTGGGATGGGGGAGGGGCAGAGGAAAACACTTACTGGGTGATACCGCGCACATTGCGTGCCCGGTTGGAGGTTACTGCAGCCGGACTCACCCGGATCCGGCTGCCGTGGTCGCCAAGTTTTTAAGGCTTGGCAATTCCTTTCTCGGCCAATCTGCGCCAGGTCTCGATGACCGTGTCCGGGTTCAGCGACATGGTCTGTATGCCTGCTTCAACCAGCCACTCGGCGAAATCGAAATGATCGGATGGGCCCTGTCCGCAGATGCCCACGTATTTATCCAGACGGTTGCAGGTCGTGATCGCCATCTTCAGCAATGCCTTCACCGCCGGGTCGCGCTCGTCGAAGCGGTCCGCCACCAGGCTGGAGTCGCGGTCCAGACCGAGCGTGAGCTGGGTCAGGTCGTTGGAGCCGATGGAGAAGCCGTCGAAGTGTTGCAGGAACTCTTCCGCCAGTAGCGCGTTGGACGGGATCTCGCACATCATGATCAGGCGCAGGCCTTTGTCGCCGCGTTTCAGACCGTGCTTGGCCAGCGTGGAGACGACTTCGCTCGCTTCCTTGACGGTGCGCACGAAGGGGATCATCAGCTCGATGTTGGTGTAGCCGAGCTTCTCGCGCGCACGCTTCATCGCGCGGCATTCCAATTCGAAACAATCCGAGAAATTCGCCGCGACGTAACGGCCCGCGCCGCGGAAACCGATCATCGGGTTCTCTTCCATCGGCTCGTAGATATCGCCGCCGATCAGCTTGCGGTATTCGTTCGACTTGAAGTCGGACATGCGCACGATCACGGGCTTGGGCCAGAACGCGGCCGCCAGTGTGGACACGCCCTCGGTGATCTTCTCGACGTAGAACTCCTCGGGGCTGGCGTAACCCGCCGAGCGTTGCAGCACGGCTTCGTGAAGTTTGGCCGGCAGCTTGTTGTGCTCCAGCACCGCCTTGGGGTGGATGCCGATGAGGTTGTTGATGATGAATTCGAGGCGCGCCAGACCGACGCCCGCCGACGGCAGTTGCGCGAACTCGAAGGCCAGCGTGGGATTGCCCACATTGAGCATGAGCTTGACGGGAATGGGCGGCAGTTCTTCTTCGCTGTGCACGGCCACTTCAAAATTCAGCTTGCCGTGATAGACGTAACCGGTGTCACCTTCGGCACAGGAGGCGGTGACGGTCTCGCCTTCCTGCAAGGCGGTGGTGGCATGGCCGCAACCGACGATGGCGGGGATGCCCAGTTCGCGCGCGATGATGGCGGCATGGCAGGTGCGGCCGCCGCGGTTGGTGATGATGGCGGCAGCCTTCTTCATCACCGGCTCCCAGTTCGGGTCGGTCATGTCGGTGACCAGCACGTCGCCTTCCTGCACCTTGTCCATCTCGGCGGTGCTGGCGACGATGCGCACGCGGCCGGAGCCGATCTTCTGGCCGATGGCGCGGCCTTCGACCAGCACGGTGCCGCGCTGGTGCAGGCGGAATTTCTCCGTGCCGCCGTTGCCCGCGTTCGACTTCACCGTCTCGGGGCGCGCTTGCAGGATGTAGAGCTTGCCGTCGATGCCGTCCTTGCCCCACTCGATGTCCATCGGACGCCCGTAGTGCTTCTCGATGGAGACCGCGTAGCGTGCCAGTTGCAGCACGTCTTCATCGCTGAGCGAGAAGCGCTGCTGGTCGGCGACCGGCACCGGTTCGATGCGGCAGGAACGCCCGGCTGAACGCTGCTCATCGAACACCATGCGTTGTTGTTTGGAACCCAGCGCGCGGCGGATGACAGCCGGATAGCCCGCAGCCAGTTGCTGTTTGTGCACATAGAACTCGTCCGGATTCACCGCACCCTGCACTACCATCTCGCCCAGACCGAAAGACGAAGTGACGAACACCGCGTCGCGGAAACCGGATTCGGTATCCAGCGTGAACAACACGCCGGACGCGCCCAGATCGGAACGCACCATGCGCTGCACCCCGGCGGACAGCGCCACGTCGGCATGCGTAAAGTCTTTGTGCACGCGGTAAGAGATCGCGCGGTCGTTGTACAGCGAGGCGAACACTTCGCGGATCGCGTGCAGGATGTTCTCGATGCCCTGGATGTTCAGGAAAGTCTCCTGCTGTCCAGCGAACGAAGCGTCCGGCAGGTCTTCTGCCGTCGCCGACGAACGCACCGCGAAGCTGCCTTCGCCTTCCGCGGCCAGCTTGGCGTAGTGGGTGCGGATCTCGTCTTCCAGTCGCTTGGGCAGCGGCGCTTCGACGATCCAGTTGCGGATCATGCGACCGGCTTCGGCCAGCGCGGTGACATCCTCGATGTTCAGTTTGACCAGCGCCTGTTCGATGCGTTTGTCCAGTCCGTCATGCGCCAGAAAATCACGGTATGCCTGTGCCGTGGTAGCGAAACCGCCGGGCACATGGACGCCGGATGAACTCAGGTTGGAGATCATCTCTCCGAGCGATGCGTTCTTTCCGCCCACTTCCGGGATGTCTGCGATTCCCAGAGACTGGAAAGGAATGACGTACGGTTGCATGAACTTCTCCTGTTAAGTTGAACTGCTATCTTCCGAACAAATAAATATCTGCTCTCAATGCGCCTCGCGCTTGCACTGGTCGGTGCCGCACTTGTGGTTGCCGCAGCCGCAGCCTTCACCCTCTTCGCGCACCGCGCCGAACTCGGGATGATGCGCGGCGAAGCGGCGCGCGATGGCGCGCACGACCAGCCAGCCGGCCAGCAGGCCCAGTACGATCAGTATCGTTTTCAAATAGATCATTCGCCCGCTCCCAATCCGGCGAAGCCCATGAAGGTCAGCGACAGCAGGCCCGCCAGGATCAGCGATAGCGCTGTGCCCTGCACCAGCGTCGGCACGTTGGAGAGTTGCAAGCGCTCGCGCAGCGAGGCCATCAGCACCAGCGCCAGCGTGAAGCCGGCACCGCCGCCGAGCGCGAACACCAGCGATTGCGAGAAACTGTATTCGCGCGCGGTCTGGAACAGCGCCACCGCCAGCACCGCGCAGTTGGTGGTGATCAGCGGCAGGAAGATGCCGAGCGCGCGGAACAGCGCCGGGCTGTACTTCTTCATCACCATCTCGACCAGTTGCACCGAAGAAGCGATCACCACGATGTAGGAGATCAGGCGCAGGAATTCGAGCTGGAAATAGTTCAGCAGCAGGTTCAGCGCGTAGGCGCACACCGACGCGACCAGCATCACGAAGGTCGTCGCCGCGCCCATCGGAACCGCGGTGCCCAGACGGCTCGATACGCCAAGGAAGGGGCACAGACCGAGGAACATGGCCAGCACGAAGTTGTTGGTCAGCAGCGTGCCGATGAATATCTGGCTCAATGATTCGTTCATGCCTGCACCTTCCCTTCCTTGCGGCTGCGCAGCAGCGAGAACAGCAACAGCCAGCCGCCCAGCACGAAGAAGCCGCCCGGCGGCAACACCATCACCACCCAGGGCTGGAAATTCTCGCCGAACAGCGTGATGCCGAACAGCTTGCCCGCCCCCAGGATCTCGCGCGTCGCGCCCAGCGCGAACAGGCCGATGGCGAAACCGACGCCCATGCCCAGCGCGTTGATCACGGCTTTCAGCGGCGGGTTCTTCGACGCGTGCGCTTCGGCGCGGCCGAGGATGATGCAGTTGACCACGATCAGCTGGATGAACGCGCCCAGTGCTTCATACAGGGCCAGACTGGCCGCCTGGATCAGGTAATCGACCAGCGTCACGAAAGTGGCGATGATCACGATGTAGGTGGCGATGCGCACTTCCTTGGGCACCAGGTGGCGGATCAGCGACACCAGCAGACAGGAACTGACCAGCACGAACAGGGTGGCGACGCCCATCGACAGGCCGTTGACGGCGGAGACGGTGACCGCCAGCGTCGGGCACATGCCCAGCACCATCACGAACACCGGGTTCTGGCGCCACACGCCTTCCATGAAGGTGTCGAAGGTGATGCCTTCGTCGGCTTGATTGGGCAGGCTCATGATTTCAACTCCGCGATATGGGGGACCAGCAGCGGCAGCAGTTTCTGCGCGCTGTCGTTGATGCCGCGACCGACCGCTTTGGAAGTCACCGTCGCACCGGCGATGGCATCGATCTGCCACGGATCGGTCTTGCTGCCGTGCTTGACGACTTTCACCGCATTGGCCAGCGCCGTCAGCTCGGCATTCACGCGCACATCCAATGCCTCGAAGTTCTTCAGGAACGCTTGGTCGGTGATGATCTTGTCGCCGATGCCCGGTGTTTCGCGCATGGACACCACGCCGATCCCGATGATGACCTGGCGTTCCGCGTCATAACCGTAAAGCACGCGCACCACGTCGGCATAACCCTTGCCGGCGGCTTCGGCGGCGACACCTTTCAGCACACCGGCCTGGTCGTAAGCGGCATAGAACTTCACGCCGCCTTCCGGCAAGGCTGCGCCCGCTGCCAGCTGCCGGATACCGGCGCTCGTCGCGGCGTATTCACGCACGCTCGCCGCTCCGGGCAACACTTTGAACACGGCGCGCTCGAGCATGATGCGTTTGTTCTCGGCGATCGCATCCTGCGTGCCCTCGAAGGCGCCGACGATGAGCACGCCACAGATGCTGGCGACCAGCGCCATGGTGGCGATCATCTTGCCGCTTGGCGTCACTTGAACTTGGGTCGGCTCGCTCATTTTTTCTTCCCTTGCTGGCGGGTCCCGAACACGCGCGGCTGCGTGTACAGGTCGATGAACGGGGTCAGCGCGTTGCCGAGCAGAATGGCGTACATCACCCCCTCGGTCAGGCCGCCGAAATAACGGATCATCACCGTCACCACGCCGATCACCGCGCCGTAGATCCACACACCCAGCGGCGTCACCGGCGAGGTCGCCATGTCGGTCGCCATGTACACCGCGCCCAGCATCAGACCGCCGGAGAGCAGCACGAAGCTCGGTGCGGGGTAGTGGGTCGGGTCGTACAGCTGGAACATCCACGCGGTGAGTGCAGCCGAAGCCAGCACCGCCACCGGGATGCGCCAGTCCATGAATTTGCGTGCGGCGAGGTAAGCGCCGCACAACAGGATGAGGATGGCCGAGGTCTCGCCTGCGGAAGCGGTCACGACACCGGTCAGCAAGTCATAGGAAGAGGCGACCACGTTCTCGAACTTCCAGCGCGCCAGCGGCGTCGCGCCGGTGAAGGCATCGACGGCTTGCAGCTTGATCCATTCGACGATATCGGGCGGCATCATCAGCGGCGCGGTCAGCGTGGTCGGTACGAACTCGCTGAAGCGTTGCGCCGAGAACGCCGGGACCCAGGTGGTGATGGCGACCGGGAAAGCGGCCTGCACGAAAGCGCGGCCGATCAGCGCCGGGTTGAACACGTTGAAGCCCAGTCCGCCGAACAGCGCCTTGCCGATGGCGATGGCGACAAAACCGGCGACGACCGCCATCCACAGCGGGAACGCGGGCGGCAGCGTCAGCGCCAGCAGCACGCCGGTGATGGTGGCGCTCCAGTCGTTCAGCGTGCTCGGCTGGCTGGCGGCACGATTGAGCAGGCGCTCGGTGGCAAGACAGGTCGCGGTCACGGTCAGCAACAGCGCCAGTGCCGACAGGCCGTATTGCCAGATCGAGAATCCGCAGACCGGCAGCAGCGACAGCACCACGTGCTTCATGATGCGTTCGACGCTGCGGTCGCTTATTTGATGCGGGGAGGTACGGAGTTCCATGCTCATGCTGAGGCTTTCTCTCTATTGACCGCTTTGGCGATGCGGAACTGTTGCACCAGCGGAATATGCGACGGGCAGACGTAGCTGCAGCAGCCGCACTCGAAACAGCGGTCCAGGTTGTAGCGCTCGGCCATCTCGGCATATTCGCGCTTGGCCGCCAGCAAGCCGAGTTGCGAGGGATTGAGGAACTTCGGGCACACCTTGAGGCATTCGCCGCACTTGATGCAGGCGTAGACGCGCGGCGTTTCCTCCTGCAATTCGCCCTTGCCGAAGGCGAGTACACCGGAAGTGCCCTTGGTCACCGGCACGTCCAGCGACGAGATGGTCATGCCCATCATCGGCCCGCCGAGGATGATCTCCTGCGCGCTGCTCTTTGCACCGACCTGTTCGAGCAGGAAGCGCAACGGGGTGCCGATGGGAACGATGTAGTTGCCGGGCTTTTCCACGCCGGGACCGGCCACGGTGAGCACGCGCTCGACGATGCCTTCGCCCGCGGGCAGCAGGCGACCCAGATAAGCCAGCGTCATCACGTTGTTCACCAGCACGCCGATGGAGGCAGGACGCTGACCGGCGGGGATCTCGCGCCCGAGCAGCGCGTAGATGATGGTGTCTTCCGCGCCCTGCGGATATTTGGTCTCCAGCGCCTGCACCGTGATCGTGCCGTCGGCGGGCAATGCCGCCCGGATCGCGGCGATGGCATCCGGCTTGTTGTCTTCGACACCGATGATGGTGCGCGGCGCACCGCTGACCTTCATCGCGATGCGGATGCCGCGGATCAGGTCCTTGGTGCGCTCCACCATGATGCGGTGGTCGCAGGTCAGGAAGGGTTCGCATTCGGCGCCGTTGACGACCATGGTGTCGATCACGACATCCGGCGGCACGCTGAGCTTCACGTGCGCGGGAAAGGTCGCGCCGCCCAGACCGGAGATGCCGGTGCTCTGGATCGCGGCCAGCAGTTCCTTCTTGTCCATCGCTTCGATATCGCGCGGAGCGCTCACCTGCACTTGCTGGCTGTCGGCCTCGTACACGCGGAGGGTGATGGAATCCACCATCTTGCCGTTGGCTGCGGGCATCACGCCGATGGCTTCCACCACACCGGTCGCCGGGGCATGCACGGGCAGCGAGACGAAACCATCCGCCGTCGCGATGACCTGGCCGCGCAAAACTTCTTCTCCCACGCTGACGCAACACACGGCAGGTTTGCCGATGTGCTGCGACAGCGGCACGATCAGGCGCGGCGCAAAAGCCAGGCGCTTGATCGGCAGGCTCCCGGTCTCCTTGTGGTAGTCCGGATGGATACCGTGCTCAAAGGTCGCCGCGCGATGGAAGAAGGGCAGTCGCATATTCATCCCAATTCAATCATTCGCACAAAACTTCGTCATACCGGCGCAGGCCGGTATCCAGCCAGAAAAATACCTCCGCGAAGCGGACGAAACCAAGGCTTTGTCCCGCTGCGCGGGAGATATTGAATCACCTGGATTCCGGCCTGCGCCGGAATGACGGTCGATTTGAATATGCAATTTCATATCAGTTGAACTTGGCCGCACGCGCTTTCAGTTTGTCCAGATTCGCCTCGCTCATGTTCCAGGGCGTGCCGGGATGGATGATGCCGGCTGTGCACTTTTCCGCCGCTTTGACGAGATCCAGATAACTGCCCGCCTTCGGGTCGAGCACAACGACTTTTTTCGTTTCATTGTAGGCAAACACTTTCGGGTTGATGTTGATGCATTCGTCGCAGGCGGTGCATTCCGGTGTGTCCACGTACACGGCCTCGTAACCGCCCGCAGCTGCCGCGGGTGACGCGGCCGCGGTTGCTTGTGGCGCATCGCTGGAGCTGATGCCCAGACCGGAAGACAGCTTCTGGATAAGCTCCTGGCGCACGCGGTTGGCGATGGCCGTTTCGTCGACTGCACCGACCCGGGCCCGGCCAACACCGGCCACATCCTTCAGTTGGTGCCAGAACTGCAGACGCTCCTCGCAGGCACGCACCATCTCCACCGAGGTCAGCACGCGCATCAGGCGGTTCTTCTTGTCCACCGACCAGATGAAGGGGAACTTGCCCTCGCGCTCGTCCTCGGACAGCTCGAGGAAATCGCCCAGCAGCACCATGTCGTCGTTCCAGGTCTCCGGCGGCGCCTTCTTGAACTGTTTGGCGAAACGTCCTTCGCTCAGCGCGAAATCGGCGAAGGTCATCGGCAGCATCATCGTCTGCTTGTTGCCGCTCTCGTCCGCATACTCGAGCTTGTAGGTCGGCCAGTCGGCATCCAGTGACGGGTTGCCTTCGAGCGTGGCGCATTCGGAGAAGGTCACGCCCAGATCGGGGTTGTAGCGGAACAGCGGGAAGGCGCGCGATTCCACCGCCATCTTGCTTTGCGCCACCGCACTGTTGTCGCCGACGCCGTGTTCCGGCGGGCATACCGCGTACACGTTGAACAATGCCGGGTGACGGCTGTTGATGCCGTCGATGAAGCTCTCCAGCAGGTGCGTGGTGTTGGACAGCGCGCCCTGCGCCACGAACGAGGTGCGGTGAGCCATGCCGATGATGCTGATCTCTTTGCGCTTCTCGGTCTTGCCGTGCTTGCTTGCGCCGTAGGGCGACATGTCTGCCACCTGGCTGATGAAGCCGGAGGTGCAAGCCTGGCCGCCGGTGTTGGAATACACCTGCGTGTCGACGATCAGGATCTTGACCGGCTTGCCCGACATCAGGGCGCGCGACAGGTTCTGGAAGCCGATGTCGAACATCGCGCCATCGCCGCCCATCGCCACGACCGGCGGGCACAGATGCCATTCTTCCTCGCTGAACTGCTCCCAGTTGAAGCGGGCGAAGAAGTCGTCGCTCTCGGCAGGCTCATATCCGCCCGCGAGTTCTTTCTCGGCCTGGCGCACGGTCTTGAAACCTTCCGCCATCTTGGCCATGTGACCTTCGAACACGCCCATCGCCACCGAGGGCGAATCCTGGAACAGGTGCGATGTCCACGGGAAGGGGTAGGGATTGAACGGGAAAGTGGATGCCCACACCGAGGTGCAACCGGTCGAGTTGACGATACCCATCTCGGCGCGCCCCTTCTTGCTCGGGCCTTCCATATAACGCCAGCGCAGGTCCTTCAGTTTCTCCAGCATCTGGCTCACGCGCTTGAGCCATTGCGGATCGATAGGCTGGCCCGGATGTTTCTGCAACAGGCTTTCCGACAGGTTGGCCAGTGTCAGATCGTGCCCGCTGTGCGCCTGCACGGCTTGCATGAGCGCCTGCGTGTCGGTCAGGTCGACCGAGCTGCTCAGCTTCGTGCGGATATGGTTCTCCAGACCGGAGATCAGCGTATCCAGCTTGCCGAGGAACTTCTTCACGCGCGGCTGCTGCAGCGCGGTGACCGTGCTGGTGAACAGGTGGATGGTGCCCTTCTCGCCGCAACCGAGGCAGGCACCGTCGCCGCTGGCCAGCGACTGGTAGTTGTGCTTGTCCAGCAGCAGTGTTTCCAGCGCGCCGACCTTCTCGTCCAGGTCGTCGATGCGGCTGTATTGCGGCGGCGTGGTCGGCAGGTCGAGCCAGAAGTTCCAGTCGTCGCGCAGCGTCTCGATGCTCTCCTTGGTCTGCGTGACCATCTTCAGCGCATCGTCGTCGCACACTTCCACGCACAAGGCGCAGCCCTTGCAGGTATAGGGATTGACGGTGATGGAGAACAGGCCGCCGGCGCCCTTCTCCTTCTTCTCTTTCTGGTTCCAGTACGGTTTGGTCGTGGCGAACTTGAAGCCGCCGATCGCTTCGCGCAGCAGATTCAGTTCCGCTTCCAGACGGCCGCGGTCGTCACCCTGGGTCGGGTCTTCCGCGAACGCCTCGGTGATGGCGTTGGCCAGCAGCGCGCGCACATCGAGTCCGTCCTTGTCCAGCGCGTTGCGCAATTTCTTGTCGATGACGCGGCTGAACTTGCGCAGGAAACGCGTCGGACGCCCGCCGATCTCGATGTTCTGGATGGCGGTATTCAGCACATCGGTGGTGGTCGAGACCAGACCGGGGATAGCGCTGTCCGGGCATTGCGTGAAGCATTCGCCGCAGGCGGTGCAGTTCTCCGCGTTCCACTCGGGATGTTCGAAACGCACACCCGTCATGTCGCGATACACACCGGTCACGGCCGGGATGACGGACAGCCCCATGAACGGATCGACCAGGTTGTCGGAACCCTGGCCCTTCATGTAGAAGCTGCCGGTCTGTTCCCAGAAACGGTGGATGTCGGAGAGACCGCCGTCGCCTTCCGGCAGTTGCTTCAGCATGACGGGCAGCGCGGGAGCCGGCTTGCCCACGACCTTGGCGCGCTGGCCTACCTTCATCTGCTCCGGCTTGATCTCGAACATCTCCTCATAACCGCGGCGCACCACGCGCAGGTTGTCATCGACGATGCGCTTGCCCTTCTTGCCGAACTTGGATTCGAGCTGATTCTCGATGGCGGTGAACAATGTCTCTTCGCTCAGACCGGCACGGTCCTTCACGTCGGAGGCATGGAAGAACGCACCCTGGAAGGCGTTGCCCTGCATGCGCAACTGCAGGTCGGCATTGCTCGACTCCTCGCGCGCGATCTTGAACGCATCGAGGTAGAACACGCGGATCTTCTTGTCGACGATGTATTGCTGGGTACGCATGGGGAAGGTCTCCCATACTGCTTCCGCACTGTCCAGATTGCTCTGGATGATGAACACGCCGCCCTCTTTCATGCCTTCCAGCGCATTGGTGTGGCCGAACACTTGCGGGTCCGGCGACAGCACCACGTCGACGTTGGTGTATTCGCAGTTGATGCGGATGGGCTCGGGCGCGGCGGACAGATAATAGGTGGTCGGCTGTCCCTTCTTCTCGGAACCGTATTTCGGATTGGCCTTGATGTCCCAGCCCAGCAGTTCGAACAGCGTCATCGCCAGGTTCTTGCCGGTGGTCACCGCGCCCCAGCCGCCGATGGAGTGCATGCGCACGGCGATGGCGTTCTTGGGCAACAGGTTGGGATTCTCGGAGCCGCGCAGCGCCAACGCCTTGATGCCGGGATAGGCGGTCTGCAGTTCCTGCTGGCGGATCTCCTGTTTCGGATTGGCGGATTCGTCGCGCACGAAGTCGACGGACAGATAGTAAAACTTGCGGTGCGCCGCGCCGGGCAGCATGTTTTCGACGGCGGCGATCAGGCCTTCCGGTTGCAGGTCACGCGAACCCAGACCGTAGCAGCCGGAGTACAGCGACGGCATGTCCTTGGCGCTCTCGTAGCAGGCGTAATCGGCATAGGAATTCTCGCGCGCATTCTCTACACATTTGGTGATGGTGGAGCGCACTTCGCGCATCAGCGGCAGGTCTTCCGACAGCGGCTGGTCGGTGCGTTCCAGCACGGCCACGCCCTTCTTGCCTTTCAGCACCTGGCCCAGCAGATCGCCGGGGAAAGGACGGAACATGGTGATGTTGACCACGCCCACCTTGATCTTGCGCGTCTCGCGCAGCCAGTCGGCGACGGCGGCGGCCTGCACGGTCATGCTGCCCTGGCCGAGGATGATGTAGTCGGCGTCGTCGCAACGATAGGCATCGACACGGTTGTAGCGGCGGCCAGTCAGTTCATGGAACTCTTCCGCGTTCTTGTCGAACAGCGCCGGGATATGGTCGAAGAAATACGGACGCTGCGCGGCCACGGCCTGCATGTAGGCGTCCTGGTTCTGCACCACGCCGGTCTGCATGGGATTGTCCACGTCCCAGCTCGACGGCACGCGGCGGCGCTTGGGACCGTACAGCATCTGCTGCGCGGGGGTCGGGGTGTCGATGAGGTCGTCGGCATTGCCCAGATATTCGGCGATCAGTTCGCGTTCCGGCACCTGCATCGGCTCGATCAGGTGGGTGGTGAGAAAGCCGTCCTGCGCCACGATGGCCGGGGTCAGCGCCAGTTCGGCGGTCTTGCGGGCGATCATGTTGAGGTCGGCGGCTTCCTGCGCGTTCTTGCCCATCACCTGGATGAAACCGGTATCGTCGGCACAGTGGTAGTCGTCATGCGCGCAGTGCACGTTCAGCGAGGCCTTGGTGATGGCGCGGCAACCGAGGTTGAGCACATAGGGCAGACGCTTGCCGACGGCGGCATACAGCGATTCGTGCATGAAGGCCAGACCCTGCGAGGAAGTGAAGTTGACCGCGCGCAGACCGGTCATCGACATGCCGGCAGTGACACCGGCAGCAGCGTGTTCGGATTCCGGCTCGACGAAGATCAGCGGGTGACCTGCCGTATTGAGGTGGCCCTTGGCGACTTCTTCCGCCCAGTATTCGCCCATCTGCGTGGACGGCGTGATGGGGTAGGCGCCCGCGCCCTGCGAGGCTTCGCGTTCCACCATGATCACGGCGGTGTTGCCGTCGATGGCATCGCGCGTGCCGGGGTACTTGAATTTGGTGCGGCTGCCATCGGCTCCGGTAGCGGCGCCAGCCAATTTGAATTGTTTGAGTTTGTTCAGCATGATTCCCCCTAGGCCTCGGTAGTGGCAGGTAATGGTTCGATACGGATGATTTTCTTTGCGGCTTTGCCTTTGCTGATGCGGTCACCCTCGAGCCAGACGATGGCGCCGGTGGGGCAGCGATCGATGGCCTCGCGGCTTGCTGTCCCGTTCTTGGCGTAGTCGATCACGGCCAGATTGCGTTCCAGATGGATCAGGCCGGGAGCGCCGTCGACCACGCAGCGCCCGCAGGCGGTGCAGGCCACTTCGCAAGCCGCTTCGGCGGCATCGGGATCGCTCTCTTCGTTGCGGCAGGCCATCCACAATTTATGCGACATGACTTGCAGCGAGAACAGGTCTTTCGGGCAGATATCGACGCAGTCGCCGCAGGCGGTGCATTTGGCACTGTCGACCACCGGCAAACCGTGGACATCCATGGTGATGGCATCGAAATCGCACACGTCGGCGCAATCGCCCAATCCGAGGCAACCCCAGGCGCAGCTCTTGCCGCCGCCTCCTGCCACGGTCGCGGCGCGGCAGGAAGAAAGTCCGGCGTATTGGGCGCGCATCGTGGCGACATGCTTGCCGCCAGCGCAGGCCAACCGTGCCACGCGTTTCTCGATATCGCCCAGGGCGACACCCAGCAACGATGCGATGTTCTTGTTCTGGTCGGGGGTATTCACCGTGCAGCGGCCGGGCTCGATCTCGCCCGCGACGGCCTTTTCGGCGAAGTTATGGCAACCTGCCGTACCGCAGGCGCCGCAATTGGAATGGGGAAGGAGTTCTTCGACTTGCTCGATACGGGGGTCTTCAAAGACATAGAGCTTCTTGCTCGCAATAGCCAACAGAATCGCCAGCAGGCCGCCGAGGCCGGCCATAAAGGCTCCTGTGACTAAAATGCTGTAAACAATACTCATGTCTCTCCCCGCTGCAATAAATTTGCGCAGAGAACGCGGCAATCCGGCTCTCTATCGCTGCACTTATTTACGCCCCACTAGCGCCAGGTGAATCAATTACACCCTTGTGTCTCTACTGTTTTTCTTGTTGGACGCAGACTAAACAAACTACAATCATTTCGCGAATCAATTGTTTCAATCATTACTATTAATAAATGAATAATCGCGGTACTGGCACGGGGAGGCGGGATGAACACTGAAAAACAAAGCTACTACAAAAACAACAGACTCAAACAGATGCGTGCGTTCTGCGAAGTCGTTCGCACCGGCAGTGTGACTCTGGCCGCCCAGCATTTGTTCCTGAGCCAGCCGTCGGTGACGTTGCAGATCCAGGCGCTGGAGCGGGAACTGGGGGTGACCTTGTTCGAAAGACGCGGCCCCGTGCTCAAGCTTACTCCTGATGGCGAGTCTTTGTTTGCGCTGTCGGAACCGCTGGTAAAGGGGATAGACGGCCTGGAAGAGAACTTCGCCGCACAGCACGGCAAACTGGATTCCGGCGAACTGAACATCGGCGCGGGCGAATCCACCATTCTTTATATATTGCCGGAAGCGGTGCGCCGTTTCGTCAGCGCCCACCCGCGCATCCAGCTCAAGATCCACAACGAGACCGGGCGCGACGGCCTGAAGATGCTGCGCGCCGACGATATCGATCTGGTGGTCGGTTCCATGCTGGACGTACCCGACGACATCACCTACCAGCCGGTGGTGACTTACGACCCGGCGCTCATCGTGCCGCTGGACCATCCGCTGGCCAAGCATTCCAGCGTCACACTGGAAGACATCAGCCATTACGGTCTGATCCTGCCGCCGCGCCACCTCTCGACCTGGCGCATGGTGAAATACGTGTTCCAGCAGCACAACCTGACGTTCACCGTGACACTGGAAGCGGGCGGCTGGGAAGTCATCAAGAAATACGTCGAACTGGGCATGGGCATCTCCATCGTCACCGACATCTGCCTCACCGGAAGCGAAAAACTGGTGCGCATCCCGCTCAAGCAATATTTCCCGCAGCGCGGTTACGGACTGGTCCTGCGCAAGGGGCGTTTCCTGTCGCCGCAGGCGCGGCGCTTCGTCGAGATACTGTACGAAGTCTACGGCATCAAATCGTCGCCCGCGGAACTCACTGCTCGAGCTTGAGTTCCTGCATCAACTGCACGGCCAGCTCCTCAATGGAGCGCGAGGTGGTGTCGAACCATTTGATGCCCTCGCGCTTCATCATCTTCTCCGCCGCCGCCACTTCATAGCGGCAGTTGTCCAGCGAGGCATATTTGCTGTTCGGGCGCCGCTCGAAGCGGATACGCTGCAATTGCTCGGGATCGATGGTGAGGCCGAACAATTTGTCGCGATAGGGTTGCAATCTCGACGGCAGGTGGCCGCGCTCGAAGTCTTCCGGGATGAGCGGGTAGTTGGCGGCCCTGAGCGAAAACTGCAGGGAGAGGTACAGACTGGTCGGCGTCTTGCCGCTGCGCGATACCCCGACGAGGATGATGTCGGCGCTCTTCAGGTCGGTATCCGAGACGCCGTCGTCGTGCGCCAGGGCGAAATTCATCGCGGCGATGCGCGAGTTGTATTCCGGATTGGCCTGCCCGTGAGAGCGGCCCACGGCGCGGGTGTAGCGGCTGCCCAGTTCCTTTTCCAGCGGCACGATGAAGGTATCGAACAGGTCGATGAAGAAGGCGTCGGCTTGGTGCAGGATGGCGCTGAGTTCGGCGTTGGTCTGCGTGAGGATGACGATGGGATGCACGCCTTCGCGCTGCGTCACTTCATTGATACGTGTCACACACTCCCTGGCCTTGTCTTCGCTATCCTGGAACGGAAAACGCAGGGGCTTGAATTCGATGCCCTCGAACTGCGAGAGCAAGCCGTGGCCCAGCGTCTCGGCAGTGATGCCGGTGCCGTCCGACACGTAGATGACGGTGCGTTTAGGGATAGTCATGTCCGCCCGGCGGCGATGTTCAGCTCGGGACGCAGGCCAGATTCTGCGCGTGGCAGACATAGCCCTTGGCGTAGATCAGCGCGATCCAGATCCAGAACAGCACGAAGAAACTGACCAGGCCGATATGCTGTTCGGCGATGAACTTCGGCGTGATCTTGCGCACGCCCTTGTAGATGGGGCCGGTGACGACCTGGAACAGCCGGTAGACGAAATTGTTGTCTTTCGCCTTGCCGGACAGCACACCGATCAAACCCTGGGCGAGCAATGCCAGAGCGGCGACCTCGACCAGCGCTTTCAGCACGCTGACGACGAACAGTTCGGGAGATGACATGATTTTGTGATTGGATTGAACAAGCCCGGATTTTATCACCTCGCGGCGATTATGCTTGCGGCCACGGTGTGCAATGCGCAGAATGACACCTGCTTTCATCAACGGGTCACTGCAATGAACTACGAAAAATGGCAACACCTGCTGCGCGCGCGCTTCTACCAATTCATGAACAAGGAAGATGCGGCGCTGGACGAATACCGGCTGACGCTGGCGGCAGCACCCGAGTACACCCGCGCCACCCTCGCCATGGCCTTCATCCACGCCAAGCGCAACGACTTCGGCCAGGCCGCGACGCATTTCCGCGAGGTGCTGAACAGCGAACCGGACAATGCCGAGATACTCTTCAATCTGGGTTACGCCTGCGACAAGCAGGGCGAACTGGCGGAAGCGATCACCGCGTTTCAATCGGCCACGCGCTTGAATCCGCAATTCGACCGCGCCTGGTACGGCCTGGGCATCTGCCATGCCAAACTCGGCCAGCATGCCGAGGCCGCGAAGGCGCTGCACGAAGCGGCGAACCTGCAACCGATGAACCCGCACGCCTGGTATGCGCTGGGCATGGCCCACCATCACCTGAACGACCCGGAGCGCGTCACCGAAGTGATCAAGTACCTGCACCGCTTCGACCCCATCATGACCCGTCACCTGATCCAGGATACCGGGCGTTCCGATCTGGCTTATATGGTGGCCGATCTGGCAGTTTGAAAACCTAATTAGCCACGGATGCACAGTGCGTGGTTGTTGCCGCTTCAGCGGCTGTACAACCACGGCCTACCCCTTGCGGGTGCGGATGAAACACGGATAACACCCTGCATATCGTTGGGTTTGTATTTATCCGTGTAAATCCGTGTCCATCCGTGGCTAAATTGCCTTTCCAATTTCCTCCCGCAAAAATAAAGAGGCCTGCTTGCGCAGGCCTCTTTGACTTACTACGACGACTTCAGCTTATGCAGCTTTGGTGTCGATATCGCCTTCCAGGTTCGGGTAACGAACGTGGTCGACCAGGTCCTGGATCTCCTTGTTCGGCGCTGTGGTCAACAGGCTGCCGACGATCACGCCGATGACACCGGCGGGCATGCCGAAGATACCGGCAGAGATCGGGTTGATGTCCCACCACAGCGGTGCGTTGACGCCGAAGAACGGATAGGTCATGTACATGTAGTACATGCAGGTACCCAGACCGGCCGACATACCGAGGATCGCACCCCACTTGTTCGCACGCTTCCAGAACACGCCCAGCGCCAGGGCCGGGAAGAACGCGGAAGCAGCCAGCGAGAACGCCGCACCGACCAGGAACAGGATGTCACCCGGCTTCAGCGAAGTCACGTAGGCGGCGAACACGGCGACCACCAGCAACAGACCCTTGGAGATGGCCAGACGACGGGTCGTCGGCGCATGCGGATCGATCATCTTGTAGTACACGTCGTGCGACAGCGCGTTGGCGATGGTCAACAGCAGACCGTCGGCAGTAGACAACGCGGCAGCCAGACCGCCCGCAGCCACCAGACCGGTGATCACATAGGGCAGACCCGCGATTTCCGGCGTCGCCAGCACGATCAGGTCACCGCCGATGGTGATTTCGGCCAGTTGCACGATACCGTCCTTGTTGATGTCGGTAACACTCATCAGCGTCTTGTCCACAGCGGCCCACGATGCTACCCAGCTTGGCAACTCGGAGAAGCTAGAGCCGACCAGCAAGGTGTAAACGTCGAACTTGGCCAATACTGCCAGTGCAGGCGCGGTGAAGTAGAGCAGGAAGATGAAAAACAGCGACCAGAACACCGACTTGCGCGCTTCCTTCACCGACGGGGTCGTGTAGTAACGCATCAGGATGTGCGGCAACGCGGCCGTACCCACCATCAGGCACAGTACCAGTGCCAAGAAGTTCTTGCGCTTCTTGTCGATAGCCGCTTGATCCTTGCCGGCGAACGGCTCGGCATGCGAGGCGATCGGAGCAGTTTTGGCCTTCGCACCGGCGGCGGCTTTCGTCCATGCCGCTTTCGCTGCTGCTGCATCTGCCGGGAAGTCGGTCACTGCCTTGTCGGCTGCAGCCACGGCTGCCGGATCGGCATCCTTGGTCGCCTTCAGAGTGGCTGCGGCTGTTTCCAGCTTGGCCTTCTCTTCTGCCAGATAGGTCGCGCCACCGGCTTCGAGAGCCTTCAGCTTGGCTTCAGTGGCTTCCTGACGAGTCTTGAAGATCGCGCGCACTTCGGCTTCCTTCGCGCCGTCCGGCGTGGTCGGGTCGTTCAGCACGACTTCGCGCGCAGTAACCTTCTCCAGCACATAACCGTAAGCGATCTGCGGAACCGGGTTGCCGGTATGTTTAACCGACAGCCACACCACCGGAATCATGTACGCCACGATCAGGATGATGTACTGCGCAACCTGGGTCCACGTAACCGCACGCATACCGCCGAGGAAAGAGCACACCAGGATGCCGCCCAGACCGGCGAACACACCGACGCCGAACTCCAGACCGGTGAAACGGCTGGTGATCAGGCCCACGCCGTAGATCTGCGCGATCACATAGGTGAAGGAGCACAGGATCGCCGCGAACACGCCGATGGAACGGGGAATGTTGCCGCCGTAACGCGCGCCGAGGAAGTCGGGGATGGTGAACTGGCCGAACTTGCGCAGGTACGGTGCCAGCAGCAGCGCCACCAGGCAGTAGCCGCCGGTCCAGCCCAGCACGAAGGCGAGGCCGTCATAGCCGGACAGGTACAAGGTACCGGCCATACCGATGAAGGACGCAGCCGACATCCAGTCCGCGCCGGTCGCCATGCCGTTGAACAGCGCCGGTACGCGGCGTCCGGCCACGTAGTATTCCGACACGTCCGCGGTGCGGGACATCACGCCGATACCTGCGTACAACAATACAGTCGCAGCCAGGAAGATGTAGCCGAGCACCTTGTTCGGCACGCCCATCTGTTCAAGTATGGCGACGATGATCACGAAAGCGACGAATCCTCCGGTATAGAAGGAGTAGTAACGCTTAAGCGATGCGAAGAATTGCGATTGGGATTGCGTAGCCATTAGTCGTCTCCTTCATGTACGCCATATTCTTTGTCGAGCTTGTTCATGTAATGGGCGTAATACCAGATGATTGCCACATAGATCGCCAGCGAACCCTGTGCGCCCATGTAGAACGGGAATGGGAAGCCGAGGATGGTGATGGATTGCAGGTCTCTGGCGAAGTAGCCGATGACGAAAGTGACGATGAACCACAACGCCAGCAATATTCCCGTCACGCGGAGATTCTTCTGCCAATACTCCTTGTGTTTTTCAGTAAGTTGCATGTTTCCCCCGATAAAAAAGGTCAATCATTTTTAAATGCAAGACGGGCGATTCATCAAGCGATGCTGATACAAACGCCTCCCCGATCCAGCAGGTCTGTGGCTTGGACAATTTCCGTCCTCCACTTAGAATAGCCCTACGTGAGACGGGTGTGATATCCCCTACCCATCCGTCCCATTTACGAACCATAATGCTCCAGCCTTACAGACAACTTACAGACCCATGCGCATCCTGATCGCCGAAGATGATGAAGTCCTTTCCGACGGTCTGTGCCGTTCCATGCGCCAATCCGGCTATGCCGTCGATTGCGTCAAGGACGGGCAGGCGGCCACCACCATCCTAAGCGGCGAACAGCCGTTCGATCTGGTGATTCTCGATCTGGGCTTGCCAAAAATCGATGGTTTCAATGTGTTAAAGAGTTTGCGCGAAAAGAACAAACAAGTTCCCGTGATCATCCTCACCGCGCGCGATGCGGAAGAAGAGCGCGTCAAGGGACTCGATCTGGGCGCGGACGATTACATGATCAAGCCGTTCAGCCTGCCGGAACTGGAAGCGCGCGTGCGCGCGTTGATCCGGCGCGGCCAATGCGGCGTGAACCCGGCGTATGTCTGCGGTGCATTGAGCTATGACAGCGTCGGGCGGCGCGCCACGATCAACGGAGAGACGCTGGACCTCACCACGCGCGAACTCAGTGTGCTGGAAGCGCTGATGTCGCGCATCGGCTGGGTCATCAGCAAGGAGCAGCTGCTGGAGCGCCTGTACAGCTATTCGGAAGAAGCCAGCAGCAACGCCATCGAGGTCTACATCCACCGCCTGCGCAAAAAGATCGAACCCGCGGGCGTGACCATACGCACCATCCGCGGTCTGGGCTACATCATCGACAAGGCCTCCGAAACACATGGCTAGTCCCGCCGAATCGGGTGCCGATGTCCTCTCGCTACGCATCCACCTCATCAACTGGCTGCTGACGCCGCTGTTCGTTTTGTGGCTGTTCAGCACCATCGCCGGTTATGTCGCCACCCTGAACTACGCCAACAAGCCGTACGACCAGGTGCTGCTGCAGCGCGCGCAGGCGGTGGCGGAACAGCTTCGCTTGGGCGGTGGCCGGGAACGCCTGGAGATCGACCTGAAACTGCCCGATGGCTCCTCGCCCACCTCGCCGGACAAGGTGTTCTATACCGTCAGCGACCGCGAGGGAAAGAAGCTCGCCGGAAACGCCAATCTCGGTCGGCCGCTGGCGTACCGCGGCGGCAAGATCAATCCGCTGTTCAGCAATGGCGAACGCGACGGTGCAAAGACACGCAACGTGAGCATGGTGTTCTACAACCCCGACAGCAAGAAGCTGTACCAGTTGCATATGTCTGAGACCATCCAGCAACGGCAGGCGCTGATACGCGGCATCCTCGCCAACATCGTCATTCCGCAATTGCTGCTGATCCTCATCGCGGTAGCCGCCGTGTGGTACGCGCTGAAGCAGGGTCTGGCCCCGCTGGAACGGCTGCGGCGCGAAGTGAAGAACCGCAGTCGCGACGACCTGAGCCAACTCGATGGCAGTCTGGCACCGGAAGAAGTGCGCCCGCTGATCGATGCGGTGAACAACCTGCTCGAACGCCTGCAACAGGCGATGCAGGCGCAAAAACGTTTCGTCGCCGACGCCGCGCACCAGTTACGCACACCTATCGCGGGCCTGAAGACCCAGTCCGAACTGGCCTTGCGCACGACCGACCCGGAACAGAAACAGCAGGCGCTGGAGCATATCCTCACCAGTACCCAGCACGGCATCCGCCTGGTCAACCAGCTGATGGCGCTGGCGCGCAACGAGCCGGGCGGCCAGGGTAGCGAGAATTTCGTCGCGATCAATCTCAACCAGTTGGCGCAGGAATGCACCGCTGGTTGGATTTCGGCAGCGCTGGAAAAGAATATCGACCTCGGCTTCGATGGCGCGCCCGCAGCCGCAGAAGCGATGGGCGATGCGAGCAGCCTGATCGAGATGCTCAACAACCTGATCGACAACGCGATCCGCTACACGCCCGCAAGTGGACACATCACCGTCAGCGTCAATGCGACGGCACAGGGCAGCGTATTGAGCGTGGAAGACAACGGCCCCGGCATCGACCCGCAACACCGCGAGCGCGTGTTCGAGCGTTTCTACCGTGTGCTGGGAACCGGACAGAGCGGAAGCGGGCTCGGCCTCGCTATCGTCGCCGAAGTCTCCAAGCGCCACCACGCCACGCTCAGACTGGATGCGGGCAGCGGCGGCAAAGGCACGGTGATCAGCATCCGCTTCCCGCGCCGTCCGCCGCCTGCGCCAACGATAGCCGACGACCCAAGAAAAAGCCCCGCGTTTTACGGCGGGGCTTGAGTGAGACAGGTCGTCTGTTTAAAACTTCAACACCAGACTGGCAAGTGCCGAGGTCGTTTTGAACCGGTAAGTGGTGCCGTCCAGCTGATAGGCACCCGGCAGCTTGTTATAGCGGTTGACCTGGAAGCGCAAACCGACGTCACGGTTGAAATCGTACTGGATGCCGCCGCTGACTGAAGTGGTGTTCCTGGTCTCATGATAGTTGCCATGCCACAACTCGCCATTCAACGCGTAGTACCAGACCTCCTCTTCCATATTGGCACGCAGCCATCCCGCCTTTCCATGCAAAGACAGGTGCTGCCCCAGGTGCACCGTAGCGACCGCTGCGAGTTCCCAGCCGATCACCGACCAGGTCCGATAGTAAGGTATGGGTCCGCCACCCGGAATTATCGCCGGCGGAGTGGGATCGATCCCATCCTCTCTGGCATGTGCAAAATCACCATAACTGATCTCGACACCCAGAAGCGAGTTCAGGTTATATCCATAGCCGAGCCGATAGATCGTGCCCTTGGAGCTGCAAGTCGAGTCAGCCAGCCATCTGTTATCGCAAGCCGCCGGCGTACTGGAGCGACCGGCACTCAGCAGGGCATACGAATTGGTTGCCGCGACGTTGTAGTCACCATCCTGAGCCAAAGCCGGCATAGCAACCGCGCAACCCATCAACATCCATCCCCATGACCTGATATTCATCGTCTTCCCTTTCGCCCAGTTCCGTTTAGTTGGCCAACGGGCGGCATTCTGGCATTGCGCATAAAAGCAGGTCAATCAATATTCCCCGATCGCGATTCGCGAGCGGGGGAAAAACACCTGCTCTTCCGATGGGCGAAGCACAAATAAAAAAGCCCCGCCGGTCAGGGCGGGGCTGAAGGGATGAACTGCTTGTAGTTCTAGTGAGCCGATGCGGCCTCTGCGTTGATGCCGGTGTTCTGGCGCACGTAGAGTTCGTCCCACATCTCTTCCGCACGCTTGTCGCGGGTGAACAACGAACCGAAGATGACCAGCAGGAAGCCCAGCGGGATGGAGATCAGGCCGGGGTTCTTCAACAGGAAGAATGGCTTCTCCAGACCCATGATGCTGGTGGTCTGGCCTTCGAACTTGGCCAAGTCGCCCTCGGCCTTTGCTTTGGCCTTCTCAACCGCGGCGATATCTTTCTTCACCTTGGCGAGGTCGGCTTCGACAGTTGCCTTGAGCTCGGGAGTGGCAGCCTTGGCGAGATCCGTTTCCAGAGTCGGCAGCCTGGCATTCAAACCGGCCAGCTTCTCGGCAGCGCCCGGCTTGGCCGGTTTTTCAGCCGCTGCGGCTTGTGCCGGTTTGGCCAGTACGCAGCCTTCCATGGCAAACAGTTCGCACATGAAGCTGGAACGCTCGACAGCGGGTGCGGCTTCCTTGGCGGGCACAGCAGGCTCACCGCTCAACACCTTGTTAGCCGAGGCGATGACTGCCTTCGGATAGGTCATGTTGGGGGAGATCATCACCAGACCGATGGCGGTCACGGTACCCACGATCATGCCGAGGATGATGCCGGTGGTATTGCACTTCTTCCAGTACAGCGTGAGGAATACGGCCGGCAGGTTGGAGGAAGCAGCCACCGCGAACGCCAGCGCCACCAGGTGAGCCACGTTCTGGCCCTTGGCCAGGATGCCGACGGTGATCGCGATCACGCCGACGATGACGGAAGCCACGCGCGCTGCAACCACTTGTTCTTTCGGAGTGGCATGGTCGCCGCGGATCACGCCGACATAGATGTCGTGCGCCATTGCGGAAGCCGCTGCCAGCACCAGACCCGCCACCACTGCCACGATAGTTGCAAAAGCAACTGCAGCAACGAAGGCCAGCATGAAGTTACCCAGCAGGGAGTTCTCGCCACCGCCCAGGAACTGTGCCAGCAGCGGACCGGCCATGTTGCCGCCCGCGTCCACCGCAGCGATCTTGTCCGGACCGACCAGCATCGCAGCACCGGTGCCCAGGAACAGGGTCAGCACGTAGAAGCCGCCGATGATACCCATCGCCCAGATCACGGAAGTGCGCGCAGCCTGTGCCGTCGGCACGGTGAAGAAGCGCATCAGGATGTGCGGCATGCCGGCGGTACCCAGCACCAGTGCCAGACCCAGCGAGATCTGGTCGATCGGGTTCTTCAGGAACAGGCCTGGTTCGAGGAAGCGTTGACCCAGCTCTTCCGGTGTCATGGTTGCAGCCTTGTCGCCCAACAGCTTGGCGACTTGTTTCTGCACATCCGCATCGCCGACCACGGCTTGCAGGTAGCCCGGCAGGCTGAATCCGTACGGTGCCCACACCATGATCACGAGGATGATGGAAGCGGTCACCAGCAGCACGGCCTTGGTGATCTGCACCCAGGTGGTCGCCTTCATGCCGCCGAACACCACGTAGGCCAGCATCAGGATACCCACGCCGATCACGGAGATCTCGTAGTCGATGCCGATCAGCGTCTTGATCAGCACGCCGCCGCCGACCATTTGCGCGGTCAGGTAGAAGGTGGACACGGTGATGGTGGACAGCGCCGCCACGGTCTTGGTCTTCTTGGGGTCGTTGCGGAAGGCCAGGATGTCGCCCATGGTGTACTTGCCGATGTTGCGGCAAGGCTCGGCGATCACCAGCAACACGGTGATGTAAGCCACCAGCCAGCCCACGGAATACATGAAGCCGTCGTAGCCGTACAGGGAGATCAGACCGGCGATACCGAGGAAGGACGCGGCGGACAGATAGTCGCCCGCGATCGCCCAGCCGTTCTGGATACCGCTGACCGAACGGCCTGCCGCATAGAACTCGGAAGTCGTGTGCGTGGTGCGTGCCGCCCAGAAAGTGATCGCCATGGTAATGGCGATGATCACGCCGAAAACGGTGAAGGTCATCCACTTGAACTCGTCGGCGACCGCGCCGTTGCCCGCGAACGCTGCGCTGCTGGCGCCCAGGGCGGCCGCAGACAGCATCAATTTATTCAACATGCTCATCAGATCCTCCCGCTATTCACATCGTTGATGATCTCTTGCGCCATCGCGTCGAATTGGGCATTGGCCTTCTTCGAATAGACGAACGCGATCACCCAGGCCACCACGAACTCGGACAAGGCGAACAGCAGGCCGAAGTTGACGACGCCCCACACCTTGGTCTTGAACAGCTCCTGGTAATACGCCGCACCGATGGGCAACAGGAAGTAATAGATGATGGAAAAAACCATCAGCCCCCACAGGAAGAAAGTCTTCTTCCGGTGCAGAGCCTGAAATTTGGGATCGGCATCGATCACCGCCCAATTGAAGTTGCTGCTGGACATGTAAGCTCCTTATTTATAAAAAGATGGGTTTAAAAACCCCCACTTCCCCCTATCAAACGGGGCGCGAGATTACGCGTGGAGACTTACGTTCAACTTACAGCACTGACCCAGCGCTGGTTCTTTTCCAGGTCACGCAGGCCGGCCATGTCGGGGATGTTCTTGCCGAGTGCCTGGGCATGCGCGACCTGGAACAGTTGCGCGGTGGCGAGAGCATCGGCCAGTGCGTTGTGGCGGGCATCGATGCGGATGTTGAAATGTCCGATCCAGTGATCCAGCGCGCGATATTTGCGCGCCAGCGGCGGGTTGAGACCGGGCATCACATAGGCCAGATCCGACCACGGATGTTTGAAGTTGAGTCCCAGATAATCGCGCAGGGCGCGCTTGATCATGGTCTCGTCGAAGGTCACGTGAAAAGCGACCAGCGGCGATTTGCCGAGATACTCCAGAAAGGCCAGCAGCGCCTCGACCGGCGGCTCGCCCTCGAGCTGCGCCGAAGTACCGATGCCATGCAGCAGGATGTTGCCCTTGTCGCTGGCCGCCTGTTGCTGCAACACCACGTAGAAGCTGTCGCCCAGCGCGATCTTGCCGTTGACCACCGCCACGGCACCGATGGAGATGAGCCGGTCCTGCATCAGGTTGAGGCCGGTGGTCTCCACGTCCACGACGACGCAGCGCGACTCGGCGACCGGCACTTTGAGTTCCGCTTGCGGCAGTGCCTGCCACGCAGTCAGGCGGCGCTGCTGCCCGGTATCCAGCCGCACCTTCGGACCGAACCAACTGCCAAGCCACTTCATCACAGGTGATACTCCAGCGCCAGGCGTGCCTGTAGTTTGCGCGCCTGGCGGAACGCTTCCTTCAGGATGCGGCGGTCGAGTTCGTTCAGCTTCTCGGGATCGATCAGATTATCCAGCGCATCGTCACTCAGACCCTGCGCACTTGCTTCGTCATGGTGGCGCAGACGCAGCACCTGGATGAACAGCAAGGCATCGATCCAGGCGTCGATCTCCGATTCATGCAGGTTCATCCTGGCCGCACTCGCGCGCAGGCGCTGGATGGTATTGGTCTGCGTCACACCGGTGGCGAGACCGAAGATGCGCGCCGCATCGACGAAGGGTGTGATGCCGTTGAGCTTGAGGTCGAGCTTGTTCTCCTTGCCCACCACGAAGTCGCGCACCACGCCCAGCGGCGGACGGTTGCGCAGCGCGTTCTCGGCCATCATGTGCAGGAAGCGGCTGTTGTCGCTGGCGACCCGCGCCAGCCAGCCGCGCAGGTCTTCGGCCAGATGCTCCGCACCATAGAGCGCGCGGAAATCAAAGAATATGGAGGCGTTCAACAGCGACTCCGGCGAACCGCCGCTGATCCAGCCGTTGAAGGTGCGTTTCCACTCTTCCAGCGACAGGCACCACTTCGGGTTGCTTGCCATGATCTCGCCCTTGCACAGCGGGAAGCCGCACAGTGCCAGCGTCTCGTTGATGCGCCGAGCGACGGGCAGCAGTCTTTCGCGCACCTGGTCCGCCGTCATGCCTGCCGGAACCTCGAAGATGATGGCGTTGTCCTGGTCGGTGTTCAGCGTCTGCTCGAAGCGCCCTTCCGATCCCAGCGCCATCCAGCACAGGCCGTCATGCAGCGGCGTGCCGAGCAGCCCGCTGGCCTTGCATTCCAGTTCCACCACGCGCGCGGTGAGCAGGTCGTTGAAGGCGGAGATGAACTGGGTCAATTGTTCCGGCGCCACGCCCTGCGCCATCATGTTGTGCGCCATCTTGCGGATGTCGGCGGCGCCCTGCTGCAACACCTGCGGCGTGGCCGCATGGCGGATGGCGGAGCCGATCTGGCGCAGGCCGACGCGCTGCAGGGCGAACAGGTCCTTTTCCGAGACCAACCCGACCAGCTTCTCGTTCTCGACCACCAGCACATGGCGGAAACCATGCTTGGCCATCATCAGCGCCGCCTCGTGCGCCAGCGCCTGCGGCGGCAGACTGTTGAGTTGCGTGCTCATCACCTCGATGACCGGCTGGTCCAGATCGATCTGCGGGATCGCGATACGGTCGAGTACATCGTGCAAGGTCATGATGCCGAGCGGACGTCCGTCCTCGGCGGCGACCATCGAGCCGATGCGCTTCTCGCGCATGGTCTCCAGTGCCTGCCGCACGGACGTTTCGGGCGGACAGGTGACAGGTGCGCGGCGGATGATGGCCGATAACGGGCTGGCCAGCGATTGCTGTTCGACGCTGGACTGACTGTACTGTGCCTGGATGACCTGCTTGGAATGTTCCAGCAGATTGGCGATGCGGCGCGTGCAGAAATCGCGGAACGCCGCGCTCAGTCCGATCAGTTCGCGGAAAGCATCCGCCGGAAGTTCATAACAAAAGATATCGGTGCCGGCACGGTAGACGCTGGCCACCGGACGGTTGGCCAGCAACGCGCCGAGCGGGAAACATTCGCCTTCCATCAGCTCCAGCCAGGTATCGGCATCCGACGCCTTGGCCACGCTCTGCTCGCCGTGCACCACGCCCTGCTTGATGACAAGAAAACGGTCCACCGCACCCTGCTCGGGCGAGACGATCACCTCGCCCTCGGCGTAGTAACCGAGATTCATGCGTTCCAGCATCCACAGCACATGCGCCAGCTCCATGCGGTCGAACGGTGCGTGTTTGGTGATAAACGAAAGTTCGGAAGGATGGATCGCACTCATGAGATACCCCTGACTGATTTGATTTCCGGCTACGCCTGATACAAGTTATGCCCCGAAGACCTTCGCCAACTCCGCGCCCGGATCGTCCGCGCGCATGAATGCCTCGCCGACGAGGAATGCATGCACCTGGTGGTCGCGCATCAGTTTCACATCCTGCGCGGTGAAGATGCCGCTCTCGGTGACGACGATACGATCCCGCCCTTTGTCCGATGCGGCGATGACCGACAGCAGATCGAGCGTGACCTGCAGGCTCACCTCGAAGGTGCGCAGGTTGCGGTTATTGATGCCGATCAGCGGCGTCGCCAGTTGCAGGGCGATCTCCAGTTCCTTGCCGTCGTGCACCTCGACCAGTACCGCCATGCCGAGCTTGTGCGCCAGCGCTTCGAGCGTCTTCATCTGGTGCAAGGTCAGCGCCGCCGCGATCAGCAGGATGGCATCCGCGCCCATCGCGCGCGCCTGATAGACCTGGTACTCGTGCACCATGAAATCCTTGCGCAGCACCGGCAGGTCGCAGGCCGCGCGCGCCTGCTGCAGATATTCGGCGCTGCCCTGGAAGAACTGCTCGTCGGTCAGCACAGACAGGCAGGCCGCGCCGTGCCGCGCATAACCGGCCGCGATCTCGGCCGGCCGGAAGTCGGCGCGTATGACTCCTTTGCTCGGACTGGCTTTCTTGATCTCGGCGATCACGGCAGGCTGCCCCGCCGCGATCTTGCCGCGGATGGCGGCGACGAAATCGCGCACCGGCGCGGCCTGTTCGGCTTCGGCACGGATGACGGGTAACGGCTTTGCCGACAATGCGGCTGCAACTTCCAGATTTTTGACCGCGAGGATCTTGTTGAGGATGTCGGACATGCTGCACTTTCTTGAAATAGGGCAACATTCTAGCATCGGCGATCCTTGCCGTTTGCTAGAATGAACGCTCGAAAATAAAGTCAGTCACCTTTCCGTGATCGATGCACTCCAATTCCTGCCGACGCCGCCCGCGCAAAGCCTGCTTTACGTCGGAACATACAACCCGGCCTGGGTCGTCATTTCGGTATTGCTCGCCATCCTCGCTTCCTATGCGGCACTGAACGCCTCGTCCCGGGTCGAGCGATTGAACAACGACGCTTCCAGACTGACCTGGACGCTGATCAGCGCCCTCACCCTGGGGATCGGCATCTGGGCGATGCATTTCATCGGCATGCTGGCCTTGAGCCTGCCCTGCGGCATCTATTACGACCCGTTCGTCACTCTGCTTTCGATGGTCCCGGGCATCCTGGCGAGCGGGGTCGCGCTGGGCGTGCTGTGGAATCACGGCAACAGACACCTCTCTCCGCTGACCGGCAGCATCCTGCTCGGCGCCGGCATCGGCACCATGCACTACACCGGCATGGCTGCGATCCGCATGGAAGGTTTCGTGCGATACGACCCGACCTTGTTCGCCTCGTCGATCATCGTCGCCGTCGCCCTGTCTTATCTCGCGCTGCGCGTGAAGAACGGCGTGGTCTGCCTGAAGAAGCGCTGCAACGCGCTGGTCGCGGTCATCATGGGTTGCGCGGTTTCCGGCATGCATTACACCGCCATGTCCGCCGCCTATTTCGTGCGCGGTGACGTGGCAGCCCTGCCCGCGTCCGTTTTCACCACCGATACGCTCGCCTTTCTGATCGCCCTCATCACCGTCTTTCTGGCGCTGGCCGCATTGGCGCTCGCCACCATTTCGCGCAACCGCGAGATGAACGACCAGTTGCGCGAGAGTGAGGAACGCTGGAAGTTCGCACTGGAAGGAGCCGGTGATGGTGTGTGGGACTGGAACCCGCAGACCGACAAGGCGCTGTTCTCGAAGCGCTGGAAAGAAATGATCGGCTATGCGGAAGATGAATTCCCGGATATCGGCGCTGCCTGGCTGGACAGTCTCCATCCCGACGACCGGGAGCGCGTGCTATCCAACATCCGGGGATATTTGGCCGGGAAGGAACCTTTCTATGTGGTCGAGTTCCGCATGCGCCACAAAGACGGTTCCTGGAAATGGATCATGGCCAGGGGGATGCTGGTCAGCCGCGATGCAAAAGGCAAGCCGTTGCGGATGATAGGCACGCACTCCGACATCAGCGAACGCAAACGTTCTGAAGAAGCGTTGCGCCTGCATGCCAGCGTGTTCGACAACACCTGGGAAGGCATCATGATCACCGAAGCCGACGGGAACATCATCGCGGTGAACGAAGCCTTCACGGAGGTGAGCGGTTATGCGCGCGACGAGGTATTGGGCAAGAACCCCCGCCTGTTGAAATCGGAGCGGCACGACCCGTCTTTCTACAAGGAGATGTGGCACAGCATCTCCACCGCGGGGCACTGGCGCGGCGAAGTGTGGAACCGCAACAAGAACGGCACGCTCTATGCCGAGATCCTTTCGATCAGCGCCGTCAGGAATACTCAGGGGGAACTGACCAATTACATCGGCGCCTTCGCCGACATCACCGACCTGAAGAACACGCAGCAGCATCTGGAAAGCCTCGCCAATTACGACACGCTCACACGACTGCCGAACCGCCGCCTGCTCCTCGACCGGCTGGGTCAGGAACTCAAGAAGGCGCATCGCGCCGGACAGCGTTTCGCCCTGATGCTCATCGACCTCGACAACTTCAAGGAAGTGAACGACACACTGGGCCATGACAAGGGCGACACGCTGCTGGTCGAGACTGCGCTGCGTATCTCCGAATGCGTGCGCGAATCGGACACCGTGGCACGTCTGGGCGGCGACGAGTTCGCCATCATCCTTCCCGGCATCGAGGACACCAGCAATGTGGAGCGCGTCGCGCAGCACATCATCTCCCGGCTGATCAACCCGTTCCAGCTCGACGATGAACAGGCCTTCATCTCCGCCAGCATCGGCATCACGTTCTACCCGATCGACGCGACGGATGCCGAGACCCTGATGAAGAATGCCGACCAGGCGATGTACCAGTCGAAGAGCCAGGGCAGGAACCGCTTCAGCTATTTCACCGTCACGCTCCAGGAAGACGCGCAGAACCGCATGCGTCTGCTTGGCGATCTGCGCAACGCGCTGGCAAAGCAGCAGTTCTGCGTGTATTACCAGCCGATCATCGAGCTGGCGAGCGGGCACATCCGCAAGGCAGAAGCCCTGATCCGCTGGAACCATCCGGTCCGCGGACTGGTCGGGCCGGCCGAGTTCATCCCGTTGACCGAGGAGACCGGCCTGATCGTCGAGATCGGGGAATGGGTCTATCAGCAGGCGACCCGGCAAGTCGCGCATTGGCGAACGGCCTTTGACAAGGATTTTCAGGTCAGCGTGAACCGGTCGCCCGTCCAGTTCCGGGTCAATTCGACCCTCCAGAGACACTGGCGGAACGATCTGGAGAAGCTCGGCCTGCCCGGACAAAGCATCGTTTTCGAGATCACCGAGGGTTTGCTGCTGAATGCCGAACAGGAGATCCAGAATGAGCTGATGGCCTTTCATGACGCCGGCGTACGGGTGGCGATCGACGATTTCGGCACGGGCTACTCCTCCCTGGCGTACCTGAGGAAGTTCGATATCGACTTCCTCAAGATCGACCAGGTCTTTGTACGCAACTTGCAACGGGGCTCGGATGACCTCGTGCTGATCGAGGCTATCGTCGTCATGGCACACAAGCTGGGGCTCAAGGTGATCGCCGAGGGGGTCGAGACGATCCAGCAAAAAGACCTGCTGGTCGAGGCCGGCTGCGATTACGCCCAGGGCTACCTGTTTTCCAGGCCGGTTCCGGCCGATGAGTTCGAGCTTATGCTCAGCCGGAAAAAGAACTGACGCTTTCACGGCTGCGCGGGCTTTCTCGCTGCAACCCCGTCACACGCGACCAAAACCGCCCGCCCAATCGGGTAAAATGCGCTCCGTAGCTATTCACTGAAAGCATCATGGAAAACATCAAGGACTACATGAAATCCGTCGGGCAGGCCGCCCGTGCCGCCTCGCGCCTGATGGCCATGGCCGACACCAACGCCAAGAACCATGCGCTGGAAAACATCGCCACGGCCATCCTGATCAACAGCGCCAAACTGATCGCCGCGAACGCCAACGATGTTGCCTACGCAAAACTCAACGGTCTCGACGCGGCTTCCATCGACCGCCTCACCCTCACCGAGAAGACCGTCAAGGGCATGGCCGAAGGCCTGCGCCAGATCGCCGCGCTGCCCGATCCCATCGGCGAGATCAGCGACATGAAGTACCGCCCTTCCGGCATCCAGGTCGGCAAGATGCGCGTGCCGCTGGGCGTCATCGGCATCATCTACGAATCGCGCCCGAACGTGACGGCGGATGCAGCCGGCCTGTGCCTGAAGTCCGGCAACGCGGCCATCCTGCGCGGCGGTTCGGAAGCGATCCATTCCAACCAGGCCATCGCGGCCTGCGTGCACCAGGGCCTGCGCGAAGCGGGCTTGCCGGAAACGGCGGTGCAGGTGGTGAATACCGTGGACCGCGCCGCGGTGGGCGAACTCATCACGATGAAGGACTATGTGGACGTGATCGTGCCGCGCGGCGGCAAGGAATTGATCGAACGCGTTTCCAGCGAGGCGCGCATCCCGGTGATCAAGCACCTGCACGGGGTGTGCCATGTATACATCGACGACGACGCCGACCTGACCAAGGCGATCCGCATCGCCGACAACGCAAAGACCCATCGCTACGGCGTGTGCAATGCGATGGAAACGCTGCTGGTGAACGCGAAGGTCGCGGCAAAAGTGCTGCCCGAGTTGTGCGCCATCTACCTGCACAAAGGCGTGGAACTGCGCGGCGACAACGCATCGCGCAAACTGGTGACGCAGATGAAGGCGGCGACCGAGGAAGACTGGCATACCGAATACCTCGCGCCTATCCTGAGCATCCGCGTGGTTGCCGACCTGAACGAGGCCATTGCGCATATCAACACCTACGGCTCGCAGCACACCGACAGTATCGTCACCGAAAACTACAGCAAGGCGATGCGTTTCCTGCGCGAGGTGGATTCGGCCAGCGTGATGGTGAACGCCTCCACGCGCTTCGCCGACGGTTTCGAGTACGGCCTGGGCGCGGAGATCGGCATCTCCACCGACAAGATCCATGCGCGCGGTCCGGTGGGCTTGGAAGGACTGACGTCGCAGAAGTACATCGTGCTCGGCAACGGGCAGATCAGAGTCTGAATAGTGGTTACCTCTAAAATTTCAAAATTCTAAGCAAGACAAGGCGCGAGCAAAAAATTACGACGCGGCATATACGCAATCTGTAAGGAGTGATTTTTTGTGAGCAACGCAGTATTGCGACGAAGTTTGGATTTTTAGAGGTGACCAAAAATATAAAGAGGAGAAAACATGAGCCAAACCATCGAAATCAAAGTGCCGGACATCGGCGGATTCAAGGGCGTCGCCGTCATCGAGATCGCCGTGAAGCCCGGCGAAAAGATCGAGAAGGAGCAGGCGCTCATCTCGCTGGAGACCGACAAGGCGACCATGGAAGTGCCTTCGCCGGTCGCAGGTACGGTCAAGGAGATGAAAGTGAAGGTCGGCGACAAGGTTTCCGAGGGTTCCGTCATCTTGATGCTTGAAAGCAGTGCCGCCGCCCCCGCTCCGGCCAAGGCGGCTCCTGCGCCGCAGGCCGCAGCTCCGGTTGCCGCAGCGCAGGCCGCGCCCACTCCCGCAGCCAAAGTCGCCAAGGGCGACATCCACGCCGAAGTGGTTGTACTCGGTGCCGGCCCCGGCGGCTACACCGCCGCGTTCCGCGCCGCCGACCTGGGCAAGCAGGTGGTGCTGATCGAGAAGCATGCGTCGCTCGGCGGCGTCTGCCTCAATGTCGGCTGCATCCCGTCCAAGGCGCTGCTGCATGTGGCCAAGGTGATCAACGAGGCGGAAGAAGTCAGCCACCACGGTGTGACCTTCGCCAAACCGAAGATCGACATCGATGCCATCCGTGCCTGGAAGGAAAGCGTGATCGGCAAGCTCACCGGCGGCCTCGCTTCGCTCGCCAAGCAGCGCAAGGTACAGGTGGTGCGCGGCACCGCCAAGTTCACCTCGCCCAACAGCTTCGCGGTGCAGACCGCCGAAGGCGAGAAGATCGTCACCTTCGATAACGCCATCGTGGCTGCCGGCTCCAGCGTGGCGCGCATCCCCGGCTTCCCCTACGACGATCCGCGCATCATCGACTCCACCGGCGCGCTGGCATTGAAGGACGTGCCGAAGCGCATGCTGGTCATCGGCGGCGGCATCATCGGCCTGGAGATGGCGACGGTGTACGAAGCGCTCGGCGCAAAGATATCCGTGGTCGAATTGATGGACCAGATCATGCCCGGCGCCGACAAGGACATGGTCAAGCCGTTGCACACGCGCATCGCCAAACGTTACGAAGCCATCATGCTGAAGACCAAGGTCACGAAGATCGAGGCGACCAAGGCCGGCCTCAAGGTCACCTTCGAAGGCGAACAGGCGCCGGCCGAAGCGCAGGTCTACGACAAGGTGCTGATGGCCGTGGGCCGCCGCCCGAACGGGCGCGAGATCGCCGCCGAAGCGGCCGGCCTCATCGTCAACGAGCGCGGATTCATCCCCGTCGACAAACAGATGCGCACCAACGTGCCGCACATCTTCGCCATCGGCGACATCGTCGGCGACCCGATGCTGGCGCACAAGGCGGTGCACGAGGGCAAGGTCGCGGCGGAGAACATCGCCGGACACAAGGCTTTCTTCGAGCCATTGACCATTCCTTCCGTCGCGTACACCGATCCCGAGATCGCATGGATGGGACTGACCGAGACACAAGCCAAGGCACAGGGCATCGAATACGAGAAGGCCTCCTTCCCGTGGGCCGCCTCAGGCCGCGCGCTCTCGATCGCGCGCGAAGAAGGCGCAACGAAAGTGCTGCTCGATCCCAAGTCGCGCCGCATCCTCGGCATGGGCATCGTCGGCGTGAATGCCGGTGAGTTGATCGCCGAAGGCGTGCTGGCGCTGGAGATGGGCGCGGACATGGAAGACATCGGTCTCACCATCCACCCGCACCCGACGCTGTCGGAGACCTTGTGCTTCGCTGCCGAGATGGCGGAAGGGACCATCACCGATATCATGGCCCCGAAGAAGAAGCACTAAGAACCTACTGCGCGGTCAATATGCTGCGTTGCGTACTCGCTCTATGCTCGCCTACCCCACAAGGTATGTCTCGCATCTCGCTCCGCCGCGCCTTGCCTCTTGACCTGCTCGCAACGATTCTCCGCGTGTTTCGCTAAGCCCCCTCGTGGCAGATTTCTTTACAAGCGACCTCAGCCTGTGGGGGCTGTTCATGTCCAGCCTGCTTGGTGCGACGCTGCTGCCGGGTGGCTCGGAACTGGTACTGGTCGGCGTTCTGAGTCTTCACCCGGGATTGTTCTGGCCGGCGCTGCTGCTGGCAACGCTGGGCAACACATTGGGCGGGATGATCACTTTCGGCATGGGCTGGCTGTTGCCGCAGTTTCGACACGGTGGTGCGGGAGGAGCTGCTCCTGGCCCGCTGACGCGGACAGACATGGTTCCAGATGAAGCATCGCGGGCAAGGACCCGGCAACTCAAGCATGTGGAGAGGGTGCGACGACACGGGACACCGGCCCTGCTGTTCGCCTGGTTACCGTTCGTCGGCGATGCGCTGTGCCTTGCAGCGGGTTGGCTGCGCCTGAATCCGTGGCAGGCAGCCCTGTTCATGCTGGTCGGCAAGCTGGCGCGTTATGCCCTGGTCGCTTATTCGGTCTGAGGTCACAAAACCGGGAAATCCCGCGAACCGACATATGGTGGTTTGCACAAAGCGCTTGCAATGGCATCATAGACCCCCATGAGCACATTTAAAGTCATGCAGTTCAACATGCAGTTCGGCCAAATCTGGGATGCGGCCGATCCTGACCGTGCTCCCATCGACCTCGACATGACCATCGCCGAGATCCTGCGCACCGATGCCGATATCGTGATGTTGCAGGAAGTGGAACGCGCACAACCCGGCGGCATGCAGTTCGATCCGCCGCCCAATTACACGCGCATCAAGGCGGCGCTCAAGGGTTACCACGGTTATTTTTCCTACCCGAAAGCCGACCCGCGCGAACTGCCCTTCGGCATCGGACTCGCCATCTTTTCCAGGACGCCTTTGCGCGACACCTTCCGCTTAGACCTGCCTTCGACACCCATCGAGTTCGAATTCCAGGGCAAGAAGATGACGCCCACCGACCGCTTGCTCATCGGCGCTACAACGACGATCGACGGCCATGAGTTGCAACTCTTCAACACCCATCTGCTGGCGTACTTCATGCTCAACTCTTCGAGTGAGCAGCACCCCGATCAACGCCAGCTCGTGGTCGAACGATTGAGCCGCGCGAAGGGTGCGACGCTGATCGCCGGAGACTTCAATGTCAGCAACCGCGAATCGCTGGTTCGCCAATTCTCCGACGCCGGATATCAGACTGTGCAGACGACCGAGATCACCTGGCGCCAACGCCCGTTTGTGCTCGACCATATCTTCTACAGCAAGCACTTTCATCCGGTGCGCCACAGCGTGAAGCCGACCCCGGCGTCGGATCACCACATCCTGATCGCGGAACTCCAGTTCAACAAATGATCCTGGCCTGCAGGCCCGGATCATTTCCCCTGCAGCATCTGCAAGCCCCACGCCACGCCGAAACCGTTCACGTCATGCGCGACGATGCCCAGTCCCCCTTCGCAGCGGCTGGCCGAGAGGTCCACGTGCAGCCATGGCGTGTCGTATTCGACGAAACGCCTGAGAAAGCGCGTGGCAAGGATGTGGTCGGCTTCGCCGTCCAGCGTGCATTGTTTGATGTCGGCCACTTTTGAATCCAGCGCCGGTTCGTAATCCTCGTCCTGCGGGAAAGCGCACAGGCGTTCGCCGGTTTGCTTGCCCACGCTCACTGCGCGTTGCGCCAACTCGTCCGTCGTGCCGAACACACCTGAATAGCGCGCCCCCAGCGCCATCGCCATGCTGCCGGTCAATGTGGCGAAGTCGATCATCAAATCCGGTTTTGCGCGCGACGCCAGCGTGAGCGTATCGGCCAGCACCATGCGGCCTTCGGCGTCGGTGTGCATGACCTCGATGTTCGTGCCGTTCAGCGCTTTCACGATGTCGTTCTGCTTGTAGGCCTTGGGGCTGATGTGGTTCTGCGCCAGCGCCAGCCAGCAGTCGATGTTCACCGGCAGCTTCTGCTGCGTGGCAGCGAGCAGGATGCCCAAGCTCACCGCCGAACCGTTCATGTCCTCGTGCATGTTGTGCATGTAGCGCGAGGGCTTGAGGTTGTGGCCGCCGGTGTCGAAGCAGATGCCCTTGCCCACCAGCGCGATGGTCTGCTTCGCTTTCGGGTGTTTGTAGCTGAGATGCACGATGGCCGCATCTTCCGGATCGCTGCCCTGCGCCACGGCGACGAAGGCGCCCGCGCCCATCTTGCGCAACTTGGGCATGGTGAACTCCTCGTGCTTCCAGCCGTTGGCCTGCGCCATCTTCTTCACGCGCAAACGATAAGCACCCGGTGTGAGTTCGTTGGGCGGCAACACGGTCAGTTCGCGGCACAGCAGATTGCCTGCGGCCTGCGCCTTGAGCGCGTCGAACGGTTTTTTGTCGTTGCAGCCGACCAACTCGATCTTCTGCAACGCTTTGCGCTCATCCTTCTTCTTGTGGACCGGCAACAGCGCGCCGTTCACCCAGGCGCCATAGACCGCCAGTTCGGCCATGCGCTGGCGCTGCGCCGCATCGCCGCTCACCGCGACCGCGATGCCCTTGGGCTGTTCTTCCAGCAACAGTTGCAAGCCCTTGCGCACCTGCACCTGCTGGGCAAAGGTGTCCTTGTCGATATCCAGCATCGCCCACACCACCAGCGTGCCGTTGACTGCATTGGCGGCGACCGGCGATTTCGCCAGTTCGTCAGCCTTCATGTCGCGGCGCTTGAGCAACGTAGCGAGCAGATCGCCGTGCGGAACATCCTTGGGAAGCAACTTGGTCTTGGGCAACAGCACCAGCAGGTGCGAGGCAGTCAGGGTCTTGGGCAGGGCAGGGAACAGGGTCAGTTGTGCTAGCATTGCGTCCTCGAATTAAGTCATAAAACGCCTCGATTATACGGGCTACACCATGCGCCAATACCTCGAATTAATGCAGCACGTCCTCGATAACGGAACGAAAAAGTCCGACCGCACCGGCACCGGCACCACCAGCGTGTTCGGCTACCAGATGCGCTTCGACCTTTCCAATGGCTTCCCGCTGGTCACGACCAAGAAGTGCCACCTGAAATCCATCATTCACGAACTGCTGTGGTTCCTGCAGGGCAGTACCAACACCCAATACCTCAAGGAGAACGGGGTCAGCATCTGGGACGAATGGGCGGACGAGGACGGCAACCTCGGCCCGGTGTATGGCAAGCAGTGGCGCTCGTGGGAAACCATCGACGGTCGGGTGATCGACCAGATCAGGATCGCAGTCGACCAGATCAAGACCAATCCCGATTCGCGCCGCATCATCGTCTCGGCGTGGAACGTGGGCGAGCTCGACAAGATGGCGCTGGCACCCTGCCATGCCTTCTTCCAGTTCTATGTGGCAGACGGCAAGCTCTCCTGCCAGCTCTACCAGCGCAGTGCCGACATCTTCCTTGGCGTGCCGTTCAACATCGCCAGCTACGCGCTGCTGACCATGATGATGGCGCAGGTGTGCGGTTTGAAGGCGGGCGACTTCGTGCATACATTCGGTGACGCACACCTCTATTCCAACCACATGGAACAGACGCAACTGCAACTCTCGCGCGAACCGCGCGCACTGCCGTCCATGCAGATCAACCCGGCGGTAAAAGACATCTTCAGCTTCAAGTTCGAGGATTTCGCGCTGGAAGGTTACGACCCGCACCCCGCAATCAAGGCGCCTGTCGCGATATGAAGTTATCCATCATCGTCGCGATGGCGAAGAATCGCACCATCGGGGTGAACAACGCCCTGCCTTGGCGCTGCCCGGAAGACCTCAAGCATTTCAAGACGCTGACCATGGGACATCACATGATCATGGGACGCAAGACCTTCGATTCCATCGGCAAGCCGCTGCCGGGACGCACGACGGTAGTGGTCACGCGCAACAACGATCTGGAGATAGAAGGCTGTGTCATCTCGCATTCATTGAAAGAGGCGGTCTACACCTGCGCAGGAGATGAGGAGATATTCATCGTGGGGGGGGCCGAACTATACCGGCAAGCCATCACGCTGGTAGATACGCTCTACATCACCGAGATACAACAGGACGTGGAAGGCGACGCGCACTTTCCCGAGTACGACAAAAGCGCATGGCGGGAAACCTCGCGCGAAGTGCGCACGCAAGAGTCGCCGCAGCCGCTGGAATATCATTTCGTCACCTATCAACGCAGCTAAGGAAGACCCATGAAATACCTCAAATCCGAATTCCCCATCGCCATCGCGCTCCTCATGCTCGGCCTGGGATTTGCGCTCGAACACGGCGCGGTCGAGCACGGCGGCGGCGCACTGTGGGGCTTGCTGCTGGTGATCCTCGCCGCCATCATCGGCGTCGCCTTCCGCATCGCGCACCACGCGGAAGTGCTGGCGGTGCGTTTCGGCGAACCTTACGGCACGCTGATCCTCACGCTCGCCGCCGTGTCGGTGGAAGTGGTGATCCTGGTGGTATTGCTGATGGGCGAGCCCAACCCGACGCTGGCGCGCGACACCGTGTTCGCCGCCGTGATGTTCGACATCAACGGCATCCTCGGCCTCGCCGCCATCGTCGGCGGTCTCAAACACGGCCAGACCAAATACAACATCTCCTCGGCCAACTCCTTCGTCGCCATGCTGCTGGTCGCCATCGGCATCGGCATGTTCGTGCCCGACTTCGTGCCGGATGACAAATGGCAGATCTACTCCATCTTCTCCATCGGCATGATGGCAGTCATGTACGCCGGTTTCCTGCGCCTGCAGACGGTGGAACACCGCACCTTCTTCGAATACTCCAGCGACACCGACGAAGAGGCGCATGACGAGGCACACAGCCCGAACGCACTGCATGTCGGCATGATGATCGGCGCGATCATATTGGTCGGACTGCTCTCCGAAGTATTGTCGGTGCTGCTGGATGCCGGACTCACCGGCAGCAGCCTGCCCAAGGCCATCCCGGCGGTGCTGGTCGCGCTGATCTCGGCCAGCCCCGAGATCCTCACCGCGCTACGCGCCGCGCAAAACAACCGCATGCAGACCACGGTCAACATCGCGCTCGGCGCGTCGCTCGCGACCGTGCTGCTGACCCTGCCGGTGATCGAGTTCATCGCGCTGGTCAGCGGCGAACGCATCGTCATGGCGCTCACGCCGGTGCAAGGCGGCATGCTGCTGCTGACTTTCCTCACCGTGATGAACAACCTGCACGACGGCGAGACCAACGCCATCGAGGGCATCAGCCACTTTGCGCTGTTTGCGGCCTTCATCGCGCTGGTGGCGATGGGGTTGATCTAGGCAAGGGAATCCTGATGTGGTGCGCTTGCGCACCAATCTCTGTTTCTACCGGGGGACACCCCGGCTAGTATTTCCAGGTATGCGTCTCGCCTCTTGCATGGCGGCACCACGCATAGAGCGCGTCGTACATCACCAGACCGGACTTCAGCATCTCATGGTCATCGGTCAGGTTGTGCGACAAGCCCAGCGAGATTGCCAGCAACCCGGCACACTGCGGTGCCAGATCGAGACGGTCGGTATCCGCGCCGCGCACAATGACGGCCAGATCCTGCAAGGCCGGATCGGTCAGGCCGTACTTCTTGAGGAAGGTATCGAAGCTGCACAGTTCGCCCTCGTGCGAGAGCTCGACACCGGGGATATCGAAGGGTATCGCGCCGGTCTCAGCGGCCACCCTCAACACATCGCCGCTGGGCACGTACAGAAATTCCGGCTCGCGGTCGATGAAGCGGGCAATCAGCCACGGACAGGCGATACGGTCGATCTTCGGGCGTTCACGCGTGATCCACTTCATTCCGCCCCCTTAGACAATGAAGGAGTAAACAAGACCGAACACGGCACACACACCAATCACTTTCATGATGTCGGCCTTGTACTTCCATAGTGCAACAAACGATATCACTGCGATGACGACCGGGATCGCATCGAAAAAGCCGGCGAAAGGCGCCGCCTCTGTCGCCTTGGGCCAGAAGGTATGCCAGGCGAAGAAAGTCGCGAGGTTGATGATCACGCCGACCACGGCTGCGGTGATTGCGGTGAGCGGTGCGGTGAACTTCAGTTCGCCGCGTGTCGACTCCACCAACGGCCCCGCACCCAGAATGAACAGGAAGGACGGCAGAAAGGTGAAGAAAGTGGCGACCGCAGCGCCTGCGATCCCCGCCAGGATGGGGTTGTCGAAGGCGTGCGTGGCCACGCCGCCCAGATAACCCACCCAGGTCACGATCATGATGAGCGGTCCCGGCGTGCTTTCGCCAAGCGCAAGGCCATCCATCATCTGCGGACCGGTGAGCCAGCTGTAATGTTCCACCGCACCCTGATAGACGTAGGGCAGCACGGCATAAGCGCCGCCGATGGTGAGGAAAGCGGCCTTGGTGAAGAAATCACCCATGTCGTACAGGCTGGGCACGCCGCTGATCGCCAGCATGACGACAAGCCAGACCAGCACGAACACCGCGACCGTCAACGCGAGCTTGCCCCAGGAAAATCGGGCATGGGCCGGCGGCGGGGTCTCATCGTCGATCAGTGCCGGACCGTAGGTCTTGTCGCTCGCACCATGTCCGCCGCCCGCCTTGAATTTGTCCGGCATCAACTTGCCGCCGATCGCGCCGAGTAGGGCAGCGGCCAGCACGATCCAGGGGAAATCGATCTTGAAAAAGAAGATCCCGACGAAGGCGAGTGCAGCGATGCCAAGCAATACCTTGTTCTTGATCGAGCGGGAGCCGATGCGCCAGGCGGCGAACAGCACGATGGCGACCACGGCAGGCTTGATGCCGTAAAAAATGCCCTGTACCGCCGGCACATCGCCGAAGGACAGATAGATTCCGGCAAGCAAAGACAGCAGTACAAAGGCCGGCAAGAAGAACAGGACTCCCGCCATCACGGCTCCGCGCACCCCATGCATCAGCCAGCTGATGTAGATCGCGAGCTGGATAGCCTCGGGGCCGGGAAGCAACATGCAGAAGTTGAGCGCGTGAAGATAGCGATGTTCGGAAATCCAGCGGCGGCGCTCGACCAGTTCCTGGTGCATCATCGATATCTGTCCGGCGGGGCCGCCAAAACTGATGAAACCCAGCTTGAGCCAGTATTTGAAGGCTTCGCCGAGCGTGGGGGCTGGCGGCGCTGTGGCGGGGATGGGTGCGTCACTCATGTCAACTCTCCTGTTGATAGTTTCGATACAGACTGTCGAAGATGCGGCCTGCCGCCGTCAGCAGCTTGTCGTCATCCGGCACCGTAGCGCGCAGACCGGCCAGGACGGCTTCGATGCCGGCCGCCTCGGGCACCGGCACACCGCCGACATCCAGGCAATGCACAATGGCGCCGATGCGGGCAATGGCGACATCGGCCTCCAGCCCGAAACTTGCCGCCAGCACCTCGAAGGTCACGCGTCCGTCGATATGCGTGAAGGTCGCACCGTCGAAGTCAAAGCCGAGTGCTTTGGCCGGGCACACTGCAGGCGCATCGAGCCAGAGGAATTTCGCCTTCCTGTCGATGAAGCGGCGAATCAGCCAGGCGGATGCCATCCGGTCTACCCAAAGATGTTTGCGTGTCGCCCAGGTCCGCCCCGAATAATCGGAACTCGCGAGGCGGCGCAGGTTGCCGTGTATGGTCGAGGGTTCGCCCGGCGATAGCCGGGCCGCCAGTTCAGCCAATGCGGCGCGAGCCTGCTCGCGCGCTTCACCGGGAAAATAATCGATGGCAGCCAACGTATCGAAATCGCGCATCAGTCGGCGCAGCGATTTTTCATCCTGCCCCTTTTCGCGGGTCGCCGCGATCAACGCTGCATAGTCGTCAGTGCGACCGAACAAGGCGCGAAAACTTTCGCCCTGCTCGCCCGTTGCGGTAACCAGCAGCACCTCTGCGCTGCCATCGGCGGCGCGCACATCGTTTGCCAGGGCGCGCAACCCCTCGCCGGTGGAATCCGTTGATGGCAACAGGTAAACACCATCGCGCAGCGTCGCCGCACCCAGCGCCTTGACCGCACGCCAAAGGCGCATGCGCGCAGTTGTGTTGCGTGCCGGCAGGGAAGTGACCAGCGTTATCCATTCGGTCGATATGTTCATGTTGTTAACTCTACACACTTGTTGTGTTCTCTACAATATATTTGCATGACTGTCGATAGCATCGCGCCTGCACGTCAATCCCTGCCTGCGGCATCAGGAAATGCCGAACGCCATCCAGCAGACGGCACATTACGATTGTCACCAATCGACGACAAACCGGCTTTACCCGCTCTTCGAGCGGCTTCGGCCAACGCACTTGTGGCATACTTTTGTTTTCGACATCAGAGCGCAGCCATGCACGCCGCCATGAGCACCACCGAGATCTTCCTCATCGCGATGACGCTGATCTTCACCATCCCTTATCTCATCTGGCGGGTGGGCAGGACGGAATACTACGCGCCCCTGGTGGTGGTGCAGATCATCACCGGCATCCTGCTCGGCCCCGGCATTCTCGGCGCGGCTTTCCCCGACTATTACGGCTTCGTGTTCACGCCGCAGGTCATCCAGTCGCTCAACGGCATCGCCTGGTGGGCGGTGATGGTGTTCGTGTGGATCGCCGGCATCGAACTCGACCTGCGCCAGGCGTGGAAATACCGGCGCGAGAGCGGCATCACCGCCGGGCTGGCGCTCGGCACCCCGCTGCTGTTCGGCTGTCTCGCTGCCGCAGGCATGCTGATGTATGACGGCTGGGTCGGTCCGAAAGCCTACTCGTGGCAGTTCGTGGCGGGCGTCGGCATGGCCTGCGCCGTCACCGCGCTGCCCATCCTCATCCTGTTCATGGAAAAACTCGCCATCCTGCGCCAGCCCATCGGCCAGCGCATCCTGCGCTACGCCAGCATGGACGACGTCGCCATCTGGGGCGTGCTCGCGCTGATCCTGATGGACTGGGAACGCGTCGGCAAACAGCTCGGCTTCCTGATGCTCTTCGCCGTCGCCGCTTGGCTGTTCCGCAAGCTCATGCTGTGGCTGGAAGAACGCGACCGCTGGTATGTCGGGCTGATCTGGCTGGCCGTGTGCGGCTTCGGCGCGGACTGGTCCGGCCTGCACTTCATGGTCGGCGCTTTCCTCGCCGGTGCGGTCACCGACAGCCACTGGTTCGACCAGAAGAAGATGGACCTGATGCGCCACCACGTGCTGCTGGTGATCATGCCGGTGTTCTTCCTCAGCACCGGCCTGCGCACCAACTGGGATATGGGCGGCAGCACCGTGTTCATCGCGGCCGGGGTGCTGCTACTTGCCTCGGTGTCGGGAAAATTGATCGGCGTTCACGCCGCCGGAAAGATACTCAAGTGGAAACCGGGCGAAGCCTCCATCATCGGCTGGCTGCTGCAGACCAAAGCGCTCATCATGATCATCTTCGCCAACATCCTGCTCGACAAGCAGATCATCACCAGCGAGACCTTCACCGCGCTGCTGCTGATGGCCGTCGCCAGCACCATGCTCACCGTGCCGGTGGTGTCGCCGAAGCTGGAGCGGATGAAAGAGATCATCTTCCGCGCGAAGTAACACCATCCGATATCTGGACGCCGCCCTTTTCTTTCACGGATGCATGCAGATTGACTGCTGGCAGTTATCTACTTACGGCTCTTCCCGCTGCAAGTAAATCGACCTTCGCTTTTCATATGAACTGTGGGCATTGTCCGGATTCGCAGAATCAGAGAAATAGGCATAACAGTTTCGTCCATTTTTCTTTGCTTCGTACATTGCACGATCGGCGCAATTCAACAGGCCAAGTACATTCTGTGCATCTGCCGGATAAAGTGCGATTCCGACACTCGCAGAAACAAAACCGGTATTTTCACCCAGCTCGAAAGGGCCGCCCAGTTCGTGAACAATGGCTTGCGCGATGCGCGCAACATCCGGACTCCTGCCCAACTTTGGCAAGATAACGGTAAATTCATCTCCTCCGATGTGTGCCACCGTATCTGTTTCTCGTACGCATAGGCCAATACGCCGCGCCGCCTCCACCAAAAGCCGGTCTCCCTTCTCATGGCCAAACTGATCGTTGATCCGCTTGAATTCATCGAGGTCAATGAACAACAGCGTCAGTTGATGCTCCGCCCGGTTTGCTTTCTTGATTTCCTGTTCAAGACGATCAACAAACAGGCGTCGGTTTGGAAGATTGGTCAAAGAGTGAAAGTTGGCATGCTGCCAAACTTCTTCTTCCCTCTTTTTCTTCTCAGTGATATCTGTAAATTGCGCGACATGCCGGAACACACTGCCATCTTTATGCCTGATAAGACTGAAGGTGATCCATGTGACGAAGATCTCACCATTCTTGCGACGGCCGCAAACTTCGCCCTGCCATGTCCCATTACTTCTGATTTCATGCCACATCTTCAGATAGAACGCCAAGTCATGTATCTCGGACTGAAGGATGCTGGGGTTCTTCCCAAATAATTCATCAAGGGTATATCCGGTTATCCGCTCGAACGCCTGATTCACTTCGACAATATGATTGTTGTCATCGGTCACCATGATGGCTTCATTGCTCATTCGGAAGATATCCGCTGCAAAACTCATGGATCCTTCCAGATGGTTGCGCGCAGAAATATCTCTTGCAATGACGCAGTCAAACTCGTTTTTGCCATACACAAAATAATTGATGGACACTTCTACAGGGAATATCCGCCCGCTCTTTGAAAGGTGCAGCGTTTGCATTGTGAACGAACCGAGAGCCTTCACTTTCTGCCAGTGGGTCAGCCATGAGTTCTCGCTGAAATTTGGGTCAAAATCCGGGACCTTGTATGCAAGCATCTCCTCGCAAGTACATTCCAGGGATCGGCAAGCTGCCTCGTTGGCGTATATAACTCTCCCTTCCCGGTTTAGCCAATAAACGCTGTCCACCAATCGGTCGAAAACATTCTTCAGGAACTCCACATCAAGTGGCGCACCGCCACGCCTCATTATCTGCTCGGTCATGTTCATTGGCATCCCCGCGGCATATGAATTTGTGGATCCCCAACCTTCATCTGAAGTTGCTACAACTTCTTGAATGTGCGGCTACGTGACTTGGGAGAAAAAACAGCACAATCACCAAGGTGCTCGATGATCTTGGAAAAATGGCTGGTAAAGGATCTGGTGGCCGTTGTACTTAATCGCAAAACGAAAGATCGACGATCATCGGCGGATGCTTCTTTTTTCACCATGCCTTCTTGCACCAGACGGTTCAGATGCCTGCACAATGTCGCTTGGGAAGCGATCCCCAGCTGCGTCAATTGCTTCAAGGTCAGCGGTTTTCCCAACTCTTCGTGGTAGCCGATCTCGATAAGAATATCGAATTCTTTATATGTCTTGATTCCCGGAATCTCATTCAGGACAGATTTGATCTTTTTGAACTTCTTGAAGGTTGTCATGAGATCAATATTTGGATAAGTAGCCTAACCGTAACGGGTTATCCATGCTTGTACAACAACAATTGATGTGCAAAATGAGTGATATCTGTCGCGGCATGTATGAAATACATGAATATTCTCAGCCTGGACTCGCACCACCTTTCCAGAACAGGGTGCAACGCGCAGTCCGGTATAATCCGCATGATGTCTGAGTACTCCCAAACCCTCGAACTCCTCGCCCCCGCCAAGACCGCCGCCATCGGTCGCGAGGCCATATTGCACGGCGCGGATGCCGTCTACATCGGTGGCCCATCCTTTGGCGCGCGCGACAAGGCGGGCAATTCTCTCGAAGAGATCGCCGAACTGGTGAACTACGCCCACCGCTTCCACGCGAAGATCTACGTCACGCTCAATACCATCCTGCACGATGCCGAACTGGAGTCCGCGCGCAAATTCGCGCACGACTGCTATGACATCCGCGTGGATGCGCTCATCGTTCAGGACATGGGACTGCTCGAACTCGACCTGCCGCCCATCGACCTGCATGCCTCCACGCAATGCGACATCCGCACACCGGAGAAGGCGAAGTTCCTCGCCGATGTCGGTTTCTCGCAACTGGTGCTGGCGCGCGAACTCACTATCGAAGAGGTCAAAGCCGTGCGCGCGGCCGTGCCCGCCGACACCGTCATCGAGCACTTCATCCACGGCGCGCTGTGCGTGGCCTATTCCGGCCAGTGCTACATCAGCCACGCGCATACCGGGCGCAGTGCCAACCGCGGCGACTGCTCGCAGGCCTGCCGCCTGCCCTACACGCTGGAAGATTCCAAAGGACAGATCGTCGCGTTCGAGAAGCACCTGCTGTCGGTGAAGGACAACAACCAGAGCGGCAACCTGCGCGCACTGATCGACGCCGGGGTGCGCAGCTTCAAGATCGAGGGCCGCTACAAGGACGCGCCCTATGTGAAGAACATCACTGGCCACTACCGCCAGTTGCTCGACGAGATATTGAACGAGCGCCCGGAACTGCACGCCGCTTCCAGCGGCAAGACCAGTCTGCTGTTCACCCCGAATCCGGACAAGACCTTTCATCGCGGCGCGACGGATTATTTCTCGCAGGGCCGCAAGGCCGACATCGGCGCGTTCGACACCCCCACCTTCGTCGGCCTTGAACTCGGCACCGTGACCAAACTCGGCGACAAGTGGTTCGAGATGGAATCGAACGAAGACCTGGCCAACAGCGACGGACTGAATTACCTGCACAAGCGCGAAGTGATCGGTTTGCAGGCGAACGTGGTCGAGCACAAAGGCAATGTGTGGCGCGTGTTCCCCAACGAACCCATGCACACCTTGACCGGATTGCGCGTCGGCCTCGCCATCAGCCGCAACCGCGACCACGCCTGGGAGATGACACTCAACAAAAAATCCGCCGAGCGCAAGATAGGCGTGAACGCCGCCTTCGCCGAAACGGCGGATGGTTTTGAACTCACCTTGCAGGATGAAGATGGCATCCGCGCCACCGCCGCTGCCGCGTTCGAGAAACAACCCGCCAAGAATCCGGCGGAAGCGGAAGACAGCATGCGCGAACAACTGGCGCGCTTCGGCAACACCGATTTCGAACTGGAAGAACTCAAGGTCGAATGGTCGCAGCCGCTGTTCTCCCCCAGCTCCCTGCTCAACAAACTGCGCCGCGACGCCGTGGAAAAACTCGAAGCCGCCCGCCTCGCCGCCTATCAACCGTTGCCGCGCAATGCTGCGGTAGAACCGCCCGCGCAATACCCGGAAGAGACCCTCTCCTACCTCGCCAACGTCTACAACTCCGCCGCACAATCTTTCTACGGCAAGCACGGCGTGAAGCTGATCGAGGCCGCCTACGAACAACACAAGGAAGACGGCGAAGTCTCGCTGATGATCACCCGCCACTGCATCCGCTACTCGCTGAGCCTGTGCCCGAAGCAGGCCAAGGGCGTCATCGGCGTACAGGGCCAGGTGCGCGCCGAACCGATGACATTGGTCAACGGCAGTGAAAAGCTACGGCTGGAATTCGACTGCAGGAAGTGCGAGATGCACGTGATGGGGAGGATGAAGAAACACGTTTTAAAGACTGCGCCGCCGACGGCCACGCCAGTTACGTTTCATGGTCGGTGACGCGAGATGAATGTTGCGGTTCCACCGGAAATCTGAATGAACATCGAAGAACCGCCGGAATATTCGATTTCCGAATTCCTCCTCGGCAGCCTCTTTTTTGCGGCGGCCGTGTCGGCCCTGATCTGGGCCGGGCATGCCTATTTCGTCGGCAAACCATATGACGCGATGAAAGGTGCAGGACTCTCGCTGATCCTGTTTGCCGGATGCACTGATCCGTTGAGCTACTTCGGGAATTACATCGCGTTCCCGTATCGCTGGGTCGCCTCGGCCGGACGCGACACGAGCATCACCATGCTGGCTGCCGTTCTCGGCAGCATCCTGTTCACGGCGGGGTGGTTGCTGAACTGGTTCGCGGGGTCCTGAATCGCCCAAGGCGAGGCCGACCGGCTTCGCACCCTGTTCCCTCAACCCTGCGGTACCGTTTTGGCCCAGGAAAGGTTGAAGTTGACTGGCACGGTTATTTGAAGAAAGCCCGAAAATCGGGCAAATTGTACGCACGGTGACAAGACAGTATCGCCGAATCCGATATCAATACCATTCCGCTTCGCTCACCACTTTCGCCCCCGCTTGCTGGTAAAATGTCCACAGGCTCAAGCAAGCAAAACAATAAAACAGTAGTAACGAGGTGGAGATATGCAAAATCCCAAGGAAGCGGAATTGAACCGCGTCGCCTATAGCGAGGCCTTGTTTCGCGAGTTGTTCCAGCACATGAGCAGTTGTGTGGCCGTGTATGCCGCGATAGACGGCGGCGATGATTTCATCTTTCTGGACTTCAACCGCTCTGCCGAAGTACTGGATAAGCTGGAACGCGAAGCGGTCATCGGGAAACGATTGACGGATTGCTTCCCCGGAGTAAAAGAGTTCGGCTTTCTTCCCATTCTGAAGCGCGTCTGGAAGACCGGACAGCCACAGCATTTCCCTGCCAGCTATTACGAGGACAGCCGGATCACCGGTTGGCGCGAGAACTATGTATATCGTTTGCCAACAGGTGAAGTCGTCGCGATCTATGACGATGTCACCCGGCGCAAGCAGGCCGAATTCGATCTGCGCGAATCGCATGAGAAGCTGGATCTGCTGCTCAATTCGATGGCCGAGGGCGCTTACGGCGTGGATACCGATGGCATGTGCACCTTCGTGAACAAGTCATTCATGCAGATTCTCGGGTTTGAAAGCACCAAAGAGATCATCGGCAAGCATATCCACGGCCTCATACACCATTCGCACGCGGACGGCCGCCCCTATCCGGCCACGGAATGCCGGATGTATGCGGCTTATCAGCGCCATCAGGACATCCATGTCTCGGATGAAGTGTTCTGGCGCAAGGACGGGACTTCCATCCCGGTGGAATACTGGTCGAAACCCATTCTGCGGGATGACGTTGTGGTGGGAGCGATTGCCACCTTCCTCGACATCACCGAACGCAAGAAGCAGGAAGCGCTCGTACGAGAACTCGCATTCCACGACCCCCTGACGCAGCTTCCCAACCGCCGCCTGCTGGATGACCGGCTGAACCAGTCGCTGGCTGCGAGCAAGCGCAGCGAACGTTACGGGGCCGTGATGTACATCGATCTGGATAACTTCAAGCCGCTCAACGACAGCCACGGGCATGCCGTTGGCGATCTTCTGCTGGTCGAAGTCGCGCGCCGCCTCACTTCCTGCCTGCGGGCAGTCGATACCGTCGCGCGCATCGGTGGCGATGAATTCGTTGTCCTGGTCAGCGAATTAAGCAAGGAAAAAACCGAGGCCACCGGTTTGGCCATGGCCATCTCCGAGAAGATCCGCGTCGCGCTTGCTGCGCCGTATCTCCTGAATCCCGAAGCAGAAGACCGCAAGGAAACACAGATAGAACATCACTGCACATCGAGCATCGGCGTTTCGCTCTTCATCAACCGCGACGCGAACCATAACGAGATACTCAAGCAGTCCGATGCGGCCATGTATCAAGCCAAGGAGGCTGGACGGAATCGGGTTCGTTTTTATGAACACAACTGATCGACATCGCCGGGGCGATTCTGCTGATTGCCACACCATATATACAGGCGCCGTCCCACCAAATCGATACTGCTTCACAACTCAATATCTGTCACTCCCGCATGGAGTCACGCCGCAATAGTTGACAAAAATAATCCGGCTTCTTAGGATGTCTACTCTGGATGGTTTCTACAACATCCGCGAAGTCCGGTAGTCGCTGTTGCCATGCCCGGCAGATGAGTGGTTACTCACCTTCCCCATATCCTTTCAATGATGTTGTTCAGCATGGCATAACTGAGTGACAGGCGAATCCCATGTTCGCCGCCGCCACCGCTCGGGGCGGTGATAACGATGTTCGAAGTTGGGAGGAGATATGCCTGACCAACGATTGCGCAACATGGATGCCTGGGATGCAAACGCGGCGGATAGTTTGTCGCAAGCGCCCGATGTAACCGGACTCGTAAACAAATATCTGGTGCGTGCCTGGCTGTGGTGGTCGCTCGCCTGGCTGTCTGTTTTCCCGCTGGTCGGCCTGCTCGTCTCAATCAAATTCCATCTCCCGGATTTCCTCGGTGAGACGTCGTGGCTGACGTTCGGACGCCTGCGACCCGTGCATGTCAACGGCGTCATCTTCGGCGCATTCTCCACGCCCGTGCTCGGCCTGCTGTATTACCTGGTGCCGCGATTGTGCGGTCGCCCCATGGTCAAGGAACATTGGGGATGGCCGTTGCTGTGGGGCTGGAATTTCTTTCTGGTCGCCGGCTCCCTCTCCCTGATGATGGGGTACAACACCGGTTTCGAGGCGGGCGAGTATGAATGGCCGATCAATATCCTGCGCTGGATCATCCTGGCTGCGATCGGCTACCAGGTCCTGGCGACGATATTCACGCGCAAGGAAAAAGGCTTCTACGTCGCGCTGTGGTACACGCTGGCGGCGCTGGTGTGGACGGCGATGAACCTGATCCTCGGCAATGTCGTGCTGCCTTATGTGCCGATGTCCGGCATCAGCAATGCCGCTTTGCACGGACTCTATATCCACTATGTGGTCGGACTGTGGATCACGCCTGCGGGGCTGGCGCTGATGTATTACTTCCTGCCGCTAGCCGCGAGAGCGCCGCTGTACAGCCATCGCTTGTCGTTGCTGGGCTTCTGGGCGCTGGCGTTCTTCTATCCCTTCGTCGGCACGCACCACTACCTGTTCAGCCCCATTCCGTATCACAACCAGACCATCTCCATCGTCACCAGCATGATGCTCATCATCCCGGTGTGGGCGGTGATCACCAACCTGTTCGGCACCGCCAGGGGGCGCTGGGGCGCCATCGTGGGCGGCAACGATGCGGACAGTTATGCGGCCAAGTTCCTGCTGCTGGCGACCTTCTTCTATCTGGTCGGCTGCTTCCAGGGATCGACCGAAGCGCTGCGCCGGGTGCAGGAACTCACGCACTTCACCGACTTCGTCATCTCGCATTCGCACTTCACCGTGTTCGCCACCTTCGTGCTGGCGGCGGTGGGCAGCATGTATTACGTGTGGCCGCGCGTGACCGGACGCCGATTGTGGAGCGCCAAGCTAGCGAGCTGGCATGTGTGGCTGACCATCGCCGGCACCACGATCATGCTGGCGGGGCTGGCCGCGCAGGGTTTCATCCAGGGCAGCATGCTCGAATACGGCGCGAACTTCGTCGACTCGGTGGTCGAGATGAAACCGTGGTGGTTCGCGCGCACGCTGGCGGGCGCCTCGATGGATCTCGGCTTGCTCCTGATGGCGGTCAATCTGGTCATGACGGCGCGCGAGGGTGTGCCGTTCGAGATGATCGCGGATAGCGCGCTGCTGGCCGTTTCCGAAGCGCGCCCTGCCGCAGTCGGGGCGACCTGGTACAGCCGCCCCTCCGGCGTGTTCATCGTCGCCGGTATCGCGTTCTTCTTTCTGGCCGTGCTGATCCAGGGCATCCTGCCTTCCATCCTGCCGCAGACCTACAACCCCACGGTCGTTTCCGCGAGCAGCGGACAGATCATCCAGGTCGCCGATTACACGCTGCAGGAACGCAGGGGCAGGCAGGTCTATATCCGCGAAGGTTGCTGGTATTGCCATTCGCAATATGTGCGCCCGGTGACGGGAGAGAACCTGCGCTGGGGACCGGTCTCGCAGGCGGGTGAATATGTGTACGACCAGCCGCAGATGCTCAGCACGCGGCGGATCGGCCCCGACCTGTTGCGCGTCGGCGGGAAATACGGCGACGATTGGCAAGCCGCGCATCACTGGAATCCGCGCGATGTCGTGCCGGATTCGGTCATGCCGCGCTTCCCCTGGTTGTTCAAGGACAGCGACGGCAAGACCGCTCCGCAACTCAACGAGGACGGGCTGGCGCTGGTTGCCTATCTGCAAAAACTCGGCACCTCGATCGGCGATTGGCGCGAGACCTTCGTGTCGACGCGACTGACCTCCGGGGCCGCTTTGCGGTCGAGCTACACGGAAACGATGCAGGATCTGCTGCCGCGCGGCAAGCAGGTCTACCTGCGCCGCTGCGTTGGTTGCCATGGCGAGAAAGGCGACGGCAACGGTCCGTCCGCCCGTTTCATGAACCCGAAACCGCGCGATTTCACGACCGGCACGTTCAAGTTCCGCTCGACCGCGGGCGATGCGAATTCGCTGCCCTCGGACGGGGACCTGTTCGTTACGATCAGCCACGGACTGTGGGGAACCGCGATGCCGTCCTGGTTCGACATTCCGGTGCAGGAACGTCTTGCCGTCATCCAGTACATCAAGACCTTCTCTGCGCGCTGGAGAACGGCGCGCCCCGGTGCGCCCGTGCCGGTCGGCGATGAGCCGCCGGTGTCGGTGGATTCGATCGCGCGCGGCAAACAGCAATTCGACACCATCTGTGCCGCCTGCCACGGCTTGGGCGGGCTCGGCGATGGCATGCCTGCGGGCGTCTTTTCCGATATGTGGGGCAACCCGGTCAATCCCGCCAACTTCACCCTGCCCGCCGGAGCGCCGGGTGGTGTCAAACTTGGCCACGACGGACGTCATGTCTACAGGACCATCATGACCGGCGTCGGCGGCACGCCCATGCCGGCCTTTGCGGGCACGTTCACGCCGGAACAGATCTGGGACATCGTGCATTACATGCAGTCACTGCGGGTGGATGCGCATCTCGCGTCGCTGAAGCAAGCCGGGATGACCGAACCGGAACAGGCCGCGAACTTCTGCACTTCCAGCGTGCCCTGGCTGCTCGCCGCGTGCAGCAACGTGGTATTGCCCATTATCAACTTCTGCTCGGCGGGAGGGCCGCTGGAAGCGAAAGCGGCCGGCACGAAATTGCAGTTGGCGGATGCGCGCGCAAGGATCTGGGCTTCGCTATCCGAGGCGGCTGATCACGGTCAGATCGATGCGCAGGTAGTGCAGGTGGACCGTCCCGGGATACCCGTCATCGACACCGCCAAAACCGGGAAAGGAAGATGGCCATGACTGAAAATCCGATCGATACAGGCATTGGAACCGGAAAGAATTCCGGCGAGCAATCTGTTAACGAGCAGGGGCAAGCCGTTTACAACTATGCCAGTGCAGGTATTACGGAACGCGAAGGCAACGTGCCGGTCTGGCTCTGGTTCGTCGTCGTTTCCTTGCTGGTCTGGGGTGTGTATTACCTCGTCACCTATTGGAGCGCCCCGGTGGGCCCGATGTGAGGGAAACGGGATGGAAAACTGTTAAAGAAAGAGAGGACATCATGGCCACTTTTTTCGGATTCGAAGAGCGCGATGCGCAAGGTTTCATCGACAGGCATACGGTGTGCCTGCCCCACACTGCGGACGGCAAGACGGATCTGCGTTACGTCGTCGCCCCCTTCCACAAGGAAGACATCGTTTTCATCAAACACTGCACCTCACTGTCTGACCTGCATATCAAGGCCATCGGGGTCGTGCAATCGGAGTTCCCCAGCGAACGCATGCCCGATGTCTGCCTCCCGGTCGATTGGGTCTGGCAGGGCGAGAAGGCCGTGGAATCTTTTGAGGAAAAGATGCCGTTGTGCGGCAAGCCACTCTACGAAGAGCACAACATCGTGGTGCAGCGCGAGATCCTCGACCTGTTGCCGGAAAGATACCGGCTGCCGCAAGAGTGGTAATACTGCACCCAGGTCGGGCAGGCAGCGGAAGAATCCTTCTGCAAATGTTATCCTCTCGATTTGCAATTTTCAGCGGGAGCTCACCCATGAAGACGACCCATATCCTGACGACCTCGACACTTTTCGCCGCGCTGCTCATGCTCGCGGCCTGCGGCCCCAAAGGCGACGGACAGCAAGCTCCCGCAGGAGCCGGTGCGCCGCCGCCGGAAGTGGACGTGTTGTCGGTGACTTCCGGGTCGGTGGTGCTGACACAGGATCTGCCGGGGCGCATGGAAGCGTTCCGCACGGCGCAGGTGCGCGCACGGGTGGAGGGTATCGTCGAGAAGCGTCTGTTCGCGGAAGGCATCGACGTAAAGAAGGGCGAAGCGCTGTTCCATATCTATGCCGCCAATTATCGCGCCAACTTTGAAGCGGCCAAGGCCGATCTCGTCGCCGCACGGCAGAATCTGGAAAGCGCGAAGAAACTGCTGGAGACCAGGTTCATCAGCCCGCAGAGCTACGACCAGACCGCCGCGAAGTTCAAGCAGGCCGAAGCCGCCTACTCCAGGGCCCACGAAGACATCGATAACACCAGCGTGCCTGCACCCATCTCCGGGCGCATCGGGCGCGCAATGGTGACCGAGGGCGCGTTGGTCGGGCGCGGCGATGCCACGCTGCTCGCCACTGTCGAGCAAATCGATCCGATCTATGCCAACTTCACCCGCCCCGGTTCTGAATTGCAGCAACTGCATAAGGCATTCAAGTCGGGCAAGCTGAAAGAGGCCGACGCGGGAAAGGTGGAGCTGGTGCTGGAAGACGGCAGCATCTATCCGCAACAGGGCATATTGCTGTTCTCCAATCTCGCGGTGGATCCCGGCACCGGCAGCATCTCGCTGCGCGCCGAGTTCCCCAACAAGGCACATGAATTGTTGCCCGGCATGTTCGTGCGCGTGCGCTTCCCGGAGAGCGTGGCCGAAGACAGTATCCGCATCCCGCAGCGTGCGGTGCAGATCGGCGCGCAGGGCCAGTTCGTGCTGTTGGTGGATGGTGAGGGCAAGGTAGTACCGCGTCCGGTGAAGACCGGACAGATGGTGGGTGCCGATTTCATCATCACCGAGGGTTTGCAGGTCGGCGATCAGGTGATCGTCAACGGCGTACAGAAGGCGCGTCCCGGTTCGCCGGTGAAAGCGGTACCGCTGGGTCAGGCTGACAATGCAGCCGCCGCAAGTGCCCCCGCCGCCACCGCACAGAAATAGAGAGACATCGTGTTCGCCAAATTCTTCATCGACCGCCCCATCTTCGCCTGGGTCATCGCCATCATCATCCTGTTGAGCGGCGTGCTGGCGTTGCGCAACCTGCCGGTCGCCTCCTATCCGGCGGTGGCACCGCCTGCCTTGTCGATCACGCTCGCCTATCCCGGCGCGTCGGCGCAGGTGGTGGAGGAGACCGCCGTCGCACTGGTGGAGCAGGAACTCAACGGCATCGAACATCTGCTCTACATGGAGTCTTCCTCCGAGCAGGGGATCGGCACCATCACGCTGACCTTCGAGGCGGGCACCAATCTGGACGTGGCCTCGGTGGAAACGCAGAACCGCGTCAAGCGTGCCGAGGCGCGCCTGCCGGAAGACGTGCGCCGCGTGGGCGTGAGCGTGGCGAAATCCGCGCGCAACTTCCTGATGATCGTCGCACTGATCTCGCCGGACAAAAGCCGCGACAACGTGGCGCTCGGCAGCTATGCCGCCGCCAGCGTGCTGGAGAGCATCCGCCGCGTGCCGGGCGTGGGCGAGGCGCTGATGTTCGGCACCGAATACTCGATGCGTTTGTGGCTGAAGCCGGAGAAGCTGCACGCCTATAGCCTGACACCCGGCGATGTGAGCAAGGCCGTGCGCGCGCAGAACACGCAACTCGCCACCGGCGAGCTCGGGCAACTTCCTGCCGCACCCGGCCAGCAGCTCAATGCGGTCATCGTGACCAGGAGCCGCTTGTCGACGCCGCAGGAATTCGGCAATGTGATCGTGCGCGCCAACGCCGACGGCTCAACCGTGCGCGTGAAGGATGTGGCGCGCGTGGAACTCGGAGCGCAGGATTATTCCATCGCCGCGCGCATCGACGGGCAACCGGCTTCGGCCATCGCCATCCGCCTGTCGCCTACCGCCAACGCGCTGGATACCGCCAAGGCGGTGAAGGCGAAGATGAACGAACTGGCCAAGTTCTTCCCCAAAGGGGTGGACTGGCTGGTGCCTTATGACACCTCCAAGTTCGTCGAGATATCGATCAGCGAGGTGGTGAAAACACTGGCGGAAGCCATGGTGCTGGTGTTCCTGGTCATCTACCTGTTCCTCGGCAACCTGCGCGCCACCTTCATCCCCGCCATCGTGGTGCCGATCGCACTGATCGGCGGCATGGTCGGCCTGTATGTCGTCGGTTATTCGATCAACACGCTGACCCTGTTCGCCATGGTGCTGGCGGTCGGCATCGTGGTGGACGATGCCATCGTGGTGGTGGAGAACGTCGAGCGCATCATGGCCGAGGAAGGTCTGCCGCCGCGCGAAGCGACGCGCAAGGCGATGGACCAGATCTTCGGCGCCATCATCGCCATCACGCTGGTACTGTGTTCCGTGTTCGTGCCGATGATCTTCTTCGAAGGCTCCGTCGGCGCGATCTATCGCCAGTTCGCGGTCACGCTGATCCTCACCATTCTGTTCTCGGTGCTGATGGCGCTGACGCTGACGCCGGCGCTGTGCGCGGCGCTGTTGCGCAACGATGCCGAGCACGAGATGGTGCCGAAGTCGGGTTTCCTCGGCTGGTTCAATCGTTTCTTCTCCCGCACCACGCAGCGCTATCGTTTCGGCGTGGTTGCGGTGGTGAAGCGTACCGGACGCTTTCTGGTGCTGTATGCCGCCTTGCTGGTCGGCATGGGCTGGCTGTTCGTGCAACTGCCGAGCAGCTTCCTGCCGGAAGAGGACCAGGGCTATTTCATCAACATCATCCAGTTGCCGCCGGGTGCCACGCGCGAACGTTCGCAGGAAGTGCTGTCGCGGGTGGAACAGTTCTATCTCAAGCAGCCCGAGGTGGACCATGTGATCGGTGTGCTCGGCTTCTCCTTCTTCGGCCGCGGACAGAATGCGGCGATCAGTTTCGTGCGTCTCAAGGATTGGGACGAGCGCCCCGGCCCCGACAGCTCTGCCTCGGCGATGGTTAAAAAAGCCAACATGGCGCTGTTCCGCATCAAGCAGGCGTTCATCTTCGCCATCAACGTGCCGCCCATCCCGGAACTGGCGGCGGTCGGCGGATTCGATTTCCGTTTGCAGGACCGCGCCGGGCTGGGACGCGACAAGCTGATGGAAGCGCGCAACATGGCGCTGGGCATGGCAGGCAAGCATCCCGCGCTGGTCGGCGTGCGCCCGGAAGGACAGGAACCCGCACCTCAACTGACGCTGAACATCGACCGCCTGAAGGCGCGCGCGCTCAGCATCGATATGGCCGATCTCAACGAGACGCTGCAGTCGACGCTCGGCGTCGCCTACATCAACGACTTCGTGCGCGAGGGCCGCATCCTGCGCGTGCAGATGCAGGCCGATGCGGACAACCGCACCACGCCGCAGCGCATATTGCGCATCCCGGTGCGCAACGCGCAGGGCGGCATGGTGCCGCTGTCGGAGATCGCCACGGCGCACTGGACCGCCAGCCTGCCCAAGCTGGACCGTTTCAACGGCATACCGTCGATGAAACTCGCGGGCAGTCCGGCACCGGGCCGCAGCAGCGGCGACGCCCTCGCCGCGATGGAAGAAGTGGCGACACAACTGCCGCCCGGCTTCGGCTACGAGTGGGCGGGCACTTCCAGCGAGGAGCGCCTCTCCGGCAGCCAGGCACCGTTCCTGTTCGGCCTCTCGGTGATCGCGGTGTTCCTCTGCCTGGCTGCGTTGTATGAGAGCTGGTCGGTGCCGGTCGCGGTGATCATGGTCGTGCCGATCGGCATCCTGGGTGCGCTGTCCGCGGTGACGCTGCGCGGTTTGCCCAACGATGTGTACTTCAAGGTCGGCCTGATCGTCATCATCGGACTCGCGGCGAAGAACGCGATCCTGATCATCCAGTTCGCTCGCGATCTGCAGCACAGGGGACACGATCTGGTCGACGCCACGGTGGAAGCCTGCCGCCTGCGCTTTCGCCCCATCCTGATGACGTCCATCGCGTTCATCCTCGGCGTGCTGCCGCTGGCCATCTCCACCGGCGCGGGCGCGAACGGACGCCATGCCATCGGCACCGGCGTGATGGGCGGCATGATCGCTGCCACGGTGCTGGCGGTGTTCCTGGTGCCGGTGTTCTACGTGGTCATCCGCCGCATCTTCCCCAGCCATGTACGGCCGCAGGATGAGCACCACGAATAAAGCACTCCATGCAGAAAGTTAACTTGCCCCACATGAAGCGAAACTCCGCATGCCCGCTGGCCGACGACCTGTCGCTGGCGATGGAACGCAACGAACTGGTACTGCCGACGATGCCCGCATGGGCCGCCAAAGTCCAAAGGATGCTGGATGACATCAATGTCTCGGCCGGGCAGATCGTGACCGCCGTGTCGAGCGACCCGGCCTTCGTCGCACAGTTGATCAAGACGGCGAACAGCGCAGCCTATGCCGGCAAGCCGAAGGTGGACAACGTCAATGCCGCCGTCATGCGCCTCGGCTACAAGATGCTGCGCAACCTGATCGTCTCGGTCTCCATGGCCAAGCTCTCCATCATCGAGAAACCGGCCCTCAAGCGGCTCCTGGCCGAGTTCTGGGACCACAGCCGTGAAGTGGCGGCGACCAGCTATGTGCTGGCGCGGAGCCAGAAACATCTGAATGCGGACCAAGCCATGCTGGCGGGGCTGATCCACGACATCGGCAAGCTGCCGCTGTTCCTGCACATCGAGCGCAAGAACCTGACGGTGGATGAAGCCGCGATGGATGTGATCATCCGGAGATGCAGCGCAATGGTGGGCGAGCAATTGCTGGATATCTGGGAGTTCTCGGGCGAACTGGTCGAGATACCGGTGGCGCACGAGGATATCCACCGCGAGACCGGCAGCCCGCGCTCTTGCTATGCCGACATCGTAACGATCGCGAACATGCTCACCCGCGCGACCGCCAAGGTGATCGACTGGGACAAGGTAACGGCGGTCAGGCGCATGGGCATCGACACCAGCCTGTACCACGAATTCTTCGACCGTTTCGACAAGGACCTGACCGTGGCGCGCGAGATGCTCGCCTGATCTGACCTTGTCCCGAATCCCCGCCCCACTCGCGTTCTGGATCAATGTGTCAAGCGTTTTACTTCGATCTCGACGGTGAACTATCCGTTCCTGTCCATGTTTTCTGCTACCGCGGAACGATTCCGAACCGCCGCCAAGACTCCTTGTAGTTGCAACATTACTCGTCAATAATGCACCTGCCGGACACCTTCAAATTGTCCGGCAGACGTGATCGCCGCGCGGGGTGGCATCGCGCCATTTTCCGGGACCCCGTGCATTCGGAGGTAATCATGGTAATTCGCACATTGGCTGTTTCGGCACTGGCCTGTTCATTGATGCTTGGCGGAAGTGTCGCGCTGGCAGCAGACAAGGTTCAGGCGCAGGATCGCACCCAGGATCAAACCCGGCTGCAGGATCAGGAACAGATATACGGCAGCCAGTTGATGACCGAGCAGGAACGCCTCGAACACCGCAACATGATGCGCACACTCAAGACCCAGGAGGAACGCGAAGCGTACCGACTTGAGCACCACAAGAAGATGCAGGTGCGCGCCAAGGAAAAAGGGGTGACATTGCCCGAAGAGCCGTTGCCACGAGGCAGGATGATGAGAGGACCGGGAACTGGCGGCGGCATGGGTTCCGGTGGCGGCATGGGGCCGGGCGGTCGCAATTGAGCATTTGATTCGAGTTCTTGTGTAACGATAAAAGGCGGATGCATGCATCCGCTTTTTATTTCCCGTTATGTTCCGGCCCACCACATCCGCAGCCTGATCCCGATCTCGGTGGTGTAACCCACTTCGACGAACTGTATCTGCCCATCCGGCGCGATGATGAAACTGGCGGGTACGGCATGCACACCCCATGCGCTGGAGAGACTACCGTCCGCATCATTGATCACCGGTAAGGTGATGCCCTGCTTCTTCGCGTAGGCGGCCACTTCTTCGGCTTTGCCGCTTTGCATCGCGATACTGATCACCTCATGGCCATCGCCCGCGATGTCGGCGATGCCGTCCTGTTCCATGCGACATACCGGACACCAGGTCGCCCAGAAGTGGACCAAGACCGGACGCAAGGGATGCGCGGGCAAGCTGTAGCGCTGCCCGGCCAAAGTGACGCCCTGCAAGACGGGCGCAATACCGCTGACCATGTCGCGTTGCTGCCAGAGCCGGATGCCTGTGACGACCGCGACCAGCAACAGCGCCTCGAGGGCGAAGGTGCGCCATTTCGATCTGCGCGGTTTGGGGCTGGTTTCGTTCGTCATGAATGGGCGGGAGAGTTCTGTTCCGGAGTACCGGATTCTGACACAGCTTCGGCACAACATCCTCGTTCGCGCCATGCATCCGGATGTGCCGCATGGCCGAGATTCTTCAACGCCCGCCGGTCAATTTATTTACAATACGCGCCATCTCCAGGGACGCGACCATGACCGAACCCCGCGAACACCACTACACCGAGAACGTGCAGGAACATCTCCAACAGGTGCAACACCTGCTGGAGAAACAGGCATTGGTGGAGACAGTGACGCACCGGCAGGAGTTGCCGCGCGACGAACGCCACGAACTGCTCGACAAGATGGTGCATAAGCGCCACCTGGCCGAGTTGCGCGAGAAACTGGACGAGTTGCATTCCGCCGACATCGCCTACATCCTGGAAGCCCTGCCGATAGACCAGCGCCTGATGGTGTGGGAACTGGTGAAGGCGAATCGCGACGGCGACATTCTGATCGAGGTCTCGGATGCGGTGCGCGAATCGCTGATCGCCACCATGAGCCGCGACGAGCTGGTCGAGGCAACGGAGCAGCTCGATACCGACGAGATCGCCGACCTGGCTCCCGACCTGCCGCAAAACGTGATGCGCGACGTGTTCAAGTCGCTCTCCATCGAGGAACGCGAGCAGTTGCGCGCGGCGATGTCCTATCCGGAAGACTCGGTCGGCGCGCTGATGGATTTCAACATGGTGCATGTGCGCGAGGACGTGACGCTGGAAGTGGTGTCGCGCTACCTGCGCCGTTTCGACCAGTTGCCCGACCATACCGACCAGGTGTTCGTGGTCGACCGCGACGACCGCTTCAGGGGCGTGCTGCCGATCAACCTGATCGTGGTCAACGAACCGGAGGTCGAAGTCGGCAAACTGATGCTGACCGAGACCATCAAGCTCGATCCCGACGAAAAAGCCGACCAGGCCGCGCAGGCGTTCGAACGTTACGACCTGGTGTCCGCTCCCGTGGTGGACGAGGACGGCAAGCTGGTAGGACGCGTGACGGTGAACGTGGTGCTGGACTTCATCCGCTCCGAATCGGATACCGATCTGCTGAACCAGGCCGGTCTGCGCGAGGAGGAGGACATCTTCGCTTCCGTGTGGAAGTCGGCGCAGAACCGCTGGGCCTGGTTGGCGCTGAACCTGTGCACCGCCTTCTTCGCCTCGCGCGTGATCGGCGAGTTCGAGGACACCATCGTGCAGTTCGTCGCGCTCGCCACGCTGATGCCCATCGTCGCGGGTATCGCGGGCAACTCGGCCAACCAGACCACCACCATCATCATCCGTTCGCTCGCCTTGGGACAGATCACCCAGGGCAACGCGCGCCGCCTGATGTACAAGGAGCTGGCGATCAGCGGATTGAACGGCCTGGTGTGGGGGGGGATCGCCGGATTGTTCGCCTATTTCCTCTATCGCAGCGTACCGCTTGGCCTGGTGATGACCAGCGCGATGATGCTCAACCTCACCTTGGGCGCTCTGGTCGGCATCGGCATACCGATCCTGATGCAACGCCTGGGACGCGATCCCGCCATCGGCGCCAGTGTCATGTTGACCGCCATCACCGACAGCGGCGGCTTCTTCATCTTCCTCGGTCTGGCGACGATCTTCCTGATCTAGGCTATCAACGGAACGGCGCGCGGTTCCACTTCTCCAGCCATGCGGGCAATTCTTCCGCCGGCATCGGGCGCGCGATCCCGTATCCCTGCCCGTATTCGCAGCCCATCGCCACCAGTGCGTGGAAAAGCTCTTCCGTCTCTACACCTTCGGCCACCGTTCTGCGGCCAAAGGCCCTGGCCAGGGCGATGACGCCCTGCACGATGGCGCGGTCGCCTTTGTCGTGCAACATGCCGCGAATGAAGGACTGGTCGATCTTGAGCGTGTCGACCGGCAGCCGCCCCAGATAGGACAGTGACGAGTAACCGGTGCCGAAATCGTCCAGTGCAAAACCGACGCCTATCTTGCGGCAATGCTCGATGGTCTCGCTGACCCTGGGAATGTCCTCCAGCGCCGCCGTCTCCAGCACTTCGATCTGCAAACTGCCTTGCGGAATATGCGGGTGGCGCAGCAATTTGCGTTTCAGCTTCCAGGAAAAGTCGTTCGTTTGCAGATGACGGGCCGAGATATTGATGCTCAACTCCATCGGCAGTCCGGCCCGATGCCAAACTTCAAGCTGCTCGAGAGCCGTCGAGATGACCCAGTCGCCCAGCTCCACCTCGAGCGTCGTCCCCTCGATGGCATACAAGAACTCGGCAGGGGCGAGCAGGCCGCGTTCCGGATGGTTCCAGCGGATCAGGGCCTCCGCACCGACCAGGCGCAGCGTGCGCATGTCCACTTTGGGCTGGTAATGCAGTTCGAATTCCTTCGTCACCAGCGCGATGGCCAAACGCTTGAGGAACTCATGGTGCGAGCGGGCGCGCCTGTCGCTCGCCGCATCGTAAAGATGGTACCGGTTCTTGCCGGCTTGCTTGGCGGAGTACATCGCCTGATCGGCATGGCGCAACAGAGTGTCGGCATCGAGGTCGTCGCCGGGGAACAGCGAGACGCCTATGCTGGCGCTGACCTCGAACAACTTTCCCTTTATCTCGATCGGATGACTGATCGCCTCCAGCAGGCGGTTGAGACTGGTCGAGCACTCTTCTGCTGCACGCAAGCCCTGCAACAGCACGGCGAATTCGTCGCCCCCCAGCCGGGCGATGGTATCGTCGCTGCGGATCGTGGCTTTGATGCGTCTGGTCACCTCGATCAGCACCTGGTCGCCCGCTTCATGACCCATCGTATCGTTGATGAGTTTGAATCCGTCCAGATCGAGATAACAGACTGCCAGAATGCTGCCCCCGCGCTTGCAGTGCGCCAATGCCTGCTGTAAACGGTCGGCGAACAGCACGCGGTTGGGCACATCGGTCAGGGCATCGAAATGTGCGATGCGCTCCATCTGTTTCGCATGCAGTTTGAGTTGCGTGACATCCGCCGCCAGACCGATCAATCCGATGGGCAGGCCGTCCCGATCCAGCACCTTGACCCTGGTGATCTCCAGCAGATGATCCTTGCCGTCCGCGAACGGCAACCATTCCTGCGATTGGTGCGGGCCATTCTGGGCCATGCATTCTTCATCGGACCGGATGCAACTGGCGGAGATGCTCTGCGGCAGGACTTCGACGTAATGCGCGGCAACCAGGAAGCGCTCTTCCGGAATACCCATTGCGACACAAAAGGTTTTATTGACGAAGCGCAGACGGCCATCGAGGCCAAGAAACCATATGCCCAGCGGGGCGTTGTCCAGTATCGCCTGAAACAGCATCGTCCCGGAATCAAGCAATGATGATCCTGCCCTTACTTGCATCGAAGTGCCCCCGCCCGGGTCGGCAAGAAATTGCCGGTGAATTATTCCGTCCGAAAATGGAGTGTGATTTCGCTTTTTGCTTTCGATCCGGAAAACCGTAGCCATCCAAACACAGCTTGTGCTATTTTCCTTCGTGCGCCGCCGAACATCTCATGTGTCGGCGGCAATCTTATCATGCACCCGACACGCAAATGACCGACGACCGACCGAACTTTCACGCGAAATCCGACACCCGGCTCGAGCGCTCACTGCTGGAAGTCGAGATTCCGCCCTGTCCGGATATCTTGTTCCGCATCATAGCCGAGATGCGCAAGGATGAACCCGACTTCAACAGACTGACCGACCTCATCAGTTCCGATGTCGCGCTTGCCGCCGGACTGCTCAAGACCACCAACTCGCCTTTCTTCATCCGTCCGCAAAGAGCGCGTTCGGTACACGATGCGTTATCCATCCTCGGTCTCAGGGTCGCCAGCCACACCATCGCCGGCATCATTCTGCGCAAGGCCTTCCCCGACGGGCCCAGCATGCTCCGGTTCTGGGATGCTTCTGCACGCACCGCCCGGTTGTGCGCCTGGCTGGCGATGAGACTGGATATTCCCGGTTTGAATGCCGATGATGCCTATACCTTCGGCCTGTTCCATGATTGCGGCATCCCGGTATTGATGGGGCGCTTTCCGAACTACAAGGAGGTGCTGGGCGCGGCGAACCGGGATTCCAAAACGGAATTCACCGAGCGCGAAGAGGCCTTGGTGCAAACCAACCACGCCGTGGTTGGTTGCGCGTTGGCACAGAAATGGTGGCTACCGGAGGATATGTATGTGGCCATCCGCCACCACCATCAGGTGAAAGCGCTGGAAGCGGGTTCGGATCTGCCACAACCCAGCCGCCAGTTCATCGCCACCGCCCAGTTCGCCGAGCATATCGTGCAACAGCAACTCGGCTTGAGCATGACGGAGGAATGGCCCAAGCTCGGCACGGCCTGTTTACGAACACTCAAGATAGACGATGACGATCTTGAGTTCTTGTACTCTGAGGCAAAACAGATCCTCGCTGCACCGGGATGAATCAAACTGCGGCGTGACGTTGCGACCAGTGCTGCAATCCCCCTTCCACCAGTGAATACACGGCAGGCACGACCACCAGCGTGAGCAGGGTGGAAGAGAACATGCCGCCGATCACCGCGATGGACAACGGGCCGTTGGTCTCCGCCCCCGCACCCAAACCGAGCGCCGCCGGAAACAGCGCCAGAATGATGGTGGCGGAAGTCATCAGCACCGGTCGCATCCGCGTGGGACAGGCATCGAGCAGGGCCTGGTCGACGCCCATGCCCTGCTCGCGCCGCTGGTTGGTCAGGTCGATCAGCAGGATGGAGTTCTTGGCCACCAGTCCCACCAGTAGCACCAATCCGATCATCGAATAGATGTTGAGCGTGGTGCCGGTCAGCCAAAGGGCCACGATGCCGCCAATGATGGCAAGCGGCTGCGCCATCATGATGATGAATGGCTGCACGAAGGAGTTGAACTGGCTGGCCAGCACCATATAGAGCAGGATGATCGCCAAGCCGAAGGCGAACAGCATGTAACCCACGGTCTTGCCGAACTCGGCTGCCTGTCCGATGAGCTTGATCTGGTAACCGGCCGGCAACATCGCTTCCGCGATCTGCTGCAGTTTTTGCGTCGCCTCGCCCAGCGGGATGGTCGGCGAGGAATAGAAGGTGGCCGAATATTGCAGGTCGTAGCGACCCACCACCGCCGCACCGAGTCTCTGCTCGAAGCTGGCGACGTTATCCAGCCGCACCATGCTGCCGTCTTTGGCACGTATATATAGTCTGCGCAGATCGGCGGGTTTGTTGAATACGCCCTCGCCCGCCTTGATGCGGATGTAGTAGCGCTGGCCGTCGCCCGGCTCGTCGTTGTATTGCGCCACGTCCACGCCGCCGCTCATGATGTTGATCGCCGTCGCCACATCCTGCACCGACAGGCCGAGCGCCGCCGCTTTGTCGCGGTTCACGCGGAAGACCACCTCCGGCAGGTCGAGCTGCATGTCGAGGTCGACGCGGCCGAGGCCGGGTGCTTCCTTGGCGAGCTTGCTTTGCAGCTCACCCGACAGCCTGCCCACTTCGCCCAAACTGGCGCCGGTCAATACGAATTGCAGCGGCTCGCCGCGTTGTCCGCCAACGCGTGCTGTTGGCGAGGGGAACGCCCTGACGCCGGGAATCACCGCCAGTTCCTTGCGCAATTGCGCCATCAATTCCTGCTGCCGGATATCGCGCTGGTTTCGTGGCGCCATCTTCACGTTGACGAAGGCCTGGTTGACCTGCCCCGATGTTCCCAGACCGATGCCGCTGAACTGACCGGTGATCTCCTTGTGCTTTGCCAGCACCTTTTCGACCTCGATCAGGCGGCCCTTGGTGTACTCGATGGAAGCGCCGAGCGGTACCTTGGCCGTGACGCGAAAACCGCTCTGGTCCTCGTCCGGCATGAAGCCCTTGCCCACCTTGGCGAAAAAGAAGCCGCTGGAGAGAACGATCAGCGAGGTCAGCAGCACCACCTTCCAGCGGTGTTGCAGCACCCACTCCAGCGCATGACGATAAAAATCGTCCAGGCGATGGAACATCCCGTCCAGCATGAGATATATCCTGCCGTGCTTCTTGTTCACGCTGAGAAAGCGCGAACACAGCATGGGCGTGAGCGTGAGCGAGACGAACAGCGACACCAGCACGCCCACCGTCACCACCACGGCGAACGACTTGAAGAACATGCCGATGATGCCGCTCATGAAGATGACCGGCGCGAAGATGGACACCAGCGCCAGCGATGCGGCGATCACCGCGAACACCACTTCCTTGCTGCCGTTGAATGCGGCCTGCATGGGATCCGGGTCGATCTCCTCGCGGTGACGGAAGATGTTCTCCAATACCACGATGGAATCGTCCACCACCACGCCGACCAGCAGCAACAACGCGAGCAGGGTCATCGAGTTCAGCGTGAAGCCGAGGAAATACAAAGCGGCCATGGCGCCCAGCAACGACACCGGGATGGCGACCGAAATAATCAATGTGGAGCGCACGCTGCGCAGAAACACCCACACCACGATTGCCGCCAGCATCGTGCCTTCGAGCAGATGTTCGCGCAGCGAATTGATCATCTCGATGATGAAGGTGGAATCGTCGGAGGCGGTCTTCAGCGTCAGGCCCGGCGGCAGGCTGGGGATGATGTCCCTCTGCAGCCGTTTCTTGACCGAGTCGACCACCTCGACGGTGTTGGAGCCGGACACCTTGACGATACCGATGCCCACTCCCGGCTGGCCGTTGAAGCGCACCAACTGGCGGTATTCAGAGAGTCCGTCCTCGATGCGGGCGATGTCCTGCAGACGGATCGGCGCGCCGTCGCGGTAGGTCACGACCATGCGTTTGAGCTCTTTTATGCTGTGGAACTCGAGGTCCAGCCGCAGCAGGAACTCGTTGAAGTTGCCCACCAGAAAACCGCCCGGCATCTGCAGGTGTTCGCGGCCGAAGGCGGCAGAGACATCCTGCGCGGTGATACCCAGCGAGGACATGCGTACCGGATCGGCATGGATGCGGATGGTGCGGTCGCGCCTGCCGCCGATGCGGACCTCGCCGACACCGTTGATGCTCTCCAGCTTCTTCTTGATGACGTTGGCAGCATACTGGTTGAGTTGCTGCACGGTACGGTCGCCCTGCAACATGACCCAGAACACGGCATTGGCGCCGGTATCCATCTTCGCCACCACCGGCGCATCGGCATCCCTGGGCAGGCGGCGCAATACCTGGCTGATCTTGGACTGCACCTCGTTGAAGGCGATATCGACGTTCTTTTCCAGACTGAAGGTGATGACTACCACCGAGACGCCGGGCGAAGAACTCGATTGCACATGCTCGATGCCGGGAACACTGTTGATGGCGCTCTCGATCACGCTGGTCACGCTCATATCCACGTTCTCGGGATTGGCGCCGCGCAGTGTGGTGGTCACCGTGATGATGGGAAAATCGACCTTGGGGAACTGGTCGACGCCGACGCGCTGATAGGAGATTACGCCGAACAGCATCAGCGCGGCACTCAGCATCACGGCAAGGACGTGACGCTTGATGGATAACTCAGGCAGATTCATGACTGGGAATATTCGCGGCGGTTCGTAAGGATCATTGTGCGCCGGCAGGCGGCTGACTTGCGGCGACCGTCACTTTGGCGCCATCGGTGAGGAAGCCGGCACCGTCCACCACTGCGGTCTCGTTGGCCTGCAGGCCGTCGAGTATCTCGACCCTGCCGTCCTGATTGATGCCGACCCTTACCACGCGCTGCTGCGCCTTGCCGTTTTCGACCACGTAAACCACCTCGCCTGCGGGGCGCAGCACCACACTCAGTTCCGGCACGGTCACGGCATCCGTATGCTCCTCCAGCACCACGGTCGCATTCACCGTCGCACCGGGACGCCATGCACCCGGGTTGTCGAATATGGCATAGGCATCGAACGAACGGTTGTTCAGCCCGGCCATCGGGCGGATCTCGCCGATCGTCCCGCCCAGCGGCACATCGCTGCCTGCGACGCTGACCAGCACCGGCATACCGCGCCGGATCTTGCCCGACATGGTCTCGGGGAAAGGCAGGCGTGCGCGCAGTCGCTTCAGCGACACCACCTGGAACATCGGATCGCCCACTTTGACATATTGTCCGGTGACGGCGATTTGTTTTTCGACGCGACCGTCCACCGGTGCAACCACATTGGTCTTGCCGACATTGCGTTCGGCCAACCCCAACTGGGCGCGTGCGCCGGAAAGCTGGTTCTCGGTGGCGGCATTCTGCGCGATAGCGTCATCCAGCGCCGCCTGGGAGATGAAATTCTGTGCACGCAATTGCTTCAGGCGTTCCAGATTGCGCGTCTGGTTGGCGCTCAATGATCCCACCCGCCCTGCTTCTGCCTGCGCCGCCTGGCGCGACAACCCGGCATCGCGCCCATCCAGCACGGCCAGCACTTGCCCGGCCTTCACTTCGCTACCCGCCACCGCGCGCACTTCCGCGACCCGTCCGGCCACCTCGGCAGAAACGACAGGATCGGCCAGACTCTCCAGCACACCGACCGATTCCTCCAGCAACGCCATCTTGCGCAACTCACTTTGGGCCACGGTCACCGGAACGCCCGGGGTCTCCGCCTTTTTTTCTTCGCCCTTCTTGTCGCACGCCGCCAGCAACAGCAATGGCAGCAGACAACACAGCTTGAGATTCCTTGCGATCATGCGCTCACCTTGCCTGGGTTAATTTCGGATACGGGAACGATAGAAATGCGGATAGCACCCACGTTTTGCGTGTGTGTAATTATAAGGGAAAAGCGGGGACGGTTCGCTGAAGAGGCTCAACAAACACTGAACAGAATCAAACTCCACTCCGCCCGAAACGGAGTTTGCAGAAAGGGCGCAACGCAACCGACCCGGCGCCCGCCCCAATTCTACAAAGCTTAGGCGCCGAGGATGCCTTTGCCTGCCGCAGGAGCAGCAGCTTTCGCAGGTTTTTTAGCTGCTTTTTTCGCTGCCGGTTTCTTGGCGGCTACTTTTTTGGCAGCCGGCTTCTTCGCTGCTGCTTTTTTCGCTGCCGGTTTCTTGGCGGCTACTTTTTTGGCTGCCGGTTTCTTGGCGGCTACTTTTTTGGCAGTTGGCTTCTTCGCTGCTGCTTTTTTCGCTGCCGGCTTCTTGGCGGCTACTTTTTTGGCGGCTGGCTTCTTAGCTGCCACTTTCTTCGCTGCCGGCTTCTTGGCGGCTACTTTTTTGGCAGCCGGCTTCTTGGCAGCTACTTTTTTGGCGGCTGGCTTCTTCGCTGCCACTTTCTTTGCTGCCGGTTTCTTGGCGGCTACTGTCTTCTTTGCAGCGGGCTTCTTTGCAGCAGCCTTCTTGGTGGTGCTTTTTGCTTTGGTTGTTGCAGCCATTTTCATTCCTTATAAAAATTGATGGACTAACCAGATGTTATTTTCGTGCACCAACTGCACTCCCGATACGTCTTTCTATTGCTTGAAATCTCCCAACACGCACGGTGACTGCATTCTATGCGCGATTAAAAAAAATGCGCAACACTTTTATGCATTATTTGCGAATAATTTTCACGCGACGATTTTCTCTGCAGCGTAGAGCTGGCGCACTGTTTCGCGCTCGCGGATCAGGTGCGCGACCGCGCCATCGACCATCACTTCGGCGGCGCGCGGGCGCGTGTTGTAGTTCGAACTCATGCTCATGCCGTACGCTCCGGCCGACATCACGGCAAGCGCATCTCCTTTATCCACGGCCATCTCGCGGCCATGGCCGATGAAATCGCCGGTCTCGCAGATCGGTCCGACCACCTCATAAAACTGCTTTTCCAACCCTCTCTTTTGCAGCGGCAGGATAGCGTGGTAGGCATCGTAAAGCGCGGGACGCATCAGGTCGTTCATCGCTGCATCGACGATGGCGAAGTTCTTTTCTTCGCCATGCTTGAGATATTCGATGCGGGTCAGCAGCACCCCGGCATTGCCGACCAGCACCCGCCCGGGCTCGACGATGATCTTCTCGGAACGCCCCTGCAGCACGCCCAGCAAGGCTTGCGCGTACTCGGCGATGGACGGCGGCGTCTCGTCGTCATAGCGGATCCCGAGTCCGCCACCGAGGTCGAGATGCTCCAGAACGATACCTGCGGCAGCCAGGCGATCGGTCAGCGCCAGCACTTTTTCCGCCGCCGCGATGAACGGGCTGACCTCGGTGAGCTGGGAACCGATGTGGCAATCCATACCGGTGACACGCAGATGCGGCATGGCTGCGGCCTTGCGGTACAGCTCGAACGCCTCGGTATAGGCCACGCCGAACTTGTTCTGCTTGAGTCCGGTGGAGATGTAGGGATGAGTCTTGGCATCGACATCGGGGTTCACGCGCAAGCTGATGGCCGCGACTTTACCCATGCTGCCCGCCACTGCGTTCAACCTGTCCAGTTCTGACGGAGATTCGACGTTGAAGCAGAGGATCTCCGCTTCCAGTGCCTGGCGCATCTCGGCCTCGCTCTTGCCGACACCGGAGAACACCACTTTGTTCGCCGCGCCGCCCGCCGCCAGCACGCGCTGCAATTCACCGCCGGAGACGATGTCGAAACCCGCGCCCAGGCGCGCGAACAGGTTGAGGATGGCAATGTTGGAATTGGCCTTCACCGCATAGCAGATGAGATGCTCGCGGCTTTTGAACGCTTCGGCGAACTGCCGGTAGCCGTCCGTCAGCGCGGCGTGCGAATAGACATAACAAGGGGTGCCGAAGCGTTGTGCGATGTCATCCAGCGCCGCATTCTCGGCATACAGGCGGTCTTGCTGATAATGGAAATATTCGTTCATGGCTGTTTCTTCTGTTGGGGTTGATCGGGTGCGGCCTGCGCATCGCTCGGCGGCGGTGGCGGTGGCGGTGGCAGGAACAACGAACCTTTCCGCCCGCATCCTTGCATGGCGACCATCAACAGCAACATAATGCCGAGTGCACGCATCACTTTGTCTTTCTTGAAAATTGAAAATCGGAACGAGCGGGATTATATGACGGAAAGCACCAACCACGAGCCGGGCAGCGCATTGTTCGCCCGTATCCAGCAGATGGTGAGCGAACGCGGGGTGGACATCCGTCCGCATCTGAGCGGTCACGCCTTGCGTCTGGAGTTCGCCGACGCGCAGCGCATCCTGATCAATTTCGATGCCCTCACGCAGAACGTATGGGTGGCCACGCGCTCCGGCGGCATCGAATTCATCCACCGCGACGGCATCTGGCGCGCGCATGACCAGGGCGAACTCTTCGCCAGACTGGGCGAACTCATCGAACAGACCATCGCCAGCAACCCGCTCAATGCTCGCGCACCCGCCGCCCGGCAACCGCACACTCCCAAACATTCCGACCCCGTCATCTATTACGAAGCGAAACAAGGCCACGGACTGCGCAACGTGCTCATCGTGATGCTCGCCGGACTGGCCGGATTCTGGGCGGCGCAACGGTCGAACCAGCCAGAAGCGACCGCAAACGACACCCGCGTGCAGGCGGAAACTGTCTCGCTCAGCCAACTCGATCCCGGCCAGCAATGCGAAGGCGGCTTCCCCGCCAACGGCAGCATCACCGTGTTCCCCGAAAGCGGCCAAGGCGCCGATAGCCCGAACGACCCCGAGATCACATTAAAGAATGACCACACCCACCCCCTGCTGCTGATCTTCGCCGCACCCCGCACTGTCATCCCGTCCATGTCGGTACTGGTCCACGCCAGACAGAGCGTCACCCTGCACCTGCCCGCCGGGCAATACGACATGATGTTCGGCGTCGGCACCTCGTGGTGCAACGCGCGGCGCGGATTCTCCGACGGGCATATCCTGAAATTCGACAAGTCGCTGACCGTGGAGATGGACAAGCCGATGCAGCTCGCCATGCAATCCTCCGGCGCGGGCATGGAAGATTTCCAGTTGTTCGTCAAAACCGCCGCGCCCGAAGTGGCGTTACCGCCGCCGACCTTCTCCGGTGACGGCAGCATGGAAGTGCAGCGTCAGGCGAACGGGCATTTCTATCTCCCCGGCACCATCGAGAACGTCCCGGTCACCTTCATGGTGGATACCGGCGCCTCGGTCACCTCCATCTCCGGCGACATCGCGCGCCAAGCCGGAATCCGCAATTGCAAGGAAGTTCAATTCCAGACCGCGAACGGCACGGCGACCGGCTGCATCGCACTGGTGACGCGCATGACACTGGGCAATTTCGTGCTGGAGAACATCACCGTCGCGGTGATGCCCAATATGGATACCAACCTGCTTGGAGCGAACGTGCTGCGTAATTATCAAGTGAGCCAGAGCGACAGCATCATGCTGATCGGCCGGCGCTGAAAGGACGATGATGAACGAAAGCGAATTCAAGGAACTGGCCGATGATGTGTTTGACCGCATCGAAGCGGCGTTGGACGCGAGCGATGCCGACATCGAATATGACAGCAACGGCACGGTGCTGGAGATGGAGTTTGCCGACGGCAGCAAAGTCGTCGTCAACCGCCATGTGCCGAACCGGGAGATCTGGCTGGCCGCCAAGTCCGGCGGCTTCCATTACGCGATGCAGGACGGGCGCTGGCTCAGCCAGCGCGATGGCAGCGAGCTATTCACCAAGCTGGCTGAATTGGTACAGATCGGCTCGGGAATGAAGCTGGACTTTTAGATGGAAGGGGCCAAGCGGAAGGGATCTTTCATCTGGGAGGAGACTTAGGGAACCGCGTTTGATCCGCCTGGCAGGACGAACTCTAAAACGGTTCAGGCTGTTTGGGAATGCGTCATATTGTCGCAGGCCTTTCCGGCCTGCGGATATGTGTTGTGTCATATTGTGGCTCCGGCATCGCATTCGGCCTTGCCGAATATGAGCCTGCACCGCAAATCCATGAGCGCTTTCAGCCCTCAAGGATTTGTCGCCGGCAAAATATGACGTGTTACAGCCCGGCATGGCCCAACCCCTTATTCCGCCACCCCGCAGCTGCGCAACTCCGCCCGGCATTGCCTGTAATCCGGACAGGCGCGCTCCACCACCTGCCAAAAAGCGGGCGAATGGTTCATCTCGACCAGATGCGCGAGTTCATGCACCACCACGTAGTCGATCAGGTGCAACGGCATCTTCACCAGTTGCCAGTTCAGCCGCACCACGCCCTGAACGGTGCAACTGCCCCATTGGGTGCGCGCCGTCGACAGTTTGATCTCACGCGGGGAGACGTTCATCTGCGACGCGAAGTGCTCCGCGCATTCCCTGAAGACCTGTAACGCTTCGATGCGATACCAGTGCGTCACCGATTTTCCGATAGCTGCCGCTTCGGCGTCGATGCCGACCGGCACCTGCAGCACCCCGCCGTGCAGTTGCGCAACGGCACCGCGTTTCTTCTGCGTCAGTTGCAGAATGAACTCTTCGCCGCGGAAGGGGATACGCGCCCCATCCGCCCACTCTATCGGCGGGGCTCTTTTCGATTCCCAAGTGTCCAGCTTGTCGACGACCCAGTCAGCCTTGTCCAACAGCACGCTGTGCAACCATTTCTCGGAAGCGCGCAGCGGTGCATTGACGGTCAGGCCGCGGTCGTCGATGCGCAGGCCGATGCTGCGGCGGTAGCCGCTGCGCTTGAGGGTATAGCTGACTTCTTTGCCGGAAAGGAGAATGTTGCGTTGTTCGACGACAGGGGGAGGTGCCTTGCGACGTAATGCCTTGAACATCAGCCGAGCTTGATCATCTCGCCCTCGATCCAGTCCTCGACGCGGCGGTTGATCTCTTCCGCCTTGAGTCCCTTGGGATCGATGGCCTGGCCGATGCTCATGACGATCGTGCCGGGGTGTTTGAGGAAGGAATTGCGCCCCCAGAACTTGCCTGCGTTGTGCGCCACCGGCACCACGGGTGCGCCGGAGCTCTCGCCCAGCAGGGCGCCGCCGATCTTGTATTTGCCGCGCACCCCGTACGGCATGCGCGTACCTTCGGGGAAGATCACCACGCAGAAACCGCTGCCCAGCCTGTCACGGCCCTGCTCCAGCAATTGCCTCATCGCCTGCTTGCCTTTGCTACGGTCGATGGCGATGGGGCTGGTCAGCGCCAGCCCCCAGCCGAAGAACGGCAACCACAACAGTTCGCGCTTGAGCACCCACACCTGATCGGGGAACACGGTCTGCAGGGAAAAAGTCTCCCATGCCGACTGGTGTTTGCACATCACGATGTGCGGCTGCTTCGGGATATTCTCCCTGCCGCGCACTTCCATGCGGATACCGCAGATCACGCGCAACAGCCACATCGTGCTGTAGGCGAGACCGGACGCGATGCGGTAACGGGTGTGCGGCGGCAACGGGAAGATGAAGATCACCATCGAGGCGTAGATCGGCGTCCACACCAGTTGCACCAGAAAGAAGATGAACGAGCGGATGAAGGTCATACCAGTTTCGCCACCACCGCCGCCAGATCGGGATAGATCAGGGTGCCTTCCGGCAGGCCACCCTTGGCTTGCGTCTTGGTACCCTTGCCGCTGAGCACCAGTATCGGTTGCGCCTCCAGCCTTGCTGCCGCTTCCAGGTCGCGCAGGGAATCGCCCACCGCCGGCACGCCCTTCATGTTGACGCCGTAACGCACGGAGATCTCTTCCAGCATGCCGCTCTTGGGTTTGCGGCAACCGCAATTCGCATCGTTGGTGTGCGGGCAAAAGAACACCGCGTCGATGCGACCGCCGACCTGCGCACAGGCCTTGTGCATCTTGTCGTGGATGGCGTTGAGCGTCTGCATGTCGAACAGGCCTCGTCCGAGACCCGACTGGTTGGTCGCCACCACCACGCGATAGTCGGCCTGACACAGGCGCGCGATGGCTTCCAGACTGCCGGGGATGGCCTTCCACTCTTCCGGGTTCTTGATGAACTGGTCGGAATCGAAGTTGATGACGCCGTCGCGGTCGAGAACGATCAGTTTGGTCATGCCGCCAGTTTCGAGATATCCGCAACCTGATTCATCAGGCCGCCGAGCTGTTTCAGCAACAGCGCGCGGTTGATGCGCAGTTTCTGGTCTTCCGCCATCACCATCACCTGATCGAAGAAATCATCGATGAACGGCTTGAGTGTGACCAGCGCCTTGAGGTTCTGGCCGTATTCGCCGCGGCTGAAGTAGCCCTGCGCGAACGGCGTGATGTCCATCATGGACTGGTGCAGGTTGCGTTCGGCATCGTCCGTCATCAGCGCGGGATCGAACACGGCATTCGCAATCAGCGCGCCAAGTTCTTCCTGGTTCTTGCGCATGATGTTCTGCACGCGTTTGTTCGCGGCGGCCAGATCTTTGGCCACAGCCAGTGCGGCAAAGGTCCGCACGCCCTGCAGGCGCGGCATCGCCTCGTGCAGACGGCCGTTCAGCACGGCCAGCACCGCCTCGATCTGCGACACCTCGAAACTGCGTTCGCGCAGATAGCCGCGCATGCGGTCCATCATGAAGCCCTCCACATCCGTTGCCACCGTCGCGCTCAACATCCCGGCCGGGAAATTGTCCGCCGTGGCCTTGAGCAGCGCGGGCAGCGACAGGTCATACGGCGTCTCGATCAGGATGCGCAGGATGCCCAGTGCCTGGCGGCGCAGACCGAACGGGTCCTTGTCGCCGGTCGGCACCTGGCCGACACCGTAGATACCGACGATGGTCTCCAGCTTGTCGGCCAACGCCACGCAGCAGGCGACCGCGCCCATCGGCAGCGAATCACCGGCAAAGCGCGGGTGATAGTGGGTCTCGATGGCGTTCGCCACCTCCAGGTCTTCGCCGTCATGGAAAGCGTAGTAACGGCCGATGATGCCCTGCAACTCGGGAAACTCGCCGACCATGTCGGTGAGCAGGTCGGCCTTGCACAGGCGCGCGGTCAGTTCGACCTTGCCCTTGTCCGCCTCGAGCAGGCGGGCGATGGTTCCGGCCAGCGTGGTGATGCGCTCGACGCGCTGCAACTGCGTACCCAGCTTGTTGTGATAGACCACGTTGCCGAGCTTGGCGACGCGGGCCTCCAGCTTCTGCTTGCGGTCCTGGTTGAAGAAGAAACGCGCATCGGACAGGCGCGGACGCACCACGCGCTGGTTGCCCTCGATGATGTGGTGCGGATCGCTCACCTGCATGTTGGAGACGATGAGGAATTTGTTCAACAGCTTGCCGGTGGACGCATCCAGCAGCGGGAAGTATTTCTGGTTCTGTTGCATGGTGAGGATCAGGCATTCCTGCGGCACTTCGAGGAACTCCTGCTCGAACTCGCCGACGTACACCTCCGGCCATTCGACCAGACCGGTCACTTCGTCCAGCAGGGTGGAAAGCACGCTGCGCTCTTCGTTGGACATGGAGAGCAGTTTCTCCAGGTCGAAGTTGGCATGACCCACCCAGATCGCCTCGTTCTGCTCGGCCAGCTGGTCCAGCCGGGCCACGATGCTCTCGCGGCGTTGCGCGAAGCTGGCAACCACGCGCCCGTCGCGCGCCAATGTGGCTTCGTAATCATCCGCATGGGCGATGGTGACAGGCTCGTTGCACATGAAGCGGTGACCGCTGGTGACGTTGCCGCTGGTCAATCCCAGCACTTCCGCGGCGACCACCCGTTTGCCGTGCAAAATAGTCAGGCCATGCACCGGACGCACGAACTGGTGCTCGGAATCGCCCCAGCGCATGAGCTTGGGCACGGGCAGCTTCCTCAAAGCTTGGATCACGAAGTCCTGCACATACTCGTCCAGCGACTTGCCTTTTTGTTCGATGCGGGCGACGAAGCATTCCGCTTTGCCTTCGCCCATGCGCTGCAGTTGCGCCTGCGTGACGTTGGCCGAACGCATGAAACCTTCCAGCGCTTTGGTCGGCTTGCCTTCTGCATCCAGACCGGCATTCACCGCCGGGCCTTTGCGTTCGACGATGCGGTCGGGTTGTTGCAATACGACTTCGGTGATGATCAGCGCCAGACGGCGCGGAGTGCAATACGGCGTACACACGCTGCTTTCATTCAGGAACGCCTGTTCGCTCAGGGCGTTGTTCACCTCATTGGCAAACGTGGTGGAAAGCTTCTCCAGCACTTTGGGCGGCAGTTCTTCGGTCAACAGCTCGATCAGCAAGCTCTCTCTCATTTCTTCTTCCCTCCGACCTGGGCCATCGGGAATCCCAATGCTTCGCGCGAATCGTAGTAAGCCTGCGCCACCTGTCTCGACAAAGCACGCACCCGGCCGATATAGGCCGCGCGCTCGGTCACCGAGATCGCACCTCGCGCATCCAGCAGGTTGAAGGTATGCGAACACTTCATCACCATCTCGAACCCCGGCAGCGGCAAGCCCGCATCCATCAGGCGCTTGGCTTCGCCTTCGTATTCGCTGAAATGACGGAACAGCATCTCGACATTGGAATGCTCGAAGTTGTATTTCGACTGCTCCACCTCGTTCTGGTGGTACACATCGCGGTAGGTCACCACTGTGTCGCCGTTCTTTGCCCACACCAGATCGAATACGTTCTCCACGCCCTGCAGATACATGGCCAGGCGCTCCAGCCCGTAAGTGATCTCGCCCAACACCGGCTTGCAGGTGAGCGAACCGACTTCCTGGAAATAGGTGAACTGCGTGACTTCCATGCCGTCCAGCCACACTTCCCAGCCGAGGCCCCAGGCGCCCAGCGTCGGCGATTCCCAGTCGTCCTCGACAAAGCGGATGTCGTGCTCGCCGGTGTCGATGCCCAGCGCGCGCAGGCTCTCGATATAGAGTTCCTGGATGTTGTCGGGGGAAGGTTTCAGCACCACCTGGTACTGATAGTAGTGCTGCAAGCGGTTCGGGTTCTCGCCATAGCGCCCGTCCTTGGGACGGCGCGAGGGTTGCACATAGGCTGCGCGCCAGGGCTCCGGCCCGATCGCGCGCAAGAAGGTCGCCGTGTGGAACGTGCCCGCGCCGACCTCGATGTCGTAGGGTTGCAGCAGCGCGCAGCCCTGCTTGTCCCAGAATTTCTGCAGCGTCAGGATGATCTGCTGAAACGTTGGCTTGGTGCCTGGTTTCGGCGAAGACTCATGCCCGCTGGCGGGCGTTGTATTGGAACCGGAAGTGCGCATGTACTGATTAACCGCTGATATTTGCGAAAGGCCGCATTTTACGGGTTTAGACGGGTTACGTCACCCCGCATAACGCCAGCTTTTCGGCACGGGAAAGGGCTTTGATCTCCATTTCGCGTTTCAGGGCGGCGGATTTGTCGACGCAGGATTCGCGATAGTGCAATTTCACCGGCGCCCGTCCGCGCGTGTACTTGGCGCCCTCGCCCGAATTATGCGCGGCGAGGCGCTTGTCGAGATTGTTGGTGATGCCGCAGTAGAGGGTGTTGTCGGCGCATTGGAGGAGGTAGCAGACCCAGCTCATCGTCCTCGCAATCTCCACGCCACGAGCAGTATTCCCGCCACCAGCAGCAACATCACCGCATTGCCCCACCTCACGTAGGGGGTGCTACCGGTATACCCTTGCACCTCCGCCGTCAGCACGCCTTCCTCATGCTGAGGCAACATGGCTTGTATGCGGCCATCCACACCGATGACGGAAGTGACACCTGTATTGGTGGCGCGCAGCACCATGCGGCCGGTCTCCAGTGCGCGCATCTGCGAGAGCTGGTTGTGTTGCATGGCAGCGTGCGATTCGCCGTACCAGGCGTCATTGGTGACGTTCACCAGCAGCGTGGCCTCGGGCAGGGCGTGGATAATCTCTTCGCCGAAGGCGTCTTCGTAGCAGATGTTGACCGCAACCTTTTGTCCGGCAACCTCGAGCGGCGGCTGGTCGGTGCCGCCGCTGGCCTGGTCGCCCATCGGGATCTGCAGCACTTCGTTGATGAGCCAGCCGAACACGGAACGCAGCGGGATGAATTCGCCGAAGGGGACGAGGTGGTTCTTGCGGTAGTGCTGGCTCTCTGAGTTGCCGAGCGAATACACGCTGTTGTAGTAGTTGCCGTCCTCTTTCTCGAACGCGCCGAGCAGGATGTCACCGCCGTTCTTGCGCGCATGGTCACCCAGGATGATCTGGTAGTTTTCCGGCACGTTATCGCGCAGCAGCGGCAACGCGGTCTCGGGCATGATGATAAGCTTCGCGTCGCTACCTTGCGCCAGTCTGCTATAGGTTTCCAGGGTACCGATCAGTCTTTCATCATCGAATTTTTCGTTCTGCGCGACATTGCCCTGCAGCAGGCTGACCTTGAGCGGTTCGCCCCGCGGCTGTGTCCATTCGACTGTGTGCAACACCGCGCCGCTCAGCCACAACGCAACCATTACAGCCATGGATATCCGGCCCGGTTTGCTCCAGCGCACGTTCCACAAAACCAGCAACAGCCCTGCACTCACCGCCACGATGAGTGATACGCCGAACACGCCAAACAGCGGCGCGTATCCGGCCAGCGGGCTGCCCGGCACTTGTGAATAGCCCATGGACAACCAGGGGAAGCCGGTGAACAGCAGACCGCGCAACCATTCGGCGAGTGTCCAGATGGCAGGCATGACGAGCAGGAGATTCAAATAGCCCCCCTCTCCCCCGCCTTTCCCTGCAAGGAGGGAGGACGTGTTATGCCGTTTGATCCATCCAACGGCATACCCTACCGCCGCCGGCAGGGCGGCGTTCACCGCCGCGAACAGCGCCGTCGCCAATGCCGCCAGGATGGGATGCATGTAGCCATATATATGGAGTGCAACGTAGATCCAGCCAATCCCCGCGCAGAACAGCCCCATACCGAAGGCGAAGCCCAGCCACGCGGCCTGCACGGCACGCTCGGCGCGGCCCCACAACCAGAACAACACGGCAAGGGAGAGCACAGGCAAAGGAAAGAAGCCAAAAGGGGCGAAGCCGAGAACGGCGACTGCACCCGCAAGAAAAGTGATCAGATACGGTGAAGTGATGAGTTTTCTCATGGCTGGCGGCGATAAAGTTGATTCGCCAGATTATACGGTGTAAGTTCCGCCGCACGTCATCGTTAGCCAGATTCGCATCATGTCCAGCCATTCCGCCCTGCTCGAAGAGATCAGCTCCATGCTGATCGATTGCGACCTGTTCAATCACCTGCCCCCGGCAGAGTTGCGCGCGGCCGCGCACTATTTCGGCGTGAGCAAGATCGCCGGCGGGGAAACCGTGTTTGAAGAAGGCGATGTCGGCGCTTTCATGTGCATCGTGCATTCCGGCAACATCGCGGTATTCAAGGCCAACCAGAACGAAGAACAAGTGGAGATGGTCACGCTGGGCCATGGCCGCGCGCTCGGCGAAATGGCCGTGCTGGACGGCGAGCGGCGTTCCGCCACCTGCCAGGCCGCGGAAGACAGCATCCTGCTGACGCTGTCGAAAGAAGCGCTGGACAAGATGCTGGAGGAACATCCACGCATCGGCGCAAGGGTCATCCGCGCCATCGCAGTCAGCCTGTCGCGCCGACTGCGCATGGCGGTGGGGCAACTGGTCGACCACGTCGTTTAAAGCAAACCATGCTCGAATTTACGGAATATACAAAGATATTCATCAGCCTGTTCGCGATCATCGATCCGGTCGGGATCATTCCCATCATCATCGCGTTCACCGCGGGGATGACGGCGCAGAAACGCGAGCGGGTGGGGCGTATGGCTTCGCTCTCGGTACTGGTGATCCTGCTTGCCGCGCTGTTGCTGGGTGAGGCGATACTGGAATTCTTCGGCATCAGCATCCACTCCTTTCGCATGGCTGGCGGCATCCTGCTGCTGCTGATGTCCATCAACATGCTCATCGGCGACAAACCGAAACTCGCGCCGGACGACACCGACGGCGATGCGACCTCTTCGGTCGCCATCGTGCCGCTTTCCACACCCTTGCTGGCCGGGCCCGGCGCGATCAGCACGGTGATCCTCGATGCGCACAAGGCCAGCGATCCAGGACATTACGCGGCGATGGGATTCATCCTCATGCTGCTGAGCCTCACCGTCTGGCTCACCTTCCTCATCGCACCTTGGGTGTCACAACGTCTGGGCAGAATAGGCAGCAACATCGTCACCCGTTTGATGGGTTTGTTACTTGCCGCGATCGCGGTTGAATTCATGGCCGGCGGTTTGCGCGGTCTGTTTCCGACATTAGGTTAATCATGGAAAAAATACGTCTTTCAAAATTGATGTCCGAACAGGGACTCTGCTCGCGCCGCGAAGCGGACGACTACATCGCCAAAGGCTGGGTGAAGGTGGACGGCGAAACCGTCAGCGAACTCGGCACGAAGATACTGCCGACGCAAAAGATCACGCTGGAGAAAGCCGCCCAAGCCAAACAGGAAGGACGCGTCACCATCCTGCTGCACAAACCGGTAGGCTACGTGTCCGGACAAGCCGAACAGGGTTACAAACCCGCCATCCTGCTGATCGAAGCCGGAACGCGCTGGGAAGAGGACAAATCTCCGCAACGCTTCCATCGCAGCCAGATGCTCAACCTCGCCCCCGCCGGCCGCCTCGACATCGACTCGACCGGATTGCTGGTGCTGACGCAGGACGGTCGCATCGCCAAGCAACTCGTCGGCGAAGACTCGCCCATCGAAAAAGAATATCTGGTGCGCGTGCAGGGCAAGATCGACGCTAACGGACTCGCCATGCTCAATCATGGTCTGTCACTGGACGGGAAGAAACTGAAGCAGGCGAAAGTGAGCTGGCAGAACGACGATCAACTGCGCTTCATCCTGCAAGAAGGAAAAAAACGCCAGATCCGCCGCATGTGCGAGATGGTGGGCTTGAGAGTCACCTCACTGAAACGCGTGCGCATCGGCAGGGTAAGGCTGGGTGATCTGCCGTCAGGGCAGTGGAGGTATTTGCGTGAGGATGAAAAGTTCTAACGGTTCGCCTAGTCGGATTCAGCAACATCGACCAGAGTACGTTCCACCAGCAATGCATGCAGCCTGCGGCTATCAGCCCGCAACACGGTGAAGCGCCACTCGCCGATCTGGAACACTTCGCCGCGCTTGGGTAGCTGGCCCGCCTCCTTGAGCACCAGGCCGCCGATGGTGTCGTAGTCTTCGTCGCTGAAATCCGTGCCGAGGGTTTCGTTAAAGACCGCGATCTCGGTATCGGCTTTCACGCGCCAGTGCGCGTCGTCCTGGCGGATGATGTTGTCCACGTCCTCGTCGAAGTCGTATTCGTCGGCGATGTCGCCGACGATCTGTTCCAGCACGTCCTCGATGGTGACCATGCCGCTGACGCCTCCGTACTCATCCACCACCAGCGCGATGTGGTTGCGGTTGCTGCGGAAGTCGCGCAGCAGCACGTTGAGGCGTTTCGATTCCGGCACGAACACGGCGGGACGCAACATGTCGCGCACATCGAATTCTTCCCCGGCGTAATAACGCAGCAGGTCTTTCGCCAGCAGGATGCCGATGATGTTGTCCTTGTCGCCGTCGGTGACGGGGAAACGCGAGTGCGCGGTATTGATGACGTAGGGGATGAATTGTTCCGGCGGGTGACTGATGTCGATGACATCCATCTGCGCTCGCGGGATCATGATCTCGCGCACCTGACGTTCGGAGACCTGGATGACACCTTCCATCATGGAGAGTGCGTCGGCATCCAGCAGGTTGCGCTCGTAGGCGCTGTGCAGCAGCGCGATGAGTTGCTCGCGGTCTTCCGGCTCCCGCAGCAACATCGTGGAGAGCCGCTCCAGCAGAGTGGGCTTGTTACTACTTTCCGAACCGTCCATTACTGAATTTCAACTAACAAGATAGGGCGCAGGATACCTCAATTTGAGCATCAACGCAGTCTCGCGCGCCTCCATCCTCTCGGCATCGCGCTTCTTTTCATGGTCGTAGCCCTGCAGATGCAGCGCGGCGTGGAGGGTGAGATGCGCGTAATGCGCAAGCAGGTCCTTGCCCTGCACCCTGCACTCGCGTGCCACCACCGGCGCGCAGATGACGACATCGCCGTACAGGGGATCGGTATCGTCGTAGACGAAGGTGAGCACGTTGGTCGCGTAGTCCTTGCCGCGATAGCTCTGGTTCAGCGCGCGCCCCTCGATCTCGTCGACGATGCGCAGGGCGATCTGCACGTCCTGCTCCTGCGCGACCTTGACCCAGCGGCGGAATTGTTGCCGCGTCGGCAACTTCTTGGCATTGGTCGCGTACTGCACGGACAGGGAAAGTTTATGGGGGGCGTTCATGGTTTTTGTTGCTCGAATTTCTCGTAAGCCCCGACGATCTTCTGCACCAGCGGATGGCGAACCACGTCTTCGGCGAGGAATTGCTGGAAGGCGATGCCGCGCACATCCTTGAGCACGATGCGCGCATCGTTGAGGCCGCTCTTCTGTCCGCGCGCGAGGTCGATCTGCGTCACGTCGCCGGTGATGACCGCCTTGCTGCCGAAACCGATGCGGGTGAGGAACATCTTCATCTGCTCGGGCGTGGTGTTCTGCGCCTCGTCGAGGATGATGAAGGAATGGTTGAGTGTGCGCCCGCGCATGTAGGCCAGCGGGGCGACTTCGATCATGCCGCGCTCGAACGCCTTGGCCACCTTGTCCAGTCCCATCAGGTCGTACAGCGCGTCATATAAGGGACGCAGATAGGGATCGACCTTCTGCGCCATATCGCCGGGCAGGAAGCCGAGCCGTTCGCCCGCTTCCACTGCAGGACGCACCAGCACCAGGCGCTTCACCGTTTCGCGCTGCAAGGCATCCACCGCCGAGGCGACCGCGAGATAGGTCTTGCCTGTGCCGGCCGGACCGACGCCGAAAGTGATGTCGTGTTCCTGGATGGCCTGCAAGTATTCATTCTGGCGCGCGGTGCGACCGCGGACTTCGGATTTGCGCGTCATCAACAACGGCACCGATTCGCTCTGTGCATCGGGCAGATCGTGTTTCATGCATTCGATGAGGCCGAGCTGCAGGCGTTCCAGCGTGATGTCGTGCTTCGCTTCGAGATAGAAGCGCTCCAGCACGCCGCGAGCCAATGCCGCCTGCGCACCGGTGATGGTGAAACGTTCGCCGCGCCGCGCGATGTTTACTTCCAGCGCGGTCTCGATCTGGCGCAGGTTCTCGTCGAACGAACCGCACAGGTTGGACAGCCGAACGTTGTCTATCGGCTCGAAAGAAATGTTCGCTGTGTCATTCATGGCTCGATCACCAGTTCGCCGCGCAAGGTGTGCATGGTACCCGACAGGATGCGCACATCCACATAACGGCCCAGCATCCCGGGCGAGCCGGGGAAATTCACCACGCGGTTGTTTTCGGTGCGTCCGGCCAGTTCGTTTGCATCCTTGCGCGAGATATTCTCCACCACCACGCGCTGCACACTCCCCGCCATCGCCGCGCTGACCTGCTGTTCCAGCCCGGCGATACGCGCCTGCACGCGGCGCAGCCGTTCCATCTTTATTTCATCCGGCGTCTCGTCCGCCATCTCGGCCGCGGGTGTGCCGGGCCGCGCGCTGAAGATGAAACTGAAACTGGCATCGAAGCCGACATCGTCGATCAGTTTCATGGTCGCCTCGAAATCGGCATCGCTCTCGCCGGGAAAACCGATGATGAAATCGGAAGTGATGGAGATGTCGGGTCGCGCAGCGCGCAATTTGCGCACGGTGGATTTGTACTCCAGCGCGGTGTAGCCGCGCTTCATCGCCGCCAGGACGCGGTCCGAGCCGGATTGCACCGGCAGGTGCAGATGCCCGGCCAGTTTGGGCTCGGAGGCATACAGATCGATCAGCCGTTGCGTCATCTCGCGCGGATGCGAGGTGGAAAAGCGCAGGCGTTGCACATCGGGCTGCGCCGCCACCGCCTGCAGCAGGAACGCGAAGTCCACCGTGTCGCCGTCTTCGGTGACGCCCTGATAAGCGTTCACGTTCTGGCCCAGCAGCGTGATCTCGCCCACACCCTGCGCGGTCAGGCTTGCCACCTCGCGCATCACATCGGCAAACGGACGCGACATCTCTTCGCCGCGCGTGAACGGCACCACACAGTAGGTGCAGTACTTGCTGCAGCCTTCGATGATGGAGACATAAGCGGTGCCGTGGGTGGTTTGCGCCACCGGCAGATGGTCGAACTTCTCGATCTCGGGGAAGCTGATGTCGACCTGCGGCTTGCCGCTGGCGCGCCGCGCCGCGATCAGTTGCGGTAGCCGATGCAGGGTCTGCGGTCCGAACACCACATCGACATAGGGCGCGCGCCGGACGATCTCATCGCCTTCCTGGCTGGCGACGCAACCGCCGACGCCGATCAGCAATCCCGGCTTGGCCTGCTTCAATGCCCGCGCCCGCCCCAGATCGGAGAACACCTTGCCTTCCGCTTTTTCCCGGATTGAACAGGTATTGAACAGAATGATGTCCGCATCTTCCGCTTTGTCGGTCTGCACCATGCCTTCGCAGGCACGCATCACATCGGCCATCTTGTCCGAGTCATACTCGTTCATTTGGCAGCCATAGGTCTTTATGTAGAGTTTCGTTTGCACGTTTGATACCTGCTTAACTTCAAATTTCACACAAATTTCACAATTTATCCTTATTTTTCTTAACCTTAGAAAAATTGTGGGAATGTCCCAGAAAAAAACTCATATAATTTGAAAAGCTTTGGTCAACTATAGTCATCAAGAACTTTAGAGGCTATCGCCATTATAGATGTCATCTAAAACTAGGCTCGTAAGGGAGAGAAAATAATGTCGTACATCGCTGATATTTCGTCCATCGGAACCGCAATCTTCTCCGTTGGTTTCGCCATCTGGATCACCATGCAGCTGTTCAAAAAAGCTGACTAATCCACAGCGCCCGGGAAGCTGTCACCGATAGCTTCCCGCACAGGCTTCTCACCAGCCTCTCTTGTGCCTTCGCGGTCACCGCGCGGGCTGCAGTCGTTGACACAAAATACTTGCCATAAGAAAAAATTGTGCTAGCATTTGCCCGCTTGCCTTGTTGTTATTGTGTTTAACCTGACTCTCTTGGGAGGAGATTAATATGTCACTCGTCGCAGATATCGCAGCAATCGGTTCGATGATTATGGTCGCTTTCTTTTCGTTGTGGATGCTGAAGCAGATGCTCAACGACAAGTAAGAAACACCGGCACCAAATAAAAAAACTCCAGCTTTGGCTGGAGTTTTTTTATTTGGTGGTGATAGGTGCCCTTGAATTTGCCTTAAACAAAGGGTTTCAAAGGAATTTGATCACAAAATACTCACACCAATACTCACACAAAAAAGACCAACATCTAATCCTTGGTTTTTATTATATTCGAACTCAGTAACTCATATACCCCCAAGCCGCTTTCTACCCCTGACGATGAATTGGCCCTACACCAGGAAAGCCGACTTCATTCGGTCGATTTCGGTGCCTGATAAGCCCTCGGCTTTAGCCTGCCTCTCCCAACCAGACACGACGTTGACGACCTCATCCAGCATGTCCAAAGCTTGGCTATTCGTCAGCCGGTAGAACTCAGCCGTGGATATAGCCACCTCGATGTCTGGATCAGGGTTGGCATCATCCAGCGCGAGTGCGTGTATCGCTTTGCTCAGATTCGGATTCATGTCGAATGCATCCGACAGTCTCCATCCGTCTGCAACTCGGATAAATCCGTGGTTGCGCAAGTGATCGTCCCGATTGCTAACTAGCACGTTAAAAAGAACGCGCCGAAATAGTTGGGCCAAGTCGGTTTCAATAGAACCGCTTGCGCCTTGGTTGCTGATGAAGTCGGCCATCTCAAGGTAGCTGCCAGATTCACCGTCCTTCTTTTCAAGCAGGGTCATGGCTGACGCATACATTCGCCGAGAGGTCTCCGTTCGGTCGAATCGCTTTACGCAAAAGGTGTGATACTTAGATGCGAGCTGGATCGAACGAGAAGTGGGTACCCAAATTTTTGCTTTTTCGGCTAGCCGATGTATCACGAGCTCCCAAGCACCAACGTCGTAAATATCGTTCTTTGCTGGAAACTTCGCTATCCAGAGGCTGCCATCCGCCTCTTCGAAGTTGGCCTTCGGTCGGGCTCCGCCCAAGGATGATCCTGGGGCGATCAGCAGGGAAAGCCACTTCTCGTACTCAGGAAGTTTCTCGACTCCCTCTTCCTCCAAACGGTCGCAGATCGATGCCAACTCGTTAAGATCGGTTACAGTTGGGGTAGGTAGTTCGCTGTTGTCCAAGAATGGACCATCTGGCCGGCGAAAACGTAGAGCACCTTGTCGGGTGTAGTCATTCACCCCCAGCAGGAAATCCATTTCCTGAAGTTTTCTGCTGGTTCGACCCTCTTTATTGGCTTGGATGACTTCACGCCGCTCCATGAGCAGGCGACCCCAGCGATCAGGGGCTGAGTCCAGAAAAATTCCGAACGATACAGAGTCTCCGACAGGGTGCTGCTCCCCTGCATATAACTCCAGTCGAGGATCCAGCATGAAGGGGTGCTGAGCAATCCATTCTGCGGTGTACTCAAAGGATACGGGCAGCGCAGTACGCACCTTGTCACGATAGAGCGTGCCGACTTGGCCGGAGCAACCTAGCTCTTCGGCTTCGATGAAAACCTCAAATGCCTCTCGCGTTAGATTAGCTTTCGCCATCGGCAACCTCTTTGCGTCGTCCCTTCAGCAACCGGGAAAGGGTTTCCTGGTTTCGCTCTCGAAGATTGCCACTCTCATGTGCAGCTCGTGCAAGGCGAAGCCGGGCAGCGGCCTCTATTGCCGGGCTCCCTGTCTTAACATTCCTACGAGGAGGCAACGCGCGATCTTGCAGCTTGCGGCCAATAACATCGTCCTTGGCCACTGCGTCGATATCTTGTTCCAAGCCTAATACTCGCAGGGCTTTCATATAGGTCCCGATGGCAATATTCGGATCACCCTTTTCCAAACGGTTCAGCGTATCTCGAGATACACCAAGCCGTTCGGCGAAAAGCACGGTTGTAAGCTCCCGCCGAAGTCGAGCATCTCGTAGTCGTTCGCCAAGAGCTGCTAATTGCTTCGTGATAGACGGAAAAGGGGAATGGAAAGATCTAGCCATGTACGATACTTTAGGCAATTCTCTACTAAATGTCAAAAGTATCGGACATATCTATCTTGTAAGCATATCGAGCCATCATTTTTAGAAGAGATTGAGTGTCCGATACTAAGGACAATATGACTAGCTTTGTCTAATCTATCGGACATAGTAGCGTGCTACGCTTCCAACCAATATTTCTTAAATGCAGCAATGGCCCAGTATCAGCCAATGGCCATGCTGAGCTTATCGGAAAATACAGAATCGCGATCACAGCTCATTACAAGCTTTGAAGTGGCTCGCGTCATTGCAACGTAAAGCAGCCTGGCTTCATCCTCTACATCGACATCCTTATCAGGCATCATCCCAATCCCCGGTATCGCAACCCACGGGAACTCAAGCCCCTTGGACGAGTGCATCGTAATAAGCCGAACCGTATCTTGGTCAGCAGAAAACTTAACGTCTTTCTGCCAAGAAACCGGGATTCCTGCCGCCCTCAGCTTATTCCACATGAGCTTTCCCATCGGCTCGTAGTGGCGGTATATCACCGCCATATCGTGCCAAGGCAGGCCGCCCTTATTGGCCTCTTTCAATTGATTGATGACCCACTGGGATTCTTCATCCAATGTTGGCAGTTTTACGATACAAGGGCGCGCACCATGTCGACCAGCACTCATTGGATGCACAACTGGAACATGATCTTCATCGGCATCTTTTGCCGACAACAAATCATGAGCAAAGGCCATGGCAACGCTCAAAACCTCTTGGGTATTGCGATAGTTGATCCTAAGAATATTGGTCCGCCCCTGGGCCTGGATCCCGACGCTCCTAAAGCTGAATTTCTGCTTCTTTGCTCGCTCGTAAATAGATTGAGCGTCGTCATATAAGACCAGCAATGAGTTGCTCGATGGGTCAACCATTTGTACAACCAATTTGAACCATTCGGGACGGAAATCATGCCCCTCATCAATCAGTACAGCGTCATACTGCCCAGAAGGGATTAGCTTGCGGTCTACAGAGTGAATCACCGACTCAACCATCCCATCGAAAAACGCTTCGCCCTCCAGCTTTGGGAGCGCAATATCGTAAGCAGTTAGCTGGGCGCGGCACCAGGCATGAAAGTTATATACCGACACTTTCTCCGACAAACTCTTGTCTTCAATCAACTGGTGCAACTTTGCTGCCAAGGCTTTGTTATAGCAAAGCACCAGAATCGGCTTCCTGCAGGTTTGAGCCAGATGCATAGCCCGATACCCAAGAATGAGCGTCTTGCCAGAACCTGCCACCCCATGAATTACACGATGCCCTTCTCCCAAACTGCGTGCTAGCTGCTCCTGTTGAATATCCATTACGCGCAGCAAGTCCGGGATTTCAACCTCATCAGTACCAGACTCACCGCCAAACAAATCACCAGTCGCCGAAGTGGAAACGCGAACTTCAGGAAACATATGCCAGCGAACTCGATCTAGCTGCGGCAGGGATAGCGCCCCTTTGAACTTGAATGGGAACATATTCCAGAGCCTCTGCTGAAACTCTTCTGCCTCGACTGACTCCACCATCTCATCCTGGCAGATCACCCGGCTTGACTCGATTACTTCATTGAATTGCCCATCCTCAAACTGCTTCCGCGAAATATTGGGCAACACCACCCCGTAGCTCCAAGGGAACAACAAGTGTCCGGCAAGCTTGCCTGACGAGATGGTGAGTTGGGGATCTTTCTGGAGAACATTCGTTACCGCCTGAGCATACTGTCTTGCCTGCTCCAACGGATTGCTGACATGTTTAATTCCAGAACTCGTCAGAATCTCAACCGAATGCTTGTCAGCGCTGCGAATAGTGTCACGCTTCCAGTCTTTGACTTCCAGAATCAGAAGGCCGCGCTGTGGGTGCAAAACGATGAAATCCGGGTGTTTGACCGCTTGTCCAATAGCCACGTCGTACCAAAGAAGATAATCATTCTCCAATTTCGCTTCGAGGCGTTGGGCCAAGCGCTTCTCGCCACCGGTCATTCTTGAAACGCAAGCGCTTAAACTTGGGATTAGTGTTGCCAAGGCATCCCCTTCACCTTAATAACCAGCCCTTTTACGTAAGCCTCCATACTTCTCGAAATTAGCTCAACCTCCTCTGGCTGAAATTCAATGTGCTCCCCTCGCGAAATTGCGGGTTTGATTTCGCGTGGAGTTGCGTTAGCCACCTGCCTTATGAGTCGATCATTGACGGCGCCTCCCGCATGAACGATCACGTGACGGCACGCCTGAGCAAGGATGATGTTGTTCACATGATTATCCTTCTCGATGGTTATGCCCAAATAGGTTTTAAAAGTACGGCTGATGGCTTGCATATCTTGGAAAGACAAATCTTTCTTTTGAACAAGCAAGTCCGCCGCCACGCCTCGAAAGTGCCAGCTCGCCTCCTGCATTTCACGAAAGGACAGCTTGATATCCTCACGCAATAAATCGCTATCTTCACCGGAGTCCAGTAAGGCATCTACTCCCGCCTTAAAGATATCCTCAACAGCCGAACCAAAATAAGAAACGAGAAGCACAACAGCTTGGTTAAAAATAACTTTATACCGTGGCCGCAAGGAGTCGTTATCCCGGATATTTTCAATTGATTTCAGCGTATTTTCAGCAGTGAGATAAGGGTTCCCTAATTTGTGATGCTGCTTTAACCGCTCCGACAAATCACGAATTCCCGCAACAGCAAAGCCAAGCACTTCACGATCAAAATGAATTAGCTTATGAACTCCGGCAATGTTCTGGGCAAATGCGCTTTCGAGGTTATCTAGTCTTGCTTTCATGCGCGGCGACCTAGTCCGACTTCCTATTCTTAATGAATCTAGCTAGCTCATGATAGCAATTGGGCAAACCGCTATTCATTAACACCGCATCAGCCACTTCGATTTCATGTTCAGCATGCAACGTCAATCTGCTGGAGGCCAAAGCAATGAGAAACTCCATAAGGGCCTCGCCTTCTCCCTCTCGCGACTTGTTAGCGTAATCCGCTAACAAATCCTTCATTCGCCGACTCACTCCAATATCGCAACTTGCGTACGACAGTTCGTACTGCCTAGCCGCCCGAAGAATGGATGCTTGAATTACACCATCATTAAGCCGCTGAAAATTATCTGGCGATAGAACAGCTCGCGCGTATGTTCTGTATTCTAGTTTCGGCTTCCCATCTACGCCTTTTCTAAGGCTATGGAGCACTGCCGACACAACCGCATAAATATCTGCCTGAGACAGTTTTCTCTTTCCATCCACCTTGAGCAAGGTGAAATCCGGCCGGATTTCCAACTCTTTTCCCGCATGGCTTGGCCAAAATAACTTTTCGGACATTCCTGCCTTGGGCGCATCGTATAACCGCTCAAGTCTGGCAACGAACTCTAAAGGCCGAACCCTACCTTCACTATCAATCCAATCTAAGAGTTCATTAAGGAAGTCAATTTCTTGGAGCCAACTGTGCCTCCCCGTTTCTTCGGGCAAATCGATTACGTATATCGAATGTAAACTAAAAGTGGCCTTCCCATTCTCCCCAAATGTCAGATTTGCCCTGATTCTTTCCCGCTCTTTATTAGAAGCAGCTCTAAAGATCGGAGAAATATAGGTTGTATTTCCCCGAGGTTGTAGGGAGCGAAGGTCACGGTTAACGCCCATGAGTTCTTGTGAATCATCAATGCAGGAAGCGACGACCAACGTAGACATATCTGCTGTAACCGAGGAGGCTCTCATATCTCGGCTATTAGTGATTAAGGACGGCTCCACCGTTCGATAGGCCGAGAGTATTCCTCTTGATGACTCCGCAAGTTCTTTTGAAAATGGATATTCGGCATGAACAATTCTATTTAGTGTAACCGGGGCCCCGCGCGTAACCATTCCTTTCCAACGGCCCTGCACCTCCTGTTGTGCAGCAGCGCCCTCATTGGAACTATCTGATGCAAACAAAACTGAGGTATCAAGAAAATACTCAAGGTTGCGACCGGCAACATTCTTGTTAACCTTAAATAGTCCCGTGCCGGCCAACTTATCAATAACTGCCTGTTGTGCCAGCGGCAAATCCGGACGGTTAATTTCAATTTCATCAACCTTAGCTGGCTCTGGCGAGAACTGATCGCCCACCAACACAATTGGATAGGATTTATGCGCGCAATATGGACAGCGGTTTTGATCAAAATTTTTTATTGGCTCTAAACCAGTCTTGTCCTTGCTAGTCGACTTAGTTAGATCGCAGAGCACATTACCTGCCTTGCCTCTGTTTTCCCCCAAGAAAAACAAGGTGTGAATATTCTTGTCGACCGCACCAAGCTCTATTAGCTCCTGCCTTAAGTTCCCCGATGTGGTTGCTGATATCAGCAGCAAAGTCTCTTCCGGATTCTTGACCGATAGGTGCTCCAGTCCACCATACGATTCATGAGACAAAACCAAAGGGGGGCTATCTATTCCTCCGTGAAGCAAAGCATTACATGAGAGCGCAAGTCCAATGGAAGCAATACCGGTCGTATCTACAACAATATATCGAATATCTTGCTTCCAGATGAGCGGAAGCATCCAGAAGGAAATGATATTCGTGGCACCATTCATTTCAAGAACGGCTGACGTTCTAAGAAAGGCACCAGCGTGCTTCTTCGAGGGCTTTACATAATGGTATTCATTTGAAGCTCGTGTAAGCCCATTTCCAGCCTCGAATAACTCGCGCAGACAATACTTCTGATGCAGCCTAAGAATATCCTCCGCATCAATCAATTCCCCGCCAATTGAATCGACGCAATGTCGACCCGTTTCCTTATTAAAGGAAATGAAACAAACATCACTATCAAGATTGGGCAGCACTTTTTCAAGGCGGGCTCTGATCGAGGTTTCACTAGCCATCCAAGTTTTGGCTAGCGATATACACCTATCCATACCAACAAAATGCACAGCGTCAAATTGACCACCTTTTGCAAGAATCTCGGTTAGTGCCGAATCCAAGTGATTTGGTGGCACATCTGACCTGAACAAATATACCGAGATAATGAGTGCGGCTTCCTTGTCACGACAAGGACTTTCAAACTTTCGTATAGAGAACGCTTTCATGCGCCCTCCAATGGAAGCAAGACTGAAATCAACGTTCCCTCAGCAGGTGGATAGTCACTTGGTGTAGTTACATGGACCCTTTTCCAGTCATAAAGAATTTCTTTTATCGTTTTTCCGCCAGATGAACTCTCTTCCATTCCCAAATCATTAAGCATTGCATACTGTCTGTACGCATGGACTCCATTTGTTCTAATACGGATGAAACCTTTTTCCTTTCTCAGCGCCTGCAAGACATTCCATAATCCAAAGCCTCGTCCGTTTCTTTGCGTTGATGAACTTCCTTTCGCCAGACAAGAGAGCACCGCCTCATACTGTTCCTTTGCTCCACAATTTAGTTCCGTCTTGGATAACCATTTAGCAGCCAGCCCAGGCCCCATATCGAACACAGATAGCTCTAGAAATCCCGAAGTGTCTAGTGACTGATTTTTTAGGATCGTCTGTATATACCACTCCACAGGCGATACTCTTTCCTTTGCATCGGTCGATTTAGCTAGGGGGGGCCGAGCTAATTTGTTAGCGGGATAGTATCTGGCGTAGATTGACCTGATTGAGTCCCCAATAATTCGACCATCAATGTCAGCCCTGGCGTGATCGTGCGTATTCTTGAAGAGCTCATAGAAAATTGTAGAAACCGTATCCGACAGCTTATATAGCTTCCCGCCATCGGCCACTGACTTCATCAGACCTTTTACTACAAAGTCATAGTCATCCCATCCGACTACTTCTCGATGTTCCGAATTTCGATATAACTGATGAGGAAAATCCTTGGGTCTTGCATCTATGCACATCAGCATCATCCAATCGGAAAGTGCCAGCCCCGGCCATTTGTCTTGATTGGAAATTACTTGGCTTTTAAACTTCGACGAAACACGAGGGGTAACGCCTTCCACTTTCCCAGACGGGAGCATTGACAGTAGCGTCCCAGGTGCAGAATTCGCAAGGCGGTTGAGATATTGTGACGCCTCCTCTTCTGTTCTCGAATGAGATGAGGCAATAGCTTTAATATTTTTATTACGCCACCTTGTTGCCGTCCATTGCAGCAATGCTGACTCAAGTAACGGCTGTGTCTGTTTATCCAGAATATGATTGGAAAAATCATATTCACTGCCGACATCAGCCGACAACTCAGTATCAATCTCATCAATTGATGATGGAATTGCCTTAGGTGCCGTGTTCATATGATCTGTCATAGATGATTCCTGCTTTTCCTGCGACGTGATGCCGACAATAGCCGTATAGAAGGATTACGCGTAAACACTCTGGCCTTCCCCCTGATAACTCTGATACACATGCTCAAACACCGCAGCGCATTTCTTCTCATAGAGGTCTTTGGAGTACGCGCGTGGCAGACCTTCATCCAGGGCGTTTTCGATCTCGATTTTCACACGCGCGCGGGTTGAGACTTTTTGCCGCCAGCCCAGCACCAGCAGCTTGTGCAGTTTCTCCAGCAGTTGGTGAGCGACCTTCTTCACTTCTTCACGCTCGGCTGTAGTCAAATCAGGTGCCGGTCGGGTCAGGATGTCGAACATGGTCAGCTCTTCTTCGGACAGATTCTCACGGACATGCCGGGTTTGTTCTTCAGTCAGCACTAGGGACAGCGCCAGCAGTTCTTTGAAGATTTCCTCGATGTTGCGGCTACCGGAGTTGTAGCCGTCGATGAGCGTCTGGAATTTCTCCAGATAATCCGCTCGTGTCGGGTTGAGACGCACCATGCGTTCTAGCTGCGCTTTTACGGCAGCGCGCAGGCGTTCCAAATCGGTATTGCTGGGCTTCTTGCTTTCAAAGCGTTTGCGTAACGCTTCAAAGTTGATCTTGGAAAGGTCGATCTGCCCATAGCCCTGAGTGGGCTGCTTGAACTTGAATGGCTCGGCAGCAATCGACTCATCCAGCAGCGCTTGTATGCCTTGCATGATGTGCGAGATGTCGGGCGGATCAGTTACCGTCTTCACACACTCTGCTATCGCGGCCAAGCAGCCGCAGCGCTGGGCAAATTCGACAGCTACGGGGTCCGGCTTCAAAGCGCGATACAGACTGTTGACCAGCGCTTCGAGCGTCAGGAAATCCCGCTTGGTGGTTTCCGGAGCCATCAGCTTGTCTGCTGCAGCCTGGATGGCCCCCGCTTGCGCAAAGTTGGCGGTGGGCTTGGTTTCAATCTCGGCCAGCGAAACGCCATGTTCCTGGCAAAACACATTGGCGTCGTTCACGGCATAGCGCAGCTCATCGGCCAGCGCTTTCTTGTCGCGCACGGGCATTTCGCCGCTAGCCCCCTTGCCGTAAATTGCGAGTGCCTTTTCCAAGGAAGCGAATACATTGGCGTAATCGACGATCAAGCCGCTTTGCTTGCCGGGGTACACCCGGTTGGCACGGGCAATGGTCTGCATCAGCGTGTGGTTGCGCATCGGCTTATCGAGGTAAACCGTAGAGCAGCTTGGCGCATCGAAGCCGGTCAGCCACATGGCGCACACAAACACCAGACGCAACGGATCCTTCGGGTCCTTGAACTTCTCGTCCAGCTTTTCCTCGTTTATGCGCTTGCGGTGCGGCACGATGTCGATGCCCAACTCTGCCATCTGCTCCACTTCGTTCTGCCCTGCCGAGACAATCACCGCCATATCGGTTTTGTCATCCGTGGGCCAGTATTTGCGCACCTTGTCATACATGCGCAGAGCCGTGGCCTTGTCGATGGAAACGACCATCGCCTTGCCTTGGAATCCGCGCCCGGTGAAATGCCGCACGATGTCCTGCGCCACCGTATCCAGCCGATCATCGCGGGTGATCAGGTGATATTGCCGCCCCAGTTCTCGCTCCAGCTTCTTCTCAGCCTCGTCGGAAAGGTCTGCGCTCTCAATCAAATCGTAGATGTCGTCGTTCAGGTCGGGATTGTCCAGGTGCAGTTCCGGCGTGCGGTTCTCGTAAAACAGCGGCACGGTCGCGCCATCCTCAACAGACTGCTGAAAATCGTAGATGGAAACATAGTCGCCGAACACTTCGCGGGTGCGCTCCTCTCCGGCAATCAGCGGCGTGCCGGTAAAGGCCACGAACATGGCATTGGGCAGCGCTGCACGCATATTCAGCGCTAGTGTGTCGTACTGGCTCCGGTGCGCTTCGTCGGTCAGCACAATCACGTCGCGCCGGTCACACAGCATCTCTGAAGTCTGGAATTTGTGAATCAAGGTGAAAACGTAGCGATTGTTGCCAGAAAGCAATTTCCGCAAATCCGCCCCACTTTGGGCGTGGCTGGCATTGGCATCGCTCACCGCCCCACAGGCGGCAAAGGTCTTGGCGATCTGTTCGTCCAGCTCCACCCGGTCGGTCACGACCACGAACGTCCAGTTACCCGGAATCTTGCGCAGCACCTTCTGTGCAAAGAACACCATCGAAAAGCTCTTGCCGGAACCCTGCGTCTGCCAGAACACACCGCCGCGCCCGTGCCCTTCCTCGCGCGCCTTGAGCATTGCCTTAATGGCATTGTTCACGCCGATGAACTGATGGTTCTGCCCGATGATCTTGGTCAGCCCGCTTTTGTGCTCAGAGAACAGCGTGTAGTTTTCAGTTAGATCAAGCAGACGTGATGGCTCGCACAGACCGCGCAGCATCACGTCTAGCGACACCCGGCGCGGTTCATCCTCGCTCTCGATGCGCTTCCACTCAAAGAACCGCTCCCAGTCGGCAGTCAACGAACCGACACGGCTATCCGTGCCATTGGAAGCAATGAGCAAGGCATTTGACCAGAACAGCGCAGGAACACCGTTCTGTGCATGCTTGTAACTGGTGAGGTTGCCGTCAAATGCTTGCTTAGCGGGTACGCCTGGCTTCTTAAGCTCAATCACCACCCACGGCAGACCATTCACGAATCCGATCAAATCCGGGCGGCAGGTATAGAGCTGGCCGACGATGGTCATCTGGCTCACCAGCAGGAAATCGTTGGCGGCGGGATTATTCCAATCCACCACCCGCACCCGTTCGTCCTTCACGCCGCCTTTGGCAGTATCGGGCACCGTGACCTTCACGCCGTCGCGCATCAAGGCCCACAACTCGCGGTTCGCGGCTGCAGGCGTCATTGCGGAACGGTCACGCGACAACTCTTCCACGGCAGCGCTGATTGCTACGGTTGGTAGAGTTGGATTCAGCCTCGCCAGCACAGCGCGCAGGCGCACTACCAACACCACTTCGGATTTCGTCTCGCGCCCGGGTGTGCCGTTCGCCCCCATCACCTCTTCAGAAGCGGACAGCGTCACCCATCCAAGCTCAGCAAACAGCTGGATGGCAGGTTGTTCAACGAGTTGGTCTTCTGAATAGGAGTTCATGCAAATTTAATTTATGACATCTATAACTCTCTTCGCTTCAGCGGCAAGCATCTCAGCACTATAGTTCATCTGATCTTCATAGGCATTTCTCAATCGACGAAATATCCAATCGAATACGAATGGGCTTTTCCTCCGGTTCTCGAATATCTCGTCCTGTAGAAATCTTGACTTAGTAGCCAAATCTGGCGCGGAGTGTGGTTGGATGTTGGTGCGCGTTTAAAACTACCCAGCCCTGCGCGTTGAATTTTACCCAGGCACTTTAGCCGCCATTTTGGGTGACGGCTGCAAATAAGTGTAGCTCAGTTTCACTACTTTTGACTTCCAAGATGGCCGAGTGGAATGT
>JACQYW010000008.1 GCA_016208015.1 Nitrosomonadales bacterium | reverse complement strand
TGGCACCTCGATGTCGGCTCATCACATCCTGGGGCTGTAGCCGGTCCCAAGGGTATGGCTGTTCGCCATTTAAAGTGGTACGTGAGCTGGGTTTAAAACGTCGTGAGACAGTTTGGTCCCTATCTGCCGTGGGCGCTGGAAGTTTGAGGGGACCTGCTCCTAGTACGAGAGGACCGGAGTGGACGTATCTCTGGTGTACCGGTTGTCACGCCAGTGGCATAGCCGGGTAGCTATATACGGAAGAGATAACCGCTGAAAGCATCTAAGCGGGAAACTCGCCTCAAGATGAGACTTCCCTGGTAACTTGATTACCCTGAAGGGTCGTGGAAGACTACCACGTTGATAGGTCGGGTGTGGAAGCGCAGTAATGCGTTAAGCTAACCGATACTAATTGCCCGTGCGGCTTGATCCTATAACATTAGGTCAGTTGCAAGTAATACAGGTTTCGCGCAACAATCAGAACACGACTTTACTTCTTCCAAAATTACATCAGGCGCCGGATCTCCAAACAAGCTCCGGCGATTGATAACAGTTATGTCTGACGACCATAGCAAGTTGGCCCCACTCCTTCCCATCTCGAACAGTTGATTTATGACTACTTGAACGTCGTGACAATACGCCGCGTAGCGGCTTATTGCGGTGGACACTAACTTGCGCAGCAAGTTATGTGGGAGCCAAAGTAGGTCATCGTCAGACTCCTTATAAACGACACAGCCCCCCTCGTGAGGGCTTTGTCGTTTCCGTCGAGCTGAACACCATTTTCGCGAGCCGCGCAGTCCGGCCACGCCGGGTGTTGCAACTGCCTCATTTCGCGCGCTTCTTCCTTTGAGAGGCCGACTGTTTTGCGATACAATCGCGCTCCATGACCAAATACATCTTTATTACCGCCGGCGTTGTCCCTCCCTTAGGAAAAGGCATCGCCGCCGCTTCACTTGCGGCTATCCTCGAGTCGCGTGGCCTCAAAGTCACGATGCTCAAGCTGGATCCGTATATCAACGTCGATCCGGGCACGATGAGCCCGTTTCAGCACGGCGAGGTGTTTGTTACCGAAGATGGCGCAGAGACCGATCTGGACCTGGGCCATTACGAGCGGTTCATCTCTGCCAAGATGCGCAAGGCCAACAATTTCACCACCGGACAAATCTACGAAAGCGTGATCCGCAAGGAGCGGCGCGGCGAATATCTGGGCAAGACCGTGCAGGTGATCCCGCATATCACCAACGAGATCCAGACATTCGTCGAGCGCGGCGCAGCCGCTTCCCTTGACGGGAATGCGGACGTGGCAATCGTCGAGATCGGCGGCACAGTGGGTGACATCGAATCACTGCCGTTCCTCGAGGCGGCGCGCCAGATGGGTCTGCGCATGGGGCGTCATCAGGTGGCATATGTCCACCTCACGCTGGTTCCCTATATCGCGACTGCCGGCGAACTAAAGACCAAGCCGACACAGCACAGCGTGCAGAAGTTGCGCGAGATCGGTATCTTTCCGACCGCTTTGCTGTGCCGTGCCGATCGCCGTATTCCGGATGATGAACGCGCCAAGATATCGCTGTTCGCCAACGTGCGCGAAGACAGCGTGATCTCGATGTGGGATGCGGACAGTATCTACAAGGTACCGCAGATGCTGCACGAGCAGGGACTGGATCGCATCATCTGCGAAGAGCTGGCGTTGAATGCGCCACCTGCCAATCTGACGGTCTGGCAGAACCTGATCAAGGCGCAGGAGAACCCGCAGCACGAGATCACCATCGGAATGGTCGGCAAATATGTGGACCTCACCGAATCGTACAAGTCGCTGATCGAGGCGTTGCGTCATGCGGGTATCCATACCGCCACACGCGTGAATATCGAGTATCTGGATTCCGAAGTCATCGAAACTGAAGGAACGGACGGGCTGAAGAGCCTCGACGCAATCCTGGTGCCCGGCGGTTTCGGCGTGCGTGGTACGGAAGGCAAGATCGCCTCGATTCGTTATGCACGCGAGAACAAGATCCCGTATCTCGGCATCTGCCTCGGCATGCAGCTCGCGGTGATCGAATATGCGCGCCACGTGGCGGGCATGGGTGACGCGAACAGTACCGAATTCAATCTGGAGACTGAGCATCCTGTCGTTGCGTTGATCACCGAGTGGCTGGATCGCGACGGCAAGGTCGCCAAGCGCAGCGCCGATTCCGATATGGGCGGCACCATGCGCCTCGGTTCGCAGCGCTGCCCGGTCAAGCCCAACACCATGGCGCAGCGCATCTACGGCGACGAAGTGAACGAACGCCACCGTCATCGCTATGAAGTGAACAACCATTATGTTCCCGCGCTGGAGAAGACCGGACTGGTCATTTCCGCGCGGACCCCTTCCGAGGATCTGCCGGAGATGATGGAGTTGCCGCAGACCATGCATCCCTGGTTCGTCGGCGTGCAGTTCCACCCCGAGTTCACCTCCACGCCGCGCACCGGACATCCGCTGTTCAAGGCGTATGTCGAAGCGGCGGTCAAGCGCAAGGAAGCGGTATGAAACTCTGTAACTTCGAAGTTGGCCTGGACAAGCCGCTGTTCCTGATCGCCGGTCCCTGTGTGATCGAATCGGAGCAGATGGCGCTGGATACCGCAGGACAATTGAAAGAAATTTGCCAAAAACTGGGCATTCCGTTCATCTACAAATCCTCCTACGACAAGGCTAACCGCAGTTCGGGAAAGACCTTCCGCGGTTTCGGCATGGAAGCGGGGCTGAAGATCTTGGAGAAGGTGAAGGCGCAGATCGGTGTGCCGGTGCTGACCGACGTGCACGACGAAGACGAGATCGCCCCCGTGGCGTCCGTGGTCGATGTGCTGCAGACGCCCGCCTTCCTGTGCCGCCAGACCGATTTCATCCATGCCGTGGCCAAGTCCGGCAAGCCGGTGAACATCAAAAAAGGCCAGTTCCTGTCGCCGTGGGATATGAAGAACGTGGTGGACAAGGCGCGCGAAGTGAGCGGCGGCGACACCATCATGGTGTGCGAGCGCGGCGCTTCTTTCGGCTACAACAATCTGGTATCTGACATGCGCTCGCTGGCCGTGATGCGCAACACCGGTTGTCCGGTGGTGTTCGATGCCACGCACTCGGTGCAGTTGCCGGGCGGGCAGGGCACGTCCAGTGGCGGTCAGCGCGAGTTCGTGCCGGTATTGGCACGCGCGGCTGTGGCGGCAGGTATCGCCGGCATATTCATGGAGACACATCCTGATCCCGCCAAGGCGATGTCGGACGGTCCCAATGCATTCCCGCTGGGGCATCTGCAGGCGATGTTACAGACACTGAAGGCGCTGGATGCCCTAGTGAAGCAACAAGGTTTTATCGAAGAGAACGTTAACTTGAAAAGTGTGTGAGTGAAGGAAGAAGAATGAGTGCAATTGTTGATGTGATAGCGCGTGAGATTTTGGATTCCCGTGGCAACCCGACCGTAGAAGCGGACGTGTTGCTGGAATCGGGTGTGATGGGACGTGCCGCCGTGCCGTCCGGGGCCTCTACTGGCGAAAAAGAAGCGATCGAGTTGCGTGATGGCGACAAGCAGCGCTATCTGGGCAAGGGCGTGTTGAAAGCAGTCGAGAACGTGAACACAGAGATCGCTGAAGCCATCATCGGCCTGGATGCCGCTGAGCAGGCCTTCATCGACCAGACCATGATCGATCTGGACGGCACAGAAACAAAATCGCGTCTCGGCGCCAATGCCATCCTCGCCGTTTCGATGGCTGTGGCACGTGCCGCAGCGGAAGAGAGCGGCCTGCCGCTGTATCGCTACCTCGGCGGTGCAGCACGCATGGAGATGCCGGTGCCGATGATGAACATCATCAACGGCGGCGCCCATGCCGAAGGCGGTGCGGACATCCAGGAATTCATGATCATCCCGGTCGGCGCAGCAAGCTTCCGTGAAGCGCTGCGTTGCGGCGCAGAAGTGTTCCATGCCCTGAAGGCGATTTTGCACAAGCGCGGTCTGACCACCACCGTGGGCGACGAAGGCGGTTTTGCACCAGCCTTGGGTTCCAACGAGGCTGCATTGAAAGTCATCGTCGAAGCCATCGAGGCAGCCGGTTATGTGCCGGGTGCGGATGTGGCGATTGGCATCGATGCTGCCGCTTCCGAGTTCTACAAGGATGGCAAGTACCATCTGAAAGCCGATGGTCTGACACTGTCAGCCGCACAGATCATCGACATGTACGCCTCATGGGTGGACAAGTATCCGGTCATCACGCTGGAAGACGGCATGAGCGAACACGACTGGGACGGCTGGAAGGCATTGACCGACCGCCTCGGCAAGCAGATCCAGTTGGTCGGCGACGACATCTTCGTCACCAACACCAAGATACTGAGCGAAGGCATCAAGCGCGGCATCGCCAACTCCATCCTGATCAAGGTGAACCAGATCGGCACATTGACCGAGACCTTCGCCGCTATCGAGATGGCGAAACGCGCGGGTTACACCGCCGTGATCTCGCACCGCTCCGGCGAAACAGAAGACTCCACCATTGCCGACCTGGCCGTGGCGACCAATGCCATGCAGATCAAGACCGGTTCGCTATCGCGTTCCGACCGCATGGCCAAGTACAACCAACTGCTGCGCATCGAAGAAGATCTCGGCGACAGCGCCTCCTATCCAGGTCGCGGTGCGTATTACCAATTAGGTTAATGCGTGTCGTCACCTACATCCTGCTGGCCCTTCTCCTGCTGTTGCAATATCCGCTCTGGCTGGGGAAGGGTAGCTGGCTGAAAGTGTGGGACATGGGCAAGCAGGTCGAGGCCCAGAAACAAACCAACGAGCAGACTCAAAAGCGCAACGCGGCACTGGATGCCGAGGTGCGCGATCTCAAACGCGGAACCGATGCCATCGAAGAGCGGGCGCGCAGCGAACTCGGCATGGTGAAGCAGGGCGAAGTGTTCTTTCAGGTGGTAGGCGGAGAAGGGGCTGCAACGGCTTCGGGAGTGTCCTCCGCCGCGCCGGGTCCAAATCCAAAATGATCTGATCAAAACACAGATCAGGCTTTTTCCCCTCCCGCCGGGAGAGCGAGACCGTCCATCAAGTTACCTCTTATCTCTTCCCAAAGGCAGAACGTAGTCGGTGTGGGGATGGATTTATCCCGACAAGGCGGCGTCGGGTTGCGCCCGCAAGGGGCAGGCCGTAGCTGTAAGGGGCTAAGGTGTTGCCGCGCACGATCACTCTGTCGTGTTCTGCAATGATTTGCGCTTCCGCTACGAACACCAGCCGGTCGGAATACACCCGCAGGCTGATCGGACGGTTGGCATACGATGCCGGCACGCTGTAGCGGTTGCGCTCGAAGGTGACCAGACAGGTCGGTGAGACACGCTTGATGTGTTCGACGAATCCGTCGAATGGGCGGGTTGGAACCATCAGGTGGCTGCGCTCTTCTGCATATACTTCGGCAATGCTGAATTCCGGCCGTTCCGGATGGGTTATCTCGTTCCAGAGCGCCAGACAGCGCTGGTGCAGCCAATCGTTCAGCTCGTCCAGGCTACCAAACTCCGGCAGCTTGTTCCAGATACGGTGGCGCGCGTCCTGCACGTTCTTCTCGATCTGCCCCTTCTCCCAGCCGGAAGCTGGATTGCAGAACTCGGCATCGAACACGTAGTGGCTCACCATGGCTTTGAAGCGCAGGTTCACGTCGCGTTGCTTGCCGGGCCTCACCTTGTCCACGGCGGTGCGCATGTTGTCGTAGATGCCACGGGCAGGTACCCCGCCGAAGGCAGCAAAGGCATGGTTATGCGCGTCGAACAGCATCTCGTGCGTTTGCAACGGATAGGCGCGCAGGAAGAAGGCGCGGCTATGGCTGAGCTTGAAATGGGCGATCTGGAGCTTGGTGCGCTCGCCTGCGATGACCGCCCAGTCTTCACTCCAGTCGAACTGGAAGGCTTCCCCGGGGGCGAATGCGAGCGGGATGAACGTTCCGCGCCCAACTGTTCTGAGGAGTTCCTGCTGCTCGCGCCGCCAGCGTCGGGCAAAGGCTGTTACCCGTGTATAGGAACCGGTGTAGCCAAGCTGCACCAGATCCTGGTGTAGCTGTTTGAGGCTGCGCTTCTGTTTACGCCCCTTGCCGGCTTCCGTCTTTAGCCATGCGGATAGCTTGTTTACGTAATCGTCTAGCTTGCTGGGGGTCTTGCGGCTGGGGTACCTGGGTTCAACGACCTTGTTGGCCAAGTACTTCCGGATGGTGTTGCGGGCGAGTCCAGTCTTGCGAACGATCTCCCGGATCGGCATGTTATCGCGCACATGCCAGCGCCTGATGCTGCTCAATATTCCCACGTTGATCACTCCTGGTTCCCCCGCTTAAAAATTAAGCGGGGCAGTATCTAACATGGGTCAAATTTGGATGCGCATTACTGCCCTAAGTGGGTCAGTTTTGGGCGCGCCACAACAAACCAGGCCTTCGTCACCGAATACGTCGCCGGCATGGAAACGGTCAAGTCGCTGCAAATGGAACCCGTGCTGGAACACAAATACGGCGACCTGCTAGCCAACTACCTCGCCGCCGGATTCGCCACGCGCCAGTTATCCAACAGCTACAACGTTGCCGCCAACGCGCTGGAGCAGGTCATGACCCTGTCGATTCTCGTGGTGGGCGCGTTGCTGGTGATGCAGAACGACGGTTTCACCATCGGCATGCTGGTCGCGTTCCAGATGTTCGCCGGGCGCATGAGCCAGCCGATGCTGCGTCTGGCCGGGCTGTGGCAGGAATTCCAGCAGGCCGACATCGCCGTCAATCGCCTGGGCGACCTGATGGATGCGCCCGCCGAACCGCATGCGTTGGTTCCGGCGCGCGCCCGTAGCGGAGCGGGCGGCAAGGTCGAACTCAGGGATGTGAGCTTCCGTTACAGCGACAAACATCCATACCTGTACCGCAACCTGGACCTGACGCTTGCATCCGGCAAACTCACCGTGCTGATGGGGCCGTCCGGCTGCGGCAAGAGTACGCTGGGCAAGATGCTGCAAGGTTTCTACTGGCCCAGCGACGGCAGTGTCCTGCTTGACGGCTACGACATCCGCCATCTCGCCGCCAACGAATTGCGCAGCAATTTCGGCGTGGTGCCGCAGGAGACGCGATTGTTCTCCGGGACGCTTTACGAGAATCTGCAACTGGCCAATCCGCACGCCAGTTTCGAGGAGATTGTGCATGCCTGCAAGCTGGCCGAGATTCACGCCGTCATCGAACAACTGCCGCAGGGTTACCAGACGCCGGTGGGCGAGAACGGCATCGGGCTTTCCGGCGGGCAACGCCAGCGCATCGCCATCGCCCGTGCGCTGCTCAAGCGTCCGCGCGTGCTGATCTTCGACGAAGCGGTGAGCAATCTGGACCAAGCTACCGCCGAGCACTTCGCGCACACCGTCAACAAGCTCAAGGGCAAGGTCACCATGCTGTTCATCACCCACCAGTTGCCCAAGGCATTGCAGGTGGATGAGGTGATCAAGTTCGGGGGGCAGGGAGCGGCAACAGAATCAGCCAGCAATGCTGCCGCTTGAGGTTGGGGGGGAATGGAACTGTTCACACTTCGACTTGCCCTTAGTTCTGAGACTGTCGAAGTTCAGGACGAACGGATCTTCAGGTGATGACCGTAGGCTGATCCCGCCCCGTACGCGTCTGCAATTCAGAGATATCCAGCGCGAGCCGGATCAATTCCCTCAGCGCTTCCTGCGCATCAAGATGATGGCGTGCGACATCCGCTTCATACGCTTCCAGATAGACGCGCAGCGTCGCACCTTCTGTGCCGGTCCCGGATAAGCGGAAGATGATGCGCGAACCGTCGCTGAACAGGACGCGCACCCCCTGGCCTTTGCTCACGCTGCCGTCCACCGGATCGGTGTAGCTGAAGTCATCGCAACTGCCAACTGTGTACTTGCCGAATTGTTTACCGGTGAGCGTGGCAAAACTGTCGCGCAGGTGCAGCATGACCCCGTTCGCAGCTTCCGTCGGCAAGCCTTCGTAGTCGTAGCGCGAATAGAAGTTGCGGCCGTATTTGGCCCAATGCTCGCGCACGATGGCTTCCACCGATTGTTTGCGTGCGGCGACGATGTTCAACCAGAACAAGACAGCCCACAGTCCATCCTTCTCGCGCACGTGGTCGGAGCCGGTGCCGAAACTCTCTTCGCCGCACAACGTGACCTTGTCCGCATCCATCAGGTTGCCGAAGAATTTCCAGCCGGTCGGTGTTTCGAAGCAGGGGATGTTCAGCGCCTTGGCCACGCGGTCCACCGCCGCGCTGGTGGGCATGGAACGTGCCACACCGGCCAGCCCTTTTGCATAACCGCGCACCAAGGTGGCATTGGCTGCCAACAAAGCCAGACTGTCCGAAGGTGTCACGAAGAAGCGCTTGCCCAGAATCATGTTGCGGTCGCCATCGCCGTCCGATGCCGCACCGAAGTCAGGCGCGTCCGCGCCGTACATGATCTCCACCAGATCATGCGCGTAGGTCAGATTGGGATCGGGATGTCCGCCGCCGAAATCTTCCAGCGGCACCGCATTCATCACGCTGCCCGGCGCGGCGCCCAGACGCTTCTCGATGATCTCTTTGGCGTAGGGGCCGTTCACTGCGTGCATCGCGTCGAACTTGATCTTGAACCCGCCCTGCAGCAGAGCGCGGATCGCCGCGAAATCGAACAGCGATTCCATCAGCTCGGCATAGTCGCTCACCGCATCGATCACTTGCACTTTCATGCTGCCCAGGGCCGTTTCGCCCAACCGGTCGAGCACCACATCGGCCGTATCGAGGATGCGATAACTGGTGATGGCTTTGCTCTTGGCAAAGATCGCTTCGGTCACCGTTTCGGTGGCCGGGCCGCCGTTGCTGCTGTTGAACTTGATGCCGAAGTCTTCTTTCGGTCCGCCGGGATTGTGGCTGGCGGAAAGGATGATGCCGCCAAAGGCCTTGTGCTTGCGGATCACGCAGGACGCCGCCGGGGTGGAAAGGATGCCGCCCTGGCCGACGAGCACCTTGCCGAAGCCGTTGGCGGCGGCCATCTTCAGGATGATTTGGATCGCCTCGCGGTTGTAATAGCGCCCGTCGCCGCCCAGCACCAGCGTCGCGCCCTGCGGTGCATTTACGCTATCAAAGATGGCCTGCACGAAATTTTCCAGATAACTTGGCTGCTGGAACACCGGGACTTTTTTGCGCAGCCCCGAGGTGCCGGGTTTCTGGTCGGGAAAGGGGTGGGTGGAAACGGTGCGGATACTCATCGGACAACCTTTCAGAATGAAGTTTGCGTCAGGATTTATGGATAAATCATACCATCGGTGTTGCATCAATATCCCCGGATTCGCACAGGCAGGGTAAGCTTACGCACCTTTACCGATAGCTTCATCCATGAGTTCCAGTACCGCCCAACAAATCCTGCGCGACACCTTTGGTTACACCTCATTTCGTGGTGCACAGCAGGCTATCGTCGAGCATGTCGTAAGCGGCGGCGATGCGCTGGTGCTGATGCCAACCGGCGGCGGCAAGTCGCTGTGCTACCAGATTCCGACCCTGTTGCGTCCGGGCGTCGGCATCATCGTGTCGCCCCTGATCGCACTGATGCAGGACCAGGTGGATGCGCTCAAACAGCTCGGTGTGCCGGCCGCGTTCCTGAATTCCAGCCTGGAGGCGGAAGAGGCGCGGGAGGTATCGCGGCAACTCATGCGCGGCGAACTGAAGCTGCTGTATGTCGCGCCCGAACGGTTGATGACGGAAGGATTTCTGAACCAGTTGGAGTGTTTGCAGCAGGACAATAATATCGCCCTGTTCGCCATCGACGAAGCGCATTGTGTCTCGCAATGGGGACACGACTTCCGTCCCGAATACCGCGCGCTGACGGTGTTGCACGAACGTTTCCACAGCGTGCCGCGCATCGCCCTCACCGCCACGGCGGATGCGCCGACGCGCAGCGAGATCGTCGAGCGGCTGGCGCTGGAAAATGCGACCCAGTTCGTCTCCAGCTTTGACCGCCCCAACATCCGTTACCGCGTCACACTCAAGGACAACGCGCGCAAACAATTGCAGACCTTCCTCGAAACCGAGCACCCCGATGACGCTGGCATCGTGTATTGCCTGTCGCGCAAGAAAGTGGAAGAGACCGCAGCCTGGCTGAAAGAGCAGGGCTGGGATGCCTTGCCGTATCACGCCGGACTGGATGCTGCCGTGCGAAGCAAGAACCAGAAAAAATTCCTGCGCGAGGAAGGGGTGATCATGGTCGCCACCGTCGCCTTCGGCATGGGCATCGACAAACCCCGCTACAAAACCCGTGCCCTGGAACAGGTCGTGCCGGTCGCGATGGTCTGCCCGCAAATGCATGGATGGCATACGGTCTGGGCGATGTGGTGTCCATGCGCCAGATGCTGCTGTCCGGTGATGCGCCGGAAGAGCGCAAGCGCGTCGAACTGCAAAAGCTCGATGCGCTGCTCGGTTTCTGCGAATCCACTGCCTGCCGCCACCAGACTGTCCTGCGCTACTTCGGCGAAGAACATCCCGGCGACTGCGGCGAGTGCGACAACTGCCTGTCGCCCGTGGATACCTGGGACGCCACCCAGGCCGCGCAGATGGCGCTGTCCTGCATCTACCGCACCGGCCAGCGCTTTGGCGTCGTGCATCTCATCGATGTGTTGCTGGGCAAGGCCACGCCCAAGGTCGAGCAGTTCAACCATCAGCAACTCACCGTCTTCGGCATCGGCAAAGACCTGGCGCAACAGCAATGGAGCAGCGTCTATCGCCAACTCGTCGCCGCCGGATTCATCAACGTGGACATCGAAGGCTACGGCGGACTGAAGCTCACCGAGGCTGCGCGCCCTGTGTTGAAAGGTCAGCAGGAAGTCTGGTTGCGCCGCGATGCCGCACCGGAAAAACGCCGCGCCACCAAGGCAGAGCGCGATGCGCGCAGAAAACAACCGTTTGCCGGGGCCAATGACGATCCCTTATGGCTTGCCCTCAAGGCCAAGCGCATCGAACTTGCCCGTGAGCAGGGCGTGCCGCCCTACGTCATCTTTCATGACAGCACCCTGCTGGAGATACTTAACCGCAAGCCGCACACCCTGGACGAGATGGGGCAGATCAGCGGCATCGGGCAGGCCAAGCTGGCGAAGTATGGCGATGCGTTCTTGCAGGTGGTGGAGGATGTGGCGAACGGGGCTTAACACCCCGCTTGTCCATTGGGGCGTCATACCGGTGCAGGCCGGTATCCAGCGCAGTTATTTAAAATGCAGTTGGGTTTTGTCCCTCATGCGGGGCTTGTTGGATTGACTGGATACCGGCCTGATGGAACTACTAGCCATTCGACTAAGCTGGCAAAAAACGCCAGCAAAGTCGCTGGTTATCCGCCGGTATGACGGGCTTTTCGGCTTAATGGATTTTCCGGGTTCGAGATTGAACCCTCTCGCCACTTAAGGCAAGATGCGCCTTCGGGATTTTTCCCGGAAAAGATTCAATATCCAACCAACACAAGAGAACAATCATGGGCGCACAGTGGAAAGCCAGACATAAGGAAGTCGCAGCGAACGCGAAAGGCAAGATTTTCGGCAAACTCGCCAAGGAAATCATGGTCGCAGCAAAAGGCGGTGCCGACCCGAGCTCGAATTCGCGCCTGCGCCTGGTTGTCGAGCAGGCCAAAAAAGCCTCCATGCCCAAAGACACGCTGGATCGTGCCATCAAGAAGGGCGCAGGCCTGCTCGATGGCGGCGCGCAACTGGAGCGCCTCGTTTACGAAGGTTTTGCCCCGCACCGCGTTCCCGTCATCGTCGAATGCCTGTCCGACAACATCAACCGCACCAAGTCCAGCATGAACGTGCTGTTCCGCAAGGGCCAGCTCGGCGCCGAAGGTTCCGTCTCGTGGGATTTCGACTATGTCGGCATGATCGAAGCGACACCGAACTCCAAAGATGCCGACCCGGAAGTCGCCGCCATCGAAGCGGGCGCGCAAGACCTGGAACCCGCCGACGAAGGCGCGACCCTGTTCATCACCGACACCACCGACCTCGATGCCGTGTGCAAGGCACTGCCTGCGCAAGGCTTCACCGTGGTTTCCGCCAAACTGGGCTACCGCCCCAAGAACCCCGTCACCATCACCAACGATGCCGAACTCGAAGAAGTGCAAGCCTTCCTCGAAGCCATCGACGAGGATGACGACGTGCAGAGCGTGTACGTCGGCTTGGCCTGAGCGGAGGCGAGTTGGACAAACACCGCATCATCATCGGCTGGCTGTACGAAGCCATGGTCATGTTGCTGGCCGTGTTCATCACCTTCGCCTGGAAGCGCGTCTTCAGCCCCGACGCGCCCCCTCACGAAGCAAACATCATCATCTACGCCATCGCCGTCGCCGCATTGTTCTTCGCGCTCGGCCTCACCCTCATCCTCAAGTACCGACGCTCGCACTGGATGTGCCTGCCATTCTCGGTGGTCATCTTGATTTACTTTCCGCTGGGGACGGCGCTGGGCGGGTATTACATCTGGTATTTCTGGAAGTTTATTTACAAGCGGAACGATAGCTAGCGATCCGTGACTTTGCTGCACCAACATTAGGAGGTCGTCATGTATCTGTCGCCGAGGATGCTCGTCTGTTTACTGTTCACCATCACTGCATCAGTACATGCCGACGAGTTGCGCAGCACTCTGCAGGACCAGCAAAGCGTCGCGGTCACCATCTATAACGAGAACCTTGCCTTGGTGAAGGATCAACGCAAGGTGCAACTGGGTAACGGACAGAATGCGCTGGCCTTCCGCGACGTCAGTGCCGGGATGCGACCGGAGACGGCGCTGTTGCGCAGCCTAACCAGTCCCGGCAAGTTGTCCGTCATCGAGCAGAACTTCGATTTCGATCTGCTCACGCCGGGCAAGCTGCTGGAGAAATACGTCGGCAGAACCGTCAGCATCGTCCGTATCAATCCCGCCACTGGTAATGAGTCCACCGAGCAGGCATTGGTGCTCTCGGCCAATGAAGGCGTGGTGTTGAAGATCGGCAACCGCATCGAGACGGGCATGCCGGGCCGCATCGTCTATTCCGATGTGCCGGACAATCTGCGCGACCGCCCGACGCTGGTGATGTCGCTCAATAACAACGGTGCAGCGCAGCAGGAGGTGGAGCTTTCCTACCTGACGGGCGGACTGGCTTGGAAGGCGGATTACGTTGCCGAGTTGAACGCGGCGGATGACAAGCTCGACCTGTCCGGCTGGGTGACGCTGACCAATACCAGCGGGGCGACATATCGCAATGCCAGGCTGCAACTGGTGGCGGGGGATGTGAACCAGGTTCGGCAGGCGTACCCGATGGCAGTTGCCATGGCACGCAAGTCGGCACGGCTGGAAGAGGCGGAGCAGGACAAGATGTCCGAAGAATCGCTGATGGAGTATCACCTCTACACGCTGGATCGTCCCACCACCATCGCAGAGAACCAGACCAAGCAGGTCTCGCTGCTCGCCGCATCTGCGATTCCGGCGCGCAAAGAGTTGTTGCTGCGCGGTGCCAACTACTACTACCACAGCAGCTACGGCAATCTCGGCCAGAAGATGAAAGTGGCGGTGTTCGTCGAGTTCGACAACAAGGAAGCGAGTCATCTCGGCATGCCGCTGCCAAAAGGCATCATTCGCGTGTACAAGAAAGACGGGGCGGGCAATGCCCAGTTCGTCGGCGAAGACAGCATCGACCACACGCCGAAGAACGAGAAGGTGCGCATCAAGCTCGGCGAATCGTTCGACGTGACGGCAGACAAGAAACAGACCGATTTCAAGGCGCTACCCAATCCCGCCAAGGGCAACTCGATGTACGAGAGTGCGTTCGAGATCGTGCTCAAGAATGCCAAGAATGAGGCGGTGACGGTCACCGTGCAAGAGCCGATCCCGGCCGACTGGAAGATGCAGTCGGAGAGTCACAAGCACGCCAAGGCCGCAAGCAATACGGCTATCTGGCGCATAGCGGTGCCTGCCGAGGGCAGCACCAAGCTGAGTTACCGGGTGCAGGTGCGATATTGAATCAATGCCGGACGCCCATGGCTGCAATATGGGTTTGTTCGGCAAAGAGATAATATTGACGGCAATATCTTTCAGGCAGAGAATCACCCGCATTGTCGCTGCTATTCAATGACGTAGAAAAACATGTAATAGATTCGACAATCAGCATTGCGTGGCATCTGAGGCGTCACATCCGGATGAGGGGAATGCAAATGCAACTCTTTCTTGCCATACGTTTCTGAGATGAAGATCCGAGCACGTCCTGGCGGCTTCTCCATTCCCCGCGGTGTGTTGTGGCTCTTGCTGTGTCTGTTGTTTTCCCCTGTCATTTCGTGCGCATCGTCAGACTGGTCTGACGATGTCGTCTACTTCGTGCTCATCGATCGCTATGCCGACGGAGACAGCGCGAACAATCGCGGTGTCGAACGCAGCAACCCGGGTGGGTTTCATGGTGGCGACCTGAAGGGACTGACCCAGCGCCTCGACGATCTCGCCGACTTGGGTATCACCGCACTGTGGATCAATCCGGTGCAGAAGCAGATTCCGCAGAGTTTCTACGCCAACGCTCCGGCAAAGCTGGGCATTCCCGAGTTCAGGCATTTCGGTTTCCACGGTTACTGGATCGACGACTTCAGGGCCATGGAGGCGCATTTTGGCAGCCTCGAAGAATTGAAAAAACTGGTCGAGGAAGCGCACAAACGCAACATCAAGGTCTTGCTCGATGTGGTCTACAACCATGCGGGTTATGCATCGAGCTATGAATCGCGCCGGACTGCAGACGGGCAGGGCTGGCTGCGAATCGGCGAAGGCAATTGCGAAGTCGATCCGGTCACCTGCCGTGTGGGCGGCCTGCCCGACTTCAGGACCGAACTGCCCGAGGTCAGGGATTATCTGTTGCAGGCCAATATCGATCTGGCCAAACAGGCCGGCGTGGATGGTTTCCGTCTGGACACCTTCAAGCATATCGAAACGGATTTCTGGCTGGAGCATAGACGCCGCACGCGTGCCGAGATCAGCAAGGATTTTTTCCTGCTGGCCGAGCACTGGGGCGGTGATGCGAAATCACTCGATCCCTTTTTCGCCCAGGACGAAGTCGATGCCGGTTTCGATTTCAGCTTCAAGGGCAGTTGCGAAGCGTTCGTTAACGGCCGCGGCCGCGCGATCGCCTACGGCAGCTATCTCGGTTCCCGGCACAAAGTGCGCAAAGGTTACCTGCTGGCGCATTACCTTTCCAGCCACGACGAACCGATGGCGTTGTACAACCTGAACAGCAACAAGGATAAGTTCCGCATCTGCGCGGCTATCCAGATGACGTCCCTCGGTTTGCCGGTCATCTATTACGGGGAGGAAGTCGCCCGTGCCGGCAGCGAATGGCCGCTCAACCGCACCAACATGCCGTGGGGAGAGCGCGACATCAAGCCGGGGAGAGGGGCTGCCCGCGATGAGACCATGCGCGATTTTTACAAGGTATTGCTGCATATCCGGCACGATCACCCGGCATTGCGTCGTGGCGACTACACGCTGCTGTCCGGGCCGCAGGAACCGGTGCTGGCCTATATCCGCCACGATGCCGCGAGCAACGACAGCGTGCTGATACTGGTCAATCGAGATGACAAGGAACTGACCGCTGATTTTGCGTTGCCGGATATCTGGAGCGGGAGGACGGTTGCGGACGAGTTGAACAATAAACCGCAGGCGATCTCTGCGGGGCGTATAACATCCCCCATGGCACCCAGGTCGGTGCGCATTTTCAGTATCGTTTCAGGAAAGGCGGGACACTGATGGCTTCGATTCGGTTCGACAAGATCGGCAAGAGTTACGGCGATACCGAGATCATCAAGAATCTTAATTTTGGCGTGAACGACGGCGAGTTCATGGTGTTCGTGGGCCCGTCCGGCTGCGGCAAATCGACCGTGCTGCGCATGATCGCGGGACTGGAAACAATCAGTACCGGCGAACTCTGGATCGGTGACCGCGTCGTCAATAACGTCCACCCCAAGGATAGAGACATCGCCATGGTGTTCCAGAGCTATGCGCTGTATCCGCACATGAACGTGTACGACAACATCGCCTTCGGTCTGAAGATACGCAAACTGCCCGATGCCGATATCCGCAGGAGAGTGCAGGACGCTGCAGACCTGCTCGGGCTGGACAAGTTTCTCGACCGCAAACCCAAGGCATTGTCCGGAGGGCAGCGCCAGCGTGTCGCGCTCGGGCGCGCCATCGTGCGCAATCCCTCGGTGTTCTTGTTCGATGAACCGCTCTCCAATCTGGATGCCGAGCTGCGCGTGCAGATGCGCGCGGAGATCAGCAAGCTGCAGCGCCGCCTCAACACCACGACCGTGTATGTGACGCACGACCAGGTCGAGGCCATGACCATGGGGCAGCGCATTGCGGTGCTGAGTGCCTGCGACAAGGCTAATCCGCACGACACCAACCTGATGCAATGCGGTTCGCCGATGGATCTGTACGACCGGCCCGACAATGTGTTTGTGGCACGCTTCATCGGCACACCCAATATGAACATCGTGCATGCGCGCCTGAGCGAAGACGGTGCCTCGGTGAGTTCGCTCGGCGGCAGCATGCCGGTCAGCACGCAATTCAAAGAGGCCGCGCGAGCTGCACGCGGACGCGAGGTGATGCTGGGCATTCGCCCCGAACACATCGGCGCGCCCCATGAAGTCGACTGGCCGCAGACACAGTCCTTACAGGGGCAGGTCGAGATGGTGGAACTGCTGGGGCATGAAGCCATTCTGCATTTCAGGGTCGGCGAGCAGATCATGGTTGGCCGCTTGCATAGCCACGGTCGCCTGCCGTCTCCCGGCGACACGGTCACCATGAATCTGAAGTGCGAAGCGATCCATTTGTTCGATCCGGGCACAGAGTTGCGCTTGCGCTAAGCAAGCACGGTCCGCGTGCTCCCTCTCCCTTTGGGAGGCAAGTAGGGTGCGCTTGCGCACCAATCGCGGTGGTGCGCAAGCGCACCCTACCGGACTTGATGGCGCTTTCTAATTGTTTTTTTCGAGGAGAATGAAATGAAACAACCATTGCGGATCATTCTGGCGCTCGGCACCTTCCTTCTGCTCGGTATCTTCACGACGGCGCAGGCGACCGAGCTGGTGCTGTGGCATGCCTATCGCGGCGCGGAAAAGAACGCCATCGAAAAGGTCGCCAAGCTGTATGAAACGAAGATGGCCGGAACCAGGGTGACCACGCTGGCCATTCCTTACGATGCCTATGCCGACAAGATCACTGCCTCCGTCCCCAGAGGAAAGGGGCCGGATGTGTTCATCTACGCGCAAGACCGGCTGGGCGGCTGGATCGAATCGGGCAAGACGGTCGAACCTATCGGCTTTTTCATGGACGAGGCGACGCAGAAACAATTCCTGCCGGGCATGATGGATGCGATGACCTACAAGGGCACGGTCTATGGCCTGCCGCTCAACTACAAGAGCATCACGCTGATCTACAACAAGGCGCTGGTGAAGAACCCGCCGAAGACCTCGGCAGAACTGGTCAAGCTCGCCAAGTCGTTGACCAATGCCGATTCGGGTCGCTACGGCCTGGCTTACTGGTACACCAATTTCTATTTCCACGCCGCGCTGATGAACGCTTTCGGCGGCCGCGTGTTCGACAAGGACGGCAAGCTGGTGCTGAACTCGAAGGAGACGGTGGCTTCCATCAAGCAGATGATGAAATGGTACAAGCAGGACGGCATCATGCCGACCGAACCTTCCGAGACGCTGGTGTCATCAATGTTCAACGAAGGCAAGGTGGCCATGGTGTTCAACGGTCCATGGTTCATCGGCGAGATATCGCCATCGGTGGATTTCGGTCTGGCCGTATTGCCGGTGATCGACGAAGCGGGCAAGAAACCGATGCGTCCATGGCTGACCATCGAAGGCGCGTATGTATCGGCCAGCTCCAAACAGAAAGAAGCGGCATATGATTTCGCCAAGTTCCTGGCTTCGGAAGAGGCCGGCCTCATCCTGGCGCTGGAAGGGCGCCAGTTGCATACCAATGCCGCGATCTACAAGGACAAGCGTGTCACCGGCGATGTGGTGCTCAACGCCTTCCACGACCAGTTGAGCAGTGCCGAGCCAATGCCCAATCGTGCCGAAATGACCATGGTGTGGTCGCCGGTGACCACCGCGATGAACAAGGTCGTCAAGGGTAACGCCACACCGGAAGCGGCACTCAAGGAAGCCACCAGGACGGTGCAGGATAGTATCAATGCACTGCACAAGGGACGCTGAACACTGGAGACGCACCAAGCAAACACGGCTATGAGCATAAGCGAACATCTGAAGCGATCCGCGATCCTGGGCTTGGGCATCAGCATGCTGCTCGCGCTGGTGCTGAGTGCTTTGTTGTTCCGTGCGGAAGAGCGCGATCTGGGCCTGCAGGAAAGGCAGCGGCTGGCGGTGCTGCAGGCGAATGCGCTGGTGCTGGCAGTGGCGGATACCGATGCGGAGGCCACGCGGAAGCGGGTGCAAGAGATACAAAAACTCGACCCTCAGATCGAGTCCGTCATCATCGTCGCCGGTGCCCAGTTGCTCGCCTCGACCCGTCCCGAGGATGCAGCTCCCCGTCAGCTTCGGCGCGAAGAAAAACCGTTGTTCGATCTAAGCAACCTGATCCGCACCGCGCGCGAGACCAATCGCGGCGAAGAGATCGTGCGCAAGAAGACCATCCAGGTCGAGGAAGCTGCCCAAGGCCATCTTGTGGTGACCATGCCTTATCTGGCGGCTGGGGAGTTTGCGGGAATCATGCAAATGCAGTTCAACCTTGCGGCTGCTGATGTCGGCACTGTCGCTGACGATACAGTTTCATTGCCGTTGCTGATGCTGTTGCTCGCGCTGCTGGCTGGCGTGATGCTGCGTCTGGATGCGGGGCGAAGGATCGATTTTGCCAAACTGCTGGCGCTAGCCGTCTTCCTCGTGATCGCGGTGTTCTACCAGCAGCAGCGGATCGGGCGGCTTGAACAGATCGAGAAGCAGGACAACAAATCGGTCGCTGCGAGTTACCTGGCTACTGCGGAGCAGTTCGACAGGCTGGGTTATCTACCGTTGTTGCGCGACCCGGCGGTCGTGAACCTGTGGGACACCGACCATTACCAGCGGCCGCGCGGGCTGATCGGAGCGGACGGCAGCATCTCCGTCGAAGCGCAGACCAGGCAACTGGGCAAGCGCGCCGACTTTATCCGGCCCATCCTGTGGGTGATCGATCTGCTGGCCGTTGCCGTGTTGCTGATGTTCGTCTACGGCTATGCTGCACGTGCTTATGCCGCATTCAAGGCGCACATCGATGCCTATATCTATGTGGCGCCTGCCATGATCGGCATGCTGGTGCTGGTGTTCTTTCCGTTCATGTACGGCATCACGCTTTCGTTCACCGATACCACCCTGTTCAACGAATCGTTGCCGTTCTCCGACAGGCTGATCGGCTGGGACAACTTCAAGGCCATTCTCGGCGATTTCAATATCTACCAGAGCACGGCCGATGGCATCAGCTGGAACTATCAGAATTTCTATTGGACCCTGATGGTCACCGTGATCTGGACCGTCACCAATGTCACCGTCGGCGTCACCGTCGGTTTCATGCTGGCGATGGCGTTGAACACCGACGGCTTGAAAGGCAAAGCCATCTACCGCGTGCTGCTGATCCTGCCCTGGGCCATCCCGAACTACATCACCGCTCTGGTCTGGCGCGGCATGTTCCATCCGCAGTTCGGCGTCATCAACCAGGTATTGCAGATGTTCGGCATGGAGCCGGTCGCGTGGTTCGACGGCGTGGTCAGTTCCTTCATCACCGGGCTGGCGACCAACGGCTGGCTGAGTTTTCCGTTCATGATGGTGGTGATCCTGGGCGCGTTGCAATCGATTCCGAAAGACATGTACGAGGCGGCCGAGGTGGAGGGGGCGAGCCGTTGGCAGCGCCTGCGCTACATCACGCTGCCGCTGCTGAAACCGACGCTGATCCCCGCCATCGTGCTGTCGGTGGTGTGGACCTTCAACATGTTCAACATCATCTTCCTCGTTTCCGGCGGCGAACCGGCGGGGGCCAACGAAATACTGGTGACCAAGGCGTACAAGATCGCGTTCGAGCAGTACCAGTATGCCTACGCGGCCGCCTACTCGACGGTGATCTTCATGATCCTGCTGGTATATGGTTTCTTCCAGACCCGAATCACCAAAGCGACGGAGTCGTTCTGACATGGCCGATCCCAAAACGAAAAATCATATCTGGTTGCATCTGGGACTCATCAGCTTCACCGTGCTGGCGCTCTATCCGGTGCTGTGGGTATTGGCGCTGTCGTTTTCCGGCCAGCAGAGTGTGGGGCTGATCGATTTGCCGCAAGACCCGAGTTTTCTTGAGCGCTTCAGGGCGATATTGCCGCTGCCAGCGCACTGGTCGGTCACGAATTTCGTTGAAGTGTGGACAGAGCAGCAGTTCGGTCGCTGGCTATGGAACAGCGTGATCATCTCGCTGATGACGACTTTGCTTGGCGTGTTTCTGGCCTGCACTGCGGCCTATGCTTTTTCGCGCTTCCGTTTTCCCGGACGCAGCACCGGCATGCTGATGTTCCTGGTATCGCAGATGTTTCCCGGCACGCTCATGCTGATCCCGCTGTTCATCATCATCGTCAAGCAGCTGGAATTGGGCAACACCTACCTCGGTCTGGTCATCGTGTATGCGACCACGTCCATTCCATTCTGCGTCTGGATGCTCAAGGGCTATTTCGACACCATCCCCTACGACATCGAGGAATCGGCGCTGATCGACGGCGCATCACGGCTGACGATCTTCTGGCGCATCATCCTGCCGCTGGCCAAACCGGCCATCGCCATCACCGCGCTGTTCTCGTTCATGACCGCGTGGAACGAGTTCATTCTCGCATCGGTGTTCATGGAATCTGAAGCGAACTACACCGCGCCCGTGGGACTGCGGTTCTTCGTCGGCGGATTCTCATCGCAGTGGGGGTACTTCGCGGCCGGTTCGGTGATCGTTTCACTGCCGGTGGTGGCGTTGTTTCTGCAACTGCAGCAATACCTGATCTCCGGCCTTACCGCCGGAAGTGTTAAATAAATGCAACAAAAAGCATCGGACGTATAAAAAATATAATTTTCAAGGAGTAGACTCGGTCTATCGCTACAGGCTCGGTGCTGGACCTTGCTTCCGCTGGTGATGAAGTTGTTGTGGCAGTTGAGTATCTGAATCTCTGAATCACCACAGGAAGTGTTGGCTGACTGTAACGTTCAATTGAGAGAAGGAGAAAGCGCATGATCAACAATAAAACTGTTCTTGCTGTTTGCCTCGCGTCCCTGCTGTCACTCTTTGTTTCTTCCGCCGTACACGCTGTCACTTTCGACGATGCAAAAGGTGACGACAAAGGTCCGGGCAATTATGTCTATCCCACTGACGGAGTCTATAAGCCGGGCTCGTTCGACCTGACCAAACTCTCGGTCAAGAAGAACGGTGACCAGATCGAGTTCGCCGTCGACGTCAACAGTTCGCTGGAAGACCCCTGGGGCATGGGCAACGGGTTCTCGGTGCAGATGGTATTCATCTTCGTCAAGAACGGTGCTGCCGGCCACACAGAGGGATTGCCGGGTCTCAACGTGCAATTCGCTCCGGGCAGCGAATGGAACAAGGTAGTCATCCTCTCCCCGCAAAAGAAAGCGCGTGTCGTCGGTGAGGCGCAGACCAAAGCGCCCAAGCTCGTTGACGACATCGTCGTTCCAAATTCCACCCGGGGCAACAACCGGACCATCAAGGGCTCGGTGCCGGCCAGCGAACTGGGCGGTGATGGCAATGTTGATGGTTGGTCGTATCAGGTAATCATGCAATCCAATGAAGGATTCCCGGCCGCGACCGATCTGCTGACCCGCAAGGTCAACGAATATGAAGGCCAGCACCGCTGGGGCGGCGGCAATGACGGCGATTGCGATCCGCATGTGGTGGACGTGCTGGAATCGGCCGATGCCAAGCAGGCGGATATGCTCGCTCACACCTGCGGTGCCAGCGGCGAATCGGTCAAGCCGGCCACATTGAAAATGATCAAGAAGTAACGCGCAGTCAATCAACCTTTGGAAAGGGGATGAAAATGAACAAGTACACATTGAAACCGTTGTGCCTTGCTATCGGTCTGGCCATGGCGGGTTCGGCCTCTGCCACGTCGGTGGATTTTAGCGGCTCGAATTTCTACATGAAGTTTCTTGATGGCAATATGATGCAGTCTTCCAGCAAGAGCATATCCACTGATGGTGGTCCTTTTGGAGGTAATGCTGATCAAGGTCAATTCACAGAGTTGAACCTGATATTCAAAGCAACTATTTCGCCGCAGGTGGAGGCAGGAGGACGCGTTCAGAGCCGCAGCAGCGCAGCCTACTGGTCTGAATACGGTGGATTCGGCCAAGAAGGAACGGTCGCCAATGACTCTGTCAATCACCAGAAGATGATGAAGTTGCGCGGAGCCTATATCGAGCTTAGTCCTGGATATGACTGGTTGAGCCAAGTGCGCATCGGCACCAGCGACTGGGGCATGTTCGATCCTTTCACCGTTGGCAAGATACGTTACATCGATCGTGACAATATCAACGGCCTGTATTTCAAAGGTCCTGTTGCATCTGGCAGTACCTGGGAAATCGGACGAGTGTCTTTCCCGCAGTGGAACCGATTTAATTGGGCCAATGGTACGCTTGATTCTGCACAGTACAACGATGCGGTGTATATCGCACAGGTCAAAGTCCCTGTAGGTCCGGCAAAACTTGCTGCCAGCTATCAAACGTACAACGAACATAATTTAGCTGCGACCGCGAATACATATACCGGTACTAACTCCTACGTGTTTTCCAAAAATACAGTTTCTGCGCTCAAGGCAGAAGGAAGCACGGAAAATGGTATCGATCTGCGCGGTGCATATTACAGATCCACATTCGATCTGAATTCGGCCACGATCGGGGCAAACTGGGGCAACACTCCAATGTCGTCGATCACGGACAAAGCGATCAAGCTGGACGTGGATTGGGCAACACCGGTCGATGGTTTGAACCTGAGTTATCAGTATTTCAATATCGGTGCGGGCTACTACAGTGGTACGGCGGCTCGTCGCGAATCCGATGTGCTGTTGACGGAAGGTTCCGAAGCGGCTTGGTACGGTTGGGGTAATGCGACTTGGTCAGGCGGTGCGACAGCTGATTACACGCAAGCCGCAGCTAACAAGAATGTTGCCGACAACGGATTCATCGACTTCAATGAATCACCTGCGGAGTCGGCAGTGGCTTGGAAAGGCCATACTTTTGTAGGTAAATTCGAAGCCGCAAACACTCCGATGTCGTTGGAACTGACGAGAATAGGCTACAACAACAACTGGCAGAACTATTCGGCAACGGGACCGCTGGGTATGTATGCCTTGAACCAAGATCGTTCAACCAATATCGTTGCGTTCAAACTCAATCACAACTTTGATGTGATGGGCGGAGTGGATATGAACTTCAAGCTCAAGAGAGTGGATAACAAAGATAAGGTGTCGACCGCGACAGCGGCAGATGATCGCGATGTGCTTGATAGTGGCATGACAGCCAGCGTGGGCAACCAGTTGTTCGCCGACCTGTATGGCACACTCTCGTTCGGTCGATATATCCGCGACATCAAGTCTGGTGCCAACACCTTCAACAACTCCAAGAGCATCTATGGCGTGAAGTTCGCTTACAACCTGCCCGGATTCGAGATGGGGATGTTGACTCAGTGGATACGCGGCAGCGGCAACCCCACTGAGACTGCCGGTGCTTCAGTGAAGATCCAGCAATATCGTATGAAGGCTTATGCGCAGGTCAACTTCTAAGGCTTGAGCGATTCCCCGCTTGAACGCGGGAAACGATCCCCTCCTGCAGTTCGGGAGGGGATTTTGCTTTTATGGGCCGCCCTCGCTGCACCGGGTACGTGCAGGCGTATACTTCATTTGCACGATCTGGCTGAGCTGGTATCGCTGTATGCGTTATTTCAACCCCTGAAAAGATGAAGGATCTGGAAGTGAGAATAATATTTCTGGTTGCTCTGATGTTCACAGTATTAAATGTTTCGGCGGGCTCTTTGCCTCTGGTCAGCATCAGCGATCCGGCAGGCGATGATTTCGGTGACGGTACGCTGAGGTATCCGCAGCGGGATGATTTCAAGACCGGCGATCTCGATCTGCTGCAGCTGCAGATCAGCCGCGATGGTCAGGGTTTCTGGTTCGAAGCCGTGTTGAAGAATCCCATCCGCGCCCCGGGAGCTGTGCATGCCACCGTTGGCGGGGACTCTCTGGCCGATTCCGTTCGCAAGGGGTTCTACCAGTTCAATATCGACGTCTACATCGACACCGACCGGGACGACGGCTCAGGCAACACCTTCACGTTGCCGGGCCGCAAAGTCCGGATCAATGCCGACTATGCCTGGGAAAAGGCCGTCATTCTCACACCACGTCCCGAGTTGATGCGGCAACAGTTGATCGGTGTGATGACCGAACAGTACCCGGATAGAACAACGGCCGAGATCGAGGCCAGCGTGGATCAGTCGTTGTTCTTTCCGACACGGATCAAGGTGCGCGACAAGACGATAGCTTTCTTCGTGCCGGTCAGTTTCTTTGGCGGAAGCGAAGGCAACAACTGGGCCGCCACCGCATTGGTCACCGGGGCGATCACGACTGTCTCTGCCGATTTCTCGCTTTTCCCATCGGCCAAAAAGCCGCTCGACATACTGCAGTTGGGTGTCATGCAGCCAGTACCCGGTCATCCGAAGGATACCTTCGGATATAGCGGCCGTCAGCCTGGTCCGGTGGTCGACGTATTGGGTGCTTCGGCCGAGCAGCAGGTTCAGCAGCTTGCCGACAAGGAAGATTTGACCGGCGTTTCCTGGGGGACACATGAGGCTGCTGATAAGGCACCGGTGGCTGCCTCATCGGTGATACCCATTGCGAAGTTGCTGCAGCCGGAAGAAGCCGTTGTGGCCAAGACTGCCGAGTCAGGCACAGCAGAGTCGCACACCAATGCCGATGTGGCGATCATAAAGAGATTGCAGGCCTTGCAGCAGTTATTCGATCGGAAACTCATCGATGAAACCGAGTACAAGCAGCAGAAGCAGCGCATTCTCAACGAATTGTGAGTGGGCTTGCCGAACTTTGGTGCGGCTCAATCGCAGATTGACCATCTCCATTTGGCCCCGTATATTCCGTCTACGTGCAGACGTTTCAATTCATCTCATCCGATTCAATCATCGCCAAGCGACGGTGGCTACCGCTAGCCCACAGCCGCAGCGCTCCTGTTTTAACGTAAGTGTTTTTAACCGGGCAACTGCGGGTCGACTGCGTTGCGCCAGCTTGAGCCCGCTTAGTCCATTACTTGGGGTCCTAACATCATGGCAAGTCACACACGCAAAACCTTCGCTCATCGGGATGTGCTTACCGGTGCGTTATTGAGTGCAGGGTAGGCCCCGTTGCTGAAACGGGCCATTCATTGAAATCCCCGCTGACTTTCCGATCGAGAATGAACAAATTCATCGTGCTGTTTGCGGTTATGTTGCTTACTCAAGCGCAGGCGGAAACCGAGCCCCGTTGCGGAAGGGATACTTTCGGCAATACGGTTTGCATGGACAAGGACGGGGTACTCAGCATTGCGCCCAGGGCTGCGACGGACGGCAAGGACAAGGGAAGCGCCGCATCGGCGGTAGAAGCAGCCGGATCCGGCAGCAGGGACAGTGAGCAGAAGGTACGCCGGCGTTGCGGCGTTGATCCTTTCGGCAATAACGTGTGTCGCGAGTGGTGAGGGTTATTTGGCTGCCGCGCGTTCCGCCGATTGCACAGTGTTGGCCACCAGCATGGTGATGGTCATCGGACCGACGCCGCCGGGCACCGGGGTGATCCAGCCTGCCACTTCTTTTGCCGATTCGAAATCCACGTCGCCGCACAGTTTGCCGTCGGCCATACGGTTGATGCCCACATCGATCACTGCCGCGCCGGGTTTGATCATATCGCCGGTGATCATCTTCGGTTTGCCGGTTGCAACCACCAGGATGTCGGCGTCGCGCGTGTGCTTGGCCAGATCCTGAGTCTTGGAAGTGCAGATGGTGACGGTGGCATTGTGCTGCAACAGCAACAATGCCATCGGTTTGCCGACGATGTTGCTGCGGCCGATCACCACGGCATGTTTGCCTTCGATGGGGACGCCGCTCTTTTGCAACAGCACCAATGAACCGTAAGGCGTGCAGGGCGCGAAGCGCATGTTGCCGGTCGCCAGCGCGCCGACGTTGAGGGGATGAAAGCCGTCGACATCTTTGTCAGGGCTGATGGCGTTGAGTATTTTGTCGCTGTCGATATGCTTGGGTACGGGCAGCTGCACCAGCAGGCCGTGAATCCTGGGGTCGGCGTTCAGTGCGGCGATCTTTGCCAGCAGTGTCGCTTCGCTGGTGTCGGCGGGCAGGGCGATATGTTCGGAATGCAGGCCCAGTTCGGCGCAGGCTTTCACCTTGTTGGCGACATACACCTTGGAGGCCGGATCTTCGCCGACGATGATGACCGCCAGGCCGGGGGTGATGCCGCGCGCTTTCAGGGCATCGGCGCGTACTTTCCATTCGGCGCGCACTTCCTGTGCGATGGTCTTGCCGTCAATGATGCGTGCGGTCATCGTGGTCTCCCGGTGATTTAGAACTGCGGCTTGTCGGCGGCGTTCGCGTAGTTAGCCACGCCTGCCATGATTTCCTTGCGCGCTTCTTCAACACCTTCCCAGCCGCCGATCTTGACCCACTTGTTGGGTTCCAGGTCTTTGTAGTGTGCGAAGAAGTGTTCGATCTGTTTCAGCACGATCTCGGGCAACTCGGTGTAGCTCTTCAGGCTGCGATACAAGGTGGAGAGTTTGTCCACGGGTACGGCCAACACCTTGGCATCAAAACCGGATTCGTCTTCCATCTTCAGCACGCACAAAGGGCGGCAACGCACCACGACGCCGCTGTTCAACGGAACGGGGGTGATGACCAGCACGTCGACGGGATCGCCATCGTCGGACAATGTGTGCGGGATGTAGCCGTAGTTGCAGGGATAGTGCATCGCGGTGTTCATGAAGCGATCCACGAAGATGGCGCCGGATTCCTTGTCCACTTCGTACTTCACGGGTTCGCCATGCATCGGGATCTCGATGATGACGTTGAAGTCGTTGGGAAGGTCTTTGCCGGAAGGGACTTTGTTCAAGCTCATGATGCGACGCCTTTATTGTGGAAATTGAAAGGCGCGCATTGTATCACCGGGTGGCAGTCTGCCAAAGACTGCCGCCCGCTGCCGAAGCGACTCAATAGTCGGTATACCCTTTCTCGCCGGGGGTATAGAACGTGGCGGGATCCGGCGCGGTCAGTGCCGTTCCGTTCTGCAGTTTCTGTACCAGGTCCGGATTCGAGATGAACGGGCGGCCGAACGCCACCAGATCGCCTTTTTGCGCGTCGAGGTCGGCATTGGCACGTGCCGCATCGTAGCCGCCGGACAGGATGTACTTGCCCTTGAAGTTGGCGCGTATCCTGGCTTTCAGTTCAGGGCTGACCTCGGGTGCGCCCATCGAGCTGTGATCGACGATATGGATGTACGCCAGATCCAGTTCATTCAGTGCTTCGACCAGTTTCAGGTACATCACATCCATCTTGGCATCGGGTGTGGCACCGTTGAAAACGCCATAAGGCGAGATGCGCATGCCGACGCGATCCGCGCCAATGGCGGCGACGGCCGCTTTGGCGACTTCCACGGCGAAGCGGATGCGGTTCTCGACACTACCGCCCCAACGATCCGTGCGTTGGTTGGAGGCGGTATTCAGGAACTGGTCGATCAGATAGCCGTTGGCCGCATGCAATTCGACACCGTCGAAACCGGCCTCGAGAGCGCGTTTGGAAGCGTTGGCATATTCCGCGATGGCAGCGGCGATGTCGTCTTCGCTCATGGCGATGGGCACGGGGTGCGGCTGCATGCCGTTGCCGTCTGTCCACATCTCGCCCGGCGCAGCGACGGCCGAAGGTGCGACGATTCGGGCGTCTGCCGCCAGGTTGGCCGGATGGCTCACGCGTCCGGTGTGCATCAGTTGCACGAAAATCCTGCCGCCTGCCGCATGCACGCCATCGGTCACGCGTTTCCAGCCCTGCACCTGCGCGTCGGAGAACATGCCGGGGATGCGGGCATAACCGAGACCGTTTGGAGAGGGGGAGGTGCCTTCGGTGATGATCAGGCCTGCTTCAGAGCGCAGTTTGTAATATTTCTGCATCAGCTCGTTCGGCACATTGCCGGTGGCGCGCGAACGCGTCAGCGGCGACATGACGATGCGGTTCTTCAGTTGCAGCTTGCCGAGTGTGGTCGGGGTGAACAGGGTGTTACTCATGTGTTGCTCCTTGTGTGCTGCTAAAAAACCCCCTCTCTCCGACATCAGGGGAGAGGGAGATGCAAGTTACTGCTTGATAGACTCGACCGGGATGGTTAGCATCACTTCATCACCGACATAAGGCGCATGTTTGCCCATGTTGAAATCGGAGCGTTTGACCTTGGCGGTGGCGGTGGCGCCGCAGGCATCTTTCTTCATCATCGGGTGCGGCATGCACAGGAACGAAACCACAGTGAGCGTCACCGGCTTGCTGATGTCCTTGATGGTCAGGTTGCCTTCCACTGCGACCACCTTATCGCCCTCGAATTTCAGCTTGGTCGATTTGTAGGTGATGGTGGGATACATCTCGGTGTCGAAGAAGTCTGCTTCCTGGATATGTCCGTTGAACAGCGTCGAGCCGGTGTTGACCGATTTGGCATCGATGGTCACATCGACCGAGCCGGTCTTCTTGGCGCGATCCAGCGTGATCGTGCCGGAGGTCTTGTCGAAGCGGCTGAGCTGGATGGAATAGCCGAAGTGGCTGTATTCGAAGCGCGGCAGCGTGTGCGACGGATCGAGTACATAGGTTTCCGGTGCGGCGTAAGCCGTGGAGGACAGTGTGGCGGCAATCATCATGGCGATATATTTATTCATGGTGCTCTCCTTGTGGTTGGTTGGGGGTGGCGCTATTTCTTGCTGGGTGAAACATTCACGACGAGGTGAAACTTGATCTGGATCTCGTTGGCAACGGTGTCGACATCGGTCCACACGCCTTCGCCGATGGCGTAGTCGAGGCGCTTGATGGTGAATGCACCATCGAAATGGCCTTTATTACCGGCGGACTGAAAAGTGACCGGTGCCGTGACATCAAGCGTTCTTCCCTTGATGCTCAGCTTGCCGCTGGCTTCATAACGGTTGCCGCCCAATGCTTTGAGGCCGGTGGAAACGAAATTTGCCGTGGGGAATGCCTGGGCGTTGAACCACTGCTTGCCCACCACTTCTTCGTTTCCCTCGTCGGAACCGGAGTCGATGCTGGCCACGTCGATGTCGATACGCGCCTGTGCCTTGGCGAGTCTGGCCGGATCGAAGGCGAGTTGTGCCGCGAACTTGTTGAACTTGCCGTCCAGTGCGACCCCCATCTGTTTGTAACCGAAGGTCACGGTGCTTTCATTCGTCATGACTTGCGTATATTCGACAGCCGAGGCGCTGTTGGACATCAACAGCAAGAAGGTGGCCTGGGTCACTCGTTTGATCAGGTTATGCATCGATTTCTCCTTGGGCGGGTTTTCAGGCGAGGCGGCCGTTGCGGTAATCGTCCAGCGCCTGGTGTATCTCTTCCTGCGTGTTCATTACGAACGGGCCGTATTGCACGATGGGTTCATTGAGCGGCTTGCCTGCGACCAGGATCAGTCGCGCATCTTCCGTGGCTGTCAGCGTCACACCATCTGCGCCGGCAGTGTTGCCCAGGATGCCCATGCGTTGCGATTCAACGCGCGTGTCGCCGACTTGCACCGCGCCGCGATAGACGTAGATGAAGGCATTGTGTGTGGCGGGCAAGGCGGTGGAGAACGTCGCTCCCGCAGGTGTATGGATGTCGAGATACAGCGGTTCGGTGACTTCGCGTGTCATGGCCCCGGCCACACCGTTGCTGCTCCCCGCGATCACACGCACGGTCACGCTGTCCTTCGTGACATATTCCGGAATGGCTTCGCTGGGGAAGTCCTGGTACCACGGCTTCGCCATCTTGTTTTTCGCGGGCAGGTTGAGCCAGAGTTGAAACCCTTCCATGGTTCCGTCTTCCTGTTCGGGGATCTCGGAGTGGATCGCTCCGCTTCCCGCCGTCATCCACTGCACGCCGCCGTTCTGCAACAACCCTTCGTGTCCGGCGCTGTCGCGGTGGCGCATGCGACCGGCCAGCATGTAGGTGATGGTTTCGAAGCCGCGATGCGGATGGTCTGGGAATCCGGCGATGTAATCATCCGGGTCATCGCTGCCGAAAGCGTCCAGCATCAGGAAAGGATCAAGGCGGTGTTGCAGTTTGCCGGTGAGGACGCGGGTGAGGCTGACGCCCGCGCCGTCCGAAGTGGCGACACCTTCGACAAGGCGCTCGATGCTGCGCGATTGGTGTAATGTGATTTGAGTGGCAGTGTTCACAGCCTGCTCCTTAGTTGAGTGAAGTACTTGCATATTAAGCGTCTCAAAAAGATAGATAAAGCCATTATTTCGAGATAGACTGTTCCATAAATGGAACAAAAAAGTATCTCAGCCGATGACTACATCCTGTTCGCCACCATTGTCGAAGAGGCAACTCTCGTGCGTGCCGCAGAGCAACTCGGCATGCCAAAGGCCACCGTTTCGCGCCGTCTGGCAAACCTGGAGTCGGTGTTGGGTCAACGTTTGCTGCTGCGTACCACGCGACGCCTCGTGCTCACCGATTTCGGTCTGGAATTTCTCGAACATTGCCGCAGAGTCGCGGAGGAAGTGGCATCCACGCAGGATTTTGTCCGCAGTCAGGAAGTGCTGCCGCGCGGAAGGTTGCGCATCTCCATGCCGGAAGACTATGCCAGACTGAGTCTCGCTCGGGCCATCGCCACTTTTATCGAGGCGCACCCCGAGATACAGCTCGATATCGACCTGAGTTCGCGGCGCGTCGATCTGATCGGCGAGCGCTTCGATCTTGCGATTCGGATGGGGACGCTGGATAACGATTCGGCCCTGGTGGCACGCAAGATCGATGAGCAGGATTTCAGTCTCTATGCCAGCCCCATCTATCTGGCATTGCATTCCGCGCCAAAACATCCGGATGATCTGCAACGACATGTTGCCGTGCGCATGCTTTCCACCAGCGGCACGGCGATACCCTGGACGCTGTCGCGCGGCAAAGAGGTGTGGGAGAACGTCCCGCCCGGTAGGCTCACCATGAACTCGCCCAGTGTCATCCAGCAATTGCTGCTGGACGGGGTCGGCATCGGTGCGTTGCCGGATCTTTTCGCGGCCGAAGATGTACGCTCGAAACGTTTGGTGCGCGTACTGCCTGACTGGTCATTACCCACCATTCCGGCATGGGCGGTGGTGCCGATGCGTCGCTATCTGCCTGCAAAGACGAGGTCGTTTCTCGCACATCTGGAAAGCTTTCTGGCGAAGTAATGGTTGTCAGGAAAAATCGTGGAAATATCAAGGTAAACCAGTGGCTTGTACAGACTGGGTGCCCGATTTCACTTTTTTGCTCGAAAGACTAAAGTTTGCAGAAAATCTGACGATGAATACCAAGTTAGCTTGGTTCTCGTTTGCACTTTCATCGGCATGTTTGAAAGGAGTGATCATGGGCTCGATCAGCAACATCAAAAGTTCCGGCAACTTACCCGGTTCGACGCAAAGCATGGCTATCGGTGAGCGGTACACGAAGGAAGCCGCGGCGCTAATTCCCTCACATCCATCCAGACTGGATGACGATGAAGCCTATATCACGAGTTGTCGCCCAACCAGATTATCCATGGAGATGATTGCCCGGATAAGAGCCAATTCGGGTAAATGAGAAGTCCGCAAATATAGATTACCGATCATGAAAAAGGCCGACACTCTGTCGGCCTTTTGTTTTGCATATTGCCAGTGTTACAGCAACGGCACGATCATCAGAGCGACAATATTGATGATCTTGATCAGCGGGTTGACTGCCGGGCCGGCGGTATCCTTGTAGGGATCGCCCACGGTGTCACCGGTCACGGCAGCTTTGTGCGCTTCCGAACCTTTGCCGCCGAAATTGCCTTCCTCGATATATTTCTTCGCGTTGTCCCATGCACCGCCGCCGGTGGTCATGGAGATAGCGACGAAGATGCCCGTTATGATGGTGCCGACCAGAACGCCGCCCAGGGCTTGTGCACCGAGGGTAAGACCGACGATCACAGGTACCGCGACAGGCAGCAGCGAGGGTACGATCATTTCCTTGATCGCGGCTTTGGTCAGCATATCCACGCAAGTGCCATATTGCGGTTTGCCGGTACCCTCCATGATGCCGGGGATCTCTTTGAACTGGCGGCGCACTTCGACCACCACGCTACCCGCAGCACGACCGACCGCTTCCATGCCCATCGCGCCGAACAGGTAGGGTACCAGGCCGCCGATGAACAGGCCGATGATGACCATGTGGTTGGACAAGTCGAAAGAGGTGACAACCCCGAGCTTGGCGTCAAGGGCATGGGTGTAGTCCGCGAACAGCACCAGCGCCGCCAAGCCGGCAGAGCCGATGGCGTAGCCTTTGGTCACGGCTTTTGTGGTGTTGCCGACCGCATCCAGTGCGTCGGTGATGACGCGCACGTTTTCCGGCAGGTGCGACATCTCGGCGATGCCGCCGGCGTTGTCGGTGATCGGACCGTAAGCGTCGAGTGCCACGATGATGCCGGCCATGGAAAGCATGGAAGTTGCGGCGATGGCGATGCCATACAACCCGGCCATTTCATAAGAACCCCAGATGGCGATACACACCGCGATGACCGGTGCGGCGGTGGACTTCATCGACACCCCCAGACCTGCGATGATGTTGGTGCCGTGTCCGGTGGTGGAAGCTTGCGCGATGTGACGCACGGGCGAGAACTCGGTCGCCGTGTAGTACTCGGTGATCCACACCAGTGCGGCGGTGAGGAGCAGTCCGATGACAGCGGAGCCGTACAAGGCATTGACGCTATACATGCCGTTGTCGGCCATCAGCATGTTGGTGATCGGATAGAAGGCGATCAGGGCCAGCACGGCGGAAACCGCCAGACCGCGATACAGCGCGTTCATGATCTTGCCGCCTTCGCGAGCCTTGACGAAGAAGGTGCCGACGATGGAAGCGATGATGGAGAAGCCGCCCAGTACCAGCGGGTAGATCACCGCATTGTCGCTCGCGCCCGTCATCAGCAGACCGCCGAGCAGCATAGTGGCGATGATGGTCACAGCATAGGTCTCGAACAGATCGGCCGCCATACCTGCGCAGTCGCCGACGTTGTCGCCCACGTTGTCGGCGATCACCGCCGGGTTGCGCGGGTCGTCTTCCGGGATGCCTGCCTCGACTTTGCCGACCAGATCGGCGCCAACGTCAGCACCCTTGGTGAAGATGCCGCCACCGAGACGGGCGAAGATGGAGATCAGCGAACCGCCGAAACCGAAGCCCACCAGAGCATGTGTCGCTTCCGAAGTGGTTGCGCCCATGCTGGTGAGGAAGAGGAAATACCCCGCCACGCCGAGCAGCCCCAGTCCCACCACCAGCATGCCGGTGATCGCGCCGCCTTTGAAGGAGACGTTGAGTGCGGCATTCAGACTTTCTTTGGCCGCTTCGGCAGTGCGTACGTTGGCGCGCACCGAGACGTTCATGCCGATGTAACCGGTCAAGCCGGAGAGGATGGCACCGATGGCGAAACCGACGGCGGTCTGCCAGCCCAGAGCAATCAGGATAACGACGAACAAGGCAGCGCCGACCCAGGCAATGGCGGTGTACTGTCTGTTCAGATAGGCCGTTGCGCCTTCCTGTATCGCAGCGGAGATGCTTTGCATCTTTTCGCTGCCGGTTGACTTGCCCAGTATCCACTTGCCAGAAAGTACGCCATACAGAATCGCTGCAATCGCACAAAACAGTGCAAAACCCAAGCCGCCTGCCATGTTCTTCTCCTCAAGTAAAAACCGCCCCTAAAAGGAGCGGTATGTTGTTAACGACATCAAATCTTGAAATTCCCCAACTTCTTTGCGACAGCTACATTCTTCAATTGTACATACTGCGGCAACCCGTCTTTGTACGGCGGGTAGTCCTCACCCTTGATGAGCGGGGTGAGGTAGGTGCGGCATTTCTCGGTGATGCCGAAGCCGTCTTTCGTGATGAAGTCGCGCGGCATGAATTTTTCCACGTTGGCGACCTTTGATAATGGAGCGACACCGACTTTCCATTTATAAGGTTTGTTGGACACGCGGTCCACGGTTGGCATCACCGCGTTCTGGCCCTTGATCGCCAGATCGACTGCGGCCTTGCCAAGCGCGTACGCTTGCTCGACGTCGGTCTTGGAAGCGACATGGCGTGCAGCGCGTTGCAGGTAGTCGGCCACCGCCCAGTGGAACTTGTAGCCGAAGGCTTCCTTGATCATGTTGGCGACCACGGGTGCGGCACCGCCCAGTTGCGCATGGCCGAAGGCGTCGCGCGTGCCCTGTTCGGCGAGGAATTTGCCGTCGGGGTAGTGGCAGCCCTCGGAGACCACCACACTGCAATAGCCGTGCTTCTTCACCATCGCATTCACTTTGGCGAGGAATTTCTTCTGGTCGAATTCGATCTCGGGGAACAGGATGACCACCGGGATGCCTTGTTCTTCAACGAGTCCGCCTGCGGCCGCGATCCAGCCGGCATGGCGGCCCATCACTTCCAGCACGAACACCCTGGTTGAAGTCTTGGCCATGGAACGCACGTCGAAGCTGGCCTCCAGTGTGGAGACAGCGATGTACTTGGCGACCGAACCGAAGCCTGGGCAGCAATCGGTAATGGGCAAATCGTTGTCAACTGTCTTCGGCACATGGATGGCTTGCACCGGATACCCCATCTTTTCCGACAACTGCGAGACTTTGTAGCAGGTGTCGGCGGAGTCACCGCCGCCGTTGTAGAAGAAGTAGCCGATGTTGTGTGCCTTGAACACCTCGATCAGGCGCGCGTACTCGCGCTGGTTCTGTTCCAGCGACTTGAGCTTGAAGCGGCAGGAACCGAATGCGCCGGAAGGCGTGCTGCGCAGTGCTGCGATGGCACGGGCTGATTCTTTGGTGGTGTCGATCAGGTCTTCGGTGAGGGCGCCGATGATGCCGTTACGCCCTGCATATACCTTGCCGATCTTGTCTTTGTGTTTGCGGGCGGTCTCGATGACGCCGCAGGCTGAAGCATTGATGACGGCCGTGACGCCGCCGGATTGTGCATAAAACGCATTTCTCTTCGCCATACTTTGCTCTCCATCAAAGGTTGTGAAGTAACTACCAGTTTGCAAAACCGGGGTCATATTACGCTTTTCGTGGAATCATGTGTGCGCAAGATAAGTAGCCTCTGTCGGGATGTTTTGGAATCAAGTAGAATGAATCCAGTAGGGGGATGCAAGATCATATAAAGGGAAAATAAAATGGCCATCGAATTATTCAATAACGGCAAACACCAATGTCTGATGTTCGACGATCTGGTGGACGATTCAGTGGGAGATGCGGTGCAGGCCAACCAGTTTTTGATCGTGGATAACGGTCATGGGGCGCTGATCGATCCGGGCGGCAACATGACCTATAACGGATTGTTGATGGAAATGCACAACTATTTTCCGCCGAAAAAACTCGAATATATTCTGGCATCCCATCCGGACCCGGACATCATCGCCTCGGTCAACAAATGGATGATTCACTCCGATTGCAAAGTGATGATCTCGAAATTATGGGTGCGTTTCGTGCCTCACTTTTGCAGCGGTGACAACTCGCTCGGTCGCGTACTCGGCATTCCCGACGAAGGCATGAACCTGCCGCTGGGCAACACTGCTATCAAGGCGATCCCAGGGCATTTCATGCACTCGGAAGGTAATTTCCAGTTCTATGATCCGATCAGCAAGATCCTGTTCTCGGGCGATATGGGCGCATCCATCGTCGGCCATACCGAGGCGGACACGCCGGTCGAAGATTTCAAGGCGCACATCAAATACATGGAAGGCTTCCACAGGCGCTACATGATCTCCAACAAGATATGCCGTTTCTGGGTCAACATGGTGCGCACGATGGATGTCGAGGCTATCGTTCCCCAACACGGTCGTGCCTTCGTGGGCAAGAAGATGGTCAACGAGTTCCTGAACTGGATCGAAGCCTTGCCGTGCGGGGTGGATATCATGACGCAGGAGAATTATCGCGTTCCGGCATAGACGGTATTTGCGCGAAAGAAAAACGGGCATCATCCGCCAGGATGATGCCCGTTTTGTTTTGGTACTGCGGTACAGGGGGGATGAAGATTACAACACGTTCACTCCGGCCTGTGCGATCTGTCCGTCCTGAAAGGATCGCACACCGCTGATGCCGAGACCGCCGATGATGATGCCATCGCGCAGCAACGGGACACCGCCCTCGGCCGGGATGACGCCGGGGAGGGCCAGGTGGATCAGGCGCCCGCTCAACACCGCATCTTCCGACGCCTTGGTGGGGCGCTGGAAGGCGACGGCGGCGTGCGCCTTGGTGATGGCTGTCTCGACGCTGCCGAACTGGGTATCGTGACTGCGTTGGAGATAGAGAAGGTGGCCGCCATCGTCAACCACCGCGATAACCACTTTCCACTCGTTCTTGACCGCTTCTGCTTCGGCGGCGGCAGCTACACGTTTGGCGTCATCGAGAGTGAGTATCGGTTTGGCGGCCATGCTCAGGCTCCGAGCGTGCGGAAGACCTGGTCGCGTATGTTTTCCACGCTGCCGACACCGGGTACATGCACGACTTTCGGTGCGCCGCTTTCACCGGATTTTGACCATGCCGTGTAGTACTCGACCAGCGGCTGGGTCTGCTCGTGATAGACACTGAGGCGCTTGAGGACGGTTTCTTCCACATCGTCTGGGCGCTGCACCAGATCTTCTCCGGTGACATCGTCCTTGCCGGCCACCTTGGGCGGATTGAACACCACGTGATAGGTACGGCCCGAGGCCGGGTGCACGCGGCGACCGCTCATGCGCTGGACGACTTCCTTGTCTGCCACGTCGATCTCGACCACGTAGTCGATCTTGATCCCGGCATCTTTCATCGCTTGTGCCTGAGGGATGGTGCGCGGGAAACCGTCGAACAGAAAACCCTTGGCGCAATCGGCTTCCTTGATGCGTTCCTTGACCAGGTTGATGATGATGTCATCGGAAACAAGTCCGCCCGCATCCATGATCTTTTTGGCCGCCACGCCCAGCGGTGTGCCGGCTTTCACTGCCGCGCGCAGCATGTCGCCGGTTGAGATCTGCGGGATGCCGTATTTTTCCTTGATGTAATTTGCCTGGGTACCTTTGCCTGCTCCGGGCGCTCCTAACAGAATCAGCTTCATTGATAATTTCCCTTTTGATTAAATCCGTTTCGTAATTCGGTGAACAGACGCCGCGCGATCCCCAAATCCTGTTCGGTGTCCACACCGCTTGGAGGTGCCTGATCGGTCTTGGTTACGCCGATCTTGTAGCCATGATACAACGCACGCAGTTGTTCCAGCGACTCTATTTGCTCCAGGGAAGTAGGGGTAAGTTTTTCAAAGTCGCGCAGGAAGCTGGCGCGATACGCGTAGATGCCGACATGTCGCAACACTTCGACGTTTTGTGGCAGCGGATCGTTTTTTGCGTAGGCATCCCGCGGCCATGGAATCGGGGCACGGCTGAAGTACAGCGCATTGGCGTTCTTATCCAGCACCAGCTTGACGATATTCGGATTGCGCATGGACGCTTCGTCGTGGATGGCATGGCAGGCGGTGGCGATGGCGCATTCGGGGTGGTCGTGCAGGTGCTGCGCCACGGCGCGGATGAGCTGCGGCGGGATCAGGGGTTCGTCCCCCTGCACATTGACCACGATGGTGTTGTCGCTCCAGCCCTGTTGCGCCGCCACTTCGGCGATGCGGTCGGTGCCGCTGGCATGGTCGGCGCGCGTCATGCAGGCCTGGAAGCCGTGATCCTGCGCGGCAGAGACGATGGGCGGGTGATCGGTGGCGATGAGGATCTGCTGAGCGCCGCTTTGCGCGGCCTGCTCGGCGACGCGTATCACCATCGGCTTGCCGCAGATGTCCAGCAGCGGTTTGCCCGGCAGGCGAGTCGAGGCGAAACGGGCCGGGATGACGACCTTGAAGGGAAACATCAGAGCGCTTCGACTTCTTTCGCGGTGAGTTCGCGTGCCTCATCGGCCAGCATCACCGGGATGTCGTCCTTGATAGCGAAGGCCAGCCGATCCGCCTTGCAGATCAGTTCCTGCTCGGCTCTACGGTAGATCAGCGGGGATTTGCACAGCGGGCAAACCAGAATGTCGAGAAGTTTTGCATCCATTATGGCGTGACCTTTTCAAGGATAAGTTGGGTGAGGGCCGGGCTGACTTGCGCATCCACGCGCAGCACCCAGCATTTCTCGGTGGCGAATGAGGCGCATTTTACCGCATCTTTTTCCGTCATGAGTATCGCATCGGCATCGTCGAAGGCGAGGTCTGTCGATAAGTAGCGGTGGTGATCCGGGAAAGGATGCTGCTGCGCGGTCAGTCCGAGGCGCTCGAGATGGCTGAAGAATCGTTGCGGATGGCCGATGCCGGCGATGGCGTGCAAGCGCTGTTGTTCGAATGCATTGGCGGCGACGACGAGCCCCGGATTGAGCAGATTGTGGAAACGTGTTCCCGCCAGGCGCATGGCGAATTCGTTGTCGTGAGTTTCGCCGCCATTGACCACCACGGCATCCACCTTGCGCAAACGCGACACCGGCTCGCGCAGCGGTCCGGCGGGTAACAGCAGGTTGTTGCCGAAACGGCGTGCGCCATCCACGACGACGATCTCGGCATCGCGCTGTAAACGATAGTGTTGCAGGCCGTCGTCACTCAGGATGATGTCGCATTCGGCATGGGCATCAAGCAAAGCTTGTGCGGCGGCTGGGCGATCACGGCTGATCCACACCGGACACAATGCACGTTGCGCCATCAGCAGCGGTTCGTCGCCGACCTCATCCGCCGTATCATCGATAGAGACCTGGCGGGGTGCGTTCGATCGTTTACAGTCCTTGGTATAGCCGCGGCTGACGATGCCGGGGTGCCAGCCGTCATCGATCAATTGCTGCGCCAGCCAGAGCGTGAGCGGTGTCTTGCCGGTGCCGCCCACGCTGATGTTGCCGACGATGACGACCGGAACGGGCAGTTTGACCGAGGCCAGTATCCCGCTGCGATAGAGAAAGCGGCGCAAAGCGGTCAGTGCGCGAAAGACGAGGCTGAGGGGATAGAGCAGCAGATGGAGCGGTGAGAGGCGATACCAGTGGTGTTGCAGCCGCTCCATATCGGAAAGTTACTTGTTCTGCTGGTTCTGGGTGGTGAAGGTGATGCGACCGTATCCTGCGATGCGCGCAGCTTCCATGATGTTGATGACGGATTGGTGTGTGGCTTTGGCATCCGCATTGATGACGATGGTCGGATCCGACTGGTCGCCTGCGGCTTTGCGCAAAGCCTCGGCAAAATCGACCACGCCGTTGAAGGCGGTGCGTACGCTGTTCACCGCATAGTGGTCCGAGGCATCCACCGCGACATGGATAGGCTTGCTGGAAGCAAGTGCGCCTTCCTCGCCGGAAGCTTGCGGCAGGTTGATCTGCAATTGGGCGAAGTTCGAGTAACTGGTGGTGACCATCAAAAAGATCAGGATGACCAACAGCACGTCGATCATCGGGATCAGGTTGATCTCCGGTTCTTCACGAGTGCGTCCGCGCCGAAAATTCATTTGCTGACCCTTACTTGCGTTCGCCATGCACGACTTCCACCAGCTTGATGGCCTGTTGCTCCATCTCGATGGTCAGGCTGTCCACCTGAGCGCGGAAATGGCGGTAGGCGATCATGCTGGGGATGGCGACGATCAGGCCGAACGCCGTGTTATACAGGGCGACCGAGATTCCGTGCGCCAGTTCGGCGGGGGCGGCACCGCCCGCGTTCTGCGAGCCGAATATCTCGATCATGCCGACCACCGTGCCGAACAGGCCGAGCAGCGGACTGATCGAGGCGATGGTGCCTATCGTGGTCAGGAACTTCTCCATCTGGTGCGTGGCAGTGCGTCCGGCTTCTTCGATCGATTCTTTCATGAACTCGGGGGCGCTCTTGATGTTCTTCAATCCGGCGGCGAACACCATGCCCAGCGGTGAACCCTCGCTCAGGCGGTTGAGCATCTGCTGACTGACGCCGCGCTGCTTGAGTTCCTGCACCACTTCTTCCAGCAGCATGGGCGGCACGATCTTCATGCGGCGCAGAAAGAGCGCGCGTTCGGTGATGAATGCGACTGCGACTAGGGATGCGATGATGAGTAACCAGATGGGCCAACCGGCGGCTTGGACTAGAGTGAACACGTAACGTCTCCGCAAAGTATGCTTAAATTCGAAGGCGGCACTGTATCTTGTAGCCCATGAATGAGCAAGGTGCGGAACAGCGCGATGAGCTAACTTGAAGCTGCATAAGCGATTTGTTTTCTTATGCACAAAATCTGTGGATAACTTTGTGCATGAATATCGGGAATGGACACTGCAAGCCCAGTCTTGTAGCCGTTTCTTTATAATCGCCCAAAAAATATACCGAGCAAATATCAATTAGAAACAATGAGATGCTGTAAGTCGTAATTCATGGCAATGGCGAATGCCGCCGGAAGTGGCGAATTTGTTGGGGTTGTGGATTGTAATGAGTTTGTCAATATGCCATTTGGCCTATTTTGATGAAAAAGATTTACGGAAATGGATCAGGGGGGCAGGCATCGGAATGGACAAGAACCGGGTGTTGAGTGTGCGCGAATTGAATCTCGCGGCGAAACAAATAATTGAAAGTGGTATCCCCTTGCTGTGGGTGCACGGTGAGGTTTCGAATTTCGTCGCTGCAGCTTCCGGTCACTGGTATTTTTCGCTCAAGGACGAAGTCGCGCAGGTGCGTTGCGTGATGTTCCGCCACAAAAGCCAGTATCTGGATTTCAAACCGGCCAACGGCATGCAGGTGGAGGTGCTGGCGCTGGCGACCTTGTACGAGGCACGCGGCGATTTCCAGTTGAACCTCGAAAAGATGCGTCCTGCCGGACTCGGGGCTTTATACGAGGCGTTCGAACAGCTGAAGAACAAGCTGGAAGGCGAGGGGCTGTTCGATGCGGAGCGCAAGCGCACCCTGCCCTTGTTGCCGAAACAGATCGGCATCGTCACTTCGCCGCAGGCGGCGGCGCTGCGCGATGTGCTGCGCACCTTGGCCAACCGCATGCCGAGCGTGCCCGTCGTGCTGTATCCGACGCCGGTGCAGGGAGAGGGGGCGGCGCAGAAGATCGCGCAGGCGATCAGGACGGCCAGCCAGCGCGCGGAGTGCGATGTGCTCATCGTGTGCCGTGGCGGCGGGAGTATCGAAGACTTGTGGGCGTTCAATGAGGAGGTGGTGGCACGCGCCATCGCAGCCAGCCATATTCCGGTGGTGAGCGGTGTCGGGCACGAGACCGATTCGACGATCGCCGATTTTGTCGCCGACCTGCGCGCGGCGACACCGACGGCGGCGGCGCAAGCCGTGGTGCCGGACAGGGAAGAGTTGCGCCAGCGTCTGGCACAACAACGCCAGCGACTGTGGCGTGCCGTTACGCGCCAGTTCGAACAGTACATGCAACGAGTGGACTATCTGCAACGGCGTCTGCTGCATCCGGCCCAGCGTATCCGGCAACAGGTGGAGCGTTTGCTGGCATTACGGCAACGCATGCATCTGGCGAATACCAATGCCGTACAACGGGGGCGATGGCATTGGAACGGTTTGTGGCAGCGGCTGCGCGGTCTGCGCCCGGATGTCGCGCGCCGGTGTGACCAGCAGGCGAATCATGTGCAACGCCTGAATGCGGCGATGCGGCATACGCTGGACCGCCATGACGCACGGCTGGTTGCCTTGCAGCAGCATCTGCAGCTTCTCGATCCGCAACAGGTACTGGCGCGCGGCTACAGCATGGTGCGCGACGCGCAGGGCAATATCGTGGTGAGCAGCAGGCAGATCAAGTTGGGCGAGACGCTGGAGATTGCTTTTGCACAAGGCGGGGCGCAAGCGCTGGTGCAGGAAAAACGCGAGTCCAATACGGATTAGGTTAAAATCCGCGCCTGTTACCAATCTCCCGATTTTCCTTTATGAAGAATGACATTTCCCGACGCGGACTGTGGCTGATGTTGCTGGCGGTCGCGATCATCTGGTTCGGCAACCTCGAATACCGCAAGCTGGTGAAACCCGACGAAGGCCGTTATGCCGAGATCCCGCGCGAGATGGTGGTGAGTGGCGACTGGACGACGCCGCGATTGAACGAACTCAAATATTTCGAGAAACCGCCGCTGCAATACTGGGCGACAGCCACTGCATATACGCTGTTCGGCGAACACCAATGGACCTCGCGCCTGTGGGCGGCGCTGACCGGATTCGCCGGGGTGTTGCTCACGTGGTTCGCCGGCACCCGTCTGTTCGGACGCCAGACCGGTATTTACGCCGCGCTGCTGCTGGGCAGCAGCATGCTGTATTCGATGATGGCGCACATCAACACGCTGGATATGGGCGTGACCTTCTTTATCACGCTCGGCATCTTTTCGCTATTGATCGCGCAGAAAGAGGAACACGCCGCGCAGCGGCGCAACTGGATGTGGCTGGCATGGGCGGGGCTGGCTCTGGCGGTATTGAGCAAAGGCCTGATGGGCCTGATCCTGCCGGGGGCGGCGCTGTTCCTGTATTCGGTGTTCAATCGCGACATCACTATCTGGAAACGCATGCACTGGTTCAGCGGATTGGCGGTATTCCTGCTGGTTGCCGCGCCGTGGTTCGTGCTGGTGATCAAGGCCAATCCCGAGTTCTTCGACCGCTTCTTCATCTACGAACACTACACGCGTTTCACCACCACGGTGCACGGGCGCTATCAGCCCTGGTATTACTTCGTGCCGGTGCTGACGCTGGGCATACTGCCCTGGCTGTTCCTGATGTTCGACACGCTGTTGCGCACTTGGAAGAACACGACGCAGCAGGCCAGGGTATTCAGTCCGGAGCGTTTCCTGCTGGTGTGGGCGGTGTTCATCTATTTCTTCTTCTCCATCTCCGGTTCCAAGCTGCCGTCCTATCTGCTGCCAATGTTCCCGGCGCTGGCGCTGCTGATGGGCAATCAGATCGCTGAGATGCCATCGCGTCGCCTGCTCTGGCTGACAGCGCCGGTACTGGCGATCGTCGGTATCATGCTGGCGCTGGCGCCGTTCACCGCGAAGACCGCCGACACGCCGCTGCAGGTGCAGATGTACAGCGACTATGCCGTGTGGCTGACGGTCGCTGCGGCAGTCTGGTTCGTCGGGGTGGGCGCGGGGCTGTGGCTGTTGCGCCGCGATAACAAACTGGTCGCCGTGATCGTGCTGGCGTTCTCTTCGCTGATCGCGGCGCAGATCGGCACATCCGGGCATAACACCGCCGCACGCGAGCGTTCCGCGTATCACATCGCCGAGGCGATCATGCCGTTTGTGAAACCGGATATCCCGTTCTATTCCATCCTGTATTACGAGCAGACGCTGCCGTTCTATATCAAGCGCACCTTCACGCTGGTGCAATATCAGGACGAGATGGATTTCGGGATCAAACAGGAACCGGAAAAATGGGTCCCCGATCTGGCGACTTTCGCCGAGAGATGGAAAAACGACAAGGAAGCACTGGCCATCGTGGAGACGCGTCACTATCCGAAAGTGCAGCAATTCAAGTTGCCCATGAAGGAGATATTCCATGACCAGCAATATGTGGTGGTGATGAAACCATGAACCTCGTCAGCTTCGGTTTGATCTTCACCGGCGTAATGCTCAACGCCGCCGCGCAGATATTGATGAAGGCGGGCACCAACGCCATCGGCCATTTCGAGTTCAGTGCCGCGAACGTGCTACCCGTCGGCTGGAAGCTGGCGACCGAGTGGCACATCGTCACCGCGCTGTTCTGCTACGGCATCAGCGTGGTGGTGTGGATACTCGCGCTGTCGCGCGTGCCAGTCAGCATCGCCTTTCCCATGTTGTCGATGGCTTATGTGGTCAACGCCCTGGCGGCGTATTACCTGCTGGGTGAACCGTTCAGTGCCACCAAGCTTGTCGGCATGGGCGTGATCATCCTAGGTGTTGTGATTATTTCTAGAGCTTAAATACTGCCGTCATTCCGGCGCAGGCCGGAATCCAGTCGAAATATAAATTCCTTGCGCAGCAAGGACAAAAAACAAAAGCATGTTGAGTAAACCCGCTGGATTCCGGCCTGCGCCGGAATGACGAAATTGACGATTGGATTGGAAAAAATGAGCGAATTTCTCCCCTTCACCAAACCCTATATCGACGAAGCCGCCATTGCCGCAGTCGGTGATGTGCTGCGCTCCGGCTGGATAACCTCCGGCCCCAAGGTGCAGGAATTCGAGAAGCAGCTCTCGGCGTATTTCGGCGGACGCCCGGTGCGCACCTTCAACTCCGGCACCTGCACCATGGAGATCGCCTTGCGCATCGCGGGCATTGGCGCGGGCGATGAAGTCATCACCACGCCCATCTCGTGGGTGGCGACCTCCAACGTCATCATCGAAGTCGGTGCAACACCCGTTTTTGCGGATATTGATCCGGTCACACGCAATATCGATCTGGATAAAGTGGAGGCCGCCATCACGCCGCGCACCAAGGCCATCATCCCGGTCGACCTTTCCGGCCTGCCGGTGGATCGCGACAGGCTCTATGCCATCGCCAAACGTCACAATCTGCGCGTGGTGGAAGATGCCGCGCAGGCCATCGGTTCGCTGTGGAAGGGCAAGCGCATCGGCAGCTTCGGCGATTTCGTCTCCTTCAGCTTCCAGGCCAACAAGAACCTCACCACTACCGAGGGCGGTTGTCTGGTGCTGAATAACGAAGACGAAGCGCGACTGGCGGAGAAGTATCGGCTACAGGGCGTCACCCGCACCGGTTTTGACGGCATGGACGTGGATGTGCTGGGCGGCAAGTACAACATGACCGATGTTGCCGCCGCGATAGGGTTGAATCAACTGCCCCAATTGGAAGCCATCACATCACGCCGCCACGCGCTGGCCAAACACTACTTTGCTACCTTCGGAGCGGATTTCGAGAAGCAGACCGGTGCGCAACTGCCGCTGGCGAATTTCGAGAATACCAACTGGCACATGTTCCAGATCGTGCTTCCGCATAACGTGGTGCGCGCCGAGTTCATGGAAAAGATGAAAGCCCGCAACATCGGTTGCGGCGTGCATTACCCGCCGATCCACCTGTTCCAGATGTACCGCGCGCGCGGTTTCAAGGAAGGCATGTTCCCGATTGCCGAAAGCATCGGGCGGCGCATCGTCAGCCTGCCGATGTTCTGGAAGATGAGCGAGGCGGATGTGGAGCGGGTGGTTGTGGCAGCGCGGGAAGTGTTGGCAAGCTAAGCATTTCGTTATCTTGCCCGTCTGCGCTAAAATGCCGCCCCTATGAGTACTCCAAACCTTTCCGTCGTTATCCCCGTCTATAACGAAGAGCAGGGCCTGCAGGCCTTGTTCGACCGCCTGTATCCCGCGCTGGACAAGCTCGGCATCGCTTACGAGATCGTGTTCGTCAACGACGGCAGCCGCGACCGTTCCGCCGCCATCCTGCGCGAGCAGTTCCAGAAACGCCCCGATGTGACCCGCGTGGTGCTGTTCAACGGCAACTTCGGCCAGCACATGGCCATCATGGCCGGTTTCGAGCAATGCCGCGGCCAGCGCATCGTGACGCTGGATGCCGATCTGCAGAATCCGCCGGAAGACACCGGCTTGTTGCTGGCGAAGATGGACGAGGGCCACGATTACGTCGGCTCCATCCGCCGTCAGCGCAACGACAGCTGGTGGCGCCATGTCGCTTCGCGCGCCATGAACGGCCTGCGCGAAAAGATCACCCGCATCAAGATGACCGATCAGGGCTGCATGTTCCGCGCCTATGACCGCAACATCATCGACGCGATCAACAGTTGCAAGGAAGTCAGCACCTTCATCCCGGCCCTGGCCTACAGCTTCGCGCGCAATCCGGCCGAGGTGGTGGTGGGGCACGAAGAACGCGCGGCGGGCGAATCCAAGTATTCGATGTACAGCCTGATCCGTCTCAACTTTGACCTGATGACCAGCTTCTCGCTGGTGCCGTTGCAGATGTTCTCCATGATGGGGATGCTGATCTCGGTGTTCTCCGGCCTGTTCTTCGTATTCCTTGTCGTGCGTCGCCTGATCATCGGCCCGGAAGCGGAAGGTCTGTTCACCCTGTTCGCGCTGATGTTCTTCCTGATCGGTATCGCGCTGTTCGGCATCGGCCTGCTCGGCGAATACATCGGCCGCGTTTATCAGCAGGTGCGCCATCGCCCGCGCTACTTGATCGAGGCGGTGCTGGAGCGGCAAGAAGACGAAAAGCCCAAGCGTGCGCGCAAGTTTAAAGCCGCGGCTGAAACAGCAACCGACTTGTTCGCGGACGACGAGGAATGAGCAGAGCCGTCGTCTTCGCCTACCACAACGTAGGTTACCGCTGTCTGAACGTGCTGCTGGCACACGACGTCGACGTGGCGCTGGTGGTGACCCACCGCGACAACCCGAAAGAGACCATCTGGTTCGAGAGCGTGCAGAAGCTGGCCGAACTGCACGGCATCCCGACCATCACTCCGGACAATCCGAACGTGCCGGAAGTGGAAGCGCAGATCCGCGCCCTGCAACCGGATTTCTACTTCTCGTTCTACTACCGCGAGATGCTGAAAGCGCCGCTGCTGGCCATTCCCAAGCGCGGTGCATTGAATATGCACGGTTCGCTATTGCCCAAATATCGCGGGCGTGTGCCGGTGAATTGGGCGATAATTCGCGGCGAAACGGAAACCGGTGCCACGCTGCACTACATGACCGAGAAGCCGGACAACGGCGATATCGTGGCGCAGCAGTCGGTGCCCATCCTGCCTGACGATACGGCGCATGATGTGTTCCAGAAGGTTACTGTGGCGGCGGAGATGGCGCTGAACGGCGTGCTGCCCGCGTTACTGGCAGGAACGGCCAAGGCCGAGAAACAGGATTTGAGCAAAGGCGCCTATTTTGGCGGTCGCAAGGCCGAAGACGGCATCCTCGACTGGACGAAGTCGGCGCTGGAGATACACAACCTGGTGCGCGCGGTGGCGCCGCCTTATCCCGGCGCGATGACGCAGGTGATGGGCAAGCCCATGCGCATACTGCAAACGCTGGCGAGCAAAGAGCAAGGCTCGGGACGACCGGCCTTTTTCGTGAAGGATGGCAAGGCTTATGCGGATTGCGGCAGCGGAGTGCTGCGCATCGTGCGCTTCGAGCTGGAAGGAATCGAGTTGAACGCGGCGGAGTTCGCGGCGAAGTACGGCACGGGGAAATTTGAATTTAATCGTTGAGGAAATAAAAATGAAGAAAGTACTGATCCTGGGTGTGAACGGCTTCATCGGTCACCATCTGTCCAACCGCATCCTGGCCACCACAGACTGGGAAGTCTATGGCATGGACATGAGCACCGACCGTATCACCGACCTGATCGGCCAGCCGCGCTTCCACTTCTTCGAAGGCGACATCACCATCAATAAAGAGTGGGTCGAATACCACGTCAAGAAATGTGACGTGATCCTGCCGCTGGTGGCGATCGCCACACCGGCCACTTACGTCAAGGCGCCGCTGCGCGTGTTCGAACTGGACTTCGAGGCCAACCTGCCCATCGTGCGCGCCTGCGTGAAGTACAACAAGCATCTGGTGTTCCCGTCCACTTCCGAAGTCTACGGCATGTGCCACGACGAGGAATTCGACCCGGAGAATTCCGAACTGATCTGCGGCCCGATCAACAAGCCGCGCTGGATCTACTCCAACTCCAAGCAGCTCATGGACCGCGTGATCTGGGGCTACGGCATGCAGGACAACCTGAATTTCACCCTGTTCCGTCCGTTCAACTGGATCGGCGCCGGACTGGACTCGATCAATACCCCGAAGGAAGGCAGCTCACGCGTGGTGACCCAGTTCCTCGGCCATATCATCCGCGGCAACAACATCAGCCTGGTCGACGGCGGCCATCAGAAACGCGCCTTCACCTACATCGACGACGGTATCGACGCGCTGATGAAGATCATCGACAACAAGAACGGCGTGGCCACCGGCAAGATCTACAACATCGGCAACCCGACCAACAACTTCGCCATCCGCGATCTGGCCGACATGATGATGAAGCTGGCCAACGAGTACCCCGAGTACCGCGATTCCGCCAAGAAGGTGAAGATCGTCGAAACGACTTCCGATGCCTACTACGGCAAGGGCTATCAGGACGTGCAGAACCGCGTGCCGAAGATCACCAACACCTGCGAAGAACTGGGCTGGAAACCGACCACCACTATGGCCGACACCCTGCGCAAGATATTCGACGCCTATCGCACACAGATCGCCGAAGCGCGCGGCCTGGTCGACTAACGACAGTGCTGAGTAACGAGTGCTGAGGAAAAACCGCAGTCTTCGAACTCAGTACTCAGTACTTAGAACTCAGCACTCGTCTTCATGAAAAAGATCGCCCTCAAGATCGACGTCGATACCTATCGCGGTACCCGCGAAGGCGTGCCGCGTCTGGTCGAGACACTGCAGCGCCACCATGCCCGGGCGAGCTTCTATTTTTCCCTGGGACCCGACCATACCGGTCGCGCCATCAAGCGCGTGTTCCGTCCCGGTTTCATGAAGAAGGTCTCCCGCACCTCCGTGCTCGAACATTACGGTTTCAAGACGCTGATGTACGGCACCCTGTTGCCGGGGCCGGACATCGGACGCAACTGTGCCGACATCATGCGCTCGGTGCGTGATGCGGGTTTCGAGGTTGGCATCCATTGTTACGACCATATCCGCTGGCAGGATCATGTTGCATACAAGGACGCCAAGTGGACGCAGCGTGAGATGCAGCGCGCGGTGGACCGTTTCACCGAGATCTTCGGTGTGGCGCCCAAAGCGCATGCGGCAGCAGGCTGGCAGACCAACCGTTATGCCTTGCGCCTGACGCAGAGTCTGGGTTTCGACTACAGTTCCGATGCCCGCGGCACGCAGCCGTTCATTCCGACCTGGGATGCCGAGATCATCGCCTGCCCGCAGTTGCCCACCACCTTACCCACGCTGGACGAACTCATCGGCCGCGATGGCATCACCGTCGAGAACGTCGCCCAGCATCTGTTGGACATGACCCGCACGCCCTGCGAGACCGGGCATGTCTACACTTTGCACGCCGAATTGGAAGGGCAGAAGTGGATGCCCATCTTTGAAGCGTTGTTGAAGGGTTGGCGCGACCAGGGTTACGATCTGGTCTCCATGCGCGAATACCTGCAAGGTTTCAAGCCAGCCGATCTGCCGTTGCATGAGATCAAATCCGGCACAGTCGAAGGCCGCAGCGGTACATTGGCGGTACAGGGCTAAAGGTTGCTGCTGTTATGCCGTAATACCCTACGTGGACGCTAAATCGGGGGGAAGGTATGCAACGACCGGAATTGAAGGGACTGGATCACTGGGTGGCCTTTCTGACCCAGGCGGACATCCCTGTGCTGAAACAGACCGGTCGCGATCTCGCCGTCCTGCACGAGGACCAGAACCGGCTGAGCGCGCGCAGCGTCGCCAGCGTCATCGCGGTCGATCCGATGATGACCGTCAAACTCCTGCGTTACCTCCAGCAGAACAAACGCCGTAGCCAGACCAGCGAAGTCACACTGGTCGAGCAGGCGCTGATCATGCTCGGCGTCGAAGCCTTCTACAACAAGATCCCCGCCACACCAACCGTGCAGGAAGTCATGACCGGACATATGGACGGCATGGTGCAACTGCTGCATGTGATACACCGTTCGCACCGCGCTTCCGAATATGCCTACGACTGGGCGGTGCGCCTCTCCGACCTGCACTACGAAGAAGTGCGCATCGCCGCCTTGCTGCACGACCTGGCCGAGATGCTGATGTGGTGTTTCGCGCCGCAGGAGATGCTGGGGATACGCGTCATCCAGCAGCAGGACAAGGCCCTGCGCAGCCGCTCCGTGCAGGAACAGGTGCTCGGGTTCGCGTTGACCGATCTGCAAAAGGCATTGGTCGAAAAATGGGAGTTGCCGGAATTGTTGCTGACGTTGATGGACGGCGCCAACAGCACGAAGCCGCGCGTGCGCAACGTCACGTTGGCGGTCAATCTGGCGCGCCACTCCGCCAACGGCTGGGACGATGCGGCCTTGCCGGACGACTACAAGGACATCGGTGTGTTGTTGCGCGCCCCTGCCGAACAGGTGATGCTGATGGTCGGTGCCGATGCGGGTATCGTCTGCGACCTGAGCAAGCCGCACTGATAAGCAGACAAAATAAATATAAATAGCCACACAGGTAGAAAATGGAAGCCCGTTATTTCGATTGCCTCCTGGTTTCCCTGCCGCGAAGGTATGGGCTACTGGCACTCATATGGAGCGTGTTGGTGGGCGGGTCGCTGGGATGGAATCTGCACCTGAAAAGCCAGAATACGATGAATACCGCCATAGTCGCAGCCCGCTCGAATATCAGCAAGGATATGAGCTTCCGTAAATGGGCATCAGCGCATGGCGGCGTCTACGTCCATCCCGACGAGCACACTCCACCCAATCCTTATCTTGATCTGCCCGAACGGGATGTCATCACCAAAAATGGCAAGGCGCTCACCCTGATGAACCCGGCTTACATGTTGCGTCAGATGCAGGAAGACTTTCCGGGCGATTACGGTACCAAGAGCCATATCACCAGTCTCAAACCGCTCAATCCGAACAACGCCCCCGATTCATGGGAAAGGAAGGTATTGCACACCTTCGAACAGGGCGGCAAGGAAGTGACGGAAGTGCAGCAGATCGACGGGCAGCCTTATCTGAGAATGATGCTGCCATTCATCGTTGAGCAGGGTTGCATGAAATGTCATGCTCAGCAGGGCTATAAGGTGGGCGACATACGCGGCGGCATCGGTTCGGCAGTGTCTCTGTCACCCTATCTGGCGCGCGACCGGGGGTTCAGCACCAGTTTGATGTTGTCCCATGGCATTGCCTGGCTGATCGGTCTGGTGGCGCTTGGTGTTACGTACAGGCGCGATTCCGGTTTGTCTGTCGAGCGGCAGCAGGCTCAACAGAAACTGCAACACCAGCTCGACGAATTGCTGCGCTTCCAGAAACTCACCGTCGGGCGCGAACTGCGCATGAAGGAACTTGCGGAAGAGAATGCTGCATTGCGCAACCAGCTGGCTTCTGGCCGGCATGACAGTGCATAGCCATGAGCGATAAAACGGAAAAGTTGTGGCAAGAGTTGCAGGCGGCACAGCGTACCGTTGCCGAATTGCAGGCCAAACTTGAAAGCCGTGAAACAGGGCAGCAATCGGCCACGCAGGAGCTTGAAGAAAGCCGTAGCGCGCTGCTGTTCATGCTGGAAGACCTGGACAACGCGCGCAAGCGGATCGAACAATCACACCGGGAGTGGATGGCCGCGCTGGATGCGGTGGGTGACCCGATCTTCCTGCATGACAAGGAATTCCGCATCATGCGCGCCAACCGCGCCTATCAGCGCTGCGCAGCTATCCCGTTCAAGGAAATCATCGGTCGTCTCTATTACGAGGTATTTCCCAAGTTCGGCGAGCCCTTGCCGGGCTGTAGACAGACCGTTGAAAAAGGTGAGGACGGGGTGGAGGAGGAGGTCAAGATCGATGGTGTGGTCTATCGTTCGCGCGCCTATACGGTGCATGACGAGCAGGGTGAATATTCCTACAGTGTGCATAGTCTGGAAGATGTGACTGAACGAAAAAAGATGGGGAGCAGGTTGCTCGAGAGCGAAGCCCGCCTAAGCGAAGCGCAACACCTTGCACAAATTGGCAGTTGGGAGCTCGACTTGTGCAACAACGAGCTGGTCTGGTCAGACGAGATATACCGTATTTTCGAGATTGATCCGATGCAGTTTGGCGCTTCGTATGACGCTTTTCTGAATGCGATCCATCCCGATGACAGAGATTTCGTCAACCAGTCTTATGGCGATTCGGTGCGGGAGCGGGCTGCTTACGATATTACTCACCGGCTGTTGATGAAGGACGGGCGTGTAAAGTACGTCCGCGAGATTTGCAGGACAGTTTATGGAACAGACGATAAGCCCACACGTTCCATCGGGACGGTGCAGGACATCACCGAACGCAAGCAACATGAGATAGTCCTGCAACGCTCCAATCGCGCGTTACTGACGATCAGCGCGGGCAACCAGGCGCTGATCCATGCGGTCGAAGAAGGTCAGTTGTTGCATGAGATGTGCGATGTCGCTGTGCTGGTCGGCGGCTATCGGCTGGCCTGGATAGGTTTCGCCCGCCACGATGCCGACAAGACGATAGAACAGATGGCGCTGTCCGGTTTCGAAAAGGGATGGCCGAACCCGTCGCCGCTGACGTGGAATGAGGCAAGGCATGCATCCTGTCCCGCCGGGCGCGCCATCATCAGCGGAACGACCCGTGTGGTGCAGGACATCCTGTCTGATCCTGAATTGGAGTCATGGCACGAGAATGCCCGGCAATACGGATACGCATCCTGCATCGCCTTGCCACTGATGAACGCCAAGCATGCGTTCGGCGTTCTGGTCCTCTTTGACGACAAGATGAATGTCTTCGATATGGATGAGGTGAAGCTGCTGGAAGAAATGTCGGGTGATCTTGCTTTCGGCATCCTCACCCTGCGCATCAAGGAGGCACATCGGGAGCATGAACAACGTTTGCAGAAGAACATGCTGCAGACCGTGGAAGCCATCGCCAGCATCGTCGAAATGCGCGACCCTTACACCTCTGGCCATCAGGCGCGGGTCGCGGCACTGGCGAAAGAGATCGCGCGCCAGATGGGATTGGCGGAGGAGGAAGTACAAGCGATCCATCTGGCCGGATTGGTGCACGACCTTGGCAAGATACGCATCCCGGCGGAGATATTGAGCAAGCCGGGGAGACTCAACGAAATCGAATACAGCCTGATCAAGATGCATCCCCAGGCGGGTTATGACATCCTGAAGGGCGTCGATTTCTCATGGCCGATCGCGGAGATGGTGTTGCAGCACCATGAGCGCATGGACGGGTCGGGCTACCCGCAGGAGTTGAAGGGCGAAGGCATATTGCTGGGGGCGCGTATCCTGATCGTGGCGGATGTGGTCGAGGCGATGTCTTCGCATCGTCCTTATCGTCCGGGCCTGGGTGTCGATGCCGCGCTGGAGGAGATCACCCGTTCACGCGGCACGCGTTACGATGAGAAAGTGGTGGATGCGTGTGTGGCACTGTTCAGGGAGCGGGAATATGTCCTCCCGGGTTGATTCATCGCCCTGGCGGCTGGAGTGGAGCGATGCGTTGAGCGTGGGCATTCCGGAGATCGATGTCGAACACCAGCGCTTTATCGGACTCGTCAACGAATTGAACGAAGCCATCATCGGACGTCTGGATCTGGCTGTGATCAAGAATCGCATGCAATCGATCCTGGAAGATGCCGCAGCGCACTTTGCCCACGAGGAGGAATTGTTCAGGGAATGGGGCTATCCGGAGGCGAGCGAACATGCGATGAAACATGCGCAGATCACGCTCGCCTTGCACGGCATCATGACACGCTTCGAACGCGGCGGGATGGAATACGAGTGGATCGAGGCTGGTCTTAAGGTCAAGGAAGCGCTGATCGAACACCTTCTGGCAGAAGACATGAAATATCGCGACTACGCGCAGCGCACGGGCCTTGGTCGCGTTAATCCCGCTTGAAGTTCAGAACTGACCGACGCTCGCGGATAAGCGCGCATACAGATCGGGCGCAAGGCAATCCAGTTCGATATTGTCCGGCATGCCGCGCAGCCAGGTGAGCTGGCGTTTCGCCAACTGCCGCGTGGCGGCGATGCCTTTTTCCAGCAACCCGGCTTCGTCGATCTCGCTTTCCATGTATTCCCACGCCTGGCGGTAACCGACGCAGCGCATCGAAGTCATCTCGCGGTGCAGAGGGTATTTTTCGCGCAGCCCGCGCAACTCGTCCAGCAATCCCTGCTTCAGCATCTGCTCGAAGCGCACCGCGATGCGCTGGTGCAGCACGGCGCGGTCGGAAGGGATGAGCGCGATGGGCAGGACGCGGTAAGGCAGCTCATCCTGCTCCTGCTGCTGGATGAGTTCAGACATCGGTCTGCCCGAGACGAGATAGATCTCCATCGCGCGCTGGATGCGTTGTGTGTCGGTTGCGTGCAGGCGTGCGGCGGTCTCGGCATCCACCCTGGCGAGTTCGGCGTGCAAGTGTTCGATGCCGTGCTGCGCGATGATTGCGTCCAGCCTCGCTCGTACCTCTGCATCGGCTTGCGGCAACGGGCTCAATCCTTCGCGCAGCGCCTTGAAATACAGCATCGTGCCGCCCACCAGCAAAGGTATCTTGCCGCGCGCGGTGATGTCCGCCATCAATCGCAGTGCATCGCGGCGAAAGGCCGCGGCGGAATAGGCTTCGGTGGGGGCGATGATGTCGATGAGATGGTGCGGTGCGCGGGCGAGGGTGGCGGCATCCGGCTTGGCGGTGCCGATGTCCATGTCGCGGAACACCAGCGCGGAATCGACGCTGATGAGCTCTACCGGAAGATGCTGTACCAGTTCCACTGCGACACCCGTCTTACCGCTGGCGGTGGGGCCCATGAGGAAGATGGCGGGGGGGAGCGCACTCATTTCAATACCCCGTCATTCCGGCGCAGGCCGGAATCCAGCAAGAACAAAAGGCCCGCGCAGCGGACAAGCCCAGATGTCGTCTCGCTACGCGAGGATTTTATTTCGACTGGATTCCGGCCTGCGCCGGAATGACGGGCGAGTGGTTTCATGCCAACTCCGTGTCCCGCGTCTCATGCACCAGCAACGCCGCCACCACACTGATCGCCGCCGCCACCGAGATATACCCGCCCACCCAGCTCAATCCGCCGTGTTGCACCAGTTGTTGCGCAATGTAGGGTGCCAGCGACGCCCCAAGGATTCCGCCCAGGTTATAGGCTGCACCCGCACCGGTATAACGCACAGCCGTCGGAAACAACTCCGGCAACAGCGCCCCCATCGGTGCAAACGTCGCCCCCATCAGGAACAGTTCGAGCGAAAGGAACGCGGTGATCTGCACCATCGAGCCGCTGTTCAGCATCGGCTCCATCAGGAAACCGGAGAGCAATGCCGCGCTGCCCGCGACGATCAGCACCGGACGGCGGCCAAAACGGTCGCCTGCGGTTGCAGCAAGCGGTGTAGCTGCCGCCATGAAGATGACCGCGATGCACAACATGCCGAGGAAATCGGGGCGCGCGATGCCGAGCTTGGATACACCATAGCTCAGGCTGAACACCGTGGTGAGATAGAACAGCGCGTAGCACACCACCATCAGCAGTGCGCCCAGCACCAGCGGCTTGGTGTGGTGGGCGAAGAGTTGCGCCAGAGGAATCTTCTTAACATCCGTTCGTATGGAACCTGCATTCCCTCCCCCATGCAGGTAACCAGCGACTTGGCCGTCGTTGTTTGACGGCCTAGTCGAATGGCTAGTAGTTCCATCAGGGAGGGTTAGGGTGGGGGTAGAATCCGTGCCACTCACCGACTCTACCCCCATCCCAGCCTTCCCCCTGCAAGGGGGAAGGAGTTCTTGTTCCTGCATCGCCTTCAAAAACACCGGCGTCTCCTCCAGCTTCAGCCGCACATAAAGCCCAATCACCACCAGCACCGCACTGGCAAGGAACGGAATGCGCCATCCCCAGTCGCGAAACGCCGCATCGTCGAGCGTATTCGCCAGCAGCATAAAACTGCCGACCGCAAACAGGAAACCCACAGGAGGCCCAAGTTGCGGGAACATCCCGAACCAGCCGCGCTTGCCCTTTGGCGCATACTCCGCCGCCAGCAAAGCCGCGCCGCCCCATTCGCCGCCGAGTCCGATGCCCTGCCCGAAGCGCAGCAGGCACAGCAGCGCAGGCGCGACCCAGCCCACGGCTTCATAACTCGGCAACACGCCGATCAGCGTGGTGGAGATGCCCATCACCAGCAGCGACGCCACCAGCGTCGTCTTGCGCCCGATGCGGTCGCCGAAATGGCCGAACAGCAGCGCGCCGAAGGGGCGCGCGAGGAAGGCGATGCCGAAAGTGAGGAAGGCATTCAGCGCCTGCACCGCCGGGTCGCTGTTGGGAAAGAAGATTGGCCCGATCACCATCGCCACCGCGAGACCGTAGATGTAGAAATCGTAGAACTCGATGGCGGTGCCGATAAATGAGGCGAAGGCGATGCGAGTGGTGGAAAAATCCATTGTTCGGGCGAATCGCGTTGTCGTGTGCTCGTTCATTTCCTCGCCTACCTTCAGGTATGTCTCGTCATTCACTGCGCGGCTCCTAGCGCCTCATCCCGAAAAGTGGACTTTTCTTAACTGACGGATTTCGAGATTTCAATGTCATCTCCCTTGCCCCAATTACACTCCTGACAAAGAGAGCGTAGGTTTTCTAAAACTGTCTTTCCCCCCTTTGAAAAAGGTTTGATGTGGTCAATATGCAAAACGACTCCGGCATGTGTGGCAGGGCTTCGTCCACAAACTACACATTTAAAGCAATCACGCGCTAGAACCTGATACCGAAGTTTCATTGGGATACTGCGTTTTTCAGAGGTATCTATAGGTCTGGTCGGTTTGCCTAATGATTCGGGTAGAGATGGAGCTAGGCTTCGGGTTGATACGTCAGCTGGCAGCGAAGTGTATTCAATGAAGGCTGCACAGGCATTGACCCAGCCACCGAAGCGCGTTTTGTACGTTGTGTATGAATAGATTGGTTGAGAACTTTCCCACTCGTCTTTTGATGGGCGATGTCCAATAAGATGCCAAATGCGTCCTAGTTCCGAGAACAACTCTTCGTTTGAAATAAAGTGGCGGTCTTTTCTAACTGGTGCGATTAGATCAAGGCCCGTTGCATCAAGAGCGGCTTGCCATGTGCCAAATCGCGAGAGAACTACTGAACCCTTGCAGTAATTGGAATTAGTATCAAATTCGCGTCGTGTAAATCTGCGGTTTTCAAATATGGCGGCAACACGGCGCAGTTCATCGAGAATTGCCTCTGTTGGGTACTCGTTGGCACGAGGTCGGTCTAATTTAAATTCCATTTGGCGATCTCATTTTCCACGCATAAACATCGCATCCAGTTCCGCCAGCGTCACCTGGAACCAGGTTGGACGGCCGTGGTTGCACTGGTCGGCGCGTTCGGTCTGTTCCATCTCGCGCAGGATGGCATTCATCTCGGGGATGCTGAGTTGCTGGTTGGCGCGCACGGCGGAATGGCAGGCGAGGGTGGCGAGCAACTCATTGCGGCGTTCGGTGAGGGCGCGGCTGGCGCCGAAGTCGCGCAGTTCGTGTAGTACTTCGCGCGCGGCGGTTTCGGCGTGCGATTGTTTGAGCATGGCGGGCATGGCACGCACGGCGAGGGTGTGGGTGGAGAGGGGGGCGATGTCGAAGCCTAGCTGTTTAAGCGCTTCCTGTTCTTCCTCGACGGTGGCGATGTCGAGCGCTTCGGCGGCGAAGGTGACGGGGATGAGCAGCGGCTGGGTGGGCATCTGCTGGGCGTCGAAGGCGGTCTTCAGGCGTTCGTACACGATGCGTTCGTGGGCGGCGTGCATGTCCACGACGATCAAACCTTGCTGGTTCTGGGCGAGGATGTAGATGCCGGACAACTGACCTAATGCGAATCCGAGTGGATGTTCGGACTGTTGTAGGATGGGTTGAGCGGAGCGATACCCATCATTTGCTTGCGATGAAGGTTGATGGGTATCGCTGCGCTCAACCCATCCTACGTTGTCGGCTCCCTGTTCGCGAGCGACAGCGGCTTCTTCCCACAGTTTGTAGGCGGCCTGCGGTTGGGCAGCAGTAAACGGAATATGTTGTTGGCCAAAACCAGTCGAGCCGTCATTCCGGCGCAGGCCGGAATCCAGCGCATTTATTGAAGAACTGGACTCCGGCCTGCGCCGGAGTGACGAATCCGGGGATTCGTTGCTCATCGTCGCACTCAGCGCATCCTGCAAGGCATGGAACACGAACTGGTGGATGCCCTGACTTTCGCGGAAGCGCACTTCGCTCTTGGCCGGGTGCACGTTCACGTCCACCTGTTCCGGTGGCATGGCTAGGAACAGCACGAAGGCCGGGTGGCGCTGGTGGTGGAGGATGTCCTGATAGGCCTGACGAACGGCGTGCATCAGCACCTTGTCGCGCACGAAGCGACCGTTGATGAAGAAGTATTGCTCGTCGCGAGTGGAGCGGGAATAGGCGGGCAGGGCGGCGATGCCGTAGAGGTGCAGGGGGCCGATCTGGCGTTCTACGTTGACGGCATGCTGACCGAATTCGGGGCCGAGGATGGCGGTGATGCGCTGTGCGAGGTCGTGCCTGGGCAGTTGCCACACCATCTTGCCGTTGTGCTGCAAGCTGAACGCCACATCCGGCCGCGACAGCGCGATGCGTTTGAACGTCTCTTCGCACCAGGCGAATTCGGTGCTCTCGCTCTTGAGGAACTTGCGCCGCGCGGGAGTGTTGAAATACAGCTCGCGCATCTCGATGGTGGTGCCGTGGGCATGGGCGGCCGGTGCGGCGGTGCCTTGCGTGCCGTCGGCGGCTTCGATCTTCCAGGCATGCTCGGCTTCGGCGTTGCGGCTGGTGAGGGTGACCTGCGCCACGGCGGCCATGCTGGCCAGCGCCTCGCCGCGGAAACCCATGCTGGCGACTTTCTGCAAATCCTCCAATGAAGCGATCTTGCTGGTGGCATGGCGCATCAGCGCCAGCGGCAGTTGTTCCTTGGCGATGCCGCTACCGTTGTCGCGCACGCGCAGCAACTTGATGCCGCCGTTCTCCAGTTGCACAGCGATCTCGGTCGCATCGGCATCCAGACTGTTCTCCAGCAACTCCTTGAGAGCCGAAGCCGGGCGTTCGATGACTTCGCCGGCGGCGATCTGGTTGATGAGGAGGTCGGGGAGAAGATGGATGGAAGACATCTGCGGATTATAGCGGAAGGGAGGTTGCCGCCGCCGTCGTCCGGCATTTGGGGTGTCCAGCATCACATCTGCTTTTCGAACCCAAACCTCCTCCGAAAATTTGACGCACGGAGGGTGCGGCAAATTGACGCGCGACAATATGACGCATTCCCGTGTTTAAAAGAGGGCTTTAGTATCCGCCCCGTTTTAACAACTGCAAACAGGGGAGTGTATGAACAAGATATTTGTTGCCATGAGCGCGTTGCCGCTCATGCTGTCCATGTCGTTATTCAATCAGGCTTATGCTGAAGCTGGTGGAACCGTGCCGCCTGTCGCGGTCGATTCAGACGCCGCAACGAATACGGAGCCAGCGAATGGCGGCGTGAGCAGGAAGATGCTGGGCGAGGTGGTCGTCACATCCACGACCATCGATGACCGTTTCGATTCCAAGCGCGGCGAGCCCTCCAACATCAGCAACATCAATGGCAGACGCGTGGACGAAGAGCACGGCAAGAACATCGTCGATGTCCTCGAATCGGTGCCGGGGGTGACGGCCGAGGTGCAGAGCGGCGATTCGGTGAAGATCATGCTGCGCGGTGTGGAAGCGCAGCGCTATATGGGCGAGAAACCCGGTGTGGCGATCGTGATCGACGGCGTGCCGGTGCTGGAGCGCACCGGGCGCGTCAACATTGATCTGGACAACATCGAATCGATCAAGGTCATCAAGGGCGGCGCCTCCTACCTGTTCGGCGAGGATGCGCTCTCGGGTGCGGTGATCATCACCACCAAGCGCGGTGCCAAGATGGCCGGTGTGACGGCTGCTGCCGAAGTGGGCAGTTTCAATTACCACAAGGGGTTGCTGCGCGTGGGTTTTGCCGGGAACGATCTGGTTGGACATATCCAGAAGAGCAAGGCGATGTCGGATGATTACTACGATCAGGGTGCCTGGAGCAGGGACTATCTGGACGGGAAGCTGCAATATCTGATCGATGCCAGCAGCGATGTGACATTCGGTTTCGAACACTCGAAGCGTTCCAAGGACAGCCACGGTACGGTGCGCGGCGTGACCAATGCGGCCATCGACCCGACCAGCGCGACTTCCGGCGGCAAGGACTATGCGCGCAAATACGATATCGACCTGAACAAGGCCAACCTTTCCTATGCCAACGATTTCGGCGATGGCGCCAATCTGCTGGTGAACACCTATCTGTTCAAGGACCACACCTACGGCTGGCAGGGGCCGAGCGGGTATTTGCGGGACAGCGCGGGAACCCTGCTCGCTGTGAACGATATGTCGCAACTGCGCGATGTCTATGCCAGCGGGGCGGACACGAAGCAGGTGCAAAAGGGCATGAAGGCGGAAGTGCGCAAAGGCGGCGAACAGACCGGGATGATGGCGGGTCTCGACATGCAACGATTCGAGGACAGGGCACTGACCACCAACCTGGTGACGTATACCTCGCGCAACACGCCGGTCGGAGTGACCAATCCGCTCAACCTGCAAGGGACGGTGACCAACAACAGTCTCTCCACTTCCGATACCCGCGCGATGTACGGCGAATTCAAATGGCTGCTGGCCGAACCGTTGACCGCCACCCTGAATGCGCGTTACGACAACATCACGGCGAAATATGTCAGCTACATCCCGTTGACTGCCACGCAGATCTCGCAGGGCAGGGTCAGCAGCGGCGAAAAGACCTTCCGTGTCTGGTCGGAGCGTGCCGGATTGAATTACGCGCTGAGCGTGGATCGCGAGCTCTATTCCAACATATCGACCGGCTTCCGCGTGCCGACCATCAGCCAGCTGTATGGCGGCTCGATCACGCCGACCGGCACTGTGCTGGCCAACCCCAACCTGTCGCCGGAGAAATCCTGGAACTACGAGATCGGCATGCGCGCCAAGAGCGAGTTGTTCGGTGTCGCACTCGATACGGATGTGGCGGTGTTCCAGCTCGACCGCAAGAACTTCATCCTGAACACGGGCGGTCAGTATCAGACCACGCCGACTGCAGAGGGTGTGGAGCAGTATCAGAACATCGGCGGCGTGAGAAATCGCGGATTGGAAGTAGGGGCGAAAACGGATTCGCTGCAGGCATGGTCTGGCGATGTGGCTTATACCTACCTGAGAGCGATCTTCACGCGCAACGACAGTTACTGGATGGCCATGGGCTCGCGCAGCGCCCCGCTGCCGTCGGTGTATTACAACAACACCGGCAACACCGTGCCGCGCACGCCCCAGCACAAGATCAATCTGACGACACGTTACCGCGCGACGACAGCGTGGACTGTGACGGGAGAGATGAATGCCCAATCCGGCAGCTATGCCGATGAAGTGAACGTGGTGTGGGTGGGCGGACGCACGGTTTACAACCTGATGGCCAACTACGAGATCAAGACCGAAAAGGGCATGAAGTGGTCCGCGTTCGCGCGCATCGACAACGTGTTCGACCGCTACTACTACACCACCATCCGCGGTTCTTCGGATAGCAACGGCGACGGTGTCTACAACGCGGAAGACCCGTCCATCACGGTCAATGCGGGACGTGTCTGGACGGCAGGTTTGTCGTTGGTCTTTTAAGGAGCATTGCGATGAGAATGAATCTGATATTGATGGGGGCGTTGCTGGCGGCAGCAACGGCATTAGCCGCGCCTGAGGGTAAACCGGGCGGCAGGCCGCAGATGGATATGTCAGGAGGCCACGATCATGCCGCGATGATGCAGGGCATGGGCAAGACGGCCGCGTGGACGCTCTATCCGACGCTGAAGGCGAGGATGAGCGGCGAGAGCCGCGAGACCATGAAGACAGCCATCATGCCGCAGAACATCGTGGCGGCGGGCATCGATGCCTGGTCCAACAATACGAAAGACGACAAGGCGCATCGTCAGCTGTCGATAGAGATGGGCGGTGCCATGCTGGACAAGCCTGCCAACGGCGGCTTCCACTGGCTGGCGGCGCGCGAAGAGCAGGGTGACACGGTGCGGGTCGCTTCCACCGTGTATTCGTTCAACGAGCGCGGTGCCAGGGATCCGAGCGCGATGTTCATGCAGCAGAAGCATGAACTGGAGATCATCCCGCAGCCGTTCCCGCGCGAGCATTCGCGCTATCGGGCCAACGAGGACTGGCAGTTCCTGCTGCGTTTCAACGGCCAGCCGCTGCCCGGACAGAAGGTCTATCTGGAGACTTCCAACGGCAGCATGGCCGAGTTCGTCGCGGACGTGCAGGGTGTGGTCAGGGTCCATGTACCGGATGACTTCAAGCCCGAGGAAGAAATGAAGGATGCAGGTGGGCACAACCACGGCATGCGTCGCGGCGCCGATCTGGTGCTGGCGACCGAATACGCCGCCGAAGGCAAAACCTTCTTGACCGCGTTCAACAGCAGTTACGGTCCCAATGCCTTCGAGAAACGCAGTCTGGCGATGGGGCTGGGGTTCACCTTGCTCGGCATGCTGGGTGCCGCTCCGTTGTTGCGCAAGCGCAAGACCGAACCGAAGAGCGAGGAGGCTGGCAATGCTTAAGACATTATTCCCGACCCTGGGCCGCGTCCGTTTCACCGTGCAGATACTGATGTTGTTTCTCACGGTCTACGGCGGAGCGCTGCTCGGCAGTTACACCGTGGACCGCATCTCGCAGGCGCTGCCCGCGCTGTCCTGCGCTTACGACAAGATGACCGGCGACCATTGCATCCTCATCGTCAACCAGCACCAGTTGCATCACCGCGTGGGCGAAGCGCTGGTCAAGGCGCAGGACATCACACTCAAGGTGTTCATCCCGGTGGCGATGTCGGTGGGCGTGTTCTTCATGTTTTTCTTTCTCCTCAACAAGGCGTTTTGCGGCTGGGTCTGTCCGCTGGGCACGGTGCAGGAACTGCTGTACCGCATCGGTCGCCGTCTCGGTCGCCCGCTCAACCGCTTGCAACCCGGGAATGTCGGCAGGGTGCGGCCGGTGAAGTGGCTGATGTTGCTGGTGCTGGTACTGGCTTTGCCCACCATGGCCGGCATGGGCGTGGTGTCCAACGAGCTGGGCGACCCGTTCTGCCAGGTGTGCCCGTCGCGCATCGCGACCACTTTGTTGACCGCCGATACCGAGCAGATCGCCGTGCGCACATCCACTACCGTCAATTTCGCCCTCGGTGCGCTGGGCAACGCGATGTTCGGTTTCGTCGTCATCGCCGCACTGGCTGCGCGCCAGCCGTTCTGCCGCATCTGTCCGCTGCTGTCGTGGAACGCGCTGTTCCAGAAGCTGTCGCCGATGCGTCTGGTGAAGAAGGATGCCCACGAGAAATGCGAGAAATGCGGCGTGTGCGAAAAAGCCTGCCCGATGGACATCCACGAGATCGGTACCGAGTTCGGCAAGAAGGCCTTCCACGAAGACTGCACGATGTGCGGACGCTGCGCCGAATACTGCCCGGACGACGATGTCATCCAGCTCAAGTTCTTCGGCTTCAGGCTGTTCGGATCATCGCGCGAGCACTACAAGCGACGGGTGAGGGCGGAAACGCCCGAGGGGGCGCCGAAGCAGCGCGTCATCGATGTCCGGGTCAACAAGCCCAAGGGCGAAAATGGTTGACCTGCTCGATGCCGGATTGCTGCCGCAGCAGACCACCTTATTCACCGTGTGGCTGCTGGGCGCATCGCTGGGTCTGACCGCCTGCACCGCCACCTGTCTGCCGTTCATGGGGACCTGGGTGCTGGGGCGCGGCGACACACAGAGACAGGCCTTGCGCGACACAGCCCTGTTCGTCAGCGGGCGCATCATGGCGTACATCATGCTCGGTGCGCTGGCCGCAGGGGCGGGGGCATGGCTGGCGCAAGTGATGCGCGGCGGTACGGGGAACCTCATCATCGGTGCGGCGTCTCTTGTCGCAGGATTGTGGTTGCTGCGCCCGGCTACAGTGCACACGCCGTGCGATGCGGCGCGCAGCGCAGGGAGTACGCCGCCGCTGTTGCTCGGTTTCTCGTTGAGTCTCACGCCCTGTGCGCCGCTGGCCTCGCTGCTGGCCGTGTGTGCGACGGCGGGCAGCGTCAAACTGGGCATGGCAAGCGGCGCGGCTTTCGGTCTGGGTGCGGCATTGACGCCGTTGCTGGTACTATTGCCGCTGATCAGCCTGCTGGGCAGGAACCTGCGCGAGAACCGCGATTGGCTCACGCGCTGGATACGCTGGGGCGCGGCGGCGGTACTGATCCTGCTGGGTTTGCGACGCATCTTTCTGGTGATTTAACCCCTAACTTTGTAGCTCCGATATGAAACGTTCTGCCGTAGTTGCTGTGTGTGTCTTGTGCGCAAGTTCTGTCTGCGCCGAAGAACCGCCCACCCTGAAAGAGATCACCGTCACCGCCAAAGGCTCGGACGTGGCCGAACGCCGCGATGCCACCACGCAAAAGATCGTGCTGGAGCGCAAGGACATCGAGAACCTGGGGGTGATGACCATCGGCGAGGTGCTGGGCAAGTTGCCCGGCGTCGAAGTCAATGGCGACGGTCAGCGCGCACGCGGCATGTCGCGCGATTCGGTGCAGATACTGGTGGACGGCGAGCGTTCGGCGGGCGGTGCGCGCATGGGGGCGGCGATCGTCGGGCGGCTGCCTTCCGGCGACCTGGAACGCGTGGAGATATTGCGCGGTTCGTCGGCTGAATATGGCGGCAGTGCGTCCGTCACGGTCAATCTGGTCATGAAAAAAGCCTTGCCAAAACGTTCGACCGCACTGAAAGCCGCGGCGGGTTATCGCGGCAGCGAACCCAATGCGCAGTTCACTTTGACCAACAATGGCGGGGAGGGTGGCTTCGCCTGGACGCTGCCGGTCACCCTGAACCTGCACCGCATGCCGACGCAGAGCGAGACGGACCGGCAGGACACCACGGCGGGGACGCGCAGCCTGTGGCAGCAGGAAAACGAGAAGGGGGTCTACACCTTCAGAGAATTCGCCCTGTCGCCGCGCATGACATGGAAGGATGGCAGTGATTCCCTGACCATCTCGCCGACACTTTTCGACGGCGTCGGCAAACGCAACAGCGACATGACCCAGCTGGCCGCGACGCCGGCAACAGCGAGCACGCTTTCTTTCAGCGGCGACCGCAACAGTCGCGAAGAGAGTCATCGCCGCATGCTGCGGCTTCGCGTCGAAGGGGAGAAATTGCTTGGCAACAGCAAATTCTCCGGTCGTGCCTCGTTCAACAACCGCAAGAGCACGGCGGACGTGGTGCGTGTCGCGAATCCTCCTTCGACATCCACCGAACACAGCGACAGCCGCGAGAACGAGACCAATCTGGCCTTGCGCCTGGACCGGCCGATCGGCGAGCATCTGCTTGCAGTCGGATTGGAGTACATCAATCTGCGCCGCAACGACGACCAGGTTTTCACCGGCAGCTACACCGCAATCAATTCAGACCGGGCCAGGGAGCGGCAGAGCATCGCCTGGGTGCAGGACGACTGGAAGCTGTTGCCGGGCACGACGCTGACCTATGGTCTGCGCGGCGAAAGCATCGCGCTGGATTCATCCGGCACGGCACAGCAGCACGGGCGCGTGATGCCGTCGCTGGCAGTGCGCTGGGAGCCGGTGGACAAGTGGCTGCTGCGCTCCTCGTTCGGCGCCGGACTCAAGATGCCGCGTCTGGAGGAGATCAGCGATACCGCTTCTCCCAGTATCGCGGCCAATTCGCCGGTCGAAGCGGACAGGCGCGGCAATCCCAACCTGCAACCGGAACGCAGCGTGAACTTCGAAGCCGTGCTGGAGCGTTATCTGGATGATGAGGCTGGCGTGCTGGGGGCGAACTTCTATGCCCGCTCCACGCAGAATTTCACCGAGCGCCGCGTGCAACTTGAAGGTGTCCGCTGGGTCGACCGGCCGCAGAACGAGGGCCGCGCGATGCATTGGGGCTTCGAACTGGACGGCAAGGTGCGCACCGACAGCATGGGCTGGAAGGGCGCGACCGTGAAGGCGCACCTGACCTTGCCCAACGCGCGCGTGGAGGACACCCGGCTCGGTGTCACCCGCATGGCGCGCGATACGCCCGGATATGTATTCTCTGCCGGGCTGGATGAAAGTCTGCCCAGCCTGCAATCCAGCTATGGTCTTACGTTGCAATTGTCCGGCCGCAGCGTGACCGATATCCCCGGCGAGCAGCGCAGCGTCACTCAGGCCAGGACCACGCTGGACGGGTTCTGGCTGTACAAGCTGGATCCGCGGCTCAATCTGCGCTTCAGCGGGCAAAACCTGCTGGCAACGGATACGGTGCGCGAGACGACTTATCTGTCGGGCGGCGATACATGGCAATTGCGCAGCGTGAACGGCGGTTTCCGCGCCGTATTGGTCGCGCTTGAGGGGCGCTGGTAGTATGACGGCCATCCCGTTCTCGTTGAACCCGTTCGTGGCGATGTCGTATTCCTATTCTTCCCAGCCGGAGCGATCCCCGCTGCACGAACGCATCACTGTGGTCGCGCTGGTGGTGCTGCTGCACGCTTTGGCCTTTGCCTCCTATTGGTTGCAACCGGAAGCCCCCGCCATACTGGTCAACGAGATGTCGATCTCGTTCGCCAACATGCAGATGCAGCAGGCCGACATCGCGCCGCAACCCAAGCCGAAGCCGCGCGAACCGGATCCGCTCCCGGCGGAAGAGGCGGTGAAGCAGGAGACGCAAGCTGTGCCGCAGGATGCCACGCCGCCTTCGCCTGTCGTGCTGGATGCCGAACCGGATTACCGTGCCGATTACCTCAACAACCCGCGCCCGCCTTATCCCCTGGTGGCGCGGCGCATGGGCTATCACGGCAAAGTTGTGCTGGATGTCGAGGTGCTGGCCGAAGGCCGAGCAGGGGATGTGAAGCTGCATCAGAGTTGCGGCTATGACATTCTCGATAACGCTGCGCTGCAAACCGTCAAGACTTGGCGCTTCACGCCCGCGCGCCGTTTCGGCCAGGCGGTCACGCAGCGATTTTTGGTACCGATCAAATTTTCTTTAGAGGAAGAAACATGAACGATCTGCTTTTCATCAACTCGCCCATCGTCACCGGGACGCTGCTGCTGCTGATCCTGCTATCCATCGCGACCTGGTCGATCGCCCTCTTCAAACTGTGGAAACAGTGGCAATCCAGAAAGCACGATCTCGCGTTCACCGACAGTTTCTGGTCTGCGCAGGAGTGGAGCAAAGCTGCAGAGATAACGAAGAACAGCGAGGGCGATATCGCGCGCTTGGCGCAGGCCGGATTCGCCGAGATGAAGACCTTGAGCGAGGCGCAACAGGATATGAAGCATTCCGGTGCTCCGCACGATGTGCTGGAACGTATGCTGCGCCAGCAGTTGCAGAACATCCAGCGCTTTCACGAACGCGGACTGGCCGAATTGGCCACCATCGGCTCGACCTCGCCCTTCGTCGGTCTGTTCGGGACGGTATGGGGCATCATGCATGCGCTGCAGGACATCGGCAAGACCGGCTCGGCCTCGCTCGACGTGGTGGCCGGTCCCATCGGTGAAGCGCTGATCGCCACCGCCATCGGCATCGCCACCGCCTTGCCCGCGGTGCTGGCCTACAACTTCTTCCTGCGCCGCCTGAAAGTGCATGTCACCGATCTGGAGAACTTTGCCCACGACTTCATGCGCCTGGCGCAGAAGCACGATTACAAACTGTGAGTTGAGTGTGCAAATTTATAAACTGCGTCATACCGGCGCAGGCCGGTATCCAGCTTATAGAAACAATCCCTCGCACAGCGAGGACACAAAACTGCATTATGAATAAACCAACTGGATTCCCGCCTTCGCGGGAATGACGGATCGGAGAGAGTGAGGCCATTATGTCATTTGGAAATTCGTCGCAAGAAAGCGGCAGCATGATGAGCGAGATCAACGTCACGCCGCTGGTGGACGTGATGCTGGTGTTGCTGGTGGTGTTCATCATCACCGCGCCCTTGCTGGCGCCGCAGTCGCTCAAGATCAATCTGCCCAAGACCGACTCGGTGCAGCAGTACGACAAACCGCAGAAGGTCAGTCTGGTGGTGGATGCGCAGGGCAACATCGAGATGGACCGCATGCACGTGAGCGACGAAGGGCTGGCCGATATCCTGCGCCAGCGCGCGGTCGATCCGCTGTTCCAGCTGCAGATTGAGGCCGACAATGCCGTGCCCTACGGTCGCGTGGCCGGATTGATGGCGCTGGCGCAGAAGGCGGGGGTCAGCAAGCTGTCGTTCATCACGCTTTCAAAATGACATGGTGGTTGCGGGGCAGGGGTTGAATTAAACTGCCCGCGTGCAAGGAATGCGAGGAAGAGTGCAAGAAGACCGAGAAACATCCGGAGTGCAAAGCTTGCAAGGAAGCCTGCGCAGCCTGTTACGAAGAATGCAAAAAGATCGCCGCATAAGGCGATTTGCTCGAAGTTGAATGAAAAAGGTGCGTATCGACGCACCTTTTTCTTTGTGCATACACAAAGCACTGCGGCTGAGTGAAAAGCTCGTATATAATCCGGCCGTTAAACATCATTCGCCCGGCTCCTGCCGGGCGTTTTGCGATAGTGCTTTAATCAGGAGGGTTTCATGCGTATAGGGATTCCTGCGGAAACACAAGCAGGCGAGACACGGGTCGCGGCCACACCGGAAACGGTGAAGAAGATGCTGGCGGCAGGTCACCAGGTGATGGTGCAGACCGGGGCGGGCGCGGGAGCGAGTATCCCCGATGCCGAATTTGAAACTGCCGGAGCGAAGCTGGCCGGTGCTGCCGACATTTACGCGCAATCCGAGATCGTGCTCAAGGTGCGTGCGCCGAGTGCGGACGAACTCGCCAAACTGAACAAGGGTGCTGTGCTGATCGGTCTGTTGTCCGCACACAACGCCGACCAGGTCGCGGCCTACGCCAAGCAGGGCATCGCCGCCTTCGCCATGGAAAAACTGCCGCGCACCACGCGCGCGCAAGCCATGGACGTATTGTCCTCGCAGGCCAACATCGCCGGATACAAGGCGGTGATGGTCGCCGCCACACTCTATAAACGTTTCTTCCCCATGTTGATGACGGCAGCCGGAACGGTGAAAGCCGCCCGCGTGGTGATACTGGGCGTCGGCGTGGCAGGCCTGCAGGCCATCGCCACGGCCAAGCGTCTGGGTGCGGTGATCGAAGCATCCGATGTGCGTCCGGCGGTGAAAGAACAAGTCGAATCGCTGGGCGCCAAGTTCATCGACGTGCCTTACGAGACCGATGAAGAGCGCGAAGCCGCGCAGGGCGTGGGTGGTTACGCCAAGCCGATGCCGCAAAGTTGGATGGACAGGCAGAAGGCGGAAGTCGCCAAGCGCGTGGCGCTGGCCGATGTGGTCATCACGACCGCGCTGATCCCAGGTCGCCCCGCTCCCGTGCTGGTCACCGAAGACATGGTCAAGGCCATGAAGCCCGGCTCGGTGATCATCGACCTGGCAGCGGAAGCGGGCGGCAACTGCCCGCTGACCGAGTTGAACAAGACCGTGGTCAAGCACGGTGTCACGCTGGTGGGCGATCCCAACCTGGCGGGCTCCGTTGCGGCGGATGCGTCGGCACTGTACGCGCGCAATCTGCTCAACTTCCTCAACCTGTTGTGCGACCCCAAGAACGGCGGCGCCATCAACATCAATCGTGAAGACGACATCATCGCCGGATCGCTGATCGCGATCGACGGTGCGGCCGTCACCAAATAAGGAGTTTGAAATGAGCGGAGTCGATCCCTTTATCCTCAACCTGACCGTGTTCGTGCTGGCGATCTTCGTCGGCTATCACGTGGTCTGGAACGTCACCCCCGCACTGCACACCCCGCTGATGGCGGTGACCAACGCCGTGTCCGGCATCATCATCGTCGGCGCCATGCTGGCGGCAGGTCCGCAGGAAATGGATGTGGGCACCATACTCGGGCTGGTCGCGGTGACGCTGGCCGCAGTCAACGTGTTCGGCGGTTTTCTGGTGACGCAGCGCATGCTGGCGATGTTCAAGAAGAAGGGTAAGTAAATGTCAGCCAATTTCGTCGCTCTCGCCTATCTCGTCGCTTCGGTCCTGTTCATCCTGACGCTGAAGGGACTCAGTTCCCCGGTGACCTCACGTCGCGGCAATCTGTTCGGCATGATCGGTATGGCTATCGCCGTACTGACCACCCTGAGCCTGACCCACAACGTCGTCTATATCCTGATCGCCATCGCCATCGGTGGCACCATCGGTGCCGTGGTGGCCAACCGCATCCAGATGACGGCGATGCCGGAACTGGTCGCGGCGATGCACTCGCTGGTTGGTCTGGCCGCCGTGCTGGTGGCGATGTCCGCGTTCCAGAATCCGGTCGCCTACGGCATCGCTTTGCCGGGCGAGTTGTTGCATGCCACCAACCGTATCGAACTGTTCATCGGCACCTTCGTCGGTGCGATCACCTTCACCGGTTCCATCATCGCCTTCGGCAAACTGTCGGGCCGGATCTCCGGCAAGCCCTTGCGCTTCACCGGCCAGCATTGGCTGAACCTCGGTCTGGGCATCGCGATGGTCGGCTTCGGGGTCGCCTTCTTCCTTGAGCCGAGCTGGACACCGTTCCTGATCATGACCGCCATCGCTTTGCTGCTGGGCGTGTTGCTGATCGTGCCGATCGGCGGCGCGGACATGCCGGTGGTGGTGTCGATGCTGAACTCCTACTCCGGTTGGGCGGCGGCGGGCATCGGCTTCACGCTGAACAACAACATGCTGATCATCGCCGGCTCGCTGGTCGGCAGCTCGGGCGCGATCCTGTCCTACATCATGTGCAAGGCGATGAACCGTGCCTTCCTCAACGTCATCCTCGGCGGCTTCGGCGGCGGCGAAGGCGAAGTTGCCGGCAGCGGCGATGCCGTGCAGCGCAACTATCGCAGCGGCAGCGCGGACGATGCGGGCTTCCTGATGGGCAATGCCGACTCCGTCATCATCGTGCCGGGTTACGGTCTGGCGGTGGCGCGCGCTCAGCACGCCATCAACGAGATGTCCAAGCTGCTCACCGAAAAAGGCGTGAAAGTGCGTTACGCCATCCACCCGGTGGCGGGCCGCATGCCCGGCCACATGAACGTGCTGCTGGCCGAGGCCGAAGTGCCTTACGACCAGGTGGTGGAGATGGACGAGATCAACAACGAATTCGCCGACACCGATGTGGTGCTGGTGATCGGCGCCAACGACGTGGTGAACCCGGCCGCGAAGACCGACAAGTCCAGCCCCATCTACGGCATGCCCATTCTGGAAGCGCACAAGGCGCGCACGGTGATCGTGGTGAAGCGTTCGATGGCGACCGGTTATGCCGGACTGGACAACGACCTGTTCTACCTCGACAAGACCATGATGGTGTTCGGCGATGCCAAGAAGGTCGTGGAAGACGTCATCAAATCATTACAACACTGATGAAAGTTTGGGTTTGATATGACGCCCGCACTAGCGGGCGTTGTTGTTTTCCCCCGTTGATTCTGGCGGGGAGCCTTGGGGCCATGAAAGAATCGATGAACAGACCGCTGGATTCCATTTTCGTGCGCAGCAGCCTGCTGGCACTGGTCTATTTTGCGACCGCGCAGATCGGATTGCAGTTCGCGCTGGTCGGCAATGCCGTCACCCTGTTCTGGCCGCCTTCCGGGATCGCGCTGGCTGCCATCCTGCTGGGCGGCAACCGCTATCTGCCCGCTGTCCTTGTCGGCGCCTTCTTCTCCAACCTGACTTCAGGCATGTCCTTGCTGGCGGTGGCCGGGATGACGCTGGGCGCGACGCTGGAAGCCTGGCTGGGCGCCTGGCTGCTCGGTCGCTACACCCGTTTCAATCTGCGGCTTTCCGAAGTGCGCGACATCTACCGCCTGGGGCTGTACGGCGGGGCGTTGAGTACGCTGTCCAGTGCGTTCATCGGGGCTGCCAGCCTTTATGCGGCAGGCGCAATCCAGGGCGGGCAATTCTTCAACACTGCGCTGTTCTGGTGGATGGGCGACGCGCTCGGTGTGATCCTGTTCGTGCCAGCCGTGATGGCCTATGTGTTCCACAAGCCGATGCCGTGGACGCGCGCGCAGATCGTCGAGTTGTTCGGACTGCTGCTGGCCATCGTGTCGTTGACCACCCTGGTGTTCGGTCATCTGGGGGCCTCTCCTGATTCTGGACATGTAGGCCTGTTCATGCTGTTCCCACTGATCGTATGGGCGGCGTTGAGTTTCAACCAGCGTTGCGTGAGTGGTTTGTTGATCGTGATGTTCCTCATCGCGGTGCTGTATACGCTCAACGGTATAGGTCCTTTCGCGGATAACGGCCTGCGCGGCGTGATCGACCTTTGGCTGTACATCACTTTTCTTTCCGTGCTGGGCATCAGTGTTTCCGCGCTGAACTATCAGCGCACGCACACATTGCAACAGCTGCAGGTCAGCAAGGATGCGCTCAGTCGCGCGCAGGCGATCGGCAAGGTCGGAAGCTGGCAACTGGATATACGCACGAACCGTCTGGAATGGTCGGACGAGACTTACCGGATATTCGGGATGACATCCGGCGGCGGGCTGAGCTACGAGACATTCCTGGCGCATGTGCACCCGGACGATCGTGAATCGCTGGACCGGCACTGGGCGGAAGCCCTGAAAAGCGGGAGCTACGATGTCGAACACCGCATACTGGTCGATGGCAAAGTCCGTTGGGTACATGAGCAGGCCAGGTTCGATTTCGATTTAAACAACGGCAGGCCTGTCTTCGCCATCGGCACGGTGCATGACACCACTGCGCAAAAAGAGGAGCAGGCGGCGCTGCGCCTTGCAGCAAGGGTGTTCGAGAGCAGCGGCGAGGCGATTCTGATCACCGATGCACAGACCAATGTCGTGGCGGTCAATCATGCCTTCATCGGGATGAGCGGTTACCGCACGGAAGATATGCTGGGGAAAAACCCGCGCATCCTCGCATCAGGCCGGCATGATGAAGAGTTCTACCGTGCCATGTGGGACGACATCACCACCTCCGGCTACTGGCAGGGAGAGATATGGGACAAGCACAAGAATGGGCGCATCTACCCGAAGTGGATGTCGATCACGGCGGTGCGCGATGCCAACGGCGAAGTGGCGCATTACATCTCCATCGCGCGCGATACCACCGAACAGACCGAGGCGGAAAAGAACATCCATTTACTCGCCTATTTCGACGTGCTGACCGGGCTGCCGAACCGCACACTGTTGCGTGACCGACTCGGCCAGTTGATCGCCGTCTCTCATCGCGACCAGCATCAGTTCGCACTGCTGTTCATGGATCTGGATCGTTTCAAATACATCAACGATTCGATGGGGCATACGGTCGGAGACAGGTTGCTGCAAGCCGTGGCTCTGCGTATCCAGGCGCATGTGCGCGAAGAGGATACCGTGGCGCGCCTCGGCGGCGACGAATTCATCGTGCTGCTGCGCGAGACGGACGAAAGCGGTGCCGCCGTGGTGTCGGTCAAGCTGCTGGAATCGCTGGCGGCACCCTACGATCTGGACGGACAACTCATTTCCACGCAGGCCAGTATCGGTATCAGCATCTATCCCGATCATGCCCATGATGCGGACACGCTGATCAAGAACGCCGACATGGCGATGTATCGCGCCAAGGAAGAAGGGCGCAACAACTATCAGTTCTTCAGGCCGGAGATGAATTTCCGCGTCGATCTTCTGTTCTCCATGGAGAAAGACCTGCGCCTGGCGCTGGAGCGGGGTGAGTTCTTTCTGCATTATCAGCCGCAAGTCGACTTGGCGACAGGCAAACTCTGCGGCGTCGAGGCATTGATACGATGGCACCATCCGGAGAAAGGCGCGATCTCGCCTGCCGAATTCATCCCGGTGGCAGAGGAGACCGGGCAGATCATCGCCATCGGCGAATGGGTCCTGCGGACGGCCTGTGCACAGCTGGTGCAATGGCGTAAAGAAGAGTTGAACGACTTCACCCTGTCGGTGAATCTGTCGATGCGGCAGTTGCGCCAGCCGATATTGGGCGAGCAGGTCAGAAAGGTGCTGACTGAATTCGAGCTGGAGCCGCGCTTTCTGGAGCTCGAGATCACCGAAGGCATCATGATGGGCGACAACATGATCGCCATGAACTTCCTCGGCGAGATGCATGCGCTGGGGGTGATGTTGTCCATCGACGATTTCGGCACCGGTTTCTCCAGCCTGAACTACCTGAAGAAACTGCCGGTGCACAAACTCAAGATAGACCAGTCCTTCGTGCGTGACATCGAGTCGGACGAGAGCGATGCCGCCATCATCCGTTCCATCATCGCCCTGGGACACAGGCTCAATCTGCGCGTGATCGCGGAAGGCGTGGAGACCCAGGATCAGCTCGACTTCCTGCGCATACGCGGTTGCGACGAGATACAGGGATATTTCTATTCGCGCCCGCTTTCGCCGGAGGACATCGCCCGATTCATCCGGAACCCGCCGCGATTGGCCTAAGCCCCCGGTTCTTTGTGCTGCCAGTAGCGCGCATGGCTTTTGCGATAACGGTCCATGCTGAGACTCCGGTCATCCATGACGATGCCGATCGCACCTTCCTCGTCCGAACGCAACACCGTGCTGCCCGCATCGCGGTAACGCGCCACGACCTCGTCCCGCGGATGGCCGAAACGGTTGCGGTATCCCGCAGTGAACACAACATATTGCGGATGCACCGCATCCACGAAGGCCTGCGACGAAGAGCTCTTGCTGCCGTGATGCGGCGCGACCAGCAGTGTGGCGGGCAGTTCGGCCTGGTGCAATGCCAGCAAACGCTGTTCGGATAGCTTTTCGATGTCGCCGGCGAGTAATACGCTCTGCTGCCCGGTGCTCACGCGCAATACGCAACTGCGCTCGTTGTCATGCTCGAAGGTCTTGTCGGCACCTGTATCGGCGGGATGCAGCATCTCGAAACGCACATCGTCCCATTCCCATGATTGACTGTCGTGACAGGTTTCGCTGTGTGCGGCCAGGCTCAATCCGGAATGCGAGCCGGGCAGCGAGGTCAGCACGTTCGTCACCGGCAAGCCTTGCAGTATCGATCCCGTGCCGCCGATATGATCCACATCGTCATGCGACAGGACCAGCAAGTCCAGTCGGTCTATACCCATGCTGCGCAAGGCGGGCAGCAGAATGCGGCTGCCGCTGTCGGCTTCGCCGGAAAAATCAGGACCGGTGTCGTAGAGCAGGGCGTGCTTCTGCGTCCGCACCGAGACAGACAATCCCTGGCCGACATCGAAAATGGTGATGCGGGCCGTTCCTTTTTCCGGCGCGGGCGGGGCGACCAGAAACATCGGCAGCAACAACAGGCTGCCCAGCCAGCGCATCGGGAAACCGCGCGGGGCCAGCATCCACAGCGCGCCGCCGACACCGGCGATGACTGTCCAGGCGGGCGGTGCATGTTGCTGCCAAACCGCGAACGGCAATTTGTCGAGCAAACCGAGCAGGTACATGCACAAGGCCAGCGCCTGATGGGCGAGATAAAGCATCCACTCGAACGGCGGCAGCGTGCCGAGCAACGTCATCGGTACCACCAGGAAGCTGACCAGCGGGATGGCGAAGGCGTTGGCCACGGGCGCGATCAGCGATAGCTGCTGGAACATCGCAAGCAGCGGCGGGATCAACCCGACGGTCATCGCCCATTGCACCTTGCCATATTCGTGCAGCCAGTGCTGCTTGTGCAGACGGTTGGCGGTGACGTAGAAGATCAGTGCGACCGCGCCAAAAGAGAGCCAGAATCCGGACGATAACACCGCCCAGGGGTCGGCCAGCAGCACGACGATCAGCGCAGCCGCCAGCATCTGCGAAGGCGAGACGTTGCGTGAGAGCATCAGCATCGCGGTAAAGGTCGCCACCATGTACAAGGTGCGCTGCGCGGGTACTTCATAACCCGAGATCAGCGTGTAGAACAGCGCGGCACACAGTCCGGCCAGAGCGGCCGCCTTGAGCGCAGGGAACATCAGCGTGAGGCGGATGCTGCGCTGCCACAGCCAGTAGACCAGCGCGAAGATCATGCCGGCCAGCAGGGTGATATGCAGACCCGAGATGCTCATCAGATGGTTGGTGCCGGTGCGTGTGAACAACAGCCATTCATTGCTGCTGATGCCGGACTGGTCGCCGATCGCCAGGGCAGTCAGGATGCCGGTATAGGGTGCTTCCCCCAGCGTCTTCCGGAAATGTGTACGTACCGTCTCGCGCAGATGCTGTACCAGATAGGCAGGACTGACAGTGTGTTCCGACAGGCTGATGTTTTCGCCCTTCTCATACACATAGCCGATGGCGCGGATGTCGCGTTCCAGCGCCCAGGCCTCGAAATCGAAGTTGTTCGGGTTGCTGGTGCCATGCGGCTGTTTCAGGCGTACCGTGAACTGCCAGCGCTGTCCGGCACCCGGCTGCAACGGTTCTCTGCTTGCGCCATCGTAGGTGCCGAGCAGGATACGGTGGGGCACATGTGCCATGGGCGTGCGTACGCTTTCCACATCGAAAGCGAAGCGCAAACCGCGCTCATGCTGGCGCGGCATCTCCGCGACGATGCCGGTGACGACGATGTTCTTGCCCTGCCATTCGTCCGGCAGACTGTCGGCCAGACGTTGTTGCGCCATCCAGGCTGCGTAACCAATGCCCAGCACTACGGCACAGGCCAGCAGAACGGTCCGGCGGGCAAAGATCAGAAAAGTAAGGTTGGCGCGGGGCAGCAATAGCGCGAGCAGGGCGATTGGCCAATAGAATGGCAGCGCGGGCAGGGAGGCTTGCTGCTGCAGGTACCACACGCCGAATGTAAAGAAGAGAGCGAAAGAAACCATATGCGTAGCGTACCGCAAAAACATAGAATCCACCCATGCGCAGATTCTTCCGCAACCATTTGCCCGACCACGACACTATCCGGCGACATCGCTGGCTGAGTCCGGTGCAGCATTGGCTGCACCATCCCAACCTGTGGCACCTGCATCGCCGTTCGGTAGCGGGCGGCGTGGCTATCGGGTTGTTCTGCGGATTGATTCCCGGGCCGCTGCAAATGCTCGCCGCAGTTCTGTTGGCCGTGGCATTCCGGGTCAACTTGCCGGTCGCGGCATTCACTACGCTGTATACCAACCCGATCACTCTCGTTCCACTTTATATGTTCGCCTATGAGATCGGCATCCGGGTAAGCGGAGCATCGAACGGCAGCGCGATACCCGCATTCCCGGAAGTGCATTGGCAGGACTGGTTCGGCGAGGTATGGGTATGGCTGATGGCGCTGGGCCAGCCCTTGTTGATCGGCTTGCCGCTGTTGGCTCTGGGGTTGGCGACCATCGGCTATATCAGCGTGCGCCTGGCTTGGCGGTTGATGGTGGTCTGGAAATGGCGCCGCCGGCAGGTAAGATAGCAGGGAACTTTACTCAACTATTCGCCTCTTACGCTTCGTCCGGCAGTTGTTTGCCGGATATCTTGTTAACCAAGAGAGGTGTCAGATGAAAAAAGCATATGAAGGTGTGGCAAAGATGATTCGCTGGATGATCGCCAGCGTGTTCGCGCTCATCGTGGCGATTCCGACGTTCACATCCGTCAGCACTTCAATCTAATTCTTGTAACGAACGACGAACGCCCTGGTGCGCAAGTGCCGGGGCGTTTTTGTTGGTTTCGCTGCGTAGTTTGTCCATACGCAGTTCGGTCTGTCTCAATACATTCTCCATCGGCTTCGATAGCATGCTGCGAGCCTCCAGGAAGACCGGCGAAGTTTCTTCGACGAGTAACGCTTCCAGATAAGAAATGCAGATAGCTTCGTACAGTTCGCCGTCGGCACGGTCGAACAGGTCGGTGATCAGAGAAAGATGCCTGCGCACGGTGGCGAAGTCGCGACCGATGATGGCTTCGCGGGTAGTCAGTCTCATCGCGCCGACTTCCAGATGGACGATGCCGAAATCGCTCTCTTCGATGCGGGCGGCGACCTCGGGCAGGTAGAGCGTCACTTGTTTCATGAAGTCGGTGCGCTTGAGCAATGGTTTGCTGTGCTGGTGGGTCACCATGCGGCGCAGCGATGAGAAGGTCTTGAAATCGAGCAGTTGTTCGAAGGGATGCATAACATTATCGGCGATGGGCAGGTCGGTGTGCGGCAGCGTGCGGGTCGGGAAGGGGATCATGTTCGTCGCTCCTTTGATTGGGATGACGCGCACGCTACCTGCCTGCCGTTACAGGGTAATGACAGACAGATTGCAAGGGAACAGAGGTGTCAGGCCGGGTGCAGGGTGCCGTCGACCAGACGCAACTGACGCTGCATCCGGCCCGCGAGTTCAAGGTCGTGGGTGACGATGATGAAGCTGGTGTTGAGCTTGGCGTTGAGCGATTGCATCAGATCGAACAGGGCCGAGGCCGAGGCGCGGTCCAGATTGCCGGTGGGCTCGTCGGCCAGTACACAGGCAGGCTGGGTGACGAGTGCACGCGCCACGGCCACGCGCTGGCGTTCGCCGCCGGAGAGTTCGGCGGGCAGGTGACGCACGCGCTGGGCCAGGCCAACCTGTTCCAGCATGGCGGCGGCCTGCGGGTGCGCCTCGGCGGGTTTCATGCCGCGGATCAGCAGCGGCATGGCGACGTTCTCCAGCGCGGTGAATTCGGGCAGCAGGTGATGGAACTGGTAGACGAAGCCGAGCGAGCGGTTGCGCAGTTCGCCGCGCTGCGTCTCGTTCATTTCTGTCACATCCTGTCCCAATATACTCACGCTGCCGCCGCTGATGCTGTCGAGTCCGCCGAGCAGGTGCAGCAGCGTGCTCTTTCCGGAACCGGAAGCGCCGACGATGGCGAGGCGCTCGCCGCGCGCGACATCGAGGTCCACACCGTTGAGCACGGTGACGCTGAGATCACCCTGGGAATAGGTCTTGCGCAGGCCGCGGCAGGAGATGACCGGATCATTCATAACGCAGAGCCTCCGCCGGCTGGGTCTTGGACGCGCGCCAGCTTGGGTAGAGCGTGGCGAACAGGCTGATGAAGAAAGACATCGAAGCAACCACGATCACGTCGCCCTTCTGCAGGTCGGAGGGCAGTTCGCTGATGTAGTAGAACTCCTTGGCCAGGAAATGCACGCCGAACAGGTTCTCGATGAAGGGCACGATGGTGCCGATGTTGAGCGCGAGCAGCACGCCGCCCAGCACGCCCAGGCCCATGCCGATCAGGCCGATGAGCATGCCCTGCACCATGAAGATTTGCATGATGCTCTTCGGCGATGCGCCCAGCGTACGCAGGATGGCGATGTCGGCCTGTTTGTCGGTCACGGCCATCACCAGCGTGGAGACGATGTTGAACGCGGCGACCAGCACGATGAGCGAGAGGATGATGAACATCATCTTCTTTTCCATCGCCACCACGGCGAAATAGTTGGCGTTCTGGCGCGTCCAGTCGGTGATGTAGGTGTCCATTGGAACGCTCTTGCCCAGTTCGAAGGCGACCTGTGGGGCCAGATCGAGGTTGTGCAGGCTGCCGCTGATGCCGGTGACGGCATTGCCCAGACGGTAGAGCTTCTGCGCATCGTTGAGGTGGATCAGCGCCAGCGCGTTGTCATACGGCGACATGCCGATCTCGAAGATGCCGACCACATGGAATTGTTTCAGGCGCGGTAGCATTCCGGCCGGAGTGAACTGTCCCTGCGGGGTGATCAGCAGCACGCTGTCGCCTATATGGGTGCCCATCGCCCGTGCCAGATCGGTGCCGAGCACGATGCCGAATTCGCCCGCCTTCAGGTCGTTCAATGCGCCTTTCTTCATCTTGTCGCCGACACCGGTCAGCTTTTGTTCCGCATCCGGCAGGATGCCGCGCACCATCACGCCTTCCACGTTCTCGCCCAGCGACAGCATGCCCTGGCCGTTGACGTAGGGCGCGGCGGCGCGAATCTCGGGATGCGCTTCGACTGTTTTCAGCACCTTCTTCCAGCCGTCGAGCTGGCCGTCGCCGATGACTTGCAAGTGCGGGGTGACACCGAGGATGCGCGCGCGGATCTCTTTCTGGAAACCGTTCATCACCGACAGCACCACGATCAGCGCCATCACACCCAAGCCGATGCCCATCATGGAGATCAACGAGATGAAGGAGATGAAGTGGTTGCGGCGCTTGGCGCGGGTGTAACGCAGGCCGATGAAGAGTTCGTAGGGTTGCACGGTAAGCGGTTGGTTTGGCGACGGGCGCTAGTGTGCCACAAGAGGCCGTTTGACGGGATGGTAAACTGCCGCCATGAACCATCTCCACCTGCTCATTCCGGATCTGTTTCCCCCGCAAAACATCGCCGCCGAAGTCTGTGTCGATCTGCATTTGCCCGTGCTGGAAAAAGTACTGGTGCGGGGGAGCGCGAGTACTTCTGCTGCAATTTCCCTGGAGGACTGGTTGTGTGCTTCCTTTGGGGTGCATGCTGTCGCGCCGGTGCGAGCTTCAGCCTACGGTTTGGATACCGGCGACGGTTACTGGTTGTGCGCCGATCCGGTGAATCTGCAATTGCACCGGGCGCAGATGATGCTGATTCCCGAGGTGGCTGCGACGCAGGAAGAGGCGGCCGCTTTGTGCGACAAGCTCAACGCGCATTTTGCCGGGCAGGGGATGCAGTTCTTTGCGACGCATCCCCTGCGCTGGCATCTGCGCTTGGAGGCTGGGCCGCAGTTGTCGACCACGCCGCTGAGACAGGCGGCGTGGCAGGATGCCAAGTTCCATCAGCCGCTGGGCGCGGATACCTTGCATTGGCAGCGCATCCTCACCGAGATACAGATGGTGCTGTACGCGCACCCGCTCAATCAGGCGCGCGAAGCGCGAGGCGAATTGCTGGTCAGCAGTCTGTGGCTGTGGGGAGGCGGCCGTGCGGTGTCTTTGCACTCGGCATTTGATGCGGTCGGCGGCGATAGTGACACCGCACGGGCGTTCGCGCGGGCTGCCGGGATTACGCAGGCTGCATCGCTGGAAGATATGTTGCACGCCAAGGGTGCGGGCGGCCTGTGGGTGAACGAAGCGATGAGCAGTGCGCAGCAGCGCGGTGACTATCACGCATGGCGCGAGGCGGTGTTTCAGCTTGAGCTGGATTGTGTACTCCTGTTGCAGGCACTGCGGACAGGGCGCTTGCAGCAGCTGACACTGGAGGTGTCGGGTGCGAACTGTGTGCAGCGTTTCGAATTGACGCGCGCTTCGGTCTGGAAATTGTGGCAGCCCGTGCGCGCTCTGGCGCGGTATGCGGTGTAGAATCAAGCGACCTTGAGCGGAGCGGTGTTATGGAATTCTGGGAGAAAACGATAGGGTTCTTTTGGGGCGGGGAGTCATTAGCCTTGCTGGTGATGGTGCTGTTCGTCTGGGCGATGTTGTTTCATTTCCGCCGCGATGAACGCGCAAGTCTCGTCAACACGGTCGGCTTCTTCTTCGTTTGCCTGTTCGGTCAATTCATCGCCGGGCTGTTGCATGCGCTGGATCTTGCCCGCGCCGCCGCCGTGACACATGAGGTGTTTGTCATCGGCGCCGGCGTGGCGGTGATACGTCTGTGGGGACAACTGGTCTTCCGTGTCGTGCTGCCCGCCGTCAAACTCACGCCCCCGCGCATCACCGAAGATATCTTCGTCATCATTGCCTACATCGCCTGGTTCATGGTGCGGCTGCGCTATGCGGGCCTCGATCTGGGCAGCATTCTGGCGACGTCGGCGATGATCACGGCGGTGGTGGCGTTTGCCATGCAGGACACCTTGGGCAACATTCTCGGCGGGCTGGCGCTGCAACTGGACAACTCGGTCGAGGTCGGCGACTGGATCAAGGTGGACGATATCTCCGGCAGGGTGGTGGATATCCGCTGGCGCTCCACGCTGGTGGAAACGCGCAACTGGGAGACGGTGGTGTTTCCCAACAGCCAGTTGATGAAGAACAAGTTCATGGTGCTGGGGCGGCGCACCGACCAGCCGGTGCAGTGGCGGCGCTGGGTGTGGTTCAACGTCGGTTTGGATATCGCACCGACCAGAGTGGTGAGCGTGGTCGAGGATTCGATCCTGCAGACCGAGATTGCCAATGTGGCGAAGAATCCGGCGCCCAACTGCATCCTGATGGATATGGACAACAAGGGCTATGCACGTTATGCCTTGCGGTACTGGCTGACCGATCTGACTCCCGACGACCCCACCGATGCCATGCTGCGCTGGCACATCATGACGGCGCTGCAGCGCGCGGGCATCAAGCTGGCGCTGGAAGAGAAGAGCATCCACATCACCAAGGAGAACGAGAAGTACGAGGAGGTGGTGCACCATCGCGAAGTCCTGTTGCGCATCAAGACCTTGCGCAGGGTCGAGTTGTTCTCGCAACTGACCGAGGTCGAACTCCGCGAGCTGGCCGAGCGCTTGCGCTACTCGCCGTTCGCCAAAGGCAACATCATCGCCAGGCAGGGGGATGTGAGGTCGCATTGGCTGTATGTGATCATCAACGGCGATGCCGAGGTGTTCGTGGACTTGTCCAACGGCAAGCGCCGCACCGTGCGCACGCTGGGACGAGGCGATTTCTTCGGCGAGATGGGGTTGCTGACCGGGGCACCGCGCTCGGCCTCTGTCATCGCCAAGACCGATGTGGAGTGCTACCGCATCGACAAGGATGTGGTGGAGGAGTTGTTGCACAACCGTCCGAGCATCGCCGAGGAGGTTTCGCATATCCTGGTCACGCGCCGTGCCGAGCTGGATACCGCTTTGCAGAACCTGGATGCGACCGGGGCGCATCCGGACCTGTCGCAACAGCGTTACGAGATACTTGAAACCATCAAGCGCTTCTTCTCGTTGGGAAATTAACCCGCCCGACATTTGGGCTTATTTCGGGAGCGTGCTTGCGGTATCATTCGCTCCGGGCAATTTGAGATAGAACACATGAAAGTCACTTTTCTGGATTTCGAGCAGCAGGTCTCCGAGCTGGAGAACAAGATCGAACAACTGCGTTACGTGCAGGACGATTCCGCACTTGATATCTCCGACGAGATCGGCAGATTGCAGAAGAAGAGCCAGTCGCTGACCAAGGACATCTACGCCAAGCTCACGCCCTGGCAGATCTCGCAGGTTTCGCGCCATCCGCAGCGCCCCTATACGCTGGACTATATCCAGCACCTGTTCACCGATTTCGAAGAATTGCACGGCGACCGTGCCTATGCCGACGATCCCGCCATCGTGGGCGGTCTGGCGCGTTTCAACGGCCAGAGCGTGATGGTCATCGGCCACCAGAAAGGCCGCGACACCAAGGAACGCCAGTACCGCAACTTCGGCATGCCGCGTCCGGAAGGCTACCGCAAGGCGATGCGCCTGATGCGTCTGGCCGAGAAGTTCGGCATCCCCATCATGACCTTCATCGACACCCCGGGCGCCTATCCCGGCGTGGGCGCGGAAGAGCGCGGCCAGTCCGAGGCCATCGGCAAGAACCTGTATGTGATGGCCGAACTGCGTACCCCCATCATCTGCACCATCATCGGCGAAGGCGGTTCCGGCGGCGCGCTGGCCATCGCGGTCGGCGATGCCATGCTGATGCTGCAGTACGCGACCTATTCCGTCATCTCGCCGGAAGGCTGCGCCTCCATCCTGTGGAAGAGCGCGGACAAGGCCTCCGAGGCGGCCGAGACGCTGGGCATCACCGCGACCCGTTTGAAGACGCTGGGCCTGGTCGACAAGATCATCAGCGAGCCGCTTGGCGGCGCGCACCGCGACTACGCGGCGATGATGCAGACCCTGAAGAAATCCTTGCAGGACACGCTCAACCAGGTTCAGTCGCAAGCTCCCGGCGAGATGTTGCAAGCCCGCTTCAATCGCTTGATGAGCTATGGCAAGTTCAAGGAAATCGAGCTTAATTGACCACGTTGCGGAGCATCTTGCTCCGCATCTTCCCGAGCATTCCCACATCCTTATTGGCTTGAGCGGCGGAATCGACTCCGTCGTTCTGCTGCATCTGCTGCATTCCATCGCGCCGCGCTTCGAGTGGCGTCTTTCCGCCCTGCATGTCCATCACGGCATCAGCCCGAACGCCAATGACTGGGCGCGGTTTTGTGCCGATCTTTGCGCGCGCTACGGTATCCGTCTGCATGTCGAGCGCGTCGATATTGCCCCGTTGCGCGACGAACACGGCATCGAGGCGGCCGCGCGCAAATTGCGCCATGCCGCCTTCGCCGCGCAGGACTGTGATTTTGTCGCGCTGGCGCACCATACCGACGATCAGGCCGAGACCTTGCTGCTGCAACTGCTGCGCGGGGCGGGGGTGAAGGGGGGTGCTGCGATGCCATTCATCAAGGCGGGTAGGCCGGCATTGCTCCGACCTTTGCTGGACATCTCCCGGGTCGAACTGGAAGAACATGCGCAACAGCACGGTTTGGGCTGGATCGAGGACGAGAGCAACGCCGACGACAGCTATCCGCGCAACTTCCTGCGTCATCGCGCATTGCCGCTGCTGGCAGAGCGTTTTCCGTCTTACCGCGAAACTTTGTCGCGCAGTGCCGCTCATTTCGCCGAGGCGGCCGAATTGCAGGACGAACTGGCGCAGATCGATGCGCAAGGCGCTGTGGCGGGAGGGGCGCTCGATATCGCCGTGCTGCGGAAGCTGTCTGCGGCTCGTTCCCGCAATTTGCTGCGGTATTTCCTGCATGTACAGGGCGCTCCGATGCCGCAGGCCGCGCAACTGGAAAACATGTTGAGCCAACTGCTGGAAGCTCGCGGGGATGCGTCGGTGTGCGTCGAGTACGGCGGATGGGAGGTGCGGCGCTATCAGGATCGCGTTCATGTGCTACAGATGCCGGGCAGGTTTGATCGCGACTATTCCGTTGTCTGGGAAGGAGAAAATGAGCTGTTCTGGCCTGCTTTGGGCGAGAAAGTCTGTTTTCGGCAGGTGATGGGGCGGGGAATCAGCCTGGCGAAGCTGCGCTACGGCAAAGTCGAGTTGCGCCCGCGCAGCGGTGGCGAGTCGCTGCGGCCCCGTAATGGCGCGTCCACGCGCAGCCTCAAGAACCTGCTGCAGGAGTATCAGGTGCCGCCCTGGCTGCGGGAACGCTTGCCTTTGCTGTATTGCGGCGACGAGTTGGTGTGCGTGTTGGGTGTGGCTGTCGCGGCTGGCTTTCAGGCGGCTGATTCCGAGCCTGGAATCGTGCCCGGATGGGCTTCCGGGCTGCGACAGGTCGGGCAAACCCTGCTAGAATCGCGCCCTCAGAATTTTCTGATTTCAAATCACTACTTGGAGAGAAGCATGGCTGTCGAACGTACCCTTTCTATCATCAAACCCGATGCCGTGGCGAAGAACGTCATCGGCAAGATCTATTCCCGTTTCGAGAGCAACGGTCTGAAGATCGTCGCCTCCCAGATGCGTCACCTGTCCCGTACCGAAGCGGAAGGTTTCTATGCCGTGCACAAGGCGCGTCCCTTCTTCAAGGATCTGGTCGATTTCATGATCTCCGGTCCCGTGATGATCCAGGTGCTGGAAGGCGACAACGCAGTGCAGAAGAATCGTGACCTGATGGGCGCGACCGACCCGAAGAAGGCCGAGAAAGGCACCATCCGTGCCGACTTCGCCGACAGCATCGACGCCAACGCCGTGCACGGTTCCGACTCCGCCGAAAACGCGAAGATCGAGATCGCTTACTTCTTCGCGCCGAAGAACGTTCACTCGCGTTGATGCAAAACCTCCTCGACTTTGATGCGCAGCAACTGACTGCCTGGTTTGCGGGGCAGGGCGAGAAGCCCTTCCGCGCCAAGCAGGTGTTGCGCTGGATCTACAAGGCCGGGGAGTCCGATTTCGATGCGATGAGCGATCTGGCGATCTCTCTTCGCGAAAAACTGAAACAGATCGCCTGTGTCCAGACACCCACGGTGATGCGCGAAGAGACCGCCTTCGACGGTACGCGCAAGTGGCTGCTTGATGTGGGTACGGGTAACGCGGTGGAGACCGTGTACATCCCGGAAGAAGACCGCGGTACCTTGTGTGTCTCGACACAGGCGGGATGCGCACTGGATTGCGCGTTCTGTTCCACCGGCAAGCAGGGATTCAACCGCAACCTGTCCACCGCCGAGATCATCGGCCAGGTGTGGTGGGCGAACCACGAACTGGGCAAGAACGCCGACGGCAACTGGCCGGTCACCAACGTGGTGCTGATGGGCATGGGCGAGCCTTTGCTGAACTTCGACAGCACTGTGAGCGCATTGCGTTTGATGCTGGATGACAATGCCTACGGCCTGTCGCGCCGTCGAGTGACGGTGTCCACATCCGGTGTGGTTCCGGCGATGGACAGGCTGCGCGACGAATGTCCGGTGGCCCTGGCGGTCTCGCTGCATGCGCCGAACGATGCGTTGCGCAGTGTGCTGGTGCCGATCAACCAGAAATATCCGCTGAAAGAACTGATGGCGGCCTGCCGGCGTTATCTGGAAAAGGCGCCGCGCGATTTCGTCACTTTCGAATACGTGATGCTGGCGGGTGTGAACGACGGTGTGCAACATGCGCGCGAGCTGATCAACCTGGTGCACGACGTGCCGTGCAAATTCAACCTGATCCCGTTCAACCCGTTCCCGCAAGCCCCGTATCAGCGTTCGGATATGGAGACGGTGAAGCGGTTCCGCGACATCCTGATGCAGGCCGATATCGTCACCACCATCCGCAAGGTGCGCGGGGATGACATCGCGGCGGCGTGCGGCCAACTGGCAGGGCAGGTGCAGGACAAAACAAAACGGAGCATTCGCTTGATGGAGGCGAGTCAATGAAAAGAATCTGGGTGCTGTTGGTGTTCGCGTTGTTGACAGCTTGCGCTTCATCCGGGGGGGGCTCGGAGGGGGCGCCCCAGATTGATACGACCCGCGCTCAAGCCAGTGCAAAGATTCATACCGAATTGGCCGCCTCATATTACGAACGCAAGCAATATTCCATAGCCTTGCAAGAAATTGCTATTGCGATGCGGGAAGATTCGGATTATGCCCCCGCGTACACGGTGCGAGCTTTGATTCGCATGGCCCTGCGCGAAGACGAACAGGCAGATGCGGATTTTAGAAGGAGCTTGCAACTGGATAATGCAAACGCCGGAACGCACAATAACTACGGCTGGTTTTTGTGTCAGCGTGGGCGTGAGAAGGAATCGCTTAAACTGTTTCAGGAAGCGTTGAAGAATCCGCTTTATGCGACACCAGAGATAGCCTATGTGAATCTGGGCATTTGTTCCAAGAAGGTGGGGTTGTTCAAAGAGGCGGAGATCAATCTGCAGCGGGCACTGATTCTGCGTCCAGGCTTGACGGAAGCGTTGTATGGTCTGTCTGAATTGAGTTTCGACAGGGGCGATTATGCAGGTGCCAAATCGTACTTCGTGCGTTTTGCCCAAACCTCACAAGACCTGACCGCTGAACAGTTGTGGCTGGCGGTGCGCATCGAACGCAAGATGCGCGACCGAAACTCGGAAGCCAGTTATGCATTGCAATTGCGTAAGCATTACCCCGATTCCCGCGAGACCCAATTATTATTGCAGGGCGAATGATGGACATTCCTGAAGTTGTCGCTAACGAAGCGAAAGAACCGGTACCTCAGCAATCTTACTTGAACGTAGGTGTGACCCTGCGCGAAGCGAGAGAGGGTTTAGGGTTAAGCGTGCACGATATCGCCGAGCGGATCAAGTTTGCGCCGCGCCAAGTCGAGGCGTTGGAATCCAATGATTTTGCCCACTTGCCCAAGGCTACGTTTCTGCGCGGTTTCGTGCGCAGCTATGCTCGTGTGTTGCAACTCGACGAGGCGGTACTGATTGCTGCTTTGCCGACGGAGCCTTCTTCTCAGGGCGCTGTAAAACAACAGGTCGTGGATGTTTCTTTTCCGAGCCAACTGGTATTGCGTCGTATCAGTGTGATGTGGCTGGCCGCAGCGCTGGGCGTTTCCTTGGTGCTGGTACTGTTCGTATGGGTGAGCGACGGCGAGTCAGCTGGGAAACCATCAGAGGTCATCCTCGAAACGGTTCCTTTGCCAGCGGTGTCGGAGGCAAACGTCTCCGCTGTAACAGTCTCTCCGACGCTATCCAAAGCACAGGAAGCGCCCAAGGCTATCGAACCCCGCAAGATCGAAGAAAAGGTTGCGAGCAAACAGAATGTGGCGATGCCAGAAGTACCAAAAGCTACGGCCATAGCAACAGACGTCAAGCCGCCGGTGTCTTTGGAGATGCTGAAGCGCCGTCCTTTGCATTTTGTGTTCAACGGCGCAGCATGGATAGAGGTGATTGATGTCAATGGCGACGTGTTGTTGTCGAGGAGCAATCTGGGCGGGACGGAGAAATGGATCGGCGGTCCCCGTCGCGCGCCTTATGACATATCCATCGGCAATCCGGGCAACGTCAAGCTGTATTACAAGGGTAAAGAGATCGATCTGTCCGTCTATGCGGGGATGACTACGGCCCGCCTGAAGGTGGAGTGAGCGCGTGACCCATTCCGGAATAGGGCGTCACCAGACGCGGCGCGTGCTTGTTGGCGGTATCGCCATCGGTGGCGGTGCGCCGATCGTGATCCAATCCATGACCAATACCGATACCGCCGATGCGGAAGGCACGGCGCGTCAGGTGTACGAGTTGGCACGAGCCGGTTCCGAACTGGTGCGTATCACCGTCAATACTTCCGAGGCCGCTGCCCAAGTCCCGCACATCCGCAAGTTGCTGGACGAGATGGGTTGCGATGTGCCGCTGATCGGCGATTTCCATTACAACGGACACCGCCTGCTCACCGAATATCCGGAGTGCGCTCAGGCGCTGGCAAAGTACCGAATCAATCCCGGCAACGTCGGCAAGAACCGCAAGGGTGAAGACCAGTTCGCGGTGATGATCGCGGTGGCGAAACAATACGACAAGCCGGTGCGCATCGGCGTCAACTGGGGCAGTCTGGATCAGGACATCGTGGTGCGCATGATGGACGAGAATGCCAAGCTGCCGCAGCCGAGGGATGTGCGCGAAGTAACGCGCGAGGCGCTGATCGTTTCCGCGCTGGATAGCGCGAAACGTGCCGAGGAGCTGGGCTTGCCGCGCGAGCGAATCGTGCTGTCGTGCAAGGTGAGCGAGGTGCAGGACTTGATCGCGGTGTATCGTGAGCTGGCGAAGCGCTGCGACTACGCTTTGCATCTCGGCTTGACCGAGGCGGGCATGGGTTCAAAGGGTATCGTCGCTTCCACTGCCGCGCTGGCCGTGTTGTTGCAGCAAGGCATCGGCGACACCATCCGCGTCTCCCTGACACCAGCTCCCGGCGGCGCCCGCACCGAAGAGGTGGTGGTGGCACAGGAGATCGTGCAGACCATGGGATTGCGTTCGTTCACGCCGATGGTGACTGCATGCCCGGGCTGTGGTCGCACCACCAGCACGGTGTTCCAGGAGCTGGCACAGCACATCCAGAACTACCTGCGCGCGCAGATGCCGACTTGGCGCGAGCAATACAGCGGCGTGGAAGAGATGACCGTGGCGGTGATGGGCTGCATCGTCAACGGCCCGGGCGAGAGCAAGATGGCCAACATCGGCATCAGTCTGCCGGGGACGGGCGAGAGCCCGGCTGCACCGGTCTATGTGGACGGAGAGAAGACGGTGACCTTGCGCGGCGACCATATTGCCGAGGAGTTCACCCAGATCGTCAATGAATATGTGGCAAGAAAGTACGTCAGGAAATGAGTGATACGCTGCAAGCCGTAAAAGGCATGAACGATATCCTGCCGGATGAGGCGGGGCTGTGGCTGTGGTTCGAGGATACGGTGCGCGATTGGCTGGAAAGCTACGGCTATCGCAACATCCGCATGCCGCTGGTGGAGCCAACCGCGCTGTTCAAGCGCGCCATCGGTGAAGTGACCGACATCGTCGAGAAAGAGATGTACAGCTTCGAGGACAGCCTCAACGGCGACCAGCTCACGCTGCGTCCTGAGGGAACGGCTTCCTGCGTGCGTGCGGTGTTGCAGCACAATCTGCTGTATAACGCGCCGCAACGTCTGTGGTATGCGGGGCCGATGTTCCGCCACGAGCGCCCGCAGAAGGGACGCTACCGCCAGTTCCACCAGGTTGGCGTGGAAGCGTTGGGTTTTGCCGGGCCGGACATCGATGCCGAGCAGATCGTGATGTGTGCACGCTTGTGGAAGAAACTGGGCATCCGCGATGTTGAATTGCAGATCAACACGCTGGGCGATGCGGCTTCGCGCCAGCGTCATCGCGAGAAACTGATCGCGTATTTCGAGCAGCACAAGGATGCGCTGGATGCCGATGCACAGCGCCGTCTGTACAGCAATCCGCTACGCATCCTCGATACCAAGAATCCGGCGATGCAGGAACTGGTCAGTGCGGCGCCGAGACTGATGGATGAGCTGGAAGAGGATGCCATCAGGCATTTCGAGGCGGTGCAGGCCATTCTGAAACAACATGACATCGCGTTCGAGATCAATCCGCGCCTGGTGCGCGGCTTGGATTACTATAATCGTACTGTGTTCGAGTGGGTCACCACGCGTCTCGGGGCACAGGGAACCATCTGCGCCGGAGGCCGTTTCGACGGGCTGATCGAGCAGATCGGCGGCAGACCCGCCCCGGCGATGGGTTTTGCCATGGGTGTGGAGCGTCTGCTGGCCCTGATACAAGAGGACGGCATGGCGCCCCCCCCGCCCGCGCTGCATGTGTATGTGGTGCATCAGGGCGAACAGGCACAGCAACTGGCCTGGCGTGTGGCGGAAGAATTGCGCGATGGTGGTGTCAGCGTGCTGTTGCATTGCGGCGGCGGCAGTTTCAAGTCGCAGATGAAGAAAGCCGATGGCAGCGCGGCGGCCTGCGCCGTCATCATCGGCGACGATGAAGTGGCGGCGCAGGCCGTGATGTTGAAGCCTTTGCGCGGCGAGGGAGAGCAGCAGCGCGTCGGGTTGGATGAACTGAAGCATAAGGTTCGTGAATTGATCAAGTGAGGAAATGAATATGTCTAGTTTGGATCTGCAGGAACAGGAACAGGTTGATGCGCTGAAGGCGTGGTGGAAAGAGAATGGCAAGTGGGTGGTTGGCGCCATCGTGGTCGGGCTGCTCGGATTTGCAGGCATGCAGTATTGGAAGAGCCACCAGTCCGGGCAGGCAGCTGATGCCGCCAAGCTCTATGCGGAAGTGATGAAACAGGCTGCGACCAATGACGCGAAGCGTATCGGCGATGCGGCAGATGCGCTGGTCAGCCGTTACGGCAGCAGCGCTTATGCGCCTCGCGCGCAACTGCTGGCGGCGCAGGCCAGCTTGCAGGCTCGCGATGTGGCGCGCGCCAAGGTGCAGTTGCAATGGGTGATCGACCATGCCGACGAATCCGGCTTGCAGGATACTGCGCGCCTGAAGCTGGCCAGCGTGCTGCTGGACGAGAAGAGCTACGAGGAAGCGCTCAAGCAACTCGATGCAGCCCATCCCGAATCCTTCACCGGACTGTATGCCGACCTCAGGGGCGATGTGTTGAGCGCCCAGGGCAAAGTGGCGGAAGCACGTGCCGCCTACCAGCAGGCATTCGACAAGACCGATGCCAAGAGCGTCTATCGCAACCTGATCCAGTTGAAGATGGACGGTCTGGGTGCGGCTAAATGAGATTGAAACGCCAACTCATCGTCGCGTTGTTGCCTTTGGCTCTGGCTGCATGCAGCAGCGACAAGCCCAAGATCGAGCCGGCCAAACTGGTCGATTTCCAACCCAAGGCAAAGATAGAAGTACGTTGGGATAACGATGTAGGAGATGCCGGGCAAAGCGTGCTGTTCCCTGCGGTGACGCGCGAGGCCGTGTTCGCTGCGAATGCCGATGGAAAGGTATACCGTTTCGATCGCAATACCGGCAAACAGACTTGGCGTATCGACAGCGGATTTGCCATCACAGGCGGTGTTGGCTCGGGTGAGGGGCTGGTGCTGGTCGGCGGTGAGAAGGGTGAACTGGCCGCCTACGACGAAGATACCGGCAAGCAACAATGGCAAGTCAAAGTCTCCAGCGATGTGTTGAGCCCGCCCAAGGTCTCCGACGGCGTGGTGGTGGTGCGTACCGGCAATCAGCGCATCACGGGTTTGAGCGCGAAAGACGGCAGCCGCCTGTGGTTGTATGAGCGTGCCACACCTACACTGATCGTACGCAGCCATGCCGGTGTGCTGATCCGTAACGGCCTGGTCTATGCAGGTTTTGCGGCCGGAAAACTGGCGGCGATCAACCTGAAGAACGGGGTGGTGGTGTGGGAATCCTCGGTTTCCCAGCCGCGCGGCAACACCGAACTGGAACGCATCAGCGATATCACCAGCATGCCGGTGGCGGACGACGCGCAGGTATGTGCAGTGGCTTTCCAGGGCAGACTGGCCTGTTTCGATGCGGTACAGGGCGGTTCATTGTGGACGCGCGATGTTTCCAGCGACAAAGGTCTGGCTCTGGCGGGAAAGATGCTGTATCTGACCGACACCGACAGCAACGTGCTGGCGCTGGACAAAAGCAGCGGCGCGTCGCTGTGGAAGAATAGCCAGTTGTCGCTGCGCAGCGGGACTGCTGTCTATCCGCTGGAAGACTATCTGGTGCTGGGCGACTACGAAGGCTATCTGCATGTGCTGAAGCGCGATGACGGCAGCTTCGTTGCCAGACGCAATACCGACGGCAGTGCGATCAATATCGCGCCAATGACGCTGGGTGACGGTGCACTGGTACTAACCAGCGACGGCGAACTCTATTCGATCGCCATTCGATAATGTTACCTACTCTCGTACTTGTCGGCCGTCCCAATGTCGGCAAATCCACATTGTTCAACCGCCTTACGCGCACCCGCGATGCCTTGGTGGCCGATCAGCCCGGCCTGACACGCGACCGCCATTATGGTCGCGGCCGCGTCGGTGAACGGCCTTATCTGGTGGTCGACACCGGTGGTCTGGAGCCGGTCGCCAAGGAAGGCATCTTGCACGAGATGGCCAAACAGACGCGGCAGGCGGTGGATGAAGCGGATATGGTGCTGTTCATCGTCGACGGGCGTGACGGATTGACGCCGCACGACAAGATCATCGCCACGCAGTTGCGCAAGACCGGTCGGCCGGTCTTGTTGCTGGTCAACAAAGCCGAAGGCATGCAAAGTGCACGCGTCACCGTCGATTTTCATGAGCTTGGTCTGGGTACGCCCATCCCGATTTCGTCTGCGCATGGCGACAACGTCGCCGAGATGATCGAAGTCGCGCTGGATGAATTGCCGGCTACAGAACCCGAAGTCGAGGAAAAATCCGATCATCCCAAGCTTGCCATCGTCGGACGTCCCAATGTGGGCAAATCCACACTGGTCAACGCCATCCTGGGTGAAGAGCGCGTCATCGCCTTCGACCAGCCGGGCACCACGCGCGATTCCATCTATATCGACTTCGAGCGCGGTGGCAAGCAGTACACCATCATCGACACCGCCGGTGTGCGCCGTCGCGGCAAAATCGACGAGGCCATCGAGAAGTTCTCGGTGGTGAAGACCCTGCAGGCCATCGAGGACGCCAATGTGGTGGTGCTGGTGGTGGATGCGCGCGATCAGATCACCGAGCAGGATGCCCATCTGGCCGATTTCGTGCTGCAAGCCGGACGTGCGCTGGTGCTGGCGGTGAACAAGTGGGACGGTCTGGACGAATACAAGCGCGATACGGCCAAACGCGACATCGAGCGCAAGCTGCACTTTCTCGGTTTTGCCAAGCATCACTTCATTTCCGCCCTGAACGGCACCGGCGTGGATGCCCTGCTGAAATCGGTGAATCAGGCCTACACGGCGGCGATGACCAAGTTGCCCACCCCGCAACTCACGCGCGTGCTGGAAGAGGCGATCCAGAAGCAGCAACCGCCGCGCGGCGCTTTCCGCCCCAAGATGCGCTATGCGCACCAGGGCGGCAGCAATCCGCCGCTCATCGTCATCCACGGCAGCGCGCTCGACAAGATCCCGGACAGCTATCGCCGCTATCTGGAAAAAACCTTCTGCGACGCCTTCAAGTTGCAGGGCACGCCGTTGCGCATCGAATTCAAGTCCGGCAAGAACCCTTTTGCCGACAAGAAGCACGTGTTGACCGAAAGTGAGCAGCGCGCTGCCCATCGTGCCCGTATCCGGGGGCGCAGGCTGTACGGTTGATCTTCATCTGGGATTCTTTCATCAGAATTCAAGTATTGCCTGGATATGCCGTAACAATACTTACAGGTGTATTTCCACCCATCCTTGTGGGAGGCTGAAATGAAAGCGCTCTTTCTCGGTTTGATAGTCACCTTGGTACTGTCGGCATTCTTGTTCCTTGTGATCTCCGGCGCAGCGATCGTGGAAACGGCTGCATGGGCCGCCAGGCGCAAGGCAGGTCGCAGGGGTTGATCGCATTGCCAACTCGCTCTTTCGCAATACCTGGTTTTCCAGTAAAGTGTCCGCCCCAAGAACCACAAGAGCGGACATCATGAGTACAAAAGGGCAACAACTACAAGACCCGTTCCTGAACGCATTGCGTAAGGAACATGTGCAGGTCGCCATCTATCTGGTCAACGGCATCAAGCTGCAGGGCCAGGTCGAATCGTTTGACCAATACGTGGTGCTGCTGAAGAACACTGTCACCCAGATGGTCTACAAACACGCCATCTCCACCATCGTTCCCGCACGCGCTGTCACCATCCCCTTCGACGCCGAGTGATGTCTGAATCAACGACTGTTGCCAATACGGCGATATTGGTCAGTCTCGATTTCGGCGCACCGGATTACGCAGAAAGCCTGGAAGAATTACGTTTGCTGGCAGAAAGTGCCGGCGTGCGTACCCTTGCGCTGGTTGAGGGCAAGCGTCAGCGTCCGGACGCGTCGACTTTCGCCGGCAGCGGCAAGGTGGACGAGATCGCCGCACTGGTCGAGGAGCTGGAAGCTCCGCTGGTCATCTTCAATCATGACCTGTCTCCCGCGCAGATGCGCAACCTCACCGCCAAGATACGGACGCGGGTGATCGACCGTACCATGCTGATTCTGGATATCTTCGCACTGCGTGCCCAGAGCCACGAAGGCAAGGTGCAAGTCGAGCTGGCGCAGCTCAAATACCTTTCCACCCGTCTGGTCGGCATGAACATGGACATGGGGCAGCAGAAGTTCGCCGTGGGCGCACGCGGTCCCGGTGAAACGCAACTGGAGCTGGACCGGCGCAAGCTCGATCGCCGGGTGCATCTGCTCAATGAACGTCTTAAGCAGCTCAAGCGCCATCGCGAATTGCAGCGCAAGGCGCGCAACCGTTCCGATGTGATGTCGGTCTCCATCGTGGGCTATACCAACGCGGGAAAGTCCACGTTGTTCAACCGGTTAACCAACGCCAACGTCTACGTCGCAAACCAGTTGTTCGCCACGCTGGACACCACGGCGCGCAAGATATTTCTGGAAGGTGACAGCCCGCGCCAAGTGGTGCTTTCCGACACCGTCGGTTTTATCCGCCATCTGCCGCACGGCTTGGTGGCGGCCTTCCGCAGCACGCTGGAAGAAACCGCCCAGGCCGATCTGTTGTTGCATGTGGTGGACGTGAACAGCCCTGAACGGCACGATCAGGTGGCCGAAGTGAACAAGGTGCTGGCCGAGATCGGCGCGCAGCATATCCCGCAGATCGTGGTCTACAACAAGATCGATCTGCAGGGCCTGGATGCGGGCGTCAAGCGCGACGAATATGCTAAAATCGCCAGCGTTCACTTGAGCGCCAGGACGGGCGCCGGTTTGACGGAATTACGGGCGGCACTCGCCGAAATGCGCGATGTGCCGGTAGCGGAAAAGCAGGCGGAAGAATGGCATCCGCTGAATGACAATTGAATCGACCTAAAGGTAACGGACTATGGGATTGAATGACCCGCAATGGGGAAACAAAAACGGCGGCGGCCCTCCCGATCTGGAAGAGGTGATGCGCAACCTGAATCGCAAGATCGAATCGCTATTCGGCAAGTCCGGCGGTGGTGCGCCCAAAAGCGGAGATAGCAACACTTCCGGCGGCATGGGCGGCGGCATCGGTCTGATCGCGCTGATCGTGGGCTTGGTCTGGCTCGCCAGCGGTTTCTACATCGTCGATGCCAGCCAGCGCGGCGTGGTGTTGCGTTTCGGCAAGCAGGTCGAGATCACGGAAGCCGGCCCGCGTTGGCATCTGCCTTATCCTGTCGAGACCGTGGAAGTGGTCAATCTGAGCCAGGTGCGGACTGCGGAGATCGGCTATCGCGATAACAAGCAGAATAAGATTCTGAAAGAATCGCTGATGCTGACCGATGACGAGAACATCGTCGATATCCAGTTTGCGGTGCAGTATTTCCTCAAAGATCCGGGCGAGTATCTGTTCAATAACCGCAATCCGGATGAAAACGTGCGCCAGGCAGCCGAGACCGCCATACGCGAAGTCGTCGGCCGCAGCAAGATGGACTATGTGCTGTACGAGGGGCGCGAACAGGTTGCTGCTTCCACCACCAAACTCATGCAAGATATCCTGGATCGTTATAAATCGGGCATCATTGTGAGCAAGGTCACCATGCAGAATGCGCAACCTCCTGAACAAGTGCAAGACGCATTCAACGATGCCGTCAAGGCGGGCCAGGATCGCGAGCGCCAGAAGAACGAAGGTCAGGCCTATGCTAATGATGTCGTGCCGCGGGCCAAAGGTGCGGCAGCGCGCCTGATGCAGGAAGCGGACGGTTACAAGCAAAGCGTGATCGCCAATGCCGAGGGTGACGCTAGTCGCTTTAGGCAGATCCTGATCGAGTACGAAAAAGCGCCGCAGGTGACGCGCGAGCGCATGTATCAGGACATGAAACAGCAGATTCTGACCAGCACCAGCAAGGTCATCGTCGATCAGAAGAGTGGCGGCGGCAATCTGCTTTATCTGCCCTTGGACAAACTGATCCAGAGCACGAATCCGGGCGCTGAATTGCCCAAGCCCACCGAGCAACTGACATCGTCACCGACGAACGAGCCTGCGCCGCGCGCGACGTTGTTCGGTCGTGAAAGGGAGGCACGCTAATGAAGCTGAATTCGACCAATTTCCTGGTGGGTGGCGTCGTCATCCTGATCCTGGCCAGTATGAGCCTGTTCGTGGTGGATCAGCGCCAGACTGCCATCGTTTTCCAGCTGAGCGAAGTGATGCGCGTGGAAAACACGCCCGGCCTCAAGTTCAAGTTGCCGCTGGTGCAGAACGTGCGCCTGTTCGATTCGCGCATCCTGACGCTGGATGCGCCGGAACCGGAACGCATCATCACGGCCGAAAAGAAAAACATGCTGGTGGACTCCTTCGTCAAATGGCGCATCGTCGATGTGAAGCAGTATTACATCAGCGTGGGCGGTGACGAGGCGCGCGCGCAGACCCGTCTGATGCAGACGGTGAACTCCGCGATGCGAGAGGAGTTCGGCAAACTCACTATCCATGAAGTGGTCTCCGGCAAGCGCGACGAACTGATGCGCGTTGTGCAGGAGAAGACTGACATCGATGCGCGCAAGATCGGCGTGGAAGTGCTGGACGTGCGCCTGAAGCGCGTGGATTTCCCGGTGGAGATCAGCGAATCGGTTTACCGCCGCATGGATGCGGAACGCAAACGCGTCGCCAATGAACTGCGCGCGACGGGTAATGCCGAAAGCGAGAAGATCCGTGCCGATGCCGACCGTCAGCGCGAGGTGACGCTGGCGCAGGCCTATCGCGATGCGCAAAAGATCAAGGGTGAGGGCGATGCCAGGGCATCGGCCCTGTATGCGGGCGCGTTTGGCCGCAATCCCGAGTTCTATGCCTTCTACCGCAGTCTGGATGTCTACAAGCAGGGCTTCAAGAACAAGAGCGACATCATGGTGCTGGATGCCGGTTCGCCGTTCTTCAAGTATCTGAAGGGCTCCGGCAGGGACGGCAAATAGGATCGCATGGGCGACTACTGGCTGGCGGCGTTGGGGTTGATGCTGGTGCTGGAGGGGATCATGCCGTTCCTGTTTCCCGCCTCCTGGCGCGAGACGATGCGCAAGGTTTCACAGCTACAGGACGGTCAGGCCCGCTTCATCGGATTGACGCTGATGCTGAGCGGGCTGTTGCTGATTTACTGGATGAAATAATGAATTGGTTGTTACCGGAATATATCCAAGACATGCTGCCGGACGAGGCATGGCGCATCGAAGGCATGCGCCGCGATGTGCTTGAACTGCTGCGCCGCTCCGGTTATCAACTGGTGTCTCCCCCCTTGCTGGAATATGCCGAATCGTTGCTCATCAACGACAGCGTGGACATGGACCTGCGCAGCTTCAAATTGGTCGACCAGTTGAGCGGTCGTACTTTGGCTGTCCGCGCCGACATCACGCCGCAGGTGGCGCGCATCGACGCCCATCTGCTCAATCGTCAGGGCCTGGCGCGCCTGTGTTATGCGGGCAGTGTGCTGCATACACAGCCATCTGGTTTGATGCGCACCCGCGAGCCCTTGCAGATCGGAGCCGAGTTGTACGGGCATACGGGAATAGAAAGCGACCTGGAGGTGCAGCGCCTGATGCTGCAAGCGCTTGCCTTGCTGGGCATAAAAGGCGTACATCTCGATTTCGGACATGTCGCCGTGTTCCGCAGCCTGATGCAACGCGCAGCTGTCCCCGCCGGGCTGGAAAGCGAACTGTTCAATGCACTACAGTGCAAAGATGTCCCAACGCTGCAAACACTGGTCACCGGCCTGCCCAAACAGACGCAGGCTGCAATACTGGCTTTACCCAAGCTATATGGTGGCGTCGAGGTCATCGCACAGGCGCGCGCCGTTCTGCCGGACTATCCCGAGCTGAAAGGGGCGCTGGACGACCTGGCCCAAGCCGCAGCGCATCTGCAAGGCGCTGCCAGCGGCATCGGCATCGATCTGGCCGAGTTGCGCGGTTATCACTATCACAGCGGCATGGTATTTGCGGCTTACCATGAGGGCAGCCATGATGCCATCGCCGTTGGCGGGCGCTACGACGACGTCGGCAAGGCCTTCGGTCGCGCCCGTCCGGCTACCGGTTTCAGCATGGATCTGCGCCAATTGCATGGTTTGCTGGCAAAGCAGACGCCAGTCAAGGGGATACACGCCCCTTACCGTCAGGATGAGGCTTTGGACGCGGCTATCGTCAAACTGCGTGAGCAGGGCGAAGTTGTGGTGGTCGACTTGTTGGGCAAAGCTGAATACCACTCCGAGCTGAACTGCGATCGCGAATTGGTGCTGCGTGGCGGCAAGTGGCTTGTTGTCGAAATGAAGAATTGAAACCAGGGATTAGGAAAAAATAATGTCTAGAAACGTGGTAGTGATAGGTACCCAATGGGGAGATGAAGGCAAAGGCAAAGTGGTCGACTGGTTGACCGACCATGCGCAGGGTGTGGTGCGCTTTCAGGGCGGGCACAACGCCGGTCACACGCTGGTCATCAACGGTGAGAAGACCGTGCTGCACCTGATCCCGTCCGGCATCTTGCGCGAGAACGTGATCTGCTACATCGGCAACGGCGTGGTGCTGTCCCCCTCGGCCTTGCTCAAGGAGATGGACAAACTGGCTGAAGCCGGCGTCAATGTCTATGAGCGCCTGCGCGTTTCCGAGGCCTGTCCGCTTATCCTGCCGCATCACGTGGCGCTTGATCAGGCACGCGAGATCGCCAAGGGCGCAGGGAAGATCGGCACCACAGGGCGCGGTATCGGCCCGGCCTACGAAGACAAGGTGGCGCGCCGCGCCATCCGCCTGCAGGACCTGTTTCATCGCAAACGTTTCGCCGCCAAGCTGGGCGAGGTGCTGGACTACCATAACTTCGTACTGAAGAACTACTTCAAGGCCGAAGCAGTCGATTTCAACAAGACCATGGACGAGGCCTTGGCGCTGGCCGAGCGCCTGCAACCGCTGGTGCTAGACGTGCCGCGTGCGCTGTACGAGGCCAACAAGGCCGGCCAGAACCTGTTGTTCGAAGGTGCGCAGGGAACCTTGCTGGACATCGACCACGGTACCTATCCGTTCGTGACCTCCAGCAACTGCATCTCCGGTGCAGCCTGTGCCGGTGCCGGCACTGGCCCGCAGAGCCTGCATTACGTGCTGGGCATCACCAAGGCTTACACCACCCGTGTCGGCTCCGGTCCATTCCCGACCGAGCTGTACGATGCCGAACAGAAGCAGGACCCGATCGGCAAGATGCTGGCCGAGAAGGGCCACGAGTTTGGCTCCACCACAGGGCGTGCGCGCCGCTGTGGCTGGTTCGATGCGGCCGCACTCAAGCGTTCTATCCAGATCAACGGCGTATCCGGCCTGTGCGTGACCAAGCTGGACGTGATGGACGGCATGGAGAAGGTGCGTATCGGCGTGGGCTACAAGATCGACGGCCAATTCAGCGACATCCTGCCGGTCGGTGCGGAATCGCTGGTGGGCTGCGAGCCGGTGTATGAAGACATGCCGGGCTGGAGCGCCAGCACGGTCGGTGTGAAGCGTTACGAGGAGCTACCCGTCGAGGCGCGCAACTACCTCAAACGCATCGCCGAAATCTGCGAAGTGCCGGTGGATATGGTCTCTACCGGCCCCGATCGCGACGAAACCATCGTGTTGCGTCACCCGTTCAAGGTCTGAGCAGGTGATCCAAACGGTAGAAACGGGCACGCATCGCCAAGGCGGTGCGTGTTTTTATTTGGAAAACGGAGATATAAACAAAAATGGCCCGCTTTCGCGGACCATCTTGTTGAATATTGGTGCCCAGAAGAGGACTCGAACCTCCACACCTTGCGGCACACGGACCTGAACCGTGCGCGTCTACCAATTCCGCCATCTGGGCAATGCTTCGAGGGTGCGCACTTTAATTGTTATAGGATTATGTGTCAATGACGAAAAAGAAAAAAAATATCCGTGAACTCGACCCGTTCTTGGAGCGCGAGCGCGAACAGTACGAACAACCCTTGCCCAGCCGAGAATATATCCTGCAAATGCTGGCGGAAAAGGGCGTGCCGCTGGAACAGGACGAGCTGTGTACCCTGTTGCAGATCGAGGATCATGAAGAGGAACTGTTCACCCGCCGCCTGCGCGCCATGGAGCGCGATGGCCAGATCATGCGCAACCGCAAGCGTGCCATCTGCGTGGTGGACAAGCTCGACCTGATCAAGGGCAAGGTACAGGGCCACCCCGACGGATTCGGCTTCCTGATCCCGGAAGACGGCAGCGCCGATCTGGTATTGAGCGAGAAGGAAATGCACAAGGCGCTGCACGGCGACACCGTGATGGCACGTATCGGCGGCGAGGACAGGCGCGGCCGCCGCGAGGCCAAGATCGTTGAGGTGCTGGAGAATGCCAATACCCGCGTGGTCGGACGTTTGTATGAAGAGCACGGCATCCAGTTCGTGGTCGCGGAGAATCGCCGCATCAGCCAGGACTTTCTGGTTGCTCACGGTGAGTCTGCCGGGGCCAAGGCAGGGCAGGTGGTGATGCTGGAGATCATGCAGCAGCCGTCCAAGCATGCGCAGCCCATCGGCCGCATCGTCGAGGTGTTGGGCAACTATGCCGATCCCGGCATGGAGATCGAGATCGCCCTGCGCAAGCACGACCTGCCCAACGAATTCCCGCATGATGCCGAAAAGCAGGCCAAGGCGTTCTCGCCCGAGGTGAAGCCGGCCGACTATACCGGGCGCGAGAGCGTGGCCAATCTGCCGCTGGTGACCATAGACGGAGAGACCGCGCGCGATTTCGACGATGCGGTGTATTGCGAACCGAACGCCCAGGGCTTCCGTTTGGTGGTGGCAATCGCCGACGTGAGCGCCTATGTAAAAGCGGGCGATGCACTGGACAAGGAGGCGATCAACCGCGGCAACTCGGTGTATTTCCCGCGCCGCGTGATCCCGATGCTGCCGGAGGAACTGTCCAACGGCCTTTGCTCGCTCAATCCCAACGTCGAGCGCCTGTGCATGGTGTGCGACATGCAGATCAGCGCAGAGGGCGAGATCCAGAAACATCGTTTTTTTCCCTCGGTGATGTTCTCGCATGCTCGGCTGACCTACACGCAGGTGGCCGACATGCTGGCCAATCCTCAGGGCGAGAACGGCCAGAAATACGCGGAAGTGCTGCCGCACATCAACAATCTGTACAAGCTGTTCCAGACACTGTTGCAGGCGCGCGCGAAGCGCGGTGCCATCGACTTCGAAACGGTCGAGACGCAGATGATCTTCAATGCGAACGGCAAGATCGAGAAGATCGTGCCGGTGATACGCAACGACGCGCACAAGCTGATCGAGGAATGCATGCTGGCGGCCAACGTGTGCGCGGCAGCGTTCCTGAAGGAGCATGAACACTCGGTGCTGTACCGCGTGCACGAAGGCCCGACCCCGGAAAAATTGGAAGCGGTGCGCGAGTTCTTCAAGGAGTTCGGTCTGCAACTGGGCGGCGGCGACGATCCGCAAGCGGCGGACTATTCCAAGCTGCTCAAGCAGATCAAAGGACGCCCCGATGCCGGGCTGCTACAGACCGTGATGCTGCGTTCTTTGCGTCAGGCAGTGTATGCGCCGGAGAACCTGGGGCACTTCGGCCTGGGATACGAGGCTTACGCGCACTTCACCTCGCCGATCCGCCGTTATCCGGACCTGTTGGTGCACCGTGCCATCAAGGCCGTGCTGGAAGGGAAGAAATACAAGCCGCAACTCAAGTGGGCGGAGCTGGGCGTGCATTGCTCGATGACCGAGCGCCGCGCCGACGACGCCACCCGCGACGTCGAAGCCTGGCTCAAGTGTTTCTACATGCGCGACCATCTGGGCAGCGTGTTCGACGGCTCCATCTCTTCGGTCACCGGCTTCGGTCTGTTCGTGGCGCTGGACGATCTGTACGTCGAAGGTCTGGTGCATGTTTCCGAACTGGGCGCCGACTACTACCACTTCGATGCCGCCAAGCACCAGATGCTGGGCGAGCGCACCGGCAAGCGTTATCGTCTCGGCGACCGCGTGCGCGTGAAGGTGGTGCGGGTGGACATGGAGAGTACCAAGATCGATTTCGTGCTGGAGAGCGTGGAAAGCAACGACGCACCGTCCCAGATCAATGTGGGGGCATGGGGTGCTGCCCCGCCCAAGAAGGCCGCTGGCAAACCGGCAAAATCCGGAAAGTCTTCAGGTAAATCGGGGAAACGTCATGGCTGAGTCGCGCATCATCCACGGCTTCCATGCCGTCACCGCCCGTATCCGCCAGAACGCGGACAGCGTGCTGGAAGTGTATGTCGACCCGCAGCGCAAGGATCCGCGAGCGCGCGACCTGCTGAAACTGGCCGAAAGCAACGGCGTACGCGTCATCCAGGTGGACAGCAAACGTCTGGACGGCATGGCCGGAAACGCGCGCCATCAGGGCGTCGCGGCACGTGTCAATGCGGCGCAGAAGGTGCAGCATCTGGACGATGTGCTGGATACGCTGACCGAACCGGCCCTGCTGCTGGTGCTGGACGGCGTACAGGACCCGCACAATCTGGGCGCCTGCCTGCGCAGTGCCGATGCCTTCGGTGTGCATGCGGTGATCGCGCCAAAAGACCGTGCCGTGGGCGTCAATGCCACGGTGGAAAAGGTCGCCTGCGGCGCGGCGCAAACCGTGCCCTATATCACCGTCACCAATCTGGCGCGCACCCTGCGCGAATTGCAGGAACGCGACATCTGGGTGATCGGCATGGATGGCGAAGCCGAGACAAATCTGTATGATGTGCAGCACAAAGGCGCGGTGGCATGGGTGTTGGGTGCGGAAGGCGAGGGTTTGCGCCGCCTGACCAAAGAGACCTGCGATCAGCTGGTGCGCATCCCGATGCAGGGAAGTGTGGAAAGTCTGAACGTTTCGGTGAGCACCGGCGTTTGTCTATATGAAGCAAGAAGGCAGAGGGCGGCTACAAAATAAAAAATTTGCAGGAGGATAGTGATGCAGAAGTTCGATTTTTCGATCCTGACGCGTGACGGCCAGAAGGTGGATAGCGTCGTGATCGCCGGGCGCGACGAAGCCGAGGCGGAGCGCAGGCTGCGGCAGATGTACCGCTACTGCGAGATCGTCAGTTGCAATTCCAAACAGTCGGAAGATGGTCGTGGCGGTAGTCAGCAGACCATATCGGTCGAGGATATCCTGTCGCTGATATCCAAGTGAACTGCTATTCGATGAAACCGTCCGCCAGCAGTTCTTTCAGCAGATCGTCGTAATCGTGTGCGCCACGGCTGTCCGGCGCATGCTCATACACCGTTTTATTCAATGCCGGACTTTCGGCCAGACTGACGTTCTCCGCAATTCGAGTCTTGCAGACATCGGCGCCGAAGTGTTCTTCCACCAGTTTCAATACATCCCAGGCCATGCGTCTACGCCCGTCGAAGCGGGTGATCAGATAGCGGCGCGGGACGCGCCGCTTGAGCACCTGCTCCAATGCACCCAGGGTCTTCTCGATCTGGATCGCGCCTTTGGTAGAGAGATGATCGGCCGAGATCGGCACGATCAGGCCGGTACACGCGAAGATCGCATTCAGCGAAAGCACACCGACCAGCGGGCTGCAATCGATCACCACCGGCGTATCCTTGCCGCCGAAACGCTCGGCCTGGAGCGCGTTGTTGAGTTTGTTCACCACGTTGAATCCCTTGCCATACAGGGCATCCACTTTGGATACCTCGGTATGCGAGGGAATGACTTTGATATTGCTGGGAGAGTCCAGCACCAGCCCTTTCAAGGGGCGGTTCTGCTGGAACAATCCCAGGATCGTGTCGGCTCCCGACTTCACCGAAACATTGGCAATGGAAGTGAGTTGCGCTTGCGGGTCGAGGTCGATGCCGTAGGTGGTACGACCGATGCGTGACAGTGCAGCAGCGAGATTGACAGCGGTAGTGGTCTTGCCGACTCCGCCTTTTTGGTTGAAGACCGCGATGATGCTCATACGGCCAAGATTCTAGCCGAAATCGCTGCGGTATATGGGGAAATCAGGAGGGAGAGGCTCAGGCCGGAAGGGCCGAGCCTGGGGATGTTTCAGTTGCGGGTGTAAAGGATCTGCTTGGTATCACCTTCGCAAGTGCCGACGACTTTGCCGGTGGTTTCCTTGGCGGGGTGGCCGCTGCCGCACCGGATGCAGCAGTTGCAGGAGTCACAGCGACGGGTACGACCTCCAGGGTGTATGAGGCGACTCCCTTGGCTTGCAGCCTGGCATCGATCTGCGCCTTCAAACTGTCGCACGAAGCCATCGCGGGAACAGAAAAGCTGACCAGACATGCGGCGAATAGCAATTTACGCATACACACGACTCCTTTTCAGATTGTGAAACAGGACTAATACCTACGACATGCGCTTCGGGCCGGCATCGGTCAGCGCAACAACTCTTCGATCTTGCGATTCGCCCCTTGCAGTTTCTTGAACAGCGCCAGCAGCAATGCTTTGTCCATGTAGGCCTTGGCTTCCCCGCTCAGGCGGTCGATACCCGCTTTTCTGATCTCGGCCGAGATCAACTGACCGTCGGCGACGACAGTTGCCGAACGCGAAATGTTCTCGTTGGCGAAGAACATCCCCTCGCCGATGCACTCGCCGCTGCGTATCGTGCCGACCACCTTTTTGCTGTAGTACACCGTGGCAGTACCGAACAGGATGACGTAAAAAGCGTCCATGTCATCACCTTCCTCGGTGAGGTGGTCGCCTGCCGAGAATGTCCTGATCTGCGATTGTTCCGCGACGGGTTTAAGCCATTCACTGGGGATGGGATCGAAAAAGGAACACTTGCGCAATTCGTTGAAGCGGTCGTTGGAGACCTCGTCCAGGCGCTTGGTAAAACTGGCGAGGCTGGCTTGGATGGCATCTAACTCGTTCATTTTCCCTCCTTGGACTGAATCAGTGATTGGCAGGATATGTCGAATAATGCGCAACTTACCATAAGCCGCGAAGAATGTGTTGCACAGCGCGATTCGGATAAACTGGCGGTCATGGAAACGATACCGGAATGGAACAAAGCGGCCTTGTTGAATTTGCATGCGTTTGAGCCGCTGCACCCCGTTATAGCGCGCATCGGAACAGATGATTTTCCGTCACTGGATGTCTGCAATAAGCTGCTCGCCGAACAACAGCCAGTCATCACCGTACAGAACGGTCATACGTTGCGTTTCGTACCGCAGGAATACGGCAAGCTTCCGTTCGAGGCGCAATACGAGCCGCGCTGCTTCCTGAAAGGTGAAGTACCGACGCGCGCGAACAATTGGCATGATCTGCTGAACGCTTTGGTGTGGTCAACTTTTCCCAGGGCCAAGGCTGCGATCAATGTGCGCCATTATCGGGCGTTGACCGAGGTGCATGATGAAGTGAAGCGCAGCCAGCGCGGAGCCGTGCGCGATACCAATACCCTGCTGGACGAGTCCGGCGTCATCGTGCCCTGTGCGGACAAGGAACTGGCCGGGTTGTTGCGCGATTTCAGATGGAAGGAGCTATTCTGGCAACGGCGCACCGAGATGCAAAGCAGCATGGGTTTCTATCTGTTCGGCCACGGCCTGTACGAAAAGGCTTTGCAGCCGTACATCGGGATGACGGGACAAGGGCTGTTGCTGCCCGTGGAACCGGAGTTCTTTAACTGGCAGTTAACGCAACGGCTGGTACATCTTGATGAGCTACTGGCGGAGTACTTGTCAGTGCCGCAACATTGCCGCAGCACCCGCGAACTGGCTCCAGTCCCTTTGCTGGGCGTGCCCGGCTGGAGCCGGGAAAATGAACGTGAGATTTTTTACGGTAACACTGCCTATTTTCGTCCGGGCAGACAAAGCCGCGCGCAGTGCGATCCGCTTAGTACCGCACCCTCTAGCGTTGCCGGATAATCGCCCGCCGTATAGTCGCCTGCCAGCAACAGATTCGAGATCGCCGTATGTTGGGCGGGACGTTGCAGATCGGGCGAGCAGCAGAAGGTGGCCCGCTTTTCGGCGATGACTTTGAACCACTGCGGTGTTTCGTCGATGCCGAATTCATTGTGTAACTCTGCGGTGACTTTTTCCGCCAGCGCTTCCTGTGTCAGTTCCTGATGGATGCCTTCCGCGCTGATCACTGCGGCAAGCAGACCATGCTGTGCGGCGATCTGGCCCTTGTCGAACAGCCATTGGCTGAAGCACTGGTACAGACCGATCATGGCATGCGGCAAAAGTACATGAGGCGGGTATTGCAGGTACACGGTGTAGATCGGTTGTTGTTCCAGACCATCGATCCGACTGACGGTTTCTGCAAGGGCGGAAATCGGGCGCAACAGTTCGGCCGCGACGTTCGGCGCCGTGGCGCAGATGACATGGCTGAAAACATGGCTGCCCTGTGCCGTGACGATCTCGATACCTTCGGCCTTTGGTGTGATGACGTCAACGCCGCAGGAAAGATGGATTTCACCGCCATGCCGTTCGACATACTCGGCTGCACGTTGCGGGAACAGCGCGGTGAAATCGATGCGCGGCAACAGCATGTCGCTGTCCGCGCGGGTCCGGTTCAGCGCATCGCGCAGCACGTTCAGCAGTACTTGCGCGGAAGCCTTGTGCACAGGTGTGTTCAGGGCGGCGATGCACAGCGGCTCCCACAGTTTGAGCGACAGGTTGGCATTTTGATCGTGTTGATAGAGCAGCTCCGCGACCGTCATGTCGTGCGCCAGACGGAACTTCATGCTTCGCAGCCTCAGCATGAAACGTGCTGCCTTCAGTCGTTCACTCCGGCTCAGACCTTGCGCGTTGAGAAGTGCGACGAGCAGATGGAGCGGGGCGGGCAAGTGCGGTGCATGCAGCGAGAACTGGCCGTGCAGGTCGAGTTGCAGCGGCAGACGGAGGAAATCACGTTCGATATCGCCGCCGACCAGTTCGATCAGTCGCAGGGTCTCGCGGTAACAGCCGAGCAGCAGGTGCTGGCCGTTGTCGATCTGCGTGTCGTTGTAGCGTACGCCGCGTGCTCGTCCGCCGAGCTGCTTCGCGCTTTCAAAGATCGTGACGGGTATGCCGTGTGCAGCCAGACCAGCTGCAGCCGCCATGCCGGCATAGCCGCCGCCGACGATGCCAATATTCAGCGATTTCCGTTTACGATTGCTCCCTCGCCCGCCAGCGGGAGAGGGTTGGGGTGAGGGGATTCTGTTTAATTCTTGAGCCATGCCTTGAATGCCAGCCACAGTTTGTAACGTGTGGTCAGCGACACGCGCTCTTTCAGTACATGGCAGCCGCTGGCCACGACCTCATCCAGAACGGCCTGATATATCTCCGCCATGATGAGCCCGGTGCGTTGTGTTTTGCGATCCACGACGGGCAGATGATCGAAAGCCTGCCGGTAATACTGCCGTGCGCGTTCGATCTGGTATGCCATCAATTTGTGGAAGTTCTCGGTCTCGCGCGCGTTAAGGATGTCCGCCGCCGTCACGCCGAACTGCTGCATCTCATCCATCGGCAGGTAGATGCGGTTGCGCCGCGCATCCTCGCCCACGTCGCGGATGATGTTGGTGAGCTGGAAGGCGATGCCCAGGTCGTGCGCGTATTTCAGCGTCTGGCGGTCGCTGTAGCCGAATATCTCCGCCGACAGCAGGCCGACCACCGAAGCAACGCGGTAGCAATACAGCTGCAACGATTTGAAATCGGCATAACGCGGCTGGTCCAGGTCCATCTCCATGCCGTCGATGATCTCGAGCAGGTGTTCCTGCGGCAATTTGAATTGCTTGACGATGGGAACCAGCGCCTGACAGACCGGGTGTCGCGGTTTGCCGCCATAGACCGCCGCGACTTCGTTGCGCCACCAGTTGAGCGTGGTGCGCGCCACATTGGCATCCGAGCACTCATCCACCACATCGTCCACCTCGCGGCAGAAGGCATACAACGCCGTCATGGCGCGGCGCCTGTCCTGGGACAGGAAGCGGAAACTGCTGGTGAAGCTGGAACCGCTGGAGGCGGCCTTGTCCTGGCAATATTGGTCTGGAGTCATATCAGAAACGCATAGGGGCGCTTTTCGACAGCATGATAACCCAGTCGAACGGTCGCAAGACCGGGCGCCGCTTGAACATGTCGTAGTCGGCGGCTTCAAGCTTGTCGAGAATGCGCAGACCGCCCGCGATGATCATGCGCATCTCCAGGCCGATGCGTCCTCTCAATATCGAACCGAGCGGGGTGCCCTGCAGCATCAGCGCGCGGGCGCGATCCCCCTGGAACTTCATCAGGGCGCGCCATTTGTCGTCGCTGACGCCTTGCGCGATCTGTGCCTCGCTCACGCCGAAGCGTGCCATCTCGTCCAGCGGCAGATAGATGCGACCGATGTTCCAGTCCTTCGCCACATCCTGCCAGAAATTGATGAGTTGCAACGCCGTGCAGATGGCGTCGGAATAGGCGATATTGACTGGCGTGGCTTCCTCGTACAGATGCAGCAGCAGATTGCCGACCGGGTTGGCGGAACGACGGCAGTAGTCCAGCAATTCATCGTAGTTGTCGTAGCGCTTCTTCACCACATCCTGCGAAAAGGCATCGAGCAGGTCATGGAACGGCTGCATCGGCAATTGCTGCCCCTTGATCTCGGCGGCGAGGCGTTGGAACAAGGGCAGCAGCGGCGTCTCATCCGCCGCGATATGTATCAGCTCATCGCGGAAATCGTCGAGTTGCTGCAGGCGTTCTTCGTTGCGCAGTTCGCCCTCGTCGGCGATGTCATCAGCGGCGCGGGCGAAGTGATAGATCGCCGCAACCGGCTTGCGCAGCCGCTTGGGCATGAGGATGGATGCGACGGGGAAGTTCTCGTAATGATCGACCGGCATTACACAAGATCGTTCCGGTGCAGCATGAACACGAACTCGTCCCCGGCGCTGACATCCATCCAGGTGAACGGCAGGTTGGGGTAGGCAGCTTCGAGTGCGTCGCGGTTGTGGCCGATCTCCACCACGAGGATACCGTTGTTGCTGAGGTGCTCGGCAGCATGCTCAAGGATGACGCGCGTCGCGTTCAGTCCGTCTGTCCCGCTGCCCAGGGCGAGCTTGGGTTCGTATTTGTATTCCTGCGGCAGCGCGGCGACCGAGGGGGCATCCACGTAGGGCGGGTTGCTGACGATGAGATCGTATTTCTTGCCCTGGAGTTTGGCGAACATGTCCGACTCGATCAGCGAGATATGGTCTTCCAGCGCGTAATCGGTCACGTTGTACTGGGCCACATCGAGTGCGTCCGCGGACAGATCGACGGCATCGACATGTGCATCCGGAAATGCATGTGCGGCCAGGATGGCCAGACAACCGCTGCCTGTGCACAGATCCAGCACGTTATGCACCCGCTCGGGATCGCCGATCCAGGGGGAGAGTTGCTCACGCAACAATTCCGCGATGAAGGAGCGCGGCACCAGCACGCGTTCATCCACGTAGAAGGAGAGTTCGCCCAGCCAGGCCTGATTGGTCAGATAGGCGGCAGGGATACGTTGCTCGGTACGCCGCTCGATGATATCCAGCACATCGTAGATCTCCGACTGCGTGAGGCTGGCGTCGAGGAACGGGTCCAGCCGGTCCAGCGGCAGATGCAGGGTGTGCAGGATGAGGTAGGCCGCCTCGTCGTAGGCGTTCTCGCTGCCGTGACCGAAGAACAACTCGGCTTCGTTGAAACGGCTAACCGCGAAACGCAGACAGTCACGTACTGTCTTAAGTGAGGCGCTCGCCTCTGAAAAGTGATTGATGTCCATTTTAGTCTCCTCCGCCCCCGCCGTCTCCTCCGCCATCGCAACCGCTGTTACTGTCGCAGTGAGATGAGGAGTATCCATTGCCCGAATCACTCGAGCTGCCCGTGCTGCCGTTATCGCCGTTCGTCTGGCGCCGATTCTTGCGTGTGCTGAACATGAGCCAAAGCACGATGATGATCAGCAGCAGTACGATAAAGATATTCATCGCTTCATTCAGCCAGCAGTTTGACCAGAGTCAGATAATAGATCTCCGACAGGGCGCTCAGGTCATCCACTGCCACGCATTCGTTCAGCTTGTGGATGGTCGCATTCAGCGGCCCCAGTTCGATCACCTGCGGACAGATGTCGGCGATGAAGCGCCCGTCCGAGGTGCCGCCGCTGGTGGAAAGTTCGGTGTCCCTGCCTGTCACTTGCTTGATGGCGGCGGCGACGGCATCCACCAGATCGCCGCGCGGTGTGAGATAGGGCTTGCCCGACATCTCCCATTTCAGGTCGTATTCCAGGCCGTGCTTGTCGAGGATGGCATGGACTCTGGCTTTCAGCGCATCCGTCGTGCTGGCTGTGGAATGGCGGAAGTTGAACAGGATCTCCACCGTGCCCGGCACCACATTGGTTGCGCCGGTGCCGCCGTGGATGTTGGAGATCTGCCATGAAGTCGGCGGGAAATATTCGTTACCCTCGTCCCACTCGGTGGCGGCCAGTTCGGCGATGGCGGGCGCCGCCATGTGGATGGGGTTCTTCACCAGATGCGGGTAGGCGATATGCCCTTGCACTCCCTTGACGGTGAGTACGCCGGACAGCGATCCTCGCCGACCGTTCTTGATGGTGTCGCCGAGTTTGCTGACGCAGGTCGGTTCGCCGACGATGCAGTAATCAAGAAGTTCCTTGCGTTCCTGCAAGGTTTCCACCACACGCACCGTGCCATCTACGGCAATGCCTTCTTCATCCGAGGTGAGCAGCAGGGCGATGGAGCCGCGGTGCTGCGGATATCGGGCGACGAAGCGTTCAACGGCTGTCACAAATGCCGCGATAGAGCCCTTCATATCCGCGGCACCGCGTCCGTACAACACGCCATCGCGCACGGTGGGGGTGAAGGGATCGCTGTCCCATTTGTTCACCGGCCCGGTCGGCACGACATCGGTGTGTCCGGCGAAACAGACCAGCGGTGAACTGTTGCCCCGGCGTGCCCACAGGTTGTCCACCTCACTGTGGCGCATCTTTTCCAGGTCGAAATCCAGCGGCGCGAGACGTGCGCCGATGATGTCGAGACAGCCGTCGTCCATCGGGGTGAGCGATTTGCGCGAGATGATTTGTTTGGCGAGGTCTAGTGTGTTGCTCATTTTGTAGTGATCAAATATCCAGTTTTTCGTATTCGGTTTCGAGGATCGACAATTGTCTTTACTCGTTTGCTCCCTCGCCCGCATGCGGGCGAGGGTTGGGGTGAGGGGAGCGGGCAAACAATTTCTCGTCATATTGCCCGCTGAATCCGGTCGCCAGCACTTTGCCTTTGTGTTCCAGTACTGGACGCCTGATGACATTGGGTTTTTCCAGCATCAGAGCCAGAGCAGAGGCATCATCCTTGATCGAAGCCTTCACCGAGTCCGGCAATTGCCCCCAGCTCGGCCCGGTCTTCTTCAGCAGCTTCTCCCAGCCGACCTGCTTGAGCCAGTCCTTGAGCGTTGCTTCAGCGATGGGCTGCTTCTTGTAATCGTGGAACTCGTAGCCGACGCCGTGATCGTCCAGCCAGACGCGGGCTTTCTTCACCGTGCCGCAATTGGGGATGCCGAATAACCTCATGCGCTCGGCGGCATTTCGATGTTGAGCTTGATGCCGTCGAAATCGACCTTTGCCTGCGATGCCGGGGTAGGGTTGGTCGGATTGTGGTCGAATGCTTTCATCTTGCTGGTTTGCGAGTAGTCGATCAGCGAAGACAGGTTGCTGGCCGAGTCGGCGTTGCGCAAGGCGTCTTCTTTGGAGATGTGACCGGCCTTGAACAGCTTGTACAAGGCCTGCTCGAAGGTCTGTGAGCCGGGCGACACGCTCTTCTCGATGGCGTCGCGGATCTGGTCGATCTGGTCGCTGCGGATGAGGTCGGCGATGAATGCTGAGTTCAGCAACACTTCGACCGCAGGCACCAGCTTGCCCTGCATGTTGCGGATCAGACGCTGCGAAATGACGGCGCGCAGGCAGAGCGACAGGTCGGACAGGATGCTGTTGCGCGCATCGTAGGGGAAGAAGTTCACCATGCGGTTGAGCGCGTGGTAACTGTTGTTGGCGTGCAGGGTGGACAGGCACAAGTGGCCGGTCTGCGCGAAGATCAGCGCGTGCTTGAGCGTCTCGCGGTCGCGGATCTCGCCGATCATCAGCACGTCCGGCGCTTCGCGCATGGCGCTGACCAGCGCCGAGCCGTAGTCGGCGGTGTCGGTGCCGACCTCGCGCTGGTTCACGATGGACTTGCTGTGCCGGAACATGTATTCCAGCGGGTCCTCGATGGTCAGGATGTGTCCGCTCTGCGTCTCGTTGCGGTGCTGGATCATCGCGGCCAGCGTGGTCGACTTGCCGGAACCCGTGGCGCCTACCATCAGCACCAGCCCTCGTTTCTCCATCACCAGTTCTTTCAGCACCAGCGGCAGGTTGAGCGCTTCGACGTTGAGCACATCGCCGCGCACATAGCGGATCACCACGGCGACACTGCTGCGCTGGCGCATCACGTTGACGCGGAAGTTGCCGATGCCGGGCACGCGGAAAGAGAAGTTCATCTCCATGTGCAGCTCGAACTCGGTGATCTGCGCTTCGGTCATCATCTCGTAGGCGATGCGTTTGACCGTCTCCTCGTCGAGAACCTGCGCATTGACCGGCATCACCACGCCGTCGATCTTGATGTTGATCGGCGCGCCGACCGACAGGAACAGGTCGGAGGCTTTCTTGTCGGCGGCGAGTTGCAGCAATGGCGTAATGATCATCTGGTCACCTCAACATCGAAATGGCCTCGGGATTACAGAAGAGACTGAATCCCGAAGTCTGGGTTAAATCCCGCGCAACAGTTCGTTGATGCCGGTCTTGCCCAGCGTCTTGGCATCAACCTTCTTCACGATCACCGCGCAATACAGGCTGTATTTGCCGTCCTTGGAAGGCATGCTGCCGCTGACCACGACGGAACCGGCCGGCACTCGGCCGTAATGGATCTCGCCGGTTTCGCGGTCGAGGATCTTGGTGCTCTGGCCGATGAACACGCCCATCGAGATCACCGAACCTTCTTCCACGATGACGCCTTCGACCACTTCCGAACGTGCGCCGATGAAGCAGTTGTCCTCGATGATGGTCGGGTTGGCCTGCACCGGTTCCAGCACGCCGCCGATGCCGACGCCGCCGCTCAAATGCACGTTCTTGCCGATCTGCGCGCAGGAACCGACGGTGGCCCAGGTGTCGACCATGGTGCCTTCATCGACGTAGGAGCCGATGTTGCAGTAGGAAGGCATCAGCACCACGTTCCTGGCGATGTAGGAACCGCGGCGCGCGGCAGCCGGAGGCACCACGCGGAAGCCGCCTTCGCGGAATTCCTTGGAGTTGTAGTCGGCGAACTTGGACGGCACCTTGTCGAAGTAGTTGGTGAAACCGCCCTTGATGAAGGCGTTGTCCTCGATGCGGAAGGAGAGCAGCACGGCCTTTTTGACCCACTGGTGGGTGACCCATGCGCCGTCGATCTTCTCAGCCACGCGCAGCTTGCCCTGGTCGAGATACTCGATGACGGTATTGATGGTTTCCTTCAGTTGCGCGTCCACGTTGCGCGGGGTGATCTCGGCACGGCGTTCAAAGGCTTCTTCGATGATGGCTTGCAATTGCGGCATGGTGTGTCCCAGTCTGGTTCGTTGATTGAAATGATTATAGTTTTTGTGCGAATTCGGCGATTCGTCGTGCGGCTTCCAGCGTTTCGTCCAGCTTGGCGACCAGCGCCAACCGGATGAAGTTCGCACCGGGGTTGACCCCGTGCGCTTCGCGCGCCAGGAAGCTGCCGGGCAACACGGATACATTATAGTCGCGATACAACTGTTGCGCGAAAGCCGTATCGGCGATGGGTGTTCTTATCCACAGGTAGAAACCGGCATCGGGTTTGGTCACCGGCAGCACCGGGGCGAGCAGGGTGATGACCTTGGCGAACTTCTCCGCATACAGGCGGCGGTTCTCGGCCACATGCGCCTCGTCGTTCCAGGCGGCGATGGTGGCAGCCTGCACGGCGGGGTTCATGGCGCAACCGTGATAAGTGCGATAAAGCGCGAACTTTTCCATTATTTTCGCATCGCCCGCGACGAAGCCGGAGCGCAGACCGGGCACGTTGGAGCGCTTGGACAGGCTGGAGAACACCACCAGGTTCTTGTAATCACCGCGCCCCAGTTGTTGCGCGGCTTGCAATGCGCCCAGCGGCCGGGCGTCGCCGAAATAAATCTCGGAATAGCATTCGTCCGCAGCGATCACGAAGCCGTAACGGTCGCTCATCTCGAACAGGGTCTTCCATTCGGCCAATGGCATCACGCGGCCGTTGGGATTGCCGGGCGAGCAGACGTAGATGAGCTGGGTGCGCTGCCAGGTCTCTTCCGGCAACTGCGCGAAATTCAGCGCGTAGTCGTCTTCCGGCAGGGTATTGAGGAAATACGGCGTGGCGCCGGCGAGGAGCGCGGCGCCTTCGTAGATCTGGTAGAACGGATTGGGGCAGACCACGGCAGGGTCTTTCCTGCTGCGGTCGATCACTGCCTGTGCGAAGGCGAACAAGGCCTCGCGGCTGCCGTTGACGGGCAGTACCTGGGATTTCGCATCCGGTGCCGGGATGCCGTAGCGGCGGGCCAGCCAGTCGGCGATGGCTTTACGCAGGGCGTCACTGCCGATGGTTGTGGGATAATTCGCCAGCCCGCCGAGGCCAGCGATCAAGGCATCCTTGATGAAGGCAGGGGTATCGTGTTTGGGTTCGCCGATGTGCAGGCTGATCGGTTTCATTGCCGCATTCGGCGTGACCTCGCCGAACAGCCTGGCGAGTTTCTGGAATGGGTAGGGCTGCAGCTTGTCTAGATCACGATTCATTGCGGTTTCACAACGTGCTGAAAATCAGCGCGCATTATAAGGGTCGGGCGAGTGCCATCAAAACAAAATGTCATGCCGGTGGTCGGCGTATTGAGCGGCGCGCTGGTGTGGGGCTTGATCTGGTATCCCTATCGGGCGTTGCAGGATGTCGGCGTATCAGGCGCGATGGCGACCTTCATCACCTATCTGCTGGCGATGTTGTGCGGTGCGTTCATGCTGCCGCGCGTGTGGCGCGAGCGTGCCACCTTCAACTGGTGGGCCTTGCTGCTGATCCTGAGCGCGGGCTGGGCCAACCTCGGCTATGTGCTGGGGATGTTGCAGGGCGAGGTGATGCGCGTGCTGTTGCTGTTCTACCTTGCGCCGGTGTGGACCATCCTGTTCTCGTTCTGGATCCTGGGCGAACGGCTCAATCGTTACGGCTATTTCGTGGTCCTGCTCTCGTTCGGTGGCGCGATCGTCATGCTGTGGGAGCCTGAAATGGGCTGGCCGTTGCCGCAGAACATCTCCGAATGGCTGGGTTTGTCGGCAGGTATGGGGTTCGCGCTGTCCAATGTCACTTCGCGGCGGGCTGCGCATCTTTCCGTGCAGGCAAAATCGTTCAGCCTGTGGCTGGGCACGGCCGCGCTGACCTTGCCGTTCCTGTTGTGGCAGGGCGGGGTGGCGGCGCAAATCGCGGCGATCGATATGCAATCCTGGGCCATGCTGGCATTGATGGGGCTGGTGCTCTGCGCCACCAGCTTCGCCGTGCAATACGGCGTCACCCATCTTTCCGCCAACCGTGCCGTGGTGCTGTTCCTCTTCGAATTGGTGGTTGCCGCCGTCACTTCCTATTTTCTCGCCGACGAGGCGATGGGGCTGCGCGAGTGGATCGGTGCAACACTGATCGTCTCCGCCAGTCTGTTGTCCGGGCGTCTTCACTCTCCGCAGCCATAACCATTTTGGGTTACTGACGAGACGACACATTTTGCCCAGGGTTATCTCCGTGTGCTTTGGGCATATACCGGGGATCCTCGCTCGGGATTGTCATCAAAATGCAATCGCACCGTGTCATTCCCAACCTTCATGTGTTGAAGTGCATGTAAAAGCCGCCAATGCTGGCGGCCTTTTTTGTTGCTGTGTCTGCGCCTATTTGCCAGAGCGCGCCGCCACGTCGCGTAACAGCGGCAGGTACTCCGACCAGCGCGAGATCGGTCCGATATTGGAGAATACGACGATGCCGTGCTTGTCGAGGATGTAAGTCGTGGGGAACATTTCCGCGATATACCGATCATGGATGGTTTTGCCCGCAGCCAGATTCAGGGTGTCATTGGCCTTCTTGCTCACACCCGAATCGTACAAGGGCAGCTTCAAGTGCTGTTGACGAGTCCATTTGCGCGCGGTGGCAAAATCTTCCCGCACCTGCAACATGACCATCTGGATATCGGACGATCTCCCCAGCGCCCGATGCAATTGCTGCATCTCCGGCATCTCGCGCCGACAGGGCAGACACCAGGAACCCCAGAAATGCAGCACGACCACCTTGCCTTGCAGGTCGGAGAGTTGCATGGGATGTCCGTCCGCACTCCTGAAAGACAGATCGTAGAAGCGTTCGCCACGTTTCAAGCCGACAGCAGCCCGGCTTGCCTGAGTCCGATCGAGATACGGCCCCCAGAGTCCGGCCCAGGTTTGACTGTCGAACACCACACGGTCGTCCAGCGCATAAATCATGCATGTCTGCCCGTTGTCGAACTCGCAAGTCTGCTGGGTGTCTTCCGCGACGGATTCGGCGGACGAGCCGCCGCCGTTCCAAGTCCACGCGCCGCCGGGCGCAATGGCAAATGCGCGGTGTTTCTCGGCAGTAAGAAATTCACGGTAGCCTTCTTTTCCGGCCTTATCGAGATGAGGGATGGCTTCGATGTCGTTCAGTCCGGCAGCCATTCCCGCTTGGCTGATGAAAAGGAGGGCGCTCAAAAGCGGGTAACGCAGGCATTTGTGATGGATCACGATGGTGTAATTTTGCAGGTATAGGGGTATGGCCGTGGCTATTTTGCGTGGGCAGTATGCCAGCGTCAACGACAGTTTTCGATTTCTCCTTAGCGCTTGGTGGCATTCGGTTTTTTCCGACGAACGGTGCTGTATTTAAATTGTGTTACAGCAATCGACTAAGGTAGACTGGCCCCGGTTTCGGAGAGGTCAATCCCGAAACAGGACTCGTGCGCAAATTCTCAAACATGAAAAACACCCCAACTTCAGCCCAGATCAACGAGCTGTTCGATAACGTAGACCAGCAGATCGTCTGGGCAAAGGCAAACGACATCATCCGCCGGATGAGTCCCCAGTATGACTTCACCCTCATCCAGTTCGTGTATGGAGATGTCATGCGCCTGTTCCATGGCGACTACCCCGGTTATACCTCCATCAAGACGCTGTACCACGATCTTCCGCATACGCTGGAAGTATTGCTTTGCGGCGCACGCCTGATGCATGGCGTCCATGTGTCGGGTGATCGCCTGACCGACGAAGAGATCTCGCTGATCATGATCGCCATCCTGATGCATGACGTCGGTTATGCCCAGCGCAGGAGCGAGGAGAGCGGAACGGGAGCGCAGCACACGCAGACGCATGTCCAGCGCGGTATCGAATTCATGCGCCAATATTTTGCCGACCACAAGCTGCCAGAGAACATTCCGGTTGCCGTGACCGCCATGATCCTGGGGACAGAGCACAATCGGCCGTTTGCACAGATATGCTTCAGCGACGAGCGCTCACGCATGCTGGGACGTATCGTCGCCACCGCCGACATCACCGGGCAGATGGCCGATCGCATCTATCTGGAAAAACTCCTGTTCCTGTATCTCGAATTCAAGGAAGCGAATTTTGGAAGCTACCAGAGCACCTACGACTTGCTGTGCCAGACCAACCGTTTTTATGAGATGACGCGTGAAAAACTGGATGGGGCGCTGGGGGGCATCTACCAGAAGCTGGAATACCACTTCAAGGACACGATGGGCGTCAGCAACAACTATTATCTGGAATCCATCGAGAAAAACATGACCTATCTGGCCAAGGTCGTTGCGCATGATGAAGCCGAGCTCTATTCCCTGCTCAAGCGTCACGGCGTCGCGAACATGTCGCGCATATTGGCCCAATCGGCCTGACCATGTCCGGACTCATTACCTTTTCCTGGGCAGCCGGTACAGCGATCCCTGCCCGGTTCACCGGGACATTCGGGGGCCGGTGAAGAAGCGCTACGTGATGATCAAGCGCAAGTCTTGATCGTTGGCTTCAAGCCACCGTCACCTTCACATCCAGATACACGTCCTGTATCGCATTCAATAGCGCCACGCCATCCTGCATCGGTTTCTGGAACGCCTTGCGTCCCGAGATCAGCCCCATGCCGCCCGCGCGCTTGTTGATCACCGCGGTGCGCACTGCCTGTTGCAGGTCGTTCTTGCCCGATTCGCCGCCCGAGTTGATCAGACCGGCGCGTCCCATGTAACAGTTCGCCACCTGGTAGCGCACCAGGTCGATGGGGTGGTCGGTGGTCAGGTCGCTGTAGACCTTGGGATGGGTCTTGCCGAATTTGATGGCGTTGTAGCCGCCGTTGTTCTCGGCCATCTTCTGTTTGACGATATCGGCGTTGATGGTGACGGCGAGGTGGTTGGCCTGTCCGGTCAGGTCCGAAGATACATGGTAGTCCTTGTCCGCCGTCTTGAACGCCGGGTTGCGCAGGTAGGCCCACAGGATGGTCGCCATGCCGAGGCTGTGCGCATGCTCGAAGGCATCGGAGATCTCCTGGATCTGGCGGCGCGAATGCTCGGAACCGTAGAATATCGTCGCCCCCACGGCCACCGCGCCCATGTCGAAAGCCTGATCCACGCTGGCGAACAGCGTCTGATCGTAGATATTCGGATAGGTCAACATCTCGTTGTGGTTGATCTTCACGATGAAGGGGATCTTGTGCGCGTAACGGCGCGCTACCGAACTCAGTACGCCGAGCGTGGATGCCACGCCGTTGCAGCCGCCCTCGATGGCGAGCCGGACGATGTTCTCGGGGTCGAAATAGATCGGGTTGGGGGCGAAGGATGCACCGCCGGAATGTTCGACGCCCTGATCGACCGGAAGCAAAGATAGGTAGCCGCTATTGGCCAGCCGTCCGGTGCCATACAGTGCCTGCAAGCTGCGCAGTACGCCGGTCTTGCGGTCTTTCATCGCGACCACGCGATCCACATAATCCGGTCCCGGCAGGTGGAGCGCTTCTTTGGGGATGCCGTCGCAACGATGCTTCAACAGATGGTCTGCTTCTTCGCCCAGCAATTGCACGATGTTGGTCATGGTATGGCTCCCTGAAAAAGTTCGGATTTGGAAAGATCAGAATGCCTTATCAATGTTACTCCCCTGTGTATAATTTTGGCATCCCCACTTTTTTGTCGAACATCCCATGAAACCGCTCACCCTCGGCACCCCGCTCAGTCCTTCCGCCACCAAAGTCATGCTGCTCGGCAGCGGTGAACTCGGCAAGGAAGTCATCATCGCCCTGCAACGCCTGGGTGTGGAGGTCATCGCGGTGGACCGTTACGAGAATGCGCCGGGACATCAGGTGGCGCATCGCGCGCATGTCATCAACATGGCGGACGGCGCGGCACTGCGCGCGCTCATTGAAAAAGAGAAACCGCATGTCATCGTGCCGGAGATCGAAGCCATCGCCACCGACATGCTGGTGCAGATCGAAAAGGAAGGGTTGGCGCGCGTCATCCCCACCGCACGCGCAGCACAACTCACCATGAACCGCGAAGGTATCCGGCGTCTGGCGGCCGAGACACTGTGGTTGCCGACCTCGCCGTACAAGTTCGCCGACAGTCTGGACGAACTGGTCGCGGCCACCGCGGTGATCGGTTTCCCGTGCATCATCAAGCCGGTGATGTCGTCTTCCGGCAAGGGACAATCGAAAGTGGATGGCGCTGACGAAGTGCAAGCCGCGTGGGAATACGCCGCCAGCGGCTCGCGCGTGAATCAGGGCAGGGTGATCGTGGAAGGCTTCATCGATTTCGATTATGAAATCACCCAACTCACCGTGCGTGCAGTCGGTGCGAGCGGCCAGACCGAAACGCATTTCTGCGAACCCATCGGGCATGTGCAGGTGCACGGCGATTATGTCGAAAGCTGGCAGCCGATGGCGATGTCGGCACTGGCGTTGCAACGTTCGCGCGATATCGCCAGGAAGGTCACCGAAGACCTGGGTGGGTTGGGGCTCTTCGGTGTCGAGCTGTTCGTGAAGGGCGACATGGTCTGGTTCTCCGAGGTCAGTCCGCGTCCGCACGACACCGGCATGGTGACCATGTGCACACAGCGCTTCAACGAATTCGAACTCCATGCCCGCGCCATCCTCGGCTTGCCGGTCGATACCGGCTTGCGCGCGACCGGCGCTTCCGCCGTGATCTACGGCCAGATGGAAGAAAAGGGCATCGCCTTCAAAGGGGTGGAAGAGGCGCTGCGCGTGCCGGAATCGGATATCCGTCTGTTCGGCAAGCCCGAGTCGTTCAAGCGTCGCCGCATGGGCGTGGCGCTGGCGAACGGCAGGGATAGCGACGAGGCGAGGGCACGCGCCAAGCTGGCGGCAGGCAAGGTCGTTCCGGTCAAGGCAAGATGATCGCAGGCATACATCACGCTACTTTCCTCACCAGCGATCTGGCAAGGTCGCGCGCGTTCTACGAGGGGGTGCTGGATTTACAGCTTGCAGGAAATCGGCCGCAGATGAGTTTTGACGGTGTGTGGTATGACATCGGACAAAATCAGCAGATACATCTGATGTTGCTCCCCGATCCTGATGTGGGTGTGCATCGCCCCGCGCACGGAGGGCGTGATCGGCACGTGGCTTTGGGTGTTAAGGACTTGTCGGGACTTAAGGCGCGACTCGATGGCTCAGGCATCGCCTGTACGCAAAGCCAATCCGGCAGGAACGCAGTGTTCTGCCGCGACCCGGACGGCAACGCGCTGGAATTTATCGAGATCACCTGAAGATGCAACATGCCGTGAACGACAGCGAGATCAGTCCGAAAGCCTGGTACCAGAACGCCTGCGACAAGGCAGGATTCGTCTGTGACGCACGCCAGCTTGCCGCGATAGACGAACTGGAGACGCTGTGGCACCAACTGGTTGAGTTCAAGGTCAAACGCAACCAGTTTCTCGGGCGCAGCCTGCTGAGTCCGGATGTCCCCAGGGGGCTGTACATCTGGGGTGGCGTGGGGCGCGGCAAGACTTTCCTCATGGACGGCTTCTATCATTGCCTGCCATACCGCCGCAAACGCCGCATCCATTTCCACAACTTCATGGTCGAAGTACATCAGGAGATGAAGCGGCTCGCGCATGAACGCGACCCGCTGATCGCGCTGGCCGACCAGATCGAACATTCCACCCGCCTGTTGTGTCTGGATGAGTTCCACGTGGACGACATTGCCGATGCGATGATCCTCGGTCGCCTGCTGGAAGCATTGCTCGAGCGCGGAGTGGTGCTGCTGACCACCTCCAACTATCCGCCCGATGGCCTGTACCCCAACGGTTTGCAGCGGCAGAATTTCCTGCCCGCCATCGCCTTGCTCAAGCGCAAACTGAAAGTGCTGCATCTGGACAGCAACACCGACTACCGCATGTTGCAGATGGTGCGCGATCCGCTGTTCATGGATGCCGGCGATACGGCGACCGAAGCGCATATGCAGTCTTTGTATCAACGGCTCACTGCAGGCATGCATGCCGAGACGAACTCGATCCGGGTGCGCAACATCAGCATCCCGGTCAAACGGAACTCGCGCGAAGTCGTCTGGTTCGACTTCAGGGAACTCTGCGGCGGCAACCATGACCAGTCCGATTATCTGGAGATCGCCCACCGATACCCGACCGTGTTCCTGTCGGGCATCCCGAAGCTGTCCGCCGATAATGGTGCGGCGGCACGGCGCTTCACCTGGCTGATCGACGTGCTCTACGACAATCACGTCAAACTGGTGGCCTCGTTCGAAGCCGCGCCGGGATCGCTGTACGAAGAAGGGAAGCACGACAGCGAAACACAACGCATCGCCAGCCGCCTGACCGAGATGCAGACCCGCCGTTATCTGGAGTTGCCGCATCACAGCCGCGGTGTGTCATTGACCGAGTCCGTGGCGGCGCGATGAACAGGGATATGAAACAGGCATTGTCGCGCGCATTGCTGCTTGTGCTGCTACTGGGGCTGCTGATCGCCAGCCTCAAAGTGACGGTGGGGTGGTGGCGCGGAGAGTTGCTGCTGACAGAAGACGGGAACTGGCTGTGGCTGGCGCTGTTCCCTGTCCTGCTGGTGATATGGTGGCGTTACTTCTCCGTCTTTGGCTGCAAGGAACCTGCTTGTCTGCTACCCAAAGACGAAGAACGTTGACAAGTCCGTATTATGAACCGCTGGCCAGGCGTGTATCGTGAGTCGTCTGGCATGCCGCGTTGGCTGCTTCCAGAGTTTTGTTGGCCTCTTCCTGAACTGCTGCCGGAACGGTGAACTGGCCGGGTTTGCGGCGCACGGGTTTCTTGTTCGCTTCCAGAAAATCTTCTTTGACTTTCTCTGCGGTCGTCTTGCATGTCGTCAGTTCAGCAAGGATCAATGCTTCAAATTGCGCTTTCGCTTCTGCGATGGCCTTCTCTCTCGCCATTGCCTGGGCTTTTGCTTGCGCCATTGCCTGGCGCAATTCTTCTGCCGCCTTGATCTCCTGCTTGTTCATGTAATCCAGATAGAACCACCCGCCACCAGCAACCACGATAAGCACCAGCGCAACGATCTTCTTAACCATTCTTTCCTCCCAGAAGTTTTATCCCAGCGGACATATGATAGCTCAACCTCCATCCGGTGTGGGAATGCAGGCTGAATGAAATGATTCCTTACGCGAAAATTACATTCTTCTGAGCGGAGATTTCCGTTACGGGCGCATGTGATGTAAAAGCTACGTTACGGCGCCGGATTCGGATACAGCCTGTGCACCGCCTCGATCTTCTCAAGCACTTCTTTCGATAGCGTCACTTCCGCGCTATCCAGATTCTCTTTCAGTTGTTCCAGCGTGGTTGCGCCGAGGATGACGCTGCCGGTGAACCAGCGCGTTCTTGCGAAGGTGAGTGCCATCGTTGCTGGGGCAAGTCCGGCTTCCCGGGCGATGCGCGCGTATTCCTTGACGGCAGGCGGGACGTTGACCTTTGCGTAGCGCTGGCCGAAATTGGGGAAGAGGGTGATGCGCCCCTTGGCGTTCGGATCGGTGATGTATTTGCCGCTGAGCCAGCCGAATGCCAGCGGGCTGTAGCCGAGCAGGCCGACGCTGGTATGGCGGCAGATCTCGGCGAGGCCGCTTTCGAAAGTGCGGTTCATCAGATGGTAAGCGTTCTGCACGCTGACGATCTTCGGCAGGCCGAGTCGCTCGGCGCAGCGCACGAATTCGGCAACGCCCCACGGCGTTTCGTTGGAGAGGCCGATATGGCGTACCTTGCCCGCCCTGACCAAGTCTGCCAGCGCCTGCAGCTGCTCCTCAACCGGCACGGCATCGCGCTCCTGCGTGACGTCGTAACCGGTGGAGCCGAACATCGGCACATAACGGTCCGGCCAGTGGATCTGATACAAGTCGACGTAGTCGGTCTGCAAGCGTCGCAGACTGCCGTCGATGGCGGCGGAGATGTGGTCGCGGTTGATGCGCGGCGTGCCGCGTATCCAGTTGAAGCCGCGCGCGGGGCCGGCGATCTTGGTGGCGACGATGAGTCGGTCGCGCTGCTGGTGTTTGAGCCAACTACCGATGTAGCTCTCGGTGCGATACACGGTCTCGGCGCGCGGGGCGACCGGGTACATCTCGGCGGTGTCGATGAAGTTGACCCCGCGCGCGATGGCGCAGTCCAGCTGCGCATGGGCTTCGGCTTCACTGTTCTGTTCGCCGAAGGTCATGGTGCCGAGCGCAAGGGCCGACACCATCAGATCGCTGCTGCCCAATCGTCTGTATTCCATGATTATCCCAAGGGATTAGAGGCAGTCATTTTATCCCGTCCTCGTGCTAGCATCTGCCCATCATGATGCCTGTCCTGTTCCTTTCGCATGGTGCTCCAACGCTGCCGCTCGACGAGGGTGAGACGGGGGCGGCCTGGCGCAGGCTCGGTGCGCAGTTGCCGAAGCCTGCCGCCATTCTGGTGGTCTCCGCGCACTGGGAATCGCATATCGCGACCATCAGCCGTGCTGTGCAGCCGGAGACCGTCCACGATTTCAGCGGATTTCCCGAAGAGCTCTATCGTTTGCAATATCCGGCCCCCGGTGCACCGCGGATGGCAGAGGTCGCAGCGGAGCTGTTGCAGCGATCATGTATCGCGGTGCAACTGGATGATACCCATGGACTCGATCACGGAGCCTGGGTGCCGTTGAGCATCATGTTTCCGCAAGCGGATATTCCCGTCGCGCAACTCTCATTGCAACCGCAACGCGATCCGGCCTGGCATCTCGCCGTGGGGCGCGCACTGAAACCTCTACGCGAACAGGGGGTGCTGATCGTCGGCAGCGGTGCCATCACGCATAATCTGCGCGAAGCTTTCCGGCATCCGCAAGGCAATCCCGCCCCGGCGTGGGTGACGGAATTCCGTGACTGGATCGCAGCCAGGATCCAGGAGGGGGATCTCGATGCGCTTTGTGCCTACCGCTCGCTTGCGCCGCATGCCGTGCAGAACCATCCTACCGATGAGCATCTGTTGCCTTTGTTTGTAGCAATGGGGGCCGCTTCGAAGCTGGAGGATGCACATCACCTGAATCAGGTGGTGACTTTCGGATTGCTCGCAATGGATGCATGGTTATTCAACGGCGTGAGCTAAAGTATGTTCAATTTTTGCCGTTAGCGGTTTGATAAGTTGGAATCCAGGTTGTTGGGAGACGGTATGAGCAAGGCGAACATGATGCACTTTCTGCCCGGGGTCGAGGCGGGAGAGATCGAGAAAAAACTGGCTGAGATGCAGGCGCTTCATCCAAAACTGGGGGTTTGCGCGTTGTTGCCGGAACAGGAGAAAGACAAGGTCGCCGTGTTGCAGGCAGCGTGTTCCAGCCGCAAGGTGAGTCTGGTCGGTGCGATCTTTCCGGCACTGATTCAAGACGGTCGTTTCACGACGAGCGGGGTCTGGCTGCTGTGTTTCAGGGAAATGCCGTACTTCAAACTCTACGATGATCTGCCCGTAGCTTCGGCCGAAGCTGAACAGGCGGCAGAGAAGATCGCCAACGATATCCGCGAGCAAATCGATCACAATCCTGACGTGACGCTGTTCATGCTGTTCGATGCCATGGTGCCGAACATCGGTACGCTGCTCGACAACCTGTATCTGCACCTGGCGAATCGGGTCCACTATGCTGGGGCGAATGCGGGTAGCGAGACGTTCCAGCCGATGCCCTGCCTGTTCGACAGCGAGCGCGTGATCCAGAACGGGGTGTTGCTGCTGCTGCTCAATTCGCACAAAGGCGCGATCCTTGAGCATGGCTACCATACCAATCCGCATACCTCCTATGCGACTTCGACCAACGGCAATTGCATCTCGCAGATCGATTGGCAGCCGGCGTTCAAGGTATACCAGGATCTGGTGCGCGAACATTACGGCCAAGAGGTCACGGCGGAGAATTTCTACCAGTATGGAGTGCATTTTCCGTTCGGTATCGTGCGGGCCAATCATCATGTGGTGGTGCGCATCCCCGTGATGCTGGCAGAGGACGGCTCCCTGTTCTGCGTTGGCGAGGTCCCGCCAAATTCCGTGCTGACACTGCTGAAAGCGCCGACCGTGCGTTCTGTCGAGACCTTGCACAATCTGACCGAGGGCTTGAAGACCTTGAACGGCGACATCACCGGTGCCGAGTTGATGTTGTTCTATTGCGCCGGCCGCCGCCTGCATCTGGGGATGGAAATGGCGACTGCCGAACTGGAGGCTTTCGAGGGGCTGGTGCAAGCCGCGCAAGTCGCCGGCGCGCTATCGCTCGGTGAGATCGGCGGTTCGACGGTACATGGCTACCCACTTTTCCATAACGCCACTCTGGTCGCTGCGCGCTGGTAGCATGGAGCGCGAGGATATCCTGCCGGTGATGTATGACCTCGTCGTCACGATCGGCAGCGAGATCAGCACCAAGTCGCTGCTGACCCGCACGCTGCAGCGGTTGCTCTACCATACCTCGTTCTCGGCCGGGTTCATCTGTCTTGACGTTCCTTTCTGCGGTAAAGCCCATGGCCAGGTCGAGGTTCACCTCGATGCCGCGGTCGGTGATTTCGATCTGATCGGGGAGATTGGCAAACCTCTCCATTTGCCTTGTGCACTGATCTGTCAGGCGGCCGTGCGGGAGGACGAGCAGACGGCGCTGCTTTCCGCATTGCGCTGTACGCAGACGCAATACAAGGCTTATCTCAGATTGCCGATCGATCACTGCGGCGTGATCGTGCTGCTTGCCGCCGAAATCCCGGAAACGAACCTGCCGTTGACCACGATGCTGCAGCCGGTGCTGGCGCATCTGGCGAAAGCCATAGTGCTCTGCCGCAACAACGATGCCTATACCAGCGGCCTGGTGACGCAACGGGACATGCTGGAAAAGGTGTTCGAGAGCAGCTATTCCAGCGTGATGATCACCGACGACAAGTCGAATATCATCGAGGTCAATCCGGCCTTCACGCGGATCACCGGCTACACGCTGGAGGAGGTGCGCGGCAAGAATCCGCACCATCTGGCTTCCGGGCGTCATGACAAGCTTTTCTATAGCGAGATGTGGCGGAGCATCAACGATTCCGGGCATTGGGAGGGGGAGATATGGAATCGACGCAAGAACGGTGAGGTCTTTCCGAGCTGGCTGAGCATCAACCAGATATGCGATACGAACGGAAAGTTGCTGCACTACGTCGGAACTTCTTCGGATATCACCAAACGCAAGGAAGCCGAAGCGCAGATCCACCAGCTGGCGTTCTACGATCCGCTGACCCAACTACCCAACCGCCGCTTGCTGGTCGAGCGATTGCAGCAAGCCTTCTCGGTGGGTACGCGTAGCGGGCAGCATGGTGCGGTGCTGTTCCTCGACCTGGATAATTTCAAGACACTGAACGACACCAAGGGGCACGATATCGGTGACCAGTTGCTGGCAGAGGTGGCGGAGCGTCTCAATGCCTGCGTGCGCGACGGCGATACGGTTGCCCGTCTGGGCGGGGACGAGTTCGTGGTGATACTGGAGGCTTTGAGCACGAAGTCGGACGAGGCGGCGGGACAGGCTGATCTGGTCGCCGAAAAGATCCGCGATGCCCTGACCCGGCCATATCAGTTATCCAACCATATCCATTACTCGACGCCAAGTATCGGCGTCGTGCTGTTCCGCGGACACCAGCAAAGTCTGGAGGATGTGCTGAAATACGCCGACACCGCGATGTATCAGGCCAAGACTGCCGGTCGCAACACCATCCGTTTCTACGATCCGGTGATGCAGGCGGCCATCGAGGCGAGAGCGGAGCTGGAAGAGGATTTGCGGCATGCACTCGAACGCGAACAGCTCTGCCTGTATTACCAGATACAGATGGACAGCCGAAATCGCCCCTTGGGGGCAGAGGTGCTGCTACGCTGGCAACATTCCGAGCGCGGACTGATCTCTCCTGCCCAGTTCATCCCGTTGGCCGAGGAAACGGGACTCATCGTGCCGATCGGACTCTGGGTGTTGCAGACCGCATGCGCACAACTCAGGCTTTGGCAGAGCAATGAGATGACGCGCGACCTGACGCTGGCGGTGAACGTCAGTGCAAAGCAGTTCCGGCGGCCGGATTTCGTTGCGCAAGTGCAGCGCACTCTGGTGGAAGCCGGGGCCAAACCGGCGCTGCTCAAACTTGAATTGACGGAGAGCATCGTGCTGGAGAACGTCGAAGATACGATCTCCAAGATGCGCGAACTCAAATTGCTGGGCGTGAGTTTCTCGATGGACGATTTCGGCACGGGCTATTCTTCGCTGCAATACCTCAAGCGTTTGCCGCTGGACCAGATCAAGATCGATCAATCCTTCGTGCGCGACATTGCCAGCGACCCCAACGACGCCGCCATCGTGCAGACCATCATCGCGATGAGCGAAGTGATGGGGCTGGTCGTCATCGCGGAAGGCGTGGAGACGCAGGCGCAACGCGAGTTCCTCGACTTGCGCGGCTGTCATGCTTTCCAGGGCTATCTGTTCGGCAAGCCGGTGCCGCTGGCTGAGTTCGAGGCGCAACTGAAAAATTAGTTGCATGTGTTCCACCTGTCCGGGGGGCCGGACCGTGAAATGACTGGTGGTGAGATGTCTACTTATAACGTCAATCTGCATGAGGCGCTCTACTCCCTTTCCGATGCGCTCGATCTGGTGGGGGTGACGCATATCCACCACGGCAAGCGCGTCGCTTATATGGCCACCGAGTGCGGCAAACGGCTGGGTTGGAGCGCCCCTTTGCTGGACGATCTGTTTCAGGCGGCGATTCTGCACGACAGCGGCGTTTCCAAAACGATGGTGCACGCCAAATTGACGCAGATGGCATGGGAGAGCGAGGCAGAACACTGCAAATTGGGGGCGGACATGCTGGCCGGCAGCCCTTTGCTGAAACCGCTGGCGGACACGATTTTGCACCACCATACCCATTGGTCGGTGCTCCAGGATATGGATCTGCCGCAGGAAGTGAAGCTGCGGGCGAACTGCATCTACATGGTCGACCGCGTGGATGTGTTGTCGCTGGGCTGGATAGCGGGCAAGCAGGATATTCTGCTGGGCAAGGAAGAGATCAGACGCAAGATATACGACCATCGCGGTGACTGGTTCTGCCCAGAACTGGTCGATGCCTTCATGGAAGTATCAAATTCGGAGGTTTTCTGGTTCACGCTGGAAAGCGATAACGTCAACAGCTATCTGGCGACCTGGCTGTCGCATTATCCGGACCGGACCATGGAGTTCGATGAATTGCGCAGTCTGGTCCATGTCTTTTCCAGTATCGTCGATGCGAAAAGCCCGTTCACCAAGCAGCACTCCGACGGGGTGGCCAATCTGGCGCGTTACCTCGGCGGTCTGTTCAAGTTGCCGCAGGAGACCTGCGAGATGCTGGAGCTGGTGGGATTGCTGCACGATATCGGCAAGCTGCGCGTGCCGGATGAGTTGCTGGAAAAACCGGACAAACTGAATGAAACAGAGACCATCATCATGCGGAGGCATTGTTTTGATACATACAGCATCCTGAGAAACATCCGCGGTTTGGAGCAGGTCAGTCTGTGGGCGTTGCAACATCATGAACGCATGGATGGCACGGGATATCCAAATCGCATCATGGGAGCCGACCTCTCGCTTGAGGCGCGTATCGTCGCCGTATCCGATGTGTTCCAGGCACTCGCGCAACGGCGACCCTACCGCGGGCCACTCGAGGAGCAGGTGATCATGCTGCTGCTCAAGGTCCAGGCAGATGCCGGAAAACTGGACGAACAGGTCGTTTCGATGGTCGAGCAGAATCTGTCGGCATGCTGGAATGCCGCCGTGAACCAACCGGTCGGGAAGGCGATAAGATGAAGCTGAGTACGAGATTCTATTTGCTGATGTCGGCCATTTTTCTGAGCTACAGCGTGATCTCATGGCTGGTGTTCAGGGACATGGTTCACGAGATCAATCAGCAATGGGGACGGCAGTTCGCCGAACGGCAGGTGCTGTTCGATAAACATCGTACGCTTTCCCCGCTGATCCGCGAGATCAAGCTGGCCCGACAGATGGCGCTCGAACCCGCTCTGATCGAGATGGCGTTGCACGAGGATGACGCGGAAGTGAGACGCCGGGCGACCAAGGTTTTGGAGCGTTATCGCTATGTCTTTCGTGATCACAGTTATTTCGCGGCATTCGCCCGTAGCGGGAACTACTACTTCAACGATGCGGCAGGACAGTATTTGGGCAGGCAATACCGGTACACCCTCTCACCGCACGAAAAGAACGATTATTGGTTCTTCGCGACACTGAAGGATGGCTCGGACTATCAGGTCAATCTCGATCCGGATGTCCATCTGGGCGTGGTGAAAGTCTGGATCAATGTGTTGCTCAAGAACGGTGACGAGGCGCTTGGCGTGATCGGCACCGGCATCGACCTGACCGAGTTCCTGAAAGAAAGCGTGGATATCAATCAGAAAGGCGTGGAGACCTTCTTTGTCGACAAGAGCATGGCCATCCAGCTTTCTGCCGATCCCGCGCTGATCGACTATGCCAGTATCGCCAAGACAGTGGGGGAGCGGATCAGGATCGACGTCCTGCTGAAGAACCCTGCTGATATCGAGAAGTTGCGACAGACGGCGGCTTATCTGGAACACCATGCAGGTGAGGTGGCTACCCTGTGGGTGGATTATCGGGGTGAAAGGCGGCTGCTCGGTATCTCATATCTTCCCGAAGTGGGGTGGTTCGACCTGACCCTGATGGATGAGAAAAGTCTGAAGGTGATCCAGGGGTTTACCTGGTTGCCGCTGGTGTTCGGAAGCATATTCCTGCTGGGATTGCTGCTGTTGGGACTGCTGTTGAGTCATTGGGTATTGCGTCCGATCCACAGGCTGACCAAGGCTACCGAGCAGATCCAGCAAGGCAACTACGAGGCCGAGCCACCGATCGTGGGTAAAGGCGAGATTTCGGTTCTTTCCCGTTCATTCTGGCGCATGGTCGAGTTCGTGCGAAATACCAATGAAGAACTGGAGCGAAAAGTGAAAGAACGCACCGAGGACTTGCAGAGGTTGACCGAGATCGACTACCTGACCGGTCTGCTCAATCGGCGCGGCATGATGGACAAGCTGGAAAAAGAGGTCGCTCGTCAGGCCCGCCAGGGCGGCTCAATGGGGCTATTGCTGCTGGATCTGGATCATTTCAAACAAGTCAACGATACCTATGGCCATGAAGCTGGCGATCTCGCCCTGTGCGCGGCGGCGAATGTGCTGCGTTCCATGAAGCGGAGCTACGATCATGTCGGTCGCTGGGGCGGGGAAGAGTTCATCCTGCTGCTGCCGGAATGCAATGAGGATGAGCTGATCCCGATCGCAGAGCGTATCCGCGAGGCGATACAGTCCTTGCGGATCGACACGGGTTCGCGCTCGTTCTCGTTCACTGCCAGCATTGGTGCCCATCATCCAGAGACGCCGCAGACACTGGATGCGATGCTGCAGCAGGTGGACAGGGCACTATATTCGGCAAAGGATGCAGGCCGCAACTGTGTGCGCTCGTCCAATCACAACTTGAATGATCCGGGCTGACGTACAGCCTATCCGCGCGTGTTGGATTGCGCCGAGAACTGCGTCAGGTCGACCAGCGGCGCGGGCTGCCAGCCGGGTTTGCGGTGTTCGGCCACCACATTGGTGAAGATGCCGCCGCGCACATAGAACTTGGCGGTCAGGCGCATGAAACGCGGCTGGGTGGCGGCGACCAGGTCGTCCAGCACGCGGTTGGTCACGTCCTCATGGAAATGCCCCTCGTTGCGGAACGACCAGATGTAGAGCTTAAGACTCTTCAACTCCACGCATTGCTCGTCGGCGATGTAATCCAGGATCAGCGTGGCGAAGTCCGGCTGGCCGGTCTTGGGGCACAAACAGGTGAATTCCGGGATCTCCATGTGGATGTGATAGTCGCGTTTGGTCTGCGGGTTGGGAAAAGTCTCTAATGCCTTAGTGGGTTGGGTGGTCATTTGGTGAGGTGCCCGGGTTCAGTTAGAATGCGGCGCATTATATCGTCAGCCTGAATCAAATTGCGTCTCGCCCATATAAAGTTAGCCGGTTTCAAGTCCTTCGTTGATCCCACCCATATCTCGCTGCCCGGGCAGCTTGTGGGCATCGTCGGCCCCAACGGTTGCGGCAAGTCCAACGTCATCGACGCCTTGCGCTGGGTGCTGGGCGAGTCGCGTGCCTCGGCGCTGCGCGGCGAATCCATGCAGGACGTGATCTTTAACGGTGCCGGCACACGCAAGCCCGTCGCCCGCGCCAGCGTCGAACTGGTGTTCGACAATTCTCTGGGCAAGGTCGGCGGCCAGTGGGCGACCTATGCCGAGATCTCCATCAAGCGCGTGCTGCAGCGCGACGGCGATTCCAGCTACTACATCAACAACCAGAACGTCCGCCGCAAGGACATCACCGACATCTTCCTCGGCACCGGCGTCGGCGCGCGGGCCTACGCCATCATCGAGCAGGGCATGATCTCGCGGATCATCGAGGCCAAGCCCGAGGAACTGCGAGTGTTCCTCGAAGAAGCGGCGGGCGTCTCAAAATACCGCGACCGCCGCCGCGAGACCGAACTGCGTCTGGGCGACACGCGCGACAACCTGCTGCGCGTCAGCGACATCCTGCAGGAACTCGACAAACAACTGGTGCATCTGGGCGGACAGGCCGAGGTGGCCAAGACCTACCGCGAACTGGAAGCGCGGCGCGAGACCACGCAAAAACTGCTGTGGCTGGTGAACAAGCAGGAAGCCGAGGCGCGGCGGGTACGCTTGGCGCAGCAAGTCGAGAAGACCAAGAACGATCTCGAAGCCGAGATCGCCAAGCTGCGCGAAGTCGAGGCCAAGCTGGAGACCTCGCGCAGCGAGCATTTCGGTTTGTCCGATGCGCTGCATGCAAAACAGGGCGAGCTGTATGCGAGCAATGCCGAGGTGTTGCGTCTGGAGCAGCAGATATCCTTCATCACCGAACAGCGCAACCGCCTGTCGCAACAGATCCAGAACGGCGAACGCCAGATCGCACAGCAGCAGACCCAGTTGCAGGGCCTGCGCACCCTGCGCACGCACTGGCAGCAACAACAGGAAGACGCCGCCGTGCGCGTGGCGACCTGCGAGAACCGGAGCGAGATTGAGGCGCAAAGCCTGCCGCAGGTGGAAGAGGCGGCACGCGTGGCGCAGGAGCGCCTCAACGCGATGCAGCGCGAGCAGATGCTGATCCAGCAACAACTCCAGATTTTCGAGACCCAGCGCGGCCATGTGCAGGGCAACGTGCAGCAACTGGACAGCCGCCGTTCGCGCCTGATGCTGGAGCGCGACAACCTGCCGCAGGTGGACATCGAACTGCTGCAGCAGAACCAGCAACAACTCGCCGAGATGCAGGCCGAGTACGAGATGCAGCAGCAACAGTTGGCCGAATTGCAGGGACGCCTGCCGCTGGCCGATGCCGAGCGCCGCCGGCAGCGCGATGCGGTGCAGGAACTGGGACGCCAGTTGGCGCAAACCGAGGCGCGCCTGAACGCCCTGCAGCAGTTGCAGGCGCAACTCGACAACGACAAGAATCTGAAGGCATGGCTCACGCAGCACCAACTGGATAGCGCGCCGCGCCTGTGGCAATCCATCAGCATCGATCAAGGCTGGGAAGACGCGCTGGAAGCGGTGTTGCGCGAACGCATCAACGCGCTGGCGCTGCCGCGCCTGGAAGATGCGGCCAACTGGAGCGATGCGCCGCCCGCCAAACTGGCGGTGTATGCGGCTGACGGCATGCATTCCGGCCAGACTGCGGCACAGTCCGGTTTGACCCCGCTCGCCAACTACGTGCGCTGTCAGGATGCGCAGGCGGCACCCGTGGTGGAGGATTGGCTGGCGGGCGTGTATGCCGTGGCAAACTTGAACGAAGCGCTGAGTCAGCGCAACAACCTGCCGGCCGGCGCCTGGCTGGTGACGGCGCAGGGGCATCTGGTCGGCGCGCACAGCGTGCTGTTCCATGCGCCGGATAGCCAGTTGCACGGCGTGCTGGCGCGCCAGCGCGAGATCGAGCAACTACAGCAGGAAACGCAGCAGCGCGACGCGGCACTGGAGCAGGGCAAGCAGCAGTCCGCGGCGGCAGAAGAGGCCTATCACTCGGTCGAGGGACGCATTGCGCCGCTGCGCAGTTCCGCCAGCGATTTGCAGCAGCGCCAGCACGGCTTGCAGATGCAGATCCTGAAACTGACCCAGGCCAACGAACGCACGCAGGAACGCAACGTGCAGATCGCGCAGGAACTGGAAGAGCTGGCCGAGCGCGTGAACAACGAACAGCGCCAGATGCAGGAGATTGCCGAGCAGATGGAGATCCAGCGCGAAAAGCTGGCGTCGCAGCAGGCGGAAAGCGATCAGGCGCGGCAGCAATCCGGCACGCAGGACAACCTGCTGCGCGAGCAGCGCGACCGCGCGCAAAAGGCGCAGCACGAATTGCAGGAAGCGCGTTTCTTCGCCAAGACCTGTGCGGAGAAGCTGGCCGACCTGGAGCAGAACCTGAGGCAGCAAGGCGAAACGCTGACGCAACTTGAAGAAGCGCTGGCGCACAGCCGCAACGAGCAGGCGAATCTGAGCGAGGGCGATGCGGACCAGCAATTGCAGGCCGCGTTGCAACAGCGCCAGGTGCACGAGCAGGTGTTGGCGGAGGCGCGCAACAACCTGGAAAACGCCACGCTGAACCTGAACCGTATGGAACAGGAGCGCATGGCCTGCGAGCAGAAGCTGCACCCGTTGCGCGAGAAGGTGAGCGAGATCACGCTGAAGGAGCAGGAAGCGCGCATCCAGTACGAGCAGTGGGCGGAGCAGTTGCTGGGTGTAGACGAAGAGCCGCTGCTGCCGCTGATCGAAGGCGCCAAGGCGGGTGGGCTACAGAACGAATTGACGCGCCTCGGCAACGAGATCACGGCGCTGGGCGCAGTGAATCTGGCGGCGCTGGAAGAATTGCAGTCGGCGCAGGAGCGCAAGACCTATCTGGATGCGCAGGCAAAAGACTTGAACGAGGCGATCGAGACCCTGGAAGATGCCATCCGCCGCATCGACAAGGAATCGCGCGACCTGTTGATGGCGACTTACGAAGAGGTGAACCGCCACCTGTCCGAGCTGTTCCCTATCCTGTTCGGCGGCGGCGATGCCAAGCTGGTGCTGACCGGCGACGAGATCCTCGACAGCGGCGTGCAGGTGATGGCGCATCCGCCCGGCAAGAAAAACGCCTCCATCCACCTGCTGTCAGGCGGCGAAAAGGCGCTGACTGCCATCGCGCTGGTGTTCTCCCTGTTCCAGCTCAACCCGGCGCCGTTTTGCGTGCTGGACGAGGTGGATGCGCCGCTGGACGACACCAATACCGAGCGCTTGTGCAAACTGATCCAGAAGATGTCGGACAAGACCCAGTTCGTCTACATCAGCCACAACAAGATCACCATGGAGATGGCGCAGCAGCTGATCGGGGTGACCATGCAGGAGCGCGGCGTTTCCAAGGTGGTATCGGTGGATATCGAGGAAGCGATGAAGTTGAGCGAGGACAGCGGCGGCAAAGCCGCTGTGGTCAGCGCCTAGTTGCAGTTGGCGGCAATCGCTTTACGGGCTTCCTCCAGACGCTGAGCGCGCGCATCATCGTCAAGGTAGGTACGTTCACCCTTCTCGTCATAGGTGGAGATTCGCGAGCCTTCCTCAATAGCACGTTCATTGTGACGAGCATTTTCGCAGTTGCGTTTCTTTGTTCCCATTTCTGCGTCTTGTAGCGACTTCTTTTGCGCAGACTCTTCTTTCTCCAGTTTTGATTTCCTCAGATCGGCTTCCCGCTCGGCGATGCTTTTCGGCGAGTAACTGGCAGGGGCCTCGACTTGGCCTTTTCCGGAAATATTGCGCACTGATTCCGTTTTGACTTCAGGCGGCGGGGTGTCCGAATAGTGCACTTTGCCTTCTGCATCAACCCATTTATTCAGTCCGGCATGGGCATTCAGCCCGATCAGCGCCAATGCAATAATGGTTAACAGATGTTTCATGACATTCTCCGTAAAATGACGGTTGCGAAACTAGCTGTTAATTTGTCCCGCGTCAATTTATGATAGCGCCCGAGTTTTACGCAAGTTCCCGGAAGCGGGGGCTACGGAACGACAACCAGCGGAGTAGCAAGCCGAATGTCAAATATACAACCGCCTGCCAGCGTCAATCAGGACTACTATCTGGTCGATAAGAACCAGGATCTGGTTCTCCGTTTGTTCCGTTCCTATTACCGCGCACATCAGAATTCGGGGAAGTTGTTCGACGACTTCCCCGATTTCTTCATGGTCAAGCCTATCGTACTCAAGGATGTCGACTTGGTGACCAGAGCCTCCGACAAGATGATCCTCGATGATTGCATCCAACGGGCGCAGGAGCGCAAAGGCTACATCGGTGTCAGCAAGCGGATGAATCCGAAATTGAAGTATTACTGGCTGGAACTGACCGTATTGCCCTTCGTGCTGGGTGATTCGGTGACGGAGAACAACAAAAGCGAGTTCTTCTATCTATTGAGCAATTTCATCGAATACACCAAACAGCACCCCAGGACTTATGGGGATATCACGGCCGAGATCGATTCGGACAAGGATCTGGCCCTGATGCTCAAGGAGATCAACAAACAGGGGGACCAGTTGCTCCAGATGCTTCCGGTCTACCCACAGGAGATGCTGGTGCGTTTCAATCCCAACTGGCCGATCAGCGATGTGAACAAGCTGTTGATGAACCTGAAGGACAATGACCAGAGCTGGTGCGAGGTCTTTTTTGAATATCTGATCTATGTGATGGGCAGGAAAGGCAAGTAAGGGAATAGCTCTGCGGTCTGCGGACAAGTTTTGATATAATGCGCGCTTTCGATAAAACAACTAGCCATTCGACTAGGCCATCAAAAGACGATAGCCAAGTCGCTGGTTATGCAGAGGAAGGTTCCCATGCGTATTACACAAAAAGCCCTCACCTTCGACGATGTGCTGCTGCTTCCGGCGCATTCCAACGTCCTCCCGCGCGATGTCAGTCTGCGCACCCAACTCTCCCGAAACATCACGCTGAATATCCCGCTGCTGTCCGCCGCGATGGACACCGTCACGGAAGCGCGTCTGGCGATCGCCCTGGCGCAAGAGGGCGGCATCGGTATAGTGCATAAGAACATGACTGCCAAGGAGCAGGCCGTGCAAGTCTCCAAGGTCAAACGCTTCGAGAGCGGCGTGGTGAAAGATCCCATCACCATCGCGCCGGACATGACCGTGCGCGACGTGCTCAATCTGACCCGTCAGCACAAGATCTCCGGTCTGCCGGTGATTCAGGGCAAGAAGGTGGTCGGTATCGTCACCAACCGCGATCTGCGTTTCGAGAGCAACCTCGACCAGTCCATCACCAACATCATGACACCGCGCGAGCGGCTCATCACCGTCAAGGAGAACGCCAACCGCGACGAAGCGCGCAACCTGATGCACAAGCACCGCATCGAGCGGGTGCTGGTGGTCAATGATGCGTTCGAGTTGTGCGGACTCATCACGGTCAAAGACATCCTGAAATCCAGCGAACATCCGCTTGCTTGCAAAGATGAACTCGGACGCTTGCGTGTCGGCGCGGCAGTCGGTGTGGGTGAGGGCACGGAAGAGCGTGTGGCGTTGCTGGTCGAAGCGGGTGTGGATGTGCTGGTGGTGGATACCGCGCACGGCCATTCGCAGGGCGTGCTGAGCCGCGTGCAGTGGGTCAAGAAGAATTTCCCCAAGGTCGACGTGATCGGCGGCAACATCGCCACCGCTGCGGCGGCGAAAGCGCTCGTCGATCACGGCGCGGATGCGGTCAAGGTCGGTATAGGCCCAGGCTCCATCTGCACCACACGCATGGTCGCCGGTGTCGGCGTACCTCAGATCTCCGCGATCCAGAACGTGGCGGATGCGCTGGCGGATACCGACGTGCCGTTGATCGCCGACGGCGGCGTGCGTTTCTCGGGCGACATCTCCAAGGCCATCGCGGCCGGTGCGCATACCGTGATGCTGGGCGGCCTGTTCGCGGGCACGGAAGAAGCGCCGGGCGAGATCGAGTTGTACCAGGGGCGCTCGTACAAGAGCTATCGCGGCATGGGTTCTCTGGGTGCGATGCAGCAGGGATCGAAAGACCGCTACTTCCAGGATGCCGAGGGCAACAACGACAAACTGGTTCCCGAGGGTGTGGAAGGTCGCGTCCCCTACAAAGGAAGCGTGCTGGCGGTGATACACCAGTTGCTGGGCGGGTTGCGTGCCAGCATGGGTTACCTCGGTTGCCAAGACATTTCCACCGTGCATGCGAAAGCCGAATTCGTCGAGATCACCTCTGCCGGTATCCGCGAGTCGCACGTGCACGATGTGCAGATCACCAAAGAAGCACCCAACTATCACATTGACTAGGATTCAGGATACGGGATGCAGGAATAGCCGTTCTGTATCCTGTATCCCGTATCCTCAAAAAAACCATGCACAAGAAAATCCTCATCCTCGATTTCGGTTCCCAGTACACCCAGCTCATCGCCCGCCGCGTGCGCGAGACGCATGTCTATTGCGAACTGCATCCTTGGGACATGAGTGAGGCGGATATCCGCGCCTTCGATCCTGCGGGCATCATCCTGTCCGGCGGACCGAATTCCGTTTATGAGGAAGAGACGCCGAAAGCACCGCAAGTCGTGTTCGATCTCAAGGTGCCGGTATTCGGTATTTGCTACGGCATGCAGACCATGGCGGCGCAACTGGGCGGCAAGGTCGAAAGTGGCAAGGTGCGCGAGTTCGGTTATGCCGAGATCCGCGCGCAGGGACACTCCAAACTGTTCGATGGCATCCAGGACAAGACCAACGCGCAAGGCCACGGCCTGCTCGATGTGTGGATGAGTCACGGCGACAAGGTGACAGCACTGCCGCCTGGCTTTACGGCCATCGCTTCCAACGAGGCGACACCGTTTGCCGCGATGGCCGACGAGTCGCGCCGTTACTACGCGGTGCAGTTCCACCCGGAAGTCACGCATACCTACCAGGGCAAGGCCATCATCGCTCGTTTCGTGCATGACGTCTGCGGCTGCGGCCAGGACTGGAACATGCCGGACTACATCGGCGAAGCGGTGGCGAAGATCAAGGCGCAGGTGGGCAGCGAAGAGGTGATCCTCGGTCTTTCGGGCGGCGTGGATTCCTCGGTGGCGGCGGCGCTGATCCACCGTGCTATCGGCGACCAGCTCATTTGCGTGTTCGTGGATAACGGACTGCTGCGTCTGCACGAAGGCGATCAGGTGATGGAGACTTTCGCCAATAATCTGCACATGAAAGTCATCCGTGTCGATGCCAGCGGCGAGTTCATGAAACATCTGACGGGAGTCACCGACCCGGAGCAGAAACGCAAGATCATCGGGCGCGAATTCGTCGAGGTGTTCCAGCGCGAGTCGGCCAAGCTGAAGCAGGCCAAGTGGCTGGCGCAAGGCACCATCTATCCGGACGTGATCGAATCCGCCGGCGGCAAGACCAAGAAGGCACACACGATCAAGTCGCACCACAACGTCGGCGGACTGCCGGAATCCATGCATCTTAAGCTGCTGGAACCGTTGCGCGAACTGTTCAAGGACGAAGTACGCGAACTTGGAGTGGCGCTGGGATTGCCGGCAGACATGGTCTATCGCCATCCTTTCCCGGGTCCCGGTCTGGGCGTGCGTATCCTCGGTGAGGTGAAGCGCGAATATGCAGAACTGCTGCGCCGCGCCGATGCGATCTTCATCGAAGAACTGCGCAACACCAAGGACGCCGATGGCAAGAGCTGGTACGACAAGACCTCGCAGGCCTTCACCGTGTTCCTGCCGGTGAAGTCGGTCGGCGTGATGGGCGACGGGCGTACCTACGAATGGGTGGTTTCGTTGCGTGCGGTGCAGACGCAGGATTTCATGACCGCGCACTGGGCGCATCTGCCTTATGAACTGCTGGGAAAGGTCTCCAACCGTATCATCAACGAAGTACGCGGTATCAACCGCGTGGTATACGACATCTCCGGCAAGCCGCCCGCGACCATCGAATGGGAATGACGCAGCGCATCGCTGCGGTGCGGATGAACAAATGAGGTTTTGCGTGCATGCATTCGCAGTCTATCGCTGGGCTGACATTCCAAAACTGCTCGGACCGGCGGTGCTGTCCGTCAGTCCGCGACCAGACGAAGGATTTGTTGAGCCGATGCAGAAAAACAATTGAAATAAGCCATTCCCCCGGGTTCTTTACCCATCCGTTTCAAATTGGCCTGTTTTTCCACCTTTATTCCACGCTTGGCGCCAAAGCCGAACTGCTACTTTAGCGTCGAGCCGATGCCCTTGGCATCCTTACGCGAAAGAGGTGGAACATGTCAGCACTGAAAAACATACGCTTGGTTTCTTCCCGCGACGAAGAAAATCCCGCCGAATCCGAAGCGATACTGGAATCGCGCGGACGCATCGAGGCCGAGATCGACGCGCAACTGGCCGTGCAGGCCCGCGCCCGTGCCGAAGCACATGCCCGCGCCATCCTGCAGGGCAAGGCAAAACATGAAAGCGAGTTGACGGAACAGATCGAAGAACGCACGCGCGCCGAGGCGCAGGTGATCGATGAAGTGCAGGCGCGCGCCCAACTGGAGCGCGAACTGACCGCGACAGCGTATGCCAAGCGCAAGGCGGAAGAGCGTCTGAGCGAAGCCGTCCGTGAAAAATTGGAGGCGGAAAGGCTGGCCCAGGCGGAGCTTGAACAGCGTCTGGCTGCCGAGCAGCGTCTGCGCGGCGATCTGGAGCAGCAGGCGAAGCTGGATCGCGAAGCGGCTCTGTTGGCGCAGGAGAAGGCACAGACCGAGGGACTGGTGATGCAGAGCGTGCAGCACAAGCTCAAGTCCGAGAAGGAAGCGATGGCGATGGTCAACGCCAAGCTCGCTGCAGAAGAATCTGCGCAGGAGGCGATGAACGCCCGCGTGCGCGCCGAGATGACAGCCCTGGCCGAGAAACAGTCGCGCGTTGCGGCCGAACTGGAAGCCGAGCGCGCCGCATCGGAACGTGCTGCGGAAGAGCGCAAATTGCTGGACGCGGTCGAGTTGCGCATCAAGGCAGAGCAGCAGGCACAGGCGGAGGTCTCGGCGCGCGTGGCCGCAGAATTGAAACTCGCCGAGGCCGCCAAGCAAGCCATCGAGAAAGAGCAGGCTGAACGTTTGGCGGCGGAACGCAAGCTGCAAGCCGAGCAGGAGATGCTGAACCTGCTCGATTCGCGCGTGCAGGCCGAGCAACTGGCGCTCAGGGAGCGTGAAGCGGCGAATGCTGTGCTGATGCAGATCGAACTGGAGGCACGCGACCTGCTTTCCGCCGAAGAACAGGCGAAACGCGCCGCCGAGATCAAACTGCAAGCGGATCGCGAACTGATGGAAATGGCACAACAGCGCGCCGAAGCCGACATGCGCGCCTCGCATGCCGTCGAATTGCAGGTGCATGCCGAGACCGAGGCGATCGAACTGGCCAATCAGCGCTACGAGATGGCCGAATGCGCCCGCAGCATCGCATTTGGCAAGGCCGAACTGGAAAGCGCGACACTGGCTGCCGAGCAGGCGCAGGCCGGGGCCGACGAGCTCGCGGCGCAGGAATTGCAGAAGAAGCTGGATGCGATCAATGCCGCCTTGCCACTGGCCGAACAGCGCGCCTGCCTGATGGTGGAATCCCGCCTCGCGGAAGAGGAAAGACTGGCCGCAGAGACTGCTGCCATCGTTGCCCTGCAGCAGCGTACCGATGCGGAGCGAAGTGCTGCGGCAGCGGCCGAACAGCGCCGCGCGCTTGATGCAGAAGCGGCAAGGGTTGCGCAAGCACTGGCAATTGCGGAGAATGAGGCCATCGAAACGATCACTCTGCGCATGGACACCGAACTGAAAGCCATCGAAGCCGATAATGAATGCATCGCCGCCGAAGTGCGCGCGCAAGAGATCGCCGCCGCCAAGACAGTGTTGGCCGAAGAGATTCTCGCCGCAGCCAAGGTGAAAGAAGCGCTGGAGATTCGCGCCTTGAACATGGCCAAGGCCCAGGCGGAAGCATTGGCGCAAGCGGTCAAAACCGAAGAAGAGACGGTTCAGGCACAGGCTCGTGCCGCCGTGCTGGCGCGTCAGCGTATGGCCGTCGCTGAACAAGCCAGGCAACTGGCCGAAGAGCGAGTGCGCGAAGAAGCTGCCCAACTGGAGCTGGAACAGCGCAATCTGGTGGCCGAAGAGCGCCTCGTGGCGACACGCAAGGAACGTCTGGAAACGGAACGCCTGGCAGTCGAAGCAGCCGAAGAGCGTATCGAAGCCGAGAAACAAGCTACTGAAGCTGCGCGTCAGCGCGGTCTGGCCGAATTGCTGGCGCAACAGGCGGCAAACGAGAATGCCGAGATGCAGGAACAGTTCATCGCCACGTTAACGGCGGGCGAAGAGTTGGAGCGCGGCCTGATCAAGGAGACCAGCGAAGAGTTGCGCCATGCCAAGGCGCAGTTGGAAACAGGCAAGCTGTTGCAAAAACTGCGCAAGACACACCGTATCAATCGCATCTCGCAGGTAGCCCTGGCTGCTTCGCTGCTGCTGAGCGTCGGGCTTTGGGTGAATGGTTCCGGCAGCAAGCCGACGGCGGTGGAAAGCGTGGCCAGCGGCAATGTCGCAGCGGTGCAGGCTGCTCCAGAGCCGAAGCAGGATGAGGCGGCGAGATTGGCAAGTCTGAGGCTCTCTACGGATCTGGGCGACAAGACCGCGCAGAAACAACAAACAGTGGTCGAGAAAGAGTTCTAGACCGGGACAAATAAAAACGGGGGCTTCAGCCCCCGTTTTTATTTGTAGTAGTTGCGGCTTGATCTGACAGTTACCCGATTTGACGAAGTGACTGTCAGTTCAGATTCAGCTGTTCAATGTGGTACTAACTGTCTGAAATTAATAAATCCAAAATGCGCTAACATGCCCACTCACTATTCAAGCAGTCTGTCATGTAATGCAATGAGAGAATATACAAAAATACGCGTCATCTTTATTTGTATGGGCAACATTTGCAGGTCTCCCACCGCCGAAGCCGTGTTCCGCCACTATGTCGAGCAAGAGGGATTATCCGAGCATATCCACATCGATTCAGCTGGTACGCACGATTACCACATCGGCGAAGCGCCGGATGCGCGCACCCAGCGTGCGGCCATGCAGCGCGGTTACGATATGAGCAAATTGCGCGGAAGGCAGGTGGAGGCGGCGGACCTCAAACGCTTCGATTACGTGCTGGCGATGGACGAGGCGAACCTTTCCATCCTTGAGAGTCTGCGACCGCGCGATGCAGAAAGCCATCTCGGGCTGTTCCTGCAGTTCGCCGACCGCCACGGTGAGCGGGAAGTGCCCGATCCCTATTTCGGCGGTGCGGACGGTTTTGAGCGCGTGCTGGATATGGTGGAAGATGCGGCGGGCGGCTTGCTCCGGCACATACGCGCCAAGCATCTTTGATTCCCCTTGGGGCAGGCTAGAATGACTGACCCAACTGCAGATAACCTCTCACCTTGCCGGGATGGTCCATACCGTGCGCGATACCCAGCCGCAGCGGGATGGTGGCGAGGTAGATCAGCCTGATCTCACCCAATAGTTCAATACCGACGCCGCGATAGTATTTCGGTCGTGCACTGCCGTTGTCCCAGGCACGTCCCGCATCCAGGAACACGGCCGTCGAAAGGCGATTGATGCCGATAGGCGGGGTCATGGCATGGCGGTCGATATCGGCGACGGGGGTTCTCCATTCGATGCTGGCGGTGCGGGCGTTCTGCCCGCGCAGTTCCAGCTCGCCGCCCTTATATCCGCGCAAGGGCAGATCGTGCTGGTTGAGCATGGGCGCCTGTGTCAGATCATGTTCGAATGCGCCGCCCAGATAGTACGGTTCGGTGATGTCCTGCGCGCGCGCCTCTGTCCATCTTGCGCTGAGGACTGTCTTGCCGAGCGGCAGATAACCGCGCGTGTCGAAGCGCACGATATGTCCGTCATAGTAGCTGTTGAATGGGCGGTAGCTTTCATAGAGCAGGGTGGTGAGATTGCCGCGGTTGATTCCGTCGGTGTACCAGTTGCTGTCGCGGGTGTCGTAACGCAGGAAGGCGGCAGCGATACGTTCGTCCTGCGCACGGGTGGTGAGCCCGGCGATCTGCACGCGGTCGGTGGTCTGCATGGCGGCACCGATGCCGAAATAGAGGCGGCGTTCGCTTCTCAGCCACGGCAACATTGATGCCCACTGCACATCGGTGGTGCGGTCGTACTGCGTGGTGGTCTCGTCGTTGTTGGTGCCGGTCCATTGCCGTGCCCACAGTTCGCGCGAAGCGGTGAAGAAATGGTGGCCGAGATATTCGTAGTTGAAGCTGCCCATCGCTTCGTGTTGCGAGGTCTCCCACAGCAGGTTGGCGGTGTAGCTGTGCCAGAGCAGCGCATCGCTGCCGAAGATGGACACGCCGTAGGCGGTCAACCCGCGATCCGCGAACGCGGACGGCATCCATGCACGCGGATACAGCGATTTCAAGGCGAGGTAGTCGTGAGCTTCTCCCAGCGGATGGGTGACTGGCGGCGTATCGCCTTGCAACGCCGTGGTCAGACGGGTATCCGGTTTTGCCAGGGCGAGCGCTGTCGTGGTCTGCATGCGCCGCAATTCAGTGCCGCCTGCGGCCAGTACACCCAGCACGACCGAGCCATCCTGAGCGACACCGCTATGCAACATCACCGCGGTATAGGTGTGGCTCAGGCGCGTCAATTCGAGAGTTCCCGAGGTGTACCGCCAGAGGTTGTAGACGCCATTCTTCGCGACGATGAATTCCAGACCGTTGCCGTCGCGCGCATAACGAAGACTGTGTATCGGCGCATCGTGGTTGAACAACACGCGCGGCGTGGCGCCCGCACTGTCAATTTCCAGCACCTGCCAGGCATTGGCCTGCTTGATCGACAGGGCGACATGTTTGCCGTCCGGGCTGGCGGCAAGATCGACCGCTTCGACCTGGTCGGGAGTCTGATACAGTTTTTGCGTTTCGCGCCAGTCGTTCTCGCGCTGGTCGAGGATGACGAGGGTGGAGACGCCGCCGATGATGCGCAGCGCAGCGACCTGTTCGCCCATCCACACGGCGCGGCGATAGCGCCCGCATTCGGTCTTGCGCTGCATGCCCGCGGACGGACTCCAGGTGTAGAGGTCGTAATAGTAGTTGTAATTGTGGCAGACCTCGGGTTGCGCGATCAGCACTTTGCCGTCCGCGCGCACGTCGATGTGAGCACCCGATCTCACATTGGCGAGATGTGTGGTATTCCCCTGCGCATCGATGCGCATCAGCTTGGTACGCAACAAGCCGTCGTTGACCACGGCAATCACACCGCCATCGGGTACGGGAGCCAGCGAGTCGATCTCGAATCTGGCGGGCAGGATGACGTCGCCGGTCGCGCGCGGCATCGCCTTGAGCGGTACTTCGCGCCGGTTCATCTGCTCGATCAGGTCGGCGATGAATTCGTCCCACAACACATCCATGGTCTTGCCTGTCGCGTATTCGGGATTGGTATGCACGCGCGCGACCAGCGGGAAGTTGCCGCTGTAGCGGTGGACGTATTTGTAGATCGCTTCCGGCCCGTATTTTCGCGCCAGGAAATCGTAGAAATAGACTCCGTACAGATATTGCTTGGAGGTGGGTAAGGCGCGCCCGTCTGCATTCATCTCCGCCAGCGATTTGAATCCGCGCTCATGCTCGATGCGCATCCATGCCTCGAATATCGGGCCGCGCAAACGGCCCTGGCCGATCTCGGGCGTGCTTTCGTTGTAGGTGGCGATGCCCTCGATGGCCCAGCCCGGTTGCCACAGGTTGGGGAAAAGCGGCAGATGGCGTCCGAATATCTGGCGCATCACGCCGGGGATTCCGCGCGCCTTGTCCATATGGATGGTGTGCGTCAGCTCGTGGGTGATGAGCAGTTCCAGCCAGATGCTGTTGTCGAGCAGTTCGCCCTCGTCGGGCGGCGTCAGGAAGATGGCAGATTCGTTGAACGGGTAGGGCGTGGAGAAGCCGTTGGCGATGTCGAACTCGTCCAGCACGATGATCTCGATCCTGCCGTGCGGTTCCCATTGCAGTTCGCGGGTGAGGTTTGCATAGGCGCGTTCGGCGATATCGGCGATACGTTGGGCCTGTGCGCGCTGCGGGTCGGCATAGTTGATGCGGAAGTGTTCGCTGTCCGCGGTGAACCAGTCGCGGTGAGGATCCGGGCCGAGCGCCTGGGCGGCAGAAGCGACGGCGCAGAGGCAGAGCGTAAGCAGGACGTGTCGCATATGGCATCCCCAAAGTAAAAAAGCGCACGGTAAACCGTGCGCTTTTATTATCCGCCAATCTGATTAGTTCGGCGACTGCGTTTCCACTTGCTGCAGCGGTTCGCTGTTTTCGATGGTGTAGACCTCGCGCTGGCGCTGGCGGCGGCGAGGCGCATGCTCGCGGCTTTCCGGAACGGGGGCAATGCTGGCTGCCTTGTTCGGGTCGGTCTCGATCATGGTCAGGCCGCTGCTGCTCAGGTCAAGCGGTGCTGCAACCGGCGCAGCGACAACTGCGGGAGCCGCAACCACGGCTGCCGTAGCTTGAGCCTGCTGTGCCGGATGGCACACCACTTCGGTCGGCTTGGCCTTTTTCATCGAATCCGGATAAGCGATGTACTCGGTCGGCTTTGCGCGCTGAACTGGGGCAGGTGCTGCGGCAGCGACTTCGCTTGCCATAGACATCTCCTGGTTCTCGCCGGTTTGGGCCATGCCGCTTTCGGCAGGTGCCGCACCTTGTTGTTCGCGACGCTCGCGCTCGCGGCGACCGCCGCGGCGACCGCGCTTGCGTCCTTCGCGATTGCCGTTGCCTTCTTCGCCTTGTTCACCGGCGACAGCAGGTTTCTGCGTCTCCAGTGCGGGTTTTTCGGTGTTGGCCGGGCGCGGTTGGCGCGGTTGCTGCTGTTGGCGCTCGCCGCGATTCTCCTGTTGCTCTTTGCCTTCGGCGCGCGGGGTCTCGTTGCGCTCGCGGCGTTGCTTGTTGCCGCCTTCGCTGCGTTCGCCACGCTCACCGCGTTCGTTGCGGTCGCGGCGTTGCTTGTTGCCGCCTTCGCTGCGCTCGCTACGTTCACCGCGTTCGTTGCGGTCACGACGCTGGTTGCCGCGTCCGCTCTTGGCCGATGCGGCAGGCTTCGCGGGTTCGCTTTCGCCGCCCAGCGATTTGAGCCAGCCGACCAGACTGCCGAGCAGAGAGGTCTTCTTCTCTTCTTTGACTTCGTGTTTGGGGGCGGGTTGTGCCGGGGTGATGCCTTTTACAGCAGCCTGCGGACGCTGTGCCGCAGCCTTGGCTTCCTGTGCAGCCTTGGCGTCCGCTTTCGTCTCTTCGGGTTTCTCGACCAGCTTGTAGCTGGCTTGCAGATGGTCGGAAGTGATGTCGTCAAGACGCAGGCGGGTGACGTTGTAATGCGGCGTCTCCATGTGCGGGTTGGGGATAAGCACCACGCTGATCTTGAAACGCGATTCGATGCGGAAGATGTCGGCGCGTTTCTCGTTCAGCAGGAAGGTGGCGACGTCAACCGGCACTTGCGCGTGGATGGCGGCGCTGCTGTCCTTCATCGCTTCTTCCTGGATGATGCGCAGGATGTTCAGTGCGGAAGACTCGGTGCCGCGGATGTGGCCGATGCCGTTACAACGCGGGCAGGTGGTGTGGTTGCCTTCTTCCAGGCTGGGAGCCAGACGCTGGCGCGACAGTTCCAGCAGGCCGAAACGCGAGATCTTTGCGGTCTGGATGCGGGCGCGGTCGAAGCGCAGGGCGTCGCGCAGACGGTTTTCCACGTCGCGCTGGTTCTTGCTCGATTCCATGTCGATGAAGTCGATGACGATCAGGCCGCCCAGGTCGCGCAGCTTCAATTGGCGTGCGATCTCGTCGGCCGCTTCGAGGTTGGTGTTGTAAGCCGTGGTCTCGATGTCGCCGCCGCGGGTGGAACGCGCGGAGTTGATGTCGATGGCGGTCAGCGCTTCGGTGTGGTCGATCACGATGGCACCGCCGGAAGGCAGGTTCACTTGGCGGGCATGTGCCGATTCGATCTGGTGCTCGATCTGGAAGCGCGAGAACAGCGGCACGTCGTCGTGATAGCGCTTGATGCGGTTCACGTTGTCCGGCATCACCGTGCCCATGAAGGCCTGTGCCTGCTGGAAGATGTCGTCGGTGTCGATCAAGATCTCGCCGATCTCGGGGTTGAAATAGTCGCGGATGGCGCGAACCACCAAGCTGCTTTCCAGATAGATCAGCGACGGGGCTTTTTCGGTCTCGGCGGCGCCTTCGATGGCGTCCCACAGTTGCTTGAGGTAGTTCAGGTCCCACTGCAGCTCTTCGAGGTTGCGGCCGATACCGGCGGTGCGGGCGATGATGCTCATGCCCTGCGGCACTTCCATCTGGGCCAGCACGTCGCGCAGTTCGTTGCGGTCTTCACCTTCGATGCGGCGCGATACGCCGCCGCCGTTGGGGTTGTTCGGCATCAGCACGATGTAACGGCCGGCCAGACTTATGTATGTGGTCAGTGCGGCGCCCTTGTTGCCGCGCTCGTCCTTTTCCACCTGCACCAGCAGCTCCTGGCCTTCGCGCAACGCTTCCTTGATGGAAGAACGGCTGTTGGCTCCGGATTGGTAATACTGCGGGGAGACTTCTTTAAAGGGGAGGAATCCGTGGCGGGTACCGCCGTATTCGACAAAACAGGCTTCGAGGCTGGGCTCGATGCGGGTGATGATCGCTTTGTAGATATTGCTCTTGCGCTGCTCTTTACCGGCGGTTTCAATGTCGAGGTCGACGAGTTTCTGACCATCAACAATGGCGACGCGGAGTTCTTCCGGCTGCGTCGCATTGAATAACATGCGTTTCATATTTTTTCTCCCGCGCTCTTACACGGGCAGAACAAAGCTACGCGCTGGTTAGCGCGCGAGAATTTGGGTCATGCAAACTGTCAGTGAGTTGTGATGACGACGGTGGTTCAAGTTCTTCTTCTCGTTTTAGTTTGTCTGTGTCTGCATGTTGCCAAATCTTGTAGGGGCAACACGCTAAAATCTATCTGCTTGGTGCTTAGAGCGCGCAAATCAATTACCATCACTGCTTGTCTCCGGTGAGTGAGATAACCGGGCGGGGCTGCTTCGTAGGCGGCTTGATTGCCTGCCTTAGGTTGGACGGAAAACTGTATTCCGTTTCACGAAGGCGCACACGCGAGGGCGGAGTATATTCAAAATGAGTGGTTTGAGCAAAGAATCCGTGAGTTGGGTCGAAATCGACGAAGGCAGCGAAGGTCAGCGGATCGACAATTTCCTGTTCAAACACCTTAAAGGCGTGCCCAAGAGCCACGTTTACCGTATTTTGCGCGGAGAAGTGCGGGTCAACAAGAAGCGCATCGACCAGACTTACCGTCTGCAAATGGGCGATATTTTGCGCATTCCGCCCATCCGCGTCGCCGAAAAGCCGGAAAGCGAGTATGTCCCGGCCACCGAATTCCCCATCCTGTTTGAAGACGAAGCTCTGATCGCCATCAACAAACCCGCCGGAACGGCGGTGCATGGCGGCAGCGGGGTGAGCTTTGGCGTCATCGAACAAATGCGCAGTGCCCGGCCGCAGGCCAAGTTCCTCGAACTGGTGCACCGGCTGGACCGCGAAACCTCAGGCGTGCTGCTGGTGGCGAAGAAGCGTTCCGCACTGACCGCGATGCACGAGATCATGCGCGAAGGCAACAGCGACAAGCGTTATTTCACCCTGGTGTTGGGGCAATGGAAGAACGCCAAGCAACATGTGAAGCTGCCGTTGCACAAGTTCGACACCCCGCAGGGCGAGAAGCGCGTGATGGTGCGCGAAGACGGGCAGGCTTCGCATACTATATTTACGCTGCTGAAGAATTGGCCGGAATTCAGCCTGCTGGAAGCGCAGCTCAAGACAGGACGCACCCACCAGATCCGCGTGCACACCTCGCATCTGGGCTTCCCCATTGCGGGCGATGACAAATACGGCGACTTCGCGCGCAACAAGGAGCTGATGAAACGCGGCCTGAAACGCATGTTCCTGCACGCCCACTCCATCGCTTTCAACCATCCGCTGACCGGCGAGCCGCTCAGCATCACCGCGCCGCTGCCGCCGGAATTGCAGAAGTTCATCGACAAGCTGGACGCTGCCGCCTAAGTATCTGGCGACAAAGGCCGATAACAGGTTTACAGGCGGCCAGTTTGCCGCAGGGGAGTTGTGATGCGCTTCGTACCCAGTATCCCGCCAGTACCGACGAGCCCTGATAGCCGCCAGGTAAGAGGTTTGACCGCAACACAGGCTGTCAGGCCGGTGTATCCGCGCGAACAACCAGTCCAGTACGTAACACCCCACCCAGCACATCAAGAAGCTTTGCGTCCTATCGAGCCGCAACTGCACCGTGAACTCCCCGCCGAAGACCGCCGCAATACCTGCCGACGTACGCAGCACCTGTCGGTGCTGGTCGAATTGCGTTCAGGGGGTGATCGCCGCCGCCACAATCTTTTCGAGAGTGGGGCGGATGAGCATGTCGATATAGAAGTCTGAGCGATCTTCCGAAAGATATAGGCCGAATGGCATATTGACCCTGTGGTTGGGGCGGGGTAGGTTGCGGGCATTCTTTTCATGAACGGCTCATTGCACCATGCCAATTCTTCACTTGTCCGAATCTAATCGCGATGCTGACCCATTTGATTCGGATGGCGGTCTGGCGCAGACAGCCCAAAGACGAAGTGATTGTGCATTCCGACCAAGGCAGTCAGTTCAGCAGCTACGATTGGCGGGACTTCCTCAAGGCGCACAACCTGGTCGGTAGCATGAGCCGTCGCGGCAACTGTTACGACAACGCCGTGGCCGAGAGTTTCTTCCAGCTACTGAAGCGTGAACGGATCAAGCGCAGGATTTATGCAGACCGCGAAGAAGCCAGGTCGGACGTGTTCGATTACATCGAGATGTTCTACAACCCGAAACGGCGTCATGGGTACAATAACCGCCTGTCTCCCGTCGAGTTCGAAAGACGGCATTTCGAGAAGCTGGAAAGTGTCTAGTGAATCGGGGTCGATTCAGTTTCAGACGAATTGAGGTAATAGTTTGTAGCACTACTGTGCTACGATAAGCGCGTTCCTCTAAGCCATGGAGATGCCATGTCCACGACCACTATTCGTTTGCCGGAAAACTTGAAAGCTCGCGTCGCAGCGGCTGCGAAACGTTCCGGCACAACAACGCACGGTTTTATTCTTGATGCCATTGCGGAAAAGACCGAGCAGGAGGATTTGCGTGCTGCTTTTGATGCAGAGGCCGAGGATCGCTATGCCCGTATCGTTGCCACCGGAAAGACGATCCCTTGGCAGGAAATGCGCGGCTATCTGGAAGAACGCCTTGCCGGTAAAGAAGTAAAACGCCCGACCGCCCGCAAACTGGCGCGTTGAGCATGGCGCGCATCGAACTGGCACCGGAAGTTGGGGATGATTTTGATCGCATCCTCGATCACCTTGTTCAATATCAGGTCGAGAATCCGGCATTGCGCATTCGGGAGATCATCGAGGCATTCAACGTGCTGGAGTTCAACCCCCTGATCGGTCGCCCCTCAAATAACGACAAGCGAGAGCTGGTGATCGGGCATCGCTCACACGGCTATGTGGCTTTGTACCGTTACGTGGCCGAAGTCGATACCGTCTTCATCCTTGCCGTGCGCAGCCAGCAGGAGGCAGGCTATGCGGGACTTTAAAGAACCAAAGCACTGATTTGCTTTCGTGGGGGTTAGGGGCAGGTCTTGCCTTTTGCTCAATTCATCAAGTCAGGCTCTGATTTCCTGCCTTGTCTGGTCACAGATAGCAATAACCCCTAGCGTTTGCGCGCCAGATAGATCGTCACTTCTTCGCGGTCGTGGTAGAGCTGTCTGGCTTCCAACTGGTAACGGACACCCTTGTTGTTGAGCGCGGTACGGATGCTGTCGAGCGCTTCCTGCAAAGCGGCGACGCGTTTCTTCATCGGCAGTTTGAGGTTGAAGATGGCGCGCTGGGTCATGCCGCCGATGAACCATTCGGTCATCAAAGTCGCGACGCGCTGCGGTTGTTCCACCATGTCGCATACCAGCCAGTCCACAGGGCGTTGCGGACGGAAGCGGAAGCCGTCCTGACGCAGGTGCTTGATGTTGGGATGTCCTGCCGCCGCACCCTTGAGTGGGCCGTTGTCTACCGCGATGACTTTCAATCCGCGCTGCACCAGTTGCCAGGTCCAGCCGCCGGGGGCCGCGCCCAGGTCTACCGCCGTCATGCCTGGCTTCAGCCAGAGTGCCTGTTCCTTCTTGTCGAGGAACACTTCGAACGCTTCCGCAAGTTTGAGATAGGAACGGCTGGGCGCATCGCTCACCATACTGACGCGCTGGATGCCGTTGAGGGCGGATGTGCTGTTGTGCGGGTCGCTGGTGGCGATGAGTACACGATGTTCATCGGGGAAGAAGATGTGCAGGCGCGGCAGATTTCCCCTCTCCCCCTGCCCCTCTCCCGCGAGGGGAGAGGGGAGCAAGCGGTCTTTGTTGATGAGCGCTTCTTCCAGCAGGGGCTGGAAGCGCTTGGTGAAGCCGGAGAGGGTCTTGCCCTCGTTGGTGTCCGGCACTTCCAGATACAGCGCACCGAACTTTTCGGGAGATGCGGGTATTGCTGCCAGCAAGGGGCTGAGGCGATCGCGCTCGGGCAGATCGTTCACTTCGCCGTGCAGGGTGAGTAGTTGGCGCGCGAAGGTCAGTTGCTTGTAGACCAGCTTCGGTTTGCCTTGCAGCACGACGAAGCCGCTGTCTGCGGTCGTTTCGACAGGTTTTGCCTGGGTCTCTTCGACGCAATCGCGTTCGAAGCCGGGGCGGCAGTAGATCAGCCAGCTGTGTAAAGGGTTCATGGCGCGGCATGGTAGGTGTTGTCACAAAGGTCGGCAAGCTAAATGGTAGAATCCGCGCCTGTTTTATTTTGGCGGCATGAATGACAAAACGATATGACCTGATCGTGTTCGACTGGGACGGCACGGTGATGGACTCCACGGCGGTGATCGCCACCTCTATCCAGTCGGCTTGCCGCGACCTCGGCCTGCCCATACCCAGCGATGAAGATGCGCGCCATGTGATCGGCATGGGGCTGAGCCAGGCCCTGCAACATGCGGTGCCGAGCGCTCCCGAGCACATGTATGAGCCGTTGGCGGATAGATATCGCCATTATTTTCTGGCACAGGACCAGTCCATCCCGCTGTTCGCCGGTGCGGCGGACACCATCGCCGAACTGCATGCCGCCGGATACACGCTGGCCGTGGCGACCGGCAAGAGCCGCAAGGGACTCGACAGGGTGATGGACAGCAGCGGGCTGCGCGGGTACTTTCACGCTTCGCGCACTGCCGACGAGACTTTCTCCAAGCCGCATCCGGCCATGCTGCTGGAACTGATGGACGAACTGGGGATGTCGCCGGACAAGGTGTTGATGGTGGGCGACACCACGCACGACCTGCAGATGGCGGTCAACGCCGGGGTGGATGCAGTCGGCATGACCTATGGTGCCCATCCGGAAGACCAGTTGCGCGCGTTGAAGCCGCTTGCGCTGCTGGATGATTTTCATGAATTGCGCGCGTGGTTCAAAGCGCACGCATAAGCTTATCGAAAGGAACGGACATGTTGGAAGAGAACAGCAGCAACTGGGAACGCAGCGTACTGGAGAAACTGGCGATGTCCGCCATACAGGAGCAGCGCCGCGCGCGGCATTGGAGTATTTTCTTCAAGGTGCTGACCTTCGGATACCTGTTCATCCTGCTGTTCCTGTTTCTGGGCGTCTTTGACGGCGACAAGGATGGCGGACTGACCGGCGCAAAACACACCGCCCTCATCGATCTGAGTGGCGTCATCTCGTCGGAAAGCAATGCCAATGCGGACAACCTCATTGCCAGCCTGCAGGATGCCTTCGACGACAAGAACACCGCAGGCATCGTCCTGCGTATCAACAGCCCTGGCGGCAGTCCGGTGCAGTCGGCGCTGGTGAACGACGAGATACACAGACTGCGTGCGCTGCATCCCGAGATCCCGCTGCACGTGGTGGTGGAAGACATGTGCGCGTCGGGCGGCTATTTCATCGCTGCGGCGGCGGACAATATCTATGTCAACCGGTCCAGCATCGTCGGATCGATTGGTGTACTGATGGACGGCTTCGGCTTCACCGGCACCATGCAGAAGCTCGGCGTCGAGCGCCGCCTGATGACGGCGGGCGAGAACAAGGGTTTCATGGACCCGTTCTCGCCGCGCAATCCCAAGCACGAAGCCTTCACCAAAAGCCTGCTCGGTGATATCCATCAGCAGTTCATCGACGTGGTACGCAAGGGTCGCGGCAAGCGCCTGAAGGAAACGCCGGAGATGTTCAGCGGCTTGTTCTGGACCGGCGACAAGGCCATCAAGATGGGCTTGGCCGACGAACTCGGCAGTGTCGACTCGGTTGCGCGCGATGTCTTCAAGGCCGAGAAGATCGTGGACTTCACCGCCCATGAGAACATCGCCGACCGTCTGGCGAAGAAACTCGGTGCCGGAGTGGCGAGTGCTTTCCCCGGCTTCGGAGCACAGGTTGGGGGTGTGACGCTACGCTAGGTTTGTAGGATGGGTGGAGCGTAGCGATACCCATCGAATCTCAACGGTGAGAAATAATGATGGGTATCGCTGCGCTCCACCCATCCTGCGCAATTCGTTCAACACGGATTGTTTAAGCTAGTTCAGCGAGTAATTCGTCCAGCCGCGTGATTGGCGGCAGGCATTGAGTGCCGCGACACAGCCATGCGGTAACGGTTGCAGCGCGCGGCTTGTTCAGCGGCACTGGCAGACCGGTTTCATCGCCCTTCAATACGATAGTCAACAATCCCGGTAGATACTTCGCCGAAACAGCCGCCCGCCAGGCGGCTGTTTCATTTCCCGCTCCGCACAGCACCAGCACCGACGGCGGCCGCAGCGCTTCATCCAGTGCCGTGCACAAACTGCCAAACTGGCCGGCCGCCCGCCGCATGATCGGAAAGAACAACTGCAGGCAATGTTCGGATGCTTCCGCGTAACGGTTGTCGCCGGTCAATGCCGCCAATCGCAACAGCCCCTGCGCGGCGATGCCGTTGCCGGATGGTGTTGCATTGTCCTGTCCGGTCTTGTTGCGCTGGATGAGTGTCTCGTGGTCGTGGCTGGTGAAGAAGAAGCCGCCGTTCTCGCTGTCCTCGAAACGTTCCAGCAATGCATCGGCTAGTTTCAGGGCGAAGCGCATGTCGCAGTCGCGATATTCGGTTTGCAGCAGTTCCAGCGCCGCATCGAGCAGAAAAGCGTGGTCGTCCAGATAGGCGTTCAGGTGCGTCTTGCCATCCTTGTGCGTGGCGAGCAGTTTGCCGTCCTGCCACAAGGTGCCCTGCACGAAATCCATCGCCTGTTGTGCCGAGCGTAGCCAGTCGTCGCGTCCGAACACGCGCGCTGCTTTGGCCATGCCCGCGATCATCAGCCCGTTCCAACTGCCGAGGATCTTTTCGTCGCGGCCGGGGCGGACGCGCAACGCGCGCGCTGCAAACAGCTTGGCCTGGGCCGAGGCAAGACGCGAAGTGGCTTCTTCTTTGTCGAGTTTCAGCTTTTGCGCGATCTCGTTCAGTGGCTGAGTCACGCGCAGGTTCCAGGCGTGGTTCTCGAAGTTGGGCGTGCTGTCCAAACCGTAATAGGGCTGGATGAGTTCATATTCTGCGGTGCTCAGCAGGTCACGGACCTCGTTGCGTTGCCACACATAGAACTTGCCTTCTTCATGTTCCGAGTCGGCATCCAGCGAGGCGTAGTAACCCCCGTCCGGCGACTGCATCTCGCGCAACACCCATGCGGCCGTTTGTTCGACCACGCGCGCGAACAGCGGGTCACCGCTGGATAAGCAGGCATCGCAATACACGCCAAGCAGCAGGCCGTTGTCATAGAGCATCTTCTCGAAGTGCGGGATGTCCCAGAACTCATCCACGCTGTAGCGGCAGAAACCACCGCCGAGCTGGTCGTAAAGACCGCCCAAGGCCATTTGCTGCAGGGTGAACAGGGCGATATGGCGGGTCTGTTCGTCGCGGTGTTCATGAGCTTGGCGCAGCAACAGGTCGAGTTCTGCCGGATGCAGGAACTTGGGTGCGCCGCCGAAACCGCCGTTCACCTTGTCGAAATCTTGGCCGAGTTGCTGTACGGCGGCGCTGATCGGGGTTGCATCGATGGCGAGGCCGTCATTGTTCGTTTCAGGTTGCAAAGAGGCGAGGGCGGCGACGAGTTGTTTGCTCTGTTCCGCCAGTTCGCCGCGTTTTTCCTTGTAGGCCTGGGCGACGTTCACCAGCAAGCCGGGGAATCCGGGCAGGCCGTAACGTGCCTGCTTAGGGAAATAAGTGCCGCTGTAAAACGGCGTGCCGTCCGGCGACAGGAACAGGGTCAGCGGCCAGCCGCCACTGCGCCGACTCAGCAGGAAATGCGCGTTCTGGTAGATCTGGTCGAGATCGGGGCGTTCTTCGCGGTCCACCTTGATGTTGACGAAGTGCTCGTTCATCACGGCGGCGACGTCGGCATCCTCGAACGATTCACGCGCCATCACATGGCACCAGTGGCAGGCAGAATAGCCGATGGAAAGCAGGATGGGTTTGTCCAGCTCGCGTGCCATCTGCAATGACTCGGCATTCCACGGATGCCAGTCCACTGGATTGTCTGCGTGTTGCAGCAGGTAGGGACTGGTCTCGTTGATGAGGTGGTTGGGCATCAGTGTAATAACGGCAGCAGGGAAGGAAGGATGTTGCGCATGACCAGCGCCTGGGCCTCGGCGACGGGATGCAGGTTGTCCGGCTGGAACTGTTCCGCCGCGATGCCTTCGAGTATGAAAGGGACCAGCGCGACGTTATGCCGTTTTGCCAGTCTGGGATAGATCGCGCGGAACTGCCTGGTGTAATCCGGACCATAGTTGGGTGGTAGCTGGATGCCCAGCAGCAGCACCTTGGCACCTGTCTGACGCGACAGCTCTATTATCCTGTTCAGGTTCCTCTCGATCCCCGCGACGGCCGCTCCCCGTAACCCGTCATTTGCCCCCAGTTCGATGATGACGACCTCCGGCTGGTGTTGCCGTAACGCCTTGCCGATGCGTCGCAATCCGCCGGAGGCGGTCTCCCCGCTTATGCTGGCATTCACGACCTCGAATTGCGGGTGGCTCTGGCGCAGTTCTTTTTGCATCAAGTTCACCCAGGACGCATCGCGAGCGATCCCATAAGCGGCGGACAGGCTGTCCCCGAATACCAGGATATTCCTGGCCGCCTGTGCTGGAAAGGAGAGGGAGAGGGCCGCGATCAGCCAGTAAAATCCATGCAAGAGCCTGTTCATGGCGACGATTGTGCAAGCAAGGAGAGGCGGCAGGCAAGCATTAAGCGGCAGGGAATCCCCCTTTGAATTTCAGGAAATCTTGCCGGTCCGTCCATTTTTGCCCCTAAACCTGCCGTTGAGTTGGCGCGCCGCTTCGGTTACAATGCGCGCCCTGTTTATCCGGCAACCGCCGAATAATCGGTAATTCACACACTCGTTCATGTTGGGGTGTCCCTTCAAAGGGGATCAGGCTGACGAGTGGAAGAACTTAACCCTTAACGATCGGAGCTACAAATGCAAGTAACCATGCGTCAAATGCTGGAGGCGGGTGTCCATTTTGGTCACCAGACCCGTTTCTGGAATCCCAAGATGGCCCCGTATATCTTCGGTCATCGCAACAAGATTCACATCGTCAACCTGGAGAAGACCGTCGTGATGTTCAACGACGCGCTGAAGGAAGTACGCAAGCTCGCGGCGAAGAAGGGCAACATCCTGTTCGTGGCAACCAAGCGTCAGGCGCGCGAGATCATCCGCGAAGAAGCGATCCGCGCCGGTTCTCCTTTCGTTGACCACCGTTGGTTGGGCGGTATGCTGACCAACTTCAAGACCGTGCAACTGTCCATCAAGCGCCTGAAAGATCTGGAAGCGATGATCGAAGACGGCAGCATCGAGAAGGTCTCCAAAAAAGAAGGTCTGGTACTGCGTCGTGAGCTGGAGAAGCTGGAGCGCAGCCTGGGTGGCATAAAGGACATGCAAGGTCTGCCTTCCGCCATCTTCGTGATCGACGTCGGCTACCAGAAGGGCACCATCACCGAAGCGCAGAAGCTGGGTATCCCGGTCATCGGCGTGGTCGATACCAACCACAGCCCGCTGGGTGTGGACTACATCATCCCCGGTAACGACGACTCCAGTCAGGCGATCCGCCTGTATGCGCGCGGCGTGGCCGATGCGATCCTGGAAGGTCGCGAGCAGGCGCTGAACGAGTTGACTGAACAAGTCGCGGAAAAGGCGGCGTAAGCAGCCTTCCCGCAACGAGGGGGCGCAAGCCCCCTTTTTTATAGCTGAAATAAATAGGAGTGTGACATGGCAGAAATCACCGCAAGTATGGTGAAAGAACTGCGCGAGGCTACAGGCCTCGGCATGATGGAATGCAAAAAGGCGCTGGTCGAGACCAACGGCGACTTCAAGGCGGCTGAAGAGTTGATGCGCATCAAGAGCGGTGCCAAGGCCAGCAAGGCCGCATCGCGCGTGACGGCAGAAGGCGTGATCGGTTCCTTCCTGGCGGCTGACGGCAAGACCGGCGCAGTGGCGGAAGTGAACTGCGAGACCGACTTCGTGGCCAAGAACGACGACTTCATGGCGTTTGCCAGGAACGTGGCGCAGACCGTGGCGCAGAAAGACCCGGCCGACATCGACGCGTTGCTGGCAATGCCTATCGCCAACGGTTCCGGCACAGTCGAAGAGACGCGCAAGGCGCTGGTGATGAAGCTGGGCGAGAACCTCAGCGTGCGCCGCATCGAGCGCTACTCGACCACGACCGGCAAACTGGCGACCTACCTGCACGGCAACAAGATCGGCGTGATGGTGAATTTCACCGGCGGCGACGAAGCATTGGGCAAAGACCTGGCGATGCACATCGCCGCGAGCAAGCCGAAATCGGTGGATGCATCCGGCGTGAATCCGGAAGACATCGAAACCGAGCGCCGTATCGCCATCGAGAAGGCCAAGGAATCCGGCAAGCCGGAAGCGATGCTGGAAAAGATCGCCGAAGGCACCGTGCAGAAATTCCTCAAGGAAGTCACGCTGCTGGGCCAGGTGTTCGTCAAGGCCGAAGACGGCAAGCAGACCATCGAGCAATTACTGAAGAGCAAAGGAGCTTCGGTTACTGCTTTCCAGATGTTCATCGTCGGCGAAGGCATCGAGAAGAAAGTGGAAGACTACGCGGCTGAAGTCGCTGCCGCGGCAGGCATTGCCCAGAAAGGCTGATCCGATGACCGCTCCCGCCTACAAACGCATCCTCCTCAAACTCTCCGGCGAAGCCCTGATGGGCGATGACAGCTACGGTATCAACCGCGGTGTCATCGAACGCATCGTGGCCGAGATCAAGGAAGTGGTCGGGCTGGGTGTGGAGGTGGCGATCGTGATCGGTGGTGGCAACATCTTCCGCGGCGTCGCTCCGGCGGCAGCGGGGATGGACAGGGCCACCGCCGATTACATGGGCATGCTGGCCACGGTGATGAACTCGATGGCCCTGCAGGATGCGATGATCCGCGCCGGGCTGGATTGCCGTGTGCAGTCCGCATTAAGCCTGGAGCAGGTGGCCGAGCCGTTCATTCGCGGCAAGGCTTTGCGTTATCTGGAAGACGGGAAAGTAGTGATCTTCGCGGCGGGCATCGGCAGCCCGTTCTTTACCACCGATACCGCCGCCGCCCTGCGCGGTGTGGAGATGGATGCCGAAGTCGTCATCAAGGCGACCAAGGTGGACGGCGTGTATACCGCCGACCCGAAGAAAGACCCGAAGGCCACGCGTTACCAGAAGGTGAGCTTCGATGAAGCCATCGGCAAGGATCTCAAAGTGATGGACGCAACAGCGCTGACGCTGTGCCGCGACCAGAAACTGCCTATCATCGTGTTCAGCATCTTCAAGGAAGGTGCATTGAAACGTGTGGTGATGGGGCAGGATGAAGGCACACTCGTGCATTGTGATTGATTTCGGAGAACGATAATGATCGCTGACATCAAAAAGAACGTAGAACAAAAGATGAGCAAGTCGCTGGAAGCATTGAAGGTCGACTTGGGGAAGATCCGCACCGGCCGTGCGCATACCGGCATCCTCGACCACGTGATGGTGGACTACTACGGTAGCCCGACTGCAGTCAATCAGGTGGCGAACATCACGCTGACCGACGCGCGCACCATCGGCGTGCAACCGTACGAAAAGAACATGATCGGTCCGATCGAAAAGGCGATCCGCGATTCCGACCTGGGCTTGAACCCGGCGACCAACGGCGACCTGATCCGCGTGCCGATGCCGATGCTGACCGAAGAACGCCGCCGCGACCTGATCAAGGTGGTCAAAAACGAAGGTGAAGATGCCAAGATCGCGGTGCGCAACATCCGCCGCGAGGCCAACGAACATCTGAAGAAGCTGCTCAAGGACAAGGCGGTCGGCGAAGACGACGAGCGCCGCGCGCAGGACGATGTGCAGAAACTCACCGACCGCTTCGTCGCCGAGATCGACAAAGCGCTGCAAGCCAAAGAAACCGACCTGATGGCTGTATAAGCGAGCCATCCAAAATGGCGCTGCCTTTCTTCAGTTCCACCCGCTCCATCCCCGACATCACTGCTGTCCCGCGTCACATCGCCATCATCATGGATGGCAATGGGCGCTGGGCCAAGCAGCGTTTCATGCCGCGCGTGATGGGGCACCAGCGCGGCGTGGAAACGGTGCGCGAGATGGTCAAAGCCTGTCGCCAGATGGGCGTGGAATACCTGACGCTGTTCGCTTTCAGCAGCGAGAACTGGCGCCGTCCGGCCGAGGAAGTGACCTTCCTGATGCAGCTGTTCCTGAAGATGTTGGAGCGCGAAGTCGGCAAACTGCACGAGAACAACATCCGTCTGAAGATCATCGGCGACCGCAGCCGTTTCGATGCGCAACTCGTGCAGTACATCGACGAGGCGGAGAAACTCACCGCCGACAATACCAGCCTGACCCTGACCATCGCCGCGAACTACGGCGGACGCTGGGACATCATGCAGGCCATGCATGCGCTGAGTCAGGCGCACCCGGAACGAGCCGCGGCGTTCGGCGAAGAAGAACTTACGCCGTATCTTTCCATGCACTACGCGCCCGAGCCCGACCTGTTCATCCGCACCGGCGGCGAGCAGCGCATCAGCAATTTCCTGCTGTGGCAACTGGCCTACACCGAACTGTATTTCACAGACACCCTGTGGCCTGCATTCGACCGCGCGGCGCTGGAAGCGGCCATCCAGTCCTATCAGAAACGCGAACGCCGTTTTGGCCGCACCAGCGAACAATTGACCGGGGACAAGACCAATGCTTAAGCAACGCATCATCACCGCCAGCATCCTGTTCGTGTTGTTCCTGGCGGCCCTGTTCGGCCTGCCGACCCTGGGTTGGCAAGCGGTGGTGCTGGCCGTGGTGTGGCAGGGTGGAGTCGAATGGGCGCGGCTATCCGGTTTGACCGGACGCGCAGCGACGGTTTACTGGTTGCTCACGCTTGCGCTGATGGCAGCGATGGTCTGGTTCGATAGCAATGTCGGACTGGAGCTGCAAACCATGCTTCATCTGGCCTGGTACATGCTGGCAGTCCTGTTCTGGGTGTTCGTGGTGCCGGCCTGGATGATCGCCGGCTGGCGTCCGCAGAATTCCTGGCTGATGGGGGTGGTCGGCTGGGTGGTGTTGCTGCCGACCGGATTGGCGATGCTCGACTTGCGTGCCTTCAGTCCTTGGCTGCTGCTGTTCGTGATGACGCTGGTGATGATGGCCGACATCTCGGCCTATTTTGCCGGCAAGCGTTTCGGCAAGAACAAACTGGCACCGGCGATCAGTCCCGGCAAGACCTGGGAAGGCGTGATTGGCGCTTTGATCGGCGTCTCCCTATTCGTGGTCGTCGTCGGCTGGGCGAGCGGGCTTTACCGGCAATACCCGGTGTTCCCGGCAGCCATCGTCGCCGGTTGGTGGTGGGTCGGATTGGCGGTGATCGGCGATCTTTTCGAATCGGCCATCAAGCGTCAGGCGGGCGTCAAGGATAGCGGGGCGTTGTTGCCAGGTCACGGCGGCCTGCTGGATCGCATCGACGCGCTGACTTCCACTTTGCCCTTCGCGGCCATCGCACTCATTCTGCAAAGGCTGGAATGAGCAAACTCACCCGTCTCACCGTACTTGGTTCCACCGGCAGCATCGGCAAGAGCACGCTGGATGTGGTCGCGCGTCATCCGGACAGATACCGCATCGTCGCGCTCACCGCGCAACAGCAGGACGAACTCCTGTTCGAGCAATGCCAGCGCTTCCGGCCGCGCTTCGCCGTCCTGCTCGATGAAGCAGCCAGCGAACGGCTGCGCATACGCATCGCCGCCGCCGGACTGGAAGTCGAGGTATTGTGCGGCGCTGCGGCGCTGGAGCGTGTCGCTACGTTACCGGAAGTGGATGCCGTGATGGCCGCCATCGTCGGCGCGGCGGGCATGCCGCCCACGCTGGCGGCAGCGCATGCGGGCAAGAAGATATTGCTGGCCAACAAAGAGACGCTGGTGCTGGCCGGACATCTGTTCATGGAAGCGGTGCATCATAGCGGTTCGGCCTTGCTGCCCATCGACAGCGAACACAACGCCATCTTCCAGGCATTGCCGCGCAACTACGCGGGCGACATGAAGCAGGGCGGCGTGAGCAAGATACTGCTCACCGCATCGGGCGGGCCGTTCCGCAACACGCCGCTGGAAGAGTTGCGGAATGTCACGCCGGAACAGGCGTGCGCGCATCCGAACTGGAGCATGGGGCGCAAGATATCGGTCGACTCGGCCAGCATGATGAACAAGGGCCTGGAGGTGATCGAGGCGCACTGGCTGTTCAATGCGCCCGCCGATGCGATCCAGGTAGTGGTGCATCCGCAGAGCGTGATCCACTCAATGGTGCAGTACGTGGACGGCTCGGTGCTGGCGCAGCTCGGCAATCCCGACATGCGCACACCCATCGCTTACGCGCTCGCCTATCCCGAGCGTATCGATGCCGGTGTCGCGCCGCTCGATCTGTTCGCCGTCGCCAAACTCGACTTCGTCGCACCCGATTTCCAGCGTTTTCCCTGTTTGTCGCTGGCCTATCATGCCTTGCGCGCGGGCGGCACGACGCCGGCGTTGCTTAACGCCGCGAACGAGGTCGCCGTGGCCGCTTTCCTCGACAGGCGAATCGCTTTCCTCGACATCCCGCGCCTGATCGAAGTGGTGTTGGGCAAAGTGGCGCGCAAGGAAGTGAACGAGTTGCAGGATGTGCTGGATGCTGACGCGGCGGCGCGCATCGCGGCGCAGGAGTGGGTCGCGCGATGACCACCTTGCTCGCTTTCGTCGTCGCCATCGTCGTGCTCGTGTTGTTCCACGAGCTGGGACACTATGCGGTGGCGCGTTTCTTCGATGTGAAGGTACTGCGCTTCTCCATCGGTTTCGGCAAGGTGCTCTACACCAAGCGTTTCGGCAACGGCGAGACGGAATGGGTGGTCTCGGCGATTCCGCTGGGCGGCTACGTCAAGATGCTGGACGAACATGAGGAAGAAGTACCGGAGCAGGATCTGCCGCGCGCTTTCACGCGCAAGCCGGTATTGCAGCGCATGGCCATCGTGGTCGCCGGGCCTATCGCCAACCTGTTGCTGGCGGTTGCCCTGTATTTCGCGCTGTTCATCCATGGTGTGCCTGGAATCAAACCGGTATTGGGCGAGGTCATGCCCGATACACCTGCAGCCAGCGCGGGACTGAAGAATAAGCATACCATCGTCAGCATCAATGGCCAGACGACACCGAGCTGGCAGGAGATACGCTGGGTGTTGCTGGATGCCGTGCTGCAGAATACCGCTGCCAGGTTCGAATTGCGCACGCCGGAAGGCGAAGCGGAGTTCCGCGTGATGGAAATGAGCAGTCTGACCCCTGCCGATCTGGATGGCGATTTCCTGAAGAAACTGGGCCTGAAGCCCTTCCAGCCGCCGGTCTATCCCGTCATCGGCAAGCTGGTGGAAGGCGGTGCAGCCGAGCGCGCAGGGTTGCAGGTGAATGACCGCGTGTTGCGTGCCAACGCCCAGGAGATCGCGCTGTGGGAAGACTGGGTGAATGTAGTGCGCAGCCATCCCGGCAAGAAGCTGGATATCGAGATCGAACGCGCGGGCGCGATGTTGAAGCTAAGCCTGACGCCCGAGGTCTTTGCCGAGGACGGCAGAACCATGGGCCGCATCGGCGCGGCAGCCTATATCGACAAGGCCGCGTTCGAGGCGATGCTGACCGAGGTGAGCTATTCTCCTGCCGAGGCTTTGCCGGAAGCAGTGCGCAAGACCTGGGATACCGCCATCTTCAGCCTGAAGATGATGGGCAAGATGGTGGTGGGCGAGGTTTCGCTGAAGAACCTCTCCGGGCCGATCACCATCGCCGATTATGCCGGTCAGTCGGCGCACATCGGCCTGGGGGCCTATATCGGTTTCATCGCGCTGATCAGCATCAGTCTTGGCGTGTTGAACCTGTTGCCCATCCCTTTATTGGATGGCGGGCATTTGTTGTATTATTCGGTCGAGTTGGTCAAAGGCAGTCCCGTTTCGGAAGGGCTGTGGGAAGCGGGACAGAAAGCGGGCATCGCCCTGCTGGTGACCATGATGTTTTTTGCGCTGTACAACGATATAAACCGCCTGATTTCGGGTTGACACAATAATGAATTTTAAAAAATGGGCGGGTTTGCTCCCGCTGTTGTATGCGACCTCAGTCTGGGCCATCGAGCCCTTCGTCATCAAGGATATCCGCGTCGAAGGCATCCAGCGTACCGAACCCGGTACGGTGTTCAGCTACTTGCCGGTGAAGGTCGGCGACACGCTGAACGATGATCGCGCGACTGCGTCCCTGCATGCCCTGTTTGCGACAGGCTTCTTCAAGGATGTGGAACTGAAGGCGGAGCAGGGGGTGCTGATCGTGGTGGTCAAGGAGCGCCCGACCGTCGCCAGCGTCGAGATAGACGGCGTGAAAGATTTCCCCAAGCAGCAGTTGCTCGACAACCTCAAGTATGTCGGTCTTGCGGAAGGACGCATCTTCGACAAATCCGCCCTGGAAAAATCCGAGAACGAGCTCAAGCGCCAGTACATCGCGCGCGGAAAATACTCGGTCGTGGTCAAAACCACTGTAAAAGAACTGGAGCGCAACCGCGTGGCGGTGAGCTTCAATGTGGAAGAGGGCGGACCGTCCAAGATCCAGCGTATCAATATCGTCGGCAACCATGCGTATGATGAGGACGAATTGTTCGACATCATGAAACTCACCACGCCGGGATGGTTCACCTGGTTCTCCAAGAACGACCAGTATTCGAAGACGAAGCTGTCCGCAGACATGGAGAGTATGCGCACCTTCTACATGAACTCCGGCTATATGGATTTCAACATCGAGTCGACACAGGTGTCGATCTCGCCGGACAAGCAAGACATCTTCATCACGCTGAACATCTCGGAAGGCGAGAAATATACCGTCTCGGGCGTCAAGGTCGCCGGGACACAGGCAGTGCTGTCGCACGAAGAGACGCGCAAGATGATCGGTCTCAACGAGGGCGATGTGTTCTCGCGCGACGCACTCACTGAATCCACGCGCAAGATCGGTGAGCGCCTGGGGGAAGACGGTTATGCCTTTGCCAACGTGAATGCCGTTCCCGAAGTGGACAAGGCGAAGCATCAGGTGGCTTTCACCTTCGTGGTCGACCCGATGCAGCGCGCTTATGTGCGGCGCATCAATATCTCCGGCAACGACAAGTCGCGCGATGAAGTCATCCGCCGCGAATTCCGCCAGATGGAAAGCGGCTGGTTCGCCACCTCCAAGATCAAAAAATCCAAACAGCGCATCGACCGGCTCGGTTTCTTCGAGCAGGTCAATCTGGATACCTCGCAGGTGCAGGGCACCAACGATCAGCTGGACCTCAATCTCAGGGTGGCCGAGAAATCGACCGGCAATTTCCAGATCGGTGCGGGTTATGGCAGCGAAGGTGTGACCTTCAGCGGTGGCATCACCCAGTCCAACCTGCTCGGCACGGGCAATTATCTGTCCACGCAGATCAACACCAGCAAGGTGAACGAGGTCTACTCGGTTTCGTACACCAATCCGTATTACACGGACGACGGCATCAGCCGCGGCTTCGATGTTTACAAGCGCAAAACCAATACGACCAGCACTTACACCAGCCAGTATTACTCGAATACCCTGGGTATGGGCGTGAGGTTCGGCGTGCCGATCACCGACGACGAGACTTTCCAGTACGGCCTGTCGACCGAAAAGACGACGCTGACTCTGACCAGCAGCAGTTCGCAGCGTTATATCGATTACGTCAACACCTTCGGCGCGACGACGAGCAACGTGCTGGGCACCATTGGCTGGACGCGCGATACGCGCGACAGTGCCATCTACACCACCGACGGCGCGGTACAGCGCTCCTATCTTGAGATCGGCTTGCCGGTCTCTTCGCAGCGTTTCTACAAGTGGACATACCAGCACGAGTTGTTCTATCCGCTCAGCCGCAATACGACCTTGATGCTGAATGGCGATGTCGGTGTAGCGGGCGGATACGGCGGCAAACCGCTGCCGGTATTCAAGAACTTCTATGCGGGGGGAACCGGCTCTGTGCGCGGTTATGACAGCTATTCGCTCGGTCCCAGGGATTCCAGCAACAATTCGCTGGGCGGCAAGCAGAAGGTGGTGGGTAACGCCGAGTTGTTGTTCCCCATGCCGGGCATGGATAAAGAGAAATCGGTGCGCTTGAGTCTTTTCCTTGATGGCGGCGCGGTATTCGGGCCGCCGGGAGATGTTCCGGGTTCGACCGGAATGCGCTATTCTACGGGCTTGGGACTGACCTGGTTCTCGCCGGCCGGACCGATCAGGTTGAGCTGGGCCAAACCGTTGAACAAACAATCGCAAGACAAGATCCAGAACGTGCAGTTCACATTGGGTACGACGTTCTGATCTTTCAAGGAGCTTGAGATGAAGACGTTACTTTATGCGTTTCTGATGTTCTCCGCCTGCATCGCGCAGGCCGGTGCCGAGAGTTTCCGTATCGGGATAGTGGATACGGAGCGCATCCTGCGCGAATCCGAGCAGGCAGTCCGCGCCGAGAAGAAGATCGAGAAGGAGTTCGCCGCGCGCGACCAGGAGATCAAGAAGCAGATCAAGCTGGGCAAAGACCTGCAGGCGGCGCTGGAAAAAGAAGGTAGCAACATGTCCGACTCGGTGCGCCGTTTCAAGGAGCGCGAACTGGCCAACCTGAATCTCAACCTGCAGACCATGCAGCGCGAATTCCGCGAAGACCTGAACCTGCGCAAGAACGAGGAACTGGCAGTCGTGCTGGCGCATGCCGACAAGGCTATCCGCGCCATTGCCGAGAGCGAAGAATACGATGTCATCCTGCAGGAAGCGGTCTATCGCAATCCCAAGGTCGATATCACCGACAAGGTATTGAAATATCTCTCCAACGAGACGCCGGAAAAATCCGAGAAGTGATTTGAGAGAACCAATCTGATGCAGCGTACAGCCTACCGACTGGCAGACATCGTGGCGCGTTTCGGCGGGCAGGTGATGGGAGATGCCGAGACCCATATTCAGCAGATCGGCACGCTGGAGAAGGCAGGCAAAGGTCAGATTGCCTTTCTGGCGAACGCCAAATACCGCAAGCAACTCGACGGCAGCAATGCTTCTGCCGTGATCCTGTCCAAGGCGGATGCCGACACGACCGAACTGCCGCGCATCGTCTGCGACAACCCCTATTCGTATTTCGCCAAACTTTCCGCCTTCCTCAATCCCTTGCACGACTACGCGCACGGCATCCATCCTTCCGCCATCATCGGCAAAGGTGCGCAGATATCCCCGCAGGCCCACATCGGCCCGCAAGTGACGATCGGCGAAGGGGCCGTCATCGGAGCGGGAACCGTGGTGATGGCGGGTTGCGCCATCGGCGATAACACCATGCTGGGCGAGAGCACACGCCTTTATCCGCGCGTCACCGTGTATCACGACTGCGTCATCGGCAATCATGTCATCGCGCATTCCGGCGCGGTGATCGGCTCCGACGGTTTCGGCATGGCCTGGGAGAACGGCCGCTGGCTAAAGATACCGCAGATCGGGCGCGTGCTCATCGGCGACCATGTCGAGATCGGCGCCAACACCACCATAGACCGCGGCGCGCTGGACGACACCATCATCGAGGAAGATGTGAAGCTGGACAACCAGATCCAGATCGCGCACAACGTGCGTATCGGCGCCCACACCGCCATCGCGGGTTGCGTCGGCATCGCGGGCAGCGCGGTCATCGGCAAGTATTGCCGCATCGGCGGCAGTGCGGGCATCCTGGGACACCTGAGCATCGCTGACGGGGTGGAGGTCTCTTCGTTCACCCTGGTCAGCAAATCCATACGCGAAAAAGGTGTTTACAGCGGCATCTATCCGTTCAGCGAGAAAGAAACATGGCTGAAGAGCGCTGCGCACTTGCGCCATCTGGATGAGATGTTCGCGCGCATCAAACAATTGGAAAAAGAGATCGAATCATTAAAGGGAGAAAAAACATGAGTACCGCGATGGACATCCATGAGGTGTTGGAACACCTGCCGCACCGTTATCCGTTCCTGTTGATAGACCGCGTGCTCGAAGTGGTGCCGAACGAACGCATCGTGGCACTGAAGAACGTTTCCATGAACGAGCCGTTCTTCCCCGGTCACTACCCGCACCATCCGGTGATGCCGGGCGTGCTGGTCATCGAGGCGATGGCACAGGCAGCCGCCATCCTGTCGTTCAAGACCATGGGCACCCTGCCGAGCGACGACTCGGTGTACTACTTCGTCGGCATCGACAACGCGCGTTTCAAGCGTCCGGTCGGCCCCGGCGACCAGCTGATATTCAAGGTCTCTATCGCCATGAACAAGCGCGGCATGTGGAAGTTCAAAGGCGTGGCCGAAGTGGACGGGCAGGTCGCCGCCGAAGCTGAGTTGATCTGCACCCTGAAGACGAAATAATGAGTAACTTGCGTCACCCGACCGCGCTCGTCCACCCGAACGCCAAGCTGGCCGACGACGTGTCGGTCGGGCCGTATTCCATCATCGGTGAGCATGTGGAGATCGGTGCCGGTTCGGTCGTCGGCCCGCATGTCGTCATCGACGGCCACACCAGCATCGGCAAGAACAACCGCTTCTTCCAGTTCGGCTCCATCGGCGAGATCCCGCAGGACAAAAAGTACAAGGGCGAACCGACCCGGCTCATCATCGGCGACAACAACACCATCCGCGAGAGCTGCACTCTGAATCTCGGCACGGTACAGGATGGCGGCATCACTTCCATCGGCAGCGACAACTGGATCATGGCCTACGTGCACGTCGCACATGACTGCCATATCGGCGATCACAACGTCATCGCCAACTCGGTGCAGTTTGCCGGTCATGTGATTGTCGGCGACCATACCCTGATCGGCGGCATGAGCGGCATCCACCAGTTCGTGCGTATCGGCGACTATGCCATGATCGGTTTCCAGACACGCTTGTCGCAAGACCTGCCGCCGTTCGTGACAGCGGTCGGCAATCCGGCCGAAGCCAAAGGTCCGCACCAGGAAGGGCCGCGCCGCGCCGGTTATTCGGAAGCACGTCTCGACATGATCAAGCAGATGTACCGCACCCTGTATCGCGCGGGCAGCAGCTTCGAAGCAGCGAAACAGGAGATCGCGGCAATGCGCGGTCAAGCGGCCGATGCCGATGCAGACGTCGACAACATGCTGACCTTTCTGAGCAAAGCCACCCGTGGCATCGTGCGTTAACCAGCCATGAACCAGAACGCAAAGACCATCGCCATCGTCGCCGGTGAAGCATCCGGCGACCTGCTCGGCAGCCTGCTGATGGGCGCCATCAAACAAGTCGTGCCGAATGTGCGCTTCATCGGCATCGGCGGCCCCAAGATGCAGGCCATCGGCATGGAGGTGCTGTTCCCGATGGAGAAGCTGGCCGTCAACGGCTACATCGAAGTGCTGCGCCATTACCGCGAACTGGTCGGCATCCGCCGCAGCCTGCGCAACCGTTTCATCGCCGAGCCGCCGGACATGTTCATCGGCATCGACGCACCCGATTTCAACCTCGACCTCGAGATGGCGCTCAAGCAACACGGCATCCCCGCCGTGCACTACGTCAGCCCGTCCATCTGGGCCTGGCGCGGCGAGCGCATCCACAAGATCAAGCAGGCAGTCACGCACATCCTCGCGCTGTTCCCGTTCGAGGCGCCGCTATACCAGCAGGCCGACGTGCCCGTCACCTACGTGGGGCATCCGCTCGCCGACATGTTGCCGGAGCTGCCCAAGCGCGACGAGATGCGCGAGCAGATGCGCATCCTGCCGCGTAACGCCAAGATATTCGCGCTGCTGCCCGGCAGCCGCCAGGGAGAAGTGCGCCGCCTCGCCAGGACCTATGTCGAGACCGCCAAGCTCATCCTGCAGAAGCTGCCCGACGCGCAGTTCCTCGTGCCGCTCGCCAGCCGCGAGACGCGCACCATCTTCGAGAACGAGATATGGCGGCAGGAAGGGCAGCATCTGCCCATCACCCTGTTGTTCGGCCATGCGCACGACGCCATGATCGCCGCCGATGGCGTGCTGGTCGCCTCCGGCACCGCCACGCTGGAAGCCGCTTTGCTCAAGCGTCCCATGGTCATCACCTACAAGTTGTCGCCGCTGACCTACTGGATCGCCAAGCGCAAACAATACCTGCCTTATGTCGGCCTGCCCAACATCCTCGCCGGCAAGTTCGTCGTACCGGAGATATTGCAGGACGATGCCACGCCCGAGAATCTGTCCCAGGCGCTGCTCAACCTGGTCAATAACAAGCATGCTGTGGCGGCGCTGGAAGAGACCTTCGTCAAGATGCACCAGACCTTGCGCCAGGACACCGCGCAGAAAGCGGCTGCGGCCATCCTGCCTTATCTGGCATGAGCGGCATCATCCTCGTCTGCGGCGTCGATGAAGCAGGGCGCGGCCCGCTGGCCGGTCCGGTGAGCGCGGCAGCCGTCATCCTCGATGCAGCCAATCCCATCGAAGGCCTGGCTGATTCCAAGAAACTCTCCGAAAAGCAACGCGATCTGCTTGCGCCCATCATCCGCGAACGCGCGCTGGCCTGGGCCGTAGCCTATGCCGAAGTGGAAGAGATAGACCGCCTCAATATCCTGCAAGCGACCCTGTTGGCGATGAAGCGCGCTGTGGAAGGATTGAGTCTGCAGCCGCAACAGGTGCTGGTGGACGGCCTGTATTGCCCGCAGACCGGCATCCCCAGCCAGGCCATCGTCAGGGGCGACAGCAAGGTCGCCGCCATCTCCGCCGCGTCCATCCTCGCCAAGACCGCGCGCGACGAACTCATGCTGAAGTTGCACCGGCAATATCCGCAATACGGTTTCGACGGACACAAGGGTTATCCCACTGCCGCGCACCTCGCCGCGCTGCGTGAGCATGGGGTCTCCGACGTGCATAGACGCAGTTTCAGGCCGGTACGCGAACTTTTACCCTGACGGCGTGAATGTTAAATCCCGAGTGTTTTCGGTTATCCTCTTGCCTTGCCGACATTCTCCGAGAGACCCGACCATGACCCTCTTCAAACTCATCCATCTGATATCCGTGCTCATCTGGGTAGGCGGCATGTTCTTCGCCTACATCGTGTTGCGACCTGCCGCCGTCGATGTGCTGCAACCGCCGGAACGCCTGCGCCTGTGGGACAACGTCTTCCATCGATTCTTCAACTGGGTGTGGGGGGCGGTCGGCCTTATCCTCGCCACCGGTTTCTACATGATCTACCAGTACGGCGGCATGGCGCATGTGCCGCAGTTCGTGCATGTCATGTTGCTGCTCGGGCTGGTGATGGCGGGCATCTACGGTTATGTGTTCTTCGCCTGCTACGTGCCGTTCAATTTGCATGTAAACAAAGAACGCTGGAAAGAAGCGGGCGAGATACTGGGCAAGATTCGCAAACTGGTCGGTCTGAACCTCATGCTGGGACTGATCACGGTCGCCGTCGCCGTCATCGGGATCGCGCTGGTTTGAGCAGAAATCGGGCAACGGGAAAATCGAAAGGAAGCACCGGATGAACAGGAAGAACCTTCTCAGCATCGCAGCCTTCACCGTATTGGGGCTGATCGTCGGCTATGCCTACTTCGGCAAATGGGGCGGGGATTATGTCAGTCTGAAGACCCTGTTATCGTTCGGTGGCAATCGTATCCATAGCGCCTTCCGTTCCATCTCCGGCATCGAAGAGATGCGCAACAACATACTGATCTGTGGCGCTATCGGCGCGGTGGTGGGTGTGCTGCTGACTTTCAAACTGAAGAAATAACAAACCCGTTCGCCCTGAAAACCAGCGACTTGCCCGCTTGCGGGCTTAGTCGAATGGCTAGTAGTTTCATCAGTGCCGTGCGAAGGGATGAACGGAGCGTCACTCCCCCAACTGCATCCTGCGCACGTAATGGCAGGTATAACCGTGCGGATGCTTGACCAGATATTTCTGGTGGTACTCCTCGGCGTGCCAGAAGTCTTTGAACGACACCACCTCCGTAACCACCTTCGCCTTCCAGTCGCCTGAGGCATCCACCGTCTTGATGACTTCCTCCGCCGTGCGTTTCTGATCATCGTTCAGGTAGAAGACCGCCGAACGGTACTGCGTGCCGACATCGTTGCCCTGCTGATTGCGCGTGGTCGGGTTGTGCATGCGGAAGAACTCGAACAGCAGGTGACGGTAGGTGAGGCGTTTGGGATCGAACACGATCTTCAGCGATTCGGCATGGCCGCTGCCGCCGGTCTTCACGATCTCGTAGGTCGCGTTCGGCGTGCTGCCGCCGGTATAACCGACCTCGGTTTCCAATACGCCGGGAATCTTGCGCACCAGTTCTTCCATCCCCCAGAAACAGCCGCCGGAGAGGTATGCGGTTTGGTTGGTATCGGGCATGGGGACTCCTTTCGGTTCGGCGTGGGCGATAGCTGCAAATTGTGCGAATAAGATGAGGAAGCGGAGCAATCGCATACAGCTCTAGTTTTCAATTTATCCAAATAAACTCAAAATCACGAATAGTTCGCTTCGCTCATGTTAGCCTCCACCGCAAACACGCAGGATTTGCCTAGCGGCGCTCCTTCTTCATTGCGGCAGCGGCTTCACGTTTGGAGTCCTTTTCACGTTCCGTCGCGCGTTTGTCATGTTCCTTCTTGCCCTTTGCCAGCCCGATCTCCAGCTTCACCCGCCCGCCCTTGTAATGCATGTCGAGCGGCATGATGGTGTAACCCGCGCGTTGCACTTTGCCGATGAGCTTGTCGATCTCGTGCTTGTGCAGCAGCAGTTTGCGGGTGCGGACGGGGTCGGGGTGGATGTGGGTGGAGGCGTTCAATAGCGGGCTGATGTGCGAGCCGAACAGATATAGCGCGCCGTCCTTGATGGTGACGTAGGCTTCCTTGAGCTGTGCGCGTCCGGCGCGGATGGCTTTGACTTCCCAGCCTTCCAGCATGATGCCGGCTTCATGTTTTTCCTCGATGAAGTACTCGTGAAAGGCCTTTTTATTCTGGATGATGCTCATGGATGCTCAGGGAAAAGGTGAGTTTTGCGGTTGGTTGCGATATTCTACCAGCCTTTGATGGCGGGCTTGGGATTGCGATGGCTTTGGTAGAGAAGACAGTGTTGGTTGCACATACGGCGGAGCAGATGTTCAACCTGGTGGACAGGGTGGAGGAGTACCCGCAGTTCCTGCCCTGGTGCGGGGGGGCGACGGTCAACGACATGCAGGGGATGACCATGCATGCCACGGTGCATATCGATTATCACCATATCAAGCAGCATTTCAGCACCGAGAACCTGCGCAATCCGCCGCACCAGATCGATATCACCCTGAAAGACGGCCCGTTCAAGCACCTGGACGGCAATTGGCGATTCATCCCCTTGAGCGACGAAGCCTGTAAAATAGAATTCCGGCTGCATTACGAGTTTTCCAGCAAGTTGCTGGAAAAGCTGGTGGGGCCGGTGTTCAGCCATATCACCAATACTTTTGTGGATGCTTTCATCCACCAAGCGGACAAGATCTACCGAAAACCATGACCGACATGATAGCCATCGAAGTAGTCTATGCACTCCCCGACAAGCAGACTTTGCTCAGGCAGCAGGTCGCGGTCGGCACGACCGTGCTGGATGCCATCCAGGCCAGCGGCATCCTCAACAAATATCCCGAGATCGATATCGCGACCAGTAAGCTGGGCATCTTCGGCAAGCTCATCAAGCCGGATACCGTGCTGCGCGAGAAAGACCGCATCGAGATCTACCGCCCGCTGATCGCCGACCCGAAAGAAGTGCGCCGCAAGCGGGCCGAAGAGGGCAAGGTCATGAAGAAGGGCGGCGGCGATGCCTGATACGCCTATTGAGCTACTGCGCAGCCGGATCGCGTCGTCGCGTGCTCGCTCGCTCCTCGCCAACCAACCACGGTATATCTCGTCGCTCGCTCCGCGTCTCCCAGCGCTCCGGCTTGCTCGTGACGCTCACTAGGGCATCAGAAATGCTGGACTACGACCTGCATTGCCATTCCCGTGTATCCGACGGAACTCTGACCCCGACCGAACTGGTTGCACGTGCGGCCGAACGCGGGGTGAAGGTACTGGGACTGACCGATCATGACGACGTGGCCGGTCTGGCCGAGGCGGCGCAGGCTGCCGCGCAGCACGGCATCGAACTCATCAACGGCGTCGAGATATCCGTCTCCTGGCGCAAGCACACCGTGCACATCGTCGGTCTGCATATCGACCCGGCTTGTCCGGTGCTGGTGGAAGGCCTGCGTGGCATCCGCAGCGGCCGCATGCAACGCGCCGAACTGATGGCCGAATCGCTGGCGCGTAGCGGTATCGGCGGCGTGCTGGAAGGCGCGCTACGCTACGCTTCCAATCCGGAGATGATCGGGCGTACCCATTTCGCGCGCTACATGGTCGAGGCCGGGCATTGCAAGGATGTGCGCAGCGTGTTCACTCGTTATCTGGTCAAGGGCAAGCCCGGCTATGTCTCGCACGAATGGGGCAGCCTGCCGGATGCCATCTCGTGGATACGCGCAGCGGGCGGTGTCGCCGTGCTGGCGCATCCGGGCCGCTACACCGCCGGGCGCAAACCCATGGGACGCACGACATTGCTGGAGCTATTACAGGAATTCGTCGAACTGGGCGGCAAGGGCATCGAGGTGGTGAGCGGCAGCCACACGCCGCCGCAGTTCGCCGAGTTCGCGCGTTATGCCCAGGAGTTCAACTTGTTGTGTTCCTGCGGTTCGGATTTCCACGGGCCGGAAGAGAGCTATCGCGACCTCGGCCGCCTGCCGGATTTTCCGCTGGAATGCCGTCCGGTGTGGACATCATGGGAGACGGCGACAGCCTGAGTCATGTCCCAGTTCTTCTCCATCCATCCCGACAACCCGCAACCGCGCCTGATCAAGCAGGCGGCGGAGATGCTGCGCAACGGTGCGGTGATCGTCTATCCGACCGACTCCGGCTACGCGCTCGGCTGCCATCTGGACGACAAGGATGCGGTGCAGCGAATCCGCCAGATACGCGGTGTGGACGACAAGCATCTGATGACGCTGGTGTGCCGCGATCTGTCCGAACTGGCAAAATATGCGCGCGTGGACAACGCGCAGTTCCGCTTGCTGAAGAACAACACGCCGGGCAGCTACACCTTCATCCTGGAAGCGACCAGGGAAGTGCCGCGCCGTTTGCAGCATCCCAAGCGCAGCACGGTGGGTTTGCGCATCCCGGATCACCCCGTGGCGCTGGCGCTGCTGGAAGAATTGAATGAGCCCTTGTTGAGCAGTACGCTGATCCTGCCGGATGAGGATCAACCTCTTACCGATGTGGACGAGATACGCGAACGTCTGGAGCGGCTGGTCGATCTGGTCATCGAGGGCGGTGCGGTGGGCATTGAGTCGACCACGGTGATCGACCTGACTGATGCGACACCTGTACTGGTGCGGCGCGGCAAGGGCGAGATCAGCCATCTGGGGATCGAGGAATAATGAATATCGATGCATTGATACTGACCATCGCGCTTGCCGCCATCCCGGTGCTGTTCGCCATCACCCTGCACGAGGCGGCGCATGGATATGCGGCACGGCACTTCGGCGATCTGACGGCGTATTCACAGGGACGCATCTCGCTCAACCCGTTCCGGCATATCGACCCGCTGGGGACGGTGTTATTGCCGCTGCTGACCCTGTTCGTCGGCGGCATCCTGTTCGGCTGGGCCAAGCCCGTGCCGGTCAATTTCGCCGCGCTGCGCCGTCCCAAGCAGGACATGTTCTGGGTCGCGCTGGCCGGGCCCGCATCCAATCTGGCCATGGCGCTGTTCTGGGCCTTGATGATGAAGCTGGCATTGATGAATCCCGGCAATTATTTTGCCGAGCCGCTCATCGGCATGGCGGATATCGGGGTTACAATCAACGCCGTTTTGCTGGTGCTGAACCTGTTGCCCTTGCCGCCGCTGGACGGCGGACGCATCGCGGTGAGCCTGTTGCCGCACCGGCAGGCATACAAGCTGTCCCGGATCGAGCCCTACGGCATGGTCATCCTGATCTTGCTGGCGGTGGTGCCGGTCGGCGGCAGGCCGATCCTGAGCTGGATACTGATGCCGCTGGTCGGCGCGGTGGTTCGGATGATTGAAACGATTTTTTAATACGAAGTTGGAATATGTTCGCTGATCGAGTCTTATCCGGAATGCGCCCCACGGGCAATCTGCACCTGGGGCATTACCACGGTGTATTGAAGAACTGGGTGGAGATGCAGCACCAGTACGAGTGCCTGTTCTTCGTGGCCGACTGGCACGCGCTGACCACGCACTACGACACGCCGCAGATCATCGAGCAGAACGTGTGGGACATGGTCATCGACTGGCTGGCCGCGGGTGTCGATCCGTCGCAGGCCACCCTGTTCATCCAGTCGCGCGTGCCGGAACATGCCGAATTGCATCTGTTGCTGTCCATGATCACGCCGCTGGGCTGGCTGGAACGCATGCCGACCTACAAGGACCAGCAGGAGAAACTTTCGGGCAAGGACCTGTCCACCTACGGCTTCCTCGGCTATCCGCTGCTGCAGAGCGCCGATATTCTCATCTACCGTGCCACGCAGGTGCCGGTGGGTGAAGACCAGGTGCCGCACATCGAATTCACGCGCGAGATCGCGCGCCGCTTCAATCACATCTACGGCAAAGAAGTCGGCTTCGAAGAGAAGGCGGAAGCCGCGATCAAGAAACTCGGCGGCAAGAAAGCCAAGCTGTACGCCGAGTTGCGCACGCGTTTCCAGGAGCAGGGCGACAGCGAAGCGCTGGAATCCGCCAAGTCCCTGCTGGACGAACAGCAAAGCCTTTCGTTGGGCGACCGCGAGCGGCTGTTCGGCTATCTCGAAGGTGGCGGCAAGATGATCTTGTCCGAGCCGCAAGCCATGCTGACTGCGGCTTCGCGTATGCCGGGTCTGGATGGCCAGAAGATGTCAAAGTCCTACAACAACACCATCAGCCTGCGCGAAGACGAGGCCGAGGTGGGCAAGAAGATCAAGACCATGCCGACCGACCCGGCGCGTATCCGTCGCACTGACGCGGGCGATCCCGACAAGTGCCCGGTGTGGGCTTTGCATCTGGTCTATTCCAACGATGCGACGAAGGAGTGGGTGCAGCAGGGGTGCCGCAGTGCGGGCATCGGCTGCATCGAATGCAAACAGCCGGTGATCAGTGCCGTGCTGGAAGAACAGAAGCCGATGCGCGAACGCGCGCAGGTGTATCTCGACGATCCGACGCTGGTGAAGAACATCATCGCCGACGGTTGCGAGAAGGCGCGCAAGCTGGCCACCGAGACCATGCGCGACGTGCGCGAGGCGATGGGGCTGGGCTACAACTGAAACCATGAACGAGACCGAAGTACAACTCCAGCAGACGCAACCGGCAAGTCCGGTGGCACATGTCCACGGCGAACCGATGATGGAGATGCCGCTGGACCTGTACATCCCGCCGGATGCGCTGGAGGTCGTACTGGAATCGTTCCAGGGGCCTCTCGATCTGCTGCTGTACCTCATCCGCAAGCACAATCTCGATGTGCTCGACATCCCGATGGCGGCGCTCACCAAGCAATACATGACCTACATCGAGGCGATGCAGCAGCATCGCCTGGAGCTGGCTGCCGAATACCTGCTGATGGCGGCGGTGCTGATCGAGATCAAGTCGCGCATGCTGTTGCCGCGTCCGCCGAAGGCGAGCGAGGATGAGAGCGCCGAAGACCCGCGCGCCGAACTGATGCGCCGTCTGCTCGAATACGAACAGATGAAGATGGCGGCACAGAAACTCAACCAGGTGCCGCAGGCAGGCCGTGATTTCGAGCTGGTGCAGGTGCTGATCGAGCGCACGGTCATCGAGCGTCTGCCCCATGTCACCGTGGAAGACTTGCGCCATGCCTGGCTGGCCTTGCTCACCCGCGCCAGAGTCAATGCGCACCACAAAGTAAGTCGCGAGGAACTGTCGGTGCGCGAGCAGATGACCAAAGTGCTGCGCCGTCTGCGCGACACCGACTTCGTCCCGTTCGAAGAACTGTTCGACCTCACCGACGGCGTGCCGCATCTGGTCGTCACCTTCATCGCCATCCTCGAACTCGCCAAAGAATGCATGGTCGAGATCACTCAAACCGAAACCCTGGGGAACATCTATGTCCGAACCAGTCGAGCACTCACTGCCGAGTGAACAGGTCACCGCAGTCGCGGAGGTCGAGCATGCGGTGGATAGCGCGCAACTGTTGCGTATCTTCGAAGCGGCGCTGCTGACCACGCAGGAACCCTTGTCCATCTCCGAGCTCAAGCGTCTGAGCGAGGTGCCCCTGGAGACCCGCTTCGTTGAAGAGCTGCTGCTGAAGCTGGCGGACAAATACGCCGACAGCGGAATAGAACTGAACCGTGTCGCCAGCGGCTGGCGTTTCCGCGCGCGCCCCGAGTTGCAGCAACATCTGGACAGACTTGATCCGCAGAAACCGCCGCGTTATTCGCGCGCCGTGCTGGAGACCCTGGCCATCATCGCCTACCGCCAGCCGGTGACGCGCGGCGATATCGAAGACATCCGCGGTGTGGCTGTCTCGTCGCAAGTGCTGAAAACACTGGAAGCGCGCGGCTGGATCGAGAGCATCGGCACGCGCGACTCACCGGGCAAACCCGCGCTGTACGCCACCACGCCGCAATTCATGGATGACCTCAACCTGCGCTCCTTGCAGGAACTGCCCGCACTGGAAGAGATGGGTACCCTGCTGGAGGCGGGCATCGTGGAAGAGCCTACGAAACCGGAAGGTGTGGTCGAGGCAGAGGCTGTCGAATCCTCTCCGGCAGGAAGCGAACCGGAAGCCAACCCCGCCTGATGACCATCAAGCGCATCTCCTCGCGCGACAATCCGTTCTACAAGTCGCTGCTGAAGTTATCCTCATCCGCACGCGAGCGCCGCGAAGCAGGGCAGACACTGCTCGACGGCGCACATTTGCTGCGTGCATTCCTTGATACAGGCAGTAAACCGAAACACCTCATCATCAACGAGCAGGCATCGCAGGATGCCGAGATCGTTGCCTTGTTTGATGCCTGCGCCGATGTGCCGCAGACGCAATTCGATGACGCACTGTTCGCGCAGCTCACCGAACTCAAGACGCCGAACGGGCTGCTGGCGCTGGTCGATATCCCGCCTGCACCAGTAGCAGCGGCACAGGCGCAGTTTGCGCTGCTGCTGGAAGATATCCAGGACCCCGGCAACCTCGGTTCCATTTTGCGCTCGGCGGCAGCGGCAGGATGCGATGCGGTGTTTTTGTCGCAGGGCTGTGCCGATGCATGGTCGCCGCGCGTGCTGCGTGCAGGCATGGGTGGACATTTCGTCCTGAGCATCTGCGAATCTGCTGACCTGCTCAAGGTCGCCGCCGAGTTCACCGGCAAGGTGCTGGCCGCTTCGCTGCAGGCCGATAAATCACTTTACGACAGCAACCTGCGTGGCAAACTCGCCTTTGCCATCGGCAATGAGGGGGCGGGACTGTCTGCCGCCTTGCTGGATGCAGCACAGCAGCATTTCCTCATTCCCATGCCCGGCAAGGTTGAGTCGCTCAACGCGGCAGCGGCGACGGCGGTATGCCTGTTTGAGGCCGTACGCCAGCGCCGCTGATATCACCGTTAAGAGTAATATCCCCATCATGTTTTGTTGCTAGGATGCATTCCATGTGTCTTGCCATTCCAATGCAAGTGATTGAGATCGACGGCGCCTTCGCCTGGTGCGAAGGCAGAGGGCGACGCGAGCGCCTCAACACCATGCTGGTTGGCAAGGTAGCTCCCGGTGACTGGCTGTATGCCCAGTTGGGCCAGGCGCGAGAGATACTGACCGCGCAACAGGCCGCGGAGATCGATCTTGCGCTCGATGGCGTATCCGCAGCGATGCGCGGCGAGACTGATCTCGACATCTACTTTCCCGGCATCACGGTACAACGATCATGAAGATACTCGTCCTCGGCATCGGCAATACTCTGCTGATCGACGAAGGCGTCGGCATCTTTGCCATGCGCGAACTGGAAACACGTTACGGCCAGCGTGATGACATGGAATTTCTCGACGGCGGTACCTTGTCGTTCACCCTGGCAGTACCCATCGCCGAATGCGATGCCTTGCTGGTCATCGATGCAGCAGAACTGGAGGCGGCGCCCGGAACGGTGCGCAGTTTCGAGGGTGCCGAGATGGACCGCTTCCTCGGTGCCAGCCGCAAGAGCAGCGTGCACGAAGTGGGGCTGCTCGACCTGATGTCCATCTCGATGCTGAGCGGACGCTGGCCGCAGCGGCGTGCGCTGATCGGCATACAGCCCGCGGTCATCGATTGGGGCGAAGAACTTTCGCCTGTAGTTGCAGCAGCATTACCCGAGGTATGTGCGAAAGCCGATGACATCATCATGGGTTTTCGTGAAATAAATTGACCGGGATAAACCGGCCATGCAGAATGTTCGAGCATTCCATTGTTTCAAAAACAGGGAGTCAACATGAAGCAAAAACAGATGATGGATGCCTTGCCCGGCACAGTGGGTGAAGGCCTGGCGCAGCGCGGTGTCGACCGCCGCGAATTCCTCAAATTCTGTACTGCCATGACCGCCATGCTGGCGTTGCCGCCCTCGATGGCCGGCGTGATGGCGGAGGCGATCGCCAAGGCACGACGACAATCGGTGATCTGGCTCTCGTTCCAGGAATGCACCGGCTGCACAGAATCCATCACACGCTCGCATTCGCCGACGCTCGAAACACTGATCTTCGATCTCATCTCCCTCGATTACCACCACACCCTGCAAGCCGCTTCCGGCGCAGCCGCAGAACATGCGCGTGAGCAGGCGATGAAGGATAACGACGGCAAATATCTGCTCATCGTCGACGGTTCCATCCCGATGGGCAATGCCGGTTACTCCTGCATCGCCGGCATCAGCAACTACGACATGTTGGTCGAGACGGCCAAGGGTGCAGTCGCCATCGTCGCGGTTGGCACCTGCGCCACTTACGGCGGCATCCCCAAGGCAGATCCCAATCCGACCGGTGCGGTCTCGGTGAGCGACATCGTCAAGGACAAACCCATCATCAACGTGCCCGGCTGTCCGCCGATCCCGGTGGTGATGACCGGTGTGCTCGCGCATTTCCTGACCTTCGGCAACATCCCCGAACTCGATGCATTGGGCCGCCCCAAATCGTTCTACGGCGAGACCATCCATGACCGCTGCTATCGCCGTCCGTTCTACGACCAGGGCAAGTTCGCCGAGACCTTCGACGACGAAGCGGCACGCAAGGGCTGGTGCCTGTTCAAGCTAGGCTGCAAGGGCCCGGTGACCTACAACGCCTGCGCCACGACGAAATGGAACGAAGGCACCAGCTTCCCCATCGAGTCCGGCCACGGTTGCATCGGCTGTTCCGAGCCCAACTTCTGGGATGCCGGGCCGCTCTACAAGGCGCTGTCGATGCCGGTGTCGGCGACAGGTTCCATGCTGGGTGCGGCGGCCGCAGCCGGTGCAGCGGCGGGTGTGGCCGTCACCTGGTACAACCGCTCGACCAAGGCGCAGGCCAAAGCGACGCACGCCAAAGTGACAGTGCAGGAACTGACGCGGGAGGAGAAATGAACCATCTCGACCTTCTCACCTTCGCGCGCGGCAGCGCGCTCAACTGGGCATTGATCATTTTCGTCGCTGGCACCGTGCTGCGTCTTTTCGAGATCTTCGGACTCAGCCGCAAGCCCGATCTCGCCAGACCGCGTATCGACTCTCCCGGCAGCGGCTGGCGCACCATGTTCACGCGCTCCATCCCGCCGCAGGGCATGCTGAAACGCGATCCGGTGACCTACATCGGCGGCTATGCATTCCACCTCGGCCTGTTCCTTGCCATCTTCTTCTTCGCGCCGCACATCGAGTTTTTCCGCAGCATCAGCGGTCTGAGCTGGCGAGCTTTGCCCTCGGCGCTGGTCGATGCCTCGGTGGTGGCGGCGATCGTGTCATTGATCGTACTGCTCGCGCACCGGCTCAACAATCCGGTGAAGCGCATGCTGTCCACCTTCGGCGACTATCTGGCGTGGACGGTGACCTTCCTTCCGTTGCTGACCGGCTACATGGCTTATCACCACCTGTTCGTCGAGTACACGCTGATGCTGGCGCTGCACATCTTCTCGGTCGAGCTGCTGCTGGTGCTGCTGCCGTTCACCAAACTGTTCCACACCTTCTCGGTGTTCGTGTCGCGCTGGTACAACGGCGACTTTTTCGGAAGAAAAGGTGTCGCATCATGAGTGCAACCTTAGCCAAAGGCATTAATGCTTTCAAAGAGGTGATCGACACCCCCATCGCCAGCTACTTCTCCAGCTGCGTGCATTGCGGACTCTGTGCCGAAGCCTGCTTGTTCTACAACGAGACTGGCGAAGAGAAATACACGCCGATCCACAAACTGGAACCGCTGCGCCGCGTGTGGAAACAGGAATACACGCTGCTGGGCAAATTGGGCAAGATGCTCGGCCTGTCCAGGCCGGTGACCGATGAAGAACTGACCGAGTGGGAGCCGCTGGTGTACGACAGTTGCACCATGTGCGGCCGCTGTTCCATGGTCTGCCCGGTCGGCAACGACATCACCTACATGATCCGCAAAATGCGCGAAGGCATGTCCGCTTCCGGTCATGCGCCGGAAGACATGAAAAGCGCGACGACGCGCGCGATCAACATCGGCAGCCCGATGGGCATCAAGTGGCCGGCGGTGCAGGCGCAGATCAAGCACGTGCAGGCCGAGACCAACATCGAAGTGCCGGTCGACAAGATGGGGGCAGATTATCTGGTGCTGATGTCCTCGATGGAGATCATCAACTTCCCCGAATATCTTTCCGCGATCAGCCGCATCTTCAAACAGGCCGGGGTGAGCTGGACGCTGGCACCGGATGCGTTCGAGGCGACCAACAGCGGCATCCAGATCGGTTCCTCCGACCTGGCGCGCGAGATCGTCAGCCGCATCGTGGTAGCCGCCGAGCGCCTGAAGGTGAAATGCGTGATCAGCCCGGAATGCGGCCACGCCTTCACCGCCATCCGCTGGGAAGGCCCCAACCTGATGGGCAAGCCGTTCTGCTTCGAGGTGAAGCACATCCTCGAAGTGCTGGACGAGCTGCACGCGGCGGGCAAGCTCAAGACCAAGGGCAAGGACAAACGCCCGTTGACCTATCACGACCCCTGCCAGATCGCGCGTCGCGGCGGCGTGGTGGAGCAACCGCGCCGTCTGCTCGGCGAGGTCGCAGAAGATTTTCGCGAGATGCCCGATGCGGGCGTGATGAACTGGTGTTGCGGCGGCGGAGGCGGCGTCTCGGCCAACTCGCGCGCAGAACCATTGCGGCTTGAAGCGTTCAAGGTCAAGAAGCGGCAGATCGAAACCACCGGCGCCCACACGCTGATCACCGCCTGCGCCAACTGCCGCATCGTGATGGAAGAGGGCATGGAGCATTACCACATGAAGGTCGAAGTGCTGGGCCTGACCGAGTTGCTCGCCGAATATCTGGTCGAAGGAGAATGACGCCATGACGATCACCAACGACAGCGAATTCAAGACAGCCATCGCCAAACTGCCCAAGGCCGGACAGCGTCAGGTCGGTGCGCGTTTCGCGGAGAGCGTATTGGCACTGTGCAAGGACAGCAGAGTGAAACACGCCATCGCCACCGCCATGCGTGCCGACATCACCGAAGACGAACTCGCCGCCGCGCTCGATTCGGCCAAAAAAGCCAGCGTGGACAGCTTCACTCAGTGTGGCAAGGAATGCGACTGGCATAGCCAAGCCGGGCATTTTGTCGCCGAAGCCGCATTGGCCTGCCTCAAACCCAGTGCCAGTCCGGCGTGGGAAGCGGCCATGCATGCGCGCATGGCGCGCACCAGCGAGAGCATCGCCACCGGGCAGGGCACCGAGAATGCCGAAGCGGCGGTGCAATACCGGATATTGGCTGAATTCATGAAAGATTGAGAGCAAACCCGTTCCTTCCCCCTTGCAGGGGGAAGGTCAGGATGGGGGTAGAGTCGAGGGACACTGCCGCTTCTACCCCCACCCCAGCCCTCCCCCTGCAAGGGGGAGGGAGTGAAGAAACAAATAACATGAGGTCATGAGCATGAACCAACCCATCCCGAACCGAGTCGTCGTCGATCCCGTCACCCGCATCGAAGGCCACCTGCGCATCGAGGCCGAGACCGATGCCTCCGGCCGCATCACCCGCGCCTCGTCTGCCGGCACCATGGTGCGCGGCATCGAGATCATCATGCGCGGACGCGATCCGCGCGAGGCCTGGGCGCTGGCGCAGCGCATCTGCGGCGTGTGCACGCTGGTGCACGGCATCGCCTCGGTGCGTTCGGTCGAGAACGCGCTGAAGATCGACATCCCGCACAACGCCGAACTCATCCGCAACCTGATGATAGGCGCGCAATACATTCACGATCATGTGATGCACTTCTACCACCTGCATGCACTGGACTGGGTGGATGTGGTGTCGGCGTTGAAGGCTGACCCGAAGGCGACATCCGCGTTGGCGCAGAGTCTGTCCGGTTACGCCAAGTCCTCGCCCGGTTATTTCAGCGACGTGCAGCGCAAGCTCAAAGGTTTCGTCGAAGCAGGGCAACTGGGCATCTTCGCCAACGGCTACTGGGGACACCCGGCCTACAAGCTGCCGCCCGAAGCCAACCTGATGGCGGTGGCGCATTATCTCGATGCATTGGAATGGCAGCGCGACGTGGTGAAACTTCATGCCGTATTCGGCGGCAAGAACCCGCACCCCAACTTTGTGGTCGGCGGCGTGCCGTGCGCGATCAGCATCGACCCGAATCATCCGGGACGCGGCAAGGGCCCGCATTTCCACGGCGGCAATTCCGGCACGGCGGTCAACGTAGTCGGCCTGCAAACCGTGCAGAACGCCATCAACCAGATGCGCAGCTTCGTCGATCAGGTGTATGTGCCGGACACGCTCGCCATCGCGGGCTTCTACAAGGACTGGACGAAGCAGGGCGAGGGCGTGGGCAACTTCCTCACCTTCGGCGACTTCCCGGCCAAAGGCATGTCCGATCCGTCCTCGTACATGATCCCCTCCGGCGTGATTTTGAATCGCGACCTGAGCAAGATACATCCCATCGACATGAACGCCGAAGGCGAGATTCAGGAATTCGTCAGCCACGCATGGTACGACTACTCGGTGGGCAAGGAGCATGGCCTGCACCCGTACAAGGGCGAGACCAAGCTCGATTACACCGGCCCCAAACCTCCCTACGACTATCTCGATGTGGACAAGGAATACTCCTGGCTCAAATCGCCGCGCTGGAAAGGCCAGGCCGTCGAAGTCGGCCCGCTGGCGCGCGTGCTGATGCTGTATGCCTCCGGCCACGAGCAGACCAAGGAGCTGGTCGGCATGACCCTGAAGAAACTCGACCTGCCGGTGCAGGCGCTGTATTCCACACTGGGCCGCACCGCCGCGCGCACGCTGGAGACCAAGATCGTCGCCGACGCGATGCAAGGCTGGTACGACCAGCTCATCGCCAACATCAAGGCGGGCGACGTGAAGACCTTCAACGAAACGAAGTGGGAACCATCAACGTGGCCCAGCCACGCGCAAGGTGTCGGCGTGATGGAAGCCCCGCGCGGCGCGCTTTCGCACTGGATCGTCATCAAGGATCGAAAGGTCGACAACTACCAGGCCATCGTGCCAAGCACCTGGAACGCCGGTCCGCGCGATGCACAGGGCAACCAGGGGCCGTATGAGGCAGCGCTGAAAGGCCACCAGCTACACGATGCCAAACAGCCTATCGAAGTGCTGCGCACCATCCACAGCTTCGATCCGTGTATCGCTTGCGCGGTGCATGTGACGGATCCGAATGGGGAGGAGTTGGTGCGGGTGAAGGTGGTGTGATCGATGTCTTTGCGCTTGCGTAGGCAATGGTAAGGGCAGCGCACTAAGCAGTAAATTTATTCCGTAATTCCTGTATACAGCGAGCTAAGAGTTTCTCTTTGATGTGTGCCGCATCTGCCTTCATACGTTCGTATTGCGGTGTGCCTGGCTCGACGTATCCAACCGGGCCAACTGCTGTCTCTATAAATCCAAAGAAATCGAAAAATTCAATGAGTTGAATGAGCTTTGTAGGACGAGTGTTCCACCACTCGGGTTCTAGCGATGGTAGGACAACCGAGAACACGCGGTTTCTAATTGTGTCTTCAATCACTCTGCCGGTTTGGTACAAATATGCGAGCGTCTCGCGAACAAATTTGGCTGGTGGATTTATGGCTTGCTGTGGCCTAAGGATGTAGTACTGAAAGCGTTGTACGTCTACCGGGCGAATTATCGCTGCGTGATGTGCGACGGTGTGCCGTATAAGGGCTAGGTCACGAAGCCGAGGATATTCGATGGTTGAGATTGGTTCGACATTGAGAGACTTCCGGAAGATATCATTTATCAATTTTGGGTCAATGCAACCAGTTGGGTCAGTGTCGAGGCGTTTGAAGGCTTGGTCTGCGGAGCGCTGTATTGGCTGCGCTCGAAGCTCAACCAAAGCAGGGAAGAAGTTGCAGATGTCAGTGTTGTCTGCCATACGTGCGCCGAAGTCGCGAACGAAATCTTCGAGTGCTACTACGCCAAGAAAGATTGCTAGAGCCGCCAAGGGCTTCTGAAAATTGATTGCGTCGCAAAGGGCATCTCGTCTTTGCTCACTAGTCATATCTCCGCCCCCAAAATCTGGAAACTCAAGCAAGCCAATCGCCTGCAGGTGCCGGTATGCGAATAGTCCAGATGCTGAATCTGTACGAATGCCAACCCACTCACTTACTGGGGCATCAGGGAAAGGAATGGCTGGTGGAGACATGTTTGGGTGAGTTGCTAGAGTTATGCTGAATTAAATGGTCAGCGTCGGATTTGTTTCTGACCAATCACGCAGCAATATCCAAATACTCAACCACGCTTGAAGGCGCGGGGATCAGCAAACCATCCTCGCGCAGGCCATCGATATGAAATTGGATCGCCGCCTGGATTTCTTTCTCGGCTTCTTTTACGGTACTTCCCGTAGCGATGCAGCCGGGCAAATCCGGCGCATAGGCGGAAAAGTTGTTACCGGCTTTTTCGACGACGATGGCGTAGCGCATGTCTTTACTCCTTTAATCCAGCTTGCTTGAAGATGCCGTTCAATGTTCTGCAAGAGGCCATAAGTCTCAGGTTCGGAATAAATTCGCACCAAAGATCACCGTGGTAATGCGGCATTAAACCAAGTGTACTTCCACGCGCTTGCCCAATGCGGCGGCATATTTGCGCAAGGTGTTCAGGCTGGGCGAGTGTTTGCCGGTGGCCAGTGCGCTTTCCAGGCGGGCGATGGCGGGGGCTTTGGTTCCCATCAGTTCGGCTATCTGCGCTTGCGTTAATCCGGCTTCGCGGCGGGCGGCGAGTATTTCGTCCAGAATGGCGAATTCCTCGCGGTTCAGCCGTTCGTGCTCTGCGCGCACGGCGGGTTTCTTCAGCATCTTGGCGACCATTTGTTCGTGGGTCATGGTTTTGGTTTTCATTGCTTTACCTCCATCATTCGTTTTTTGGCAATCCAGCGTTCTTTGAGCGGTGTCTTCGGCGTCTTCTTGATGAAGCAATGCAGCATGACGATCTGGCGGCCAACCAGTGTGCAATAAAACACGCGGGCGATGCCTTCTGCTCCCTTGAGTCTCAGTTCGAACAATCCATCACCAAAGGCTTTGGTATGCGGCTCTCCGAGATTCGCACCATGCTCTATCATCCTGGCGGTCAGCCCGATATATCGAGCCAGCAGCGTGTCTGGCAAAGACATGATCTCTGATTGCAGCGCTGCGCTGTAATAGATGATGGTGTAGGCCATGTGTTGATAGTAACAAATATGTTATTCATCTACAAGGCAGGAGTTGAATGGAAAAAATAGGTTCATCTAACTAAAGCGGCCGATATATTTCTTTCGCCCTGGACTTGTCTGTCCTATCGGCTCATACCACGCCTGTTTGCATCGCCCTAATTGACACCAGAACGTTCGTTCTGTATCTTTCGCGCGGCATATTCAACCTGTTTAGCAATTCAATTAAGGAGATTTTGATGTCAGAGGTGAAGAAGGTGAAATTGACTCCCGATGAGGTTCGCACAGCCAAAAACGCAGCGGCAGCAGACAAGACTCTGACACTCGCCAACAAGATGATGTTCGCTGCCAATGAGGCGGCGGCAGAAGCCAGACAGATACTGGAAGCCAAACAGATCATCGCCGATCAAAAAGAAGCCGCTGCGAATCAGGCGCGTGCGGCTTACGAGGCGGCGGTCGCCAGCAAGACACAAACCGAGCAGGAGATGCGCGCCGCGATGGAAGCAGGCGAGCAGATGCGTGCGGATGTCGAAGCGGCTCGCATCGCAAAGATTCAGGCAGCGCAGGAAACCGCAGCCGCCAAGGCATTAGCGCAGGAGCAGGCCAGGCAGCGCGCACTGGAAGCAGCCGCAGCCAAACAGGCCGCAGCTGAAGCGAAGAAACGCGCCGCAGAGGAAGCCGCGGCTTTGAAGCTGGCTCAAGCCGAGGCGAAGAAGAAAGCGGCAGAAGAAGCGGCTGCGTACAAGAAGGCCCTGGCCGATGCCAAGAAGAAAGCAGCCGAAGAGGCCGCTGCCTTGAAGAAAGCCGAAGCCGAGGCGAAGAAGCTGGCCGCGCAACAAGCCGCCGAGGCCAAGCGAGCCGCAGCGGAAGCGAAGAAACAGGCCGCTGCCGAAGCCGCCGCGTTGAAGAAGGCGGAAGCCGAAGCACGCAAACTGGCCGCCGAACAAGCAGCAGCAGCGAAGAAGGCCGAAGCTGAAGCCAGGAAGAAAGCTGCCGAGGAGGCCGCTGCCCTGAAGAAAGCCGAAGCCGAGGCGAAGAAGCTCGCCGCACAGCAGGCTGCCGCCGCGAAGAAGGCCGAGGCGGAAGCCAAGAAGCGAGCAGCAGCAGAAGCCGCCGCTCAGAAGAAAGCAGAAGCCGAAGCGAAGAAGTTGGCCACACAACAAGCTGCCGCTGCCAAGAAAGCCGAGGCGGAAGCAAAGAAACAGGCCGCAGCAGAAGCTGCCGCGCTGAAGAAAGCGCACAAGCTCGCCGCGCAACAACTTGCTGCCGAAATGAAAGCCGAAGCAGAAGCCCGCAAGCAGGCCGCACTGGAAGCCGCTGCGATCAAGAAGGCGGAAGCCGAAGCCACCAGGATCGCCGCGCATGAAGCCGCCGCTGCAAGAAAGCTGGCCGCAGAGCAGGCCAAACTGGCTGCGCAGGAATTGGCTGCTGCGAGGAAGGCCGAGGCCGAGGCGCGCAAAGCCGCTGCGGCTCAGGCGAAACAGATCGCACAGGAAGAAGCGGCGGCACGCAAGGCTGCATCAGCACTAAAGAAAGCAGAAGCCGCCGCCCGCAAAGCCGCAATGGCTCCACCCGAGCCGGTGTGGCCTTTCCCGGAAGAGGAAGTCAGTTCGGTTTAAGCAAGAAATTCATTGGGCCGTCATTCCGGCGCAGGCCGGAATCCAGTCGATAAAATAATTCTCGCGAAGCGGAACAGCAGGTTTTGTCGCTATGCGGTTGTGTTGTTTGGCTGGATTCCGGCCTGTGCCGGAATGACGATTAAACTGGCAGCTTGTAAGCCTTCTCGCGGAATAGCCGCAGACAGGCAGCTGCCACCACCGGGTCATAATGAGTGCCGCTGCCGAGCTCGATTTCCGCGAGCGCCTGATCAAGGCCGATGCCCGGACGATAAGGGCGATGCGAGGACATTGCCTCGACCACATCCGCCACGGCGGTGATGCGCGCCTCAAGCAGTATCTCATCGCCTTTTAGCCCGCGCGGGTAGCCGCTGCCATCCATGCGCTCATGGTGCTGATGCGCGATGTCCGCCACCGGCCAGGGAAAATCCACGTTCTTCAGGATGTCGTAACCTGCCTGGGGATGTCCCTTGATCAGATCGTATTCGGCCACGGAAAGTCTGCCGGGCTTGGAGAGTATTTCCGCCGGAATAATGATCTTGCCGATGTCGTGTATGTAGCCGCCGATCCGCAGCCCCTCGATGCGTTGAGCTTCCAACCCCAGTTCGGTGCCGATGGCGACGGCGATCAGCGCCACCCGTTTCTCATGCCCGGCGGTGTAGGGGTCGCGCATCTCGACCAGGGTGGTCGCCACCTCGATGGTGTGCATGAACGAATTTTCAAGTTGCGTGACATAGCGTTGGATTTGCTCTTCGGCACGTTTCTTCTCCGACACGTCCTGCATCATGCCGATGATCGCGGGACGACCGGCATGTGTCGCCCGTGCGCCATGCACGCCGACGTCAAACAGGCTGCCATCCTTGCGCACGGCGGTGATAAAGCCGTGGCTGAAGCTCTGAGCTTCTTCCTCCAGGCGGCTGCGGATGTTCTCCGCGACGATGCCGCGATCCTGCTCGGACACCAGCGATGTCGGCTCGACCCCGATCAGTTCGTTGGGTGAATCGTAACCGAACATTTCCGCGAAACGCGGATTCACATAGACGAGGTATCCGTCCTGGATGATATAGATGCCGGCAAGCGACTGCTCGACCACGCTGCGGAAGCGTTGCTCCGATTCGGTGAGTTCCTGCACCGAGCGCTTGCGCTCGGCCTCGTGGGAAAAATTGTCCAGCGCGAAATTGATATCCGCCACCATTTCGGACAGCAGCTTTTGTGCGGCTTCGTCGAACGCGTCGGTGGCGCCGGAATACAGCGCAAAGATGCCGATAACGGTACCGTTGCGCAGCAATGGCAGCGCAGCCAATGAACCCCAGCCGAAGCCCGCGCCGCGTTCATGCCACGGTGCAGTGAGCGGATCGTTCTGGAAATCCTGGCACCATTGCGGGCGGTTGGCGCGGATGGCGGTGCCGATCGGACCGCGCCCGGCGGGATCATCGGCGTCCACCGAGATCCGGATACCTTCCAGGTATTCAACGCCCTCGCCACTGCTGGCAGCCGGGTTGACCATGCTGGTCGTCTTGTCCAGCAAACCAATCCAGGCCATCTTCATGCCGCCGAACTGTACCGAGTCGCGGCAGATTTGCGGGAACAATTCGTCCTCGCCGGTGCAATGCACGATGGCCTCGTTGCACTGGCTCAGTGCGGCATAGAACTGTGTCAGCCGCCGGATTTTTGCTTCGTTAGCCTTGCGTTCGGTGATGTCTTCGAGGATATGGATCGAATGGAGATATTTGTTCTGTGTGTCATACACGGGAGCGGCGCGAGAGCGAATGATTGCGCCGCTCTCCAGCGTCAACTCCTCAGTCTCTTCCCGCCCCGTATTCAGTGCAAGCCGGCAGGTGGACAGCGGCCCCGCAAGTTTGGGGAATATCTCGTAGTAAGGCTTGCCGATGAATTCACTGAATGGCATGCCGACTCGTGCGGCGTACGCACGGTTGGCGCGCAAGATGCGGAATTCCTTGTCATGCAGAAAGATCGGATCGGACACCACGTCCAGCGCAACCATCCACTGCTGATGCGCCTGTTCGATCTTGTCGCGAGTCTTTTCCAGATCTTCGAGCATGAACAGCAGCGCGTTGCGCTGCTCGGTCTCTCCGGTTCTTTCGGTTTGTTCTGCCGCATCGCTTCCCGATTGACTTGCCAAGGATGAACCAGAGGTTTCGCTGGCTTTTCCTGTTGCTTCCATCATGCGCAGCATGGAGTTTTCTTCTTTCAGCTCTTTCATGCGCAATTCTCGCCCGATCACCACCTTCTGGAAACGCCGCAGTTCTTCGAGTTGCTGCTCGAACAAAGCCTGCCGGTTCAACGGCCGGTAGATAAGGAAGTAGAGTATCGGAGAGACAATCGCGGTAAGCAGGATAGGGTCAATGAACTGCCATTCGCTATCTTGCAGGATTGAGGCAGGGACGATTCCGATCATCAACATGATCAGAGATTCGCTCACCAATATGATCAGGCCAACTGCGAATACCACTTTTGCCGGGGTATTCAAAAACGTCGACGAATTCTTCATATTGGACCCCAAAGTTCCGGGTAATTGCGGCTGTTCGCCCTGGATACACTGTACATCATCATCCGCCCATGTGCGCTAAACAGAAATCGGGAAAGCTCCGGTTGTTCTTGGAGCTTACTACTGCATGGACGGAATGTCAGCCAGCCAAGCGCGAGCTTTCGACAATGCCTGTTCCAGATTGGCAGATGCCTCGGTGCTCAGATCCTCGCCCAATTCGAAACCGTAACCGCGAATGCGCAGCAGAAAGCAGGGTGGCGCATCCGTCCCGTACACTTGCTTGAAGGTGTGCAGTAGTGCGAACGGCGTCATGGCATGGCTGGTGTAGCTGTTGTCCTGCGCCGCAGCGATGCCGGAGAAATGGAATGGCGGAGCGCAGGATATGTCCGCATCGACGAACAGCACGGCAGTGCGCCCGACCAGATCGGTGACATGCTCGACCTGGAGCTGGAAGTCTTCGATGAATTCGATCTGGTTGCCGACTATTTCTGATTGAAGCTGGCGCGCCAGCAAAGGGGCCAAAGCATCATCACCACGTGATTCGTTGCCGATGGCGATGACTAGGAGGGGGATGGTCATTGGTAATGTTGTGATGATTTCGATTTGTAGGGACCTGACGTTTTTCACCCCCATCCCAACCTTCCCCCTGCAAGGGGAAGGAGCCAAGTTCCCTCCCCCTTGCAGGGGGATAACCAGCGACTTGGCTGGCGTTGTTTGCCAGCTTAGTCGAATGGCTAGTAGTTCTATCAGGGTTAGGGTGGGGGTAGACTCTCTAATTGTTCTGCAATTGTCGATAGCACTCCATCGAGATTGCCAATCACATCGTTGTTCCAGAATCGCAGAACCCGCCAGCCATTTTGCCGTAAGAAGAAGGTTCTCTGTTCATCATACGCAACTTGATCCTGATGTTGTCCGCCATCAAGTTCAATCACGAGTTTTTGTTCGACGCATACAAAATCGGCAATAAATCTTCCAATGGGGAATTGGCGTCGGAAGCGGTGACCAGCAAGTTGCTTGTACCGCAATGCTTGCCATAGCAAGCGTTCGGCATCGGTCATGCCGCTTCGTAGCGATCTGGCTCTTGTGGTTGTAACGGAATTGGTGCGTCTAAGCATTGAAGTTTCTACCCCCATCCCAACCTTCCCCCTTGCAGGGGGAAGGTTGGGATGGGGGTAGAGATCACAGGCCATGACCAACTCTCAAGCATGATCGGACTGACAGGCAAACGTCCCATCCGACGACCGCGTCAGCATATCCACCCGCCCACCTTCCGCATCCAGCAATTCCACTTCCAGCGGCATCTTGCCCAGTGCGTGCGTGGCACAGGACAGGCAGGGGTCGAAGGCGCGGATGGCGACTTCGATGTGGTTGAGCAAACCTTCGGTGAGTTTCTTGCCGTCGATGAATTGCCGTGCCACCTGGCGGATGGCTTCGTTCATCGCCTGATTGTTGTGGGTGGTGGAGACGATGAGGTTGCAGCGCACGATCTGGTCGTTCTCATCCACTTTGTAATGGTGGATGAGCGTGCCGCGCGGCGCTTCGATGACGCCGACGCCACGTTCCTGCCGCACGCCTTTGCTGACCAGATCGTTGCCTTGCAAGTCCGGATCGAGCAACAGTTCGCGGATCTGCTCGGCGGCATGCAGCATCTCGATCATGCGTGCCCAGTGGAAGCCCAGTGTCGCGCCTGCCGCTTTGCCGCCGTCGAATGCCATGAAGGCTTTTCGTTCGGCTTCGGCCAGCGGAGTGGGGATGAAGTCGCACTGCGTGACGCGGCTCAGCGGCCCTACGCGATACCAGCCGTTCTCGGTGCCGAGACTGCGCAGGAAGGGGAACTTCATGTACGACCAGGGTTTCACGTCTTCGAAGATCACATCCCAGTAATGGCTGTAGTCGTAATGGTCGAACAATGTCTTGCCGTCCATGTCGCGCGCGCGCAGGCCGCCGTGGTACAGGTCCATCGCGCCGTCGGCGCGCACGATGTTGAGCGTGTGGGCCTTGAAGCGGCCGAAGTTGTTGTACAGGTCGAGGTTCTGCTCGAACAGTTTGCGTGCGATGCCGACCGACTCCCGGCTCCAGGTCACGATCTGTTCGATGTCCTTGAGCAGGTAGTCGCGCTCTTCGAGGCTCACGTTCTTGTTCACGCCGCCGGGGATGGAACCGGTGCCGTGCACGCGTTTGCCCGCCGTGATGCGAATCACTTCCTGGCCGAACTTGCGCAGCAGCACGCCCTGTTTGGCGATGTCGGGATAGGCGGCGACGATGCCGACGATGTTGCGTTTCGCCACATCGGAATCGAAACCGAACAGCAGGTCGGGCGAACACAGATGGAAGAAATGCAGCGCATGCGATTGCAGTATCTGGCCGTAGTGCATGAGGCGGCGCACCTTCTCTGCGGTCGGCGTGAGCGTCGCGCCGACGATCATGTCCATCGCCTTGCTTGCCGCCAGATGGTGGCTCACCGGGCAGATGCCGCACAGTCGCTGCACCATCACCGGCGCTTCCCAGTAAGGGCGGCCCTGGATGAATTTCTCGAAGCCGCGGAATTCGACGATGTGCAGCCGCACCTGATGCACGCGGTCGTTCTCGTCCAGCAGCAATGTCACCTTGCCGTGACCCTCGACGCGCGACACCGGGTCGATGGCGACGCGGCGCAGGTTCTCGGGATGGGCGGCGGTTTCTAAAGTGTCAGTCATATTTGATCAACCCATGTCCCAGCTCGGGCGTTTTGCCCGCGATGAGGTCGGTGAGGAATTTCCAGATGGCGTCGCCGGAGGGCGGGCAGCCGGGGATGAAGTAATCGATTTTCACCACCTCGTGCAGCGGGTGCACCTTGTCCAGCGGCAGCGGCAGTTCGGGGTCGTTGGGGATGTGGCCGTGTTCCAGACCCGGTTCGGTCAGATACACCTCGGTGAGGCAACTGCCGAGATCGAGATGGTTGCGCTGCGCAGGCAGGCCGCCGTTGATGGCGCAGGCGCCGATGGCGATGAGTATCTTGCAGTGGCTGCGGAACTCGCGCAGCACATGCACGTTCTCCGCATTGCAGACGCCGCCCTCGATGATGCCGATGTCACAGGGGCCGCAATGCTTGATGTCGTTGATGGGCGAACGGTCGAACTCGACCAGGTCCAACAGCGTCAATAACCGCTCGTCGATATCGAGGAACGACATGTGGCAGCCGAAGCAGCCGGCCAGCGAGGTGGTGGCGACGCGCAGTTTCTTGCTCATGTTGGATCCTCACAAGCTTCGCAATTCCCGCTGGTATCGACCTGGCGCGGCGCATCGTCCAGCGCCTGTGCACTGATCGGGCGCTTGTCGTAGCGGCGCTCGCCGATGGGCTGGCTGAAGCCGACGCGCTTGGGCAGGATCACGCCCACCGGGCAGACCTGCATGGCCTTGTCGTACAGCGCGAAGTCGGTGTCGGAGAGCTTGCCTGATTCGGCGTTGACGATGAGGTGCTTGGTGATGCCGCGCCCGGACAGGGCGAACACATTCTTGCCGTCCACCTCCGACGAGGCGCGCACGCACAGTTCGCACAGGATGCAGCGGTTGAAGTCGAGCAGCACATCGGGATGCGAGGCATCCAGCGGGCGATCCGGATAGAGATGGCGGAAGCCGGTGGCGTGCACTTCGAGGTCGTAGCCCAGCGCCTGCAACATGCAGTTGCCGCTCTTTTCGCATGAGGGGCAGAAATGGTTGCCTTCGGCGAACAGCATCTGCACCAGCGTGCGGCGCAGTGCGTTCAGTTCCTCGATATTGCTTTCGACATTGAGGTTGGCTTCGGCAGGCATGGTGCAGGATGCCGTGGTGCGTCCGTTGACCTTGACCGTGCACAGCTTGCAGCTGCCGTGCGGCTTGAATTCGGGGTGGTAGCACAGGTGCGGGATGTAATGCCCGGCGGCCAGCGCGGCCTGCATCACGGTCTGGCCCGGTTCGAAAGGAACGGCAGCGCCATCCAGTTGAAAAGTATCACTCATCTTTCGTCATTCCCGCGCATAACCAGCGACTTTGCTGGCGTTGTTTGCCAGCTTAGTCGAATGGCTAGTAGTTCCACCAGGCGGGAATCCAGCAAGAGCAAAACTCCGCAACGCGGATGAAACAGTGAGGTTGTCCCGCTGTGCGGGCTTTCTTCAATCATCTGGATTCCCGCGTGCGCGGGAATGACGGCTACTACTTTCGGGCTCATACATCCTCCTTCAGGTGCGCACCCGCATCGTCGCGTCCGGTCATCTGCCGCGCACGCGCCAGTGAGCCGTCGAGGTCGAAGGCGGGCGAGAACATCAGCGATTTGAGCTTGTTCTCGTAGGCGGGGCGGAAGTGTTTGAGCGTGTGCAGCACCGGGTTGCAGGCGGTGCGCCCCAGACCGCAATGGGAGCTGGTCTGTAATACGCGGTCCAGATTCTCGATCTCGTTCAGGTCGTATTGTGTGCCGTGCCCGTCGGCGATCTTGTCCATGGTCTGCTTGAGCATCGAGGTGCCAACGCGGCAGGGGGTGCAGAAACCGCAGCTCTCGTGGGCGAAGAAGTGGACGAAATTGCGCGCCACCTCGAACAGGTCGCGGCTGTCGTCGAACACCATGAACGCGCCTGCGGTGGGCAGATCCTCGAAACCCAGCTTGCGGCCGAATTCGCTTTCCGGCACGCATACGCCGGAAGGCCCGCTGACCTGCACCGCGCGCGTGTTCACCGCGCCGCAGTCTTGCAGGATCTCGCGTATCGGGACGCCGAAGGGATATTCGTAGATGCCGGGATAGGCGCAGTCGCCGGAGACAGAGATGAGCTTGCTGCCGCTGGATCTCTCGGTGCCGATGGTGCGGTATTTGTCTGCCCCCATGTGCAAAGCCAGCGCTGCCTGGCAGAAGGTCTCGACGTTATCCACCGCGGTCGGCTGCTGCAGGTAGCCGTGCGTGACCGGGAAGGGCGGTCGGTTGCGCGGCACACCGCGCTTGCCTTCCAGCGATTCGATCAGTGCAGACTCTTCGCCGCAGATATAGGCGCCCGCGCCGAGATGGATGTCGATGTTGAAATCGAAGCCCTTGTGGCCGAGGATGTCCGTTCCCAGCAGCTTGCTGTCCTGACGACGCTGCAGCACCGCCTGCAAGGGTTCGAGCAGGTAGCGGTATTCGCCGCGCAGGTAGAGGAAGCCTTTTCTTGCGCCAACAGACAGGGCGCACAGTGTCATGCCTTCGAATACCAGATCCGCCTGCTGCGCGAGCAGTACGCGATCCTTGAAGGTACCCGGTTCGCCCTCGTCGGCGTTACACACCACGTAACGTTCGTTACCCGGGGCCTTGCGGCAGCCTTCCCACTTCTGTCCGGTGGGGAAACCCGCGCCGCCGCGACCGCGCAGCCCGGATGTTTTGATCTCCTCGATGATGGCATCGCTGCCAAGCGCGAGTGCGGCTCGCAGCACATCACCGGGTGCCAGCTTGTTATCGAGCAGCAGGCCCCGACGGCGGATATTGTCGTCCACATGGAAGAAGTCGGCCGGCCAGTCGGCCATCGGTGTGCGGTTGCGGACCAGTTGTGCGATCTCCTGCACACGCTGGTGGGTCAGGCGCGTGATGGCGCGCCCGTTGACCAGCAACGCCGGCCCCTGGTCGCACATGCCGGTGCAGGAGGTGGTGCCGATGCTGACCAGACCGTCTTCGGAGACCTTGCCCGGTTGCAGCCACAGCAACTGGCACATCTGCTCGAGCAGGGCCTGATTGCCCAGCATGCGGTCGGTGATATTGTCGGAGAACAGTATGCGGTATTCGCCCTGCGGCTTGAGGTGCAGGAAGGAGTAGAACGAGGCCACGCTTTCGATGCGGGCGCGGGGGATGGCTAATTTGCCGGCCAGTCGCGAAACCGCCTCTTGCGGGATGTGGCCGAAGCGCTCCTGCATCTCCCTGAGCATCTGCAACAACAGGGAAGCATCGTTGTGGTGACGTGAGGCCAGCTGATTCAGCCAAGCCTGCCCTGAAGCATCAAATCGAGTGTCGTTGTCTGGTAGCATATTGTTGTTGGAACCATACCGGAGCGGACAAAATTTGATGTAATCCTACTCCGGCAGGCAACAAAATACGACCAACTCAAGAAAGAATTATTACAGGGCGCTCCGCCCTTGCATTATTTTTTACATTCAAGGAACCGCTCAACCATGCACATGCACGACTCCCATCCTTTCTCTTACAACGTGGAAGAAGCCGATTTTGACGAACTCGTGGTCGCACGATCGCAAGCGACACCCATCCTGCTCGATATCGGCGCCGAGTGGTGCGCACCATGCAAAGTGCTGGGCCCGCATCTGGAAAGACTGGTAAAAGAATACGGCGGCAAGTTCCTGCTTGCCAAAGTGGATGCCGACGAGAACATGCGCATCGCCGGCAGGCACAAGGTGCGCGGCTTCCCGACCGTGATCGCCTATAGCCGCGGAGTGGAGATCGACCGCTTCCATAGTTCGCATCCCGACCATTTCCTGCGCCAGTTCATCGACAAACTGCTCGCGCATCACCAGTCAAACGCCTGAAACCCACATCAGCCAAATAAAAAACCGCCCACAAGGGACGGTTTTATATTTGGCGGAGAGGGCGGGATTCGAACCCGCGGTGGGATGTTATCCCACACACGCTTTCCAGGCGTGCGACTTAAACCGCTCATCCACCTCTCCGGAAGGGCGCGCAGAATAAACTAGAACGTCATTTCAGGCAATCGGAAATGCGTTTTTCATCCTTTCAGTGCGGAAAATACGGCGAGTTCGCTGGTATCGGTCAGGCCTCGTGCCTGCAAGGTGAGGATGAGTTCGGGGTTGGTACAGCGCAAGTAGGGGTTGGTGGCCTTTTCCAGCGCGATGGTGAATGGCACGGTCGGTCGGTTGGCGGCGCGCAAAGCCATGGTTTCTTCTATGCGACGCCGGATGTCAGGGTTGTCGGGTTCGCAATTGAGTGCGAATGGCAGGCAGTAAGCGGTGTATTCGTGTGCGCAATAGACCAGGGTTTCGTCGGGTAATGCCGCCAGCCTTTGCAGGGAGTGATGCAATTGCGCCAAGGTGCCCTCGAAATTCCTGCCGCAACCCGCGCCAAACAAGATGTCGCCGCTGAACACCATGCCGGGTGCGACAAAGGCGATGTGGTCCTCCAGATGCCCGGGCAGTTCCATGATGTCGAAAACTAGGCCGAACTGGTCCAGGCCCAGGCGATCGCCTTCGCGCAAGCCGTGGGTGATATGGGGGTTCTTCGGATGGCTTCGCCCATGCACCGGCACGTTATATACTCCGCGCAATTCTTCGATGCCGTCGACATGGTCGTGATGGCGGTGGGTGCAGAGGATAGCGTCCAGCGGCAAGCCGCGTGCAGCAAGGAAATCCAGTACGGGAGCCGCTTCGCCGGGATCGACCACGACAACGGAACGTTCGTTGTGGATGGCCCAGATGTAGTTGTCCTGCAAGGCGGGGATGGCGGTGATCTCGAACATGAAGATTTTACGGGTAAACAAGCGATGCCGAATTGTAAGTCACGCGCAGAAAGTCTGAGTGAATGGTTCGCCAGTGAGCAGGGTGGCTATATCCTGACGCGCGAGCAGGCCTACTTCGACAAGACGGTGGCCGATATCTTCGGCTTCAATGCCGTGCAAATGGGCCTGCCGGAGCAGGACTTCCTGCACAACAGCCGCATTCCGCTGCGTTTTTCCGCGGGCAATCAGCCGGGTAACGACGTGCGTCTGGTGTGCACCGAACTGCCGTTCGACAGCGACAGTCTGGACCTGGTACTGCTGCCGCATGTGCTGGAGTTCTCGGACAACCCGCACCAGATCATCCGCGAGGTGGAACGCGTGCTGATGCCGGAAGGCAACCTCATCATCAGCGGCTTCAATCCGTTCAGCCTGTGGGGGCTGCACCGCACGCTGGGCAGAAAGCAGGGTTATCCCTGGAGCGGGCAATTCATCACTTTGCAGCGCATGAAAGATTGGCTGGCGCTGCTGGGCTTCGAGGTGGTGGGCGGGCGTTTCGGTGCCTATGCGCCGCCGTTCCACCAGCGCAAATGGCTGGACCGTTGTGCTTTCATGGAGAAGGCCGGCGACCGCTGGTGGGCGGTGAGCGGCGGGGTGTATTTCCTGCATGCGATCAAGCGCGTGCCGGGCATGCGCCTGATCAAACCGAAGTGGAACGAGGGTCTGGTGCGCAAGCTGTTGCCGGTGGCGCCGAAGTTGAACAACAAGATCACACAGAAGACAGAGAGCGAATGAGCGAAGAAGTCGTAGAGATATTCACCGACGGGGCCTGCAAGGGCAATCCCGGCGTGGGCGGATGGGGAGCGCTGCTGCGCATGAAAGGCAAAGAACGCGAGTTGTTCGGCGGCGAGGCGCACACGACCAATAATCGCATGGAACTGCTGGCGGCGATCTCGGCGCTGGAAGCCTTGAAGCGCCACTGCCAGGTGCGCCTGCATACCGACTCGAAATACGTGCAGCAGGGCATCAGCGAATGGGTGCACAACTGGAAGAAACGCGGCTGGAAGACGGCCGACAAGAAGCCGGTGAAGAACGAAGACCTGTGGCGCAGGCTGGATGTGCTGGCCGAGCAGCACCATGTCGAATGGGTGTGGGTCAAAGGCCATGCCGGTCACGACGGCAACGAGCGCGCCGACCAGTTGGCGAACCGTGGCGTGGAATCGGTACAGGGAGGCGGCGATGCGTAAAGTCGTGCTGGATACGGAAACCACCGGCCTCGATCCCAAACAGGGACACCGCATCATCGAAGTCGCCGCCATCGAGATGGACGGGCGCAAAGTCTCGGATCGCACTTTTCACCGCTATCTCAACCCCGAACGCGAGATTGACGAAGGTGCGGCCGCCGTGCACGGTCTGACGCTGGACCGTTTGCTGGACGAACCCAAGTTCGCCGAAGTCGCACCCGCGCTGCTGGAATTCATCGCGGGTGCGGAACTCATCATTCACAACGCGCCGTTCGACATGGGCTTCCTCAACGCCGAGCTGGCATTGGCCGGACTGCCGCTGCTGAAGAACCAGGTGATCGACACGCTGAAGGTCGCCAAGGAGTTGCACCCCGGCAAGAAGAACAACCTGAATGCCTTGTGCGACCGCTACCAGATCGACAATTCGCACCGCACTTTGCACGGTGCGCTGCTGGACACCGAACTGCTGGCCGAGGTCTATCTGGCGATGACGCGCGGGCAGGAAAGCCTGCTGGGCGAAGACAGCGGCGACGAAGAGGGGGGCCACCTCAATGCAGAGGGTGAGGCGATACGGATGAGCGTGCGAGTGTTGGCTGCCGGCGAAGATGAAATCGCATTGCATCGCAGCCAACTGGAAGACATCGAGAAAGCCAGCAAAGGGGCATGCGTTTGGAAAAGACTGCAAGAACAGGCGTGATCCTGAGATGTTCCCGGCGCATCCGCTGGGCATTGATGTTGGCGCTGTTGGCTTACCTTGCGGTAAGCACCTATTTTTGGTCCATCCAGCGCAGCAAGATGTATGAGCCGAGCGCGATCATGCAAACTACCCCGGACCGGCTCGGGATGAAGTATGAACAGCTCACCATCCCCTCCGGTTCCGGTGCGGCGCGCGGCGAACTCCATACCTGGTGGATCCCGGCTGCGCAGGCCGATGCGCCGACCTTGCTCTATCTGCACGGCAACAAGGACAACATCTCGCATCTGATCGGACACACCCAGCGCCTGCACGATGCAGGATACAACCTGCTGCTGCCGGACTATCGCGGTTACGGCAAGAGCACGGGCGGCGAACCGGATGAGACCAGGATGTACGAAGACGCCGAGGCTGCCTGGAACTACCTGCTGCAGAATCACCGGCAAGACTTGAAACGCACTTTCATCTACGGGCACTCTTTGGGCGGTGCGATAGGCATCGAACTGGCGCTGCGCCATCCCGAAGCGGCCGGGCTGATCGTGGAAGGTGCATTCACTTCCATGCGCGTGATGGCGGAAGCGGAATATTCCTGGTTGCCCGTTGACACTCTGCTCACACAGCACTTCGACTCCCTGAGCAAGGTCGGCAGACTGAAGGTCCCCGTCCTGTTCATCCACGGCACCTGGGATAAACGGATACCGTACCAGATGAGCCAGCAGCTTTACGAGCAGGCGGCGTCTCCAAAGACGATCAAACTCATCGAAGGCGGCGAGCACAACAATTCCAGCACCGTCGGTCTGCTGGAATACCGTGCGGCGTTCAACGAGTTCACGCAACGCAATTCTCTGCGATGAGTCTTCAACAGACCGATGTGCTGATCATCGGCGCGGGTGCCGCAGGCATGATGTGCGCCCTGACCGCCGCCCGGCGCGGTCGCTCGGTGGTATTGCTCGATCACTCGTCCAGACTGGCGGAGAAGATCCGCATCTCCGGCGGCGGGCGCTGCAACTTCACCAACCTCAATGCGAAGCCGGAGAACTATCTCTCGCAAAATCCGCATTTCTGCCGCTCGGCTTTGGCGCGTTTCACCCCGCAGCATTTCATCGCCATGCTGGACAGGCACGGCATCGGTTATCACGAGAAGACATTGGGCCAGTTGTTCTGTGACGAAGGCTCGGAAGCCGTCATCGCCATGCTCAAATCGGAATGCGATGCGGCCGGCGTGCGCTGGAGCATGCCTTGCGAGATCACGGAGGTGGGGCGCAGCGACGCCTTCTATGTGGCCACCTCGCGTGCGAAATACCGCGCCGCTTCGCTGGTCGTCGCCACGGGAGGTCTTTCGATACCGAAGATCGGTGCCACACCGTTCGGTTACAAGATCGCCGAGCAATTCGGCGTGCCCATGACCAAGCTCAAGCCCGGGCTGGTGCCGTTGACCTTTCATCCCGAAGAATGGGCGGTCTATGCCGAGTTGTCAGGCGCCTCGCTGGACGCGGTGGTGAGTTTCGGCAAGCACAGCTTCCGTGAGAACCTGTTGTTCACCCATCGCGGACTGAGCGGCCCGGCCATCCTGCAGATATCGTCCTACTGGGAACAGGGAAAACCGCTGTCCATCGACTTGTTGCCCGATCTCGACATCGCCGCGATGTTCCTGCAACATCGCGGCAGCAAGATGCTGCTGGGCAATTTCCTGGCGCAATATCTGCCCAAGCGGCTGGCCGACATCGTCGCGACGAAATGGGCGCTGAACGCACCGCTCAACCAGTGTTCGGATAAAGAACTGCGCGCGCTGGCCGATAAGCTCAAAGATTGGCAGATCACGCCGACCGGTACGCAGGGCTACAGCAAGGCGGAAGTGACCTGCGGCGGTGTGGACACGCGGGCATTGTCATCCAAGACGATGGAATGCAACGAGGTGTCGGGACTGTTCTTCGTGGGAGAAGTGATGGATGTGACCGGACAACTCGGCGGCTATAACTTCCAGTGGGCGTGGGCATCCGGCCATGCTGCGGGACTCGCGGCCTAGCGGCGACATGGCCATCGAGACCGAACTCAAGCTGCACATCTCGCCCGAGCACCTGCAAAAGCTCAAGCGACACCCCTTTATCCGTTCATTCTCCGCCGCCCGCGCCCGCACGCTCAAGCTCTACAGCATCTATTACGACACCGCCGATCTCGAACTGCGCCGTCGCGCGATGGCACTGCGGCTGCGCCGCGTCGGCAAACAATGGCTGCAGACCCTGAAAGGCGGCGGGCAGGTGAGTGCCGGGCTGCATCAGCGCAACGAGTGGGAGACGCCGGTGCTGTCCGAGCAGCTCGATTTCGCCGCACTCAAGGCCTGCGGCGGCGAATTGCCCGGCGGTGTGCGCAACCGGTTGCAGCCGGTGTTCGTCACCGACTTCACCCGCAACGTCAGACTGCTTGAATACGAAGGCGCACAGATCGAACTGTGCATGGACAGCGGCGAGATACGCGCCGGGCAATCGAGTTGCCCGATCTCGGAACTGGAACTCGAACTCAAATCCGGCCAGCCGCAGCAACTCTTCAAACTCGCGCTGGCCTTGCTCGACATCGTGCCGCTGGATGTGGAACACACCAGCAAGGCGGAATACGGCTACCTGCTGTTCTCGGCCGCCAAACCCTCGGTGAGCAAGGCCAGATTCCCGGAACTGAAAAGATCGCAAAGCATCGCCAGTGCGTTGCAAAGCCTGATCGCTGCATGTCTTGCGCATGTGCAGTCCAATGTGCCGGGCGCACTGCTGAAACTGGACGAGGAATACCTGCACCAGGTGCGCGTCGGATTGCGCCGTTTGCGCGTGGTGCTCTCCATCGCGCAACGCTACCGCAGCGATGATGAGTTGATCGCCCTGCGCGCGCAGGTGGCGAAGCTCTGTGTGGAACTGGGGCGTTCGCGCGAATGGGATGTGTTCATCACGCAGACGCTGGCCCCGATCTGCACCAGACTGCCCGAGCATAGCGGGTTGCGCGAAGTACTGAGCGTGAGCGAGCGGGCGCGCAAGAAGCAGCATGCCGGCATGGAGAACAGTCTGGCCTCGCCGGACTTCCAGCGCATGCTGTTGCGTTTCGGTGCCTGGATGCATGGCGAACATTGGGGTGAAACAGAGTCGACGCTGCTGCAGTTCGCGACTCAGGCGCTGGAGAAACGCAGCAAGCAAGTCCTCAGGCACGGCAAGGAACTGGTCGGCGAGAACGCCGCACAACTGCATGCGCTGCGCATCGCCTGCAAGAAGCTGCGCTACGGCACCGAGATGTTCGGCGGGCTGTTCGGCGCATCCGGGACCAAGTCCTATGTGGCCGCGCTGGCCGTGCTGCAGGATATCCTCGGCACCCTCAACGATATCGCCGTGGCACACCGTTTGCTGAACGAGTTGGATAACACTGCGCGGCACGATACACTCGCACTCATACGCGGCTGGATGGAACATGACTATGCCGAGCGCGTTGCCGATTTCGGCAGGGCGTGGAAGCGCTTCGCAGCGCAAAAAGGATTCTGGGATTGAAGCTGCAGTATTTCCGATGCCATGATGGCGCCGGGTGAAGAAGAAAATAACTGAAAGGGCAGCACAGCATGAGCAAAAAACGTCCGCCGTTGCGCGTACCCGTCACCCAGGGTTTGAAGGACCTCTACGCGATGGACATGCACCTGCCTTACCAAGCGGCTTGCGAAGGCCGCTTCAGCGTCACCGCTTTCGGGCGTCTTGCGGCGGCCATCTCCGTGGTGCGCACTGCGCTGGTGACGAAGAAGACCCAGATCCCCGATGCCGTCGAGTTCCTGGATGCGGCGATCGCCACCCTATCGGTGGTGCGCGCCCGTGGCGATGCCACCGATGTTTGGGTGATCACCGATGCGGAACGCCTCAGTGTGCTGGACGGTATCGAAGTCGCCGAAGAATGCATCGGTGTGCTGGACGTCGCTTTGCTGGAGACTACGGCGGCGATGTTGTTCGGGCAGATGGTGAACGAGTGACTGTTACTTCAACATCGCTTTCAGTCTTGCCAGTTTGCCCATCCCTTCTTCCTTGCTGACCGCGGGCGCATTGCCCACTGTCACTACCCCCGTATAAACGATATCCGCCTGCGGCAGTTCGGCGATGAAACGGCTGGGATCGCAGCCGGCGTGTTCCTTGCCGCGCTTGCGCCGGGTGCAGTAGCTGATCTGCAGTGAGCGCTGCGCGCGGGTGATGCCGACGTACATCAGGCGGCGTTCTTCCTCTATCTGCTCCGGCGTTTCGCTGCGCTCGTGCGGCAGGAGGTTTTCTTCCACGCCGACCAGGAACACGTGACCGAACTCCAGTCCCTTGGCTGCGTGCAGCGTGGAGAGCGACACGGCATCGGTCTCCTGATCGCGCGATTCGAGCAGGTTGAGCAGTGCGATCAACTGCGACATGGCGATCAGGGTCTTTTCATCCGCCTCTGATTTCTTGTTTAACCAGCCAACAAAGTCCTGCACGTTCTTCCATTTGGTTTCGGCCTGGCGCGGCTCGTGACTGTCGAACAGCCATGCCTCGTAGTCGATGGCGCTCATCAGGTCGTTCATCACCTCGTTGCACGGCTCTTTCTCGGCGCGTGCCTGCATGCGGTTGATGAAGTTGCAGAAGGTGATCACGTCCTCGTGCTGGCGCGCCTGCAGCAGCTCCGCCATCTCGGGCTCGAATGCCGCTTCGAACAGGCTGATGTGACGGGAGGCGGCATGCCCGGCCAGTTTCTCCAGCGTGCTGTTGCCGATGCCGCGCTTGGGCGTGGTGATGGCGCGGATGAAGGCAGGATCGTCGTCCGAGTTGGCGATCAGGCGCAGGTAGGCGGTGAGGTCCTTGATCTCGGCGTTGTCGAAGAACGAGGTGCCGCCGCTGACGGTGTAAGGCACTTTGTGGGTGCGCAGCTGCTCCTCGAACACACGTGACAGATGATTGCTGCGGTAGAGGATGGCATAGTCGGCGAAGCGCGCGTTGTGCTCGAACTTGTGCGCGAGCAGGCGCAGTACCACCGATTCCGCCTCGTTCTCTTCGTCCTTGGCCGCGAACACGCGCACCGGGTCGCCGGGGCCGTGCTCGCTCCACAGGTTCTTCTCGAACAGTTTTGTGTTGTTCTTGATCAGGTGGTTGGCACTTTGCAGGATGCGCTGCGAGGAGCGGTAGTTCTGTTCCAGCTTGATGACGCGCAGGTTGGGATAGTCGCGCTGCAAGTTGCTCAGGTTCGCGGTGCTGGCGCCGCGCCAGGCATAGATTGACTGGTCGTCGTCGCCCACCACGGTAACGGCGGCACGGTCGCCCGCCAGCAGTTTCATCATTTGGTACTGGCAATCGTTGGTGTCCTGGTATTCGTCGATGAGCATGTAACGGAAGCGGTGCTGCCAGCGCCGGGTTGCTTCTTCCTGCGTCTTGAACAATTCCACTGGCAGGCGGATGAGGTCGTCGAAGTCCACCGCCTGATAGGCGCGCAGCGTCTCCTGATAACGTGTATAGAGCAGGGCGATGCGCTGCTGCTCTTCGTTCTCGGCCAGGCTGCCTGCCTGTTCGGGCGTGAGAAACGCCGCCTTCCAGTTTGACATCACGCTTTGCGCGCTGCGTATCTCCTGCTTGTCCGGGCTGCCCAGCAGTTCGCTGACAATCTTGCCGGTGTCGGCGGTATCGAAGATGGAGAATTGTTTCTTGTAGCCGAGCAGGGGGGCTTCCTCGCGCAGGATATGCATGCCCAGCGCGTGGAAGGTGCTGATGGTCAATCCCTTGGCTTCGCGCCCGCCCAGCAATTTGCCGATGCGCTCGCTCATCTCTCTGGCTGCCTTGTTGGTGAAGGTGATGGCGGCGATGTTGCGCGGCGAATAGCCGCACTCATCGATGAGATAAGCCAGTTTGTGCGTGATGACACGCGTCTTGCCGCTACCCGCGCCGGCCAGGACCAGCAGGGGAGTACCGAGGTGTTTGACCGCTTCGCGCTGCGTGGGATTGAGTTTGCTTAACATCGTATTGGTGCCCGGAACCGGAATCGAACCGGTACGCCGCGTTAGCAGCGACGGATTTTAAGTCCGTTGTGTCTACCAATTTCACCACCCGGGCATCGGGACAGTTTCTGGTAAATCATAAGCGGCGCATTATACAGAGCGACCGAGTCGCCATAACAAAACAAAAAAGTTATACCGATTTTCTTGACACGAAGTTCGATATCCATATAATGCGGACTTCGTTTTTTGCGGGAATAGCTCAGTTGGTAGAGCGATACCTTGCCAAGGTATAGGTCGCGAGTTCGAGTCTCGTTTCCCGCTCCACATTATTTGGGAAAGCTTTCGGGCTTTCCCATAATTTTTGCTACTATGCAGTAAGCCTTACGGTGCGATAGCAAAGCGGTTATGCCCCGGATTGCAAATCCGGTTAGCCCAGTTCGACTCTGGGTCGCACCTCCAATATTTTATTGCGGCACAAAAAAATCCCTGCCTAGGCAGGGATTTTTGTTTTCAGCTTCCGCTGCAGTCTTATTTTGCGACTTGGCGTTCTCTGATCTCGTCCAGCGTCTTGCAGTCGATGCACAGCGTCGCGGTGGGGCGTGCTTCAAGACGGCTCAGGCCGATCTCGACGCCGCATTTGTCGCAGTAACCGTAGTCGCCCGCGTCGATGCGCCCCAGCATCTTGTCGATGTTCTTGATCAGCTTGCGTTCGCGGTCGCGGTTGCGCAGTTCCAGACTCATGTCCGATTCCTGGCTGGCACGGTCATTCGGGTCGGCGAACACGGTCGCTTCGTCCTGCATGGTATGCACGGTGCGGTCGATATCCTGGCTCAGGCCCAACTTGATCTCGTTCAGAACACTGCGGAAGTGCTCCAACTGGCTGGGGCTCATGTACGCCTCGCCTTTTTTCGGCTTGTAAGGGGCGGAGTTTTTGCTGGCTTGTACGGGCATTACGTCGATCTCCAGTGGGGTGCTAAATTTTTCAAGCGCGCTTTAATACCAGAAAGAAAAATCGGTCGCAACAATTAAATTGCCTATAAAATCGTAACGCCTTGTTTTTGAAGCATAGTGACCAGCATGATCAGGGGCAGGCCAATCAGGGCATTGGGGTCGTCACCCTGAATGTGGGCAATCAGCGCGATTCCAAGGCCTTCCGATTTGGCGCTGCCGGCGCAATGGTAGGGTTGCTCTTTGTGCAGGTAGCGCTCGATCTGTTCGTCGCTCAGGTCGCGGAAACCGACTTGGGTGATCGCAACATCGGTCTGCATCTCGCCGTTGGCTGCGTTGAGCAGGCTCAAGGCAGTATAGAAGGTCACGGTCTTGCCGCGCATGGAGCGCAGTTGCTTGACGGCGTTATCGTGGTTGAGCGGTTTGCCCAGTTGTTCTCCTTCCAGCAGCGCTACCTGATCGGAGCCGATGATCAGCGCATCGGGGAAGCGTTCGGCCACGACTTGCGCTTTTTCCTTCGAAAGCCGCAGTGATGTCTGTTCCGCGCTCTCGCCCGGGAGCGGGGTTTCGTCGACATCCGGTGCGGCGGTCTGGAACGGGATCTGCAGGGTGGAGAGCAGCTGACTCCTATATATAGAAGTCGAGGCCAGAATAAGCGGCTGAGAACTCAAGATATTCCTTAACAGCGTCTTTGACAGGGAAGGTCGGAATATATATCATGCGCGCCTCATGTTTGCACGGCCTTTCATAGACAGCGTGGACTTTGCCCGAAACGGCAAGGAGTTGCGCGGCGAAACAGGGCTGGCAGAGCTTTCCAGACTGGTGGATATGCTCGCAAGAACCGACGGCATGCTGACTTACGTAGTCAGTGGCTACCGCGAAGGCGATAGCGACATGCTGAAGGTCTCTTTGCAGGGGACCTGCATCATGAGATGCCAGCGTTGTCTGGGCGAGATGGCTTATCCGGTGGAGATGGTCTCCCGCTTGCTTCTGCTTCCGGCCGACAGGCTGGATGAGGTGGAGGACGACGACGAGGTCGATGCCATCGAAGCAGAGTCCAGGCTGGACGTGATAGCGTTGATCGAAGAAGAGTTGTTGTTGGGGTTGCCGTTCGCACCCAGGCATCCTGATGGGGAATGCACCCCGACGACGAATGGTTTGCAACAGAAGGCGAGTCCGTTTGCGGTACTGGCCGGATTAAAGAAGTAAGTAGTTTTTTGAGGAGTAGATAAATGGCTGTTCAGCAGAATAAAAAGTCCCCGTCCAAACGTGGGATGCATCGCGCGCATGATTTCTTGACCAACCCGGCACTGGCCATCGAGCCGTCCACTGGCGAGCCGCATCTGCGTCACCACATCAGCCCAAGCGGTTTCTATCGCGGCAGAAAAGTCGTCAAGACCAAGGGCGAATAAGCCTATTTGGTCCTTTGCGAGGCTCTCCTTCCTGAGAGAGCCTGATTCCGTCCATTTCTCGTACAAGAGGATCGCCCGATGGATATCACGATAGCCATTGATGCCATGGGGGGCGACCACGGGATACGGGTGACCGTTCCCGCGGCAGTCGCTTACCTGAAGAAACATCCTGACGATACTGTGGTACTGGTCGGTCTGCCCGACGCCATCGAGGCCGAGCTGGGTGCGCTCGGCTTTGCCGACAGGACACGTCTGCGCATTCATGCCGCGACCGAAGTCGTCGGTATGGACGAGTCGCCGCAATCCGCATTGCGCGGCAAAAAAGATTCTTCCATGCGCGTTTCCATCAATCTGGTCAAGAACGGCGAAGCCTCGGCATGCGTCAGTGCCGGCAATACCGGCGCTTTGATGGCGACCGCACGTTATGTGTTGAAGACCTTGCCCGGCATCGACCGTCCCGCCATCGCTTCCTTTCTACCCACCGTCAAAGGCCAGGTCTGCATGCTGGACCTGGGAGCGAACGTGGACTGCACTGCCGAGCATCTGCTGCAATTCGCACTGATGGGCAGCACGCTGGTCTCCGCGCTGGAGCACAAGGAGCAACCCACCGTCGGCCTGTTGAATATCGGCAGTGAGGACATCAAGGGCAACGAGGTGGTGAAGCAGGCTGGCGAGCTGTTGCAGGCCAGCGATCTCAATTTCTTCGGCAACGTGGAAGGCGACGATATCTTCAAGGGCGTCACCGATGTGGTGGTGTGTGACGGATTCGTCGGCAACGTCGCCCTGAAGACCGCCGAAGGCGTGGCCAAGATGATGGGCGGCTTCCTGAAAGAGGGGTTCAGCCAGAACTGGTTCACCAAGCTGGGTGCGCTGGTCTCGTTGCCGGTACTCAAAGCCTTCAAGCACAGACTGGATCACCGCCGTTACAACGGTGCCAGCTTCCTCGGCCTGAAAGGCATCGTGGTGAAGAGCCACGGCTCCGCCGATTCATTTGCCTTCCTTTGCGCCATCGAACGCGCCGCCGAAGAGGCGCGCGGCGGCATGCTGAACCACATCAGCGAGCATGTCGAAAAATGGCATCATGCCCGCCAACAAACAGCAGGAGAGGCGCTTTGATCTATTCGAAAATCATTGGCACCGGCAGCTATCTACCCGCCAGGACGCTGACCAATTACGACCTCGAAAAGATGGTCGATACCTCGCACGACTGGATCTTCACCCGTAGCGGTATCGTCGAGCGCCACTTTGCCGCAGACGACGAACTGACCAGCGATATGGCATTGCAAGCCAGCCGCAAGGCGATCGAGGCGGCCGGAATCAAGGTCGACGAGATCGACCTGATCATCGTGGCGACCACTTCGCCGGATATGCCGTTCCCCAGTACCGCCTGCATCCTGCAGGACAAGCTGGGCATCCGCAACGGCGGGGCCGCTTTCGACATGCAGGCAGTTTGCGGCGGATTCGTCTATGCCCTGAACACGGCAGACCTGTACATCAAGGGTGGCCAGGCAAAAACGGTTCTTGTGGTGGGCGCTGAAGTGTTGTCGCGCATGCTGGACTGGAACGACCGAACCACCTGTGTGCTGTTCGGCGATGGCGCGGGCGCAGTTGTTCTGCGCGCATCTGACAAGCCCGGCATCGTGGCGACCAAGCTGCATGCCGATGGGCAACATCGTCATATGTTGAAAGCCGACCCCAAAGTATCGATGGACGGCAAGGCGGTTTTCAAGTTTGCCGTCAAAGTGTTGAGCGAAGTGGTTGAGGAGATCCTGGAAGAACAAAAGATGGTCGGCACCGACATCGACTGGCTGGTGCCGCACCAAGCCAACATCCGCATCATCGAAGCCACAGGCAAAAAGCTCGGCCTGGAAATGGATAATGTCGTGGTCACTGTCGCCAATCACGGCAACACCTCGGCGGCTTCGATCCCCCTGGCTTTGGATGCGGCGGTACGCGACGGCCGCATCAAGGCCGGCCAGAACGTTCTTTTGGAAGCCGTAGGTGGCGGGTTTACCTGGGGCGCCGTCTTAATCAAGTGGTAGGTTCGATATGACTCAATTCGCTTTCGTATTCCCCGGTCAGGGTTCCCAGTCTCGCGGCATGATGAACGGCTATGCCGATTTCGCCGCCGTGCGCGACACTTTCACCGAAGCTTCCGATGTGCTGAAACAGGACTTGTGGCAACTGGTCGCCGAAGGCAGCGACGCCGACCTGAACGCCACCGTGAACACCCAGCCCATCATGTTGATCGCCGGTGTCGCGGTATACCGCGCCTGGCAATCGCAGAATGGCGCAAAGGCCGCCATGATGGCAGGTCACAGTCTGGGCGAATACACGGCGCTGGTTGCCGCCGGTGCGTTGAGCTTTGCCGATGCGCTACCGTTGGTGCGCTACCGTGCTCAATGCATGCAAACAGCCGTGCCGGAAGGTGTGGGCGGCATCGCCGCCATTCTGGGGCTGGACGATGACGTCGTGCGCGCCGTATGTGCCGAAGGCGCACAAGGCGAAGTACTGGAAGCGGTGAACTTCAATTCCCCCGGCCAGATCGTCATCGCCGGCAATCGAGCAGCGGTCGAGCGCGGCATGGAACTGGCCAAAGCCAAGGGTGCTAAACGCGCCATCATGCTGCCGATGAGCGTGCCGTCGCATTGCAGCCTGTTGAAAGGCGCGGCAGAACAATTGCGCGATTATCTGAACAATGTCACCGTGACAGCCCCAGTTGTTCCGGTACTGCACAATGCCGATGTCGCCGCCTATTCCGATGCCGCCAAGATCAAGGATGCGCTGGTACGCCAGTTGTTTTCACCGGTTCGCTGGGTGGAGACCGTGCAGGCTTTCGGCAAACAGGGCATCACGCATAACGTAGAATGCGCACCGGGCAAAGTGCTGGCCGGATTGAACAAGCGTATCGACACCAGCCAGCAGGCGATGGCCATCAATGACGGCGAAGCACTGAAAGCAGCTCTGGCTGCACTCGCATAAAGGGAACGGACATGACGTTACAAGGACAAGTTGCTCTGGTGACCGGCGCTTCGCGCGGGATCGGCCAAGCTATCGCCCTGGAACTGGGCAAGCAGGGCGCTACCGTGGTCGGCACGGCGACCAGCGAGAAGGGCGCGCAAGCCATCAGCGAGTATCTGAATGCTGCCGGAATCAAGGGCAAGGGCTACGCCCTGAACGTCAACGATGCCGCGCAGACCGAACAGGTATTGGCGGCCCTACGTGCTGAGTTCGGCGAGATCTCGATTCTGGTGAACAACGCCGGCATCACCAAAGACAATCTGCTGGCACGCATGAGCGACGAAGAGTGGGACGACGTGCTGACGACCAACCTCAAGTCGGTGTTCCGCCTGAGCCGCGCAGTATTGCGCGCCATGATGAAAGCCCGCGGTGGACGCATCATCAGCATCTCATCCGTGGTCGGCAGCATGGGCAACCCGGGACAATCCAACTATGCGGCCTCCAAGGCGGGCATGGCCGGCTTCACCAAATCGCTGGCGCAGGAGATCGGCAGCCGCAACATCACCGTTAATTGCGTCGCTCCCGGCTTTATCGATACCGACATGACCCATGCTTTGGGCGAAGAACAACGTGCAAAACTGGTTGAACATGTGCCGCTGAAGCGCCTTGGCCAGCCCGCGGATATCGCGGCTGCCGTGGTATTCCTGGCCAGTCCGGGCGCGGCTTATATTACAGGCGTCACCCTGCATGTGAACGGCGGGATGTACATGGAGTAACGTGTAGTTTTGGAAATCGGCGCAAGTTTGGTAGAATGCTCGCGCTTTTTGAACTTTAATCAGAGTAGGAGAATCAGGGATGTCTAACGAACAACGCGTCAAGAAAATCGTAGCTGAACAACTGGGTGTTAACGAGTCCGAAGTCAAGAACGAGTCTTCCTTTGTGAATGACCTGGGCGCTGACTCCCTGGACACCGTGGAACTGGTTATGGCCTTGGAAGAAGAATTCGGCGTTGAGATCCCTGACGAAGATGCAGAGAAGATCACCACCGTGCAACAGGCGCTCGACTACGTCAACACGCACTCCAAGTAATATTTGGCTTCATCTAATCGTTTCATTCCGTAGCGGAGTCCAGTTTGGCTAGGCGCAGAGTAGTAGTGACCGGATTGGGCGCAATAACGCCCGTCGGTGTGGGGGTTGCCGAAACATGGCAAAACATCGTGGCAGGCAAATCCGGTATCGGGCGCATCACCCGCTTCGACGCCAGTGCCTTCGCCTGCCAGGTGGCGGGTGAGGTCAACGGTTTCGACGTGACCCAGTACATCCCGGCCAAGGACGCCCGCCGCATGGACCGCTTCGTACATTTCGGCCTCGCGGCCGGTATCGAGGCATTCAAGGACTCCGGTCTGGTCGTCACGGAACAGAACGCCGAGCGCATCGGCGTGTGCATCAGCTCCGGTATCGGCGGTCTGCCGATGATCGAAGAGACACACAACGACTACCTCGCGGGCGGTCCGCGCAAGATCTCGCCGTTCTTCATTCCCGGCACCATCATCAACATGATCTCCGGCAACCTGTCCATCATCTATGGACTGAAGGGACCGAACTTCTCCGTGGTCACCGCCTGTACCACCGGTACGCACAGTATCGGCGAGTCCGCGCGCATCATCGAGTACGGCGATGCCGATGTGATGATCGCGGGCGGTTCCGAATCCACCATTTCGCCTCTGGCCATCGGTGGTTTCTCTTCCGCCAAGGCGTTGTCCACCCGCAACGACGATCCGGCCACATCCAGCCGTCCCTGGGACAAGGACCGCGACGGTTTCGTCATGGGCGAAGGCGCCGGTGTACTGGTGCTGGAAGAATACGAACATGCCAAAGCACGTGGCGCCAAGATCTACGCCGAGCTTTCCGGCTATGGCATGAGCGCCGATGCCTACCACATGACCGCACCGAGCACGGACGGACCAAAACGCAGCATGGTCAATGCCTTGCGTAATGCAGGCCTGAATCCGGATCAAGTGCAATACGTCAACGCGCACGGCACTTCGACCCCCTTGGGCGACAAGAACGAGACCGAAGCGATCAAGCTGGCTTTCGGCGACCATGCCAAAAAACTGGTGGTGAACTCCACCAAGTCGATGACCGGTCACTTGCTGGGCGGCGCGGGTGGTATCGAATCGCTGTTCTGCGTACTGGCGATCCATCACCAGATCTCGCCACCCACCATCAATATCTTCGAGCAGGATCCGGAATGCGATCTGGACTACTGCGCCAATGCGGCACGCAAGATGAACATCGATGTGGCGGTGAACAACAATTTCGGCTTCGGCGGAACCAACGGTTCTCTGGTATTCCGCAAGGTCTGATCCCGCGCCGTGATGCTGGTCAATGGCGTTCCCGGTAACACGATCAACGCAGAAGACCGTGGTCTGGCCTATGGCGACGGGGTGTTCCGCACCCTGCGCATGCAGGCCGGAAGCCCGGTCTGCTGGGAACGCCAGTTCGCCAAATTGCAGCATGACTGCAACGCCCTGAAGATACTCTGTCCCTCCGCACTGGTGCTTTCCAGCGAACTGCAGCAACTCGGCAAGATCCAGCCTGACGGCATCGGCAAGATCATCATCACCCGCGGCGTTTCGACCCGCGGCTACGCGCCCTCGACGCAGTCAGAAGCGACCCGTATCGTCAGCGTCACCCCCATCACTGCTTATCCGGCTGATTACGCCAAACAGGGCGTGCGCGTCCACGTCTGCAAGGTCAGGCTGGGACACCAGTTCCTGCTGGCCGGCATCAAACACCTCAACCGAATGGAGAATGTGCTGGCTGCCATGGAATGGCAGGATCAGGATGTGCCTGAGGGATTGTTGGGCGACATCTCCGGTTTTGTCATCTCCGGCACACGCAGCAACCTGTTCATGTTTCGCGGCAATATCCTCTATACCCCCAGCCTGACGCGCTGCGGCGTAGCAGGCATGCAGCGCGACCGCGTGATGGATTGGGCAAAACAGCATGGCGTTGCATGCAAAGTGGCTGATTTCCGTATGGAAGAACTGGTGCAGGCCGACGAGATATTCCTGGTCAACAGCGTGTTCGGTCTGTGGCCGGTGCGCGAACTCGCCGGATATCGGCGCACCACGCATCCTGTAGCATGGAAGATACAAGAGTGGTTGAACGATGAACGTCATTAAGGAATTGCTGTTGTGGTTGCTGTTCTTGCTGCTCATCCTGGCTGGGCTATTCGTCTATTACGCGAACAGCCCGATCCCGCTGGAACGCACTCCTTTTGAATTCACATTAAAACAGGGCAGCAGCCTGAAGAGTGCAGCGACACAGCTCAGGAAAGCGGGCGGACTCAGCAACGAATGGCTGTTCGTCATGCTGGCGCGCGGCCTTGGCAAGGCCAGACAGATCAAGCCGGGAAACTACCAGCTGGAGCATGAAGTCACGCCGCTGAAACTGTTGAAGATCATCAGCAAAGGGCAGGTCGAGCAGAGTTCGCTGACCATCATAGAAGGCTCCACATTCAAGCAGTTGCGTGCAATTCTGAACACCGACCCCACCTTGCGCCACGACACCGCGACGTTGTCTGATGCCGAGATACTCAAACGCATCGGTGCCAGCGAAACCAATGCCGAAGGGCTGTTTTTCCCCGACACTTATAACTACGACAAAGGCAGCAGCGACATCGTGGTGCTGAAGCGCGCCTATCAATTGATGCAGCGCCAACTTCAGGACAACTGGCAGAAACGCGATGCCGATCTGCCGCTCACTACCCCCTATCAAGCGCTGATCCTGGCCTCCATCGTCGAAAAGGAAACTGGGCAGCCGGGCGACCGCACCATGATCGCGTCGGTATTCGTCAACCGCCTGCGCAAGAACATGCGCCTGCAGACCGATCCCAGCGTGATCTATGGCATGGGCGACAAATTCAAGGGTAACCTGCGCAAAAAAGACCTGAGCACCGACTCGCCGTACAATACCTACACGCGCAACGGCCTGACACCCACGCCTATCGCCTTGCCGGGGCTGGCTGCGCTACAGGCCGCGCTGCATCCGGCCCCGAGCAAGGCCCTTTATTTCGTGGCTCGCGGTGATGGCACTTCGCAGTTCTCCACCAATCTGATCGATCATAACAACGCTGTGAACCGTTTCCAGTTAAAGCAAAAATGAGCAAAGCCAGATTCATCACCTTCGAGGGCGTGGACGGGGCAGGGAAGAGCACCGGACTGGATTGGTTCGTGGCCGCACTGCGCCAGCGCGGCATCGACCTGCTGGTGACACGCGAACCCGGCGGCACACCGCTGGGCGAGCAGCTGCGCGAAATTTTGCTGCACCAGCCTATGCATGCCGAAACCGAGGCCATGCTGATGTTCGCGGCACGCCGCGAACATGTGGAGCAGGTGATCCGCCCTGCCTTGCAACGCGGCACCTGGGTCATCTCCGACCGCTTCAGCGATGCCAGTTTCGCCTATCAGGGCGGGGGCAGGGGTGTGCCGCTGGCCAAACTGGAGCAGCTTGAGCAATGGGTGCATGGTGACCTGCAACCCGACCTGACCCTGCTTTTCGATATTCCTATCGAAGTCGCTCGCCAGCGCCTCGCCAACAATTCCAGCCTGGATCGCTTTGAACAGGAACGCGGCGAATTCTTCGAACGCGTGCGCCAGGCCTACCTCGCCCGCGCGGCAAAATCCCCGCAGCGTTTCGCCGTCATCCGGGCCGAAAAGTCCTTGCCCGAAGTTCAGCAAGAACTGGCGAAGATCGTCGCATCTCTTTGAAATGAAACCACTCTATCCATGGCAAAAGGAATCCTGGCAAGCCCTGCAAGGACTGCGCGCCAGGTTGCCGCATGCGGTCTTGCTGATGGGGGCGCAAGGGATAGGCAAACTCGATTTGGCTTTCAATTTTGCCCAATCCTTGCTGTGCGAGAAGCCTCTCGCCAGTGGAACCGCCTGCCAGGAATGTAACTCCTGCCGCTGGTTCGAACAGGAAAGTCATCCGGATTTCCGCTTGATACAGCCAGATGCACTGACTGCAGCCGAAGACGGCGAGGAAAAAGCGGGGGGTAAAAAGCCCTCGCGCGAGATTTCCGTAGACCAGATCCGCGACCTTTCAAGCTTCGCCAATCTTTCCGCCCATTGCGGCGGCTATCGCGTCGTACTCGTCTATCCGGCTGAAGCGATGAACAACAACGCAGCCAATTCACTGCTCAAGACGCTGGAAGAGCCGACCGACAAGTTGCTGTTCCTGCTGGTCACCCACAAACCGCAGCAATTGCTGCCCACGATACTCAGCCGTTGCCTCGGTTTTCCGGTTCACACGCCGACGCGCGAGGCCGGAGTCGCCTGGCTCAAGCAGCTGGGGGTTTTGAATCCGGAACACGCACTGGCGCAGACGGGGTTCGCGCCTCTGCAGGCATTGGGCTGGGCGGAATCGGGCGAGGGCGCGGAAGAGCGTTCTATCCTGCTGAACGCCATCCGCCAGCCCGCCATGCTGGATGCCCTGGCGCTGGCGGACAGCCTGCAACGCAGTGTCCCGGTGCACGTCATTCATTGCCTGCAACAGTGGTGTCATGACCTTGCGAGTGCAAAGCTGGCCGGCCAAGTGCGTTATTTCCCAGATCAAACTGCAGAACTCATCAAGCTCGCAGGTGGAATCTCTACCGTGGCGCTGTTGCGTTTCCAGAAGGAATTGCTTGAGGCGCGCCGAGCCGCTTTCCATCCGCTCAATCCAAAGCTGCTCATGGAATCGTTGCTGCTGTCTTATCGCCAATTGTTTGCGGCCTGAGAATCCATGTTCATCGATTCACATTGCCATTTGAACTTTCCCGGATTGAGCGAGGACCTCGACAACATTCTTGCCAACATGCGCGCCAATGCCGTTACGCATGCACTGTGCGTTTCGGTCGACCTGCTGAGTTTCCCGGAAGTGCTGGATCTGGCCGCGCGCCACGACAATCTGTACGCCTCGGTCGGCGTCCATCCCGATTATGAGCTGGAGGCCGAACCCACTCAGGCCGAGATCGTACTCTTGGCCCAACATCCCAAAGTCGTCGCCATCGGCGAGACTGGCCTGGATTACTACCGCCTTACCGGTGACCTCGAATGGCAACGTGACCGCTTTCGCACCCATATCCGTGCCGCCAGGGAATGCGGCAAGCCGCTGATCATCCATACCCGTTCCGCGGCACAGGATACTTTACGACTCATGGACGAGGAGCAAGCCGGTCTGGTTGGTGGCGTGATGCATTGTTTCACTGAAAATCTGGAAGTCGCCCTGACGGCGATCGAACTGGGCTTCCATATCTCGTTCTCCGGCATCCTGACTTTCAAGAACGCGACCCTCATCAAAGAGGTCGCGCAGAACATTCCGCTGGACAAGATACTGATCGAAACCGACTCGCCATACTTGGCGCCGACCCCGTATCGCGGTAAAACCAACCAACCGGCTTACGTCAAACACGTGGCTGAAGAGATCGCCAGATTGCGCAACATCTCGCTCGTGGAAGTGGGTGAAGCGACCACTCGAAATTTCAACCGATTGTTCCTGAAGCACTCGTAATCGATTGAACTAAAACGGATAGTTGGTTTGAATTGCTGGCAGATCTTACTATCCCGATATCCAAATTGTTCGCATAATGTATATTATGTCAAATCAAGGAAGAAAGAGAAAAGGCCTGCAGAATCCTGCAGGCCTTCTTGATCTGGTGGGCGGTACTGGGTTCGAACCAGTGACCCCTGCCGTGTGAAGGCAGTGCTCTACCGCTGAGCTAACCGCCCGGTCGAGGGCGCGCATTTAATCATAGCCATCACGTTTGGGTCAATTTCTTTATCGGCCATACCCATCTGTCGTAAAATGCGCGGCTTCATTTCAGCCCCAACTTCAGGAAAGCAACATGACCGTCCGCACCCGTTTCGCTCCCAGTCCGACCGGATACCTGCACATCGGCGGCGCACGCACCGCGCTGTTCTCCTGGGCATATGCCCGCAAGCATGGCGGCACATTCATCCTGCGTATCGAGGACACCGATGTTGAGCGTTCCACACCGGAGGCGGTACAGGCGATCCTGGACGGCATGAACTGGCTCAAGCTCAACTATGACGAAGGCCCGTTCTACCAGATGCAGCGCATGCCGCGCTATAAAGAAGTCATCCAGCAGATGCTGGCCTCGGGTCAGGCTTATAACTGTTACACATCCCCGGCTGAACTGGACACCATGCGCGAAGCTCAACGCGGCCGCGGCGAAAAACCCCGTTACGACGGAACCTGGCGGCCCGAAGCAGGCAAGACCCTGCCGGCTGTGCCTGCCGACGTCAAACCTGTTGTGCGGTTCAAGAACCCTACCGAGGGCGTCGTCGCCTGGAAGGATATGGTCAAAGGCCATATCGAATTCAGCAACACCGAACTCGACGACCTCATCATCGCGCGCTCGGATGGCACGCCGACCTACAACTTCTGCGTGGTGGTGGACGATCTGGACATGGGCATCACCCAGGTCATCCGCGGCGACGACCACGTCAACAACACCCCGCGCCAGATCAACATCCTCAAGGCACTGGGGGCGACCGTGCCAAGCTATGCCCACCTGTCGATGATCCTGGGCGATGACGGCACCAAACTGTCGAAGCGCCACGGTGCGGTGAGCGTGATGCAATACGACGAGGACGGCTACCTGCCCGAGGCGGTCATCAATTACCTCGCCCGCCTCGGATGGTCGCACGGCGATGCGGAAGTATTCTCGGTCGAGCAGTTCTGCGAATGGTTCGACCTGGACCACATCACCCCCTCCGCCGCCCAGTTCAACACCGAGAAACTGAACTGGCTGAACAATCATTACCTCAAACAGACTGACAACGCCAAATTGGCCGAGTTGGTGCGCCCCCGTCTCGAGGCGCGCGGCATCAAGATCGCCGCCGCACCCGAGCTTGCCGCCGTCGCCGGACTATATAAAGAACGTGTCGCCACGTTGAACGAACTGGCCGATGCGGCGGAAGTGTTCTACATCGACCTGCACCCGGATGCGGCGCTGCTCGACGCCCAACTTTCCGCCGAAGCCATCCCTGCCCTGCGCGACCTGGCGCAGCAGCTCGGGACTATCGTATGGGAAACCGCAGCGATCAGCGCGGCCATCAAAGAGGTCATCGCCAAGCATGGCCTGAAGATGCCCAAGCTCGCCATGCCGCTGCGCGTGATGCTCACCGGACAGACACAAGCCCCTTCCGTGGATGCTTTGGTGGCGTTGTTTCCGCGCGAGATGGTGCTGGAGCGCATCGAAAAGAACCTGGCGAAAAAAACTGCCTGACTTGCTTTACAAGGTCGGGTGCCGTCTCTATAATGCGCGCTCTTTTCGGGGCACCCCGGGGGTATAGCTCAGCTGGGAGAGCGCTTGCATGGCATGCAAGAGGTCAGCGGTTCGATCCCGCTTACCTCCACCAAAAAGAACAGTAGCACCGCAGTCCCCTTCGTCTAGAGGCCTAGGACACCGCCCTTTCACGGCGATAACACGAGTTCGAATCTCGTAGGGGACGCCAACACCTTGATAAGGGCACTTGCAACCAAGTGCCCTTATTTTATTGCAGCACTTCAGCGACACTACAATGGCAGAAGCGCAATAACCTCTGACCCATCACCCTGATATTCCAATCTGCTGCAAAGACTGCGTAGCAAAGTGATGCCACGGCCATGCTTGGCATGCTCATCATTGAAACCAGGCCGCGCGTGATCAAAGCCGCTGCCGCTGTCGTGGATGCGAATTCTGATGCCGCCATTCTGACCGTACTGCAATATTTCCAAGCGAATCTCTATCTTTCCCTGCCCCAGACTGGCTAGGCGCGATGCTCTTTCCTCAAAATACATCTCCATGCCATTAGTCTCGTTTTTAAGTTTGGAATCGAGCTTGAGCAGACCGTGATCCAATACGTTGTTAAACAATTCGGCCAGAACTACAAACAGTTTGCCATCGAGGTGTGCTTCCTCAAATTGCGAAGCCACGTTCAACAGTAGCGGCACAGTGTCCAATCGCCTGAGCTGAGCAGCTGTCAATATCAATGAGAAGCTCCAATCGTCCTGATCCTGCAGATCGTCAAGATAACTTTTCACAGTATCCGCTAACGATGCCTCGGGGGCCGCATCTTCCTGACGCCTGGTCAAATCCACCAGCATCAGCGAGATGTCGTCGACGGGTGAGCTGTTCTTCAATGCTTCATCGATAAGTATGAGCAGGCTGTCGAAACGCTCGTCAGGCGCATCCTGCAGATACAGCAAACCGGAGTCGCCGAGTTGCACACCAGAATCCAGTGCCAATTCTGTCAGTCCGTCCGAGCAGAGCAGCAATTGCATGCTTTGGTCTGCAGACTCGAAATACTCCACACTGCTATCGAATGCATCCCGGCCAACGACCCCCATCGGCAGATGTCTGGATCTAAAGTGGTGTATACCTCCGCCATCGATATGGAACAGGGTGGCTGGCGGGCAGCCGCCGTTCCATACCCGAATCGTTCTGCGATGCTGCATTGGCAGCATACTTGTTTCAATAGAAACCAGTACTGCGGCTACATAGCGCGGCAGCGGCAGATAGCTACGCACTCTCTGATTCATTTCGGATGCGATACTGGTGATATCGAACCCCTTTCGCGTCATCTGGTAAAAAAGTTGCGCAAGCGGGGTCACCGAGAGTGCCGCGTTCAGGCCATGACCGGTTCCATCTGCAAACAACAAATGCAAGCGGCCATCCGGCGTGCGCGCCGCAGCGACCAGATCGCCACTGAACTCATCCATCGGCTTCATCTTGAAACGCACTGCTGGATCGTTGATAGTGTCGAGTGCCGAAATTTGCTGCATCAGATCGCGTGCAATTTCCCGTTCTTCTTCGATTCTGGATTTGTAAAGTTGCAGCACTTCGTTTTGACGCTTCATTTCTCCGGCTAACTGCCTGATCTCATTTTCCGAGCGGACTTGTTCGCTGATATCGCTGAAAATAGAAACAAAGGATGAAACGATGGATAAATACTCATCGTTTTCCCAGATGAGATGACAAGTCGACAGCTTCCCGGTTTTTGACGATCTGCTCTGCTACATCGACCATTCGTTTACGGTTGCCGCGACAGTAGGCGCGCAAGGCTTCAAAGGTCTCGTCCGCTCCGGTCCCGAAGCGCTGCATCAGCAGACCAATGGCCATGCTGATGCCGCGGCTGGTCTTCAATGCCGTACTCAGATCGAGTTCGGCCTGATGCAGCTTCTTTATCTCATCGGCGCGCTGCAGTGCGGTACGGATGGCGGGCAATACCTGCGGCACATCGAGCGGCTTGACCAGATATCCCAACGCCCCTAGTTCGGCGGCGGATACCACGGTCTCCGAATCGTTGTAAGCGGAGAGAAACAGGAAGGGGACGCCCAACGTGGTCTTGAGCCAGCGCGCGAAGTCGATGCCGGACATGCCGCCCAATCGCATATCCAGCAGTGCCAATTCGGGACGATGATCGGCACATAACTGCATCGCCGCTTCGCCTGAGTCCGCTTCCAGTATCGCATAGCCCGCATCGCGCAATCCTCTTGCCAGCGTATGCAAAACCAGACGGTCGTCTTCCACCAACAATATCGTTGCTTCCATAGGCGATCTTTCCACTGGTCAAACTTCTTTCGGTTTAACTATCGTCACCGGCGGAGAAAGCTTGAGCTCTACCGAATAAATATTGCCAGTACGCACCACCATCAGATCAGCTGATTTCTTGGGAAGCAGTGATTTGACCAGATTCATGCCTTGCCCGCCACCTGTACCCACATCGCGACCCGCATCAAATTGGTTGGAAATGGTGATGATGGTCTCATCCCCGCTGGACTCAAGCCTGACGGCCGCCAGGCTTTTCCCTGTACGATGCTTGCAGGCATTGGTGAGCAATTCGTTCAGCGACAGCGCGATCGGAACCGCCTCATCCCGATTCAACAATACCGGGCAACCCAGATTGTTCTGATACTCGACCCCGCCATCCGATGCGTCGACGATGCTCGTTACCAAACTGCAAAGATCGACTTCCTCCGACAATGCCTGTGCTTGCAGACCGTGGATAATGGCGATCGAATAGATTCTACCGATGGTCACTTCGACCACGTCGGCCATCTCCGGATGGTCGATCGCATGTTGGCGGAGCAAACCCACCACACCCTGCAGATTGTTCTTGATACGGTGATGCACCTCGCGCACCAGCACATCACGCTGTTCCCGGACTTCGACCAGGCGGCGTTCCTCCTGATCGATGCGGTCGGTGATGTCATGCGCGAAACCGGTGGTGCCGATCAGCTTGCCTCTGGAATCCTGGATGGGAGTCTTGAAAGTCTCGACCCAGCGCAATTCGCCCTTGTCCAGCGAACGCTCCACGGTCAGTTTCTGCTCGCGGCTGTTCATGACTTCGATATCATCCGCGCGGTACTTCGCCGCCAACTCCCGCGGCCAGAGATCGAAATCAGTCTTGCCCCGCACCTCATCCATGCTGGCAAGGCCGGTGGTCTTGAGGAACGCCCCGTTGGCGGCGATAAAGCGGCTGTCTGCGTCTTTCAGCCAGATCAGGTAGGGGACGTTATCCAGCAGCGCCCGCAAGGTGGCGTCGTTCTTGCGTTGCAACTCCTCGGCCTGTTTGCGCTCGGAAATGTCTTCTATCATCCCCATGAAATAACGGGTCTGCGTGCCCTGCTTTGCCAATTCGGTGGCGATGGCCCTGCCCCAGAAGATGCTGCCGTCCTTGCGCACATATTTCTTTTCGATGAAATAGTGCTGTATCTCGCCCCCGACCGCCCGATTGATCAGTTTGCCGGTCTCTTCGAGGTGATCGGGATGGGTCAGGTCGTAGATGGTTTTATGCTGCAACTCGTCCAGGGTATACCCGAACATCCTGCAGAATGCCTCGTTGGCCGATACGACCTGCATATCCGCCTTGCCGGTGGCGATGCCGATGGGCGCGTTCTCGAACAGTTTGCGGAATTTCTCCTCGCTGTCGCGCAGCTCGATCTCCACCCGCTTGCGCTCGGTGATGTCGATCATGGCGGCACGGTTCATGATGTAGTTCCCATGATCGTCATACACCGCAGTCGCCGACAGCAGGACCGTGAATGGTTTTCCATCTTTCCGAAGCAGATCGACTTCGACGTTGTCGACATGCCCATCCTGCATGAACTTGGCAAAGTTCGCTGCGAACATCGCCGTGCTGGACGGCGCATGGAACTCCGTGATCTTCCGGCCGATCAGCTCGTCGGGTGAATATCCCAGCCAGTCCGCCTCTGTCTGGTTGATCCGGACGATCCTGCCCTCACGATCCAGCGAGTGATAGCCACAAGGCGCCATTTCATACAGATCGCGCAATTCGGCTCTTGATTTCCTCTGCTTATCCTCGAACCGCTTCCGTTCAGTGATGTCGCGCGCGAACACCATGAAATATCCACCGTTCGATGCGGAGTAAGTCGTGCTGATCTCGATGTCCAGAATATCCCCATTCTTGCAACGATGACGGGTCTCGAACAGATCGGAACCCTGCTCGACGATCATTCGCATATGGGCAGCGACATCTTCAGGCGCCTCGCTGGCCTCGATATCCGGAATGCTCATCGTCAGCAACTCCTCACGGGAATAGCCGATCATCCGGCAATAGCTGTCATTGACCTCCAGTATCCTCCCGCGCATATCCGCGCGCCAAAAGCCTTCCGTGGTGGTTTGAAGAACACTCTGATACTCAAGCTGGTGCCTTTTGCGCTCGGAGATATCGTCGAAAACCACAACCACCCCAACAGCCTCCCCGTTCCTGAAGATGGGTGAGGATTGGGCGCGCACAGTAATGGTGGCGCCGTCCTTGCGCTGGAAGTCTGTCTCCTCACAGCTGCACTTCTCGCCGCTGGCAAGCGGGGATAAGCACTTGCAGATATGCGTGTCTGCTGCACCATCGTCCGTTCTGCAGCTGCTGAACCGGTCATGGACGGGCTGGCCGACGAGCTCCTGGACTGACCACCCCAACAAGCGTTCTGCCTCGGGGTTGGCAAAGCTAATGCGCCCCGTTCTATCCAGCACCAGCAAACCTTCCCCGATCGTGTCGGTGATCTCCCTCCGGAGCCGCTCGCTTTCGGTTATCCGTTCATGAAGTCTTAGCCGCTTGACCCGGCTCCATGCCAGATAGGCGGACAGCATCCCGGACAGAATGAGACTGACAAAATAGGCATTCCAGAACCAGCGGGAGGGGGGGCGGTTTGCCGACAATTCGGCAGCAGGTACCAGCGAAACGATCTTCCAGAACACGGCGGGGCGTTCCGGATCGCTCGAGAACTGATTTGAGGCAACGGAGGGGTGTCGTGGAGGGGCCGGTCTATAGACCGTGGAAAAGGTGAACATGCCTTTCCCGTTCGTGAAGTGCCCGTGCCCCTCTTTCAGAATCCGGTTCCATTCTTCAGGATACCGGCTCGCGAATGAATCCGGCGCTCCAAGCATGAAATTCCATTCGTGCTGGTGATCGGGACTGCTCAGCCAATAGCCTTCGGCGTTAAGCAACATGCCGTGGCCGTTGAACGATTGTCGAAAATCCTGCAGCAGCTTATCGCCCTTGTAGTTGACTACCACAACCCCCATTCTCGCGCCGGCCTCATCGAAAACCGGCGCCCCCACACGCAACATCGGTTGCCAGGGTGTTTCGATCAGTCCGTGCTCGATGTTCAGGTCCAGTGGCGAAATATAAATATCGCCTTCGGGGAGCGCCCATGTCTCCTTGAAATAGTAGCGGTCCGACTTGTCCTGCAGCGCGCTATCCGGCACTGCCTCGGCCCGTCCGTTCCTGAAGTTGATCCTGATGCGCTCTTTTCCGCCGGCATCAAGAAAACGGATCTGGTCATAGAATCGCCTCTCCTGTGCAAAATTCAGGAAATGCTGCGCAATGCGTTGGCCAGCCTTTCGGTCACGGCCGTGCGGATATTCTCTGAGCGATGGCAGTTTCGCCAAAATGCGCACATCGGAAACGATGTACTCCAATTCGCGCTCCAGCAGGCTCTGGGCGATCCCGACCTCCTTCTCTTCATGCACCTGGAATTTGTTGAGGTAGATACTCGAATCGGTCTTCAGAAACACATAGCCCAGCCCGCTGATGACAGCAACAAGCAGGAGAAAAACAAGGGCAAAGCGTCTAATGAATTCCTTGCGAGAGGGAGAAGCTGGCAGACTGGCAATCATATTCAATTCAGCAGTGCTCCTCGTAGAAAATAGCTGACGCGCTGAATTATGCAGCAGCAGCATTAATTCGGTTAGCGAATTCGAGGTGCTTGACTTCTCGCATCAGTCTTTGCTATTTTGCCGTCCGTACGCAACCCAACCCCCGTTGCCATGTTTCCCGTCAGGGGGTTTTGTGTACGCACAAGCTTTATCCCATCTGTTCTTCCCGTATGCATTGCGCGCAGTTTGCAGCGCAACGCTTGGTGTTGCCGCATGCTGCGGAACCTCGCCGGCAAGTTGCACCCGCCATCGGGACTTACCATGATCGCCGGACCAGAACGCCGCGAACATCCCAGGTTCCCCGTGCGCTGGAAAGCGGCGACCCTGCTCGGGCAATGGCACATCCGGGAGATCCATCACGGACACACGCTGGATCTGTCGCTGGGAGGTGCCAACATCCTTTGCGATCACGACGACTGGGACGAGGCGGAAGAGATCCTCATCTTCCTGTTTCCCTTCACGCCGCAGCCCGGCAAGCGCGCCAGACACATCGAGGTCTGCGGCAAGGTCGTGCATGTGACGCCGACATCGGGTGTGAGCCGCACCCGGCTGCGGGTGGCTTTCACCGATTACCGCAACGATGCCTGCCTGATGCTTTCCGAACTGCTATCCGCCGAATCGCAGTTGATGGTCAATTGAGGAAGAACGACGATGACGAACATGCTTGCCAATGCTCCGTCCGTCGAGATGGGATTCGATGCGATCAAACTTTTCCCCGGCGCTGTCGTACAGTTGCAGGCGTTGACAGAAGGCTCGCATACACGCCACGAGGTGAGGTTCATAGGCCATATCAAGGACAAGAGCTTGCTGCTCACCCTGCCATTTCACGAGGGGACCGGGATGTGGCTGCAGCCGGGCAAGCCCTTCATCATGCGCGGATTCAACGGTATCCATGCTTACGCATTCAGCTCGCAGGTTATCCGGGCCCATACCAATCCCTTTCCCTATGTGCATTTTTCATGGCCTCGTGCCGTCGAATGCCAGATAGTGCGTCATTCACTGCGTGTGAACGTCTCTATGCCGGCAAATGTGACTTTGCCAGATGGTACTTCGACAGTAACCGCCATGCTGGATCTCAGCGTGTCCGGCACCATGCTCAACTCCCCCGCCGAACTGGGGGCCGTCGGCGATCACCTCAAGGTCGGGTTCACGCTTGATATGGATAGCAATGAGGTGAAGCTGGAACTCGAAGCGATCATTCGCAACATCAATCAGGAAGCGAATGGAAGCGGGTATCGCATCGGCATCGGATTTGAACATGTGTCGCTGCACGACGGCATGGTGCTGCACTATTTCACCAACACGCTTGCACTGAAAACACCAGGCTAACCGTCATCCATGAAGCGCGAGCCAATGGTTTTTTCCATCGTCACCATCCAATCGTCCGGCGATTGCCTCGAGGTCAGCGTCCGTGAAGCGGAAAGGGACGCGTCGAACAATGGTGTGCGTCCCGCAGTCATCGCAAGGGGCGCCCAAGAAGGCACCTGCCAAAGGTATCTCCGACTTTCACGGAGCTACTCTGAAAAGTGCAATGAGAAGGAACAATACTGAGCCATGTGCCCATTTCAAATCATATCCGGTGAAGAGCTCGTGCTATCCATGCTGGACGGCGTGTCCGACATGCCGGCGCGGCGGGTCATGAGGAATGAGCTGCATCTCGCAAGCGTGATATTCGCGAATAGCAATGAAGCCATCATGATCACCGATGCCGAAGCCCGGATACTGTCAATCAACTCGGCGTTCACCCAGGTAAGCGGATATACGCTGGATGAGATATACGGCAAGAATCCGAAACTGCTCGCCTCCGGAATACACGATGCCGGTTTCTACCAGGACATGTGGGAGTCGCTCATTGCCACAGGCTCGTGGTCCGGCGAGATATGGGATAAGCACAAGAGTGGACATTTATACCCGAAGTGGATGAAGATCATCGCCCTCAAAGGGGAGGATGATCTGATCACGCATTTCATCTCCTTCGCCACCGACATCAGCGCGCGCAAAGAGGCCGAACAGAACATCGAACATCTTGCCTACTACGACGTGTTGACCGGCCTGCCGAACCGTACCCTGCTGCATGATCGGATCAAGCAACATGTTGCTGCAGCTCATCGCGACAAGCAGAGGTTCGCCCTGATGTTCATCGATCTGGATCGGTTCAAATACGTGAATGACTCCATGGGGCATGCCGTGGGCGACCAATTGTTGCAGGCGGTGGCCACGCGCCTGCAGGAGAACGTGCGCGAAGGAGACACCGTGTCGCGCATCGGCGGCGACGAGTTCGTGATCTTGCTGCGCGAAACGGATACCGATGGTGCCGCACATGTTGCGCAAAGTCTGCTTGATATGTTGCACCAACCCTATGAGATCGATGGCATGCGCATCCCCATCCATGCCAGTATCGGCATCAGCATCTACCCGGATAACGGTCTGGATATCGGCACCCTGATCAAACATGCCGACGTGGCGATGTACCGTGCCAAGGAAGATGGTCGCAACAGTTTCCGCTTTTTCACGACCGAGATGGATTCGCGCATCAACCAGTTGTTCTCCATGGAGAAGGACTTGCGACTTGCGCTGGAGCGCAATGAGTTCCACCTGTGTTTTCAGCCGCAGATGGATATTGCCAGCGGAAGACTTTGTGGCGCAGAAGTGCTGATCCGCTGGAACCATCCGGAAAAAGGGGCGATCTCACCCGCCGAATTCATACCCGTCGCTGAAGAAACCGGGCTGATCATCGCCATCGGTGATTGGGTGCTGCATACAACATGCAAAAAGATCGCGGCCTGGCGCCGGCAGGGAATGCTCCCCCTTCCTATCGCGATAAACCTCTCCCTGCGCCAGCTTTTGCAACCGGATTTCGCGCAACAAGTTGCTACAGTGCTGGAAAAGTACGACGTCCCCCCGAACGAGCTGGAGCTGGAGGTCACCGAGAGCATCATGCTGAACGATGCCCAAGTTGCGTTGAATTTCCTGGACAAGATGCGGGATCTCGGTGTGCGACTGTCGATCGACGATTTCGGCACCGGTTACTCCAGTCTGAGTTACCTGAAAAAGATGCCCATCCACAAGCTCAAGATCGATAAATCGTTCGTGAGTGACATTCAGACCGACCCGAACGATGAGGCCATCGTGCGCTCAATCATCGCTCTCGGTCATCAGTTCAAGTTGAGTGTCATTGCCGAGGGCATCGAAAGGCAGGAACAGATGGATTATCTGAAAACGCTGGGCTGCGACGAAATGCAGGGATATTTTTATGCCCGCCCACTCACGGAAGAGGATTTCGTGCGATTCGCCTGCGACGCCAATCGTACAGCAGACGCAAAGTGCATCCGCTGACAAAGGTGATCCTAAAAATGATGTCATTCAGGGTGCACGCGAAAGATCACTGTGACCGAATTGCCCCCCGACATTCCTGCACTGGTCATTCCGGGCACAAGGAGAGATATGTCTGAGGCCGCGATCAGGATTTCACCACTCGAAGAAGTCGGTCGCATCGTCGTTGCCTTTCCCCGTGCAACGTGGATTCTTATCTGTAATCGCATCGATTATTGCAACCGACCCATGATCCCGCTTGTCGATGTCTGTCATGAGAAAGGATTATGCACAGCGGAACTCCTCGAAGAGATCTGCCGCGAGCCCGAAGAGGGTTCTTCGCTCGCACAGTGGTGCAACCATGATATTCCGGGTATGGTTCACAGGCTGATACAAAAACATCAGGACTTGATGTATGGAAGATTCGAGGAACTGTTTGCCATCTTTGATGCGCTCGCGGCCACTCAAACCGGCAGGCAGCTCACCGTGACCCTGGAGATGCGGGATCTCTATGAACTCTTGTACAGGGATCTACGGATTCACATGCTCAAGGAAGAGAACGTGGTATTTCCGTACCTCCTGTCCTTTGGAAATACGGCGGGTGATGACTCCAGGATAGCAGGCTCATCTCCTTCTTCGCTCAAGTCGCTCTCCATGGAACATGAAGATTATGTCGGGATCCTGTTCCGAATGCTGGATTTCTCCGGAAATCACTCGTCTCCATCAGGGGATGATATTAATCTCACTTCCCTCCATGCAGGGTTGCGATCAATGACCGAAGATCTGATGTGGATCATCTTTCTTGAGAATTACTTCTTGTTCCCGCACGCAAGATCCGAATAATCTACCCGGCACGCAGAGTGCTTTAAAATCATTCGCACACTTCCAGCATGGATCATCCCTGGTGTCTGGCATCGCTCTTCGCGACATGCTGCACCGGCAGCCACACCCGGAACCGGGAACCTTTGCCGACCTCGCTTGCAACTTCGATACGCCCGTTGTGTTTCTGGACGATGCCGTACGACAGCGACAGCCCCAGCCCGGTGCCCTTGCCCACCGGCTTGGTGGTGAAGAACGGGTCGAAGATGCGGTTGAGATGCTCGGGCGAGATGCCCTTGCCGGTATCTTCCACTTCCACCCATACCTCGTCGCCGCTGGTTCCCGAACGTACGGTGATGGTGCCGTTCTTTTCGATCGCCTGTGCCGCGTTCACCAGCATATTCATGAACACCTGGTTGACCTGCGACGGCATGCACTCCACCTCGGGTATCCCGGCATATTGTTTCACCACATTCGCCTTGTACTTGATCTCGTTCGCGACGACGTTGAGGGTGCTGTCCATGCCCTGCTCGAGATTGGCATGCTGCCAGTTGGATTCGTCGACATGGGAAAAATCCTTGAGGTCCTGGACGATACGTTTGACCCGCGCCAGCCCATCCTGCGATTCCTTTAACAGACTTGGGATATCTTCCAGCAGATAGGAGTAGTCGACCTCCTTTTTGGTTTGGGCCACTTCGGCGAACTTTTCCGCATCGACCTTTGCCGCCGCGCCCTCATAAGCCTCGATCACCCTGAACATGTTCGCGATGTATTTGTTCAGCGTGCCCAGGTTCGAATTGACGAAACCGACCGGATTGTTGATCTCGTGCGCCACACCTGCAGCAAGCTGGCCGATGGAGGCCATCTTCTCCGATTGCAGCAACTGGGTATGGGCGGATTCGAGTTTCTCGTTGAGTTGCTTCAGTTCTGCGTTGTTGGCGGTCAATTGCAGATTGGCCTGCTCGATGGCCGTAGTGCGCTGTTTTACCCGTTCTTCCAGTTGCTCATTCAGAATGCGCAAAGCCTGTTGTTCTGCCAACAATTCCTGGTTCTTCTGGATCACCTCCAGTGTCTTGTCGCCCAGCTTGCCGTACATCTCGTTCAGGGCCTCCATCAGCACGTTTGCCGACTGGGTCATGAACGCGCCCGCCTTCCTGATGGCTTCCTCGTGACTGGCACCGGCCTGCAATGCCAGGATCTCCTGCCCCATGCGCGTGTCAGAACCCAGGATATGCTGCACCAGCCAGTTGGTCAGATATTTCAGCAAGGGTGCCACGAGCTGGTTGGTGACATCCTTGCTGCCCAGCAGGATCTTCGCGGCGACGGTCACTTGCGCGGTGAAATGCTGGTGTGCCTTGATGTGCGCCTGTTGATGGGTCGCATCGACACCGAACTTCTTCATCAGCTCTTCTTCTGTGTTGAAATGATAGACCGTGTAATTCGCCAGTTCGGTCAGTATCTCGCCCAACTCGGCGGTCGTGGTCTGATGCGCGCTGATGGCGCCCAGACGGTTGATCAGTTCCACCAGTTTCTGGTGCTGCGTATCCACCACCTCGACACCGGTATTGAACTTGTTGTCCCAGGTGAAGGCTTTGAACGATTCTTCGGTCACGGTATTCATGTTTTATTTCCTCCGTCGACTTCGCCGTATCGACTATTTGTCATACACGTAAAAGGTCAGTCCGGCCCCGACTTGGGAATATCCCTTGATCTGTCCGATCAGGTTGGCATCCAGCACATGATCCTTGGACAGCAGCAACTCGCCGTGTTCGCTCATGAGGTCTCGCGACAGCACCATTCCGCTCCTGGCCTGGTCCGCATGCAGTGCCCGCTCGACAACGGCAGACGTCGTGGACTTCATCACCAGCGTGAAAGCCTCCACCACCGCCGGGTCGTAGCGCCCGCCGCCGCCTTCCTGGATGTACAAAACCGCATCGGTCGCTTTGAGTCGTTTGCCCAGCAAGGTACCTGTCTGCGCCGCATCGAACTCGTTCGCCAGCGCGATGATGCGCGCACCCAGCGGGATATCCAGACCCTGCAGCCTGTCCGGATAACCATGGCCGTCGAAATGCTCGTGATGGCTGCGGATCAGTTTCGCCGCACCCTGCAACTGTTCCAGCGCCATCAAGGCCATCTGCCCCTTGATCGGATGTTTCATCACCTCGCCGCGCTCCTCGCTGGTCAGACTCGCGGACGGTTTCTCCAGCAGGTAATCCGGCAGCCCGATCTTGCCGACGTCGTGCAACAGCGCCGCGAGAAAGACATCCTGCATGTCCGCATCCTTCATGCCCATTTTATGGGCGACCGCCCTGGACAGCTCGGCGACCCGGTGCGAGTGCCCGGCCATGGCCCCTTCGCGCATCTCGATCAGGTTGGAAAATACGCGGATCGAGGTGATGAAGCCCTTTTTCAGTTTTTCGTGCGCGGTCTCAAGAAAACCCATGGCCTGACGCAACTCCTCGGTGCGCGCCTTGACCTTCTGTTCGAGGTTGGTGTTCAGCTCCTTGAGCTCCTCGTTCTGTTTGCGCGTCAACTCTTCCAGTCCCTGATTCGCCCGTTCCAGTTGCTTGTGGCGCAGGGCATGCTGGATGGATAGAACGATGTCGTTGTCCTCCCAGGGTTTGGAGATATAGCGGTAGATGTGCCCCTTGTTGATCGCGTCGATGGTGTCGGCGATCTCGGCATAACCGGTCAGCAGGATACGGATCGTCTCCGGCCATCTTTCATTGACCTTCTGCAGGAATTGCGCACCGCTCATCTGCGGCATGCGCATATCCGAGATCACCAGATCGATCGCCTCGCGCTCCATGATCTCCAGCGCCTGAGCCCCGCCCTCTGCCGTGAATATGCGATACCCGAAAGGCCGGAACAACCGTTTCAGCGATGACAGGATATTGGCCTCGTCATCCACGAACAGCAGGGTCGCTGCGGATTCTGTTGCGGCCGTTGGCGTCATTTCCTTCGAATCGCTCATGTGCATTCCTTTTTGAACCGGATATTCACGTTGTCACCATCAGGTTGGCCACGACGTCCAACTGCTCGGGTTGCGGCAGTCCATCCTCGATGGCCTCCCAACTGAACTGCAAACGGTCGCGCAACATTTCCGGTATCTGCTTCAGCAGTGCCTCGCCGCGCAGTCCGCAATCGAGCAACACGGCGATGTACACCATGCCGTTGAGCGGCTCGAACGGTTCTCTCTCCGGCATGCGCCAACAGCGGATAGCCTGCTCGATCTTCGGGGGGAAATTCCAGCGCTTGGCCATCTCGCCGCCGATCTCGGCATGGTCGAAACCAAGTACAGCCCGCTCAACCCCGATCAGATCCGTCCCCGAGGCCTGCTGTTGCTTCAGGATGGCGGTGAATTGTTGCGGAATGCAGATATCGAACACCAGTTGGCCGACGTCATGGAACATGCCGGCGGTGAATGCCTGTTGCCGCTCTCCCCCGAGGCGATTCGCCAGCGCCTCCGTATAGGTCGCCACGCGGAAACTGCGCACCCAGAAAGCCTGACGGTCGAACGCCCCCTCCGTCGTCGCCGGAAAGGCGCGCATGAAACCCGCCGACAACACCAGCGAGCGGATACAGTCGAACCCCAGCACCATCACCGCATCCTGTATCGAGCCGACCTCGCGCTGCAAACCGTAGAACGACGAGTTCGCCACCCGCAACACACGGGCGCTCAAGCCCTGGTCGAATGCGATCTTGTGCGCCAGCGCGGCACTGCCGACATTCGCATTGCGGAAACTGGACATCACCTCCTGCACCACCTGCGGCATCGCGGGAAGCTGGTGCAACTTGTCGAGGATCGCGCTCTTGTCCGTCATGACATGCAGCCTTCTTTAGCGTTCGTTTACAGCCGGTACATCGGCATCGATGACGAGAACCACACCCCTGGACGGCGAATTTTCGCCCATCGTGCTACACCAGCAATCGACCTCTCTGCCATCGGCAAGCCGAAAGCGGAACTTCTCGCCGGGCTTGCGGCAAGTGCAGCCCTGCAATTCCGCCGGAATGACTTCCGCAGCCGTCTCACCCAGCAAGGGCAAAGTACCGTCCGCCGAAAACAGGCGATGGGCACTCCGGTTCGCGATGGCGATCACGCCGTCATCGCCGATGCCGATGACCGCCACCGGCAACCCCTCCAGCACTTCCTGGGACACCTGCAGCACGTGCAGATTGCGCAACACTTCGCGGGTCTTCTCCTCCACGCGCTGCTCAAGCTGACGGTTGATGTTATGCAATTCCTGGTTCGCCTGCTGCAGTTCCCGCGCCAGGCGGGCGTTCTCCATCTTCATCTCGTGATGCTGGAAAGCCTCTTCCACGTTGGCCCGCAGCAGATCGTCTTCCCATGGCTTGGTGAGGAATTTGTAGATCGCGCCACGGTTGATGGCATCGGTCACCGAGTCGAGTTCGGTATAGCCGCTCAGCACGATACGCACGGTATCCGGATACGACTCGCGCACCTTGCCGAGGAATTCCACCCCGGTCATGCCGGGCATGCGCTGGTCCGAGATGATCACGCCGACCTCGTTCTGCGCCAGCAAGACCAGCCCTTCCGCGGCACTGTTGGCGCGCAGGATGCGGTAACCGTCCTGCCGCAACAATCGCACCAGGGCCGAGGTGATATTCTCTTCGTCGTCGACCAGCAACAACGTGCGTTCCATCATCCCTCCGGTATAGAAGACATATCTCCGCCGCTTTGCAGCAGCTTCGTCATTTCACCCGCCGCCACCGGACGGCTGAACAGGTAGCCCTGCATCTCGTCGCAACCCTTGGCGCGCAGTTTGGAGAGCTGGGCTTCGGTCTCCACCCCTTCCGCGATGACCCTCAAGCCGAGACTGTGACCCAGCGCGATGATCGCGGCCACGATGGCCTCGTCGTTCGGGTTGCCGGAAAGGTCGCGCACAAAAGACTGGTCGATCTTGAGGCTGCTGATGGGAAAACGTTTCAGATAGCTCAGACTCGAATAGCCGGTGCCGAAATCGTCGATCGAGAATTGGATCCCGGATTCATGGAGCTTCTGCAGGGTATCGATCGTTCCCTGCACATTGTCCATCAGCATGCTTTCAGTCACTTCCATCTCGATCATCTTCAGCGCCGGATCCAGACCGTTATCGTTCAGGATCCCCAGCACCATACCGACGAAATCCGGCTGCTTGAACTGCATCACCGACAGGTTGACCGCGATGCGGCTCTCCGGGAAACCGGCAGCGAGCCACTCGCGCGCCTGCCGGCATGCCGACTGCAGGACCCATTTTCCCACCGGCAGGATCAGTCCGGTCTCCTCCAGCAAAGGGATGAATTCGCCGGGGGCGACCAATCCGTGTTCCGGACTTTGCCAGCGCAACAACGCTTCCATGCCGACGATCCTGCCGCTGGAGATGTCGACCTTGGGCTGGTAATGGAGCACGAACTCGTGCTGGACCAGCGCACGGCGCAACTCGCTTTCCAGCTTCAGGCGCTGCCAGGCGGTGGCATTCATCTGCTCGGTGTAATAGAGAAAATGATGCCGTCCGTCCTTCTTGGCGTGATACATCGCCGCATCGGCGTTGTTGAGCAGTGTCGCCGTGTTCAAACCGTCGACCGGATACACGCTGATCCCCATGCTCAGGGTGATGAAGAACTCGTTGCCTTCGATCACGAAAGGTTCGTGTGCGAACGAATCGAGGACCTTCTGCGCCACCTCGCCCGCGTAACGGGATGCTTTCACGCTGGTCAGCACCACCCCGAATTTGTCACCGGCGATGCGTGCCACGGTGTCGCATGCGCGCAGATGGCCGGCCAGTCTTCCGGCCACCATCTTCAGCACCTCGTCGCCAAGGTGGAAACCGAAGGAATCGTTGACCTGCTTGAAGTGATCCATATCGATCATCAGGATCGCCGCCATATGGTTGTCGCGGTGCGCACGGGCCAGCTCCTGATCGACGCGGTCGAGGAACAGCAAGCGGTTGGGCAGCTTGGTCAGATGATCGTGGTGAACGGCATGCTCGATCTGGCTGTCCTTGCGCTCCATCGCCGCAGCCAGCTCGATATTCAGTTCGGCCAGCAGTTCGTTGGCGGACTGAATCTGCTGCAGCAGACCGTTCTTCTGCTGCGCCAGTTCATGGCGCCCGAAAGCCTCCATCACTTCGCCGCGCAGCACATCGTTGTCCCACGGTTTGGTGAAGAACTTGTAGATGGCACCGCGATTGATGGCTTCCTTCACTGTATCGAGGTCGGCATAACCGCTCAATACGATGCGTATCGTCTGGGGGAACAGTTCCTTGACTTCGGTGAGGAACTCGATCCCGGTCATCTCCGGCATACGCTGATCCGAGATGACGACGCCGACTTCGTGTTGCGCGAGCAACGCCAGACCTTCCTTGCCGCTGCGGGCGCGCAGGATGGTATAGCCGTCCCCCCTGAGCAGGCGTTCCAGGGCGGAGCCGACGTTCTCCTCATCATCAACCAGCAACAGGGTACGTTCCACCGTTTTTCCCAATTGTTCGTTCGAGATTCAACTCTATCATGACCGCCTTCACCCGGCATCGGGCAACTCCGGCGAGCCGGACTACAAGCCGCTCAACACCTTGATGTGCGCCATCGCGCTGCGACCCAGCGCATGCAGTTCATAGCCGCCTTCCAGCGCCGACACGATGCGCTTGTGGCAATGCTTTTCCGCAACCTGCTTCAACTGCCCGGTCACCCAGCCGTAATCCGCATCCACCAGCCTGATCATGGACATGTCGTCATCCCGGTGTGCATCGAATCCGGCGGAGATCAGCAACAACTCCGGCTGAAATCTCTCCAGTGCGGGCAGCCACTGGTCGATCACTGCCTCGCGGAATTTCTCGCTGCCGTCGCCCGCCCTCATCGGCACATTGATGATGTGGTCATTGCCGCTGTAGGCGCCGACGTAGGGATAGAAAGGATGCTGAAAGGTCGAGCACAACATCACGCGCGGATCATCGTGGAAGATATGTTCGGTGCCGTTGCCGTGATGCACGTCGAAATCGGCGATGGCCACGCGGCTCAGGCCGTGCGCGTCCAGCGCATACGCCGCGGCGACGGCGATATTGTTGAAGAGGCAAAAGCCCATCGCCCGCGCGCGTTCGGCATGGTGTCCCGGCGGGCGGATGTTGCAGAAGGCATTCTCGACCCTGCCCGCCATCACCAGATCGACGCCCATCACCGCCGCGCCTGCTGCACGCAAGGCGGCCGGATAGGTGTACGGGTTCATGATGGTGTCGCCGTCGAGTTCCACCGTGCCGTGTTGCGGGGCGGCCGACTGGATGGAATCGATGTAGGCGGCATCGTGCACGCGCAGCAATTGTTCGCGTGTCACCTCGGGCGCATCGTGCTGTTGCAGGTAGCCGAACAAGCCGGATGCGATGAGCTGATCCTCGATCGCATGGATGCGCGCCGGACACTCCGGGTGGAGTGCGCCCATGTCGTGCTTGAGGCAGAGTGAATGAGTGATGTATGCAGTTTGCATGGCATCTATTATCGTAATGTTACGGTGCTATCATACCGAACGAATCCACAACCAAAAGCGAAAAATCATGGGTAAGCACTATCTTAATCCCCTGTTTGCCCCCAAGTCGGTCGCGGTGTTCGGCGCCAGCGACCGTCCCGACTCCGTCGGCCAGATCGTTTTCCAGAACATGTTGCAGGGCGGCTTCAAAGGCAGCCTCTATCCGATCAACGCGAAGAACAAAGAAGTCCAGGGGCAGCGTGCCTACGCATCCATCGCCGAAGTCGGACAGCCGGTCGAGCTGGTGGTGATCGCCACCCCGCCGCAGACCGTGCCCGGCATCATCGAAGAGTGCGGCCTGCACGGCGTCAAGGCGGCGGTCATCATCACCGCCGGATTCGGCGAGGTCGGTTCCGAAGGCGCCGCGCTGGAAAAACAGTTGCTGGAAGCCGCGCACCGCTACAACATCCGCCTGATCGGCCCCAACTGTCTCGGCATCATGCGCCCTTCCATCGGGCTCAACGCCACCTTCAACAAGGGCCAGGCCAACATCGGCAACATCGCGCTCATCTCGCAGTCCGGTGCACTCTGCACCGCCATCCTCGACTGGGCCAACCGCAACGATGTCGGTTTCTCCAGCGTGGTGTCGATGGGTTCCTCCACCGATGTGGATTTCGGCGAGATCCTCGATTACCTCGTCTCCGACCCGAATACCCACAGCATCCTCATGTACATCGAGGGCATCCGCAACGCGCGCAGCTTCATGAGCGCCCTGCGTGCCGCCGCGCGCATCAAGCCGGTGATCCTGGTCAAGGTCGGCCGCCATCCCGCCGGATCGAAAGCCGCGATGTCGCACACCGCCTCGCTGGTCGGGGCGGACGATGTGTTCGATGCCGCCTTCAGCCGTGTCGGCGTGGTGCGCGTGCAGACCGTCACGCAACTGTTCACCGCCGCACGCGCGCTGTCGTTCGGTTTCCGCCCGGTCGGCAACCGTCTCGCCATCGTCACCAACGGCGGCGGCCCCGGCGTGATGGCGGCAGACCGCGCCTCCGACCTGGGGCTAGCGATGGCCACGTTGTCCGACGGCACGATCGAATACCTCAACCAGCACCTGCCGCCGAACTGGTCGCACGGCAACCCGGTGGACATCATCGGTGATGCGCAGTCGGACCGCTACCAACACGCCATCAAAGCCTGTCTGGACGACGAGAACGTGGACGGCGTGCTGGCCATCCTCACCCCGCAGGCGATGACCAAGCCGCTGGAATCGGCGCAGGTTCTGATCGACATCGCGAAGAACAACAAGAACAACCTCAGCAAACCGCTGCTGACCTGCTGGATGGGCGAGACCCAGGTCGCCGATTCGCGCGATGCGTTCACCAAGGCGCACATGCCGCACTTCCGCACGCCCGAACCCGCGGTCGAAGTGTTCTCGCACCTCTCCGACTACTACCGCAACCAGAGACTGCTGATGCAGATGCCCGGCCCGCTCTCGCACCACATCGAACCCGATGTGGAAAGCGCACGCCTGATCATCGAAGGCGCGATGATGGAACACCGCAAAGTGCTGACCGAGATGGAATCCAAGGCATTGCTCTCCGCCTTTCACATCCCGGTCGCGCGCACCATGGTCGCCCACTCGCCCGCCGAAGCGTTGCTGATCGGACAGCAACTCGGCTTCCCGGTGGCGATGAAGGTCAATTCGCCCGACATCACGCACAAGACCGATGCCGGCGGCGTCGTGCTCAATCTCAACAATGCCCATGAGGTGCGCGCCGCCTACCAGCACATCATCGACAACGTGCACCACAACCGCCCCAATGCCACGATGAACGGCATCTCCATCGAACCGATGGTCGTCAAACCGAACGGGCGCGAACTGATGATCGGCGTCACCAGCGACCCGGTGTTCGGCCCGGTGATCACCTTCGGCGCGGGCGGCACCACCGTCGAGATCATGGGCGACCGCGCGGTCTCGTTGCCGCCGCTCAACAGCTTCCTGGTGAAGGACATGATCCAGCGCACCCACATCTCCAGGATGCTCGGACGCTTCCGCAACATGCTGCCCGCCAACATCGAAGCGCTGGAAGACGTGCTGCTGCGCGTGTCGGAGATGGTGTGCGAACTGCCGCTGCTCAAGGAGATGGACATCAACCCGCTCATCCTCGACGAGAACGGCGCACTGGCCGCCGATGCGCGCGTGGTGGTGGAATACCGCCAGCCCAGCGCCGACCGCTACGCGCACATGGCGATCTACCCCTACCCCGCCCAGTTCGTCAGCCAGTGGCAGCTGGCCGACGGCACCGACATCACCATCCGCCCTATCCGTCCGGAAGACGCCGTACTGGTGAAGAAGTTCGTGCACGACCTGTCGGATGAATCGAAATACTTCCGCTTCATGAACAGCGTGCAGGAATTGACCGAAGACATGCTGGCACGCCTGACGCAGATCGACTACAGCCGCGAGATGGCGCTGGTCGCCGTGGTCGAGGAAGAAGGCCGCGAAGTCGAGCTGGGCGTCGCGCGCTATGCCATCAACCCGGACGGCGATACCTGCGAATTCGCGCTGGTGATCGCGGACAACATCGCCGGCAAGGGACTGGGACAGAAACTCATGGTCTCGCTGATGGAAACGGCACGCTCCAAGGGACTGTCGATCATCGAGGGCGAAGTGCTCAACAACAACCACCGCATGCTCAAACTGATGAGCCGCCTGGGCTTTGCCACCAAGACCAGCGGGGATGATCCGGCGGTGATGAAGGTCAGCAAAGTGTTGTGAACACGCACCGGATTGGCCCGGATGGAAAAAAAGGATATTCAGCCTGCCGGCAATATTGGCTACGGCAGTAAAGAACAAGTGTTTATCGTTTAAGTGGACTTACAATAGCATCAAACTTGAAAACGATGCCGCAACGACCCAATGCCTGACCCGCATCATTCCCGGACTCAAAACGTGAACGATAGATTCACCGGCAACACTATTCATTTGCCCCGGCGCGAATCGGGGAGACTTGAATTGAGCCGGAAAGAAGTTGGGGTCTATCTGACCATCGTTGTGCTGCTCTGCGGCCTCTTGCTGGCTGCATTCATCGGCGATCGGATGAACCATGAGCAGCATGCCGCAGCGGAGCGGCTGGCTGCGGAAAGCGGGCTGGGACATATCCGCAGCCGCCTCGAAGTGAATCTTCACGGGGATGTTCAACTGGTCAAAGGTCTGGTCAGCCTCATCGCCACACGCCCGCACATCACCCAGAATGAATTCGCGCGTGCCGCAAAACCGCTGTTCGAGGGCGGCTCGAACCTGCGCAACATAGGTGCGGCACCCGACATGGTGATGCGCATGATGTATCCCATGGCCGGTAATGAGAAGGCGATCGGACTCGACTTCAGAAAGACGCCCGGCCAGTTCGAGACCGCAGACCGGGCGCGCACCACGGGACACTTGATCCTGGCCGGTCCGCTCAAGCTGGTTCAGGGCGGTAACGGCATCATCGGACGCCTCCCCGTGTTCGTCGAGGACAAGCACGGTAGCAGGAGATTCTGGGGGCTGATCTCCGCAGTGATAGATGCCGACCGGCTGTTCCAGAACAGCGGGCTGCTGGATGAGAATAACCCGCTGGAGATAGCCATACGCGGGAAGGATGGCAGGGGAAGCCAGGGTGAAGTGTTCTTCGGCCGCCCCGAGCTGTTCGATACCGATCCCGTACTCGCGGACATCGCCTTGCCCAACGGTTCCTGGCAGATCGCTGCCGTTCCGCGCGGCGGCTGGCCGACCCAGGCGGAAAACAAACGGCTGCTGCGGACGCTGCTGCTGGTGATCGGTCTGCTGATCCTGCTCCCGCTCTTTGCACTGGCCAGATCTTTGGGCGCTCTGGTACATGCGCAAAAGCGGATCGTATCGGAACAAGGACGACTGTTGGCGACGCTGGAAAATACGCCCAATGTGGCGGTGCAATGGTACGACCGCGCCGGGCGAGTCATATACTGGAATCTTGCATCCGAGAAACTATTTGGCTGGACATCTGCCGAGGTGGTCGGCAAGACACTCGATCAGATCATCCTCACGCGAGAACAGACGCAACAATTTACCGAACTGTTGAGACTGGTCGCCGAGACGGGAGACCCGCAGCACCAGACCGACACGGAAATCAGACATCGGGACGGTTCGGCACGCATCATCAGCTCGACACTGTTTTCGATCCCCGGCGATGCCGAACCGATCTTCGTCTGCATGGACGTGGACGTGACCGACCGCAAGCAGGCAGAACAAGAGCTGAAGCAAAGCAAGGATCAACTGGCCATCATCCTGAATGCGACGACCGAGAGCATATTCCACGTGGACGAGAACGGCATCATTCTGGCCATCAACGAGATAGGTGCACAGCGTGTCCAGAAAGAACCGCAGGACATGATCGGCAAATGCGCTTTTGATTACTTCCCACCGGAAGTGGCGGCCGGCCGCCGGGAAAGTCTGGCCGAAGTCTTCCGTACCGGAAAAGAAATACGCACGGAAGACACGCGCAACGACCGCTTCTACGCGCTCAGCTATTACCCGGTCATCGGCAGCGACGGCAAGGCGGGTTCAGTAGTCGTGTATGCGGCGGATATAACCGAGCGCCGCCTGAATCAATTGCGTCTGGAACACCTGCTGGCCGAGCAGAAGACCATACTGGAGAACGACCTGATCGGTATCGTGACCGTGAAGGACCGCAATATCGTGTGGGCCAACCCGGCCTTCGAAAGGATGCTGGGTTACGGCCCCGGCGAACTCGTCGGTACGCCGACGAGCCGGAACTATCCGAGCGATGAAGCCTATCAAGCGTTCGGTAACGCCGCCTACCCCGTCCTTTCTGCCGGAAAGATATATCGCACGCAGTTCGAGCAGGTGCGCAAGGACGGCAGGCATATCTGGCTGGATGTCAGCGGAGCGAACCTGGAAAGCGAAACGGGAGAATCGCTGTGGGGATTCATCGATATCACGGAACGCAAACACGCGGAGATAGCCCTGGAGGAACAGAAGAACTTCCTGACGACCATCCTCGAGAACGAGCCGGAGTGCGTCAAAGTGATCGGGGCTGACGGGAAGCTGCTGCAGATGAACGCTGCCGGTCTGTCCATGCTGGAAGCGGGCAGCGTCGCGGAAGTCAACGAACGCGGCCTGATCGATTATGTGATGCCTGAACATCGCATCCCTTTCAAGAATCTGTCCTATCGCATCTTCAGAGGCGAGACCGGTGTGCTGGAATTCGAGGTTCGGGGCAAGCAGGGTACACGGCGCTGGCTGGAGACCCATGCGGCGCCGCTACGGAACACCGCAGGCAAGATCACCTACCTGCTCGGCGTCACCCGCGACGTCACCCGCAGGCGTGAAGCTGAGGAACGCCTGTCCATGGCGCTTAAAGGTGCCGACCTTGCCATGACCGATTGGCACATTCCCAGCGACATGCTGTATTTTGGCGAAGGCTGGACCAAGTTGCTGGGCTATCAAGCTGACGAACTGCCGCCCCATCCGTCGTCACTGGCCAGACTGATCAGGCCGGAAGATGCCCTGTATTCCCGCGACATCCTGATCCGCCACCTCAAGGGAGAAACGCCGTATATCGAGGCCGAAGTGCGCATGCAGCACAAGGACGGCCATTGGGTCTGGGTGCTGGCGCGCGGCATGGCGGTCGAACGGTCTGCCGATGGTCGCGCGGTGCGCGTGACCGGCACCGCCATGGACATCTCCAGCCGCAAGCAGGCGGAGTCCGAGATCGCCCGGCTCTCGCAATGGAACGAGCTGCTGCTGAACTCGGCCGGCGAAGGTATCTATGGCGTGGACCGGAATGGGCGCTGCACCTTCATCAATCCTGCCGCCCTTGCCATCCTCGGCTTCAGCAAGGAAGAGGTGCTGGGCAAGAATCAACATATCATCTTTCACCACCATCACAAGGATGGCACCCCCTACCCTTCGGAAGATTGTCCGATCTTCAAGACGCTGCACGACGGTATTCGGCGCGGAGTCGAAGATGCCTTCATACGCAAGAACGGCGAGGTATTCCCGGTTCAACTGACCGTGACGCCGATGCACGAGAACGGCCAGATCGTCGGCGTCGAGGCCGTGTTCCAGGACATCGCACAGCGCAAGGAGATGGAAGAAGAACTGATCCGTTTGGCCACGACAGACTCCCTGACCGGCATGGCGAACCGGCGCCATTTCATCGAACAGCTGGAGATGGAACTGGCGCACTTCATACGCTTCGGGCAGCCGACTGCCTTGCTGATGGTGGATATCGATCACTTCAAGAGCGTCAACGATACCTACGGCCATGCCACCGGCGACATCGTGCTCCGGCATTTCGCCGAATTGGCCGGCCAGCGTTTGCGCCGCGTCGACCTGCTCGGCCGACTGGGCGGGGAAGAATTCGGGATATTGCTGCCCGGTACCGACTCTGCCGGAGCCAAATTGTTCGCCGAGCGCTTCCGGAACTATGTGGCCGACACACCTGCCCAGAGCGGGGACGGACCGATCCCGTTCACGATCAGCATCGGCATCGCGATGTTCGATTCCAGGGATGAGGCGGCAGACAGCATCATGGCTCGTGCCGACATGGCACTTTACCGCGCCAAGGCAGGCGGAAGGAACCGGGTGGAACTGAGCAGGCAACATAAGGAAGTGCCGTCCTGATACACGCAATCAAATTGACCGTGGCAGTTGATGCAGGTATCGTGCGCGGCAATCGCGGTACAGCATCCTTGGGGTAAGAAATGTCGGTACTGAATGTTTCGAACGATTCGAAGAACATATCGTTGCGCCGCTGGCGCGTGATGGAGATCGAATCGCTGGATGGGGTTCGCAGCCGCCACGTCTGGGGGCATGACGTAACGAACAACCTGGGTCGCTCATCAAGCCAGATCGAAGCGTTCGATCGGGAAACCATGACCGCCACGACGCACAGCGGAAAGATATACCACCTGGTGGGTCTGCCCGGCAACTCCAAGCTCGGCAGAGCCGCATGGGGCAAGTGGTGCAAAGACAACGGCATCGCCTCGGAGGCGGACGTAACCAACGACTACTTGAACGTCGATCAGATATCGACGGTCGGGTTCGAGAAGATCATCAGCTCGGTAGCCCAGTGATCATACAATCCCAAGCCCGTTCCTGACCCTTCGACCCGCCTTTAGTCCTGAGCGATGTCGAAGGAGCACCGTGAACGGATGTGTGTCTTGATCACCCCTTCAACTTCGCAAACGCCGCCGCCATCGCGCCACCCATTGTGGGTTGGGCAGGTGCACGGTTGGCAGGTTTGCCTCCAGCGGATTTCCCCTGCCCGCGTTGCTCGCGCGGTTCGTGTTTGGTCTCGTGTTTGCTACCGCCCGCCTGCGCTGCCGAGTCGGTGAGGCGCATGGTCAGCGCGATGCGCTTGCGCTTCACATCCACCTCCAGCACCTTCACCTTCACCACCTGCCCCGCCTTCACCACCGTGTGCGGGTCTTTGACGAACTTGTCGGCCAGCGCGGAGATATGCACCAGCCCATCCTGATGCACGCCGATATCCACGAACGCGCCGAACGCCGCCACGTTGGTCACCACGCCTTCGAGGATCATGCCCGGCTCCAGGTCCTTCAGGTCTTCCACGCCTTCCTTGAACGTCGCGGTGGTGAATTCGGGGCGCGGGTCGCGGCCCGGCTTCTCCAGCTCTTTCAGGATGTCGGTGATGGTCGGCACGCCGAATTGCTCGTTGGCGTACTTGGCTGGGTTCAGCCCTTTCAGCAGGCTGCCGTTGCCGATCACGCCCTTGATGTCCTGCTTGATGTCTTCGAGGATGCGCTTCACCAGCGGGTATGACTCGGGGTGGACGGCGGAGGCATCGAGCGGATCGTTGCCGCCCATGATGCGCAAGAAGCCCGCCGCCTGCTCGAAAGTCTTGTCCCCCAGGCGCGGCACTTCGCGCAGCTCGGCGCGGCTGTTGAATTTGCCCTTCAGGTCGCGCTGGTTCACGATGGCCTGCGCCACGCTGCTGCTCAAGCCGGAAACACGCGCCAGCAACGGCACCGAGGCCGTATTCACGTCCACGCCCACCGCGTTCACGCAATCTTCCACCACCGCATCCAGCGAGCGCGCCAACTGGAACTGGCTCACGTCATGCTGGTATTGGCCCACGCCGATCGACTTGGGATCGATCTTCACCAGCTCGGCCAGAGGATCTTGCAGACGGCGCGCGATGGATACCGCACCGCGCAGCGAGACATCCAGCTCCGGCAATTCGCGCGAAGCGAATTCGGACGCGGAATACACCGACGCGCCCGCTTCGGAAACGACGATGCTGGTCATCTTCAACTCCGGATGCAGTTTGATGAGATCCTGCGCCAACCGATCCGTCTCCCGCGAAGCCGTCCCATTCCCGATGGCGATGAGCGACACCTTGTGCTTCTTCGCCAGATTGGCCAGCGCCTGTATCGAGACGTTCCATTCGTTGCGCGGCTGGTGCGGATAGATAGTGTCGGTATCCACCACCTTGCCGGTCTCGTCCACCACCGCCACCTTCACGCCGGTGCGCAGGCCGGGGTCCAGCCCCATGGTCACGCGCGGCCCGGCGGGTGCGGCCAGCAGCAGGTCTTTGAGATTGCGCGCGAACACGTTGATGGCCTCGGTATCGGCCTTGCTGCGCAGCGCGCCCATCAGCTCGGTCTCCAGATGCATGAACATCTTCACGCGCCAGGTCCAGCGCACGGTATCCAGCAGCCAGCGGTCGGCGGGACGGTTCATGTCCTTGATGTTGAAACGCGCCGCGATGCGCGCCTCGCACGGATTGTGCGGCGAGGCCCAGGTGGGCTTCTCTTCTTCGCTATCCAGACGCAGCTGCACATCCAGCATCTCCTCGCGCCGACCACGGAACACCGCCAGCGCGCGGTGCGAAGGAATGGTGTTGATGGATTCGGAATAATCGAAATAGTCGGCATACTTTTCCGCCGCGTCGTTCTTGCCCTCGATCACCTTCGAGTGCACCACGCCGTGCGCCTGCACATATTCGCGCAGCGATTGCAGCAAAACTGCATCTTCGGCAAAGCGCTCCATCAGAATCTGCCGCGCGCCATCCAGCGCCGCCTTGGTATCCGCCACGCCGGGGTTGGCATCGCCCGCATCAGAGGTGAAAGGTTCGCGCAGATACTTGGCCGCCTCCTCTTCCGGATTCAGCAGCGGGTTCGCCAGCAACGCATCCGCCAACGGCTCCAGCCCCGCCTCCAGCGCGATCTGCGCCTTGGTGCGGCGCTTCGGCTTGTACGGCAGATACAGATCTTCCAGATGCGTCTTGTCGGTGGCCAGCGAGACCGCCTTCAACAACTCCGGCGTCATCTTGCCCTGCTCGGTGATCGAGGCAATGATGGCCTCGCGCCGCTCTTCCAGCTCGCGCAGATAACGCAGCCGCTCTTCCAGCAAACGCAACTGCGTATCGTCCAGACCGCCCGTCGCTTCTTTGCGATAGCGCGAGATGAATGGCACCGTCGCCCCCTCGTCCAGCAAGGCAATGGCAGCAGCGATTTGAGCAGGTTTGGCCGCGATCTCGGCGGCAAGGCGTTGTTCGATGGATGGGAGCATGGTTCTCGATTTGTTGAATTAAATAGCCCTCGCAAGTGCGAGGGCTATGGGTGAATTTATAGGGTGCGGATTATGCCAATTTATGCGGCAGTTTAGTACGGAACAAACAGCGCCGGGCTCACGCCAAAGAAGTTTCCCAACTTGCCCGCCAACGCCGCGCTGATCTTTCGTTTGCCGGACAAGGTAGCTGACAAATTACTCTGTGGCACGATCTCGGATAACGCACCCTGTTTCATACCGCGCGCCTCCATCAAAAAGCGCAGAGCATCCTTGGGGGCAGCGGCTTCAATGGCGTGATGTGTCTGCTCATACTTGGCAACCATATCGCTTACCAAATCAAGCAAGCTGGTCAGGGGGTGATCCTCATCATCGCCTGCTACATCCAACAGTGAGTTCATCAGCGCTGTCATGCGAACGTAGCTCTTCTCGTCATTGATAGGACGCAGATGCGCCATCGTATCGAACTTCTGCCAGGAAGCTTGAATGGCCTTAATATCGAATTGAGTTTGTGCTGTGCGCATGATTATCCTTTGCCTTTCCGATAGCGCCTGTTCCAGTCGTCGTATTCCAGGTGCGTCATCACTTTATGCACAAAGACCTTCTCGCCCCCCTGAAAACTATTCCGATGCAGACCCTTTTGATTATTTTTCGGAAAGATAATTGCATGTGGCTATATCAACCAAAGCACTATTACAAATAGCAGCACGTACAATAGAAAAGTACCTAAAGTTCGAAACAATATCGCTAAAGAATAGTAAGTCAGCCCACCAATCTCACCTCTTATTCTGGATATATTATTGGGCTGTTCTATTTCTAGCGGTGGGGAATTGCGATATGCTTCCATTACTTCTTCCCATTTTTTCGCAATCATAGCTGGGTCAGCCTTTATTCTTTCTAAGTGTTCCGCTTCCCTCTGCAAAGGATCTACTTTTTGCAGACGGTATTGATTAATTTCTTCCACCCTTTTTTGTCGAGCATTATAATTCTCAGTAAACTCCGCCGCCGCCGCTACAGCCTTGTTAGCATCCCGCATAACATCTGCGAATTCACTAATGGGTATACCACGAGAGGGCTTGTTAACCCAATTCCAGTAACTACCAATCCAATTCTTATTTCTCATATTGCATTCTCAATATAAAACGCACGGGGTCAGGTCTTGCCTTTTGCCCCCCGCTTGCCTGGATGACATCCAGTACTTCATCTGCTGCTGTGAGATTTTCTTCCGCGATTGTCACCCACAATTCCAGCAAGTCTGTTTCTGCTGATTGGGTGAAACGGATGCGAGGCATCAGGCGGCCTTGCTGTCTTTGAGTATTTGGCGACCTTGTTGTTTCAGGCTGGCGAAATCGATTTCTTTGGCACGACCATTCTTGGCATCGCTCAAACCCTTGGCTATATCCTGGCGCAGGCTGTCGAGTTTTGCCGTTTTGACATCTTCATATGCTTCGAACAAGTTCAGCGCTTCACGGATCACTTCGCTTGCCGAGCCATAATTGCCCGACTCAACGCGCTGGCGGATTCGTTCTTCCAGTTCGGGTGGCAAAGTTACGTTCATGGACATGGCTGATCTCCTGGTGGTTGCTGGTCGAAGTATGGCAGTTTACGGCATGAATTTCCATTGCCTGGCACGCGGGGCCATTACTTACCCTGCTCGAACATGCCGACTATTTCAGCCGCATTCAAGTTGTCGAAGTTTGCCGGGAAAGTGAAACGCTTCTTGCCCAGCCCCAGCTTGCGGAGTTTTGGCGCGGCGGAAGCCAAAGGCACCAAGCGTGCCACCGGCTTACCGGCACGCGCGATCACGATCTCCTCGCCCGCCTCCGCCTGCTCAACCATACGCGAGAACTGGGTCTTGGCTTCATTGATATTGACGATTCGCATGACATACCTTGTATAGACCAAGTGGACTAACGTTAGTCCACATCACATCACCACGGAATCACCAGCCCATCATTGCCGATGAACTTGCCCGTGTCTGCCAGCGTAAGACCGGCTATCACTTTGCGCATGTCGGCCACGCTTTGCTCGACCGCGATCATGGCGTTGGGGCCGCCCATGTCGGTCTTGACCCAGCCGGGGTTGAAGGCCACCGAGGTGATGCCCTTTTCTTTCAGGTCAACGGCCAGGCTTTTCACCACCATGTTGGCTGCCGCTTTGCTGCTGCGATACAGATAGCTGCCGCCGCTGCTGTTGTCGGCCATGCTGCCCATCTGGCTGGTGATGGTGACGATGAGTTTGAGTTGGCTGCGCGCGATCTGCTTGACGAACGATTCGACCATCTTGAGCGGGGCCATGGTGTTGATGTTGAACGCGGCCATCCATTTCTCGTAGTCGGTATGACCGAAGCCGCCGCTGCCCGCGTCCGGATAGACGCCAGCGTCGTTGATGAGCAGGTCTATTGTTTCTTCGGACAGCGTCTGTGCCAGTTGCTCGATCTGCGCATGGTTGGTGACGTCCAGCGCATGGAGCTTGATCAAGTCTGGATAGCGAGCCGCCAGTTTGTTGAGCGCATCCGCTTTACCGGGATCGCGGCAACAGGCCAGAACTCGCCAGCCATCGGCGGCATATTGCTTGCAAAATTCCAAACCGATGCCGCGGTTGGCGCCGGTGATCAGCAGTGTTTTCATGATTGACCTCCTGTCCAAGAATTAACGAGAACGACCGTCGATGTGCTTCAGGGGAAGCGCTGAAAGGTCGATACCGGCAAGGCAGCGGACATTGATCGCCGCCTTGCGATTGCCTGCCGGATCGGTTCCCTCGCCAAAAGGATGGGATGCCGCATGTGGGACAGAAGTGATGTTTGATGGTGTGGGTGCCGAAAGTGTAGGTGGCAAGGTTCTCTTCGGGTGTAAGCAAGCGAAGCTGCTCTCGCGGAACGAACCAGTGAAGCGCGCCCATCTGTGTGCAGATGGAACAATTGCAATCCGCAGCTTGAGCAAGTTCGCCCTCGACTTCGAATGCGACCTGGCCGCAGTGACATCTGCCTTTGTAGTTCATCTCTGTACCCCTCCGCTACTGGATGATTATGACTGTCGGAATGGTTCGAGCCAGCCCCGTTGATCCGTCATCAAGGCGCAACTGTATTGCTGCTCACTTTCGATGGCTGTGCTTGTGTGAGAGCGGCGATGAACGAGGCATCGCCCAGTGTCTTGTCGATCACTTCGCGCATCGTGTTTTCCAGGACGACGCGCAAGTCTTCTACGGGAGCGAGGACGCCGCCGATCGGGATGAATCCGCTTACGAATTTCGCCGAGTATGTCTGGGTGAATCGCTTAAGACCCGAGGACTTTTCGGAGACAGTGACTTCGATCGAAACGGTCGCTTCCTTGTGCGACATCTGGGTGCATTTCAGGTCTAGGACTGAGCCGGATATTTGCAGCGCTGCAGCCGGATCGATAGCGATGCCTTTTGCCTTGAACGCATCCAGGTAGGCTGCCTGTACGACATCGGCAACGGGCTGGGAAGATTCGAGAGTCTTGAGGGGGTTGCCGAACCCGCCGCGGATGGCACCCAGCCAAGTGGGTGTCTCATTCCGTTTGTCCACGAAGGCGCCGACAGACACCGGTTGCACCGATGTGGCAATTTTGCTGGGGGTGGCACCTTCCGTGGGCGCATATTTCAAACCGACACTGGTGGTGCCGCAACCGGTAAGCATTGCAAGACCAAGGACTGTCGCAAGCCATTTCATCATGTCATCTCCTTTAGTTGGCTGGTGTTTTTCAGGAATCAATGGAGGCTGGTTCGGAATACTTTTCACCCCGCCGCCACCTACCGCGCCGAAGATTAGCAGCAAAGCCCCTTCTCGCATATATGGCAAAAGATATAGACCATCCCCTCAGCCGCAAGCATCACCGGGGAATCACCAACCCGTCATTGCCATGGTCATTTGCCCTGCACCACCTGCACATGCGCGGTGCCCAGCATCAGGTAAAGACGGATCTTGCGCTGGATGGGCCACCAGTCGTAAAGGAAGGTCTGCATGGGCCGCCACATGGCGACCCAGCCGACGATGGACAAGCTTTCGCGCGCGATGCGATGGCCGGGGCCTTCGCCCATGCTGTCGATGAAGTCGGCGACGATCAGGCAGAGCGAGACGAAGGCGACACCGATGAACAGGCTCATGCGGCCCTGCTGCAGCACCTGGCGAAGTCTGCGGCGCGTGCGTTCGGCCTGATAGATGAAGTGGTTGTGGATCGCTTCGGTGAGCATCGCGGTCGGGTCGCCATCTTCCGGCCACTGTTCGAGGTGGATGGTGAGGTGGAAGTGGCTGTCGTGCGAATGGGTCGAGGCCCAGGACTCGATGTATTCATTGGCCTTGGGGTCGAGGTCCTTGTTATGGAAGGGCGTCGGGTCCATCGAGTTGAACAGCTGCGCGATCTCGTGCACGCGCAGTGCAAGACGGTGAACGGGTTTAGTTGTCATAGTCAAAGGCTCGGCTCGAAATACTTTTCACTCATTCCCCATATCCGCATGGCATCCCCTGTCGCGGCGAAGAATATCAGCAAAAAGATCAGTGCGGTATGAACAGCGCAGCGCTATCAACTGTGCCAAAGATCAGCAGCCAGACAGCGCGTGCATTTGATCACGCCGCACCGAAACCCAGCATTCTGATCAGGCTGCGTTTGGCCGCGACCGATGCGGGCCGGTTATGCTCGCTGACGACTTTGTTGCGCCCGCTTTCCTTGGCCAGGTACAGGGCTTCGTCGGCCGTGGCGAACAGTTTGTGGGCGATCTCCAGGTCGGAGCCTTCGGGTTCCTCGGCAACCTGGGCGATGCCGATGGAGATGGTCACTTGAGATTCGTTGGGCCCGTTAAGGCGGAACGGATGGGAGGCAATGGTGTGGCGGATGCGCTCGGCGATCTCGCAGGCATGGTGCTGCCCGGTCTGCGGCAACAGCACGACGAATTCTTCGCCGCCATAGCGCGCCAGCACGTCGTTGCTGCGCAACTCCGATTTGATCAGGCCAGCCACCGTGCGCAGCACCTCGTCGCCGATGAGGTGGCCGTGGGTGTCGTTGATGCGCTTGAACTTGTCGATGTCGAGGAACATGGCGCACAGCGGAGTACGGTAGCGCCGCACGTTGGCGGCCTCTTCCTGACAGCGGGTCTCGAGATAGCGCCGGTTGAAGATGCCGGTGAGCGGATCGGTCAGGCCGATCAGGTTGAGGCGTTCATGGTTGAGCGCGTTTTCCAAGCAGATCGAGAATATGTTTGCGAGCCGCTCGACGAAGTCTGTGCTTCTGTCGGCCGAGAAACGCTCGGCGATGCTGCTGGCCATGTTGAGACTGCCAACCAGTTCACCCTGTCGCATCAGCGGCAGCAGCAACATCGAATGGCAAGCATCGGGCCAGGGATCGAAAATGGCGCGCTCCATCTCGGCATCAAAGGGGCCCAGATAGGGGGCGGGCTCGGCATCATGCGCAGGCAGTTTTTCCAGCAGCACCAGGCCGGGTATTTCGTCGCTGTCCGGTTGCGATCTTTCCAGGATGCGCCTGATCTCGTATTCGGGGTCGCACAGCACCAGCGTCACCACGTCGGTCTCGCAGGCCGTCTTGTAGTTTTCGAGCATCAACCGGATGAGTTCCGGCAATGTGCGCGTGGCGATCAACTGTTTTTCGAACTGGTCCAGACGGCGCCACTTCTTTTCGTTCAGACGCGCCGCGTCCATCAGTGATTGAAGCTGGTCGCGAAGTTGCTGTGACTCGGTTTGGGATTGGTTGTTCATATCGAAATTAATGAGTCGAATCATTTTCTCCACTCACGACAAAGCCTAGCAGCAAAATTCCTCCGTAAAAATAGGGACAGATTTGTTTTTCGCCCCTACCCACCTTGCTGCATTACTTACCAGCCACCTCGCCGAAGACTAGCAGCAAAGTTTCTTCGAGACCATATGCCAAAAGATATAGACCTTTTATCTCTGGCACAGCCGCGCATCCGATTATTTATGATTCATACATTTTCCTGCAGGCCAGTAAATATGGGAATCTTCAAGGCGTTGCCGCTTTTGTCTTGCGCTTCTTCGACTTGCGCCAATCCCAAGGGGGCATCGGTTCCGCATCGCGCCAAAGCCCCCGCTGCCCAGCTCTCGCCTGCTCTTCTGCACGGGCATAGGTCTCGCGGTCCTCTACGGGCTGCTCCTTTTCATACTTCTTGTAATGCCAGGCCATGCCTGCCCTGATCTGTTCCAGATTGGCATCGACGCCGTTGACGATGATCTTGCCGACGGTGCGGCCGTACCTGTCCTTTTTGGAATACTCGACAGTGACGGTCTTGCCGTAGACGAGATCGGAAAGGTTGGATTTGGAGCGGCTGCCGAAAGCTTGCTGCTTCTCGGGGGCATCGATGCCCATGAGGCGAATCTTCCACTCGGTGTGTGCGGCATCGAGCACTTTGACGGTATCGCCATCGGTGACGGCAACGACCCGGCCTTGCACGGTGGCTGCGATAGAGGGGGTGCTGAACAGGAACGCGGCCAGCAGCGGGATGAACCGGGCACAGCGGACAACCTTCAACGAGGAAACCCACGCAGGCCACGCACTGCCCAGTGGGGCAGTTCCGATATTCCAACCTTCCACACCTACTCTCCCTGGCGAAACTAAGGTGTGGAGTTCGAATTATTTTTTGCTTCCTCCCACAGCCCAGCTTTTTATAACAACTTGTGCGAAGAAGACTAACAGCAAAGTCTGCTCCGACATATAAGCGAGAGAAGTAGGGGTTTTCTTCGATGGTACGGATCACTGCTGCTTGAACGGGCTCCTCTCATTCAGTTCGTCCACATATCCCGCGATGGCATTGGCCTCGTTCTTCAGATAGTTTTCCACTGCCTGCGCGAACTGCGGATGTGCCAGCCAGTGTGTCGAGCGCGTGGTGACGGGCATGAACCCGCGTGCCAATTTGTGTTCGCCACCTGCCCCGCCTTCGAAGGTCTTGAGCCGGTGTGCGATGCAGAACTCGATGGCCTGGTAGTAGCAGGCCTCGAAATGCAGCCCGGAGTGGAATTCGAACGTGCCCCATGAGCGACCGTACAGGGATTGATCGGTGAGGTAGTTGAGCGCGCTGGCGATGGGCCGGCCTTCGCGCGAGGCAATGACGAGCAGGGTGTGCTGCGGCAACGCGGTGCCGATGCGCTGGAAGAAATCCGCATTGAGCTGGTGCGGCGAGTTGTGCAATTGCAGGGTGTGCAGATAACAGGAGGCAAAGAAGGCCCACTGCTCTTTCGTGGCGTGTTGGCCGGTGACGCATTGCAGCTCTATGCCCGCCTCTTGCACCTTGCGCCGTTCCTGCTTGATGCGTTTGCGCTTGTCGCGGCTGAGCGTGGCAAGAAAATCGTCGAAGTCGCGATAGCCGGGATTGTGCCAATGGAACTGCACGTCCTGGCGCAGCATCATGCCCTGCGCCTGCGCTTCCTGCGCATCGGCCTCGTTCAGGAACAGGCAATGCAGCGAAGAGACGCCGGTGTCCTTTGCATATTGCAGCGCATGTCCCAGCAGCAAGCCGCGCACTTCATCCGATGCCGCCAGCAGGCGACGGCCGCTCACCGGTGTGAAAGGCACGGTGCAAACCAGCTTGGGGTAATAGCGCAGACCGTTGCGCAGATAGGCGTCGGCCCAGGCAAAGTCGAACACATGCTCGCCGAACGAGTTCATCTTGAAATAGAGCGGCATCGCGCCAATCAGATGATCCTCCTGCCACAGGGTGATGAACTGCGCCTTCCAGCCGAACTGTGGCATGGCGCAGCCGCTTTGTTGCAGCGCGAGGAAGAAGGCATGGGAAAGCATCGGGTCGCCGCCCGCCAACGCATCCCACTCCGCTGCGGGAATATCCGCGAGGTCGTCGACGATCTTGAGGATGGGGGAAGACATGCGGGTATTGTAGTGGCAGCGCATGGGGAATGCGCGCAGGGTGAGATACGGTTACTCTAAAACCCGGGTGAGCAACTCAGGAGATGTCCCTGGGTTTTGGCTGCATGTCCCATACATCGTCACCGATCAATTTCTGCTCTTTCAATACCCGCGTATGTTCAGCGTGTATCTCGCCCAATGCCTTCATCACGTCTTCCGGAAAACCTTGCCTGTTCGAACGGTCAGTAAACAAGGTCTCTTCAAGATATTTGTGCAGTTCCAGAGAACACCAGAGCATTTCTATGCGGGTCAGGATTTTGGGGTACTTCTCCCCGATGATCTGCCTGGGCGGGATCTTGGGCGCTTGAACGGGTTTTTCCTGCTTTGCTTCATTGAGATTGAAGTTAAGCTCGATGTTCCAGTTCAACGGTGGGTCGTCTTGTTCAGCCATAAGAGTTGAATACACTTTTAAATTTACAAGTCGCCGTCCTGACTCATCGAGCCGTCGTAATCAAAGGGGGCAGTCTCTTATTTCTGCCCCTTCACGATGCTCATCGCCGTTGCCACCATGGTTCCCATATCGGCCAGGTTGCCCGGCAGGATGAGGGTGTTGCCTTCCTTGGCGACGTTGCCGAAGGCTTCGACGTATTTCTCCGCAACCTTGAGATTGACGGCTTCCATGCCGCCGGGCGACTGGATGGCCTGGGCGACTTGCTGGATGGCCTGGGCATTTGCCGTGGCAACGGCGATGATCGCTGCAGCCTCGCCTTGTGCGGTGTTGATCGCGGCCTGCTTCTCGCCTTCCGAACGCTGGATGAAGGCTTCGCGTTCGCCGGTGGCGATGTTGATCTGTTCCTGCTTGCGTCCTTCGGAGGCAGCGATGAGCGCGCGCTTCTCGCGTTCGGCGGTGATCTGCGCCTGCATGGCATGCAGGATCTCTTTTGGCGGGGTCAGGTCCTTGATCTCGTAGCGCAACACTTTGACGCCCCAGCTGGTCGCGGCTTCGTCCAGTGCGGCCACCACGGCGCGGTTGATGTCGTCGCGCTCTTCGAAGGTCTTGTCCAGTTCCATCTTGCCGATGACCGAACGCAGGGTGGTCTGGGCGAGCTGGGTGATGGCCATGATGTAGTTGCTGGTGCCATAGGAGGCGAGCTTGGGATCGGTCACCTGGAAATACAGGATGCCGTCGACCTGCAGCTGGGTGTTGTCCTTGGTGATACAGACCTGGCTGGGCACGTCGAGCGGGATCTCCTTGAGCAGGTGCTTGTAGGCGACACGGTCGATGAACGGGATCACCACGTTGAGGCCGGGCAACAGGGCGGCGTGGAATCTGCCGAGACGCTCGACCACCCAGGAATTCTGCTGCGGCACGACCTTGAGTGCCTTGATGATGAAGATGACGGCTGCGACCAGTATGAACAGAGCGATTTCCATGTTGTCTCCTTATTGTTGTTTGCGATGCGTCAGCACCAGACCAGAGCCGCGCACTTCGGCGATGTAGAGTGTTCCTTCATGCGGGGTGTCGGCAGATTCCAGCTCGGCATCCCATTCCGCGCCGCGGTAGTTGACGCGGGCGGTGCCGTTGTCATTCCACTTGAGCACTTTCACCGGATGACCGATGTCGAGGCTGGCATTGGATGTTTCACTGACCTGTGTGCTTTTCCAGCGCCGCAGAATGATCGTGCCCGCGATACCTGTCGCTGCGCCGAGCACCAGTTGCCATACCATGCCCGCCCCCAGCAACGCCGCCACACCGCCCACGGCCATCGCGATGGCGACCACCAGCAGGTAGAAGGTGCCGGTGACCATCTCCAGACCGACCAGGATGATCGCCAGCAAGAACCAGTAGATGTAGATTTCCATGACTTCCTTTCTGTTTGTCGTTGCGCGCGCCACGATGCTACGACACACAATCTAGCAGCAAAGCGCGTTTCAGGCCATATGCCAAAAGACATAGACCGCCGCTTTGTCACCCTGAAAGAAAACGGGCACTTGGTTAAGTGCCCGTCTTTACCGTGCTGCGATTAAGCCAGCCGTTTATTTCTTGCCCTTGTAGATGTTCTCGACGACTTCATCGACCATCTCTTTCGACGACTTGCGCGTCAGCGAGGTGTGCAGCGAATTGCCTGTGGCGAGTTGCGCATCGGTCTTCGGGTCGCGGATCTCGATGGTCAGTTCGAGCATGTACATGGTGATGTCCCACATCCATTTGTCGACATAGGTGACGACCGCATCGATGTTGCCTGGCGCTGCCTCAACCCCGGTGGTGACGGCGATGCCCTTGCTGCGCAGTTTCTCGGTGATCAGCACATTGACCTCGCGGTTGTCGGCGGGGATCTTTTTGACGTACATGGTCTTCAGCGCGGAAAGGTTGGTCGAGGGACTGACGCTGCCTGTCGCACGGTTGGTGCAGCCGGTAGTCATCAAAGTGACAAGACCAAGAATCGCGGCCAACTTAATGAATTTATTCACAACATTCTCCTTTTGTATTGATATGAATGAAAAAACCAAGTCATACAGGTGACAGTGATACGACGCACGAAGCCTAGCAACAAATTCCCCTTCTAACCATATGCCAAAAGATATAGATCTTCACCATATCTGCTGACAAGGCTGAAATCTCATCCTACCGGTTGACATGAGAACGAACGTTCTCTACTATCCAAGAACGTTCGTTCTGTTGGATATCGCCATGACCAGTCTCAACCCTCACCTTGCCAACCCTGCGCGCCGCGCCGCTCACTCTGCGTTGCTGTCGCTGACCCATCCGAATAAATCGATGTTCGAGCGGCAGCGTGCCTTGTTGCGCAAGGCCGTGCCCGCGGGCTTCCCCTCGCCCGCCGACGACTATGTCGAACGGCGGCTGAGCCTGGATGAACACCTGATCCAGCACAAGGAATCGACCTTCTTCATGCGCGTGGCCGGACATTCGATGCGCGACTTGGGCATATACGACGGCGATCTGCTGGTGGTGGATCGTTCTGTTCCCGCAGCCCACGGCAGCGTAGTGGTGGCGGTGCTGGATGGCGAGTTCACGGTCAAACAGTTGCTGTATACGCCGCAAGGCAAGGTACTGCGCGCCGCACACCCCGATTATCCGGAGGTGTTCATCAAACCGGAGCAGGATTTCTCCATCTGGGGCGTGGTGCAATGGAACGTGCACAGGGTGTGAACCGCCCTCCGTCAAGCCGTCATTCCCGCGCATAACCAGCGACCTGGCTGGCGTGGTTTGCCAGCTTAGTCGAATGGCTAGTAGTTCTATCAGGCGGGAATGACGCAGTTGAATCATGCTGAGTGAAAAGATGAAACGTGCCATCGCGCTGGTGGACTGCAACAACTTCTTCGTTTCCTGCGAGCGGTTGTTCCGGCCAGATCTGGAAGGCAAGCCGGTGGTGGTGCTTTCCAATAACGACGGTTGCGTGGTGTCGCGTTCGCAGGAAGTGAAAGACCTGGGGATGAAGATGGCCGTGCCCTGGTATCAGATGAAGGACATGGCTAGACGCCACGGCATCGTTGCTTTCTCGTCCAATTACGAGCTGTATGCCGATTTATCAAACCGGGTGATGTCGCTGCTGGCACAGTTCAGCCCGGAGCAGGAGGTGTATTCCATCGACGAGTCGTTCCTCGACCTGACCGGCATTCCCGCCGATCACACGCAATATGCGCAACGCATACGCGAGACCCTCCGCCGCTGTATCGGCATCCCGGTGTGCGTGGGCGTTGCGCCGAGCAAAACGCTGGCCAAGCTCGCCAACCATGTCGCCAAGAAAAACCCGCACCTCGGCGGGGTATGCGATTTCAACGCGCTGACGGAAAAGGAATTGGACGACCTGTTCGCCGCCATCAATGTACGCGAGGTATGGGGGGTCGGCAGACGCAGCACGGACAGGCTGAACGAGATGGGTATCCGTTCCGTACTCGACCTGAAACGTACTCCGGCCAAACGCCTGCGCGACGAGTTCAGCGTGGTGCAGGAACGTATCGTGGAAGAACTGAACGGCGTGGCCTGCCTGGAACTGGATGATGTGGTGCCGGACAAGCAGCAGATCATCTGCTCGCGCTCGTTCGGCACGCTGACTTCCTTGCTGTCCGATCTGGAACAGGCGGTGGTCGCCTATGCCACGCGCGCGGCGGAGAAGTTGCGCCAGCAGCATTCATTGACCGGCGGCATCCAGGTCTATATCCGCACCAACCCGCACAAGGAACGCGACGCGCAATACCAGCAGGCGGTGCTGATGCCTTTGCCCGAACCGACCGACGATACGCGCCTGTTGTGCCATGCGGCATTGCACGGTCTGCGCCGGATCTACCGCGCGGGTTATGCCTATCAGAAGGCGGGCGTGATGCTGACCGGGATCATCCCCGCCTCTGCCAGACCGCAGACCCTGTTCGACGATGTAGAGGCGCAGCAGAAATCGCACGCGCTGATGCGCACGCTGGATCGGATCAACCGCAGCATGGGCAGCGGAACGGTCAGGCTTCTGGGCGAAGGCTGCGATACATCCTGGGCGATGCGACGGGATCACCGGACGAAACGTTATACAACCGAGTGGGCCGAGCTGGCCGTGTGTCCGGCGTGAATTTGCAAGATCACCAGAGACGAGTCGCCGCCAAAGTGAGGCCTGAAGGCCTCTGATTAGGCGGTGAATAAGGTCGTGCAATGAAAAAGGCCTGCATCACTGCAGGCCTTATAAATTGGTGCGCCGGAAGAGATTCGAACTCCTGACCCCTTGGTTCGTAGCCAAGTACTCTATCCAGCTGAGCTACCGGCGCATGTTTGTTGCTTTTTACTGCTGTGCTACTTTGTTACTTCGTGGCGGAGAGGGAGGGATTCGAACCCTCGATACAAGTTTAAGCTCGTATGCGTCCTTAGCAGGGACGTGCCTTCGACCACTCGGCCACCTCTCCGAAGGCCGCGAATGATACTGATTAGAGGCTATACGGTCAAACGATTTATGCGTCTTCCTGGTCCAGACCGAAGGCTTTGTGCAATACGCGCACGGCCAGCTCCAGATATTTCTCGTCGATGACCACGGAGATCTTGATCTCGGAGGTGGAGATCATCTGGATGTTGATGCCCTCTTCCGCCAATGTGCGGAACATCTTACTGGCGATGCCCACGTGCGAACGCATGCCGACGCCGACCACCGAGACCTTGGCGGTCTTGTTGTCGCCGATGACGTCGCGCGCGCCGATGTGCGGTTGCACCTTGTCCTTCAGGATGTCCATCGCCTTGTTGAACTCGTTACGATGCACGGTGAAGGAGAAGTCGGTGGAGCCGTCCACGCCGACGTTCTGGATGATCATGTCCACGTCGATGTTGGCGTCGCTGACCGGGCCCAGGATCTGATAAGCGATGCCGGGTTTGTCGGGCACGCCGCGCACGGTGATCTTTGCTTCGTCGCGGTTGAACGCGATGCCGGAGATGATTGCCTGTTCCATTTTATTGCCTTCCTCGAAAGTGATCAGCGTACCCTCGCCCTCGTCGGTGAAGCTGGAGAGCACACGCAGTTTGACTTTGTATTTGCCGGCGAACTCGACCGAGCGGATCTGCAGCACCTTGGAGCCCAGGCTCGCCATCTCCAGCATCTCTTCGAAAGTGATGCTCTTGAGGCGGCGCGCTTCGGGCACCATGCGCGGGTCGGTGGTGTAGACGCCGTCGACGTCGGTGTAGATCTGGCACTCGTCGGCACGCAGTGCGGCGGCGATCGCCACCCCTGTCGTATCCGAACCGCCGCGTCCCAGCGTGGTGATGTTGCCCGCCTCATCCATGCCCTGGAAGCCTGCCACCACGACCACCTTGCCTGCGGACAGGTCGGCGCGGATGTTCTGCTCGTCGATGCTGAGGATGCGCGCCTTGGTGAAGGAGCTGTCGGTCAGGATCTTGACCTGCGCGCCGGTGTAGCTCTTGGCATCCAGGCCGATGTCCTTCAGCGCCATGGACAGCAGGCCGATGGTCACCTGCTCGCCGGTGGAGATGATCACGTCCAGTTCACGCGGATCGGGATGTTTCTGGATCTCGTGGGCGAGATGGATCAGGCGGTTGGTTTCGCCGCTCATCGCGGAAACGACCACGACGACCTGATGCCCCTGAGCTGTGTATTTTGCTACGCGCTGCGCAACGTTCCTGATGCGCTCCGGACTGCCCATTGAGGTGCCGCCGTATTTCTGAACAATCAATGCCACGATATGCCTGTGCCGTTTTTTGTGAGGGCGGCATTCTAACCGAACTGCCGCCAAAAGACGATTCCCCCTCTGCTACACTTCGACCACTTATGAGCAAGATCACCCGCCGTCCTTTCCCCGCCGAGACTGCCGAAAAACTGGCCGGATCCGGCATCCCGCCTTTGCTGGCGCGTATCTATGCAGCGCGCGGAATCGCCGAGGCCGTCCAACTGGATACCGACATCAAGCGCCTGCTGCCCTTTGCCCAGTTGAAGAGCGCAGGTCAGATGGCCGGCCTGCTGGCCGACGCCATTGCGGAAAACAAGAAGATATTGATCGTGGCCGACTATGACGCCGATGGTGCGACCGCCTGTGCCGTCGCCATGCGTGGACTCTCGGCGCTCGGCGCCAAGGTGGATTTCATCGTTCCGAACCGTTTCGAATACGGCTACGGTTTGACACCGGAAATAGTTCGCCTTGCCAAGGAGTCTGCGCCAGACATCCTGCTCACCGTGGACAACGGTATCGCCAGCGTGGATGGGGTAGCCGAAGCCCATCGACTGGGTATGCAGGTGCTGGTGACCGACCATCACCTGCCCGGCGATACGCTGCCGGAAGCAGAGTGCATCGTGAATCCCAATCAACCCGGCTGCACCTTTCCCAGCAAGAACCTGGCGGGTGTCGGCGTGATGTTCTATGTATTGATGGCCTTGCGCGCAGAGATGCGTGAGCGCGGTGCATACGCGGATAAACCCGAACCCAACCTTGGCAGCCTGCTCGACCTCGTCGCCCTCGGCACCGTGGCGGATGTGGTCAGGCTGGACGACAACAACCGCATCCTCGTGCAACAAGGCTTGCAGCGCATCCGCGCCGGACGAAGCTGTGCGGGAATCCAAGCCCTGCTGCGCATCGCACGCAGGCAGGCTGCACAGGCTTCTTCCTATGAACTCGGCTTCATCGTCGGTCCGCGCCTGAACGCCGCCGGACGGCTGGAAGACATGGGCCTGGGGATCCGCTGCCTGCTGACCGACGATGCTGCCGAAGCCGGCGAGATCGCTGCCAAGCTGGATTCGCTCAACCATGAGCGGCGCAGCATCGAGGCCGACATGCAGGACAGCGCGCTGGCGACGCTGCACGCTTTCGACCCGGAGGACAGTTTTTCGCTTTCGCTTTTCAACGAGGATTGGCATCAGGGCGTGATCGGCATACTCGCCTCGCGCCTCAAGGACAAATTCCACCGTCCGGTGATCGCCTTCGCGCGTTCGCAGACAGGCGAGCTGAAGGGCTCCGGCCGCAGCATCGCCGGGCTGCACCTGCGCGATGCGCTCGATCTGGTGTCGAAACGGCAGCCGCATCTGATCCTGAAATTCGGCGGCCATGCGATGGCGGCGGGCCTGAGCATCCGCGAGGAACATCTCAATGACTTCCGCCAAGCGTTTGAATCCATTGCGCGGGAATTGCTCGATGCGGAAGCCTTAGTTAAGACCATTTCTACGGACGGCTCGCTCGATGCGCAAGAATTTACATTAAGTATCGCGCGCGATCTGCAACGTCAGGTATGGGGGCAAGGCTTTCCCGAACCGATGTTCGAGGGCGAGTTCCGCGTGCAATCCCAGCGTATAGTCGGCGAGAAACACCTGAAACTGAAGCTCTCATCTCCCGCCGGCAGTTACGATGCCATCCGCTTTTTCCATGCCGACCCGGCGCCGGAAACGGTGCGCGCGGTGTACAGTCTGAGCGTCAATGAATACAATGGAAACGAGACGTTGCAGCTTATCGTGCGTCATTGGTAAGGAGGAAGGGCAATGGAGATCAGCTTCCTGCAAGGCAACGGCATCGAGGCGCTACCGCAATTCCTGACCAGCTTCGCCATCGGCCTGCTGATCGGGCTGGAGCGCGAACGCAACCCTTCTGCCAAGGCCGGATTGCGCACTTTTGCGCTGGTCGCGGTGCTCGGTACCCTGATGGCCCTGCTCTCCGACAAGCTCGGCTCACCCTGGCTGGTGATCGCGGGGTTACTTGCCATTGCGGGCACCATCATCGCCGCCTATCTCAACGAGCCGCCGGTCGAAGATAACGATCCGGGCACCACCACCGTGGTCGCTCTGCTGCTGAGTTACGGGCTGGGCGTGATGATCTGGTTCGGGTTGTCCAAACTGGCCGTCATGCTGGCGATCGGTATCACCGCCCTGCTCTATTTCAAGCCCGAACTGCGCGGATTCACACAACGCCTGACGCGGCGCGATCTTGTCGCCGTGCTGCAATTCGCGGTGCTCAGCTTCATCGTGCTGCCCATCCTGCCCAATCAGGATTTCGGCCCCTATAACGCCTTCAACCCCTATCAGGCATGGATGATGGTGGTACTGATCTCGGGCATCAGTCTGGCCGGTTATGCCGCCTTGCATGTGGTGGGAACCCGTTATGGCGCGCCGCTGCTGGGCTTTCTCGGCGGCATGGTCTCCAGCACGGCCACCACCATGATCTATGCCAAGCACGGCAAGGCCAACCAGGCGATGACCCATCTGGCTGCAGCGGTGATCGTGATCGCCAGCATGGTGGTGCTCTTGCGTTTGCTGGTGGTGAGTTCCGTCGTCGCTTATGGCGCCGTACCGACCCTGCTGCCGGTGTTCGCCGGCGGATTGATCGCCGGTCTGGTCGCTGCTATCTATGCATGGCACAAGACCATCAAGGGGACCGAACTCTTTGTGCCCGAGACTTCCAACCCGGCAGAACTGCATTCCGCCATCGGCTTCGGCCTGCTGTATGTCATCGTGCTACTGGGCTCGGCCTGGATGGCCGATCTGGCGGGCAGCCAGGGCCTGTACGCGGTCGCGCTGGTCTCCGGCCTGACCGATGTGGATGCCATCACCCTGTCCAGCTTGCGCCTGTTCAATCTCGGTCAGCTGAACGAACAGCAGACTGTCACCGCGATCACCATCGCCTTCCTCTCCAATGTCGCCTTCAAATTCGGCATGGTCTTTTTCATTGGCGGGCGGGTGCTGGCCAAGCAGGTCGCCATCGGCTTCGGCGCCATCGCCTGCGGTGTGCTGTTCGGCCTGCTCATTCTTTGAACCCGGAAGGGGCTTTCGGGCTGCTTCGATGCGCTCAGGCCGTGTATAATCGCGGCCTTTCCAAGCAGCGACAGAACACGAAAAAATGGAAGCCGAACAACTCAACGTACTGACAAACAAGATCCAGGACCTCCGTACCCGCAACACCGAATTACGGAGGTATCTTTGACTACGACGGCAAGCAGGAACGTTTAGCCGAAGTCGCCGTACTCGCCGAAGACCCCGCCATCTGGAACGATGCAAAGCGCGCGCAGGACTTGGGGCGCGAACGCAAATCGCTGGAAGATGTGGTGCTGGGCCTGACCCAGATCGGCCAGAACCTCGGCGATGCCGCCGAATTGTTCGAGATGGCGCAGGCCGAAAATGACGACGACAGCCTGTTGAGCATCTCTGCCGACGTGCTGGACATCGAGAAGCGCGTCGAGGCACTCGAATTCCGCCGCATGTTCTCCAACCCGGCAGACCCGAACAACTGCTTCATCGACATCCAGGCCGGCGCCGGCGGCACCGAGGCCTGCGACTGGGCCTCGATGCTGCTGCGCCAATACATCAGGTACTGCGAACGCAAAGGCTTCAAGGTCGAGGTGCTGGAACAGACCGACGGCGATGTCGCCGGCATCCGCAGCGCCTCGCTCAAGGTCGAAGGCGAATACGCCTACGGCCACCTGCGCACCGAGACCGGTGTGCACCGACTGGTGCGCAAGTCGCCTTTCGATTCCTCGGGCGGTCGCCACACCTCCTTCGCCAGCTTGTTCGTCTCCCCCGAAGTGGACGACTCCATCGAGGTGGACATCAACCCGGCCGACCTGCGCATCGACACCTTCCGCGCATCCGGCGCGGGCGGCCAGCACATCAACAAGACCGACTCGGCCATCCGCATCACCCACGCCCCGACCGGCATCGTCGTGCAATGCCAGAACGACCGCTCGCAGCACCGCAACAAGGCCGAGGCGATGTCCATGCTGAAGTCGCGCATCTATGAGCTTGAACTTCGCAAGCGCCAGTCCGAAGCGGACAAGCTGGAAGCCACCAAGACCGACGTCGGCTGGGGCCACCAGATCCGCTCCTACGTGCTCGACCAGTCGCGCATCAAGGACCTGCGCACCAACGTCGAAATCTCCAATACGCAAAAGGTGCTAGACGGCGATCTCGATCCCTTCATCGAAGCCAGCCTGAAGCAAGGTGTTTAACTTTAGAGAACCATCATGACTACTGAACATACTCTGCCACCACAAGACGAGAACCAGATCATCGCGGAACGCCGCGCCAAGCTGAAGGCGATCCGCGAAAAGGGCATCGCCTTCCCCAATGATTTCGAGCGCAAGAATCTCGCCGATGAGCTGCACACCGCCTTCGGTGCAAAGACGCACGATGAACTCGAGGCCGAGCAGATCCACGTCGCCGTCGCCGGGCGAATGATGCTCAAGCGCGTGATGGGCAAGGCCAGCTTCGCCACCATCCAGGACATGAGCGGCCGCATCCAGCTGTTCATCAGCAACGACATCACCGGCGAGGCGGCGCACGGGGAGTTCAAGCATTACGACATGGGCGATATCCTCGGCGCCGTCGGCGTGCTGTTCAAGACCAAGACCGGCGAGTTGTCGGTGCGCGTGACCACGGTGCGCCTGCTGACCAAGGCGCTGCGTCCGTTGCCGGAGAAGTTCCACGGCCTGACCGACCAGGAACAAAAGTACCGCCAGCGCTACCTCGACCTCATCACCAACGACGAGTCGCGCAAGGTGTTCATCACCCGCACCCGGATCATCCAGGCGATCCGCGATTTCTTCGTGCGCCACGACTATCTGGAAGTGGAGACGCCGATGATGCATCCCATCCCCGGCGGCGCATCGGCCAAACCGTTCGAGACGCATCACAATGCACTGGACATGAAGATGTACCTGCGCATCGCCCCCGAGCTGTATCTGAAGCGTCTTGTCGTCGGCGGATTCGAGAAGGTGTTCGAGGTGAACCGCAACTTCCGCAACGAGGGTGTCTCGACGCGCCACAATCCCGAATTCACCATGATCGAATTCTACGAGGCGTATCGCGATTACAAATACCTGATGGACTTTACCGAAAGACTGTTCGCCGAGGTGGCGCGCAAGGTGCTGGGTACGACCGTGATCACCTATCAGGGTAAGGAGCTGGATCTGGGCAAACCGTTCCACCGCCTGACCATGGTGCAGGCGATCCGGAAATATCACCCGCAATTCACCGATGCACAACTGGCCAGCCGCGACTTCCTCATCACCCAGTTGAAGGACCTGAAGGCCAAATACAACCCGAAGGATGCCGTGGGCGGCCTGCAACTGTCGCTGTTCGAGGAACTGGCCGAGTCGCACCTGTTCGAGCCGACCTTCATCATCGACTACCCCATCGAAGTCTCGCCGCTGGCACGCAGCAGCGATGCGCGCCCCGAGATCACCGAACGTTTCGAGCTATTCATCGTCGGTCGCGAGATCGCCAACGGTTTCTCCGAGCTGAACGACGCCGAGGACCAGGAGCGCCGCTTCGACGCGCAAGTCGCGGCCAAGGATGCGGGTGACGAGGAAGCGATGTTCAAGGACAACGACTTCGTACGTGCGCTGGAATACGGCCTGCCGCCCACCGCAGGTCAGGGCATCGGCATCGACCGTCTGGTGATGCTGCTGACCGACAGCGCCAGCATCCGCGACGTGATCCTGTTCCCGCACATGCGGCCCGAGTAGAGATGCTCAGCGGAGACCTGCGCACACGCTTGTTGCAGCACTATCCCGCGCTGGCCGGGTTGCCCGTGGCGGAACTGGATGCGTTGCTGGCGAAAGCGGCGCTGATGCCGATTCCGGCCGGCGCGATCATTTTCGACGAGAATCAGCCTTGCCAGGGTTTTCCAATGCTGCTTTCCGGCAGTATCCGCGTCATCAAGTCTTCGCCGAACGGACGCGAATTGCAGCTTTACCGTGTGTCACCCGGTGAAAGCTGCATCCTCACCAGCAGTTGCCTGCTCGGACATACCCGCTATCAGGCGCGCGGCATCGCCGAACAAGCGCTGGAAATGGTGTTGCTGCCAGCCCCGTCTTTCCACACGCTGCTCGGTGAACATGCTTCGTTCCGCAATTATGTGTTCCACCTGTTCTCGGACCGGCTCACCGATCTGATGCAGCTGGTCTCGGCCGTCGCTTTCCAGAAACTGGACCAGCGCCTTGCCGCCCTGCTGATCGCCAAGCCCAGCCCGCTTCATACAACCCACCAGGCCCTGGCCGATGAACTCGGCAGTGCCCGCGAGATGGTCAGCCGCCTGCTCAAGGGCTTCGCCGAACAAGGCTGGGTGAAACTGGCGCGGGAGCAGATCGAAGTCACCGACGCGGCGGCGCTCAAACGCTTCGCCGAACTCTGATCCGACTGTCTGTGATTTTTATCACAGACAACCCCCTATTTTACGCCTATCCTGATTGCTCCTTTAACCCCTCCTAGGAGTAAGAAATGAAAATCAACGTTGGCAGTATCGACCGCATCCTGCGTATCGTCGTCGGCCTGGCACTCGTCGGTGCGACATTGGCCGGCATGCTTCCCGTATGGGGCTGGATCGGTGTCGTCCCCTTGCTGACCGGCATCTTCAAGTTCTGCCCGGCTTACGCGATCTTCGGCATGAGTACCTGCCCGATGGACAAGAAATAATCCTGAAATAAGCACATCACGCCCGGCTTTGAAGCCGGGCGTTTTTTTCGAGGAAAAACCATGTCGAAAAAAATCATTCTGTCTGTCTTGCTCGCACTTTCCTCCACTCCGGTCGTCGCTGACGATCTGGTCAAATACCAGGAAGAGAGCCGCGCCATCATCGGCCCATTCGCCCAGCAGCTGCAGGCGGAAAACAAGAAAGCGGTCAAGGAAGGCGGTCCTGATTCCGCGATCAAGGTCTGCAAGGACATCGCCGCCAAGATGGCTGGCGACCTCTCCCGCCAACACGGCATCAAACTCACCCGCGTCAGCCTGAAGGTGCGCAATCCTTTGCTGGGTACGGCGGATGAGTGGGAGCAGAAGACGCTGAAGCAGTTCGAGGAGCGCCTGGCCAAGGGCGAGAAGCCGGAGACGCTGGAAGCGGCGGAGATCGTGAGCGAGCCAGCCGGTAAATACTTCCGTTACATGAAGGGTATCGTGCTGCAATCCGGCTGCGTGGCCTGCCACGGAACCGGCGATGTGATCGATGCCACCGTGAAAGCGCGACTGACCGAGGAGTATCCGCATGACCAAGCCACTGGTTATGTGGCAGGCCAGGTTCGCGGCGGTGTTAGCATCAAGCGAGCCTTGTGATGTCCCTGCCCCGCGTCGAAAGTGGCGCGGGGCAGTTCCTTTTTAATTCGCTTCCTGACGCTGCTTCAGTAGAAACAGTATCAGTGAGCGCAACTTGGCCGGGCGCACCGGTTTGTGCAACAGATGGTGTCCGCGCTCGTTGACGGCTTGCAGTATCTCCGGCGCAGTGTCGCCGCTCACTAAAATGAATGCCGGGGGTATCTTGCAATGAACATTGATACGATCGGCAAGTTGCAGTCCGTTGCCGTCCGGCAAGCGATAATCGCATAGCACCAGATCGAAGTGCGATTCGGAATATTTGTACCACACCTCCTCCAGGCCCTCACCGACCGAGACGTTGCATCCCCATGACTCGAGGATACCTGCGGTACTGGTTCGCACCAGCATGTCGTCATCCACCACCAGCACCCTGAGGTTGTCCAGTTTGTCATGTCTGGGCATCGCAGCGGTTGGCACATGGCCCGGTTCCGCCAGCAGGTCATCGACACCGAACATGCGCGGTATGGTCACGGCGAAAGTCGATCCGCGATTTGGCGCGGAACGCAGGCTCAATGGATGGTGCAATAATTTGGCAAGCCTGTCCACGATGGCCAGCCCCAGTCCGATGCCCTTGCTGCGGTCGCGCGCGCTGTTCGCCAGTTGCACGAATTCACGGAAGACGTTCTGCTGCTCGTCAGCCGGAATACCGATGCCGTTATCGCGCACCTCGATGCGCAGATCATCACCACGGCGGCGACAGGCCAGCAACACCGTACCTTTCTGGGGCGTATAGCGGATCGCATTGCCAAGCAGGTTGAGCAGGATGCGCTCCAGCAGCACAGGGTCGCTCAGCACCATTCCGTTTATGCAGCTGACATGCAGCGAGATGCTCTTGCGCTGCGCGACTGGCAGGAAATCCTGTACCAGCCGTTTCGCCATCGCCTCGATATCGACACCCTGTATCTGCGGGATCACGATCCCGGCATCCAGCTTGGAGATATCCAGCAGAGAATCCAGCAGGCTGGACATGGCCTCGACCGACTCCTCGACCTTGCTCGCGATCTTGTGCTGCTCCGGGGTATCCAACCGGCTATGCAATTCACCGACGAACAGGCCGAGCGCATGCATGGGTTGGCGCAGATCGTGACTCGCAGCAGCCAGAAAACGGCTCTTGTCGAAGTTGGCTTTTTCCGCTTCTTCTTTCTTGCGGCGCAGTTCCAGCGTGGCCGTATCGATGCGCTGCTGCAGGTCGGTGCGGTCATTTTGCAACTGTAGCGCCATATTGTTGATGCCGGAAGCGAGAACATCGAGTTCCTGCACGTTCGCTACCGCGATATGCGCATCCAGATGTCCTTCGCCGATGCGACGGATGGCATTGTTCATCTCCAGGATCGGCAGGGTGATGCGCCGTGATACGCGCATGGCGATCAGCATCGTGGTCAATAATACAAATAGCAACAGGAACAGGTTGAACCCCAGCATCTCGGCTTTTTCCCGATTCAGCCTGTCCTTGCCGATCTCGATGATCACGCTTCCCATGGGTTCGTTGGCTGCATCCGCAACAGATCCACTCCCCAATTCATCCAGCTTGATCTGTGTCACCACGATGGGATAAAAAAGGCGCAATACTTTGCGATCTTCCTGAAAGGCGGTCGGATCGTCTGTCTGTGGCGATTTCTTTTCGAAGCGCTCGCGTTCATAAATGTTGGTGGTACTACCGGCACCGGCAAGGAATTTTGAATCCGCGTCCAGCACGATGACGAAATTGACATCCTGTTGCGCGAAAGCAATATCCACCTGTTGTTGCAGCAAGGCGTGATTGCCGGAAAAGACAGGGTATTCGCTGGCCGAGGCCAGTTGACGGATGATCAGCTTGGATCGCTCGAACAGGGCACGGTCCTGATCCGCAAAACGCGTGTAGGTGAAGAAGATTTCCAGCAGCAACGCCAAAACCAGGATCGGTATCAACGCGACAGCCAGTGTCTGTCGTTCTATCCCGTGTTTCTTCATGGCCCCCCCCTGATCTCATCGCGCAGCCTGTCTGCATCCTTGATGCGCAGATCGAGCGATCGCGCGACCTGGATATTGACCGACACCTCGAACTCGTTGGGATATTGTGCCGCCGGAAGTTTGCCCGATCCCGCATAGCGCTCGATCATGACCAACACCTGTGTTGCGACCTGCTCCGGCGTCGAGTACACCGCGCACAAGGCCCCGGCTTTGACATAAGCCTGCGAGATGCCCACCAAAGGGATCTGCTTGCGGTAAGAGGTCAGCAGGATATTGCGTATCGTGCTGGCGTTGTAGATATCCGTATCGGGCAGCACGAACAGCACTTCGCTTTCGCCCAGTACGCCTTCCAATGCATCATTCAAGGGATGTGCCTGATCGATGGCCTGCTCATGCAGATGCGTTTTTTTCTCGGCCAGCAGGCGGCGCAAGCTCTGAAGCTCGGGCGGCGCTGTATTGTAAAGCACGCCCACGTGCCGGGTGCCGGGCAGCGCCGAAAGCAACAAAGCGACTTGCCGCTCCATGGGCTGGTCGAGATAGATGGCGGAACGGGGGGCATCGTGCGAAGCAAATTCACGCTGCAATTTGTCGTATCCCGTTTTGGGAACGAACACATTTAGGGTGGGAATATCCTTGGCGGCCAATTGGGTCGCCGCCTTCATGCCGACCGCAATATAAAGGTCGGAGCCCCCCAAGGCATCCTCGGCTCGCTTGATCGTCACTGCATATTTATCGGGCTGAAGCTTGCCCAGCAGTGTTTCGCTGAATGCCCGGTAGACTCCGCCCTCTTCGCTGACCGCCAGTGTTATCTGCAGCGGCTCGGCCTGCACAGGAGAAAGGCATGCAAGCAGACATGCCAGCGCCACAGAAAGTGTCCGGCTGGTAGAACAGGGCTCCGGGCGAAAAAAGGTTGCCCGGCTATAACCAATGACTTGCCGCTTCAGCGGCTTAGACAGATGGTTAGTAGTTTCATCAGAAATGAATGGTCGCAGTAAGATAAGTCCGCCGATCAAAGATAAGATTGCTCTTCTGTGGTGTATTGGCGAATTCCGTATAGTTATCCTGGAATGCGTTCTGCACCACCAACGCGACCTCTCCTCCCCCGCTTTTCTCCAGGTTTCCGAAAGACCTGGCAATTCTTATATCAACCCGATTCATCTGCTTCTGCGGTTCCAGCGCATCAAGCAACTGCAGCGTTCCCTGATTGAAGTATCCGATGGTGAAAGCAACATCCTGCGTCACTTGCTCGACCAGCATGATGCTACCACTGTCCAATGGGACCATCCTGGGACACTGGTCTATATAGGTTTGCAGCAATGAATTGTAGGCCGCCAGCGTCAACGAGGCAGAGGCGTTGCAGCTCATCCGTTGATGCGCATAATTCAGGATGACGCTGCTGCCCTCGCCCCAGCGGTATTTGAGCGTGCTCTCGAGCCCTCTTACCGTGATGTTGTACAGATTCTTGAAACCCAGCGAGCCGTCCGGATTGGGATCGAGGAAGATCAGCTCGCTCAGACTGTCCGAATAGATGCGCGAATCCAGGGTCATCCCCATCGCGGGGAACTCGCCGATATAGGCGATCTCTCTGGACAGTATCCGCTCGGGCCGCAAACCTCCCGTCGAGGTATATTGCTTGCCCCCCACGGCATATTGAGTGTTGCTGTACTCCTCGAATGCGACCGGCGTGCGATAGGCACGCGACACACCGATACGCACGGTATCCAGCGGGGTGACGTGGTAATTCAGGGATAGCCGCGGCGAATTATTTCGATGTCCAAGGCCATCGTTCTCCAGCATCGTACCGATATTCAATATCGCGGACTGTGTGATTCTCCACTCATCGTGAGCGAACAGCCGCGATTGCCTGGTCGTCGGCGCCGGTCTGGCAAAGCTCAACGGATCATCAAGCGTATCGGTTCTCGTGCCACCGCCCCAGACAACCCGGTTGCTCTCGCCCAGCGCAAGGATATGCTGCAACTCCACTTCGTCGCGCTGGACCGAGACGACATCGGTGCCGATCGCCGGTATCGCCGTATCAGAATAGTGCCGGGTGATATGGTAGTAGCGCAGCTTGATCTCATCGCCCTGCTGCATCGCCCGGGTCCACTCGATCTGCTCGAAGTCCGAGCGGGTCTGGATGTCTCTGAAGGGTTCTGTCACCCTGCCGACCGTCCCTATCCCCCGCGTTCCCTCACTGTAGCCCAGCTGTATGTCGATGCTATCCGTCGTATTAGGGCGGTAGTTCGCGCGGAAGTTGGCTAAACGGGTCGAACTGCTGTCATTCATGACCTTGGACGCATAGCCGGTGTCGGAACGCTCGCCCAGCGTGAGCCGATAATCCACATCGGCCTCCGCTCCTGCGAGACGGGCTACCGTGTCGGATATCGCCGCCTCCCCCTTGCTGATTGAAACACTGCCTCCCCTTACCGCGGATGCATCGCGCGTGATGATGTTGATGACGCCCTGGGTGGAATTCGCGCCGTGCGAGGCAGCTGCCGGTCCGCGTATCACTTCGATACGTTCGATGTCGTCGATATGCAGCGGGATATCCGCCCAATCGACCTGTCCGAACGGCGGCAGATAGACACTGCGGCCGTCGATCAGAACCTGCATCCGGCGCGCATAGTTATCGGTCGAGCCGTGATAGGAAACAAAAGGCGAATACCCGTCCTGGTAGCCGACATACATACCGGGTACCAGCCTGAACAGATCGGCTACGTTTCGATAGCCGGAAGCATGGATGGTGTCGCGATCGATCACCGTCATGGCATTGGGGGCTTCGGAAATTGGCTGCGACAGGCGCGAGGCGCTCAGGACGACGGGGAGGTCTTGCAGGTAAGCTTGTTCGGACTGAACTTCTTCGGCGGCTGGCGCTGCCTGCGGGGCGAAAAACAGCGAGCCAAACAACAGCACGGTCGCATATCCCGCCAAAGAATCGAAACCGTGACGCATGACACCTCGCACAAGCCGATCGATTTTGCTGCTTGAATTTGGGGTGGCTGAACGGGCTCGAACCGTCGACAACTGGAATCACAATCCAGGGCTCTACCAACTGAGCTACAGCCACCGTTGAACCTTGAAAGTCTATGGTGTGCCCGACTGGAATCGAACCAGCAACCCCCAGCTTAGAAGGCTGGTGCTCTATCCGGTTGAGCTACGGGCACAATTCTGTCGGCAACCTACAAACTTCTTGCTACTTGAACCTGGTCGGGGTGGAGAGATTCGAACTCCCGACATCCTGGTCCCAAACCAGGCGCGCTACCAGGCTACGCTACACCCCGAGAGCGCGGCATTATACAGGCCAAACGCCAAAAATCAATTTTGCTCGCGTGTTTTTTTCCGGATCTGCGGCATCGCCAGCATCAGGTAATACACCATCGACCACAGCGTGAGAACTGCTGCCAGATAGATCAGCAAAGTGCCCCACCACAGCGTCGAGATACCGAACAAGGGCTCCTGATAAAGCAGGAACAGGATAGCGATCATCTGGAACGCGGTTTTGAACTTGCCCAGCATCGAAACGGCCACGCTCTTGCTGTCGCCCAGTTGCGCCATCCACTCGCGCAGCGCCGAGATCGTGATCTCGCGCCCGATGATGATGAAAGCGATGATGACATCGACCAGACCCAGCTTGACCAGCACGATCAGCGCAGCGGCCACCATCAGCTTGTCCGCCACCGGGTCGAGGAACGCTCCGAAGGCCGAACCCTGGTTCAATGTGCGCGCCAGATAACCGTCCAGCCAATCGGTGATGGCAGCCAGCCCGAACAGGAAGGTGCTGAGCATGTGTTTGTGATGCAGACTGAGCGTCTCGTCAGATACATAGAACACCCCGACGAATACGGGGATCATCAGTATTCTGAACCAGGTCAGCAGATTCGGTATGTTGAGCGGCATCGTCAATGTAAGTGCTGGTAGATTTTCTCTGCAAGCGCGGGACTGATCCCTTCCACACGCGATAATTCCTCGATACTGGCTTGCTGCACGCCTTTCAGACCGCCAAAGTGCGTCAGCAGGTTACGTCGGCGCTTCTCGCCCACTCCCTCGATATCTTCCAGAGATGATGCTGTGCGCGCTTTGCCGCGCCGGGCACGGTGGCCGCTGATGGCGAAGCGGTGCGCTTCATCGCGTACTTGCTGGATCAGATGCAGGGCAGGACTGTCCGGCGGCAATTGTAACGATTTTTCCACACCGGGTCGTAACAATTGTTCCATTCCCGGTTTGCGCTCAACGCCTTTGGCGACGCCGACCAGCGCGATATCCGACAGGCCAAGCTCGGCCATCACCTCCACCGCCATCCCCAACTGCCCGGCGCCACCGTCGATCAGTACCAGGTCCGGGCGCTTGCCTTCGCCCGCCTGCAATTTCTGGTAGCGCCGCAGCAGGGCTTGCTTCATCGCGGCGTAATCGTCGCCGGGCGTGATACCAGTGATGTTATAGCGCCGGTATTCCTGCGGTCGTATCGCCAGATCGTCGTACACCACGCAGGAGGCGACGGTCGCCTCGCCCATGGTGTGGCTGATGTCGAAGCATTCGATACGCTTCAGGTCGGGCAACGACAAGTCATTGCGCAATGCATCCAGGCGCAATGACTGTCCGGCCTGCAAGCCGGCCTGCTGTTTCAATGCCAGCAGCGCATTGGCCTGCGCCATCTCCAGCCATTGCCGCCGCTCGCCGGTCACCGCATGACGTATCTGCACCTTGTGTCCGGCCTGCTCGCCCAGCAATTGTTCCAAAGCCTCATCACTCACTTCGATGCTGGTGACGATCAATGGAGGGACGCTGCGTTCAAGATAATGCTGTGCCAGGAATGCCTCCAGCACCTCGGCACTGTCCTGCCCCTGCACGTTCTGCGGGAAGAACGGCTTGTCGCCCAGATGGCGACCGCCGCGCACCACCGCCAGATTGAGGCATAGCGCGCCTTCCGCCTCCACCACCGCGACGATATCGGCATCGGTATCGCGCCCGCTCTCGACGAACTGTTTCTGCTGCACCGTATGCAGCGCCTGCAACTGGTCGCGCAGCGCGGCTGCATGTTCGTACTGCATCGCTTCGGAGGCCTGCTCCATCGCGGCACGCAGGCGCTTCTCCACCTCGTCGTATTTTCCCTGCAGCAATAAACCGGCATTGCGCACATCGGTGGCGTAATCCTCGTGACTGATCAGGCCGACGCAGGGCGCGCTGCAACGGTGGATCTGGTGCAGCAGGCAAGGCCGCGTGCGGTTGTTGAATACGCCCTCCTCGCAAGTGCGCAGCTTGAACACCTTCTGTAGCAGGTTGATGCTCTCCTTCGCCGCCTGCGCATTGGGATAGGGACCGAAGTATTGATGGCGCTTGTCGGTCGCACCGCGATAGTACGTGAGGCGCGGCGACGGGCTGCCGGTAAGCACGATATAGGGATAGGACTTGTCGTCGCGGAACAGGATATTGTAGCGCGGCTTGAGCGACTTGATGAGGTTGTTCTCCAGCAGCAGCGCCTCGGCCTCGGAGCGCGTCACCGTGATCTCGATGCGCGCGATGTGCGAAACCATCAGCTGGATGCGCGGCGACAGGTTGCTCTTCTGGAAATAGGATCCGACGCGCTTCTTGAGCTGGTTGGCCTTGCCGACGTACAACACCTGCCCGGCTTCGTCCAGCATACGGTACACGCCCGGCTGCAATGGCAGCGAGGCGACGAATTCAGGAATCGAAAAATCGCGCAGTGAACGTTCGTCCCCTCTCCCATCGGGGGAGGGTTGGGGTGGGGAAACGGGCTTGGCTGGTTTCATGATTAACCGCCATGCACGTTAGGATCGAAGGGTGTGGTGTTCAAGGATGGATTCAAAGACCTGATGGAACATCGCTTCAGTCAAGCGTCTGGTCTGGGTATTGTAGCGGCTGCAATGGTAGCTGTCATAGAGCTTCAATCCGTTCGCCAACTCATGCCGCGCATTGTGGGCGAATTTGAAGTCCTTCATTTTATGGCCGCAGGCACGCAACACCGCTTCGTGCGCGATCAGCCCCAAGGCCATCACCGCCGCGCCTTGAGGCAGCGCTGCCAATTCCTGAACAAGGTAAGCATTGCATTGCCTGATCTCGGCAGGCTCGGGTTTGTTTTGCGGCGGCAGGCAGCGTACCGCATTGGTGATGCGGCAGCCTTTGAGAGATAATTTTGGATTGGCCTGCTTGTTGGCATCCAGCGGCTCCGCCGCGGTCGCCAGACCGAACTTGTGCAAAGTCGAATACAGCAGATCGCCCGCATAGTCTCCGGTGAACGGTCGCCCGGTACGGTTCGCCCCGTGCATCCCCGGCGCAAGACCGACGATCAGCAAGGGCGAGCCAGACAAGCCGAACGAAGGCACTGGCCTGGCAAAATAATCCGTCCGTGTTGCGTGCACCTCGTCCAAAAATGAGGCGAGGCGTGGACATAAACGGCAATCGGTGGTGAATTCATTCATCGCAAATAAAAGCCCCGCGCGAGGCGGGGCTTGAATGACATCAGTTTCGAAATTACTCGGCTGCCGGTGCTGCCGCATCCTGATGCGGCAACAGCGCCTTCATGCTCAGACGCATGCGCCCCTTGTCGTCCACTTCCAGCACCTTGACCTTCACGACCTGGCCTTCCTTCAGGTGGTCGGACACATTGGCGATACGCTCGTGCGAGATCTGCGAGATGTGCAGCAGACCGTCCTTGCCCGGCAGGATGTTGATCAGCGCACCGAAGTCCAGCAACTTGACCACGGGGCCTTCATATATCTTGCCGACTTCGACTTCGGCCACGATGTCCTGGATGCGTTTTTTGGCCAGTTCACCGGCTTCGCCGCTGACGCAGGCGATGGTGATGTTGCCTTCGTCGTCGATGTCGATCGTTGTACCGGTCTCTTCTGTCAGCGCACGGATCACCGCTCCGCCCTTGCCGATCACGTCGCGGATCTTTTCCGGATTGATCTTCATCTTGATCATGCGCGGTGCGAAGTCGGAAACTTCGGGACGCACGGAAGGCATCGCCTGCTTCATGATGCCGAGGATATGTAGACGGCCTTCTTTGGCTTGGCTCAGGGCGACCTGCATGATCTCCTTGGTGATGCCGTTGATCTTGATGTCCATTTGCAGGGCTGTGATGCCGTGCTCGGAACCGGCAACCTTGAAGTCCATGTCGCCCAGGTGATCTTCGTCGCCCAGGATGTCGGTCAGCACGGCGAAACGGCCGCCGTCCTTGATCAGGCCCATGGCGATACCCGCCACGTGGGTCTTCACCGGCACACCGGCATCCATCATGGACAGGCAGCCGCCGCACACGGAAGCCATGGAGCTGGAACCGTTGGACTCGGTGATCTCGGAGACCACGCGGATCGCGTAGCCGCATTCTTCTTCGCTCGGCAACGCGGCAACCAGTGCGCGCTTGGCCAGACGACCGTGGCCGATCTCGCGGCGCTTGGGCGTCCCGACGCGGCCGGTCTCACCGGTGGCGTACGGGGGGAAGTTGTAGTGCAGCATGAAGCGGTCGGAGTACTCGCCTTCCAGCGCATCGATCTTTTGCGCATCACGCATGGAACCCAGCGTTGCGATAACCAGCGCTTGCGTCTCGCCGCGTGTGAACAGAACCGAGCCATGGGCACGCGGCAACACGCCGGTGCGGATGGTGATCGGGCGCACGGTGCGGGTGTCGCGACCGTCAATACGCGGTTCGCCGCTCAGTATCTGGCCGCGCACGATCTTGGCTTCCAGCGCACCGAACAGTTCGCCGATCTCGTTCTTGGATACGTTCTCGAATTCGGGAGTCGCCAGTGCTTCGGATACCTTGGTACGGATCGCTTCCACCTGGTGGGTACGCGCCTGTTTTTCGCGGACGGCGTAAGCGGCCTTCAGATCATTTTCAGCCAGTGCATTGATCTTGGCGATGAGCGCCTCGTTCTTCGCGGCAGGCGTCCAGTCCCAGTCGTCCTGGCCGACCTCATTCGCCATTTCGATGATGGCATTGATCACGGTTTGCATCTGGTCGTGACCGTACACCACCGCGCCCAGCATGATTTCTTCTGACAGTTGTTGCGCTTCGGATTCCACCATCAACACCGCTTTGGATGTCCCGGCAACCACCAGATTCATCTGCGACTCGACCAGTTCGTCCTTGGACGGGTTCAACACATACTGACCGTTGAGGTAACCCACGCGCGCCGCGCCGATGGGGCCATCGAAGGGAATGCCCGAAATCGACATGGCGGCGGATGCGCCGATCATGGAAACGATGTCGGCGTCGATCTGCGGATCGGACGACATCACGGTCGCCACGATCTGCACTTCGTTGTAGAAGCTTTCCGGGAACAGCGGACGCAGCGGACGGTCGATCAGACGCGAGGTCAGGATCTCCTTTTCGCTGGGACGGCCTTCACGCTTGAAGAAACTGCCGGGGATCTTGCCCGCGGCGTAGGTACGTTCCTGGTAATCCACGGTCAGCGGGAAGAAATCCTGGTCGGGCTTGGCATCCTTGCGACCCACCACGGTGACCAGCACCACGGTGTCGCCCAGACTGACCATGACTGCACCGCTGGATTGGCGCGCGATCTCGCCGGTTTCCAGTGTCAATTGATGATTGCCGTAACTCAGGGTTTTTTTATAATGACTCAAGATCTCTCTCCAATGTAAATGCGTGACCGAGTGGCCGTTACCAGCGTGGTGCTTCGACATCCAAAACGAAGCGGGCCGCATTCGCGACCCGCTTGCAAAACCTGTTACTTGCGCAGATCCAGGCGCTGGATCAGCTCTTTGTAACCTGCCTCGTTCTTGCTCTTCAGGTAGTCCAGCAGCTTGCGGCGGCGACTCACCAGACGCAACAGACCACGACGCGAGTGGTGATCCTTGTTATGTTCCTTGAAATGATCGGTCAGGTAGTTGATACGGGCCGTCATCAGGGCTACTTGTACTTCCGGGGAGCCGGTATCGCCCTTGGCGCGCTGGTAGTCAGTCACGATCTGCGATTTTTGTGCGGCGGTAATAGACATTGACTTCTCTCTCCAATAAAAAAGTGCGGCATTCTACCCTTTATTAGGGTGTTCGCTCAAGCTGAATTAGCCCTAGCGGCGGCTTTCGCAACACTGGACAGCAGCCTGCTGGGTACCAACCGCCCGCCGGCCAGCTCGCCCAGCCCGATAAATCGCCCATCGGCGTACAAGCGACGCTTTCCGTCGGGGTGACCATCGCTCAAGCCCAACTTCTGCCCCTTGGCAAGCCGATCGGCCTGGACCGCGTCCAATTCCAGACTGGGCAGCTCCTGCACCAGCCTGTCCAACGGCATCAGGCATGCATCCCGCTGCTCCTCGCCCATGGCTTCAAGTTGCTTCAGGGTATAGGCGTCATCTAGTTTGAACTCGCCGATACGCGTGCGGCGCAAGGCGATCAGATGCCCGCCGCATCCCAGCACCCCGGCGATATCCTCGGCCAGTGTGCGGACATAAGTGCCTTTGCTGCACAACACGCTGAATTCCAGTTCGTCGCCCTGCAGCCGCTCCAGCTTCAACTCGCGGATGACCACGGTGCGCAATTCGCGCTCCACCGTTTCGCCCTTGCGGATGTATTCGTACAACGGCTTGCCCTGATGCTTGAGGGCGCTGTGCATGGGTGGAAGCTGTTGCGTCTCGCCCATGAATTTCGCCATCGCTGCCAGTGCTTGGGCGTCATTCACAGCGACAGGCCGCGTTTCGATGATCTCGCCCTCGGCATCGCCTGTGGTCGTGCGTTGCCCCAGGCGTATCGTCGCGCGATAACCCTTGTCGGCATCCAGCAATGCCGTGGTGAATTTGGTGGCCTCGCCGAAACAGACCGGCAACAGGCCAGTGGCCAGCGGATCTAGCGTGCCGGTGTGCCCGGCTTTTTCGGCATGGTACAGACGGCGGACTTTTTGCAGGGCGGTATTGGAGCTGAGTTCCAGCGGCTTGTCGAACAGCAGGACGCCATCCAGCGGTCTTGTTACGCGTTTGAATTGCTCAGTCTTTTTTGTCACTAGCAACCGCTTGATCGATCAACTGGGAAAGATGCGCTCCGCGCTCGACGGACGCATCGTAGACGAAGTGCAGTTGCGGCGTGATGCGCAGCTTCATGGCATGCGCCAACTGGCTGCGCAGGAAACCGGCGGCGCGCTCAAGACCCTGCAGCAACTCCGGGCTGTCACCGTCCAGCGAGGTATAGAACACCTTGGCATGGGCGTGGTCGTTGGTCACGGCCACCCCCGTCAGCGTGACCTTCTTCACACGCGGATCTTTCACCTCCAGGCGGATCAGCTGTGCCAATTCGCGCTGGATCTGCTCGGCGATGCGATCGGTGCGAGCATAGTCCTTCGCCATTAAAGCGCCCGCGCCACTTCGACGATCTCAAACACTTCCAACTGGTCGCCCACTTCCAGATCGTTGAAACCCTTCAGCGACAGACCGCACTCGAAGTTCGATTTCACTTCCTTGGCGTCATCCTTGAAGCGTTTCAGCGAATCCAGCTCGCCGGTGTGGATGACCACGTTGTTGCGCAACACACGCACACTGGAAGAGCGCTTGATCATGCCCTCGGTGACGTAGCAACCCGCGATCGTACCGACCTTGGAGATGTGGAACACCTGACGGATCTCGACCATGCCGATGATGCTTTCCTTCCTCTCCGGTGCCAGCATGCCGGACAGCGCCGCTTTGATCTCGTCCACCATCGCGTAGATGATGTTGTAGTAACGGATATCCACACCGGACGATTCCGCCAGACGGCGCGCGGTCGCGTCGGCACGCGAGTTGAAGCCGATGATGATCGCCTTGGAAGCCAGCGCCAGGTTGACGTCGGACTCTGTGATCGCACCCACACCGCTGTGGATCAGATTGACCTTGACCTCGGCAGTGGATAGTTTCTGCAAGGAACTGGCGATGGCCTCGAGAGAACCCTGCACGTCGGCCTTCACGATCAGCGACAGGGTGCGCACTTCGCCCTCGCCCATCTGCTCGAACATGTTTTCAAGCTTGGCGGCCTGCTGCTTGGCCAGTTTCACATCGCGGAATTTGCCCTGGCGGAACAGGGCGATCTCGCGCGCTTTCTTTTCGTCGGCGAGCACGAGGAAATCCGCGCCGGCTGTCGGCACCTCGGATAACCCCTGGATCTCGACCGGAATGGAAGGGCCGGCCTCGTTGATCACCTTGCCGTTCTCGTCCAGCATGGCGCGCACGCGACCGGAAACGGAACCGACCAGGATCGCGTCGCCGCGTTTCAGCGTACCGGATTGCACCAGCAGGGTCGCCACGGCGCCCTTGCCCTTGTCCAGACGGGCTTCCACCACCACCCCCTTGGCGCTGGCATTCTTCGGCGCTTTCAGTTCCAGCACCTCGGCCTGCAACAGGATGCCCTCCAGCAGAGTGTCGATGCCCTGGCCGGTCTTGGCGGACACTTCGACGAACATCGCGTCGCCGCCCCAATCTTCCGGCACGACACCTTCCGCCACCAGTTCCTGGCGCACACGCTCGGAATTGGCATCGGGTTTGTCGATCTTGGTGATCGCCACCACGATTGGTACTTCTGCCGCCTTCGCATGGTGGATCGCTTCCTTGGTCTGCGGCATCACGCCGTCATCGGCAGCTACCACCAGAATCACGATATCGGTCGCTTTCGCACCGCGTGCACGCATCGCGGTAAACGCTTCGTGACCCGGCGTGTCGAGGAAAGTGATCATGCCGCGCGGTGTATCGACGTGATACGCACCGATGTGCTGTGTGATACCGCCGGCTTCGCCGGAAGCCACACGGGTGCGACGGATGTAGTCCAGCAAGGATGTCTTGCCGTGGTCGACGTGGCCCATGACGGTCACCACCGGAGCACGCGATTCCAGCACCACATCGCCATGATCGACCGCTTCCATCAGGAAGGCGTCGGGATCATCCGGCTTGGCGGGAACCGCCTTGTGCCCCATTTCTTCAACCACGATCATCGCGGTCTCCTGATCCAGCACCTGGTTGATGGTGACCATGGAGCCCATCTTCATCAATATCTTGATGATCTCGGCCGCCTTGATCGACATCTTCTGCGCCAACTCGGCTACGCTGATGGTTTCCGGAACCATCACTTCCTGAACGATAGGTTCGGTCGGCAACGAGAATGCATGTGCCGCTTCCGGCTTGCTGTGTTTGTCGTGACGCGGAGCACGGATCGCGCTGCCGCCGGTACGACCGCCCAATCCGGCACGGGTATCCGTTGTGCGTGAAGGCGGACGCTTCTTGTGTCCGGCTTCGTCCCACGGACTGTCCTTGGCTGCGGGCTTGTCGACCTTCTTGGCAGGACGAGCAACCTTGTCGCCCGGCTTGAGTGTTGGTTTATGCAGCGTTCCATCCGGCGTTCCCGCAGCAGGTGCGGGTGCGGCGGCTGGCACCGCAGCGACTTGTTTGGCTTCAACCACCGGCTCCGCCGCGGGAGCGGGCGCCGGTTCGGCTGCAGCGGCTTTGCGCTTGCTGGTACGCGCCTGTTTGGCTTCGATCTCGGCAGCTTGACGCGCTGCCAGCTCGGCTTGCAGACGCGCTTCTTCTTCGCGCGACTTCTGTTCCTGCTCGTCCAATGCCTTTTTGACCGGCTTGGCAGGTTTCGCCTCGACTGCTGGCGCAGCTTCTTCCACTGCGGCGGCAGGAGCCGCGACCGTGCGTTTCTTGCGCACTTCCACCTGGATGGTGCGCGCCTTGCCGGTGCTGTCCGACTTCTTGATTGCCGTCGTCTCGCGTCGCACCAGCGTGATCTTGTTCTTGCCGGCACCGTGCGCACCGCGCAAGTGTTCCAGCAATTGCGATTTGTCCTGCTCCGATATGGTGTCGGTATCTTTCTGCTTGGCGACTCCAGCCGATTGCAACTGCTCCAACAGCAGTTCCACCGGCAGCCCAAGCTCACCCGCAAATTGCGCGACGTTCATTTTTCCCATTACGACCCCTTAAACCAATACCACCAGACTACGGATAACCTTTACTGCCTGTGCTTCCGGCTCAAACGAACCAGGGTGCGCGCGCCGTCATGATCAGTTGATTGGCGCGGTCGGCATCCATCCCGGTCATCTCAACCAGTTCGTCACCATCCAGATCGGCCAGCTGTTCCTGCGTGCCGACACCCTTGCCAGCCAGTGAGCGCGCTGTCTCTTCGTCCATGCCCTCGATCTTCAGCAGGTCTTCAATGTTGTGCTCGACCTGCTCTTCGTTGGCGATGGCTGCGGTCAACAGTGCGTTACGCGCACGGCTGCGCAATTCGTTCACCGTGGCTTCGTCCAGCGACTCGATGGCCAGCATCTCGTCCAGTTCCACGTAAGCCACTTCTTCCAATGTATTGAAGCCTTCCTGCACCAGGATGTCGGCGACTTCTTCGTCCACATCCAGCTTGGCCACGAACAGGTCGCGGACCTTGGCGAACTCCTGCTCGTTTTTCTCGGCGGACTGTTCCACCGTCATCAGGTTGATCTCCCAGCCGGTCAACTCGCTGGCCAGACGCACGTTCTGACCGCCGCGGCCGATGGCTTGCGCCAGGTTCTCTTCCTCGATCACCACGTCCATGCTGTGCTTGTCTTCATCCACCACGATGCTGCTTACTTCAGCCGGAGCCAATCCGTTGATGACATAGGTGGCGGCATCGTCCGACCACAGGATGATGTCCACACGCTCGCCCGCCAGTTCGTTGGTCACGGCCTGCACGCGCGAACCGCGCATGCCGACGCAAGTACCGATGGGGTCAAGACGCTGGTCATGGCTGCGTACCGCGATCTTGGCGCGCGAACCGGGATCGCGTGCGGCACTGACGATCTCCAGGATGCCTTCCTCGATCTCGGGTACTTCCAGCTCGAACAACTTCTTCAGGAATTCGGTAGTGATACGCGACAGGATGATCTGCGGGCCGCGCACGGTACGGTCGACCCGCAGCAGATAAGCGCGGACACGGTCGCCCACGCGCAGGTTTTCCTTCGGGATCATCTGGTCGCGCGGCAGCAAGGCTTCGATCTTGCCGAACTCGACGATGGCATTGCCGCGCTCGATGCGCTTGATGGTGCCGGACACCAGGTGTTCGTTGCGGTCCATGAAGTCGGCCAGGATCTGCTCGCGCTCGGCGTCGCGGATCTTCTGGAAGATGACCTGCTTCGCCGCCTGTGCGCCGATACGGCCGAAGTCGATGTTCTCCAGCGGCTCTTCGATGAAGTCATCCATCTGGATATGCGGATCGCGTTTCTGTGCTTCCTCCAGCTTGATGTGCAGTTCGGGCGTCTCGAAGGTCTCGTCGTCCATCACCTGCCAGCGGCGGAAAGACTCGTACTCGCCGGTCTGGCGGTCGATGCTCACACGCACATCCGCTTCTTCTTCCACGAAACGCTTCTTGGTCGCGGAGGCCAGAGCCGATTCCAGCGCACCAAATACGATCTCCTTGTCCACGTTCTTCTCACGCGCCAAGGCATCCACCAACAACAGAACTTCACGACTCATCGTAATCTCCGACCACTCAGAAAACAGGCACCAAACGTGCCTTGTCCATATTAGACAGCTCGATTGTTACCGGGCTGCCATCCACATCCAACTGCAAAACCCCATCCTTCACTTCGCCGATGATGCCGACGAAGTTCTTGCGCCCCGCCAGCGGCACGCGCACCTTGATCTGCGCCTTCTGCCCGGCAAAACGTACAAAATCCGCTTCTTTTTTCAGCACACGGTCCAAGCCCGGCGAGGACACTTCGAGGCGTTCGTACTCAACCCCCTCCACCGTGAACAGGCGCACCAGCTGGTTGCTCACGCGCTCGCAGTCTTCCACCGCGATCCCGTCAGGCTTGTCCATGAATACACGCATTAATCCGCGTCCGGACAACTCCAGATCAACCAGCTCGTAACCCATACCGGCCAGCGTCGTCTCAACCAGCTTCGCCACATCCATATTCGTACCCACAAATAAAAAACGGGCCTGAAGCCCATCTGAAAACGGCGCGGATTGTACCAAAAGGTTTGATTAAGGGAAACAGCTATTTAAGGAATCGCCTGCATCCACCCCCTCGCCCCATATGGGAGAGGGGGTGGAGAGGGGGTGGAGAGGGAAATCAGCCAAACAACTTCCGGATGCCTTGCGCATCCGGCTGCAAAACCACACCTTTTTCCGTAATAAGCCCCGTCACCAATTCAGCAGGGGTCACATCAAAGGCCGGATTGCGGATTTTCACCCCCTCCGCCGCCCAGTGATAGTCGCGGAAGCCCTTCACCTCCTCCACCGAACGCTCCTCGATGGGGATGTCCTTGCCAGAAGCAATGTTCAGGTCGATTGTCGACAGCGGACACGCCACATAGAACGGAATGTTGTGCCGCTTTGCCAGCACCGCCACCATATAAGTACCGATCTTGTTCGCCACATCGCCGTTGGCCGCCACGCGATCCGTGCCCACCACCACCGCATCGATCTCGCCGTGCGCCATCAGGTGCCCGGCCATGTTGTCGGTGATCAGCGTCACCGGGATGTTCTCCTGCACCATCTCCCACGCCGTCAGCCGCGCGCCCTGCAGGAAAGGCCGCGTCTCGTCGGCGATCACCGAGATCTTCTTGCCCGCTTCTACGGCAGACCGGAACACCCCCAGCGCCGTCCCCCACCCCGCCGTCGCCAGCGCCCCCGCATTGCAATGCGTCAGCACCCGCGCCCCATCTTTCAACAGCACCGCACCGTTCGCCCCCATCGCCTTGTTGATGCGAACGTCTTCGGCATGGATCTCTTGCGCCTCGGCCAGCAGTCGCTGCGCGATCTGTTGCGGTGTTTGTGTCGCCACACTTTCCCAAACCTTGCGCATGCGCTGCAACGCCCAGAACAGATTCACCGCCGTCGGACGGCTGGCGGCCAGCACGGTGAAACCGGTCTCCATGCCAGTCTTGAACTCGTCCGCAGATTTCTCCTGCAAATGCACCGCCTCCAGCGCCACGCCATAAGCCGCCGCCACCCCGATGGCCGGCGCACCGCGCACCACCATGCTGCGGATGCCTTCCGCCACGGAGTGCGCCGTGTAGTAACTCAGGTATTCAAACGCAGCAGGCAGGATGCGCTGGTCTATCATTTCCAGCCGGTTGTTGAACCAGCGCAGGGTTTCGATTTTCATACTATTTTTCAATTTTCTTTTCGATCAATTCGAGTTTATCTAATAGCTTGTCGAGAATAATTGCTGCCACATCGGATGTTGGATGTCCAGGTAAGGGGCTTTCTATATTTTTCCCTCTAAACATTCCCGTCGATGATTGAAACGCAAAAGCCTTTTCTGTAAGAGCATGCCTAACTTCAGATTGAAACCCTTGCGAATTATTATTCGCCGCAATCCGTATCCGCATGAATCCTATTCTGTAATGCTCAGCCTTGGATGTCTCATTTAGATGAAATCTATACACTGACATCAAAACGCCAAATACCAATGCAAAAATTGCCAACAAAGAGAAAATGACTGTGTTTGAAAACAGGGGAGAAACTACTGCTTGTTCAGGTGTCCCGATAAGTGGTCTAAAAAGCACATATCCGAAACCAATTAGGCCTGTCAGAACAATTACTCCAATTTGGACCAAAAGCATGAGCATTCGGTTAGCCGAACGACGATGCTCGTCAATGTACTTATCACAAGTCTGTATTGCCTGATCGATGCTGTTCATTTCCGCTGGCTCTGCCATATAGACTCCTGACTAAATATTGTGAAATCGCCACAAACACGGCACTAATACTAATCCCCCTCGAACTCGCACAACGCAAACACCTTGTGCCCGCGCTTCTCCAGCCGCTTGCGGCCGCCGATGTCCGGCAGGTCGATCATGAAGGAACACTCGATCACATGCCCGCCCATCTTCTCGATGAGGATGCAGGCGGCCTCGGCCGTGCCGCCGGTGGCGATGAGGTCGTCCACCAGCAACACCTTCTCGCCCTTGGCGATGGCGTCGGTGTGGATCTCGATGCGGTCGGTGCCGTATTCGAGTTCGTAGTCGTGGCCGATGGTTTCGGCGGGCAGTTTGCCTTTCTTGCGGATGGGCACGAATCCGATGCCGAGCGCGTAGGCCAGCGGCGCGCCGAGTATGAAGCCGCGCGATTCGATGCCGGCGATCTTGTCGATCTTCACGTCCTTGTAGCGGCGCACCAGTTCGTCGATGGTGGCGCGCAGGCCGACGGGGTCCTTCAGCACCGTGGTGATGTCGCGGAACATGATGCCTTGCTTGGGGTAATGGGGGACGGTTCTTACTCTCGACTTGATGGGCATGGTGGTTTCCTTGATGAGATTCAGTTGCTACATGTTATACCGTCATTCCGGCGCAGGCCGGAATCCAGTCGATTGAAAAATCCCCGCGTCTGCGGGACGACCCGGCTTTGTCCGCTACGCGGAACTTGTGTAATTGCTGGATTCCGGCCTGCGCCGGAATGACGAGGTTTTTTGTTTGCATCGTTTAACTGCGCTTCTTGTATTCGACAAACTTCGCTTTGACTTCGTGCATCTGCTGCGCGGTGAGTATCTTCGGTTCTCCCACCGACAACGCGCGCCAATAAATTTCGCACAGGTATTCGACCTCGTGCGCGACGGACAGAGCATCGTTCAAATCTTTACCCAAGGCAATCATGCCGTGGTTGCCGAGCAGGCAGGCTTTGCGGTCGCGCAGGGCTTCCAGCGCGAGGTCGGAAAGGTTCTGTTCGCCGAAGATAGTGTATGGCGTGCAGCGGATGGTGTCGCCGCCCGCGATGGCGATGTGATAGTGCACAGCAGGTATGTCCTTGCCCAGGCAGGCCATGGTGGTGGCGTAGGTGGAGTGCATGTGCAGCACGGCACCGATGTCGGGGCGGGCGTTGAAAATGTCGCAATGGAAGCGCCATTCGCTGGAAGGTTTGCGGCCTTGCAGCACTTTGCCTGCCTTGTCGATGAGCACCAGGTCCTGCTCGGTCATCTCGGCGACCGGCAAAGCGGAAGGCGTGATGAGGATGTTCTCGCCGCAGCGCACCGAGGCGTTGCCTGCCGTGCCGCGGTTGAGGCCGAGTTCGACCATGCGGCGGGAGGTTTGCAGCAGGTGTTGGCGTAAGGTTTGTTCAGTCATTTGTTACCTGTAAATTTCTACCCCCACCCTACCCCTCCCCCTGCATGGGGGAGGGAACGTTCCTTCCCCCTCACAGGGGGAAGGTCAGGATGGGGGTGAATCGTTAAAGCACCCGCCCCGCGATCGCTTGCAGCTTTTTTTTCATCGCCTCATCGCGCGCCTCGGGTGCTGTGATGAAGGCATATTGCAGCGCCGTGCGGCAGCCGCAGTCACAGGCCTTGGCATCATTGCCAACGTGCGGCACCAGATGTTTAACCAGTGTCTTGGCCTTGTCGGCATTGGCCAACAGCACTTTGATGATCTGCTCCACGGTCACGTCGTCGTGGTCGGGATGCCAGCAGTCGTAGTCGGTCACCATGGCCACGGTGGCGTAGCACAGCTCGGCTTCGCGGGCGAGCTTGGCTTCGGGCATGTTGGTCATGCCGATCACGTCGCAGCCCCACTGGCGGTACAGCTCGGATTCGGCGAGGCTGCTGAACTGCGGGCCTTCCATGACCAGATAGGTGCCGCCGCGTAGTGCGTTGATGTTCGCTTCCTTCGCTGCTGCCTCGATGTGATCGCCCAAGCGTTTGCACACGGGATGCGCCATCGAAACATGCGCGACGAGGCCGCTGCCGAAGAAGGATTTCTCACGCGCGAAGGTGCGGTCGATGAACTGGTCTACTATGACGAAGGTGCCGGGAGGCAGGTGTTCGCGCAGGGAGCCGACGGCGCTGACCGAAATGACATCGGTCACGCCGACGCGCTTTAGCACATCGATGTTGGCGCGGAAGTTGATCTCGGACGGCGGTATCTTGTGCCCTCTGCCGTGTCTGGGCAGGAAGGCCAGCTTGACGCCGTTGAGTTCGCCGAACAGCAATTCATCCGACGGTGCGCCGAAAGACGATTCGACCTTTTCCCAGCGCTTGTTTTCCAGACCGGCGATGTCGTAGACGCCGCTGCCGCCGATGATGCCGATGCTTGCCTGAGCCATGTTTTACCCTGCTTTTGAAATGAAGCCGGATTGAAACAGGAAACCATGAATTGCTCAAGGTCAAGATGGACAATGAAGGCGCTCGGGCGTATCTTTTGGCCTATTCATTCCTCCGAGTTACTACCCCATGTCCCAAGCTGAGAATCACGCCGACCTCCAGATCGTCGGCATGCGTTGCGCCTCTTGTTCCGGTCGTCTGGAAAAGGCATTGAATCAATTACCTGAAGTCACCGCCGTGGTGAACCTGGCCACCGAAAAGGCCAGTATCAGCTTCGATCCCGCACGCACCAATGTGGATGAACTGATCAAGGCGGTGCGCGATACCGGTTTCGATGCGCATGTGACGCGCGATTTTGCCGCAGAAAAAGCGGATCGTCTAAAGGCCTATCAGCACGAGAAACTGCGCTTCTTCATCTCGGTGGGGCTCATCACACCGATGATTCTTGAGATGTTGCTGATGATTTTCGACATCCACCTGATGGTCCCGACCTGGATGCAGTGGCTGCTGGCAACGCCGGTGCAGTTCTGGATCGGCGCGCGTTTCTATCGCGGCGCCTGGGCCAGCCTCAAGCACGGCAGCGGCAATATGGACCTGCTGGTGGCGCTGGGCACCAGTGCCGCGTATTTCCTGAGTGTCGCCATCGTCTTGCTCGACATCCACCAGCCGGTTTACTTCGAGTCCAGCGCGGTCCTTATCACGCTGGTGCTGATGGGCAAGCTGCTGGAGATGGGCGCCAAGGCCAAGGCTTCCAGCGCCATCGAGAAGCTGATCCAGTTGCAGCCCAAGATCGCGCATGTTGAGCGCGACGGTGCGGTGCTGGATGTCCCGGTCGGTTCATTGCGCCCGGACGACATCTTCATCGTGCGTCCCGGCGAGAACGTGCCGGTGGACGGGGTTGTGCTGGACGGCACCTCGTCGCTGGACGAGAGCATGCTCACCGGCGAGAGCATGCCGCAAACCAAACAGGCGAACGACAAGGTCTACGCCGCCACGCTCAACCATCAGGGCGTGATCAAATGCCGCGCCACCGCAGTCGGCAGCCATACCCAACTGGCCGCGGTCGTGCGTCTGGTCGAGCAGGCACAGGGCTCGAAAGCGCCGATCCAGCGCCTGGCCGACAAGATATCAGGCATCTTCGTGCCGGTCGTGCTGGTGCTTGCCGTCATCACCTTCTTTGTCTGGCTGTACGTTGAGAAAGATTTCGCTTATGCGCTCATCACGTCAGTCTCGGTGCTGGTCATCGCCTGCCCCTGCGCACTGGGTCTGGCAACGCCGATCACCGTCGTTGTCGCCAGCGGTCTGGCCGCGCGCGAGGGGATACTGGTGAAGGATGCGGCGGCGCTGGAGCGCGCGCACAAACTTTCCGTGCTGGTGCTGGACAAGACCGGCACGCTGACCGAGGGTAAACCCGCCCTCACCGACCTGCGCCCCAGCGCCGCCAGCGGCGTGGGCGAATTGACGCGCATCGCCGCCAGCCTGGCACAGCATTCCACGCATCCGCTCTCCGGCGCGATCATGGAGCATGCCAGGGCGCAGGCAATCATGCCGTTGCCGATCAGCGATTTTGGCGAGACGCCCGGCGGCGGCTTGCGCGCCTTGCTGGATGGCACGCCCTATCTGCTCGGCTCCCCCGCCTTTGTCGCGCAACAGGGCGTTACGCTGGATGACGCGTCGGTACTGGCATTGCAACAGCAGGGAAAGAGCGTGATCGCGGTGGCGCGCGAGAACGTGTTGCTCGGCTACATCGCGTTCGCCGACAAGATCCGCCCGAGCAGCCGCATCGCCGTCGCCCGTCTGCAGGAGATGGGCCTGCGCGTGGTGATGCTGAGCGGCGACAATCAGGTCACCGCGCACGCCATCGCGCAACAGGCCGGCATCGAGGAGTTCATCGCCGAAGTGTCGCCGCTGGACAAGGTGCAGTACGTCACCTCCCTCAAGGGCGAGAATATCGTGGTCGGCATGGTCGGCGACGGCATCAACGATGCACCCGCGCTGGCCGCCGCCGACGTGAGCTTCGCCATGAAGAGCGGCAGCGACATCGCGATCGAGGCGGCGGACATCACGCTGATGCGCAGTGATCTCAACAGCGTGGCGGACGCCATCGACCTGTCCAAGGTGACTTTAAGCAAGATACGCCAGAACCTGTTCTTCGCTTTCGCCTACAACGTACTCGGCATTCCGCTTGCCGGACTCGGTTTGCTCAACCCCATGATAGCGGGCGGCGCAATGGCGATGAGTTCCGTATCGGTAGTCAGCAATGCGCTACTGCTGAAACAGTGGCGACCCGGGGAACCTGTGCCCGATCTGGAGGACGAACACGCAGTCGATCCGCAGGGATCCCGAACCACTGCATAAGGAGTCATGCCATGAAAAAACAACTGTTCATTCCATTCGGCGTCGCCCTGCTGCTCGGCGGTTGCGCCAGCGAAAAAGGCGGCGATATCTATACCCGCGACCAAGTGCGTCAGGTACAGCACTTCAGGGTCGGCGTGGTCGAGAGCCTGCATAAGGTGCGTATCGAAGGTACCAAGAGCCAGATCGGCACTACCGCTGGCACCATCGTCGGCGGCATCGCCGGCAGCGGCGCGGCTCAGGGCAAGACCGGCGAAGTCGCAGCCGTGCTCGGGACGGTGGTAGGCGGCGTGGTCGGAGCGGCAGCCGAGGAAGGCTACACGCGCGAAGATGGCATCGAATACGCCATCCGGCTCGAAGACGGCAGTTTCATCTCGGTGGTGCAGGCCGTCGGCGACAGTGAAGAGATCGGCATCGGCGAGAAGGTTCGCGTCATTGAAAGCGACGGCGTCGCGCGCGTGACGAAATTCTGATCGGGGAGCACCATACACAATAAAAACGGGGGCAGAAGCCCCCGTTTTTATTTCCTGAACTCAGGTACCAACAATCGCCGCATTTGCAACTAGCAGAGATGCAGATATACGCAGGAAATTGAACGTCATAATCAGCTCACAACGGTGAAATGAACACGCTCTCGCGCAACTTCTTCAACTGGTCGCGCACTTGCGCGGCCTTTTCGAACTCCAGATTCTTGGCAGCCTGCAGCATCTCTTTCTCCAGCCGCGCGATCTCCTTCGAGACTTCTTTCTCGCTCATCGCCAGATACTTCGCCTGCGTCTGCGCCGCCTTCAGCGATGAACGTTCGTCGTCCACGTCGTATGCACTATCGATGATGTCCTTGATGCGCTTCACCACGGACTGCGGCGTGATGCCGTGCGCCTCGTTGTAGGCCACCTGTTTGTCACGGCGGCGGTCGGTCTCGGAAATCGCTTTGCGCATCGAGTCGGTGATGCGGTCGGCGTACAAAATCGCGGTGCCGTGCAGGTGGCGCGCGGCGCGGCCTATGGTCTGGATGAGCGAGCGCTCGGAACGCAGGAAACCTTCCTTGTCCGCATCCAGGATCGCCACCAGTGACACCTCGGGGATATCCAAGCCCTCGCGCAACAGGTTGATGCCGACCAGCACGTCGAACATGCCCAGGCGCAAATCGCGGATGATCTCCACGCGCTCCACGGTCTCGATGTCGGAGTGCAGATAACGTACCTTGATACCGTGCTCGGAGAAGTACTCAGTGAGGTCTTCGGCCATGCGCTTGGTCAGCGTGGTGACCAGCACGCGCTCGCCCACGTTGGTGCGCAAAGTCACTTCCGACATCAGATCGTCGACCTGGTTGGTGGCGGGACGCACGGCTATGGTCGGGTCGATCAGCCCGGTCGGACGCACCACCTGCTCCACCACCTGACCGGTGTGTTCGGCTTCGTAGGTGGACGGCGTTGCCGAGACGAAGATAGTCTGGCGCATGATCTTCTCGAACTCGTCGAAACGCAGCGGGCGGTTGTCCAGCGCGGACGGCAGGCGGAAGCCGTAATTGACCAGATTCTCCTTGCGTGCGCGGTCGCCCTTGTACATGCCGCCGATCTGCGGAATGGTGACGTGGCTCTCGTCGATGACCATCAGCGCGTTGGGCGGCAGGTAGTCCATCAGCGTCGGCGGTGCTTCGTTCGCACCGCGCTGGGACAAATGGCGCGAATAGTTCTCGATGCCTTTGGTGAAGCCGATCTCGGCCAGCATCTCCAGATCGTGGCGCGTGCGCTGCTCGATGCGCTGTGCCTCCACCAGCTTGTTCTCTTTGACGAAGAAGGCGATGCGCTCGGCCAGCTCCACCTTGATGGTCTCGATGGCGTGCAGCGTGGTCTCGCGCGGCGTCACGTAATGGCTGGAAGGGTAAACGGTATAACGCGGCACTCGCGTCATGATGTGCCCGGTGAGCGGATCGAACAGCGACAGCGACTCCACCTCGTCGTCGAACAGCGTCACGCGCAGCGCGTTCTCGCTGCTTTCCGCCGGGTAGATATCGATCACATCGCCGCGCACGCGAAAATTGCCGCGCGCAAAATCCACATCGTTGCGGTCGTATTGCATCCCGACCAGGCGCTGGATCACATCGCGCTGCGCCACCTTCTCGTGCTCGCGCAAGTGCAGGATCATGCCGTGGTAATCCACCGGATCGCCGATACCGTAGATGGCCGAGACGGTGGCGACGATGATGCAGTCCTGCCGCTCCAGCATGGACTTGGTGGCCGACAGCCGCATCTGCTCGATCTGCTCGTTGATGCTGGAATCCTTCTCGATATACACATCGCGCGACGGCACATAGGCCTCGGGCTGGTAGTAGTCGTAATAGGAAACGAAATACTCGACGGCGTTGTCGGGGAAAAAATCGCGCAACTCGGAATACAACTGCGCCGCCAGCGTCTTGTTCGGCGCCATCACGATGGCCGGCCGCCCGGTGCGCGCGATCACGTTGGCGATGGTGAACGTCTTGCCGGAACCGGTCACGCCCAGTAGCGTCTGGTAGGCGAGGCCGTCCTCGATGCCTTCCACCAGCTGCGCGATGGCCGTGGGCTGATCGCCTGCCGGTTCGAACGGCAGGTGCAGCAGGTAGGGACTGTCGGGAAAGGTGATGGTTTTCATGGGCGGCGGGTATTGTACGGGGAAAGGCGTGAACTCCAAACATCTGTATACGAAGTAAGCGAAGTCGCAATTGTCGCTATAATTTCGCTACAAATTCATTCAAGCTGTCTTATGCCAAGCCTGATAAGCAGCATATCGCGCTGATGTTCGTCGATCTGGATCACTTCGAGCCGATCAATAACACACTGGGGCATGTCGTGGGAGACTGGCTGTTGAAAGAAGTGGCGAACCGGATGCGCGCCTGCGTGCGCGAATCGGATACTGTGGCACGCGCCGGCGGCGACGAATTCGTGGTGTTATTGCGTACCGTGGAGAACAAAACCGACGCCGTGATGGTGGCCGAGAAGATCCGCAACGTATTGAACAAGCCTTTCGAACTCGCCCAGCAAAGCCTGCAGATCTCTTGCAGTATCGGTTTGGCACTGCATCCGGAGCATGCAAAGAACGAAAGTGAACTGATGGATTATGCAGACATCGCCATGTATCGTGCCAAGCAGACGGGACGAAACAAAGTAATGGTGTTCCAGCCCATCTGAAGCAGAACGCCATCTGCTCATGCAGTATCCCCTTCATCAGGCTTGCGTATCCCGCAAGCCTTTTTTCCTGTGCGGCTTCTGCATTCACTCTTTCCCGGCTACGGGTATAATTCGCCCCAACGTTCAACCCCAAGGAAATATCGTGTCTCTCTCCACCCGCGTACAAGCCATCAAACCCTCCCCCACTCTTGCCGTGACCGCCCGTGCGGCGAAGCTGAAAGCCGAAGGCAAGGACATCATCGGCCTCGGGGCAGGTGAGCCGGACTTCGATACGCCGCAGCACATAAAGGATGCCGCCATCGCGGCGATCAACAAGGGTTTCACCAAATACACCGCCGTCGGCGGCACTCCCTCTCTCAAGCAGGCCATCATTGCCAAGTTCAAGCGCGACAACGGCCTCGACTACGCAGCCAAGCAGATCCTGGTCTCCTGCGGCGGCAAGCAGAGTTTCTTCAACCTGGCATTGGCGACCATCAATCCCGGTGACGAAGTCATCATTCCGGCGCCCTACTGGGTGTCGTATCCGGACATCGTGCTTATTGCGGAAGGCAAACCGGTGATCGTGCAGGCCGGCATCGAGCAGGGTTTCAAGATGACCCCCGCGCAACTGGCTGCGGCGATCACAACCAAGACCAGAATGGTGGTGATCAACAGCCCGAGCAACCCGTCCGGTGCGGTCTATACGCTTGAAGATCTGAAGGCGCTGGGCGAAGTGCTGCGTAAACACCCGAACATCATCATCGCCACGGACGATATGTACGAACATATCGCGCTGACCGATGCCAAGTTCGTCAACATCCTGGATGCCTGCCCCGACCTGTATCCGCGCACCATGGTGCTGAACGGTGTGTCCAAGGCGTATGCGATGACCGGCTGGCGCATCGGTTATGCGGCCGGTCCGGAAAGCATCATCACCGCGATGGAAAATGTGCAATCGCAGAGCACTTCCAACCCGACCTCGATCTCGCAAGTCGCGGCAGAGGCCGCACTGAACGGCGACCAGGGCTGTATCGCGCCTATGCTCAAGGCGTTCCGCGAGCGTCACGTTTTCGTGGTGAACGAGCTGAACAAGATTCCGGGATTGAGTTGCATCATGGCGGGCGGCGCGTTCTATGCCTTCCCCGATGCGCGCAAGGCGATCGCCGCCCTGCACAAGAAAGGCACTATCAAGGAAACGACCGATATCGCGCTGTCCGAATATCTGCTGGTGGAAGCAGGCGTGGCCGTGGTGCCCGGATCTGCTTTCGGTAGCGAGGGTTACATCCGCCTGTCCTTCGCAACCTCGATGGAAAATCTCAGGAATGCGCTGGAGCGCATAGCAAAAGCACTAAGCTGAAGTACTGGCAGGATATCCCCGCCAAAGAAAACCGGACAGATCATCAACTGATCTGTCCGGTTTTTTTACATTGGAATAATGGAATCAGCGTCCGGCGCGAAGCTTGGGCTCGGCCAACGTACCGTAAAGGGACAACTGGTTGTTGCCTGCGCGCATCTTGATCTCCGCGTTGAAGTTGCCTGAAAGCTGGTCGGTCGGGGACACATCGAACGAACCGCTGGCACTCAGCATCGCCGAGACGATCTTCAGTTGGCGGAAGTGCAGTGCGCCGTTTTCCACTTGCACCACCCCAATCATGTCCTCGAAACGGGTGCGTCCACCTACCAGATTCTCGCGGCTTAACAGACGTGCCGTCTCCACCATGTCGATGGCACTGACCTCGCCGTTCTTCACGGTGAATGAAGCATCCAGACGCCGCGCGCCACCGATTTGCGATAGCTTGTCGCCGCTCAGTGAGAAAGTACCCTCGCCAAACAGTTCGCCCTCGACACCGTTTTTCGGGAACATCTTGTTCAACTCGAAGGTCTTCGCCTCAAGGCGCCCCTGCAATTGCCAGCCTTTGCGCCAATTCAACTTGGCGCTGCCGAGCAATATCCCTTTATAGATATGCGCATCCATCTCGGTGAAATTCACTTCACCTTCGCCCAGGATGCCTTTGGCACTGAGGTCGCTAAATACGATGTCGGGCAACAGCGGCAGGCTGGTCTCTTTCAGATTCACGCCCAGTTGCCAGCGTCCCTGATCGGGTTGCAGATCGACGTTGTATTTGTCGTCCTCGCTATGTAAAGCAATGCGGGTAAAAGCCCCCTGCATATCCAATTCAGCGACGCCGCTCATATCCGGCAAGACGACTTCGTCAGTAACGAACTTCACACGATGCAGGCTCAGATGACGGACGGGGAACTGCCTGTCTCCACCCACCAGCTTCAGGCTCGGTGCGAGCATCTCGATCTGATTCCCTTTAATACTGATATCGTTCAGTTCCGCATCGCTAACAACCTTGATCTCGGAAAACAGGGATAGCAAATCGAAGTTCAGCACGATGTTGGCGATCTTCACTTCCTGCGCATTACCCACAGTGATGTTCTGCAATTGCAGTTTTGGGGGGATCGATGCGGCTGTCATGCCGCCGATACGCACCGGCTGCTTCAACTGTGCCGACAGTCGTTGCTCCAGCGGTGCGATGTATTCCTGTAACGGATAAACATAGGGCAGCACCACTACCGAGATCAACGCCAACATGATCAAGCCGAAGACGATCTTGCCCAGTGGCAAAGGAGCACGCCGTTTTCTGGGGGCCGACTTATTGGCTGCCTTGGCTTGTGACAGGGCAGCCTGCTGCACTGCCTGCTCTGCCTCAATCTTAACCTGCGCCTGCGCCCGCTGCTCAGCTTCCGCCCACGCCTTGGCCTGTTCATCCGCCAATGTCTGCTCTTCTTCCCGTCTACGTGCCTCCTCATCAGCCTTCTGCCGCGCCACATCGGCTTCAGCTTTGAGGCGTGCCATCTCGGCAGCCATATTTGGCTTCGAACTCATTTCTGCATCAGCCTTCATCTCGGCAGCGGCGCGTTGCTTTGCTTCCTGCATGGCTTTCGCTTCGGCCTCGACAGTGTGGTCGACAGCAGGAGATGCGGTTTGGCTCACAACAGGCTGCGGACTATCCGGGAAATTCTCCAAATCGATCTTGAAGGCAGGCGCCGGTGCACTCTTCGGCACCATTTTCTCTTTACTGACGCGCGCCAAGGCTTCTTGGGCCACGACCGCCGCAGCGTTTCGGGCACGCTCTTCCGCTTCACGCAATGCAGCGGCTTCTGCCTCTTTCCGCGCCAGCGCTTCAGCTCTAGCCTTGGCTTCTGCTTCAGCTCTAGCCTTGGCTTCTGCTTCGGCTCTAGCCTTGGCTTCTGCTTCGGCTCTGGACTTGGCTTCTGCTTCAACCAGTGCTTTGGCGGCTGCTTCCTGCTCGGCTTTTAAGCGCATAGCTTGGGCTTCCTGCTCGGCCTTCAAACGTGCGGCTTCTGCTTCCCGACGCGCCTTTTCTTCCGCTTCCTGCTTCGCCAATGCTTCTGCCAGCGCTTTTGCCTCCGCCTCGGCTCGCGCTTTGGCCGCTTCCAGCTCCGCCTTGATACGTGCCGCTTCTGCTTCCGCCTTGGCTTTCGCCGCCGCTTCCAATTCGGCCTTGACTCGAGCTGCTTCCTGCTCGGCTTTCAGCCTGGCTGCCTCTGCCTCTTGCTTGGCCTTTGCTTCAACCACTTGTTTGGCTCGTGCAGCTGCTTCTATCTCGGCACGGACTCTCGCTTCAGCCTCCGCCTTGGATCTGGCTGCCACTTCCAGTGCAGCCTTGGCACGTGCAGCTTCCTGCTCGGCGCGCATTCTGGCAGCAGCTTCCAGTTTGGCTTTGGCTTCAGCTTGTTCACGATTCGCCGCTTCCTGCTTGGCTTTCGATTCCGCCACAACTCTGGCGCGGGCGGCGATATCAGCTTCCTGTCTTGCCTTGGCCTCGGCCTTGGCTGCCGCATCGGCACTCGCTCTTGCTTTGGCTGCATCTATGCCGGCTTCCAGCTCAGATCTTGCTTTCTCAGCAGCCGCCACCTTGGCTCTCAATTGGGCCTCTTTGCTTGGTTCGTCTTCTGAAGGCAAGTCGACACCGGACTGCGCCATCGCGATTTCAAGTTCAGCCTTGGCAAGCTCTGCCTCATCGGTTTTCCGCATAGTTCTTGAAACGGCCTCCGGTTTGGGCACGGATGCCGAGTTTAGATCGGTGAAATCCAGTTCATCAGTCTTCGAGGGAGCGACCGGCTTGGGCACAAACATCTTCGGCGGAGTGATCTTTGGCGCGATGATCTTGGGTTCAGCGACAGCCCTGTTCTTATCGCGGATGTATTCGCCCGCCAGCAACTCTTCCAGGACTTCATGCAGGTCTTCACGCAGGCTGGGAGGCGCGCGCCTGGACATTTCGTCCACTGTGGATTTATTGTCGATGAGCGACATGGCACGTCTCAAATCTCCCGATAAGTTGGAGATCTCCTGCTCACCTTTTGCCGTTTTGATAAAGACTGTTTTCTTGTCCATGATCCAAGTTGAATAATTTACCTGTCAAGCATCCGTGAAAGCGGCATGTCCCGCAATAAAAAAGTCCGAATTCTGCTCTTCAACGCGTTTCTCGTATTGACCAATACGCCGACTATCATTAGTATAGCGCCCTCATCAATTCCCTGATAGCTCAGTCGGTAGAGCGACGGACTGTTAATCCGCAGGTCCCTGGTTCGAGTCCAGGTCGGGGAGCCAAAAAACAAGGGCTGGCGCATCATGCGCCAGCCCTTTTCATTTGCAGCCCCTCACGATACAGATCAGCGAACCGGCTGATCGATGTCGATCCTGATACCCTTGCTTCCCAATGCCAGCGGCTTGCTCATGCCCATCAGGTCACCGAGCTGAGGCATCGCATTGCCGGATTTGGAGATGCGCGCGACGACGACCACTTGGTCGAAATTGGACATCTTCATCTCGGGAGACATCGCCATACTGTCATCCAGGGTGAATTTCAACGGCAGGTCTTTGACCTGCTTGCGCACGATAGCCAGTGGCATCTTAGGACCCTGTGCGGCACGTGCCAGCACGAACAGCGTATCGTTCGGATCAGCCTGACTTCTGACCGCATCGCTCAGAGTGACTGTGCCGGAGATACGTTCATTGCCAGCTGTTTGCGCTACCGGCTCGTTAATCCGCTCCAGTGCAGCTTTGCCGCCCTTGCTTTGCGCCAACAATTGGCGGGCTTGATGGACGCCATCCTTGATCATCTGGACATCCGGATTTTCTGCCGGAACCAGTTTGAGCAGTTTTTCCCAATGGCGGACGGCCGCTGCATAGTCTTCGCGCTCCATCGCTGCGGTACCCGAAAGTGCCAGGGTCTTGAGATTGTTCGGGTCCAGTTTCAAGGCTTGCTCCAGCAACTTGGTCGGCGCACCCATCAATGTGCTGTGCGTCATTGCGAGAGCATCGGCATAATCCGCCCATATCCATGCCTCGTCCGGGACGATCTTGGTCAGGCTGTCATATGTCCTGGCCGCATCGGAGAAGCGTCCTAGCTCGGAATAGGAACGCGCCAGCATGAGCAGCGCTTCCGGATCAGCCGGGCTCTGCGCCACACGTTCTTCCAGTGAAGTCAGCGAGGGACCAGCCTGTCCACCCATCTCTCCGCCGTGACCCGGCATCTGCGAAAAGGCCTGCTGGTTACCGAGTTGCATATACAGACCAACGGAAGCCAGCGGTATCAGCAGAGCGAATGCAACGGTCAGCATCTTGTAAGGATTGCGCGGCGCCGGTGCGGCCTGCTGCCGGCCTTGATGTACTTCATCCAGCAGTCGCCCCTGCAACTCGCGCTTGCCTTGCTCATGCAGTTCCGGCGTGAGCAGGCCGTTGCGCAGATCGGCATCCATCTCGGCGATCTGGTCGCGGTAGATCTCCAGATTGGCGGCATCGCGTTCCACCGCATTGTTTCTCGCGATACCGCGCCACAGCGGTATCCCCACAAACAGCAAGGCCACAAACAACAGCAGTGCGCTAATCATCCAGAAAGTAGTCATCGGATCTATTCTTGGTCGTTAAGAAGGGCCGCAGCGCGTTTTTGTGCTTCTTCGCTGAGCTCGGTTTCGGGTACGGTCTGACGGCGCTTGCGCACTTGATAAAAGAGCGCCGCAACACCCAGCAACAGCATGACAAATGGCGCAATCCACAAGGGGATGGTCTCCCTGTCGACAGGCGGATCAAACAGCACGGATTTGCCGAAACGCTCAACCAATATGTCCATTATTTCCTGGTCGGTCGCGCCCGCCTGCATCTTTTCACGCATGATCTGGCGCACATCGTTGGACCAGTCTGAGCGCGAGCTGGCCACGGTTTCACTTTGGCAAACGAGGCAGCGCACTTTTTCCGCGAGGCTGATCATGCGGCGCTCCATCACGGGATCGTCGGCCAGGTCTTTAGCCTCACCACCATACGCCAGCGCCGGAAGCAACATCAGCAAAAGTAAAAAATGTCTCATTGTTTCTTCAACTCCGCAATAAGGGGCAACAGGCGTTCTTGCAGATTCTGAGGTGTCACCGGGCCGATCAATTTGTCGCGTATCACGCCTTGTTTGTCGATGATGTAAGTTTCGGGAACGCCGTAAACGCCGTAGTCGAATCCGACTTTGCCGTCAGCATCAAATAACACCTGCGTGTAGGGGTCGCCCGATCTGTTCAAAACAGCAAGGCCATCCTCTGCCCGCTTTTCTTTGTAGTCCAGACCGTAAAGCGGAACAACATTCTGCCGTGCCAAATCCATCAGGATGGGATGTTCGTCTTTACACGCCCCGCACCACGATGCCCACACATTAAGCATCCAGACCTGACCCTTCATATCCTGCGAAGAGAAATTCTTGCCAGGAGATCGCAGCAGCGGCAAGGTAAACGTAGGTGCCGGTTTACCAATCAGCGGTGAGGGTACTTCGCGCGGATCCAAGCCCAAGCCCACGAACAGAAATCCTGCCAGCACCAGAAAAATCACCAGTGGCCACATAAAACGAGTCATGCTGTCTTCTCCTGCAATGGTTGTTCACCTGCCACGGCAGGCTGTGTTTTGCGCGCATGGATACGGTAGCGGCGGTCGCTGATCGCCAGAATGCCGCCCAGCGCCATGAACAGGCAGCCGGCCCAGATCCAATCCACGAAGGGTTTGATATAAACGCGCACAGCCCAAGCTTCAGTGTCGGGGATGGGCTCGCCCAGCGAGACATACAAATCGCGGAACACGCCGGTCTCGATTGCCGCTTCGGTCATCGGCATACCCGATGCGTTGTACTGGCGTTTCTCGGGGAAAAGTTCCGTCACCAGCTTGCCGTTCTTGCTCACGCTCATGCGTCCTTCGGCTGCGACATAATTGGGGCCCTGCTTCTCGCGCGCGCCCTCGAAGCGGAACACATAACCGCCCGCTTCCAGCGTGTCGCCAACTTCCATGCGCACATCGCGTTCGGTCTCATATCCCTTCACCATGGTCACGCCGATGATGAACACCGCCACACCAAGGTGGGCGAACTGCATGCCGTAATAGCTGAGCGAGGGTTGTTTCATGCGCTGCCACAGGCTGCCGGAACCGGCCAGGCGTTTGCGCAGGTCAAGTGCGGCGGTCAGTATCAGCCAGGCAGCCAGCCACATGCCGAGCGCGATCAGCGGTGTCCATAAACCGAGTGCCAGTGGCAACAACAACGCAATGACGAAACTGGCGGCCAACGCCCAACGCACACGCTGCCAGATATCCGACAAGCTCGCTTGCTTCCAGCGCGCGATCGGCCCCAAGCCCATCATCATCACCAAGGGCACCATCAGCGGCACAAACACGGTATGAAAATAGGGGGGGCCGACGGAGAGTTTGCCGAAGCCGAGTGCGTCCATGAACAGCGGATATAGCGTGCCCAGAAACACCGAGGCGGAAGCGACCGCCAGCAATACGTTGTTGGTGAGCAGCATCGATTCGCGCGAGACGAGCTCGAACTTGCCGCCCAAGCCTATCTTGGGCGCGCGCCAGGCGAACAACAGCAGCGAAGCGCCGATGACCACCACCAGGAAGGAAAGGATGAATACGCCGCGTTTGGGGTCGGTAGCAAAAGCGTGCACTGAAGTCAGCACACCGGAACGCACGAGGAACGTTCCCATTAGCGACAATGAGAACGCAGCGATGGCGAGCAGCACCGTCCAGCTCTTGAAGGCGCCGCGCTTTTCCGTGACCGCCAGCGAATGCATCAATGCCGTGCCGACCAGCCAGGGCATGAACGAGGCGTTCTCGACCGGATCCCAGAACCACCAGCCCCCCCAGCCCAGTTCGTAATACGCCCACCAGCTACCGAGCGCGATACCGATGGTCATGAACACCCAGGCAACCGTCGTCCACGGGCGCGACCAGCGCGCCCAGGTCGCATCCAGTTTGCCTCCCAGCAAGGCGGAGAGTGCGAAGGCGAAGGCCACGGAGAAACCGACATATCCCATGTACAACATCGGCGGATGGATGACCAGACCGGGATCCTGCAGCAACGGGTTCAGGTCGCGACCGTCCATCGCCGCGGGCAACAGGCGATCGAAAGGATTCGAAGTGAACAGCATGAACAACAGGAAGCCGACCGAGATCAGACCCATCACGCCGATGACGCGCGCCACCATCTCTTCCGGCAGGTGCTTGCTGAACATCGCCACCGCGACCGTCCACAGCGTCAGGATGAAAGCCCACAGCAACAGCGAACCTTCATGGCCGCCCCACACTGCTGCGACACGATACGCCGCAGGTAATTGCGAGTTCGAATGCTGCGCAACATACAGCACGGAGAAGTCGTTGGCGAGGAAGGATGTGGTCAGACAACCGAACGCGATGGCGACAAACACGAACTGCCCGACCGCCAGCGGGCGTGCGATGCCCATCAACACCGCACTGGAACGCGCGGCGCCGACGATGGGCAGGATGCCCTGCAACAGCGCCAACCACAGCGCAACGATCAATGTGAACTGCCCGATTTCTGGAATCATGCTTGGACTCTCAATAATTATTTGGCGACAGGATATTCAGCTGAGGTACTTCCCGGCTGCGCCGCATTCGCTTTAGCCGCTTCGGCCTTCTTCAGTGCATCGGCAGCTTCGGGAGGCATGTAGTTCTCGTCATGCTTGGCCAGGACTTCGTCTGCGCGGAAAACATCAGCCTCATCCAGCTTGCCCTGCGCGACCACACCCTTACCTTCCTTGAACAGGTCGGGCAGGATGCCTTTGTAGACCACAGCCATGGTCTTGTGGTTGTCGGTGATATTGAAATGAACGGTCAGACCGTCGTTCTCACGCTTGACGCTACCCGCCTCGACCAATCCACCAATGCGGAAATTGCGGCCCTGCGGCGCTTCCTTGTTGTAAACCTGAGTCGGCGTGAAATACAGGCTGACGTTGTTCTTCAGTGCATACAGCACCAGCCCCACCGCCGCTGCCACCAGCACGACACCGGCCATGATGAATCCCAGTCTTTTCTGTCTTGGTGTCATGCGCGTTCTCCACTTCCATTATCTTCCGCATCCAAACGCGTCAACTTCAATTCGCGCAGGACATTCTTGCGACGGTTGCGCACCAGCAATGCCTCAATGACAAACACCAGCACGGCCACCCCGTACGAACCCCATACGTAGAACGCATAACCGTTCATGGCAAAGAACTCACCCCAACTCATCACCGCACCTCCTTGAGTTCGCTCACCCACTGCGTGTTGCGCTCTCGCTCGAGGATGATGCTGCGTACGCGCGCCAGTGCGACGGCGATGACATACAGCCAGCAAGCCACCAGCACGATAAACATGGCTTGCTGCATCGCGACATGCATGCTGGTGCCGGTCATCTTGATGGTTGCACCCTGATGCAGGGTGTTCCACCATTTCACCGAGAAATAGATGATGGGAACGTTGACCGAACCGACGATGGCGAGCAATGCGCTGGCCTTGTCCGCACGGCGCGGGTCTTCAATGGAAGCCTGCAAGGCGATGAAGCCGAGATACAGGAACAGCAGGATCAGCTCGGAAGTCAGGCGCGCATCCCACACCCACCAGGCGCCCCACATCGGTTTACCCCACAAGGCTCCGGTCCACAGCGAGATGAAGGCGAACAGCGCACCGGTTGGTGCCAGAGCCTGCGCCATCATGGATGAAAGCCGCGTATTGAAGATCAAGCCCAATGCCGCATATCCCGCCATGATGAGGTAGATAAACATGGAAAGGATGGAAGCGGGAACGTGGATGAAGATGATGCGATAGGCCTCGCTCTGCACAGCATCGGTCGGAGCGACGAAGAATCCGATGTACAGACCGATCGCGAACAATATCACTGCCGGCCATGCGAAGAATGGGATCAGCTTGCCAGCCAGACCATAGAAGGTAGAAGGTGCCGAATATTTGAACCAGTTGATTGCCAAATCACTACTCCATTGAAATGCGCAAAGCCTGCGCCGCAACGAACGGCGTAAACACCAGCGCGAATAACGTGAATGCCCCCAGTAACGCAAGGTTGGAAACAGCGCTCATGCCACCGTTCACCGCCTCCACCGCACCCGCACCGAAGATCAGTACCGGGATGCACAGCGGCAACACCAGCAGTGACACCAACACCCCGCCACCACGCAACCCCAAAGTCAGTGCCGCACCCACCGCCCCGATCATGCTCAACACCGGGGTGCCGAGCAACAATGCCAATACCAGTATCCACAAGGCCTGCACCGACATGTCGAACTGCAATCCCAACACCGGCGCGATCAACGCCAGCGGCAGACCGGACAGCGTCCAGTGCGCCAATATCTTGCCCAGTACCAGCACGGACAGCGATTGCGGAGCCAGCATCATCTGCTCCAGCGTACCGTCCGCATGGTCCGCAGAGAACATGCGCGGCAGTGACAACATCGAGGCCAGCAGCGCGGCTACCCACACCACACCCGAGGCCATCTTGCGCAACATCTCCGGTTCCGGCCCGACACCGAGCGGGAACAGGCTCACCACCATCACGAAGAAGATCAGCGTGGTCAGCACGTCGGCACGGCGACGCATCGCCAGCAGCAGATCGCGCCTGATCACCAATCCAAGCAAACCGAACAGTGACAGCTTGTTCATGACAACATCAACTGTCGAGTTTGCACACCGGACACTTGCAAAGGTTGATGCGTCGTGAAGATCGTCATGCCGCCATTCGACAGATGTTCCCCGATAAGTTCCTGCATCAACCCAACAGCCCCCACATCGAGTGCGGTCAAAGGCTCATCAAGTATCCACAAGTGAGCATCGCCGATCAGCAAACGCGCCAGCGCCACCCTGCGTCGCTGCCCCTGTGACAGCACCCGCACCGGCAGATGTTCGCGACGCTGCAATCCCATGCGACGCAAAGCAGCAACGGCCTGCTGATCGCTCACAGTGTATCCGGCCAGGCCCGCACTCATCTGCAGATTCTCCAGTGCGCTCAATTCATCCTTGATGGCATTAAGGTGTCCGAGATAACACATCTCGGCGTGAAAATCGTCGTCCCACTCGCCGATGTCCTGTCCGCACCAATGCACCGATCCCTGCACCGGCTGCACAAAGCCGCACAAGGTGCGCAACAACGTGGTCTTGCCGCTACCGTTCGCACCCTGCACCTGCATCAGTTCGCCCGGTGCCAGCGTGAAGTTCAACCCGCTGAACAGGCGATGATCGCCGCGTTCGCAAGCAATATTTTTCACTTCCAGAAGTGGGGTTTGTTGCATGAAAAACGTGTCGCTCGCCGGAAACAAATCAGCGACGGATTATATACGATAGCACCGCCTGCGGTGCAGGCCATCTATTGGGTTATAATCCGCGCCGCATAAGTCGTTGGCAACCAATTTGAACCGGGGAAAACATGGGATTTTTGGCAAATAAACGCATTCTGGTCACAGGCATGATCAGCAATCGTTCGATCGCCTACGGTGTCGCACAGGCCATGCATCGCGAAGGTGCCGAGCTGGCCTTCACCTATCAGGGGGAGCGTGTCAAAGACCGCGTGACTGAAATGTCCATGGATTTTGGGAGCGACATGGTCTATCCCTGCGATGTTGCCAGCGATGCCGAGATAGCGCAGCTGTTCAACGAGCTGGGAAAAAAATGGGATAGATTCGATGGCTTCGTGCATGCCATCGCCTTCGCCCCGCGTGAAGCTCTGGACGGTGAGTTCCTGGATGGCTTCAGCCGCGAAGCTTTTCACATCGCACACGACATCAGCGCCTACAGTTTCCCGGCCATGGCCAAGGCAGCACTACCCTTCCTGAATGACAGATCAGCCATCCTGACCTTGAGCTACCTGGGTGCGGTCCGCACCATGCCGCACTACAACGTGATGGGCATGGCCAAGGCAAGCCTGGAAGCCAGCGTGCGTTATCTGGCGATGGAACTGGGGCGCAAGGGTATCCGTGCCAACGGCATCTCCGCCGGACCGATCAAGACACTGGCTGCCGCAGGTATCGGCGATTTCGGCAAGCTGCTCTCGTACAACGCCAAACATGCTCCGCTCAAGCGCAACGTGACTGTCGAAGAGGTCGGCAACGTGGCGGCCTTTCTGTGCAGCGACCTTGCCAGCGGTGTCACCGGCGAGATCACCTACGTGGACGCCGGCTTCAATACCACCGCGTTGGGCTCTACCGAAGCCTGATCTTCATATCCTGAAATAAAAAACGCCGCTCATCAAGCGGCGTTTTTTATTGCGCATCCTGACTTTATTTCCTCTCGTCAGTCACGAATTCCTTCATGGTGATGTCGGCACGCTTTTTCGCATCAGCCAGATAGGCCATCAGCAATTCTTCACCCGTGAGCTGGCGTATCTGCTGAACGTAACCATTCCGCTTCCCGTCATCGATAGCACCTGTTTCCTTCACAGCTTCGATACGAGCCAGCAGATAACCGCCCCTGCTGCTCGCCACGCCGCTATAAGCCGGAAGCTTGGACGTATCGGCACTGAATACCGCCTGCAACAACTCCGGCGCCACCGCAGAACGCTGGCTGCGTGACATGCTTTGTGCAGGCTTCCAGTTCACGCCCGCCTTTTCGCCTCGCTGCAGGCGCGCCAATATCTCTTTACCTTGCTGCTCGGCCATCTCGGCCGCACGCAGGCTCTGCAGCGATTGACGGATGGCCTGTGCGACCTCTGCCATGGGACGCGCACTCGCCGGCTTGTATTCCACGACCCGGGCAGCCAGCAAGGTATTGGTGGCGATCTCGATCGCCGCCGTGTTGCGCTTGTTTTTCAATACATCTTCCGAGAACACCGCCTGCAATGCCTTGTCTGTCCAGATGTCGTTCGCAGCCTGCCCCTTGCTCAGCCACACACCGCGCAGCACGGTTGCTTTGACCAGCTCCGCTGCGGGCTTCAGAGTATCGCTTTGCTCATAGACGGTGTTATTGAATTGATCGGCCAGCTCCGCGAATTTGTCGCCGGCATGCTGTGATTTCAGACGCTGCACGATCATTCCGCGCACTTCGCCCAGGGGCTGCATCTTGGCAGCCTTGACGGCCAGCAGCTTGATGATGTGGTATCCGTAATCCGACTGCACCAGACCGCTTACTTCTCCGGCCTTGAGACTGAATACGCTTTCCTCGAAAGGTTTTACCATCGCGCCGCGGCCGAACATCCCCAGATCACCGCCGTTGGCAGCAGAGCCAGGATCCTGAGAGTATTGTTTTGCCAGAGATGGGAATTTTGCCGGGGATTGCTTCACTTGTTGCAGCACCTGCTCAGCCTTCGCTTTGGCAGCCAACTTCTCGGCATCCGAAGCCTGTTTCGCCACCGCAATCAGGATATGCGCGGCTTGACGCTGTTCTTTGGTACCAAACTCCGCGGCATGCTCTTCGTAATATTGTTTGACCTCGCTATCGGCAACCGTGATGGTCGACGACAATGAATCCGCCGAGAACATCACATATTCGACATTGGCTCGTTCCGGCAATTGGAACTCATTGGCATTCTTTTCGTAATAAGCCGCGATGTCGGCATCGCTTATCTGCACTTGCTTAAGATACGTCTCGGGATTCAGGCTGGACACTGCGACGATTCGCTGCTGTTCGTTCAAGCGAATCAACGTCTCCGCAACCGTATTCGCCGCATAGCCGTTCTGGGAGTAGGCATCTGTTATTTGCCGCGCTGCGACATCCTGACGCAAACGGGCTTCGAATCCCAACCGGTTCATGCCTCGCTCTTTCAATGCCGCCTCATAGCGCTCTATATCGAACTTACCGTCCTTCTGGAATACGCCTATACCAGCAATGATCTGTGCCAACTGCTCGTCTCCCGGCATCAATCCGGCACCTCGCGCCTCAACGGTCAACACGCGCTGGGCGACCAATCCCTCCAGCACCGAGCGCTTGATCTCCGGCTTGTCGAAGAATGTCGGATCGAAGCTGGCCCCGGCCATCTCGCGTATCCGTTGACGCTGCTGTTCCAGCGCATCTTCGAATTCCTGCTGTCCGATCTTTTCACCGTTGACAGTTGCCAAGGGGTCGGAACCACTGGTGTTTTGATAGGAGCTAATCCCCCAAACGGCGAACGTCAAAATAATAACCGCCAATACGATCTGCACTAGCCATCTTTTATCTTGCACGAAATCGAACATAGCAATCTACCCGATTGAACGGATGTCTTTTTATTTGACATCCAACATGAAAAAAGGCGAACTTTCGTTCGCCTCTGTTTGGCGGAGTGGACGGGACTCGAACCCGCGACCCCCGGCGTGACAGGCCGGTATTCTAACCAACTGAACTACCACTCCATAAAACTTGAAACACAACTAAACAACACATTCAAACTGCTGGTGGGTGCTGACGGGATCGAACCGCCGACAATCGCCTTGTAAGGGCGGTGCTCTACCAGCTGAGCTAAGCACCCGTCGAAAGCATGCTAGTTTACAGCATCTTTCAAACCTTTGCCAGCACGGAATTTCGGAACCTTTGCAGCCTTGATCTTGATGGTGGCACCAGTACGCGGATTGCGGCCATTACGTGCGGCGCGTTTACCAACGTAGAAAGTACCAAAACCAACCAAACTAACCAACTCGCCCTTTTTCAGGGATTTTTTGATGGATTCAATTGTCGCATCCAATGCGCGCCCGGCAGCAGCCTTGGAAATGTCGGCGGATTTTGCGATTGCTTCGATCAGGTCAGATTTATTACTCACGCGATTCCCCTTTGCTTGTTGGTTGAAAACACAGAAAAGCCCTGCGACGGCTTTATATCAAGGGTCTTCGAGCGGGTCAAGCAAATGCAAAACAATTTGTCATGCATTGCTTGGCCGCAAACCCCCGTCAATGCTTGATCGCAGCCGATGTCCCTGTTTCGCTGATGACTGTCGGTGATGCCAATGCAGCGACCGACTGCTCAGGGAGCGGCTCAGGCTTGCGTTCCAGCGCCATCTCCAGAACCTGTTCGACCCACTTGACCGGATGTATCTCCAGCTTGTTTTTCACGTTGTCCGGAATCTCCACCAGATCCTTGGTGTTCTCTTCCGGGATCAGCACTAGTTTGATGCCACCGCGTTGCGCAGCCAGAAGCTTTTCCTTCAAACCGCCGATCGGCAACACTTCGCCGCGCAGTGTGATCTCGCCTGTCATCGCCACATCGGCGCGCACAGGTATTCCAGTCAATGCCGAGACCATCGCCGTGCAGATACCGATACCTGCACTCGGACCGTCTTTTGGCGTCGCGCCTTCCGGCAAGTGGATGTGCAGATCGCTCTTTTCGTAGAAGTTTTCGGCGATACCCAGCGTACGCGCACGGCTGCGCACCACACTCAATGCAGCCTGAATGGACTCCTGCATCACCTCGCCCAGTTTGCCGGTGGTCGTGGTTTTACCCTTGCCCGGCAACACGGCAGTCTCGATGGTGAGCAATTCACCGCCGACTTCCGTCCACGCCAGTCCGGTGACCTGTCCGACCTGGTTGGTCTTTTCGGCGATGCCGTAGCTGTAACGGCGCACGCCCAGATACTTGTCCAGATTGCGTGCATTAATCGTGACCTTGTTGTCGCGTCCTTTCAGCAACAGCGACTTCACCACCTTGCGGCAGATCTTGGACAGCTCGCGTTCCAGACTGCGCACACCGGCCTCGCGCGTGTAGTAGCGCAGGATGTCGCGGATCGCACTCTCGGAGACACTGATCTCGACTTCCTTCAGGCCATTGTTCTTGATCGCCTTCGGCAGCAAGTAGCGCGTCGCGATGTTGACCTTTTCATCCTCGGTGTAGCTCGATACATGGATCACCTCCATGCGATCCAGCAACGGCGCAGGGATGTTCATGCTGTTCGAGGTGGCGACGAACATCACATCGGACAAGTCGTACTCGACCTCGACGTAGTGGTCGACGAATGTGTGGTTCTGCTCTGGATCGAGTACTTCCAGCAACGCCGACGAAGGATCGCCACGGAAGTCCATACCCATTTTATCCACTTCATCGAGCAGGAACAGCGGGTTCTTCACGCCGACCTTGCTCATGTTCTGCAAGATCTTGCCCGGCATGGAACCGATGTAGGTGCGACGGTGGCCGCGGATCTCGGATTCGTCGCGAACGCCGCCCAGCGACATGCGCACGAACTTGCGATTGGTGGCACGCGCGATGGATTGCCCCAGCGAGGTCTTGCCCACGCCGGGAGGACCGACCAGACACAGGATGGGCGCTTTCATCTTTGCCACGCGCTGCTGCACCGCCAGATACTCGACGATGCGCTCTTTGACTTTATCCAGACCGTAGTGATCGGCTTCCAGCACATCCTCGGCATGCTTGAGGTCGGTATCGATCTTGGTCTTTTTCTTCCACGGCAGCCCGACCAGCACGTCGATATAGTTGCGCACCACGGTCGCCTCGGCGGACATCGGCGACATCAGACGCAGTTTCTTCAACTCGGCTTCGGCCTTGGCACGCGCATCCTTGGGCATATGCGCAGCCTTGATCTTCTTTTCGACCTCTTCGATGTCGGCACCGTCTTCGCCTTCACCCAGTTCCTTCTGGATGGCCTTGACCTGCTCGTTCAGATAATACTCGCGCTGGCTCTTCTCCATCTGGCGCTTGACGCGGCCGCGGATGCGTTTTTCCACCTGCATGATATCCAGTTCGGCTTCCAGCAGACCCAGCAGATGCTCAAGGCGCAAGCGCACATCGAATATCTCCAGCACTTCCTGCTTCTGCTCCAGCTTCAAAGGCAGATGCGCGGCGATGGTATCGGCCAGACGGCCGGCATCGTCGATGCCTGCCAGCGAAGTCAAGATCTCGGGCGGGATCTTTTTGTTGAGTTTGACATATTGGTCGAACTGGTTGATCAGCGCCCGGCGCATCGCTTCCGCTTCATGCCCGATCTCCTCGTCGATAGGCACCGGCTGTATCTCGGCATCCAGATGTGATTTGTCGTCGAATATGCGCAACACCTTGGCGCGCTGTGTGCCTTCCACCAGCACCTTGACCGTGCCGTCGGGCAATTTCAGCATTTGCAGGATGTTGGCGATGCTACCGATGCGGTAGATGTCCTCGGTGGCAGGTTCATCCTTGGCGGCAGATTTCTGCGCCACCAGCACGATACTCTTGCCCGCTTCCATCGCCGCTTCCAGTGCCTTGATGGATTTTGCACGCCCGACGAACAGGGGAATGACCATGTGAGGGAATACCACCACGTCGCGCAGGGGCAACAATGGATACAGGTCGGCTTGGGTGGTAATTGATTCGGATTCGGACATGATGTGCACTCTTGGTTAACTGTATACACAGATGGGGATGGGCTCGAAGGAATTCAAGCCCTGCCCGCAAGAACCGTATTACGCGGCCTTTGGGGTGTCCGCGTACAACACAACGGGTTTGATCTCACCCGCACTATTCTCGTCCAGCACTACTTTGCTCACGTTTTCCGCCGATGGCAGATCGAACATTGTGTCGAGCAGCGCATGCTCGAGTATGGAACGCAAGCCGCGCGCGCCGGCTTTGCGCGCCAGCGCCTTTTTCGCGATCACGTTCAGCACACCCTCGCGAAATTCCAGCTCAACGCCTTCCATCGCGAACAGTTTCTGATACTGCTTGGTCAGCGCATTCTTGGGCTCGGTCAATATCTGGATCAGTGCAGCCTCATCCAGCCCCTCAAGCACCGCCACCACAGGCAGGCGCCCGACGAACTCGGGGATCAGACCGAACTTGATCAGGTCCTCCGGCTCCACCTCGCGCAGCACCTTGCCGACATCCTTGCCGTCGTCGCGCTTGGAAAGATTGGCCGAGAAACCGATGCCTGCTTTTTCGGAACGGTTGCGGATCACTTTTTCCAGACCGTCGAACGCGCCGCCGCAGATGAACAGGATATTGGTGGTGTCCACCTGTAGAAACTCGGTGTTCGGATGCTTGCGACCGCCCTGCGGCGGAATCGCGGCCTTGGTGCCCTCGATCAGCTTGAGCAGCGCCTGCTGCACGCCTTCACCGGACACGTCACGGGTGATGGACGGGTTATCCGATTTGCGCGAGATCTTGTCGATCTCGTCGATATAGACGATACCGCGCTGCGCGCGCTCGACGTCGTAATCGCATGCCTGCAGCAACTTCTGGATGATGTTCTCGACGTCCTCGCCGACATAACCCGCTTCGGTCAAGGTCGTTGCGTCCGCCATCACGAAAGGAACATTGAGCAGACGTGCAAGGGTCTGTGCCAGCAGAGTCTTGCCGGACCCGGTCGGGCCGACCAGCAGGATGTTGCTCTTGGCCAGTTCGACACCGTCCTTGTCCGTATTCTTAAGGCGCTTGTAGTGGTTGTACACCGCCACAGAGAGAATCTTTTTTGCCTGGCGCTGGCCGATGACATATTCGTCCAGACGTTCACAGATCTGGTGCGGGTTCGGCAGTTCGCTCTTGTCGGATTTGTCGCCGCCAATCGCGCTTTGAGTTTCCTCGCGGATGATGTCGTTGCACAAGGCGATGCATTCGTCGCAGACGAACACCGACGGACCCGCGATCAGCTTGCGCACCTCATGCTGGCTCTTCCCGCAAAACGAGCAGTACAGCAGTTTGTCACCCTTGTTCTTGTCAGTCGTCATTTACACCTCCGCTCCGAAACTATCGGCAGCCTGCAAGATTACTTAAACCCGCTTGTCCAATACCTGGTCGATCAAGCCGTATTCCATCGCTTCTTTGGCTGAGAGGAAGTTGTCGCGTTCGCTGTCGCGTGCGATCTCTTCCACACTGCGGCCGGTGTGTTGCGCCATCAAAGCGTAGAGACGCTCGCGCAGACTCAGGATGTACCTGGCGTGGATCTCGATGTCGGACGCCTGACCGCGGAAACCGCCCAAAGGCTGGTGGATCATCACGGTCGAGTTCGGCAATGCGAAACGCTTACCTTTCGCGCCAGCCTGCAACAGGAAGGCGCCCATCGAAGCAGCCATGCCTATGCACAGCGTGGAGACCTGCGGCTTGATGAATTGCATGGTGTCGTAGATCGCCATGCCGGCCGAGATGGAACCGCCGGGCGAGTTGATATAGAAATGGATGTCCTTGTCCGGATTCTCCGATTCCAGGAACAGCATCTGCGCCACGATCAGATTGGCGGTATGGTCGTTGACCTCACCGACCAGAAACACCACTCGCTCCTTCAGCAGGCGCGAGTAGATGTCGAATGCGCGCTCGCCGCGTCCGCTGGTCTCGATCACCATCGGGATCATGCCGATGTCTTGCGGTTCCGTCATTTCCGAGGTGGTGCCAAATTGCATGTTCAGTTACTCCCCATCAGTTCGGTCAAGGTGACAGCCTGGTCGCTCACTTTGGCACCCGCCAACACCCAGGCCACCACGTTGTCTTCCAGCACCAGATTCTCGATCTCGCGCATGCGGCCAGGCTCGGCGTTGTACCAGCGCACCACTTCTTCCGGATGCTCGTAACTCTGCGCATATTCCTGCACCAGCGCCTTCATCTGCTCGGGCTTGGCCCCCAGGTCGTGCTGCTTCACCAACTCAGCAAGAATCAAGCCAAGCTTGACGCGTTTGGTCGCACGCTCGAGGAACATGTCTGCCGGCAACTGCATCCCCTTGGGGATCTTCATACCACGGGCTTCCATGTCATGCACGGTCTGTTGCATCAGGCGTTCCGCTTCGCTATCCAGCAGCGCCTTGGGCACGTCCAATTGTGCGATCTGCAACAAAACATCCATTGCGCTGTCTTTGTTACGCACTTTGGCACGACGCTGTGCTTCACGCCCGATGTTGTCGCGGATCTCCGCCTTGAGCTTGTCGACGTCGCCATCCGCCATGCCCATCGATTTGGCGAACTCGGCATCCACCGCGGGCAGATGCGCCTCTTCAACCACATGCGCGGTGATGGTGAAGGTAACCTGCTTGCCCGCCACGTCCTTGCCGTGATAATCAGCCGGGAAGGTCATGTCGAACGACTTGGTCTCGCCGGCCTTCATGCCGACGATGGCATTCTCGAAATCCGGCAGCATGCGTCCGGTGCCCAGCACCACGGCGAAATCCTTGGCTTCGCCGCCTTCGAACACCACACCGTTCAGCTTGCCGGAGAAGTCGATGCGCACCTGGTCGTCATTCTTCGCGGCGCGTTCAGCCTTCTTGAACACAGCGCGCTGTTTGCGCAGGGTCTTGATGGTCTCGTCCACGTCTGCCTCGCTCATGGCGAAAGTGACGCGGGTCACGCTTTCACCCGCGATGGAGCCCAACTTCACTTCGGGATAGACCTCGAAGGTGGCGCTGTATTCGATCTGTGGTGCGTTCAGGTCGGTGGTTTTCAGTTCGAACTGCGGATAACCCGCCACTTGCAGCTTGTTGGCGATCGCCACCTCGGCGAAGGACCGCTGCAAGCTCTCGCCCAGAACTTCCTGCTGCACCGACGGGCCGTATTGTTTTTCCAGCACCTTGAACGGGACTTTTCCCGGACGGAAACCATGCACCTTGGCAGTACGGCCCAAGTGTTTCAAGCGCGCCTCGACTTCACCGCGCAATTGTTGTTGGGGGATGGACGCGCTCAAACGGCGTTGTAATCCACTCAGGGTCTCTACATTTGACATACTGACACTTTCCTTTGAATTTTAGGCAGGTTTAGCAAAACGAAATTCGCGAACGGAATGATACATGAAACAGGGCGGGAAGGCCCGCCCGCTCACTCCGCGTGGGCTGAAACCTGCGCTAAATGCCAGATTTCACGGTTGTAATCCTGAATGGTACGGTCGCTGGAAAATTTACCGCTGGCGGCAGTATTGAGGATGCTCATGCGCGTCCAAGCTTCCCGATCGCGGTATGCGTTCGCCGCCTGCTGTTGCGCATCCACATAGCTGCGGAAATCCGCCGCCGTCAGCCAGGGGTCGTGCGGATTCAGGATGGCTTGAACGATGGGTTCGAACAGCCCCGGCTCGAACAGGTTGAAATGCCCGCATGACAGCAGGTGTATCACCCGCGCCAGATCAGTATCGCCGGCGACGATGGCTGCGGGGTCGTATTGCCCGCGCATCGCGTCGACCTGCTCTGCCGTCAGTCCGAAGAGGAAGAAATTGTCCGCGCCGACCTCTTCGCGGATCTCGATGTTCGCACCGTCCAGCGTACCGATGGTGATCGCCCCGTTCATCATGAATTTCATGTTGCCGGTGCCAGAGGCTTCCTTGCCTGCCGTGGATATCTGCTCCGAAAGGTCGGCTGCCGGACAGATCACTTCCATCGCCGAGACGCGGTAATCCGGCAGGAACGCCAGACGCAGCAGGCCTTTGGTCGCCGGATCGTGGTTGATCACATCCGCCACTGCAGTCACCAGCCGGATGATGCGTTTTGCCATGAAATAGCCGGGCGCCGCCTTGCCGCCGATCAGCACGCAGCGGGGCGTCCAGTCGGCGATGTCGCCGCTTTTGATGCGGTCATACAGGTGGATGACGTGTAACACATTGAGCAATTGGCGCTTGTATTCGTGGATGCGCTTCACCTGCACATCGAACATCGCAGACGGATCGAATTCGACGCCGCAATCGCGGGCGACCATCTCGGCCAGGCGCTGCTTGTTCGCCAGTTTCACATGGCTCCATTCGGCGCGGAATTTCCTGTCTCCGGCATATTCCTGCAGTGCTTTCAGTCCGGCCAGGTCGGTGCGCCAGTCGCTTCCCAGCTTCTTGTCCAATAAACCGCTGAGTAGCGGATTGCTGGCTGCCATCCATCGGCGCGGCGTCACGCCGTTGGTCTTGTTGTTGAACTTGTTCGGCCATAACTCGAAGAAATCGTGAAACAGATGCTGTTGCAACAACTGCGAATGCAATGCCGCCACACCGTTCACCGAATGGCACGCAACCACTGCCAGATAGGCCATGCGTATCTGCGGATCGCCGCCCTCTTCCACGATGGACATGCGCCGTTCCCGCTCAGTGTCGCCCGGCCAGCGCAACGAGACCTCTTCCATGAAGCGCGCATTGATCTCCAGGATGATGTCGCGCAACCGCGGCAACAATCGGCCGAACATGCTCACCGGCCATCGTTCCAGCGCCTCCGGCAAAAGGGTGTGATTGGTATAGGCCATGGTGCGCGAGGTGATATCCCACGCCTCCTCCCAGCCCATGCCGTGCTCATCCATCAGCAGGCGCATCAGTTCCGGCACCGCGCAGGTCGGATGGGTGTCGTTCAGCTGGAAACAATTCTTCTCTGCGAAAGCGTAAAAATCGCCGCCGTACTTGTACACCCAGCGCCGCAACACATCCTGCAAACTGGCGGAAGCCAGGAAATACTGCTGGCGCAAACGCAGTTCCTTGCCGTTCTCGCTGGCATCGTTGGGATACAACACCATGGTGATGTGTTCTGCAGCATTCTTGGCCGCGACAGCTTCGGTGTAACTGCCAGCATTGAATTCGTCCAGATCGAATTCTTCGGTCGCCGCCGCCTTCCATAAACGCAAGGTATTCACTGTACCGTTGCGGTAACCGGGGATAGGCATGTCGTACGGCACGGCCAGCACGTCCTGTGTATCGACCCAGCACACATGCATGCGGCCATCCGCACCGGACAGGAAATCGCTGCGCCCGCCGAACTTGATCCTGACCGTGTATTCTGGCCGTTCGATCTCCCATGGATTGCCGTTGCGCAACCAGTGATCCGGTTCTTCCAACTGCCGCCCCTGCTCCATCTTCTGGCGGAACATGCCGTACTCGTAGCGGATGCCGTAACCCGTCACCGGCAATTGCAAGGTCGCGCAGCTATCCAGAAAACATGCTGCCAGCCTGCCCAAGCCGCCGTTGCCCAATCCGGCGTCACTTTCCAGTTCACGCACCTCTTCCAGCTCCACTCCGAGATTGCGCAACGCCTCGGCAGCGACCTCTTCGACATCCAGATTCAGCAACGCATTACCCAAGGCGCGCCCCATCAGGAATTCCAGCGACAGGTAATAGGCCTGTTTGCATTCCGTTTCGTCGTAGGCGCGCTGAGTGCGGCGCCAGCGTTCCACCAGACGGTCGCGCATGACCAGCGCACAGGACGCATAGACGTGATGCGACGATACGCTCGACTTGTCCCAACCGAGAGTGTGATTGAAGTAACGGCAGAAGTCTTCCTCTATGCCGGTGGCATTCATGCCCAGCGGCGGAATCCTGCGCGTGTTAGGATGTTTGGCGATAAACGGATTGACTGTATTCATTTATATTTCCTGAGTCCGGTCTCGTGCTTTCACGCGACCTCCATACAAAATTCCAGCGTGGCGTCCTGCTCTGTCAGCACGCATTCGAACGTCAGCACCACGGCCTGCATGATCTTTTCAAAGCCGGCCTCTGACTGCGATACGCTGAAGCAAGGCTGCGAATCCAGCGACACGGGACGATTCACCGAGACCTTCAGTTTTCCACCCAGCACCGCGTCTTCCAAAACGATGTGTTGCACTGCATCCAGTTGCAGCAACTGCCCGAACCCGCCCATGATCTCTTCGCCCACGCGGAAACGACCCGCAGGCCCGTCACAACTCGGCATGGCAACATTGGCCGTCACGCGGAATATGCCCGCGCCGATACCGTCGAAGTGATAGGCGGCATACAAGCGCGTATCGTCCAGCACGATGGATTTGCGCACCTTGCCGGTACCCAGTGAAGCCTCGAACGCGGCCCCCAGTGGCATGCCCGCATATTTGCTCGGCGCATACGATGGAGTCGTTTCGCCTTCGCCGGCCGACCAGGTGTCCAGGAACATCAGCTTCTGACCCTCGTCGATCGCCATATCTTCCTGCGTGATGACATGCTTGTGGCTGATCCGCTCATGCGGATTGGCGATGCCCTCACCCTGATGCTCCGTGCCCGTTTGCGCGTGCACCTTGCGATGGTAATGCTCATGCGGCATGGAAAGCGTGTCGGCGAAGTTGTGGCACAGGCGATAGGCATCGAACTCGCATATCGCGGCACTGCCGTCCTGGCGTATCACCGCCTGCAACACGCCGTTCTGCAGGAACACCTCGTCGACCCCGTCCATATCCAGATCGACCGCCAGTTTCTGCTGGCGCGGCGCAACCGCATCCAGCATTGCTTCCAGCTTGACGATGGCGTTATAGATGGCACGGCGCAGATGCGGCAGATACAAGCCGCCGAACAGTCCGTGCCAGTAGGCGTCGTTGGCCTGCGCTTCGTACAGCGCATCCAGCATCTCCTGCGTCTGTTTCTTCTTCGGCATGGCATGCATGCGCCGCGACAGTCCCAGCATACGTTTGTGCATCCAGTTCGACTCGGGATAACGCATCAGGAAATTCTTCCAGATACCGCCGCGCAGAAACGATTTGCTCTGCTCGAACTGGCCGGATGATTTCGACGCCTGTACCAGATCGGCATAGTGATGTGCGGCCGGCACCGGCAGTGTCCACTCGTTCATCTCGATATAGGACGTGGTCGGCAGATACACCACGCCGCGCGTCTTGGCCCGCGCATGGTAGTCGCAATAGCGCTCGGTCTTGATGATGCTCGAAGCCAGCACCCCTTCGATGAACTGCGTCAGCCAGCCGCGCTCGTACACCCAGTTATAAGTCTCCGGCCAGATGCCAAACTTCTCGATATCGTCGAAATAGATCGCCGCCGGAGCCCCTTCCTCCTTCGCTAGACTCTCCAGATAACTCACCACTTCCTGTGCAGGCGAGAACGGCAGGCGGTAACGCAGCGCTTCGGAGATCGGGAACAGATCGAGCTGGCGGCCGTTCTCTTCGGTGGTGTAGTAACCGTCCAGATCGCCCACATGTTTGCCGGTACAGAGGAAATGGTAATCGTCCACGGTGGAATAGCGTATGCCGGAGTCTGCCAGGGAAGGCACCACTGTCGCCTCCCACACACGCTCGGTCAGCCACGCACCCTGCGGACGCTGTCCCAGGGTCTCTTCCAGACGATCCGACATGCGCTGCAACTGCCCCAGACGATCCACTTCCGGGATCACCGCCAGCACCGGCTCGGTATATCCGGCGCCGACCAGTTCCGCCTGTCCGCGTTGCACCATCTCGCGCAACAGCTTCATATCGTCCGGATAATTAACGAGCATGTAGTCCAGCAACCAGCCGCTGATGTGGATGGCGAACTTGAACGCCGGATAGCGGTGCAGCACGCGCAGGAAAGGGCCGTAACAACGCACATGCGCATCGTCCAGTACATGGGTGAAGTTTCCCACCGGCTGGTGCGCATGCACCCCAAGCAACAAAGAGATCGATTTTGCCATGCTCAGTCTTTCGATTTATTAAACTTCAGAGCGACGCATCGCTCCACCCATGGCCGGATCGCCGCTGCCGACACTGATGACATGCAGCAATTCCAGCGGCGGCGTCAGTTTGAGTAATCGATACAGATTGGAAAGGTTGCGGCGGAACAGGTTATCGAACGAAGCGACACTCATTGCCGAGTTGTAATCGCCGAACCACCAGAACCAGTCCGAACCTTCGCAGTCGGCAAGCTGTTCGGTCGCCAGCCGCATCTCGTCGGCATTCAGACGGCCGCTCGCCATGACGATGTCGTAACTGCGCTTGGCCTCGCACAACAGATCCCAGCCGCGGTTCTTGTCCGGAGAACCTATCCAGGTGCTGAAGGTACCGTACACCCAGCTGCCCGCAACGAGTTGCTGCAACCTGCTCGGCGTCACCCGCGATTCGGGATCGCCCAGGCCCTGCACGCATTCGTGGAACGTCGTGGTGCTGATGGCGGGATGCTCCTCAAGCTTGGTATACAGCTCGGACAGGAAATAATATGCGTTGTACGGGTAGTATTCCCAAGCGTTCTCGCCATCCAGGATCACTGTGACCACGGGGTCGTCCTCGCCCGGCGCATGATGCAATATCTCTTCCAGATGATGGACGAAATCGGCGGCGGCATCGTCGCCCCGCCACTTGGCATATTCGAAACCGATCTTGTCGGACAGGTGGTCGTCGCGGAAGAAACAATGGATAGGCTTGCCGCCGGTCTCGACCAGATAGGGCTTGTACAAATAGCCGGAGCTGCCCGGCAGCGGATTGTCGTTCATCTCGCGGCGCAGGCTGTTGGCCAGCACCGCCTGCCCGGTCGCCGTCCATTCGCAGCCGTGCTCCGCCAGCAGTTTCAGGGTGGCCCGCGACACACCGCCTTCCGAAGGCCACATGCCATGCGGTGCTGCGCCGAAATTCTGCATGTGGCTCTCCACCGCGTTGGACAGATGCGCATGGATGCGCGATCGTCCTCCGGGATATTGCGCCGACTGCGGCAATGGCGCCTCGGGCTCACTCTCGCGCGCCGAAGTGAAATCCAGCATCAGCGGCATGATGGGATGGTTGTATGGCGTGGTCGAGATCTCGATCTGGCCGCGTTCGGCGAGCTTGCGGTAACGCGGCAGGATGTCGGCGATGAGTGCGCCTATCAGTTCGAACAGTTCCCTGCGCTCGGTATAGCTGAACTGGCTGCCCTTGGTCATCAGTCGCGCCACCAGCTCGCTGCTGCGCCGCACGCTCTCGCCCATCCAGACCAGGTGGTACCACACCAGCAGGTCGGCCAGATATTGGCCGGACAGATAGGTCACGTTCTCGCGGCCGTGCCCCTCCAGCAGGCGCTGCATATCGAACAGATGCTGATACGCGCGATAGGGTTGCAGCATCTTGGTATGGTTGCTCTTGAAACAGCTGTCCAGGATATGCCGGCGCTCGGCTTCGCCTATCCCGTCCAGGTCCTCCATACCCAGCATTGCAAGCAGCGGATCGCGCATCTGGCCGGACTGGAATTGCTGCTGGTAATCCTGCAGCTGCTCGGCAAGAATGGGGACGAAGTTCACCACCGCCCTGGCATGCGGATGCTGCTCCAGATGAAACACCATGTCGGTGTAATCCTTCATGGCGTGGAGATAGGTCCACGGCAGCACATACTCGCCGTGCAGGTATTCCCGGTAATCGGGTTGATGCATGTGCCAGCACAGAATGAGATGCAGCTTCCTGCCCGCATCCTTGCGTGCCTCGGCTTGCGACTTGACTTTATCCAAAACAGTTCCTCAGATGGTTCAACGTATATGGTGAATCGACTGCCCCAGCATATCCGGCGTCACCAGCGTGACACCGCCGGGTGAGACATGGAAACGACGGGCATCCTCTTCGTGATCGAAACCGATCTCCATCCCGTCCGGTATCTCGCAATTATTATCCAGCACCACGCGCTTCAATTTCACGTCTGCGCCGATACGCGCGCCGGACAGAATCACCGAGTCGTTGATCTCGCTGCGCTCGCCCACGCGAATATCCGAAAACAGCAGCGAATGGTGCACCCTGGCACCGCTGATGATGCAGCCGCCCGAGACCATAGAATCTATTGCCACACCGCGTCGCTCCTCGTCGTTGAACACGAACTTCGCCGGTGGCAACTGTTCCTGGTAGGTCCAGATTGGCCAGCTCTTGTCGTACAGATCGAGGTCGGGCACCACATTGACCATCTCCATATTGGCCTGCCAATAGGCATCGATGGTTCCTACGTCGCGCCAGTAAGCCTGCCCGTGATCGACCATGCCGACACAACTGTTCTCGAAACGATGCGCAAACACGCGGTAGCGGTCGATGAGATAAGGGATGATGTCATGGCCGAAATCATGTGTGGATTTCTTGGTGTCCGCATCGCGAATCAGCTGCTCATACAGGAAACTGGCGTTGAACACGTAGATGCCCATGCTGGCCAGTGCGCGCCCGGGCTTGCCCGGTATCTCCTTCGGATCCGCCGGTTTCTCGTCGAATTTGACGATACGGTCTTTTTCATCCACGGTCATCACGCCGAAGGCGGTCGCGTCCTTCACCGGCACCTCGATACAACCCACAGTCATGTCCGCTTCGCTGCTCACGTGATAAGCCAGCATCTCGCCGTAGTCCATCTTGTAGATGTGATCGCCGGCGAGGATGACGATGTATTCGGGGTTGTAGCTGCGCAGGATGTCGATGTTCTGGAACACCGCATCCGCCGTACCGCGATACCACTCTTCCTGTATGCGCTGTTGCGCCGGCAGCAGAGCGACGAACTCGTTGAACTCGCCGCGCAGGAAGCCCCAGCCCTTCTGGATGTGCTCGATCAGTGTGTGCGCCTTGTACTGCGTCACCACACCGACGCGGCGGATGCCGGAGTTGATGCAGTTGGACAACGGGAAATCGATGATGCGGAACTTGCCGCCGAACTGCACCGCCGGTTTCGCGTTCCAGTCTGTCAGATTATGCAAGCGGCTGCCGCGCCCACCTGCCAATACCAATGCCACGGTATTCTTGGTCAGCGCGCTGATGAAACGTGGTGAACGCATTTCTTTTGCCATGATGCCATCTCCCCTTTTTTGTCATTCCCCAAGCACTGCCTGGCCCTTATTCGATCTTACGGTAAAGCTCGAGATATTTCTGTGCGCTAACGCGCCAACCGACATCGCGTTTCATGCCGTTCGACTGGACGCGGCGGAACGCCGGGATATCGCGATAGCAGTCGATGGACGCGACGATGGTTCGATACAGCGCGGCGGGAGTCGGCTCATCGAACACGAAACCGGTACCGTCCGGCAGGCTCGCATCACTGACCGAATCGGCCAGCCCGCCCGTGCGGCGCACCACCGGCGGCGTACCATATCGCATGCCGTACATCTGGTTAAGTCCGCAAGGCTCGAAGCGCGACGGCATCAGGAAGATATCCGTACCGGCCATGATCTGGTGCGACAATCCCTCATCGAAGCGCACTGTCACCGATACACGCCCCGGATAACGCAAAGCCAATTGCTCGAAACGCTTTTCCAGGTCGGCCTCGCCGCTTCCCAGCACAGCCAGTTGCGCTCCGCCGTCGAGCAGTTTGGGCAGGCACTCGAGCAGCATGTCCAGCCCCTTCTGATAGGTCAGGCGGCTGACCACACCGAGCAGCGGGACGCGCTCCTTCACCTCCAGTCCAAGCCGCTGCTGCAGCGCACGTTTGCCTTCCGCCTTGGGCGCAAGATCACCGAGGCCGTAACGCGCCGTCAGATGTATATCGGTCGCCGGGTCCCATTCGCTCTCATCGATGCCATTCAATATCCCGCTGACATCGCCGTTGCGCACGGTGAGCAGCCCCTGCAGGCCGTAACCCATCTCGGTCGTCTGGATCTCGTGCGCATAGGTCGGGCTCACCGTCACGATGCGGTCGGCATAATGCAGGCCCGCTTTCAGGAACGACAGGTAACCGTGGAACTCGACACCGTGCATATCGAAACAGGAAGGCGGCAGATCCAGAGGCGCGAGCCAGTCGCGGTCGAAATTGCCCTGGAACGCGATGTTGTGGACAGTCATCACGCTCTTCGCATGTGCAGATTCGGTCATATGCAGGTAGGCCGGAGCAAGGCCGCTCTGCCAGTCGTTGCAATGCACGATGTCGGCACGCCAGTTCACCGGCGATGCCTTGCTGCCCAGCAGTGCCGCCACTTTGGACAGCATGCCGAAGCGCATGGCGTTGTCCGGCCAGTCGCCGCCGAGTTCATACTGGTAAGGTCCCGCCACGCGGCAGAAGTATTGCGGCGCATCCAGTATGTATACCGGCACTTCGGTCTCCGGCATCTTCGCGCTCAGCAGCTTCACTTCCGGCTGGCCGGGAAACACGCTGAACGAAGCGACTGTGCGCTTGCTCTCCAGCTTGTCCAGCACCTGGATGTAGCCCGGGATCAGCAGGCGCACATCCTGCCCCAAAGCCTGCAAGGCGGCAGGCAGTGACCCGCTGACATCGGCAAGTCCGCCGGTCTTGATCAGCGGATGCACCTCGGAAGTGACGAACAGTATCTTCATTTGAGCGCGTTGTAGTGACGGATCAGGCCGTTGGTGGAAGAATCGTGCGCGGCGATCCCCGCACCGCTACGCAGTTCGGCCTGGATATGCGTGGCAAGTTGCTTGCCGAGTTCCACACCCCACTGGTCGAAGGAATTGATGTTCCAGATGATGCCCTGCACGAATATCTTGTGTTCATACAGCGCGATCAGCCTGCCCAGCAGGCGCGGTGTCAGCTGCTTGAACAATATGGAGTTGGTCGGTTTGTTACCCTCGAACACCTTGTGCGGCAGCAACGCCGCGATAGCCTTGGCATCCATCCCGGCGGCCTGCAACTCGGCACGCGCCTCGGCTTCGTTCTTGCCGCGCATCAGCGCCTCGGTCTGCGCGAAATAGTTCGACAACAGGACCGCATGGTGTTCGCCCAGCGGATAATGGGTCTGCACCGAGGCGATGAAATCAGCCGGAACCATCTGTGTGCCCTGGTGGATGATCTGGAAATAGGCATGTTGTCCGTTGGTGCCGATGCCGCCCCACAGGATGGGCCCGGTCGAATAATCCACCGGGACGCCGTCGCGACCGACATATTTGCCGTTGCTTTCCATATCGGCCTGCTGGAAATACGGCACGAAGTGTTCCAGCCCCTGATCGTAAGCCAGCAAGGCCTGCTTGGTGACATCGTGGAAATTGTTGTACCAGACACCCAGCAAAGCCAGGATCACCGGCATGTTCTGTTCCAGCGGCGCAGTGCGGAAGTGCGCATCCATCTCGTAACCGCCGCGCAGCAACTCTTCGAAGTTGTCCATGCCGACCGCCAGCGCGATAGGCAAGCCGATCGCCGACCACAGCGAATAGCGCCCGCCCACCCAGTCCGAGAACTCGAACATGTTCGCCGTATCGATGCCGAATGCGGCGACCTCTTTTGCATTGGTCGAGAGCGCCACGAAATGCCGGGCGATATGTTTCGCATCGCCCGCGCGCTGCAGGAACCATTCGCGCGCGGAGCGCGCATTCATCAGGGTCTCCTGCGTGGTGAAGGTCTTGGAAGCGACGATGAACAGCGTGGTCTCGGGATCGAGCACTTCGAGCTTTTCCAGCAGGTCGGTGCTGTCGATGTTGGAGACAAAATGCGCCTTCACCTTGCCGCCGTAGGGATGCAATGCCTGGCACACCATCAGCGGACCGAGGAATGAACCGCCGATGCCGATGTTCACCACATCGGTGATCTGTTTGCCGGAATAGCCGCGCCAAGTGCCGCCGCGAACCTCGTCGGAAAAACGCCGCATCTTTTCCAGCACGCGACGCACTCCCGGCAACACATCCTGGCCGTCGACCATGACCGGCGCATGTTTTCCGTCTATCGCCGCACGCAGAGCGGTGTGCAGCACCGCACGCTGCTCGGTGCAGTTGATCTTCTCGCCGGAGAACATCTTGTCGCGCCAACTCTCAACCCCCGCTTGCCGGGCCAGTGCGAACAGCAAAGCCATGGTCTCTTCGGTGACGAGGTTCTTGGAATAGTCCAGCAGCATGTCGTCCATGCGCAACGAGAAATGCTCGAAACGTTTCGTGTCCTCGTCGAACATCCGGCGCATCGAAAGCGAACGGTTCGACGCATGATGGGCAAGCAAAGCTTGCCAGGCTTTTGATTGTGTCAATGCAGACATACTCTCCCCTTTTACCTTCAGCGCATCTTCTGCAATACGATCCCTGCCAGAGGAGGCAAAGTCATTTCCAGCGATTGCAGCTCGCCGTTCCAGCCGATGTCCATGGTATCCATTCCCAGGCCGTTGCCCATGTTGGAGCCGCCGTAGTAATGCGAATCGCTGTTGAAGATCTCGCGGTAACACCCCTTCTGTCGCACGCCGATACGATATCCCGGTCGCGGGACCGGCGTGAAGTTGAGAACCACCACCACATAATTTCCGTCGCGCGCGATACGGCGGAAGCTCAGCACCGACTGGTCGGCATTGTTGCAATCCAGCCACTCGAACCCATCCGGCGAGAAATCCAGTTCATGCAAGGCCGGAACTTCGGCATACAGGCGGTTGAGGTCGCGCAGCAACGTTTGCACACCGCTGTGTTCGCCGCGCCCGAGCAGGTTCCAGTCCAGTTCCGAGCCGACCTTCCACTCATGCCCTTGCGCGAACTCGTTGCCCATGAAATTGAGTTTCTTGCCCGGATAAGTCATCTGATAGGCAAACAAAAGGCGCAGGTTGGCGAACTTCTGCCAGGGGTCGCCCGGCATCTTGTCGAGCAGCGATTTTTTGCCGTGCACCACCTCGTCGTGCGAGAACGGCAGCACGAAGTTCTCGGTGTAATTGTAGAGTTGCCCGAAGGTGAGCATGCTGTGGTGATAGCGCCGATGCACCGGGTCGTGCTCGATGAATTTGAGCGTGTCGTTCATCCAGCCCATGTTCCATTTCATGGTGAAACCCAGCCCGCCGAGATAGACCGGGCGCGAGACCATCGGCCAGGAGGTCGATTCCTCGGCCAGCGTGAGCGTGCCGGGAAAACGCTCATGGGTCATCATGTTCAGTTCGCGGAAGAAATCCACCGCCTCGATGTTCTCGCGCCCGCCGAACTTGTTCGGCAACCATTCACCCGCTTTGCGCGAGTAATCCAGATACAGCATGGAAGCCACCGCATCCACACGCAGGCCGTCGATATGGAACTCGCTCAGCCAGAAATGCGCATTGGCCAGCAGGAAGTTGCGCACCTCGTTGCGGCCGTAATTGAAAATCAGCGTCCCCCAGTCCTGGTGCTCGCCCAGGCGCGGATCCTCATGCTCGTACAGCGCCGTGCCGTCGAAACGCGCGAGCGCCCAGCTGTCTTTCGGGAAATGGGCGGGCACCCAGTCGAGGATCACGCCGATGCCGAGGATATGGCAGGCATCGACGAAATACCTGAAATCGTCCGGCGTGCCGTAACGGCTGGTGACGCCGTAATAACCGGTGGTCTGGTAGCCCCAGGATTCGTCCAGCGGATGCTCGCTGATCGGCATCAACTCGATATGGGTGAACCCCATCTCCTGCACATAGGGCACCAGATTGTCCGCCAGTTCGCGGAAGTTGTAGAAGCGTCCATCCCAGTGCCGCTTCCAGGAACCCGGGTGCACCTCGTATACGCTCAGGGGTTGATGCAGCCAGTCTTTTTTCGAGCGCTGATCCTGCCAAGCCGCATCGCGCCATTGGTAGCCGTCCAGCGGCACCACGCGCGAGGCCGTACCGGGGCGCATCTCGAAGCTCAGTCCGTAAGGATCGGTCTTGACGAAGACATCGCCGCTCTGGCGGTTGCGTATCTCGTATTTATAGAACTCGCCCAGACCGATATCCGGCACGAAGAGTTCCCACACACCGGCGCTGCCCAGCGCCCGCATGGGATTCGTGCGCCCGTCCCAGCCGTTGAAGTCGCCCACCACGCTGACGCGCTCCGCATTCGGCGCCCACACCGCGAAACGCACGCCCCACACCCCTTCGCACTCCATGTGATGCGCGCCGAGCATGCGGTAAGCCTGCTCCAGCCGGCCCTGTGAAAAGAGATGAAGGTCGAAGTCGCTGATGCTGCTGCCGAAGCTGTAGGCATCATGCACTTCAAGGACGTGATTGAAGAAACTCAGCTTGAGACGGCACGGGACAGGCGGTGCCTGCTTGCCTTGCCAGGTATAGAAACCGTCGACCGGGTCGCGCTCCAAAGCCTGCCAGGAAGCGCCATCATGCACGGCGATCTCGGTCGCATGAGGTTGAAAGACCCGCAGAACCCAACCGGACTTGTTCTGATGCAACCCCAGATAAGAAAAGGGGTCGTGATGGCGCGCTTCTAGGATGGAGCGCTTGTTCTGTGTGTCACTTGGCATTCTGGGGCTCCTGAGCAGCAATATAGTCCTTTAGCGCAGGGGCGGCAATTCAAAATCAAAAGATTAATCAGTTTGTAACAAGGAATACACTTGCTGCCGGGAGGGGATGGATCATCCGATGCTGGTGCGGAAGACAGGACTCGAACCTGCACACCTTGCGGCGCTGGAACCTAAATCCAGTGCGTCTACCAATTCCGCCACTTCCGCGTGAGGGGCGCGCATTATAACCGAGCAACCTTCAAGCACCAGCGATTTGCACCACCGCGCGACCGCGCGTCTCGCCGTTCAACAGCTTGGGGAACACCTCAGGCAACTGCGCGAACGGGACCGTATGCGCGAGCTGAGCCAGCTTGATGGGTTTCAGATCCACCGCCAGACGCTGCCACAGTTGCTTGCGCAGCGGCATCGCCGTCGCGGCGGAATCCACGCCCAGCAATTTCACGCCGCGCAGGATGAAGGGAAACACCGTGGTATGCAGCTCCACGCCGCCCGCATTGCCGAAGCTGGCGATGGCGCCGTCCTGCAGCATGGTGCGCGCCAGCCAAGCCAGCGTATCGCCCCCTACCGCATCCAGCGCCCCCGCCCACTGCGCCTTTTCCAGCGGTCGCGTGCTCTTCAGGTCGATGCCGCCGCGCAACAATATCTCGCTCGCCCCCAACGATTTCAGGTATTCCTGTTCGTTCTCTTTCCCGGTCAGTGCCACCACGTGGTAACCAAGTTGCGACAGCATCTGGATCGCCAGACTGCCCACCCCGCCGGTCGCCCCGGTGATGATCACCTTGCCCTTGTCGGGCGAAAGTTCGTTCTGCTCCAGCCGGTGGATCGCCAGCGCCGCGGTGAATCCCGCCGTGCCCATGGCCATCGCCTCGAACAACGAAAGATTCAACGGCAACGGCACCACCCAGTCGGCCGGGACGCGTACATACTCGGCAAAGCCGCCATCGTGCGCGACACCCATGTCGTAACCGGTGACCAGCACCGCATCGCCCGCCTTGAAACGAGCATCGGACGAACTCTCCACCACGCCGGAGACATCGATGCCACCGACACAGGGGAAGCGGCGAATGACTTTGCCCGCGCCCGTGGCAGCAAGCGCATCCTTGTAATTCACGCCGGAGTAATGCGCCTTGATGACGACCTCGCCGACATCGAGATCATCAAGCGTGAGGTCGGCGAAACGGCCTTGGGATCTGCCGTTGTCTTCGAGGATGCGAAAAGCGCGAAAGTTGGTCATTTATTTACAGATCGAGAAGAACGAGTCCCGGCATCTCCAGGAACTCCTTGATCGCCACCAGGAACTGCACCGCCTCGCGGCCGTCGATGATGCGGTGGTCGTAGGAGAGAGCGAGGTAATTGATCGGGCGGATGACGACCTGGCCGTTCTCGGCCACGGGGCGGTCCTTGGTGGCGTGGATACCGAGGATGGCGCTTTGCGGCGGGTTGATGATGGGGGTGGAAAGCATGGAACCGAACACACCGCCGTTGGTGATGGAGAAGGTGCCGCCGGTCAGTTCTTCCATGGTCAGCTTGCCGTCCTTGGCGCGAGCAGCATAGGCGGCGATCTGCTTCTCGATGTCGGCGAACGAAAGTTTGTCGGCATCGCGCAGGATGGGCACGACCAGTCCGCGTTCGCTGCCGATGGCGACACCGATGTCGAAGTAGCCGTGATAGATGACATCCGTGCCGTCCACCGAGGCGTTCACGACGGGGAACTTGCGCAGCGCGTGCACGGCTGCCTTGACGAAGAACGAAGAGAAACCGAGCTTGACGCCGTGCTTCTTCTCGAACGCATCCTTGTAGCGGGCGCGCAGATCCATCACCGGCTGCATGTTCACTTCATTGAAGGTGGTGAGGATGGCGGCGTTGGCCTGCGATTGCAGCAGGCGCTCGGCGATGCGCTGGCGGATGCGTGTCATCGCCACGCGCTGCTCGGGGCGGTCGCCCGTCGGGGCGGAAACGGCTATCTGACTGGTCGGCTGCTGCACCGCTCCCAGCACGTCTTCCTTGGTCACCAGACCATGTTTTCCGCTGCCTTTCAATCGGCTCGCATCGACATCGTGTTCGTGCGCCAATTTGCGCGCCGAGGGGGTGACGGCGGGCGCCGTTTCCGCCTTGGCCATGGGAGTTGCTGCAGCCCCCTCGGTGTCGATCTGGGCGATGACTTCGCCGCTGCCCACCTTGGCACCTTCGGCCTTGATGATCTTGCTGAGTACACCGCTCTTGATCGCGGGCAATTCCAGCACGACCTTGTCGGTCTCGATATCGATGAGGCTCTCGCCTTCGCTCACCGCGTCGCCGACTTCCTTGTTCCAGGTCAGCAGCGTCGCTTCGGAGACGGATTCGGAGAGTTGCGGGACTTTGACTTCAATCAGCATGATGTTTGACTCCTGGTTTGTTCTTTACATCGAGGTCGGGACGGAAGGCGGCATCGACCACCGCTTTTTGTTGTTCGTTGTGCACGGCCAAGTAACCCGCCGCGGGCGATGCGGACGAAGGACGCAGGGCGTAATCCAGACGCATGCTCTTGCGCATCTGGCGCAACAGGTAATGCTGGATGCGGTGCCACGCACCCTGGTTGCCCGGCTCTTCCTGGCACCACACCACTTCGGTCGCCTTGGGATAGGCGGCGATCTGCGCGGCGAAGTCTTCATGCGGGAAAGGATAAAGCTGTTCCAGACGGATGATGACCATGTCGGTGATGCCGCGCTCGCGCCGCGCCTTGAGCAGGTCGTAATACACCTTGCCGCTACAGGCGATGATGCGGCGCACCTTGTTCGGCGGCAGATCGTCGATCTCGGGGATCACCGACTGGAAACGTCCCTGCGCCAGATCTTCCAGCGGGGAAGAGGCATCCTTGCTGCGCAGCAGACTCTTGGGCGTGAACACGACCAGCGGCTTGCGCGTCGGGCGCAGCATCTGTCGGCGCAGCAGATGGAATATCTGCGCGGAATTGGAGGGCACGCAGACCTGGATATTGTAGTCGGCGCACAGTTGCAGGTAGCGCTCGATACGGCCGGAGGAGTGTTCCGGCCCCTGCCCCTCGTAACCGTGCGGCAGCAGCATGGTGAGACCGCACAGCCTGCCCCACTTGGCTTCGCCGGAGGTGATGAACTGGTCGATGACCACCTGCGCACCGTTGGCGAAGTCGCCGAACTGCGCTTCCCAGATGGTCAGCGTGTCCGGCTCGGCGGTGGCATAACCGTACTCGAACCCGAGCAAGGCTTCTTCCGACAGGATGGAATTGATGACCACGAAATCGGCCTGGTCGGGCGCAAGGTTCTGCAAGGGAATGTGCGCGCCCTTGTCCCACTGGGTACGGTTCTGGTCGTGCATCACGGCATGACGATGGAAGAAAGTGCCGCGCTCGCAGTCCTCGCCCGACAGCCGCACCGGATAGCCTTCGGTCAGCAAGGAGGCATAGGCCAGGTTCTCTGCCATGCCCCAGTCCAGCGGTATCTCGCCTTTTCCCATCGCGACGCGGTCGGCGACGATCTTCTCGACGCGCGAGTGGAGTTTGAAGTTGGCGGGAACGTCGGTCAGCCGCGCGGCCAGACTTTGCAGGCGCTCGCGCGGAACTCCCGTCTCCGTCGTCACGTTCCAGTGCACGTCGGCCTTGAAGCGCGTCCAGTTGACGCCGAACTCCGGTGTCACATCGCGCTGCGCCTGTTGCAGGGGATCGCGTCCCTCGTCCATCGCGCGGCGGTATTCGGCCACCATCGCTTCCGGCCCGTTCGCCGCCAGCACGCCCTGCTCGACCAGCCGCTTGCCATACAGCGCGCGCGTGCCGGGATGCTGGTTGATGTAGCGGTACATGAACGGCTGGGTGACCAGCGGTTCGTCCTGCTCGTTGTGCCCCAGCTTGCGGAAGCACACCATGTCGATGACCACGTCCTTGCCGAACTGCATGCGGAAATCGAGCGCCAGTTCGGTGATCAGCAACACGGCCTCGGGATCGTCCGCATTCACATGGAAGATGGGTGCGTCGACCATCTTCGCCACGTCGGTGCAATACAGCGAGGAGCGCGTGTCGCGCGCGTCCGAGGTGGTGAAACCGATCTGGTTGTTGATGACGATGTGCACCGTGCCGCCGGTGCGGTAACCGCGCGTCTGCGACAGGTTGAAGGTCTCCTGGTTCACGCCCTGTCCGGAGAAGGCGGCGTCGCCGTGCAGCAGTACCGGCAGCACCTGTTTGCCGTGATGGTCCTTGCGCCGGTGCTGGCGCGCGCGCACCGCGCCCTCCACCACCGGATTGACGATCTCCAGGTGCGAGGGATTGAAGGCCAGCGTGACGTGCATGTGACCGCCCGGCGTCAGGATGTCGGAAGAGAAACCCTGGTGGTACTTCACGTCGCCCGAAGTCAGATGTTCGGCATGAAAGCCCTCGAACTCGGAAAACAGCTTCTGCGGCAGTTTGCCCAGCGTATTGATCAGCACGTTGAGGCGACCGCGATGGGCCATGCCGATGACGGTCTCTTTCACGCCCTGTTCGCCAGCGCGCTGCAACAGGTGATGCAACAACGGGATCAACGTCTCCCCGCCCTCGAGCGAGAAACGTTTCTGTCCGACATATTTGGTATGCAGATAACGCTCCAGCCCTTCCGCTGCGGTGAGCCGTTCGAGGATGCGTTTCTTCATCTCGGTGGAATACTGGGACTCGCCGCGCTCGCCTTCCAGGCGTGCCTGTATCCAGCGTTTCTGCGCGATGTCGCTGATATACATGTATTCCGCACCGACACTGCCGCAGTAGATGCGGCGCAGCCGTTGCACTATCTCGCGCAGTGTCATGCGCGCACCGCCCACCAGCGAGCCGGTGTTGAAGGCGGTGTCCATGTCTGCTTCGCCGAGGTTGTAATAGGCGGGGTTCAGTTCGGCGATCTGCGGCTTGGTATGGCGGGCCAGCGGATCGAGATCGGCGACGCGCACACCGAGGAAACGGTGGGCATTGATGAGCTGCAACACCGAGGCCTGTTTGCGCGCATCGTCGGTCTGCATCGCGCTCTGCGCGACCGCACTACCGGCCGGCGGCATTGCCGCAAAACTGCGCTGGATCAGCGAATGCCGCACATCGGGCAACTTGCCGCCCGCGATCACTCTTTCGAAATACTCGCGCCACTCGCGCGGCACACTGGCCGGGTCGCCGAGGAAATCCTCGTACAGGCCTTCGATGAATACATTATTGCCGCCGAACAGCGCGGAACTGTCCTGCATCATTTTCAGAAAGTTCACCGGCTCATTCATTTGTCTCGTCCCTCGCTATGCAACCGCTGCATCACAACCCCAAACAGACCGGAGAGTGAGGTCAGCGGCGCTTGTTGACCGGCACGAAATCGCGCTTGACCGCACCGCGATACAACTGGCGCGGACGCCCGATCTTGTGGTCGGCATCGGCGATCATCTCGTTCCATTGCGACACCCAGCCTATGGTGCGGGCCACTGCAAAAATCACGGTGAACATACTGGTGGGGATGCCGATGGCGCGCAGCACGATGCCGGAATAGAAGTCCACGTTGGGATACAGCTTGCGCTCGATGAAGTAAGGATCGCTCAGCGCGGTCTTCTCCAGCTCCATCGCCAGTTCGAACAGCTTGTTGCTCTCCAGCTTGAGTTCCTTGAGCACCTCGTAACAGGTCTGGCGCATCACGGCGGCCCGCGGGTCCATGTTCTTGTACACGCGGTGACCGAATCCCATCAGTTTGTATTTCTTGTCCTTCACACCCTGCACGTAATCCTTCACGCGCGACACATCGCCGATCTCTTCCAGCATCTTCAGCGCCGCCTCGTTGGCGCCACCGTGCGCCGGGCCCCACAAGGCCGCGATGCCGGAAGCGACACAGGCGAACGGATTGGCACCGCTGGAACCGGCCAGCCGCACGGTCGAGGTCGAAGCATTCTGCTCGTGGTCGGCATGCAGGATGAAGATGCGTTCCAGCGCTCGCACCAGCACCGGGTTGGGTACATACTCCTCGGTGGGTGTGCCGAACATCATGTAAAGGAAGTTTTCCACGTAGCCGAACTTGTTCTTCGGGTACATGAACGGCTCGCCGACGTTGTATTTATAGGCCATCGCCGCCAGCGTCGGCACCTTGGCCAGCAGGCGGTGCGCCGATATCTCGCGGTGCTGCGAATTGTTGATGTCGAGCGAGTCGTGATAGAACGCGGACAATGCCCCGACCACGCCGACCATCACCGCCATCGGATGCGCGTCGCGGCGGAAGCCGTTGAAGAAGCGCGCCAACTGGTCGTGCACCATGGTGTGCTTGGTGATGAAGCCGCTGAACTCGGCCTTTTGCGCCGCGGACGGCAACTCACCGTTCAGCAGCAGATAACACACTTCGAGGAAATCGGATTTCTCGGCCAGCTGCTCGATGGGATAGCCGCGGTAATACAGCAGTCCGGCATCGCCGTCGATGTAGGTGATCGCCGAGGTGCAACTGGCGGTGGCGAAGAACGCCGGGTCGTAAGTGAACAGGCCGAGCTTGCCGATATTGTGGATATCCAGCACATCCGGCCCCAGCGTTCCGGACAGGATGGGAAGTTCGATAGTTCGACCATCGTCCATGGTCAGTGTCGCGACACGCTGCTTTTCCATTTTTATTCCCTCTTCTCTCAGGCTGACTTCAGCCACTCCAACACCGTGCGCAGCCCTTCCTGCGGAGGTGCCTCCCTACCTGTAATCATATCCCACAGCACCGTGTCCGGCATATCCAGCAGCTCGTCAAAAGCCACCAGCTGCGCCTCGTCCAGACTGGCATAACGCTGCTCGACGAAGCGCCCGAGCACGATATCCAGTTCCAGCAATCCGCGCCGGCAGCGCCAGCGCACGCGCTCCAGTTCTTTCATACCGCGCGCTTGACCATCATATCCTTGATCTTGCCGATGGCTTCCGTCGGGTTCAGTTCCTTGGGACAAACATCCACACAGTTCATGATGGTATGGCAGCGGAACAGGCGGTACGGATCTTCCAGATTGTCCAGCCGTGCCGCCGTATCTTGGTCGCGCGTATCGGCGATAAAACGATAAGCCTGCAGCAGGCCGGACGGGCCGACGAACTTGTCCGGGTTCCACCAGAACGACGGACAGGCCGTGGTGCAGCAGGCGCACAGGATACATTCGTACAGTCCGTCCAGCTCCGCCCTGTCCTTGGGCGATTGCAGGCGCTCGGTCTCGGGCGGCGGATCGTTGTTCACCAGATAAGGCTTGATCGAGTGGTATTGCTTGAAGAACTGCGTCATGTCCACGATCAGGTCGCGGATGACCGGTAGCCCCGGCAGGGGACGGATCTCGATCGGCTGCTTGAGCGCAGACAGCGGCGTGATGCATGCCAGCCCGTTGCGCCCGTTGATGTTCATCGCATCCGAACCGCACACGCCCTCGCGGCAGGATTTGCGGAAACCGATACTGTCGTCCTGCTGCCGCAACAACATCAGCGCATCCAGCAGCATGGCATCGCCCGCGTCCATCTGCAGGTCGTAGTCCTGCATGTAGGGCGAGTTGTCCCTGTCGGGGTCGTAGCGGTAGATTCTGAGCTTCATTATGCTGCCCCTTCTTTCCTCAGTACGCAGCGGCGCAAGTGTGTCTGTTCCTTGCAGAAGCAATTCGACAGACTCTGCTTCGCCTCATACATCGCGGTATCCGCATTACGCAACAATGTCTCCATGTCCTCTCCATCCCTGGGGTAGACGGCCACGCCGATACTGGTCGAGATGGAGACTTCATTGCCGTCATGCAGACGGAATGGTCGTTCGATCTCGGCGTCGATCTTGCCGACGATACCGCATACGTCTTCCTTGTCCGTGACGTCCTCAGCCAGCACCACGAACTCATCCCCGCCCAGCCGCGCCACCCGGTCGCTCGCCCGCATCACTGCAGAAAGGCGCTGAGCGATCTGCTTCAAGACTTCATCCCCGGCCTTGTGCCCGTACCGGTCATTGACCGGCTTGAAACCGTTCAGGTCCAGGAACAGCAGCGCCATGCTCTTTTTGTGCCGCATGCAGCGGTGCAAGGCCTGAGCGATATGTTCCAGGACCAGGCGACGGTTGGGCAGACCGGTCAGCATGTCGTGCGTCGCGATATAGTGCATATGCTGCTCGGCCTCATGCCTGAGTTTCATCGCCCTCAGCAGGCGGAAATGCAGGTAAAGCAAAACCGAGACGGCCACCACGGCGGCAATGGTGATATTGCGGCCCAGCTCTTCCATGATCATCTTGCGCTGGGAACGCAGTCCGTCGCGGTGTTCGGTCTGCATCCCGGACATTCTTTCCAAGATCGCCTGCAACGCATCCATCTCGCGTTTTCCCGCACCTTCAAGCACTCGGCCCCGCGCACGTTCAAAACCCTGTTTGCGCACCCGCACATTGGCGCGCGACACCGCGAACTTCGCTTCAAGGTGCTGGCCGAGTTCGGACAAACCGGCCTGATCCGAGGGCGCATCGGCCAAAAGGAGAACAAGGTCGTCGCGCACCGCAAACACCGTCGCCATGCTCCGCTCGTGTGACTCAAGATACGTATCATCGCCGGTGATGATGTATCCGCGTTCCGATGACTCCACAAGCAACAGGAGCTCCTTGAGCGCCATGATCTTCTCCACGACCGTGTTGTACCTGACCATCTGGTCGGTATTGTTCGCGATCCGTACCACCCCCATGGCATTCATCCACACGATGATCCCGGTCACCGCCAGGGCCAGCAGCAGACTGGCCAGCGCGTTCCTCTCGATGGTCAGTTCGGTCCTGTCCATGACAGCCTAGTACACCCGTGCCTTGAGCGGGAACGACTCCACCGTCAGCGGTTTCAGTCGTACCGGCTTGTAATCGAGCCGCTGCCCTTCGCTGTAATACAGCGAATGCTTCAGCCAATTCTTGTCGTCACGCTCGGGGAAGTCCTCGCGTGCATGGGCGCCGCGGCTTTCCTTGCGCGCCTCGGCGGCGGTCATCGTCGCTTGCGCCACTTCGATGAGGTTGTCCAGCTCCAGCGCCTCGACGCGGGCGGTGTTGAAAACCTTGCTCTTGTCCCTGATCCCGGTGTGGCGCACACGCTCCGCCACTTCGCGTATCTTGCTCACGCCCTGCGACAACAGATCGGGGAAACGGAACACGCCGCAGTGCAACTGCATGGTCTTGCGCATCGCGTCGCCCACTTCGGCCACGCTCTCGCCGTCCTTCTGGCTCTCCAGACGAGCCAGACGCGCCAGCGGACGGTCGGCCGCATCGGCAGGCAAAGGCTTGGGATTGGGGTTGTTCTTCAGGTCCTCGATGATCTGCCGTGCCGCCGCGCGACCGAACACGATCAGGTCGAGCAACGAGTTGCAGCCGAGGCGGTTCGCCCCGTGCACCGACACGCAGGCGCATTCGCCCACGGCGTAGAAGCCCTGCACCACGTCTTCCGGCGCGGTACCGTGCGGCGCAACGACCTGGCCGTGATAGTTGGTCGGGATACCGCCCATCATGTAGTGCGCGGTCGGCACCACCGGGATGGGTGCTTTGGACGGATCAACATGGGCGAATTTGATGGCGATGTCGCGGATGCCCGGCAGGCGGTGGCGGATCACCTCGTCCCCCAGATGGTCGAGCTTGAGCAGCACATGATCGCCGTGCGGGCCGCAGCCGCGGCCTTCCTTGATCTCGGTCGCCATCGCGCGCGACACCACGTCGCGGCTGGCCAAGTCCTTGGCGGTCGGCGCATAACGCGGCATGAAGCGCTCGCCGTCCTTGTTCACCAGATAGCCGCCCTCGCCGCGCACGCCTTCGGTGATCAGCACACCCGCGCCGTGCACGCCGGTCGGATGGAACTGGAAGAACTCCATGTCTTCCAGCGGGATGCCAGCGCGTGCCGCCATGCCGAGTCCGTCGCCGGTATTGATGTAGGCATTGGTGCTGGCCGAGAAGATGCGTCCCGCGCCGCCGGTGGCGAACAGCGTCGCGCGCGCCTGCAGGATCATCACCTCGGAAGTCTCGATCTCCATCGCCACTACACCCAGCACGTCTCCGTCCTCATCACGGATCAGGTCCAGCGCCTTCCATTCGATGAAGAAGTTGGTGTTGGCTTTGACGTTCTGCTGATACAGGGTGTGTAACAACGCATGTCCGGTACGGTCGGCGGCGGCACAGGCCCGCGGCACCGGGTTCTTGCCGTAGTCCTGCATGTGGCCGCCGAACGGGCGCTGGTAGATCTTGCCGCTGTCGAGACGGTCGAACGGCATGCCAAAGTGCTCGAGTTCGTACACCACTTCGGGTGCGGCACGGCACATGTATTCGATGGCATCCTGGTCGCCCAGGTAGTCGGAACCTTTCACGGTGTCGTACATATGCCAGTGCCAGTTGTCCTCGTTGACGTTACCCAGCGAAGCGGCGATACCCCCCTGGGCAGCCACGGTATGCGAGCGTGTCGGAAACACTTTGGAAAGCACGGCGACCTTGAGTCCCGCCTGGGAGAGTGTCAGCGCCGCACGCATGCCTGCTCCGCCTGCGCCCACCACCACCACGTCGAATGTTCTTTTCGTTATCGCCATCAGAGTCCCCAAAGTATCTGCACCGACCAGATCACATAGAGGATCAATGCCAGTATCACCAACACATGGATCAGCAGGCGGATGCCCGCCGGTTTCACGTAATCCATCACGATGTCGCGCACGCCGATCCAGGCGTGATAGAACAGACTCAACAGGAACAGCATCGAGAACGTGCGCATCACGTTGCCCGAGAACAGATAGACCCAGGTGTCGTAACCGAAACCCGGCTGCATCAATAGATAGACTGCAAGTGCCAGGACATAGACCGCCATCACCGCGGCGGTGACTCGCTGTGCCAGCCAATCGCGCAGACCGTAGTGCGCTCCCGTGACGACGCGGTTCACCATAGCTTCACCCCCAGTAGCACGGTCAGACTCAGGCTGACCGCCAACACCCACTTGCTGCTGGCGCGGGCCGCGGAAAGACTCGGCAGCAGGTGCAGGTCGATGACCAGATAGCGCAAGCCGGCGCAGAAGTGATGCAGGAACGCCCACAGCAATCCAAGCAACAGCAATTTCAGCAAAGGATTCGCAAGGTTGTCATTCAGGTTGGTGTAAGTTTCGATCGAGCGCAGGCTCTGGTCGAGCAACAACAGCAACAAGGGCAGCGCGATGAACAACATGGCACCGCTGAGACGGTGCAGGATGGAGACATAGCCGGAAAGCGGCAGTTTGATCAGATGCAGCGCAAGATGCTTGGGTCGCGTTTTATTCATTTTATATTTCTTGCCTCAAGCACATTCCGATGTGTCCAATCCTACACCTCGCCGTGGCGAGAGAAAAGCAAAAGGACTATGATCAGGCTTGAAATCGTCCGGAGCGGAAAAATTTAATAATCGCATTCGGATAATTAATAATCGGATTCCGGAAATCGCCTCTTCCCATCAGTCATAATCCGGGCCACCAACTCAAGGGAGAACAACATGAAAGCCCCTATCCGTGTCGCGATCACCGGCGCAGCCGGACAGATCGGTTACAGCATGTTGTTCCGCATCGCCAACGGCGACATGCTGGGCCGCGAACAACCCATCATCCTGCAACTGCTCGACATCCCGCAGGCACAGCAGATGTTGCGCGGGGTGGCGATGGAGCTGGAAGACTGCGCCTTCCCCAGCCTGCAACAGGTCATCACCACCGACGATCCGCGTGTCGCCTTCCGCGATGCCGAGGTCGTGCTGCTGGTCGGCGCGCGTCCGCGCAGCAAAGGCATGGAACGCAAGGACCTGCTCGAAGCCAACGGCGCCATCTTCTCCGAACAGGGACGCATCCTCAACGAGGTCGCCGCACGCCATGTGAAGGTGCTGGTGGTCGGCAACCCCGCCAACACCAATGCGCTCATCGCCATGAAGAACGCGCCAGACCTCGACCCGCGCAACTTCAGCGCAATGATGCGGCTCGATCACAACCGCGCCATCACACAGGTGGCTCTCAAGCTGTTCCAGCCCATCCAGGACATCAAGAAGATGGTGATCTGGGGCAACCACTCCGGCACACAGTACCCCGACCTGTCGCACGCCGAGATACGCGGGCGCAAAGTGATCGAAGTGTTGAGGCAGAACGGCTGGGAGGACTGGGTCGAAAGCGAATTCATCCCCACCGTGCAGAAACGCGGCGGCGCCGTCATCGAAGCGCGCGGTCTAAGCAGTGCCGCGAGCGCGGCGAATGCCGCCATCGGCCATATGCACGATTGGCTGCTGTATTCGCACCACAATGACTGGGTCACCATGAGTGTGCCGTCGGACGGCAGCTACGGTATCCCGGAAGGCGTCATCTACGGTTTCCCCGTCACCTGCCGCAACGGGCATTACACCATCGTGAAGGATCTGCCGATCAGCGAGTTGGGGCGCAAGCACATGCTGGACAGTCACAAGGAACTGCTTGGCGAGCGTGAGCTCGTCAAACACTTGCTGGGGTAGATCAGGTGCGATCCAAGGAAGACGGGCCGCAAGGCTCGTCGCGCTCGACGTAATACACGCACACGTCCTCGTAACTCGCATCCACGAGGTCGAGGATCGCGGTACACAACACGGCATCCGAATCTTCACGCATCCTGATCGTCTTGCCGCACCTTCCGCAGGACGCGGGCAAGGTAGCGGGGTTATCACCACTCTTCACTTTCTCTCCTGTACTGCATCTTTATTTTTGTAGCCCGCCCATATCCTTGCAACGCGCCTGCCACCGTCAAAGCAAGCTCTGTGCCACGGCGTATCATAACGACACACCAGTGGCACAGGGGCGGATCGGGTCGGCGCGAAGCAAGCACAATGGGTACCGTCCATATCGCGACACTCGTGATGGAGGAACGTCAGCGGATCGACACTTGAATATTCGTGTCAAACCGCCATATTACAAATATCACCAAAGGGAGATCGCCATGTCTGCCATTCGTCCACCCGCCGTTGCCGGTCTGTTCTACCCCGCCGATTCCCGGCAGCTTGCGCATGAAGTGCATGATCTCCTCGGCGCCGCCCAGTCTCCCCAGTTGCAGCCCAAGGCGCTGATCGCGCCTCATGCGGGCTACATCTATTCCGGCGCGATCGCGGCAAGCGCCTACGCCAGCCTGAAAGACATCGCCCATCGCATCCGCCGCGTCGTCCTGCTCGGTCCCACGCACCGCGTGGCGGTGCAAGGTCTGGCCTTGCCGGATGCGGAAGCGTTCTACACTCCGCTGGGACGCCTGAACCTCGACATCGACGCGATACAGGCCATCGTGTCGCTGCCGCAGGTCGTTGTCAGCGGCGAAGTTCACGAGCAGGAACATTCGCTCGAAGTGCAATTGCCGTTCCTGCAAAGCGTACTGCACGACTTCACGATCCTGCCACTGGCGGTAGGCATGGCAACCGCCGAAGAGGTCGCCGAAGTGCTGGAAGCGGTGTGGGGCGGCGAGGAGACGCTGATCGTCGTCAGTTCCGATCTGTCGCATTACCTGCCCTACTCGGCAGCCCAGTTCGTCGACGGCAAGACCGCCGATGATATCCTCCGTTTGCACCAACCCATCGGCCATGAGCAGGCTTGCGGCGGCACACCGATCAGCGGTTTGCTGTTGGCGGCACGCAAACACCATCTCTCACCGCATCTGCTCGACCTGCGCAATTCCGGCGACACGGCTGGCGACCGCGACAGGGTGGTCGGTTATGCCGCGTTCGCCTTCACCGAGGAGAATGATCATGTTCGACACTGACAAAGGCAAGACCCTGCTGCACCTGGCGCGGGCGGCCATCGCGGGAGAGCTTGGCTTCATCTCGCACGATCTGCCGCGCACCGGTTGGCTGGAAGAACCCGGCGCGACCTTCGTCACGCTGACTCTGCACGACCAGTTGCGCGGCTGCATCGGCAGTCTGGAAGCGCGCCGCTCCCTGCTTGAAGATGTCCGGGCCAACGCGGTGGCAGCCGCCTTCCGCGACCCGCGCTTTACACCGCTCGGCAAGGAAGAGTTCGCCAAGGTCGTCATCGAAGTCTCCCTGCTCAGCCCGCCGCAACCGATCGACTTCACCAGCGAGCAGGACGCGCTGGCCCAACTGGATCCCGGTCTGGACGGCGTCATTCTCGAATACGGAATGCACCGCGCCACCTATCTGCCGCAAGTATGGGCACAGTTGTCCGACCCGCGATCGTTCATCGAGCATCTGAAGGCAAAGGCGGGATTGCCGGAAGATTTCTGGTCGGACGATATCAAGCTCTCGCGCTACCGCGTGCAGAAATTCGAAGAGGTTGTGTGACCATGGACGAACCTATCAGCATCGCCGAGCAGTACCCCGCCAAATATTGGCACAAACTCGATGACGGACGCATCCAGTGCGACCTGTGTCCGCGCGACTGCAAATTGAACGAAGGACAGCGCGGTGCCTGTTTCGTGCGCGGCCGCGTCGGCGACATCATGGTACTGACCACCTATGGGCGCAGTTCCGGGTTTTGTGTCGATCCCATCGAGAAAAAACCGCTCAATCACTTCTATCCGGGCAGCAGCATCCTGTCGTTCGGCACGGCGGGCTGCAACCTCGCCTGCAAGTTCTGCCAGAACTGGGACATCTCCAAATCGCGCAGCTTCGACAAGCTCGCCGACCAGGCCACGCCCGAGGCCATCGCCAACACGGCTGTCGAGCTTGGCTGCAAGAGCGTGGCCTTTACCTACAACGATCCGGTGATCTTCGCCGAGTATGCGATGGATGTGGCCGATGCCTGCCACGATGCGGGCATAAAGACAGTGGCGGTGACGGCGGGTTATATGCATGCGCAACCGCGTGCGGAGTTTTACACCAAGATGGATGCGGCGAACGTGGACCTGAAGGCATTCACCGACCAGTTCTATTTCAAGCAGGCCGGCGCGCACCTGCAACCCGTGCTGGATACGCTGAAATATCTGCGGCAGGAGACACCGGTGTGGGTGGAGCTGACGACGCTGCTGATTCCCGGCTACAACGATTCCGCCCACGAGATCGGCCAGATGTGCGAATGGATAGCGAAAGAGCTGGGGACGGAGGTTCCGCTGCATTTCACCGCCTTCCATCCCGACTACAAGATGACCGACATCCCGGCCACACCGGCATCCAAACTCGCCGAGGCGCGGCAGATCGCCCACTCTGCCGGTTTGCTGCATGTCTATACCGGCAACGTGCACGATCTTTCGGGCGGGACGACACTGTGCGCGAGTTGCCGGAAACCGCTGATCGTGCGCGACTGGCACTTGATACGCGATTACGCGGTCACCGAGGATGGGAAATGCCCGCATTGCGGGGCAAGGCTGGCGGGGCACTTCGAAAGATATGAGGGACAATTCGGCAGGCAACGCATCCCTGTCGTACTCCAACAGCGATGATACTTCTCAGTTGTCCCTGTACTTCTCGGCGATCTCGATGAACTGCGGCTGGACCTCCAGAAAGGCATCGACCACATCCGGATCGAAATGCTTTCCGCGCCCCTCGAGAATGATCGACTCCACCTCGTCGGCACCCATTGCCGACTTGTAGACGCGCCGGCAGGACAAAGCATCGTACACATCGGCCAAGGCCATCAATCTCGCGGGGATAGGGATATCATCACCTTGCAACCCGGCAGGATATCCGCTCCCGTTCCATTTTTCGTGGTGACTCATCGCGATCTGGCAGGCGATCTCGAGGAATGGGCTGTGGAATTCCAGGCCTTCCACAGCGGAAGCGATCGCGTTACCGCCCAGCGCGGCGTGCGTCTTCATGATCTCAAATTCTTCTTCGGTCAGTTTGCCGGGCTTGTGGAGTATGCAATCGGGAATGCCGACCTTGCCCACATCGTGCAAGGGCGCGATCTTGTAGAGCAGCGTTACGTTCTCATCCGTCAGAAAATGTGTGAAGCGCGGGTGATCCTTCAATTTCAAGGCGAGAGTCTGAATGTAGCGTTGCGTGCGGCGAATATGATTCCCCGTCTCGTTGTCGCGCGTTTCCGCCAAGGAGGACAATGCAACGATCGTCGTATCCTTGATCAGCTCGATCTCTTGGGTCCGCTGCAGCAGTTCGGCCGTGCGTTTCTGAACCATCTGTTCCAGCATCGCCTCATTGTTCCTTAGCTCGCCGTTGGTCACTTCAAGCGCCCTTCTGGCCTCCCGCGTCTCCGCCTCCTGAGCTGTCAATTGCTGCAGCAGCTCAAGATTTTCGAAGCGCTGCTTCAGCGACAGCATGAAAGTCCTGGTCAGGATCTGTCCGGCGACTATCACCAGCAGCAAGAACAACACCAGCATCAGGGACAGTATCCAGTGCATCTTGTCGCCCACAGCCATCACGCGCGCGATGAGCGGGAACATGAGACCGAACAGGTAGGCAAATGAAGCCGGCGGGTGAACCGGATTCATGGTGACCGCACCGGCGACCAGGCCGAGCATGATGCAGATCATCAGCCCCTGATAAAAGATATCCGCGGGGAAGAACATCCACGCCGCCATCCCCCACATCACCCCGGAAGCCAGCGCAAAGAAGGTGAAATGCAGGTGCCAATCGTGGCACTCCAGCACAGTACTCAGCTTGTCTTTTTGCATCACCAGATTCACGACTTCCACGGCATGCAGCGCATATGCGCAGGCAAGCCAGAACAGCAGTTGGTTATGCGGCGCCTGTTCCCAGAACAGCCAGACGAACAGCGGTTGAAGGAGTACCTGACTGAAGATGAGCGAAGGATACATCGCCATCCGGGTGCGCAATTGTTCGGCGCGGACAAGCAGATTGTCCCGGTCTATCCGGAAAGCAAGATCGCCCAATTGGAAAAGTGGCGCTTTGCGGTTGATGAAGGCGGTTTCCATGATCGACTCCGAACTGCACTAAGTTCTTCATAGCTGGACATGGATTCTGCTACCCAGCTCAGTGCACCGCAATAGGCCAAAGGGCCTATACCTTGGCCTATACCCTCAATACCCTGCTGGCGGGTGGGTCACTCGACCACCCGGACCAGCGCAAAGCCGCCACCCGGTGTTCTGAAATTGGTGGTCTGGCCCTGATACAGCCGTGCAGTGATGAGCTGGATGTGGCCGTCATATACATAGCAGCGCACGTCATACTTGAGCAGTTGCGCCTCGTTGCCCTCAGAACATACCTTGCGCTCGCCCGGCAACGCCAGTCTTTGCGCGACATAATCCGCCTGCATGACCTCCTCGAAAACGCGCTTGGTCATCTTGTCGCCTCGATACGCGCCCTTGCTGCCGTAGCCGCTGGCCGGCTTGAAGAACCACTGCTTGCGCTCCTCCCACCATTGCCCGGCATCCTCCGCGCTCACTATCTTCGTTTGCGGAACACCTTTCGACAGTGCGTCGATACTTGCCTGCGAGACACCCTTTGCACGCAGGGCATCTGCATCGGAGAGCAATACCAGCTTGTGTTTGTCGGCATAGCGCTGGTGATGCGCCGGGTTCGGAGTCAGCACGAACTGCTGCTTTTCCCAGGCCGAGCGGAGGTGCGGATAGCGTTGCAAGGAAAAGTCGGTCAGGCGGTTGTAGACCAGATCGATGCGCCGGTCGTTGCAATACAGCCCGTCATCACGCGGTTGCAACGCTGATGGATCGACAATGAATGCGGTCATCCCTGCACGCTCGAACAACTTTTGCGCCAACAGGAACTCGGGATAGAGATATTGCGATTCCGGCTGTTCATCCACGACGGCGATCGTTTTGAGCGGCACAGCGCCGCGCACCAGCCGCCATTCGTTCTGCAACATTTCAAGGAAGATGGCATCGAGATTTTCTTTGGAGGTCGCGGCACCGTACAACACCGCATCGCGCTGACTCTCTATCAGCACGGCATTCAGAAAGCCGCCACCCGCATTGGTATTGATCTCGATCAGGTGCGCGCCCTGCTCGTTGAGATGGAAGTCGTAGCCGTAGAAAACACCCAGCGCCGTGTGCGGTTCAGGCACGCCGACCACCTCCTCCACCGCCGCGATCACCTCCTTCATCTGCTGCAACTGCAACTCGCTGATGAACACCGGTGCCGCCGCGAACACATATGGGCAACGCTCCTTCACCAATCCGTACCAATCGTCACCCTGTGCCTGCAAGGCCTGCTGTTGCGCCCCGACATCCATCCCCGCCCAGTCGAGGCATTCCCCGTTCAGGTGCGCGATGAAATCATGATCAACATCAAAATGATCCTTCGTTTCCAACTGCTCTACCGTATCAACCACCCAGCATCTCTTTCTTCAGGTCAACCTGAACCGGTTTGTTACCCAGCCATATCTTGAGCAAGGCTCGATTGAACGCCGCCCCCGCAATGGTACCGCGCGCCGTGCCGTTCACGCCGATCTGCGTGCCGCTGGCGGGCAGATAGTCGAGCGTGATCACGTCGCCCGGCTTCACTTCCTTCACCGCATTGAAAATCTGCGCCATCTGTTTGAGTTGCGCATCCAGCGCAGTCAGTTCATCTTTAGTGTGATTCGCCTCGATCGCCTCGTTGAAGGCATTGAGCAGCTTCTCGCTGCTCAGGTCGCGCACGATATGCAAAGCCACCCGATGCTCGCGCTCATCCGCGATGATGGCCTCAGCCAAGGTCTGCTTCTGCGGCAGGTACAGCGCGCCGACATAGATCTTGAAGAACAACTTGGTACGGATGCCCGCGCCGTTCAATTGCAGGCTGGTACTGCCGACCTGCGCCGTATCGGCCAGTTTCACGCCGGCCACTTCCAGCGCATTCACGTTCCAGCTCAGCAATAAACCACAGACAAGCAAAATTGTTTTTTTCATTTTCTCCCTTTCACAGAAGTGAACTGCAGCTCCCCACCCGTCATTCCCGCCTGCGCGGGAATGACGGGGTATTACAGCGCCTCAAACACCCCGGCCGCCCCCATCCCCGTTCCGATACACATCGTCACCATGCCGTACTTCTGCTTGCGCCGACGCAAACCATGCATCAACGTCGCCGTCCGTATCGCCCCCGTCGCACCGAGCGGGTGCCCCAGTGCAATGGCTCCGCCCAGCGGATTGACGATCTCGGGATTCAGCCCAACATCGTTGATCACCGCCAGCGACTGCGCAGCAAACGCCTCGTTGAGCTCGATCCAGCCCATGTCATTGAGGGTCAGCCCCACCTGCTTCAACACGCGCGGGATCGCTTCTTTCGGTCCGATGCCCATGATCTCCGGCAGCACGCCCGCCACACTGAAACCGAGGAACTTGCCGATGGGCGTCAAGTTGTAGCGCTTCAATGCTGCCTCGCTGCACAGTAGCACAGCACCCGCACCGTCCGACATCTGTGAACTGTTGCCCGCCGTGACCGACCCCTTCTGCATGAACACGGTCTTGAGCTTCGCCAGAGCTTCGAGCGAAGAGTCTGCACGCGGGCCCTCGTCCTGCTTCACCTCGCGCGTCTTCGCTTTCACCTCGCGGCTGTGCATGTCCGGCACATGCTCGGTAATGAGGTAAGGCGTGATCTCGTCCTCGAACTCGCCGTTGTTGATCGCCGCGATGGCGCGCAGGTGGCTCTGCAAAGCGAACGCATCCTGCGCCTCGCGCGACACCTTCCAGCGCTCCGCCACCTTCTCCGCTGTCAACCCCATACCATAGGCGATGCCGTAATTCTCGTCACGCTCGAAGATGGCCGGATTGAACGCGATCTTGTTGCCCATCATCGGCACCATGCTCATGCTCTCGGTACCCGCCGCGATCATCACCTCGGCCTCGCCGAGCCGGATGCGATCCGCCGCCAGCGCCACCGCCTGTACCCCGGAGGAACAGAAACGATTGATGGTCATCCCCGGCACCGTGTTCGGAATGCCCGCCAGCAACAGCGAGATGCGCGCCACATTCATCCCCTGCTCCGCCTCCGGCATCGCACAACCGACGATCACATCACCGATGCTGGCCGGATCGAGCGACGGGGCCTGTGCCAGCACGCTCCTCAACACATGCGCCAGCAGATCGTCGGGCCTCGTGTTGCGGAACATGCCGCGCGGCGCCTTGCCGACCGGTGTGCGGGTGGCGGCGACGATGTAGGCTTCCTGGACTTGTTTGGTCATGATTTCCTCCGATCAACTATCGTATTTTCTCATTTCAAGAATCGAGAATAGGGTCAACTCCGTAGGTCGGGTTAGCGCAGCGTAACCCGACACCCGCCTCATTCACCCCCAATTCCCTCGAAATCCATCTGCCACCGTCCCCAATCCGCCGCATACAACCCTGCCTCGACATACCTCCGAAAACTGGAATGCGGCCACGCCATCGGAGAGGTCGCATATCCATGCTTCACCGGATTGTAATGAACATACTCCACGTGCCTCTCAAAATCCCGTTCGTCCCGCAGCATATGCTCCCAATAACGATGCTGCCAGAGCGTCTGCTCCCGCCGCCGCCTCTGGCTGGCGCTTGGCAAGGAACGCAGCGCGGAATCGCAATGCTTGGTGAACCACGTTTTAATCAGACGCCAGCGTATGGCGAAATCCGCATCGTCCGGCGGCAACGTCCAGATGCAATGCAAGTGATCCGGCAAAACCACTATCGCATCCAGCGCAAACGGACGGGAGGTGCGCACGGAACGAAAAGCAGACCTCAAGACATCCACCGCCTCCATCGAGGCAAATATTGGCCGCCGTTTCTCCGTCACCAACGTGAAGAAGAATGAGCCGCCCTCAACGAATGTGCGCCGGTATCTCATCGCATGCTCTGCCTTCGTGTCACGGTTTCTCTTCGTCGGGTTACGCTGCGCTAACCCGACCTACGGAGCTAAAGCGTTTAGTTACTCAGGCGCGATCTTCTTGCGACCAAAGAATTTTAAATAGCCAAATGCCATGGCAATTCCTGAGAGCACCATAAACACGCCAATGTACTCAACCCCATTTGATGCAATTTCTGCGGAATCGGATAAGGAAACCAAAGAATCTCTCTGCATTAATAGTATTTCAGCCGCTCTCTGAGTCTGCTGAGTGGTTGGCGATACACTATGTAACGCCTCAATAATTATTGAAAAATCAGCAGGCTCTTTAGCAATCAAGCGAATACTTGGAAGTGCGTTAATCGAGTTAACAATTAGAAGTATCCCGAGTAGAAATTGGCATACCAAAACTATTTTGAAATATGTTTTTATCGTCATTGCTGTCAATTCCTCAACGGCTTCCCGCTCTTCAACATGTGCTCGATGCGCGCCTGGGTCTTCTCGGTCGCCAGCAGCTCCATGAAGTTGCGGCGCTCCAGGTCGAGCAGCCATTGTTCATCCACCATGCTGCCAGCCTCCACATCGCCGCCGCATAAGGTCTCGGCGACGCGGCAGCCGATATTGAAATCATGCTCCGAGATGAAACCGCCTTCGCGCATGTTGAGCATGGCGGCCTTGAGAGTGGCGATGCCGGTGCGGCCGGCGACGGCGATCTGGTGCTGATGCAGCGGCGGGCGGTAGGCGGTGGCATTCAATGCCTTGGCTTCTTCCTTGGCGATGTGCAGCAGTTCGAAGCGATTGAGCACGATGCGGTCGGACGGTCTGAGGTAGCCCATCTCTCTTGCCAGTTCGGCGCTCTTGGCGACTTCGCCCATGGCGATGTTCTGGAAGTAGCGGCGCACGAAGGGGAAGATGTCCACGCGGTTGTCGATGGAGTAGCGCTGCGCCTCGGCGGCCGCGCGTTGTGCCATCTCCTTGCAGCCGCCGCCTGCGGGCAGCAGGCCGACGCCGACTTCGACCAGGCCGATGTAGCTTTCCAGTGTGGCGACGATGCGCGAGCAGTGGATGGAGAATTCGCAGCCGCCGCCGAGCGCGAGGCCGTCCACCGCGGCGATGGTCGGTATCTGCGCATATTTGAGACGCATTGAGGTCTGCTGGAACTTGGCGACCACGGCTTCCACCTTGGGTACGTTGCCCGTTGCCGCATTGAAGAGGTCGCCCATGCCGCCGCCGCCCGCGGCGGTGTACTTGACGCGGTTTACTGCGCCCTTGAGTTTGCCGAACATGCCGGTGTCGGGCGTTTCCTGCACGCCCTGCATGAGTTGCAGCAGGTTGGCGCCCGCCGAGAACGGCGGCTCGCTCTGCCACAGGATGAGCGCGCTGAAATGAGCTTCGGCTTCGTTGACCGCGCGCAGGATGCCGTCCAGCACTTCGTTGCTGACGGTGTGCATCTTGGTCTTGAAGCTCAGGATGGCGATGGTGTCGCCGGTGTGCCACAGGCGCACTTCGTCGGTTTCGAAGATGGTTTCGCCGTAGTGGCGGGTTTCGCCTAGCAGGTGGTCGGGGAATATCTGGCGTTTGTAAACCGGGAGCGTGGAGCGGGGTTGGTATGCATTGCCGGTAGCAGAGAAAGAACCCTGCATACCATGTACAGCTACGCACGCCGGATCAGTGGCCCAGGCAGGCAGCGGTGATGCCGCCATGGCCTTGCCTGCGGCGATGTCGGCGCTGATCCAGCTTGCCACCTGCTGCCAGCCTGCGGCCTGCCAGATCTCGAACGGGCCGTTGTCCCAGCCGAAGCCCCAGCGCACGGCGAAGTCGAGGTCGCGCGCGTTGTTGGCGATATCGCCCAGATGCAGCGCGCAGTAATGGAACACGTCGCGGAAGGTGGCCCACAGGAACTGTGCCTGCGGATGCGGGTTGCTGCGCAGCCCTGCGAGTTTCTTTGACCAGTCGCGTTCGCGCAGGATGTCTTTCACGCCATCGTCTACCTTGGCGTCGGAGAGTTTGTATTCGCGCGTGTGCAGGTCCAGCACGTGGATCTCTTTGCCGATCTTCTGGTAGATGCCGCGCTTGGTCTTTTGTCCGAGCGAACCCTGGTCAACGAGGTAGTTGAACCAGGCCGGCAGTTCGAAATGTTTGTGCCACGGGTCTTCGCTCAGGTTCTCGCGCATGGTGTTGACCACATGCGCGAACACATCCAGACCGACCACATCCAGCGTGCGGAAGGTGGCGCTCTTGGGACGGCCGAGATAGCGGCCGGTGAGCGCATCCACCATGTCGAAGCCGAGATTGAAGGCGGTCGCGTGGTGTTTGGTGGCGAGCATGGAGAACACGCCGATGCGGTTGGCGATGAAGTTGGGGGTGTCCTTGGCGCGCACCACGCCCTTGCCCAGCGTGGAGACGAGGAATGTCTCCAGTTCATCCAGCAGCGGCAACTCGGTGCCCTTGCACGGGATCAGCTCGACCAGGTGCATGTAGCGCGGCGGGTTGAAGAAGTGGATGCCGCAGAAGCGGTGGCGCAGGTTCTCGGGGAACGCTGCGGCCAGGGTGTTGATGGAAAGGCCGGAGGTGTTGGTGGCGAAGATGGCGTTGGCGTTCACGAACGGCGCGACCTTGCGGTACAGGTCGGACTTCCAGTCGATGCGCTCGGCGATGGCCTCGATGATGAGGTCGCACTCGCGCAGCTTCTCCAGGTGCTGTTCGTAGTTGGCCGCCTCGATGTAGCTCACGCGCGCCGGGGACGAGATGGGCGCGGGGTCAAGCTTCTTAAGGCCGTCCAGCGCCTTGTTGACGTTGCCGTTGGGATCGCCCTCTTTGGCGGGCAGCTCGAACAGCAGCGTCTCGACATTGGCATTGACCAGATGCGCGGCGATCTGCGCGCCCATGACGCCGGCACCGAGCACGGCGACCTTGCGAATCTTCAGATGATTGCTCATCGCGACACCCCCGAACATTAAACCAGCAAAGCGGCAGGAAGATTCCCGCCGCTCATATCAGGCGACTAAAAGTTGTACGCGTACTGCACACTCAGGATGTTCACGCTGCTGCTGTACGTACCCACCAGATTTCCCCTGCCCGCTGCGGCCTGGTTGTCGGCGATGGTGACATCTTTCATGAACAGGTGCGCATAACCGAAATCGATGGTGCCGGACGGCGACGGCTTGTACTGGCCGCCAATAGTCAACCAGGTACGGTCGCTGTCTGGGATGCGCGCAGTGCGGTAAGCGTCGGGAACCGGCGTCTGGTCATAGGCGACGCCGACACGAGCCAGCCACTGATCGCTGTAGTGGTGGGTCGCACCAAGGGCGAAACGCCAGGTGTTCTTCCAGTTCTCCTGCACGGTCTGCACATTGCTGCCGTTGGTGCGGTCGATCTTCATCTGCTGCAAGACACTCCAACCGGTCCGAGTCGCATCGGCCATCAGGTCCCACTTGTCGTTCAGTTTATGGAAACCGCTGAGCGAGAATGCGTCGGGCATGGTGATGGGCAGGACCACGTCGCCATTGGCCAGCAAGGGGCTGGCAGACAGCAATACAGGCACATCGGTGAAGGTGATGGTGCCTTTCAGGGTGTATTTGATCTTGGAGCGATAGGACATGCCGACACGCGTGTCTGGCGAAGCGTTGAACATCACACCGAAGTTGTAACCCCAGGCAGAATCGCTGCCGCTGATGGAGCTGACGCCTTCTGATTGTGCCCCAGCTAGTGCAGTTAAGGCAGGTACAAAAGCGGGAGGAGTAAGAGGGTCCGCCGCCGCCTGAGCCGCAGCTGCACTATAGTTCACCGCGCTGGTCAGCTCGCCCGAGATGTGCTGATAGTTCAATCCCACACCCAGGCTGACGCTGTCATTCACTTGGTAGGAAAGTGAGGGGTTCAGGTTGATGGTCTCGATCCTGGATTTGATCGCCTGAAAACGGCCGATCCAGTTCGATTCGTATTCGGTCTGTAGACCAAACTGTTGGTACGCGTTGAATATTACCCAGAAAACCTAGCCTCTGCGCGCTGAAAATTACCCAGGTGATTAACCTCCTCCATTCCGATTTTCGGAATGGAGAAACCAAGGAGATGATCACCATGAAATTACTGGGTAAAGTAA
>JACQYW010000013.1 GCA_016208015.1 Nitrosomonadales bacterium | reverse complement strand
TACTTTACCCAGTAATTTCATGGTGATCATCTCCTTGGTTTCTCCATTCCGAAAATCGGAATGGAGGAGGTTAATCACCTGGGTAATTTTCAGCGCGCAGAGGCTAGGTTTTCTGGGTAATATTCAACGCGTACCAACACCGCAAAGCGTGCGGTCGTGCCGGACAAGTGGTGGTGTATTGCTATGGCGGGCGTGTCGCCGACATGTGGTTCGCGCAGAACAGCGCGCAGTTCGAGCGGCAGCAGAACCTCACCATCATCAACCTGCCACAGGAAAGCACCAAGGAACTCGCCAAACTGGCGCAGCGCACGATGGATTTGCAGTGCACCATCCAGGATGGCCAGGTATGGTTGAGCGATGGCAATACCAGCGTGCAGGTGGAACGGACGTTATTGAGAGGTTCGGAAAGCCGGAAGTAAACGGCAAGGGATGCGGCCACCCACGCGACTGAAACTATGCGTATGCGTGGCGTTCCTGTTCCAGATGGGCATGTGGATTGGACTGTTTGACCTCACCCATGAGGAAGTCGCGCACCGCCTTGCGCGGTTCGCTTTCGCCGCAGGTGACCAGTTGCACGCCGCGTCTGGCCAGTTTATCAACCAGCCCCGGTCCCGCGCTGGCCGTGAGTATCACATCCACATCGTCCAGCGGGTGCGGCCCGCCGGAGAACTCATGGAAGGTCATATCCATGGGCAGATCGAGCCACACCACTTTCGGCGTGTCGCAAGCCGTGCCGAGGTCATAGATGATGAAGCGGCGACTCTTGCCGGCATGTCCGGTCACCCGCTTGAAATTCTGACTCGTCACGGCGATCTTCATGTCTCGCTCCTGATGGTTGGTTAAGCGTTCACGGCCAGCAGCTTCTCGAACTTGGCATGCAGCTCATCCTTGCTTTCCACATGTTTGGGATCCTGCACGATGCATTCCACCGGACACACTTCGATGCATTGCGGCGTGTCGAAATGCCCCACACATTCGGTGCATTGAGCGGGGTCGATGACGTAGATGTCCTCACTTGCCGAAAGAGCGCCATTCGGGCATTCCGGCTCGCACACATCGCAGTTGATACATTCCTCGGTGATCATCAATGCCATTTTTATCTCCAATTCGTTGATCCGTTTCACACTGCGCCCCAATCTCCGGCATAGTTGAAAACTTATGGTCTCCCAAAAAAAAACCTGTGACGCATAGCGCCACAGGACTAGGCTGAAAGGAGGGAGTATCCAATCAGAGAGGAGCCCAACCGGCACTACAGCTAACCGGCTGTTAGGCCCAGTTTATTTAGCAATCACTGTGCCAGTCGATACAGGAATTAAAAAAACGCTTCATATCATTGCGATACGTATTCAGTCCAATATAAACGGAACAAAATGAGTTGATTGTACCGCCATTAATGGCATAACATCGCTGCCATTCCTGCCACTATTCACATCCAAGCCATGCAATCCAAAGTACCGGCCGATCTGCTCAACTTGCTGGACAGCTTCCCCGACCCCAAGATCCTGCTCGACCAGCAGTACCGCATCCTCGCGGCCAATACCGCTTACCGCCGGGAGTTCGGCCACCAGGGCAAGATCGAAGGGCAATACTGCTATGCGCTCTCCCACCACTACGACAAACCCTGCGACCAGGCCGGAGAGACCTGCCCCCTGCGCGCTTCCATGGAAAGCGGCGAACCCAGCCGTGTGCTGCATGTGCATCACACCTCGGCGGGCAGGGACCATGTGGAAGTGGAGATGGTGCCGGTGAAGAACGAAACAGGGAACACGACCTACTACATGGAGACCATGCACACACTGCTACGGGCGCGTGATGGCGCCCGCGAGCGGGAGCTGGTGGGATACTCGCGGCCTTTCAACCGCATGCTGGAACTGGCCAAGCGTGTCGCCTCGCATGAGAGCTCGGTACTGTTGCTGGGAGAGTCGGGCACCGGCAAGGAACTGGTCGCACATGCCATCCACGACATGAGCCCGCGCGCCTCCGCCCCCTTTGTGGCGCTGGAATGTTCCGGACTGACCGAGACGCTGTTCGAGAGCGAGATGTTCGGCCACGAGAAAGGCGCCTTCACCGGCGCCGTCGGCAGCAAGATCGGCCTGGTGGAAGCCGTGCGCGGCGGCACTCTGTTTCTGGACGAAGTCGGCGACATCCCGCTATCGCTGCAAGTGAAGCTGTTGCGCCTGATGGAAGCAGGCACCTACCGTCGCATCGGCGGCCTGGAACCGCTCAGCGCCGACTTCCGTCTGGTCGCCGCCACGCACCGCGACCTTGCCGAAATGGTGAGGGAAGGAACGTTCCGCCAGGACTTGTATTTCCGCATCAACGTCTTCCCCATCCAGCTGCCGCCGCTGCGGGAGCGCATGGAAGACCTGCCGATGCTGGTAAACACCCTGTTGGCCCGTCTTGAGCCGGTGCGCAGGATCACGCTCAGCGAAGAGGCTTTATCCACGCTGATGCAACACGACTTCCCCGGTAATGTGCGCGAGCTGCGCAACGTGCTGGAGCGCGCCCTGATCATGGTGGACGGCAACACCATCCAGCCGCACCACTTCTATCTGGGCACCATGAAGAGCGGACAACCTGACATCCCCGCGGCAAATCCGACCGGAGAGATAGCGCCGCTGGCCAACCTGGAAAAACGTTACCTCGAGTGGGCCGCCGCAAGCTTCCAGGGCGACAGAAAGACGCTGGCCGCGCGGTTGGGAATCAGCGAACGCACCCTGTACCGCAAACTCAGGGACGTTGAAGCGGAATAACGTCACAGATGGGATGGCTCATGCGGTCGCCGACATTCTCCAGACGACTACTCCCCTTCCAGACTGTTCACCTTCTTGTACAACCAGCCGCCAAGATACAAGCTGACTCCCAGCACCAGCAAGCTGGCGATGCGAACGAGCGGCGCGGCCATGGCGATGTCGTACAGGAACACCTTGAACACCGAGGCTGCGAAGATCAGCAACGAGGACTGCCCCAGCATCTTGTCGCGTCGTTGCAGCGACAGGAGCAGGCAACCCAGCGCCAGCGCACCCCAGACCAGCGAGACGACCAGGCGGCTATCGAACATCTGTATCGCCCATACCATGATGGAGAGGTGTCCGGCATACAGGGCGATCATGCCGACATCGCGCAGCGCCGATGCTTTGCGCAGGAAATACCAGGCCAGATACAGCTCTGCCGCATAGCAAAGTCCCAGCAGGTCATGGGCCGGCACTGTGTTCGCGTCAGACATCAGCGTGTGTCCGGTGAACAGGCGCAGATAGTTGGCGAAGAAGATCAACCCGACAGCGCCCCACAACGGCATGCCGGGCGCTTTCATGTCGCCGCGCAGTGCCGCGTACACCCCGATCAGCGGAACCAGCAGCAAGCCGACCCAGGGTGCCCATTGCGCGGGCACCGACTCGATGTAGCCTGCATGCACCAGCACCAGCGCGACATAGGCACTCAGCAGCATCCTGCCGCCTTCCAACTCGGCGGCACGCACACGGGATACCACGAAATAACTCGCCAGCAGGATCGCCGCACTGGCGATCGCCACCCAGGGTGCCAACTCGGGGACGTATTTGTTCAGGATGTGGTACTGGACGAAGTAGAACAGCACCAGCGCCGGGATGTGCCTGATGGCGACCTCCTGCGACATCGGCGCGATGCGCGCGCTGAACACCGAGGCGGCCGCGACGAAGATCAGGAAATGCACGGTCTGGAACACCAGCGCTTCCAGCCATGCGTCCGGCATGGTGTCATGCCATTTCACGTCGAAGATCACCAGCGCCAGATACATTGCCAGAATGTAGACGTTGCGCTTCTCCACCCAGATCGAGAAGACCGAGAACACCACGCTCCAACAGGCGAAATAGACGATGAGGTCGGCGATGGAATAACCCGCGTCGCCCAGAAAGACCGGCGCAGTGTAGGAGCCCGCCACCGCGAACAGCGCATACAACTCGCTCAGGAACAGGCGGTTCAGCCACAGCGAGACGAGGCAGACCGCGATGATCCCGCTCGTCGCAAAAGTCGTGTCGATGAGGTGATAGTAGTTGTGCGCGCCGTACATGGCCATGAACAGGATCACGATGCCCGCCGCCGGTAGCAGGCTGGCGTAGTGCATGTCGCGGCTGCGCAGCATCAGGCCGATGCCGATCAAGGCGAAACCGCCCAGCATGGCCAGCAACACCTGGCGCACCGGCGTCAGCCAGCCCGCATCGACGGCCAGCACCACCAGATAGATCGACGCCAGCACCAGCGCCGAGGCACCGGCCCAGCCTAGGATGTTGGTGACCGGAATGGAAGTATCCGGACGCCTGGATGCGCCGGCAATGATGGGTTTTGAGAATGCAGATGGCGGAACCGGTTCGATCCTGGGGGCGGGCGAAGCGGGGGCCGATGTCTGCGCCGGGGCGGGAGACGACGGCTGCGGCGCCGTCAGTCTGATGAAACGCTCTATTGCCGTCAGGCGAGCTTCGATCTGGGCCAAGCGGTCTTCCGAATTCATCTCAACCAACCTCCATGACTGATCCCCGCTTTCTGCCGGGAAGGGAAAGGCCTGCCGTTGCTACTCCTTCGGCCAGTACGCCGTGGCGATGCCCTCGCCCAGATCGGCCTCGATCAGGCGGCGGCGCACCTCGAGCAGACGTGCGATCAGCGCCGGCTCCTGCGCGGAATAGGCCTCCGCATCCGGCGCACGGTTCACCACCACACCGAGCAGCTCGGTGATCGCATTGCCGATGGAATTCTGGCTGATGGTCACGATCAGCTTGCCCGCATCGTTGCGGTAGATCAGCTGTTTGAACGCGGGCTGCCAGCGAATGGCATTGGCATACTTCGCATCCACGATGCAATGGTCGCGTACCTTCTTCGCCGTCTTCATGAAGTCGTTGTTGAACAGCAGCACGCTCTCCACCTGCTCGGGAAAATACACATCCGGCAATATGGGCGCGTTGCGCGTGGAGACCTGCGAAAAGAAGGTGCGGTAGAAATCGATGAAACCTTTCAGCACCTCATCGTATTCCTTCCAGAAGTTCACATCCTTGAGCGCGTCCGCCCCGCCCTGTATCTCCCAGCTCGGCAACCCCTGCGGATAACCGGTCAGTTCGATGCGGGCATCCGCCTCGCTCGCCGGCTTGAGTATCTTCAGGTCCAGCGCCCTGTCGAAGAACTCGCGATACACGTCATGCATGTAAGCCTGGAACAGGCTGTGCTGTCCGCCGTCGGTCAGGTTGGGATTGCCCGCATCGGCCAGCTTCGCCTCGCGCAAAGTCGCCTTGGGGAATACGATGAAGTGGTTGTGCAGCATGCGGATGCTCGGTACGCCGGGCGAAGTCAGCGGCCAGGTCGCATCCAGACTCGCCTCTCCCGCCAGGATCAGCGCCTCGTCCGGGTCGGGATATTGTTCCAGCATGTAGTCGATGATGATCTGGTTCATGCGGCTCCACACATGCTTCACATCCTCCGCCACCTGCGTGCGCCGCACCGGGCGACCGAGCGGATTGAGGATGGACTTGGACGTGTTGTAGATGATGGAACAGTCGAACTCGTTGCTGTGTCCCAACGCCTTGCGGTACAGCAACAGGTCTTCCGAGTTGATCAGCAGGCCGTTGTTGTTCACCAGATCGCTGAGGTTCTCCGTGCTGTTGAAGAACTCGTTGTGCTTCATCCCCTCGGGGACGGTCAACGGGATGGAACGGAATGGGGTGACGATCTCGCGCGGGCCGGATGGTATTGCCTTGCTCATAGCATCCGGTCCGTTCTGCGCAGACGATCCGCGGTCACGCGCATGACATGCAGAGCAAAGTTGGGCGTCTGCTGCACCAGGAAATTGAAGCGCTTGCGGTCGATGGGCAGAAACTTGCATTCGGTCTTCGCTGCCACCGTCGCGGAGCGCGCACCATCGTCTATCATCGCCATCTCACCCACGATGGCACCTGTCTCCGGAAACTCGACCACCCGGCCTTTGATACTGATCTCGGCAATGCCCGACATCAGCACATACATCAGGTCACCGTGTTCGCCTTCCTTGAACAAAGTCTGCCCGGCGGAGAGTATGAGCAGGTCGGATTCGTGACGGAACAACTCGGCCAGATTCATGCGAACGTCCTTGAGGTTTTCGGTTAGGCGATTCTATCCGGAAACAGAACAGGAGTTCATCCCAGAATGCGGGAATTTTCGACAGCTATGGATCCGGGCTGCAGAACCGCAAGCCGAAAGCACAAGAAACAGACGCTTTGGGCACCGCTGAATAGCAATAACCTGCATGGACAGGACTGGGACATGTCGCGAATCCCTTATGCATCAGGCGAAAGACTGGCGGTCGAACCGTATTTATCATGCCGGGAAGCGTAGCAGCCTTTCTCAGTGATTCTCCAACCAGCTCTCAAAGCCCTCGACAGGCAATGGTCGCGCGAACAGATAACCCTGATAACCGGGACATCCGAAAGAATTGAGGATTTCGAACTGCTCCTGTGTCTCCACCCCCTCGGCTATCACCCGCAAACCCAGGTTCTGCGCCATACCGACAATGGTACGAACGATCACGACCTCATTTGATTCGCCGGTGAGGTGACGCACGAACTCCCTGTCGATCTTGAGCAGATCGATAGGCAGCCGGCGCAGATATGAAAGTGAAGAGTATCCGGTACCGAAATCGTCAAGCGAAAAACTGATGCCGGCAGAGATAAGCCGGTCCATCTTGGCGATCGTATCGTCGATCCCACGGATCAGCGACGTCTCGGTCAGTTCGAGCTTGAGCAGACTGGGGGTTATCCCTTTCGCGTTGACGATAGCCAGCACATCCGCCACAAAATCGGGACGCATGAAGGAAGGAGCAGAGATGTTGACGGCAAGAACCACATCGCCATTCACTTTATGCGAACTCCACTCTGCCAGCTGCTCGCATGCCTTTTCCAGCACCCAAAGATCGATCGCGACGATCATGCCCGATTCCTCGGCAAACGGGATGAAGTCGGCCGGGGAAATCAAACCGCGCTGCGGGTGCAGCCAGCGCAACAACACCTCCGCCCCGGTGCATCCTCCACCGGCATCCACTTGTGCCTGAAAGTACAGACAGAATTGATTCCCGAGCAAGGCCATGCGCAGGTCTTCCTTCATCGCAGAGCGCTCTTCCAAAGCCTGTTGCATGGAGGGATCGAACAAACACAAAGTCGCACGGCCGCTGTTCTTGGCCTGATAAAGCGCGACATCGGAATGCTTGAGCAGATCCTCCACACTGGTTGACAGGCCCTTGAACAAGGTGACACCGATACTCGCGGTACCCAGATATTCATAGCTGCCAATCTGATATGGCTGGTTCAATGTAGTCAGCACCTTGGTCGCCACAGCCTCGGCCCGCTTGAACACAAATGCCTCATCGTCGCCGATGTTCGCCAGCATGACGACAAACTCGTCTCCACCCAGCCTGGCTACCGTATCTTCCGAACGCACGCATGTCACCAGCCGGGCTGCCACCTCGACCAGCAACTTGTCGCCCATGTCATGTCCCCGGGTGTCATTCAGGTCCTTGAAGTTATCCATATCGATGAACAGCACCGCCCCATAACTGCCGTTACGCTCGCTTGCCGCCATGGCTTGATGCAGTCGATCCATCAATAGGCGCCGGTTGGGCATGCGTGTGAGCGGGTCATAGTAGGCCAGGCGATAGATCTCGTCTTCCGCCTGCTTGCGAACAGTGATGTCAGTGAACATCCCGACATAATTGGTGACTCTGCCGGTTGCATCCTTCACTGCGGTGATCGTCAGATTCTTCGGGTAGACCTCCCCGTTCTTGCGCCTATCCCACAACTCCCCGTCCCACCGCCCTTCGGCATGCAAGGTCTTCCACATATCTTCGTAGAAACTTGCATCGTGCCTCCCCGACTTCAGGATGGACGGGGTATACCCGATCACCTCATCCGAGGAGTAACCCGTAATCTCGCAAAAAGCCCGGTTGACCCGAAGGATATGCGCGTTCGCATCGGTGATGATGATGCCCTCGTGCGTCTCAAAAGTACTGGCGGCGATCCAGAGCTCCTGCTCCCTCTGGATGCGTTCCGTCACGTCCATGTTGATCGAGCGCACGCCGAGGATCTTGCCCTTATCGTCGCGCACATCCCCGCACAGATGTTCGATCCAGCGCACATCACCCTCGCGCGTGTTGATACGGACCAGCAGCGTCTCGGCCTGTCCATTCGTATGCATCTGGTGCACATGTTTGTTCCAAGTCGGCCGGTCATCGGTATGGATCAACTCGGTCATGAAATTCGGCCTGGAATAAAAGTCCTCCTGCTGGTAGCCGGTGACCTTTTGACAGGAGGGAGAGACATATTCGTAACTACCGTCCACCCGCCGCAGATAGATGAACTCCTGCGCCAGATCAGCGACGGCATGAATGACCTGCTGTCTGTCATTGATCTCCTTGCGCATGGCGACCAGTGTCGAGAGCATCCCCCCGATCAACAGCCCCAGCAGGGTGGGAATGACGAAGTACCTCGGTGACATCTGCGGCAGCAACAGGAATAACTGCAACGTGGCAAAGGTCAGCACCAAGCCGAGGCCAAACGTGGTGAACCTGATATAGGTTTCGCGGTGTTTGGACAGGAGCGGCAGAAGCTTCATACAGGTACTCCCAATGCAGTCAAGACTCGAACCAAGTCAGAGTCGAATTCACTGCTCTCCTGCCCAGCCATTTTTTCTTTTCATTTTCCGACTATCGCGACTCGATTTCAACAATATGCCCTTGCCAAGTCGATAAAAGACACACTCTTTTGCAGAAGTATCTGCTTGAGGAAGGTAACAGAATGAATCGGGCAGTCCTGTATCGGAAGGCGCGGGCAACAGCATCGTTGCGCGCGGCATGACGTGTCTATCAGAGCGGGATCAGCTTTCCGCCATGCGCTTATAGATGTAGTTGTGCAGATAGGTGCGCTCTATCCCTTCCGGCTGTCGGTTCGTTCCCGAACGCATCAGCCGGCTCAATCCGATGTGTCGGTAATGAGCGCAACCGCAGTTGCGGCAGTCGACCTGTCGATATCCAGCAGAACTTCGCAATTCTCATTGATCTCGCTGTCGGGAGTCGGGTCATCGGCGCAGCTGCAACCGCTGATGATGCCCTGATAAAGTATCCCCGCCCTTACGCGAATGGTTCCATCCAGCTCGACGACCTCTTTTATCACCACAGTGACCGGTGCATCCGACACATGATTGCTGTGCGACAAGCCCTGCTGCAGGGGCAGCATATCCGCCCCCTTTCGCGCGATCTCCTGTTTGAGGACCGCCTCAAAATCAGGCGTCCCCCAGGCAAGCAATGCTTTATCGAGTCGGATCACGGCTGCTGTTTCGCCAGCGCCTGCAACACAGCCTTCAGCAACTGCCAACAACGCGCGACGGACCCGATCTCCACCTTCTCACCCGGCGCATGCGCGCCACGGATGTCGGGCCCAAAGGAGATCATGTCCAGATGCGGATGACTGGCCGCGAGCAGGCCGCACTCCAGCCCGGCGTGGATGACCTGCAAGTGCGCTGACGATCCAAACTCCCTGGTATAGACCTGCTGACACAGTTCAAGCAGTGACGACGAAGGGTTCGGCGTCCAGCCCGGATAGGCGCCGTCCTTGTGTGCGCTCAACTCGTAGCCTTGCGCATGCGTGACCAGCTTGTCGGCCAGCGCATCGGCACGGTCGTCGTGCAGCGAACGCACCTTGAAGGTCGCCTTGAACACGCCCCGCGCCAGACCCAGCACGCCGAGATTGTCCGATGTATCCACCACGCCGGTGAAATCATCGCTCATGCGCGAGACGCCGTTCATGCAGACATCGAGGAAGATCAGCACGCGGTCGCGCTCGGGCTGTTGCAGCGCATCACCGAGCGGCATCTCGTCCATCTCGTAGCGGAACGCCACCTTCGGATCATCTTCCGCGAATCTCTCCCGCCATGCCGCCAGCCTGTGCTCCGTCCAGTCGTCGATGCCTGGCACCGCAGCCGCAGGCAGCGCACATACCGCGAACGCTTCGCGCGGGATGGCGTTGCGCGCCGAGCCGCCCCGCATCTCGATCAGGCGCACATCGGTATGCGCCAACAGGTCGCGCAGCGCCTCCGCCAGCAGCTTGATGGCATTGCCGCGCCCGAGATGGATGTCGATGCCGGAGTGACCGCCGCGCAAGCCGGAGACATCGAAACGCAGGATGACGTAGTCCCGCGGCACACGCTCCTGCAGGCACTCGCGGCGCACCTCCACATCCACACCTCCCGCGCAGCCCAGATAGAAATGCCCCCACTCCTCGGTATCCAGATTGATCAGCGTCTTGCCCCGCAAAGTGCCGGCCACCAGCCCGCGCGCACCGTCCATGCCAGACTCCTCGTTGACGGTAAGCAACACCTCCAGCGGCGGATGGACCAAGCCTGGCTGTTCCAGCGCGGCCAGCGCCAATGCCACGCCGATGCCGTTGTCCGCGCCCAGCGTCGTGTTCTCCGCCACCACCCAGCCGTCGCGCACCTGCGCGTTGATCGCATCGCGCTCGAAGTCGTGCACCGTGCCGGCATTGGCCTGGCACACCATGTCGAGATGGCCTTGCAGGATGACACCGGGGGCGGATTCGCAACCGGGACTGGCTGGTTTCCTCAGAATGAGATTGCCAGTGTCATCCACCACGTGCGCGATGCCGCGCGTCTGCGCCCATCGGATCAGATGCTCACGCAACGCCGCCTCGTGCAGCGAGGAGCGCGGGATGGCGCACAGCGTGGCGAAGTGCGCCCAGACCGGACGCGGTTGCTGCTGCATGAGTACGGGAGAAAGGTTGTGAGGCACGCGCGATTATCTACGCCATTTATCCAGCAATTTGCCCGCTTCCTGTTTCAGCTTCTGCTTCTCGGCGTCCACTGCGGCGTTCTTGCGCTTGTCGAGTTCGCTGCGCGCGCCGTCCAGCTCGGCGCGCATCTTGTCGACCTGCGCTTTGCGCTCGGCCAGCTGGGATTTGTAGCGCGCATCGAGTTCGCCCTGCCGCGCAAGCAGCCGTTGCTTCTGTTCGCCTATCTTGTCGTTGACCAGGTTCTCGATGCGTTTCCGCGCCTCGTCCATCTTGGCTTGCAGGTAACGGCCCATGCCCTTCGCCAGCGCGTCGGCCAGATTGGTGGACAACCGCCAGTCCAGGTCGCTCCAACTGCCGCTCACGCGCGCATCCAGGCCCACCGTATTCAACCCGGCGACCGAGGCCGCCATCATCTCGCGCACCACGGCGGACTTGGCCGTGGTCTCGAACGCCGCATCGTCGAAACGGTTGGACAAGCGCATATCGACTTTCTCGCCGCGCAGTTCCGCAACGAAACCGCTCGACGCTGCCGCCTTGGCGAACCCCAGCGTCACGTTCTCGCTGTTCACCAGCGAACGACCGGCCACCGCATAGCGCCCCACTTCCAGATTCAGGCGTTCGACGGGTTCCGCCGTGCGGTGGTCGATGACCAGCTCGGCCTTGACGCCGGTGACGCCCTGCTGCGGGAAGTCGCCCTTGAGGGTCGCGACCAGCGGACGTCCGACCAGTTGCTGGTCGGTCGCCACATCCAGTATCTCGCCGGAGAGGCCGCGCTCGCCAGACAGGCGCGATGTGAGCAACGCCCGCCGCAGCCAGAAGGCCGGGTAACCCTTGGGCTTGCCGAAGGCATAATCGCGTCCCTTGCGGCTCTTGCTTGCCGCAGGTTTGGCCTTCTTCTCCACGCTCCTGGCGGGAATGTATTGCCGCGCCTGGTTCATGTAAGCGCGCGCCTGCTGCAACTGGCCCAGCACATCCATGCCGAACAGCGCGCGCGACAGCGTGGCGGTATCCAGCGACGGCAGATGCATGCGCGCCTGCAAGCCGCGCACATCGTCGCGCACGACCTGGTCGAGATCGCCCAGCGAGCCGCGCAAGACGCCCATGTCCCCGGTCAACTTCGTACCTGCCTCGCCGACCGGTTTGGATTTGGCATCGAACTCGTCGCGGATGGATTGCAGCTCTTTTACCGAAGCCTGCACCTGCGCCGCATCCTTGAAATCCTTGAGCTGCACCTTGGCCAGACGGTCGCGCAGCGCCTTGAAATCCTCGCCCTTGGGCAAGACATCCATGCGCTCGCGCCACTGCTGCTCGGTCTCGTCCAGCGACTTCTGTATCCCGTCGAGGTAGGCGCTGCTCTTCAGGTCTTCGCCCGCCACCTTGATCTGCTCCGACGCACTCGTCCCGGCCGCAATGGCGGCCAGGTCGCCGACCACGTTGCCGGAAAATTCCTCCTTCATCTGCGCCAGCATCCTGTTGGTCGCGCTCGGGCCGTCTTCCTGCTCCGGCTCCGGCGGCAGCACATATCCGGCGCGCTGGCGCGGCGTGTCGATCTGCACGTCCTCGATGGCCGCCTCGTCGATCATCACCTTGCCGCGCAGCAGCGCATCCCACAGCATGCGGAAGCGTATCTCGCCGACCTGCAGGCGGTTGCGTTCGGGCTGTGCCGGATTGGTCATCTGCACATCGGCGATGAGCAGCGACGCGTCGAACACGCTGGTGTTCAAACGACCGATGTTCACCTCGGCGCCGTTGGCCTGCCCGGCGGCGTATTCGATGCCGCGCCGCAAGTGCGTATCGAAGAACAGCGAGAAATACAACACGATCAGGCCGACCACGATCAGCATCGGGATGACGGCCTCGAAGCGTATCGGCCCCTGCTGCTTCACTGGCTTATCCATGGAGCTTGTCATAGGTCGCATACCATTTGAAGAATGCCGTGCCGCTCCACAGCTTCCAGAACGGACTGCTCTTGAAGCGCGCCACCACCTTCACGCGATAGGCCACGATCAGGCGTTTGCTGCCTAAGAACACCGGCAGTGCCAGCAGGACGCTGATCACGCCTGCCCCCATCACCACGCTGTTGTAGAAGCGGGTGAGCGGAACCAGCGGCATGTTGTACAGCGTGGTGAACAGCGGCTGTAGCGCTTCGGTTTCGAGGATGGCCGAGCCGACCCGATGCGAGACCGGGTCGAACACCCACGCCACCAGCGCGAAAAAGAACGCCGAGGTCAGCGCGGCGCCGATCTGGATACGGAACAGGAACATGCACACAAACACCAGCAAGGCCTGCAATGACAACATCGGCGCGAACCCGAGGACCAGGCCGCAGGCGACGCCCGCAGCGATCTGGTTGGTTCCTGTGTCGGAATTGAGCAAGCGCACCAGCGCGAACAACTGCTTCAATAGCAGAGTCATCGAACGACACTCCCGAAAAATAATGGCGTGATTCTAATCGCAGCAGCGGGAAAACACACCTTGCCGGAAAAATATGGGGGCTGCGGCCCCCTCAGTCAGACCGTGCCCGCCCGCTCACCGGCAGGCAGTCATCGCACCAGAGCGACCAACTTCGCATCCTCGACGCGGATATGGTGGATGAGCCAGCCGCGCAAATAGGAGAGCACATCGAACTGCGCGACCAGCGGATTGGCATGCAGCTCCTCGTAGAATTCCTGGATCTTCTCCTCGAACGCATGGTGCTGCTGCAATTGCTGATCGAGTCCCGCGTAGCCGTAATGGATCATCATCTGCTCCTCCGCGCGGAAATGGATCTTCGCATAGGCATCCAGCGACTTGATCAACCTTGCCACATCACGCGCGCCGCGTTTGGTGATGACCACGACATACAGGTCGTTGATCAAATCGAACAGATAGCGGTGATGCTCGTCGATGACATCGATGCCGATGCTCAACTTCTCGTCCCAGGGTAGCCAGGCGTCCTCGCGGTGCTTGACTGGTGGCAGGGTCAGTACCTGCTTGGGGTCGATGATGTCATCGCGATAGAGCTCGCGGATGCGCAATATCTCCGGCATCGCCTCGTCGAACGCCCGCACCACGGTCGGATCGAAATACTTGCCCGACTCAGACATGACCCAATCGTAAGCGGACGGGACCGACCACGGATCCTTGTACGGGCGCGTCGATGTCAGCGCATCGAACACATCGGCCACCGAGCATATCCGGGCCAGCAGAGGTATCGCGTCCCCTTTCAGCCCGGCGGGATAACCCTTGCCGTCCCAGTGCTCATGGTGCGAACCGGCGATCTCGCGCGCGGCCGTGATCAGCGCATCGTTCCCTTTCAGGATGGTGACACCGATATCGGTATGCTTCTTCATGACCTCGAACTCTTCCTCGGTCAGCTTGCCCGGTTTGAGCAACACCGCATCGGCGATGCCGATCTTGCCCACGTCGTGCATGGGCGCGGCCACGAACAGCAGCTCGCTCTGCTCTTGCGGCAAGCCCATGCACTTGGCGATGGCGTGGGCGAAGTTGGTCATGCGCATGATGTGCCAGCCGGTCTCGTTGTCGCGGTATTCCGAAGCGACCCCAAGGCTGCGGATCGCATCGGCGCGTGCCTCTTCCAGTTCGAGTTCGCGGAGGCGCAAAGTCTCGCCGGACAGTGTGCGCTGCACCAGGCCGGACAAGGCCCGCGCCAGATCGTTGAAGAAATCCAGGAAGATCTCGCTCAGCTCGCAAGCCGGGGAAACGAATATCACTGCGTAACCGATTCCCTGATCTTCGATGTGCAGCGGCAATAACAGCACGCGCTCGGGCGCACTGGCAGGCTCGTCGACAGAGTTCACCTGCACGATGTCCTGCACCAGACAATATTCGGCAATAACGGGGGAGGAGAATGCGGCGGTGTCGAAGTTCAACAGAGTATCCCAGGCGGGCGCCATGCCGAATTGGGCGATTTGAAAGTAACGACCGCGCGGATTGAGCAAAAGGAACGCGCCGCGTTGCTCGGTCCGGATATCCGGGTAGTCCTTCAATATCTCGAACAGCCGCTCCAGCAACACATCCATGTCCGAAGTCGTGCTGCTGGTGATGGTCAATTCAAATACCAGCCTGCTGATGGCCAGCATCTCTTCCTTCTTATCCAACTCGCTTCTCCCGATTCCGGATCACGCCGGAATACTAGCATGCACCATGCGGGTTTAAACCCGTCTATTGTGAACAGTCAAGGCAGACGCCCATCGGCTCAATCCTTCTGCAGCGCCTGGGCTTCAGTCAGACTGGTCTGTTTGATCTCTTTGCGGCGTTCGGCGAATTGGCCGTAGGTCATCTCGCCCTTGCTCAATTCCAGTATCAGCTTCTGGCCGCGGTTGAATGCATCGACGCTGATCTGGTGATAGTTATCGCGCGGCGGCGGGTTGGCATTGAAGCAACGCTCGCGCTTGCTCCCCCATTTTGCGATCACCTTGCGCTCGCTCTTGGCAGGGCGCTCATCGAGAGACAACAAACTGAACAAGTTATCCTCTTTCCCGCTCAACGCGACCTTCTTGCTGATCGGCTTCAACTCGGGATCGGATTCAAGCGCCGAGACACAGTCCGGTTGAACTATGCCGGTGACCGAGAAATTCTTCACCTGCACCTGCTCGCAGCTCAACACATTCGTCTGACCGTCTTCATCACCGACCGCCTCGAATTTTGCAACGCTGACAAACGCGCCGATCAGCGCACCCACAACGGGCACCTTGCGCGAGAACACCTGATTGAAGTAATAACTCTTTCCTGCCTTCACGCTGAAATGCAGATCGTTCTGTCCCGGCTCCGCCTGGGACGACAGGGTGTGCTCGCCGGGTGCTATCTCCAGAAAAAAGAACGACTCATTGGGCAAGCCCCCCAGAAGCTGGCCATCGAACCAGACGGATTTGGTTTGCGCCTTGCCCATCCAGCCGCTGTTGCGATAGATATAGATTCCCGCCTTATCAGCCGGAAGCGATTGGGATTGTTTGCCGGCCGTATCCCCCGCATCGGAATCGGCCTGCCCGGCCATGGCCGCGGCAGGCACGGCAAGCGTCAGACACAACATCAGATTGACCAGTAGCTTGTTCATATCAGCCCCCATTCGAATCAAACGCGCAAAGGATACAGAACCAGGGGGCAGTTTGCCCCATTGTCGTTCAATTGTTAAGCAGTTCGCCCACGGTACTTTCAATGCATTTCAACCCGCCTGAACAACCCGCGTTGAAGTTTGGATCAGAAAGCCGGCATCGCCCCTGTTTGCGCAGCCTGCTCAAGCTCCGTCGCGGTCTTGAACGCCTGTTCGGCGCCCGCGGAGTCGCCCTGTGCGACACGGGCATTGGCTATCACCTTCCAGTTCATGGCTTGCACACGGCGTTCGCGGCCCGCGAAGCTGTTCGATTTGCGTGCGAGCGTTATCGCCTGCGCATATTGCCCCTGGGTCAGGCGCAATTGCGCCAGCTCATGCCACAGCCAGGCATTGCGCGGCTCGATGCGCAGTGCGCGTTCAAGCGATGCACCTGCCGCCTCGCGCTGCCCTGCCGCATTGTCGAGCTGCGCCCGGTCCAGCAGGGCGATCACGGCCCTGTTGCCGGACATCGCCGGTCCGGGCTCGGGTTCCACGATGACGCCGCCGGACAGCACAGGCATCTCCGCCTGCGGGATATCTGCGGGCATCGCGGACGTTGCGGTTGGCTGTTTGGGTGCACTGGCACATCCGGCCAGCAACAGCAGCAATGCTGCGGCAAAAAACAAAACGGTGCGATCCATCAATCGAATATCCTCTGCAACCAGCTCTTCTCCGGTTCCTGCTTTATCCCGGGTTTCACTTCCGGCTTCACTTCAGCCCCAACAGCCGGATCATCGCCGGCGTGCCCCGTTTCCGCGGATGCGAATGCGCATCCCGAGACTTCGGTCGGCGCAGAGCCCTTGATGAACGGCATCGGCACGCCGGTCCTGCATTCCTCGATGTAGCGCAGCCCGGTCACCGGATCGACATTCACCAGTTCGACATCCTCCGGCATCGCCGGCTCCAGCGGTTCGGGCTGGATGTTCTTCATCATCTCGCCCCACACGGTCATCGCGCCCGATGCGCCGGTCAATCCCGAAGGCTTGTTGTCGTCGCGTCCCACCCACACCACCGCCACACGATCACCGGTGTATCCGGCGAACCAGCTGTCGCGCAGATCGTCGGTGGTACCGGTCTTGCCAGCCACCTTCACTTCGGCGGGCACCCAGTTGCCCAGCGATTTGGCCGTGCCCGCGCTCACCACGCCCTGCAAGGCCGAGGTCAGCAGATAGACCGGCGCCGCCGGAGCGACCGGCTCGACATTGAGCGGGTAACGCTGCAGCGGCTGGCCGTCGGCAGTCACGATCTCGCGAATGGCGCGCAAAGGCGTGCGGAAGCCGTTGTCGGCGAAGGTCTGGTAAAGCTGCGCCACCTCGATGGGGGAAAGCTCGAACGCGCCCAGCAGCGACGAGGCATAAGACGGCGGGCGCCTTTCGATGCCGTACAAAGGCAGCTTGTCGAGGATGTTGTCGACACCGAGATCGATGCCGAGACGCGCGGTCGACACGTTGTAGGAATGAGCCAGCGCGGTGTGCAGCGGCACCTGGCCGTGGAACTGGTGATCGTAGTTCTGCGGCTTCCAGTCGCTGGTACCGGCCTGGCGCAATACCAGCGCGCTGTCATCCAGCGGCGTGATCAGCGTATAGCGGTCCGGGGCCTCCAGCGCAGTCAGGAACACGATAGGCTTGGCCAGCGAACCGATCGGGCGCTGCGCATCGATGGCGCGGTTGTATCCGGCATAACGCGCCTCGCGTCCGCCCACCAGCGCCTGTATCTCGCCGTTCTGCGTGCTGCTCACCACCACCGCGCCCTCCAGCGTCTTCGCGGGCATCCTGCGCGCCTTCTCGATCTCCGCGAGGCGCAGCGTCAACGCCTCCTCCGCCTGGCGCTGCACACGCGGGTCCAGCGTGGTGAAGATGCGCAAGCCTTCGCTGCGCAGATCCTCCTCGCGATAGTCGCGCTGCAACTGGCGATGCACATACTGCAGAAAAGCCGGATACGGCGAAGTGCCGGTGGGCGCGCGATGGATCACGCCCAGCGGCTTCTGGCGCGCCTCGACGAACTGCGCCTGGGTGATGGCGCTCAGCCGCACCATCTCCTGCAACACGATGTTGCGCCGCTGCAGCGTCAGGTCGGGGCTCTTGCGCGGGTCATACACGGCCGGACCTTTGACCATGCCGACCAGTGTCGCGATCTCCTGCAGCTCCAGCCGGTCGAGCGGGCGGTCGAAATAAAAATGGCTGGCCAGCCCGAAACCGTGGATGGCGCGCGTGGCATCCTGCCCCAGGAATATCTCGTTGAGATAGGTCTCGAGTATCTCGTCCTTGCCGTAGTGCAGCTCCAGCAGCATGGCCATCAGCACTTCGGTGCCCTTGCGCGTCAGCGTGCGCTCGGAAGTCAGGAAGAAGTTCTTCACCAGTTGCTGGGTGATCGTGCTGCCGCCCTCGATGCGCTGCCCGGTGACGGTCTTGTACAGCGCGCGCGCAATGCCGCGCGGGTCTATGCCCCAGTGCGAATAGAACTTGCGGTCCTCGATGGATACCAGCGCATCGATCAGCGGCTTGGGAACCTGGTCGAGCTTCAACAGCGCGCGGTCCTCGTTGTGGCCGGGATAGATGCCGCCGATGAGCGGCGGTTCGATGCGCACCAGCGGCAAGTCAGTGTCAGTCGTGCCGCGCTCCTGCAACAGCGCCACCGCGCCCTCGGCGAATTCGATGCGCAGACGCTGCGCTGCCTGCGGGCCGTCGCCGAACACGAATTCCCGGGTCGAGAACTCCAATCCGTTCATGGTGTGCTTGTAGGTCCCCGCCTCGTTCGGCTCCGGGTTCTCTCGATAACCGACCGTGCGCAGTTCGTCCACGAATTGCGCGGGGGTCAGCCTCAGGCCCGGATACACCTCCAGCGCGCGGCCGTAGACACGCGCCGGCAACGCGAACTTGCGCCCCTCGAAAGCCTCGCGGATGGTGACGTCGAGATAGAAGATGTAACCGGACAGCGCCAGCAGCAACAACAGCGCGGTCACGCGCAGCGCCTTGCCATGTGATCTCAGGAAAGCAGGAAGGGAGATGTTCCAGGGCAGAACCGGCAACTTCATCGTGTGTTTACCTGCAAATGTTTGAAAGATTCATACGGATACAACCGCTGCAGCTGCCAGTCGACAGAGCGCGCTCAATCCTTGTCGCGGCCCTTGCCCTTGCTGTTGCCGTGCTCACGCCCACTGCCCTGCCCGCCACCCTTGCGCTCCATCGCCATACCGCCGCGTTCACCGGTAAAAGACAGATCTCCGCGCTTCAAGGCATGGAACTCGCGCGAGCCCGGCTTGATGCCCAGTTCCCTGGCCAGATTGCCCCAGCCCTTGCCCTTGCTGCGCTCATATTTCTGCAGCACCAACGCCGGCGCCACATGCGCCATCTCCCCCAGTTGGAGGATCATGAACGCATCTGCCGGATCGGGCACGCGCCTGACGATCGCATCGACATCCGGCACCGGAATGCCGAACTGCCTGCTCAGCATGTCGTTGAAGTTCCTGATGTCGGACAAGGCCTGCTTGTTCACGCTCTGTAGGAAACTGTTCAGATCGGCATGGGCGACCGGCGCGATGCCCAGCAGGCTCGCAGCGAGGGACAGCATCAAAACGGTTCTTTTCATTTCACCACCTCCGGAAAATATGTCCTGGACATCCGCAAAATATCGTTCAGCGGCCCATTGTATATGTGCAACTGCCAGACCGTCGAGGAACGCACTCAGGTGGAACGAGTCACTGACTTGTCGAGCCCGCGCCAGCCAACAACGCCGACCTCGGCCTGGATGTCAAAACCCGTATATTTTCGCCCCGCATCATGTGAGAATCGCGGAAAGCGAATCTGGCAAGGAATCGAACTGTGGACAATCTCATCGAAGTCAACGACCTGCACTTCTCCTACGGCCCGCTCAAGGTGCTGAAGGGCATCTATCTCACGATCCCGCGCGGCAAGATCGTCGGCATCATGGGCCCCAGCGGCTGCGGCAAATCCACCCTGCTGCGCCACTTCGGCGGCCAGTTGCATCCCTTGCGGGGCAGCGTGAAGTTCATGGGACAGGTCGTACACAAGCTCAGCGACATCGAGCTGTACAAGATGCGCCTGAAGATGGGCATGATGTTCCAGGTCAGCGGCCTGTTCACCGACTTGTCGGTCTACGACAACCTGGCCTTCCCGCTGCGCGAGAACACCGATCTGCCGGAAGAGGTCATCCATGACCTGGTGCTGATGAAGTTGAACGCGGTCGGATTGCGCAATGCCAGAGACCTGATGCCGAGCGAGCTGTCGGGCGGCATGGAACGCCGCGTGGCGCTGGCGCGCGCGATCGCCACCGACCCGCCGCTGATCATCTACGACGAACCCTTCGCCGGACTCGACCCCATCTCGCTCAAGACCATCGCCAACCTGATACGCACGCTGAACGGTGCGCTGGGAACCACCTCCATCGTGGTGACCTACGACCTGATGGCCTCGCTCGAGGTCGTCGATTACCTGTATTTCATCCACAACGGCGTAGTCGCCGCACAAGGCAGCGTGGACGAGATGCGCAACTCGCAAGATCCCTTCGTCCACCAGTTTCTGCATGCCGAGCCGGACGGCCCGATCTCCTTCCAGTTCCCCAGCAAACCCTACACCGAAGATCTGAACATCAAGGCCTGACCTGTCGCGATCAGCGATGCATCTGGTTGAGCTGCCTGGCGATCACATCGTGATTCAGCCACAGCACGGGGCCGGCGGGGGCCGACGACTCATGGAACATCAACGGCCCGGTGCCTTCCAGCACCAGTGAACTCAACACATCGGTCACGAGCGCATCGCGGCTCGTATGCATCTTGGTGATCTCTTCCGACGTGCCGATCATGATATCGGCCAGCTCCGCCGAGTTCGGCATCGGCCATGCCGCAAAATCGCGGAAGCCTTTCATCACATTGCTGGCATTGTAGTCGTCGATCTTCTGCAACAGGCCTTCCAGCGTCTGCCCTTCCTGCAACACATCACGGCAGGCCTGCCATTGCGCTTCCGCCCAAGCCCCGCCCTGCTCCTTCTTCAATGCCTTGAGCAAGGGGAACAGCGAGAGCTCGACGCCGACGAAGATGTCGGAAGAGTTGGTGCGGATCTCGGGGCAGTTGTACACCGTGGCCTTGACGCCCTGCTTCCAGGCCGCTTCGGCGACACGCTCCAGGCGCATCTTCGCCTTGCCCTGGGTGTAGCTGGTGTAGGTCTGCCACTGGTACTGGTCGTCGATGAGTATCTCGGTGCCGTGATAACCGTAGGCCGTGTAGCGCACCTGCCCCCCCGACTTCTCCAGACGCGCACGTATTGCCGCACTGCCTTCGATGAGATGCTGGAATGTGTTCGCGGTGACCTCGTCGAAATTCATCAGGATCAGCTTGCCCAGATCGCTGTTTAGCAAGGCGCTGGAGGACATGAACCGCTCGCCGCGGCCCTTGTAGATGCGGTTGGCGATGGCCAGGAACACCTTCACCTTGGGGATGCCGCCCGCCATGGTGTGCGCGAAGAAAGCGTTGGCACCGTCCGGGATCATCTTGTCCAGCTCGGCCATCACCTGCGCCACGGAATCCTTGAAGCGCTTCACACCAACCTCGCGGCATTTTTCGATATGTTTGAAATCGAGCTTGTCATCCTGCCAGCTCTTGAGCGTCATATCGCCCAGCATGTCGGTCGGCGTCGGCTCGCCCGCAGGCGCATCCAGGTCGAAACCCGCCATCAGCGGCACGTTGATGATGCGACCGCCCAGGTTCGCTTCGGCAGCCGCCAATTCCTCGTCCGTCAGCGCACGCAACGCATTGTTCTCGTCACGGCGGCCGACGGTGATGCCCACGATCGTCATGCCCGCCTTGCGTGCCTCGTTGATCAGGCCGTTGGCATAGCCGCGACCGAACAGCTCGCCGAACAACACAAAGACATCGCCTTTGCGAAAGATGTTGGATTGCGGGACGTTGCGTAGAGGGATGGGTGCTTTCATGAAGATAGGATCCTGTTTGGTAAGTGTTGCAGATCGGTCGTGCCGGGTTAACTGAAAACAGGGCGTAATTGTAAAGGAGGCAATCGGCCGGCACTTGAAAATATTATTGCGGTGCCGCCCCGGCCACTAGAAACCAAGCCGCCCACCCTCACACTCCGGCGCGTCGTCCAGTTGGCGGATGACCGGCAGCAACGCCAGGCCGGTACGAGCCTCGAGCCCCCGCGCCCTCTCCTGCAACTCGCCCAGCGCAAGATCCACCTTGTCCCCGGTCGCCGCGAAAGCGATGCTGTTGCCGCTTCCGCAGCGCGGGAACATCACTGCACGATGATCGAACGCTTCCTCGATGTGCGCGAAACCGCCCTTGACGCCGGGACTCAAGCCGATGAGATTCACTGCCAGCAAACCCTGCCCGTCCAGCCGCGCCCGGCATGCCTGATAGAACGGCAGCGTATTCAGGTCGCCGGGATGCGCGCGTTCATTGAAACCGTCCATCATGATCAGGTCGTAGGTCTGGTCGGTGGTGCGCATGAATTCGGCACCGTCGCCGATCACCACCTGCAAACGTTGCACATCATCCGGCAGCTCGAAATGCCGGCGCGCCACCTCCACCACACGCGCATCGATCTCCACCGCGGTGATCCGGGCCGACGGGCAGTGACGGTAGAGGAATTTGGCAAGGGAACCGGCGCCGAGGCCGATCAGCAGGACATTGCGCGGAAAACGGCTCTCATCGCGCAAAAGCAGGGCCGCCATCATCACCCGGGTGTATTCGAGCGCCAGCGTCCACGGCAGCCCGATGCGCATCGCACCCTGCGTCCAGCATGAATCGAAGTGCAATGTGCGCAGGCCGTGCTTTTCCCGGATATCGATCGTGAATTCCATACCGCGATGATGCCTCAGAACGAGAACGAACAGTGGCTCGTCCCGCCCCCGTCACCGACCCATCATGGCGATGCCGCCCCGCCGGCTGCTGTGCCGCGCACCGTTCAGCGCCCGCCCTTCATGCGTTCCAGAATCATGGCGGCCTTGTCCGCCCCCTTGCTGGCCGCCCGCTCCAGCCAGTACATCGCCTTCTGGCGATCCCGGCTCACGCCAAGTCCATCACGGTACATGATGCCAAGCCTGAGTTCGGCGAACGGCGCGTCCAGGTCTGCCGCCTGCTCGTACAATTTCCGCGCCGCGCCATAATCCTGATCCACCTCCCAGCCGTTCTCATACATGAAGCCCATATAGGCAAAAGCGGCCGGAAGTTTGTAGCGCACCGATTCGCGGATCAATGCCATGGCCTTGGCATGATCGACCGGCACCCCGCCCTCGCCGAGGTTGTACATCTGCCCCAGCCGCGTCATGGCGAGCGGCTGCCCATGTTCAACCGCTTGCCGGTAGAGCTCCACCGCCTTGTACTCATCTCTGGAGACACCGCGCCCGGACTGATACAGGAACCCCAGCCGCGTCATGGCCAGATAACTCCCCTTCTCCATGCCGAGCCGGTAATGTTCCGCCGCCCGCTCCCGGTCGCGCGCTACCCCCTTGCCGGTCTCGTAGAGATAGCCCATATGCGCATAACCCGCAGCGCTATCCTCGCGGATGGCACGCTGGTAATACTCGGCCGCCTTGTCGTAACTCTTCTCCACCCCCAACCCGAGCTCATACAGCACGCCCTTCCGGGCGATGGCATCGACGTTGCCGCTCGCCATCGCCCTGACATACCACTCGCGCGCCTTGGCATAATCCTGCGGCACACCGATGCCGCGTTCGCAGAGCCAACCCATGCGGTACTGCGCTTGGGGATACCCCTTCTCGGCCAGTGCGCTCATCTCGCGCGACAGCGCAGCGAAATCGCCGTTGAGCCGGGCCGACATCGCGCGCTGGAACGCAGCGCCGACCTCCACATCCCGCACCGCCGTCACATACTGCGCGGCCAGAACGTCGACGCTGGGCACAGCCGCCACTGCCGGGGCCGCGACAGGCGGCAGCGGCGCAGGGGTCTCCGCAACGGGTGGCTGCTGCACCGGCTTTGTCGGCGTGACGACGGCCACTTGCACCGGCTCCGCTACCGGAGCGGCCACGAGCTCGACCGCGGGTGCAGCCGGCACTGCTGCAACCGCGGGCGCAGGCACCTTGGTAGCAACCTGGCTGTCGCGTTCGCGCACCAGTTGCGCGAGTAGGGCCTTCAGCCTCGCCACTTCATTGCGCGAGTTCTGCAACTCCTCGTACGATTCGCGCAGCGCCTTTTCCATCTCCAGATCGGCGCGCAGCGCCTTCAACTTCGTCAGCACATCGTCGGGATCGGCCTTCATCCCCGCCTTGATGAAATAATCCGGCTGCTTCCACCGCTCATCCAGCACCTTCATCGCCACGATACCGGCGGTGATGTTCACCACATCGTGACTCATGTAGGAATTGCCCAGCGAATCCTGGTTCAGCTTCACCACCGAGCCCACGTAGGGGCCGATCTCTTCCAGCAACTCGCGCTTCACCCCGTCGATCGCATTGACCCGGCAAGTCTCCGCCGTATCGAATTCGCTGCCGCGATAGTTGTAGTCGCGGATGTACTCCTTCACCGCCGCCTGCGCCGGCAGCGCGGCGCAACAAGCCGCCATCAGCAATGTGTGAACGATGTGCCGCACAGACTTGGACGACTGGACATGATCATTGAACGAAGCCATCTCCCCCCCTGGATATTCTCGACTCAAACAATTCGACTCGGATCTTTGACCGATCCTTACCCCGCCCCCTTATGCAATAATTCCACAATATGATCGAATATGCGACATCAACGACATCGAGAAAACGAGATGAATAGCGCAGCCAGGCCGGACACCGCCATCCCGAAACCGAAAGAGCAGATCATCCCGTCCGTTTCCAACCTGTTCAAATCCAGTTTCCTGATACTCGCGCTGCTGGGCACCTTCCATGTCACCCAGCAGATCGCCGTGAACCTGGAGAACCCCTGGCTCAAATGGTCGTTCATCGCCGCCGCAGCGGTCTGGAATGCCATGCTCATGATCGGCATGGGCGTGCTGTCGCATGAGGCCGTGCACAGGGTCCTGTTCCGCTCCCGCTTCTGGAACGAACTCTGGGGTGGCTTGCTGGCCGCGTTCGTGCTCATCCCGCTGGAGGCGAACCGCCAATTCCACATGGAGCATCACCGCTATTCCCACCAGCCCGGCCTCGACCCGGAGAACCCGATGCACCAGACCTCGTTCCTGTTCGCCGTGACGCTGGGCCCCTTCATCGCGCTGTTCGCCCAGTATCAAGTGCTGGCTAAGATCGCGACGAGCGGCGACTTCGTGCGGGTGATCAAAGACCTCTTCTTCGTTGGCGTCGCGCTGTCGTTCTACCTCGTGTTGCTGCCCGCGCTCGGCGTGTCCTTGCTCTACACCTGGGGTGCCACCATGCTGGCACTGCCCCTGGTATTCAGCGTGCGCGCGCTGGCCGACCACTATGGCATCCCGCCGGTGGAGCGTAGTGCCAGGAACAAAGACGAATCCGAGGAAGAACTGGAAAGCGGCATACAAGCGCGCCAGCAAGTCAGCGGCTGGGTCGTACTGACCCCGAGGTGGCTGCAGTGGCTGTGGAGCCACGTCAACTATCACGAGGTACACCACAAGTACCCGTACCTTTCGCATGCATACCTGGCGCAGGCATTCGAAGCCTCGCGCAACCAGTACCCCTACCTCGTCGTGGATGGATACTGGAAATCTCTACTCAATGTGATGAAGCTGGATTACTACGGCACGCAGGAAGCGGTGCGGCCGTTCATGACGATGCGGAAGTGACGGTTCAATCCTGAGCCTTCAACGGCTCGCCGATGGCGTAAAAGTGCCCGCCTGCCACGTGGTGCAGGCTGCGCCATTCGGGATCGGCACCCTCGAAATGCCAGCGCCCGTTGCTGAACACCCGCGTATCCGCCCACGCCCCGACCACTTCGCCGATGAACAAGTCGTAGGTCTGCTGGTTGTGTATCTCGGGGATAAGCTTGCAGGCAAGCCACGCCGAGCAACCCGCGACGAACGGCAGATCGTGTCCCTCGATACTGAACAACCCCACACCGGATTTTTTGAGTTTGTCAGGCTCGGCGGAAAGGCTGAGCGTGCCGACTGCGTTCGTGAGCTGCAACTGCGCCACCGTGGGCACCTGGATGACGAAGGCGCCGCTCTGCTCGATCAGTTCGCGCGTCTTTGAACTCTTGTCCAGCACCACCGTCAGCTTGGGCGGCGCGAAATCCAGCGCGCACGCCCATGCCGCCGCCATCACGTTGTCCACGCCCGCATGCCGCGCCGACACCAGCACCGTCGGGCCGTGGTTGATGAGGCGGTACGCCTTTTGCAGATCGACCGGGGAAATATGGCTATCCATCTGGCGAGACCTTATCTGATGACCAGGGGCACCGGGGAATAGAGCTGGAAATCATCCACCGAGAAATGATTGGTATGCTCGAAGCGCACTTCGATCTTCTTTGCCGTCCGGGGAATATCGTAATCAGCAGACAGATCGAGCGTAACGTGGAATTCCTCCAAGGGCTTCAGCTTCAGGAAATCATCCGGGGGCGATCTCTTTGCCATCATCCCCCCATAGGGAATCTCGACCCCGTCGGCCTTGACGCGAAACAGGTTGTTGCTGAGGTGTCCGCCGAATCCGATACTGGGCTTATCGAACTGGACAACCCGATCCGTACGGTTCGTGATCACCAACTCGACAGTCAGCGGTTCCCCGGCAACCGGCTTCAAACCGACCGGCCATTTTGCAATGCGTGATTTCCTGCTCTCCAGATCAACCCGATAGACTCTACCCCGTTCATCCGTGACCAGGATCGACGAGTCACTCTCTTTGGCCATGGCGGAGACGAACACATCCTGAACATCCGTTTCAAGTTCATCGTTGTATCGGTAGTGGTAAAGGGTAAGCTCCCATAGAACCTTGCCCGTATTGATCTCGGTTGCCCGAAAAAGACCGAGAACTCCCCACACCGCCTCATAGCGGATCCCATCGATCTCAACCGGCTTCACCCGCACAGGAGGAATGCGGCTCGCCAGTATTTTTGGTCCGCCCTGTCCTGCAGTCATCCCGCTCTTTCCATTCGTCATACCCAACTCCTCTGGCGCAGCCATTCCCTCAGTCGAAAAACAAATAGAAGCAGCAAACCAAAATATCAACAAGAATGATTTAATCATGTACTACTCTGCCTATCCCGCACAGCCTCGTTGCCACTCCTGCATGACGGGCGGCACCCGCACTGCAGGGCAGGCGGTACGCCTGCTGCAGATCGACCGGGGAAATATGTTTGTTCATTTCGTTACCCGATCTGCGCCAGCAGCACGACATAGTTCTTGCCGTACTTCTTCGCGCACTTGGGGCAGGTGGTGTAATAGAAATACAGCTTGCTGAAGCACTTTCCCTCGCTGCTCAACCACGCTTTCATCGCCTCCACCCAATGCCCTACCTTGCTGAACGGGCCCTCGAACACCTTGCTCATGAACGTGCCGGAGAGGGTGACCATCCTGGCACCGGGCACATCCTTGCCGGCTTCGACGAACACATCCGCTCCCCACAGGGAATTCTCGTCGGACAGCATGATGGGCGCCTCCAGTTCTGCTCCGGCGGCGCGGATAACAACATCCACGCGCTTCATCACTGCTCCGTAGTTGAGGGGGATGTGGAACAGGCTGGTCACGCGGTCCTGCACGAAGCGCTTACCCTGCCAGGTGTGGGTCTTGCCATCCCAGGGGTCGGGATCGAAACGGGGGCAGCAGGTATCGTCATTGGTACTCATGAGGCACTCCTTTCTTTCACAGGGGTTGTCTCGGATTATCCCACTACCGCTTCTGCTTCAAAACCGACTTCACCATCTTCCCGAACGCCTTGTCCTTCTTCCGCTTGTCCACATAGGACATCTCGTTGAAACCGGATTCGGCCTTGAGCTTCAGGTAACTCTGGTAATGCGCCGGGTTCAGTTCGCCGCTGTCGATGGCCTTGCGGATCGCGCAGCCAGGTTCGTTGTTGTGGCTGCAATCGGCGAAACGGCATTGGCCTGCCAGCGCCGTGATGTCGGCGAAACTGTCGTCCAGTCCTTCGTCGGCACTCAAAATGCCCAGCTCACGCATCCCCGGCATGTCGATCATCAACCCGCCGTTGTCGAGCATGAACAGGTGGCGGCGCGTGGTGGTGTGTCTGCCCTCGCCCGTAACGCTGACGCTGCGCGTCTCCAGTTCGCCCTTGCCGAGCAGCAGATTGATCAGCGTCGTCTTGCCCACGCCCGATGAGCCGAGCAGGCAACAGGTCTTGCCCGGCACCACCAACGTCTTCACCTCATCGACGCCCTCGCCAGTCTCGCTGCTGAGCGTGATGATCCTGGCCGTGATGCCCGCCGCGCGGATACTGGCGACCATGCGCGCCAGCTCATCCGCGCTCACCAGGTCTGTCTTGGTCAACAGCAGCACCGGTGCTATATGCCCCTCGTTGACCATCACCAGATAGCGCTCCAGCCTGCGCACATTGAAATCGAAATGGCACGACTGCACGAGAAAGGCCGTGTCGATGTTCGCCGCGATCATCTGAAAATCGATGTTCTTGCCGGGAGACTTGCGCCGCAGGAAAGACCGTCTGGGCACCACATCATGGATGCTCGCAAACGTATCCGCATCGTGATACTGCACGCACACCCAATCGCCCACACAAGGCATATCCACCGAAGTTTCGGCGTGGTAAAGGAACTTGCCCGTCGTCTCGGCGGGCACTTCGCCGCGCTCATCGCGCACCACATAGCGCCCACGGTCGACCGCAGTCACCCGCGCCAGGCGCAAGCCAGCCTTGCACAACCGGCTGGCCTGTTCCGCAAGCTGGCTATCCAGACCGAGTTCGCTCAATTCCATGGTGAGCCTGTTTCGTTGATTCAGAAAAGAACATCGCCCTTGCGGGCGATGAGTGATAACTGATGCGACCGGCTACACGCCCCGGTCACTTCCCTGCCGGTACCGGCTTCGGTTGCGGCTTCTTGCCCTTGGATTCTTTCTTCTTGTCCTTGCTGCCCATGATGATCTCTCCCGGTTATTGAACGACTGTGATTCACTGCCGACGATTCTACTCCACCACCTTCACTTTAGTCCGGGATCTCCGGCTCGACCAGCTTCGCCAGTTGCGCCAGCGACTCCTGCCATCCGAGATAACACATCTCCAGCGGAATCACTTCGGGCAGCCCTTCCTGCACGATAGCGATCTCGGTCCCGCACGACACCTGCGTCAGGGTCACCGTGGTCTTCATGACACCAGGCAGGTTGGGGTCGTCGAATTTGTCCGAATAACAGATCTTTGCGGATGGTACGAGTTCGAGATACTCGCCGCCGAACGAATGGCCGTTGCCGGTGGTGAAGTTGGTGAACGACATCCTGAACGTGCCGCCGACCCGCGCATCCATTTGATGGACATGACAGGTAAAACCATAAGGCGGCAGCCACTTGGCCATGGCGTCCGCGTCCAGAAAGGCTTTATAGATGCGCTCCGGCTTTGCACGGAGTACGCGATGCAGACGGATAGTGCCTGTGCTCATGATCATTCTCCTTTCGATTCACCGTGAAATGAGGCCGCGGGCCTCACACTGAAAAACCGATCCGGCATCATTGAGTCTCCGGGGTATCTGAAAAGTTCACTGCGGCGGCGGCTGCTTCATATCCAGTTTTTCGATAGGGAGTCCCGCTGCTTTCCATTCGGCCATCCCCCCTTTCACGACCAGCACCCGGGTGAACCCGGCTTTTTGCAGCTGCTCCAGTGCTCTGGGAGCCCGTTGTTCGGCATGGTCGATCACCATGATCGTCTTGTTCCTGTAGGGCTCCAATTCCGCCAGCTGCGACGAAAGGCGCCCAAAAGGCATGTTCATGCTGGTCGGTATATGGAACTCTTTGTAGTCATCGGCTTCACGCACATCCAATATCAACTCGCCCTGTGCCTGTCTCTCGGCAGCCGCTTTGACATCCACCCATTGTTCGGCCTTCGGGCCGCACCCTGCCAGGACCAATACGGCCAGTGCAACGATGCATTTTTGAATTCCGGTCATCTCAATCACCTCCCCTTACTCAAATCCGCCGCTTCACCCGCAATGCGATCGTCCCCACCCCCAGAAACGCAACCCCCATCAGCACCAGCGTGATCGGCCAGCCCAGCGAATTGGCGAAATGCTTTGCGGTGTAGAAGCCGATGAAGCCGAGCATGGCGATGACGGTGGTGAACAGCAGCGCGCGGCTTTGCAGCGCCACGCAGGCATACAACATGGACGCGGACAGCGCGAGGTAGACCAGCTCGAAGGATGTGTTATGCACCAGGTCGAACAGCCCGCTATAGGCCATGACCGACCCGATGAAATAGCCCAGCCCCGACAGGCGCGGATAGCCCTCCGCCTTGTGCATGCCATAGGCAGCAAGCATCACGCACACGCCGGTGACCAGCCCCGCCCAACTGGCGGTGGTGGCTTCCGCGATGCGGTCGAACAGGCCGCTGTTCAGCCAGATGGTGCCGATCAGCAAAGCGGGCTCGGTGAGCACGCGGAATGGCGTCTTCTCCAGTGCGGTGCCGACCACGAACAGCGAAGCGCCCAACACGATCGCGATGTAAGCGAACGGCACGTCGAGCATATCCAGCCCCACCTGCATGAAGCCGTAGATGAAAAACAGCGTCCAGAACGCCAGTACCGTGAGGCGGAATCTGCCGAGCAGCGCGCCCTGGTGCAGGGCCATCACGCCGAACACCGCCAGCACCGCGAGACGCCAGTTGTCGCCGCGCGGGAACACTTCGTGGATCAGCACGAACCAGCCGCCGGTCATCATCAGCACAGCGGCCAGCGCAAGCGGCAGGATGAGGCGCGGATACTTGTCCTCGCGCAGCGCGGAAACCAGCACGACCAGCAATATGTAGCCCACGCCCAGCGTCATGAACACCCGCATCACACTGCCCATGCTCTCCCAGAATGTGCCGATATAAGTGCCGACGCCCGCGAGGATGAAGATCGCGCCGAGATAGGTGAACAGCGTCTTGGCGATATCGCCCCGGCTGCGCGGCGCAGGCACGGCGCCGGAAGAAACAGGCGCATGAAAAGCCGCTTCCACTTCGGCAGGCGTGATGTCGTATTTGCGCATGAGCTGCGCGATGCTGTTCAGCGCGCCGGGCTTGTCCGACACGCTGGACACACCGAGGATACCAGCCAGCAAAGGCCAGCCCCACATGCCGCCGCCCACCAGCACGATAATGACGATCAGCAGCAACAGCCAGATCATGGCGCCACCACCCAGCCGATGAAGTGCGTGTTATTGCTGTAATACACATTGCCCGCGTTCGGCAGGCGGAAACTGCGCCCCTGCTTGGTCAGCACCGCCTCGTTGCGGTAGCGCGACGAATAGAACAGCCCGGTGAACACATCGCCCGAATAGCCATTCGCACCCGCACTGAATTCATAGCCATCCGGCGCGATGCTGGAAGAATCCACCGTCAGCCCGGCCAGATCGGGGACATCGATCGGTGTGATGATCGCCGTCTGTGCGGGCGTGATCAGCCCAGGTCCGGGTGGCGCAAGACCCGCTGGCAGCAGGATGGAAACCTCCTTCACCCCGCCGGTCACAGGGCTGTAACGCCACACCCGCGGCTTCTGGTAACCCTGCGCATTGCCCTGATAGAACACCTGAACCTTGCCGTTCACCACCGAGATCTGCATGCCATTGCCGGGGTAGTTGTAGTACTCCGTCGCATACAGCACGTCGTACTTCGGCGGATCGACCAGCAGCGCGGGAATCCCCGACACCAGCAAAAACACAACCACAAGCAGCAAAGGCAAACCCAGGCCAAAAGCGATGGTGGGGTTCTCGCGAAGGAATGATTTCATGTGGGGGGCTCCTTGGATGATGGGGCTTGGTTCTGGGGTGCAGCGGGTTGACGCTGCTTATTTTTCAGCTCGTCATTCCGGCGGAGCCTGCCCCGTACTGCGATACGGGGGCCGGAATCCAGTGCTTTTAATCAACTGGACACCGGCCTTCGCCAGTGTGACGACTTAATCAGACCTTCCTTAATTCAAATTCGGGCAGCAGACCACATTAGTTCGCAAACACAATTCCACATAGCTGCGGATAAGGTTTATTGCTTCAAACTTGTGGTCGAGATAGTCGTTGAGGCGCAACGGCTACCCGGAATTCATACCAGTGTCGCCTCTTTGAGTATCTGCTCACGGAATTTGGCAGGCAGATCGCCGGGCGTAAGCACATCGACCGACACGCCGAGCATTTGCTCCAACTCGAACTGAACAGCCCCCAGATCGAGCAAAGTAACGCCGTGTAGCGGATCAACCAGAAGGTCGAAGTCGCTGTCGTTGCAGTCCACTCCGTGCAACACAGAGCCGAACACGCGCGGGTTGCGCATTCTGCTTTGCTCGATCACGCGGCGAATGGCGGCGCGATGTGCGTGGAGTGCTTCAGAGGGCTTCATGGTCGATGTCTGTTAATGGCTGAAATTTGACGCGCTTATTATGCCGTCTTTTCATGTGGAGGCACAGGCTAATGGGAAGCTGAGTCGGGCGACTGTTTTCATTCAAGTTAAACCATTTCGTGCCCCCTTAATTCTTGGCGCTGATAGCTCTGGAAACTATTGCTCATGCTGCCCCTCTTAGTTGAGCATAAAGCCTATTCCAGCGCCCCCTGCCAGAGCATGTTGTAACCCAATTCCTTGCTCTCGACACACAGCTTGGCCAAAGCCGCGAATTTATCCTTGAATGCCTTGTCAGCGTGCGACCGTTCATGCTCCTCGAAAGACTTCCAGTAGGTCACGATCGCAATGTGCTTTTCCGCCGATCTCGAATCGCTCAATGAGCCTTCGTCCGAAACAAAACCTGAGAACTCATAAACCTGGCCGGCGATGAAGCCGCCCTTGTCGCCACCGTAAGTGTCCTTCACCACATTGCACATCTCGGCCAGCGCCAGCTCAACATCTTCGAAAGCCACATCGGGTTTGATCGTGGCCGTATTGAAAAGCATCTTCGCCCCAAAAGGGATAGTGACAGGTGAAAACATGATGTGCCTCCAGTCGAAGTAGATCAGGAAAAGGTACCTCTCAAGCCAACTGTATGAATTGGACTTTGTACCTTTGCAGAAATTCCTTCAACCCTGTTCCAATCGGTGTCACTGCCCCCTGAATGGACGACAGGTGACCAATAATTGAACCCACAATCATGCCGAAGCGACTTCCGCTTCATTTGTAAACTATTGCGATGCTGACCCATTAGCCGGATGATGGAGATACCGGGCTACCCGGCAGTGTGGTACGGCTATACTTGTGTGCACGGCACATCGTACAACGAAGTCAAAGCAGTCATGCATTAACGAACAAGACAGAACACGACTCCAGACCGACCCGCCATTCATCATGGAAATGAAAAAGATCAACTCCGGCAAACTGCGCGCCATCGGCTACGATGCGCGATTGCGCATCCTGCAAGTGCAGCTCGACAACGGTGACACGCTGCAATACAGCGGCGTGGGCGATGACCTCTGGCGCAGGCTCAGCAGCTCAGGAGCGGCATGGAGTTTCTACCGCGACAACATCGACGAGGAATTCACGGTGAAGAAAGTCTCGGCAAGTGCGGCGGCGGGGAAGAACCCGCTGGATGATTTGTTCGGTCAGAAATGATTAAGAGAGCGTCACATTGGCTTTTGAATGCACCGAAGACAATGTCTACTATTGGCTGATGCAGTCGGTCGGACCGTCGGCACGAAGCGTCTCAAAATCGGCCTGAGCCGACGTTTCAGGTGAATTTGAATTACTTCCGGTTTGCACTCAAAACCAGACCTTCAACGTAGAAGTAACCGGCCTGCGCGGCTTTTCGCGCAGGTTCGGTTGACTTGCTGGGTTGGGCAGCACGAAGTTCACTCTGGCCGCCTGTCCATGCCTCGTGGGATGCCGAGAAAACCCCTTGCTATCCAGCCGATTGCCCACACAACACCAGCAAAAATGGCCAGTCCCGCGACCAAATAGCCAAGACCTGACATCCAATTCTCGCGGTAGCGCTGCGAGAATTCTTTCTTCAGCGTTTCTTCGTCACTGGCTGCCAGTTGGAATCGGCCCTCTAGTTTTCGCTCATAGTCCGAAACCTCGCTGCTATAGCTGGCGGCCCCCCAAATCATGCCGTGTTCATCGATTTTGTACGGGATCAAGCGAGTGTTGTCTTTACCAAAAGACATTGCCAGTAAGCACAAGTCGACCGACACGCTCTCCCCCGTGCTGGTTTTTGATGTGAAGTAATGTCGGTCCGCATCCGAAGGGCAGGACTGCTGCATTCGCACAAATGCACCGTTTGGGTGGGCAATCGAGTATTGAACCGAAACATACGGGTCGTATGTGACCAATGCGATCAAAGTTCCTGCAACGGCAATGCCCCCAATCAGTAGAGCAATACGTCTCGCTCCCTCAAAGATATTGAATGTCATGCAGGCTCCTTATTGGCCAATCGTGATGCCCGGGGCTGCGCGCTTTTGCGCAGCCCCTCTCGACTGACGGGTTAACCACCATGTTGAGAGAGTGGTACAAATACGCCAACATGCCTATCAATGCTGTAAGAAACACCACCGCCTATCTTGTAATCATCGGCATGTGTGCGGAGTTCAGCGGAGTCTGACTCATAGAGCGTAAATCGGTACTTTCTACTAAATGACGCAGATCCCGGCTCAGCGTCAACAATTAGCTCTGCCACATATTCTCCCGGTTGCCAGATGAACAACCGCTCAAACAGCTTCATGAATGGCTCGACCAACTCTGGTTCAGCAACAACAGGATTACAATCACCCTCAGCTTTTGCATCGAGTTTTTTGCGTATGTCTGCGCCGAGATTGGATTCGGATTCACGGTAGAGTTTTTCGGTTGCGCGGTCGAAGAAGTTGAGGAAGTTTGTTCCATGTGCCCATGTGTCGCCGGGCTTCAAAGAGAAAGGCACAAAGAGCACAGAAGATTGTGAGGTAGGACTCTCGAAGTAATTCTGTGCGGGAAGAGCTACTAGCGGGCTGTTGTCGCGCGTGAGAACAATTTTTAGTGAACGAATGCGAAGTTCTCGACCGCCAGTGTTGCGGACACTGACGAACATACCTACGTTCGGATTGCCGACCTTGTGCGTTACTTGAATCCGACTGTGTACCTCGACCTCAAGGCGGCGTGGACGAAACCACAAAACTACCGGCGGGAGTTGCGACAAGACAAGCGCGAGCCCAGCAACTATGGCAGCCCAAAACTGCCAATCAAGATAGAGCGGTGTCGCAGTCGGTGGCATAGAAACTCCGTAGTAGTTAACAGTTATTAGACAGATACACCGATCCGTATTATTGAAATTAGTGAAGCGTGCGAATTTTCGATAACCAATTGATTCATCAGTGACCTCACAAAACCTTCTGTCCGCATATGCATAATAATACAGGCAGCAGGAGTTTCAGTGAGGCTCCAATTGGCTGCAGTATGGCCTGAAGCGGTCGTGCCAGCGTTTATTGCCCGATGACCGCAAAGGCCGAATAGCAGTCATGCATGGCACACGGGGCGACCGTCCCTTATGGGCTGCGGTCATGCAAAAGGAAAGTGGCGATCAGGGGCGGCATTTGTAGAAGTCAAAAGTCCGCTTGCCAAATTCCGGCGATTCACCTTTCACGACCGTATCCGCACCAACTTCAACTGCTTTATTGCGTGCCATTTGATACATATTGTCTTCCACCTCTTTGCCGTCACGACCCTTGGCAAAGATGCTAATGACGATTCCACCCTTGGACTGACAGCTGGCAACCTGGTTTGCATCCGCCAGGGAAACGCGTTCCGCTCCTTCGCGAACCCCGATGAATCTGCTGGCGCATCCGCCCGTTCCGGCAATCAACGGCACGAGGGCAACGATAGCGATTATTCCATTTGAAATTTTCATGGCAGGCTCCTTGTCTATTCAGTGATTGTTACATCCGTTATGGATGTTGAATGGTAATGCCGTTAGTCAAGTTACCCCCGGCATTGCCGGGGGGTGCCTCACTAAATCAAAGCGCCTTGGCGCAAGGTCAGCAGGAAGATGTTCTCCTGCAGCCGGGTCATGCCGCGCTGTTGGAAGCGCGGGTTCTGTGCCAGCGCGTCTTCTTGCGCCAGCAGGCGTATCTCGGCGTATTTGCCGTAGAGCGCCTCGACCTCCTCCACCGACACCGCGAACGGCGGCCCGTCCATCTCCGCCTGAGGGTAATCGAAAGCGATCAGCATTATCTGCGTGCCCGGGGGCAGGATCTCCACCAGGTGGCGCGCATAGCGTTCGCGCATCTCGGGCGGCAGCGCCACCAGCGAGGCGCGGTCGTACACCGCGCTCACCTTCGCCAAGTCTTGCCTGGTCAGGTCGAAGAAATCGCCGCACAGGATGCGGATGCCGTCCGCTTCGCAGCACTCGAACTTGCCGCTGCTCGCATGCGACGGCGACTGCCCGTTCTCCCTGAAAAAATCCTCCACGGCGATCGGGCTCAGTTCCACCCCCAGCACCTTGCAACCCTGCTGGCGCAACCACAGCATGTCCAGACTCTTGCCGCACAGCGGCACAAACACCTCGCCGCTGCGGGAGGCAGGCAGTTCCTGCCAATAGCGAAGCAGATAGGGATTGATCTCGCCCTGGTGAAAGCCGATCTCGGAACGTTCCCAGCGCTCAAGCCAGAATTCTTTTTTCATCTTTTCACCTTCATGGTTTGGAAATACCTTCAAAAGCAGGCGCAAAGTTTAACAGGGCGTGAGCCGAAGCAGTTGGAACGATCCGGGACAGACTATCTATATGGAAGCGCAGAACAGGTCGTCACACCGGCGAAGCAACCGGTGTCCAGTCGATTGAATACACCGGATTCCGGCCTACGCCGGAATGACGAATTGAGACTTGTTCTGCTCTTCCATAAAAAAGACGACCATCCGGTCGCCTTTTTATTTTGCACCTGCTGGAACAAGCGCCTACCTGCCGCGGATCACTTCTGCAGCGTTGCTTGCTCGATAAGCACCTTATAGCTATAACCTGCACCGAAATCCTTATCCGTAGCGACGATACCCTCCACCGTCACCACATCGCCCACCTTCGCCGTAGCCAAAGTCGTCACCAGGATGTCGTTGCTGCCGTCCGCCGCGGAACCCGAACCGTCCTGCAAATGTATCCAGTTCACTCCCATGATCTCGGCGTTGTACTTCACCACCTTGCCGCGAACGACGACCGGCTTGCCCTTGAGTTCAGCGACCTTGGTCAAAATCTCTTCCACCGTCATCGCGTTCGCGACGCTGGCTTTGGCGACCGGTGCCGCGTTGATCGTCTCCAGGTTCTTGCGGGGATTGGCAGAGAAAGCGGCTCCCAGTGTCGATGAGCCTGCCGGGCTGACACTCGCGCTACCCAGCTTGCCAAACAGGATCTGCTTGAAAGTCTGGTTCAGCGCCTTGCTGTGAAAATTCTCCATGACGGTCGCGTTTTCGATCGTGACGGTAGCGCCCTTTTTGGCCGAAGCGTCGATCACTGCGGCCCAGATCTCTCCGCGATCGGTACTGAGCAGAAGATAGGTGAAGTTGTCGACCTTCTTCATCTTGAGGACTTTACCTTGAACGGTAACGCCACCAGCCGATTGCGGCGCACTGCCTTCGGCTGCCCAGGCAAATGATGCAAAAACGATCATGCAGATCGCCAACAGGGTTTTCATCTCATGGAACTCCTTCGAGTGATCAGTGGTTACGGCAAACAGTGCCTTAGTCCACCCACTTGCGCGCATTCTGGAACATGCGCAGCCAAGCGCTGTTCTCTTTCCACTCCTTCGGATACCAGGAGTTCTGCACGGCGCGGAACACGCGCTCGGGGTGCGGCATCATGATACTGAAGCGGCCGTTCGGGGTGGTGAGTCCGGTGATGCCTTGCGGCGAACCGTTGGGGTTGAGCGGATAGGTGGTGGTCGCCTTGCCGTAGTGATCGACATAGCGCAGTGTGACCAGCGGTTGGGCGGCATGCAGGCGCTTGGTGTTGCCGAAATCGGCATACCCTTCGCCGTGCGACACGACGATGGGCATGCGGCTGCCGGCCATGCCGTCGAACAGGATGGAAGACGATTGCTGCACTTCCACCATGACGAAGCGCGCCTCGAACTGTTCCGACAGGTTGCGCCCGAAGTGCGCCCAGTTTTCGGCACCGGGGATGATCTCGTGCAGGTTGCTCATCATCTGGCAACCGTTGCACACGCCCAAGGCGAAGGTGTCGTCGCGATTGAAGAAAGCCTCGAACTCGTCGCGCGCCCTGGGGTTGAACAGGATGGACTTGGCCCAGCCCTCGCCCGCACCCAGCACGTCGCCGTAGGAGAAACCGCCGCAGGCGACCACGCCCTTGAAATCGGCCAGCTTGACGCGGCCGCTGATGATGTCGCTCATGTGCACGTCCACGGCGGTGAAGCCGGCGCGGTCGAACGCGGCGGCCATCTCGACCTGGCCATTCACGCCCTGTTCGCGCAGGATGGCCATTTTGGGACGCGACTTCAGCAGTGCGGGGGCGATGCCTTCGTTGAGGTCGTAGCTGAGCTGCACATGCAGGCCGGGGTCTTTCGCATCCAGCGTGCGGTCGAATTCCTGTTGCGCGCAGGCCGGGTTATCGCGCAGCTTTTGCAATTGATAGGTCGTCTCGGACCAGATGCGGCGCAGTGCGATGGCGTTATCGCTGAACAAGGTCGTCTTGCCGCGCGAGATGCTGACGGTGCCGCTGGTGTTGAGGCGCGCCACTTCGTGCACGTTGGAGCAGCCCGCCTCTTCGCACAGCACGAAGAGATCGGCCAGATCGTCGCGGCGCACTTGCACCAGCGCGCCGAGTTCCTCGTTGAACAGTACGGCGAGGTCGTCGCCCTTGAGTTCGTCGAGGCGGATATCGAGGCCGATGTGCGAGGCGAAGCTCATCTCGCACAACGCGGCCAGCATGCCGCCGTCGGAGCGGTCGTGATAGGCCAGCAGCTTGCCGTCGCGGTTGAGGCGCTGGATCAGGTTGAAGAAGGCTTTGAGCTTCTTCGCGCTATCCACGTCCGGGGCCACATCGCCGATCTGCTTGTACACCTGCGCCAGCGCCGAGCCGCCCATGCGGTTCTTGCCCGCACCAAGATCGAACAGCAGCACGACGGTGTCGGTATCGGCCGCGAGTTGCGGGGTGAGTGTCTTGCGCGCGTCGCTGCACGGGGCAAAGGCGGTGACGATGAGCGACAGCGGCGCGGTGACGGCCTTGTTCTGCTCGCCCTCTTTCCATGTCGTCTTCATGCTCATCGAATCCTTGCCCACCGGGATGCTGATGCCCAGCTGCGGGCACAGCTCCATGCCCACCGCTTTCACGGTGTCGTACAGCGCGGCGTCCTCGCCGTGATGCCCGGCAGCGGCCATCCAGTTGGCAGAGAGTTTGATGTCGCCGATCTTTTCGATCTGCGCGGCGGCGATGTTGGTGATCGCCTCGCCGATGGCCATGCGGCCGGATGCGGGCGCGTTGAGCACGGCGATGGGCGTGCGTTCGCCGAGGGCGAAGGCTTCGCCCAGGTCGGTGTTGTAGCCCATCAGCGTGACGGCCACGTCGGCCACCGGCACTTGCCACGGGCCGACCATCTGGTCGCGTGCGGTGAAGCCGCCCACGGTGCGGTCGCCGATGGAAATGAGGAAGGTCTTGTCGGCCACGGACGGCAGGCGCAGCACACGCTCGACCGCATCCTGCAATACGACGTTGGCGGTATCGAACTTGGGCAGCGAAACTTTCTCGCGCTGCACCTTGCGCGTCATCTTGGGCGGCTTGCCGAGCAGCACGGACAGCGGCATGTCCACCGCGTTGTTGCTGAACTGTTCGTCATGCACGATGAGCTGGTCTTCGTTGATGGCCTTGCCGAGCACGGCGAAAGGGCAACGCTCGCGTTCGCACATGGCGGCGAACTCATCCAGGCGCTCCGCAGGAATGGCCAGCACATAGCGCTCCTGCGCTTCGTTGCTCCATATCTGCATCGGCGACATGCCGCGTTCTTCGTTCGGCACCGAACGCAGTTCGAAACGCGCGCCCTTGCCGCCTCCATGCACCAGTTCCGGCAGCGCATTGGAGATACCGCCCGCGCCCACGTCGTGGATGGAGAGGATGGGGTTCTTGTCACCGAGCTGCCAGCAGCGGTCGATGACTTCCTGCGCGCGGCGTTGCATCTCGGGGTTGCCGCGTTGCACGGAATCGAAGTCCAGATTTTCTGCGTTGGCGCCGGTATCCATGCTGGATGCCGCGCCGCCGCCCAGGCCGATCAACATGCCGGGACCGCCGAGCTGGATCAGCACCGCGCCTTCGGGCAGGTCGTGTTTGTGCGTGTGGTCCGCACGGATGCTGCCGACCCCGCCCGCCAGCATGATGGGCTTGTGGTAGCCGCGCACTTCGCCGTTGACACTCTCTTCAAAGGTGCGGAAGTAGCCCGTCAGGTTGGGACGGCCGAATTCGTTGTTGAACGCGGCACCGCCGAGCGGGCCGTCGATCATGATCTGCAAGGGAGCGGCGATGCGTCCCGGCTTGCCGATGGGGTCGGCTTCCCACGGTTGTTCGAAACCGGGGATGTTGAGATTGGAGACGGAGAAACCGACCAGACCGGCCTTGGGCTTGGAGCCGGAGCCGGTGGCGCCCTCGTCGCGGATCTCGCCGCCGCTGCCGGTGGCCGCACCGGCGAACGGGGCGATCGCGGTCGGGTGGTTGTGCGTCTCCACCTTCATCAGAGTGTGGGTCAGTTCCTTGCTGAAGGTATAGGCACCGCCTTCGCGCGGGTAGAAGCGCTCGATCTCGGCGCCCTCGATGACGGAAGAGTTGTCGGAGTACGCCACCACGGTACCCTCGGGATGCAGCTTGTGGGTGTTACGGATCATGCCGAACAGGGAGATGGCCTGCTGTTCGTCGTCGATGATCCAGTCGGCGTTGAATATCTTGTGGCGGCAGTGCTCGGAGTTGGCTTGCGCGAACATCATCAGTTCGACGTCGGTGGGATTGCGGCCCAGCTTGGTGAAGTTCTCCACCAGGTAATCGATCTCGTCGGCGGAGAGCGCCAGACCCAGTTCGCGGTTGGCGGCTTCCAGTGCGGCGTTGCCGCCCTTGAGGATGTCCACGCTGGAAAGCGGCTGCGGCGTGCCGTGCTTGAATATCCGCGCTTCAAGTCCGGTCACTTCGGCGATGACCGATTCGGTCATGCGGTCGTGCAGCAGCGGCAGCACGGCCTTCTTCTCGGCCTCGGTGAGGTGCTTGCCGTTCTTGCTCTTCAGGTAGTAGATCACGCCGCGCTCGATGCGGCTGACTTGCGGCAATGCGCAATGGCGGGCGATGTCGGTGGCTTTGGACGACCACGGCGAGATGGTGCCGAGGCGCGGCACCACCAGCAGGGTCTGCGTCAAGCAGGCGCATTCCGGCTCCCCGGCGTGCTTGTCGATACCGAGCAGACGGTCGAGCAAGGCCACAGCGGCCGGTGACAGCTCGGCGGCAAGTTCGGTGAAATAGCAGTGGCGGGTGTCTTCGAGAGTGACGCCGGATTTGGTGGCGGCGAGTGCTGCGCGCAGTTTGTCGAGACGGAAGGAGGAAAGAGCGGCTTTACCTATCGAAGTGCGGAACATGGCGAGATGGCGCGATGAAATAACGAGGCCGGATTATACTATGCGCACCCGTTTAACCTAACCCCGTCATTCCCGCGAAAGCGGGAATCTAGCCAAAAAAACCGGATTCCCGCTTTCGCAGAAATGACCAAACCTGAGAGTCAGCTTATGCCCACTGCCCGTCCTGCCCCCATCACCCGCAAACAAGTCGCCGCCTACTTAAAACCGCGCCCCAAAGACAGCCATAAGGGCCTGTTCGGCACGGTCACCGTCATCGGCGGAGCCAACGGCATGGTCGGCGCGGCGCTGCTGGCCGGACGCGCGGCGCTCAAGATGGGCGCGGGTTGCGTGCATGTCGGACTGCTGGCGGACAACGCCCCGGTGGCGGATATCAACTGCCCCGAGCTGATGCTGCATACGGCCGGTGATGCGTTGAACTTGGCCCGTCATTCCGGCCTGCGCCGGAATGACGCGGGCTTGGCTGATAGTTCATCGGAGGTGCTGGTGATCGGCTGCGGCCTCGGGCAAAGCCCCGCTGCACAAAAGCTGCTGTATGACGCGCTGCTGCTGGACGTGACACTGGTGCTGGACGCCGATGCGCTCAACCTGATCGCCCAGCGCCCCGACCTGCGCGGCATGCTGTTCGGCCGCAAGGCCCCTGCCGTGTTCACGCCCCATCCCGGCGAGGCGGCGCAGCTGCTGGGCTGCACGACCAAGGACATCCAGCACGACCGGCCGCGCTCGGCGCTGAGCCTGGTCAAGAAACTGAACGGCAGCGTGGTGCTGAAAGGCGCGGGCAGCCTCTGCGCCACGCGCGACGCCAGGCTGTATATCAACCAGACCGGCAACCCCGGCATGAGCGCTGCCGGCATGGGCGATGTGCTGGCCGGCATGATCGCCGCTTTCATCGCGCAGGGATTGGGCGCGGACGAGGCGCTGCTGCTGGCGGTGCACCTGCACGGTGCGGCGGGCGACGAACTGGCCAAGCAGCAGGCCGCCATCGGCATGAGCGCGACCGAGGTGACCGAATGGGCGCGCTGGTTGCTGAACCGCATCGCTCCGAACTGAGAATATGACCGACATCCTCTATCGCTACTTGATGATCGTCGTCGCGTGTATTGCGCTGCTGATCGGGCTGCAGGTGCCCAATTTCGTCGACCAGTACCAGAAGCGTGTGGATGCTCATCTGCGCGAGGTGAGCGTCAACCTGCAGCCGTTCCAGGACATCGCCAACAAGTATTTCGCCGGCGACATGAGCAAGCTCATCGAGCTGCACCGCAACAGCATCGAGAAGCCCTTCCAGGAAGAAGGCGCCGCCATCGAGAAGATGGTACAGCGCAAGTTGCGCTTCGAGACAGACATGGCCGCATTGCAGACCGGTCTGCCGCAGAAGGCGCTGCATGTTCTGTTGCACGGCGACCAGGAGTTGCTCGACGAGGCGCTGGGGCAATACAGCTACGCCGTGCCACTGAACCAGGATGCCCTCCTCTTCGGGGCGGGGGTGGCCATCATCATCCTGCTGGCAGTTGAACTGCTGCTCGCGCTGGCGCGCTTCGCCGGCAATGCACTGACAGGCAAACTGCGCCGCTCCTCTCCCCCGCAAGCACAATGACCTATCCCATCGATATCAGCGAAGAAGGCGGTGTCCGCTTTCTGCACTTCGGCTCCCTTTGGATCCAGGGCGCGATGCGCATCGCACGGCCCTGGCATCTGGAACTGGAATACACCAAGGAGATGATGTCCAGTCTGTTGCTGCGCGACGAGACGCACTTCCCGCGCAAGGTGTTGCTGATCGGGCTCGGCGCGGCTTCGCTCACCAAGTTCCTCTATCGCAACTACCCGCTGTCGAAGCTGACCGTGGTTGAGATCGAGCCGCGCGTGGTGGCGGCGGCCAGGCAGTTCTTCAAGCTGCCGGACGACCCCAAGCGCATCAACATCGTGATCGCCAACGGCGCGCAATACGTGGCCGAGAACGACAAGAGCTGGGACCTGATCCTGGTGGACGGCTTCGACGAGGACGCCCGCCCCGGCGAGCTGGATACGCTGCCGTTCTACCAGATGTGCCGCTCGCGCCTGAGCGGCAACGGCATCATGGCGGTGAATCTGCTGGGACGCAGCCGCGGCTTCGAGGCCAGTCTGGATCGCATCCGCGAAGCGTTCGAGGGCCGCGCACTGACATTCCCTTCCTGCGACAGTGGCAATGTCATCGCACTGGCCGCAGCAGGCGAACCCGTCCACATCCCGCTGGACGATCTCAAGGATCAGGCGGATTCCCTGAAGGCAGAGACAGGGTTGAATCTGCTGCCGACACTGACGCGTCTGGAGCAGTCGAAGTCCTGTCCGGGCGGCGTGCTCTCCCTCTGACACAAATAAATCACAAACGAAAAATCGTTTGTGATTACAATCGCAACTGAGGAGTAGCATTTAAGAAAATGGGGATGCATCAAGGAACAGCACCATTCCGACACTCGATGAACTTCATTCTTGAAAGGTAGCAATCATGGCCACATCCAAATCCGCCACGGCGAAAAAGACCCCCACCGCAACGAAACCCGCAGCCAAAAAGGCGACCACCGTCACGAGCAAGACGACCCCCAAAAAGGTGACCACCAAGACGGCAACTGCGAAGACTGCGACCGCAAAAACTCCGGCGGCGAAGAAACCCGCCGCCAGCAAGGCTGTAGCCGCGAAAAAACCCGCAGCCGCCAAAGCCGCACCGCGCAAGGCAGCCGCCCCGACTCCGGAACAACGCTACAAGATGGTTCAGGACGCCGCTTACTTCATCGCCGAGAAGAACGGCTTTGCCAGCGGTTCGATGGATTACTGGATCGCGGCTGAAGCAGAGATCGCGACTCTGCTTTCCGGAAAAAAGAAATAACTATTGTTGCGCGCCCGTCGTGCCTGTCTCGACGGCGTAGCGCACATAGGGCAGATTCAGACCTTCCGCGGTGATCACGCCAAGCAACTGGTTGGCGTGTTTGTCGTCGAGTACGAACTCGACCTGCACCGGCAGCTCTCCCGCCAGTTCAAAAAAACTTTCCTCGTGGATATGACCATGCCGCCCGTAGCCGGCGACGGCGCGGAACACCGAGCCACCCGGCACACCCAGCGACTTGGCTTTCTCCAGCAGCCATTCCTGCAACAGCTTGCCGTGATGGTGCTGTTTTTCGGTCAGGTAGAACTTGAGATAGACGCTGTTCATCTTGCTCTCCTTATTGTTGCATCCATTTGAACGTCTGCATCCCCAGTACCGTCATCAGCAGCGAACCGCCGAGGTGTGCGGCGATGATGGCCGTGCCCCAGGCATATTGCCCGCGCAGCAGCAGCGTGACGGTCTCGGCCGAGAAGGTGGAAAAGGTGGTGAGTCCGCCGAGGAAGCCGGTGATGATGAGCAGACGCCATTCCGGCGACACGCCCGGGTGCTGCATGAAGAAGGCGATGGCGAGACCGATCAGGTAACCGCCGACGAGATTGGCGGAAAGCGTACCCAGCGGCAACTCGGGCGTCACCGGGTTGAGCCACAGCCCGAGGCCCCAGCGCAGCCATGCGCCGATGGCGGCACCGAATCCGACTGCGAGGAAAGCGTAAAAAGTCATGATTGGATTGTAGCAGGCAGTACGAGTTTTGTAGGGTGCGCTGAATTATTCGTCATACCGGCGAAACTGAATCAGCGCTTCCCTAATTCAACAACTTGGCGGAACGACGCCGCGCAGTTTGAAACAACGCATGTTGGGTGAGCCGTCCAGCTCATATTCGCTGAACTCGCGGCACGGAGAGGGACGGTTCTCATAGATGGCACAGGAGACCTGCTTGCCGACCTCGCCGCGCAGCGCGGCACAGCGCGGCGGGTAACTGTTGGTGCCTTTCATGCACACCATGTGTTCGTGCACTTTTTCGGTGAACTCGATCGGAACAAAGCCGCCCGGTGCCTCGCTGGATTCGCCCCAATAGAAGGAGATGCGGTAGTAGGCGCAGCAGGCACCGCAGGTCATGCAGGGATTCGCTTCGCTCATTTACTGACAACTTCTCCCCACAGATCATGCTCGTCCGAATCGGTTATCTTCACCGTGACGAACTCGCCCACTTCCAAGTCTGCATCGTTGATATAGACCAGTCCGTCGATCTCCGGTGCATCGGCGGCACTGCGCGCGACCGAGCCCTCCTCGTCCACATCGTCCACCAGCACGGTCATGGTCTGGCCGACTTTGCGCGCCAGTTTTTCTGCGCTGATCTCTTCCTGCAGGTACATCAGGCGCGCGAGACGGTCTTCCTGCTCATGCGGATCGACGTGGTCCGGCAACGCGTTCGCGGCAGCGCCTTCCACCGGCGAATACTTGAACGCGCCGACGCGGTCGAGCTGCGCGGCTTCGATGAAGTCGAGCAACTCCTCGAACTCTTCTTCCGTCTCGCCGGGGAAACCGACGATGAAGGTGCTGCGCAAAGTGATGTCCGGACAGATGCTGCGCCAGTGCTGGATGCGCTTGAGCACGTTCTCGCTGCTGGCCGGACGCTTCATCAGTTTGAGGATGCGCTCGTTGGCGTGCTGGAACGGGATGTCGAGATAGGGAAGTATCTTGCCTTCCGCCATCAGCGGGATGACTTCGTCCACGCTCGGGTACGGGTAGACGTAATGCAAGCGCGTCCACACGCCGAGGTCGCCCAGTGCACCGGCCAGTTCGGTCATGCGCGTCTTCAGCGGTTTGCCCTGCCAGAAGCCGGTGCGATATTTCACATCGACGCCGTAGGCCGAGGTGTCTTGCGAGATGACCAGCAGCTCTTTCACGCCGGACTCGACCAGCTTCTCCGCCTCCAGCATCACTTCATGGACTGGACGGCTGACCAGGCCGCCGCGCAGTGCGGGGATGATGCAGAAGGTGCAGCTATGGTTGCAGCCTTCGGAGATCTTCAGGTAGGCGAAGTGCTGCGGCGTGAGACGCACGCCCTGCGGCGGCACCAGGTCGGTATAGGGATCGTGCAGCCTGGGCAGGTGCAGGTGCACCGCGTTCATCACCGCATCGGTCTCGTGCGGGCCGGTGACGGCAAGCACCTTGGGGTGGGTTTTCTGCACGATGTCACCCTTGGCGCCGAGGCAGCCGGTGACGATGACCTTGCCGTTCTCCTGCAGGGCTTCGCCGATGGCTTCCAGCGATTCGGCAACAGCGCTGTCGATGAAGCCGCAGGTGTTGACCACCACGAGGTCGGCCTCCTGATAGCTCGGTGTGATCTCGTAGCCTTCGGCCTGCATGCGCGTGAGGATGAGTTCAGAGTCGGAGGTGGCCTTGGGACAGCCGAGCGAGACGAAACCGATTTTGGGGGATGCTTTGCTCATGATTGTTTCCTTGTCTGGTTCTCGCTCCGTTCGAGCGAAGCATCGACCTGCGACAGCGGGTCTTCGATGGGTTCGAGATGGGTGGTCAGGTGGCTGAACGGCACGGCCGCGCGGATGTCGGCCTCGATCAGTTCGACTTCGTCATGCCCGCGCTGCACCGTCCATTCGCCCGGCACCAGCACATGCAGCGAGATGAAGGCATGCCTGCCGGCCTGGCGCGTGCGCAGCGCGTGGAAATCCAGCCCCTGCCTGCGGTAGTTCGCCAGTATCGTTTCGATCGCTGTGATCTGCTCCGGCGGGATCGCCTCGTCCATCAGTCCCGAAGCGGAACGATGCAGCAGCTGCCAGCCGGTCCAGACGATGTTCGCCGCCACCAGCAAAGCGATGAGCGGGTCCAGCCACAGCCAGCCGCCCAGCCACACCAGCCCGACGCCGACGATGACGCCGGCCGAGGTCCACACGTCGGTCATCAGGTGCTTGGCATCGGCCTCCAGCGTGATGGAGTTGAAGGCGCGCCCCGCCTTGAGCAATTGGCGCGCGGCGAACAGATTGATGAGCGAAGCGACGACCGACACGGCCAGACCGACGCCGAGTGCTTGCAGCGCCTGCGGGTGGAGGAAACGGTCGATGGCGGTGTAAGCGATGCTGAATGCGGCCAGCAGGATGAGGAAGCCCTCGAAGGCGCTGGAGAAGTATTCCGCCTTGCCGTGGCCATAGGCGTGCTTGTCGTCCGCCGGCGTCGCCGCCAACGACAGCATCGCCAGCGCCATCAGCGCGCCGGCCAGGTTGACGAACGATTCGAGCGCATCGGACAGCAGGCCGACCGAACCGGTGAGCCACCAGGCGATACCCTTGAGCAGGATGGTGGCGACGGCGGCGGCGATGGACAGCCAGGCGTAGCGTTTAAGATTGGCATGATGCATATGGCCGCCTCTAAAAATTCAAAGTTCTAAGCAAGACAAGGCGCGAGCAAAAAATTGCGACGCAGCATATGTTGATATGTAAGGAGTAATTTTTTGTGAGCAACGCAGTATTGCGACGAAATTTGGATTTTTAGAGGTGGCCATGCCCTACTCCGGCATCATCATGCCGAGCATCGCCACGGTCAGCACGCCGGCCGAGATGAGCACGACCTGCTGCACGGTGTCGCGCATCTGCGTGCGTTTGTGCAGGCCGGGGATGAGGTCCGCCACGGCGACATAGATCATGCTGGACGAGGCCACCGCCAGCAGGTAGGGAACCAGCGACTGCATGTCGCGCAAGGCGATGTAGCCCAGTGTGCCGCCGACCAGTGTGGCGAAACTGGAGATGAGGTTGAGCTGGAAGGCGCGCACCTTGCTGTAGCCGGAATGCAGCAGGATGGCGAAGTCGCCGACTTCCTGCGGGATCTCGTGCGCGATGATGGCCAGCGCGGTGATGATGCCCAGATTCACGTCGACGAGAAAAGCCGCCGCGATGATGATGCCGTCGACGAAGTTGTGGAAGGTGTCGCCGACGATGACCATGGTGCCGCTGCGGCCGTGATCGCTAGCGCCGTGATCGTGCGGTTCGTGGGCTTCGCAATGGTCGTGGTGACAATGGCGCCAGATCAGCACTTTCTCCAGTGTGAAGAACACCAGGATGCCGACCAGTACCGTGCCGCTGACCGTGACGACGCTGGGCGACAACCGGATGGCTTCTGGCAGGATGTCGAGGAACACCGCGCCCAGCAAGGCGCCGATGGCATAGCTCACCAAGCCGCCGAGATAACTGGCGCGGGCGTTGAGCGCGAACAGCGCCGCCGCCAGTACGCTCAGGATGCCGCCGAGCAGGCTGGCCAGGATGATCCAGGTGAAAGTCGTCATAGTGAAACCGTGTAGATCAAGGCGCGCATTGTAACTTATGCGTGCAGGTTCACATCCTTCGTCTCCGGCAGGAACAGCAGCCCGATGACGGAGGCAAAGATCAGCATGCCGACCGGATACCACAGCCCCGCCAAGGCATCGCCCGCCTGCACCGAGATCAGCGTGACCATGAACGGCGACAAGCCGCCGATCCAGCCCGCGCTCAGGTTATGCGGCACGGCGGCGGCGCTGTAGCGAGTGCGCGCGGTGAACAGTTCGGCCAGCACCGCGGTCTGCGGCCCGGTGATAAGCGCGACGGCGACGACCGGCACGATGAGCAGCAGGAACAGCATGAATTTATTGACCTGGGCACTGTCGGCTTTCTCCAGCCAGCCTTTGGCCTGCAGGGCTGTTGTGATCTCAGCGGCACGGAAGCCGGTGACTTCGCTGTCGCCGCCGATATTGAGCGTGGCTTCCTTGTACTCGCCCTGCGGCATCAACTCATACGACACACCGTTCTTGGTGAGGAACTCCTGGTTGCGCTCGCAATCGTTGGCCGCCTTGCGGAACGGGCTGTAGTCGCACCCGTTGCCGTACAGCGTCACCGCGACTTCGCTGTTGAAGCGCTCCAATTGCGGGTTGCCGTAATGCTGCAGGCCCTTGAACACCGGCAGGATGGTGAGCGCGCCGAGGATGAGTCCGGCCAGCAGGATGGGCCGCCGCCCCACCTTGTCGGACAGCCAGCCGCAGAAGATGGTGAGCGGGAACAACAGCAGCGTGCTCAGCATCACCAGCGTACTCGCGGTCTGCGCGTCGAGGCGCACCACGCTCTTCAGGAACACGTTGGTGTAGACCTGCGAGGAGAAAAACAGCAGCGAACCGCCCGCCGAGATGCAAAAGAACAAAAGCGCCATGCCTTTGAGGGTATGGCAGTCACGCAGACATTCGCGCAGCGGCGCCTTGGACACCGTGCCCTCGGCCTGCAACTGGCGGAACACCGGCGATTCTTCCAGACTCATGCGCGTCTTGATGGAGATGAACAGCAGCACGGCGGAGAACAGGAAGGGGATGCGCCAGCCCCAGGCATTGAAATCGGCGGGATCCAGAAACGCCAGCAGCAGCACGATCTGCAGGGTGGAGACGAGGATGCCCAGCGGCCCCATCAGTTGCAGCACGCTGGTGTACGCGCCGCGCTTGCCGTGCGGCGCATGCTCGGTGAGGTACACCGCCACACCGCCGATCTCGCCGCCCACCGCGAAGCCCTGCAGCAGGCGCAACAGCAGCAGCAGGATCGGCGCCATGATGCCGATCTGCGCATAGGTCGGCAGCAGGCCGACCAGGAAGGTGGTGACGCCCATCAGCGCGATGGTGGCGATGAAGATGGGACGGCGGCCGAAGCGGTCGGCCAGATTACCGAACAGCGCCGAGCCCAAGGGCCGCACCACCATGCCGACGCCGAAGGTGGCCAGGCTCATCAGCAGCGCCGCGGTCGGGTTCTCCGGCGGGAAGAACAGCACGCTGAAATAAGTGGCCAGCGAAGCGAAGGTGAGGAAGTCGTACCATTCGAGGAAAGTGCCGAAGCAGGCGGCGAGCACGACTTTGCGTTGCGAGGGGGTGAAGGAGCGATAGGTCTTTTTCATCTGGCGGTCAGTATTGGAATGGACTCAGGCCAGCCAGATGAACGTGCCCATGCGGCCGGTCACGCCGTCGCGGCGGTAGGAGTAGAACTTGTCTTTCTGGTGATAGGTGCAGAAGGTGCCGCCGTAGACGCGGCTGATGCCGAGCGCATTCAGGCGCTGGCGTGCCAGCAGGTTGATGTCGGCGAGGTATTTTCCTTCCAAGCCATGCGGCGTGAAAGCTGCCGCCGCCTTGGCATCTTGCCTCATGAATGCCGTGCGCACATCCTCGCCCACTTCGAAGGCATGCGGTCCGATGGTCGGGCCCAGCCAGGCCATGAGCTTCTGCGGCGCAACACCCATCTCCTTTACGGTCGCCTCGATCACGCCCGCCGCCAATCCTTTCCAGCCTGCATGCGCCGCACCGACCACGGTGCCGTCTTCATCGCACAGCAACACCGGCAGACAATCCGCAGTCATCACCACGCACACCGAGCCGCGCCGGCGCGCGATGCAGGCATCAGCCTGCACGCGGCAGTCCGCGGCATCGGCATTCGCGACGACGGTGCCGTGCACCTGTTCCAGCCACACCGGTTCGCTCGGCAGCAGCGGTTCGAGCAACTGGCGGTTGCGGTTCACACGCACCGGGTCGTCGCCGACATGCAGACCGAGGTTCAGCGTGTCGTAGGGTGCTGCGCTGATACCGCCCAGGCGCGTGGTCTGCAGCGCCTTGACGCCGGCGGGTGCGGGCCAGTCGGGGTAGATGAGGGATTCGTGCAAGCTCATCGCCAATGCTCCACTAGAAAGAAATCCCGTCATTCCGGCCTGCGCCGGAATGACGGGCTAAATTCGAGTCATATCCCATCGCTCGCCTCGTCTATGCGATCCAGCAGTTCTTCCATATCCTCCGGCAGCGGCGCATGCCATTCCATGCGCTCCCCCGTCACCGGGTGCGCCAGCGCCAGCTGTGTGGCATGCAGCGCCTGGCGCGGGAAGCCGTTCAGCAGTTCGCGCAGTTGCGGCACGCATTTCTGCGAACCGCGCTGATAGACGGTGTCGCCCACCAGCGGATGGCCGACGTAAGTCAGATGCACGCGGATCTGGTGGGTGCGGCCGGTCTCCAAACGACAGCGCACCAGCGTGCAGCTGGGAAAGTTGGCTTCGATGCTGTAATGGGTGATGGCTTCCTTGCCGTTCTCGACCACGGCCATCTTCACGCGCTGCGAGGGATGGCGCCCGATGGGCAGGTCGATGGTGTCGCCGTGATACAGCTCGCCCCACACCAGCGCAAGGTATTCGCGTTTCACGCTGCGCGACTGCATCTGCCGCACCAGCGCGGTCTGCGCGACCAGCGTCTTGGCCACCACCATCAGGCCGCTGGTGTCCTTGTCCAGCCGGTGCACGATGCCGGCACGCGGCACGTTGGCCAGCTGCGGCGCATGATGCAGCAAGGCATTGAGCAGGGTGCCCTGCCAGTTGCCGCTGCCCGGATGCACCACCAGACCGACCGGTTTGTCGATGACGAGGATGTCATCGTCCTCGTAGACGATGTCCAGCGGGATGTCCTCGGCATGGAAAGGTTGTTCGGAAGGATGGATCTGCGGTGATACGCGAACGGTCTCGCCCCCCCATACCTTCTGTTTGACGCTGGCCGGACTGCCGTTGAGCGTGACCAGCCCCTGCTCTATCCATTCCTGCAGGCGGCTGCGCGAGTATTCCGGCAACAGTTTGACCAGGACCTGGTCGAGGCGCAGTCCGCCGTGTTCGTTCGGGACCCGCATCTCAAGCAGGTCGGCTGGCTCGTCGTCTTTGCTATAATCGGACAAGTCCTCTTCGGGTTCCATCATTTCGGGTTCTATCATGCGCCATAGTTTAGCCGTTTTCCTCCTCCTCTCGTTAGTTGCTTGCAGTTCCGACCCCGCCAAAGAGGCTGATAACTTCACTGCGGACGAGCTCTATGCCCAGGCCAAGGAGTCGATGGCCGACGACAATTACGAAAAAGCCGTCAAGCAGTTCGAGAAGCTGCAGTCGCGCTATCCCTATGGCCGCTATGCGCAGCAGGCACAGATGGAGATCGCGTATGCCTACTACAAGCACAGCGAACCCGCTCCGGCACTCGCCGCGCTGGACAACTTCGTGAAGATGTATCCCAACAGCGCGCATCTGGATTATGTGTACTACCTCAAGGGGCTGATCAACTTCAACGAGAACATCAACAGCCTGTTCGGCACGATGTTCAAACAGGACCCTTCCGAGCGCGACCCCTCCGCATTGCGCGACTCGTTCGACTCCTTCAAGGAACTGGTCACCCGCTTCCCGTCCAGCAAATACACACCGGACGCCAGGCTGCGCATGCAATACCTGCTCAATACGCTGGCCAACGGCGAGGTGCATGTCGCCAGCTACTACCTGCGCCGTGGCGCCTACATCGCCGCCGCGAACCGCGCCAAGGGAGTCTTGGTCGATTATCCGCAGACGCCGCAGACGCGCGATGCCTTGCAGATCATGGTGCAGGCCTATGACGCGATGGGGATGACGGATCTGCGCGATGACGCCAAGCGCGTGCTGGCACTCAATGTCGGCAAGGACGGCGTCCTCCCGGAGACCAAGGAATCGCCGAAGAACCCGTCGCCCTGGTGGCAGTTCTGGAACTAGGTCCAAGGTGAACTTCTGCCCGACATGCGGCGCCCCCGTCGAACTGCGCACCCCGCAGGACGATCACCGCGAACGTCATGTCTGCACCGCCTGCCACACCATCCACTACCAGAACCCGAAGATCATCGCCGGTGCCATCCCGGAATGGACGGACGGGCGCATCCTGCTCTGCCGCCGTGCCATCGAGCCCCGCCACGGCTTGTGGACGCTGCCCGCCGGATTCATGGAGAACGGCGAGACCACCACCCAGGCCGCTGCACGGGAGACACTGGAAGAAGCCAACGCGCGTATCGAGGTGCTCGGTCTTTACGCGATGTACAACCTGCCCTACATCGATCAGGTGCAACTGCTGTTCCGCGCCAGACTGCTCGATCTGGATTTCTCGCCGGGGGTGGAAAGTCTGGAAGTGGAACTGTTCAGCGAAGAGCAGATCCCCTGGGACACGCTGGCTTTCCGCCCGATCAGCTACACGCTCAAGCATTTCTTCGACGACCGCAGGCGCGGCGACTTCAAGTTCCGCAGTGCCGACCTGGAACGTCCGGTACGTTGATCCGCGACCGTGTGGCCGGTAACCCCCGGCGGCATTCCCCTGGAAACAGCTTCCTTGCCTCAGAAAGAAAGAACGATCTCCGCGGTCAGGGTGCGTCCCGGCATCAGGAAGTACGAGTACGCCTTTCTGTTGAACAGATTGTTGATGGCGAGATTACCTTTCATGTTTCCGGAAAAGTCATACCCCAATTTGCCATTCACTATGGTGTGAGAGTCGTAACTACCCGGCACTCCTTCTACTGTATCGGTGTTTTGTGCTGTCCAGAAAATGTGACTGACATAGCGCGCATTCAATGTGCCTGTCCAGGAACCCTGTTCGGCAGTCAGCCCGACACCGGCGATATTCTTCGGTGAATCGGTCAGACGCTTGCCAACGGATAAAGGGTCTGTGCTGTTCTCAAGCATCTTCGAGTCGATATAAGCGTAGTTGATATCCAGCTCCAGCCAACTGGTCAATCTGTTGCTGGCTGCCAGTTCGACCCCGCGTATTCTGGCTTTCCCGGCGTTGATGCGTGTCGATTGCGTGGGTGAATCCTGTCTAACGTAGATCAAATTGGTCAGCAGGGTATCGTAGTAGGTGGCAGTCAGCCTGGCCTCATCGCCCAACCCCAATTCACCGCCCACTTCCCATGTCGTGCCGCGCTCCGGTTGAAGATTGGGGTCGCCGGTCGTCGTCCGGCCCCGGCTGGTTGAAGAGGTATACAGATCCTGGTTAGCCGGTGCGCGGAAAGATCTGCCGAACGATGCGCGTACCGTGGAGGATTCTGTCGCCCGATAGACCGCGGACAGCTTGGGACTGAAAGCGGAAACGCTGCGAGTCGGAAAAGTATTGGAGCCGATCGGCGCAACTGCGGAAGAGTTGTCCCCTTTGGTTTCCCACTTATCCATCCGACCGCCCAGGTAAACCGTAAGCGCATCTGCTGCACTGATCTCGTCCTGCGCAAACAGGGAAGTCGTGGTCGAACTTCCGTTATAGGTGCTGTTCACTGTCGTGCGTGTATCCGGATCACGCCAGTTGGAAAGCGCGTAGATCTGCTGATTCACAGAATCCTTATGCAGTGCCAGACCCGTCACCACAACCTGCCTTGAGCCGACCTGGAAGGTCAATTGGGCCGTGCCGTCGAAGCCCCTGTTCGGTGTGTCCGACAGTTTCCCCGAACCGCTGTTCCAGGTGGATGCAGGATCAGCCAGCGTAAAACTGTACGCGCGCTCGATTTTTCCCAAGTCCAACTTCAACAGATAATCGCTATTCAGGGTAGTTTCATAGCCAGCGAAATATCGGGTGTCAGCCTCATGCAACGGCGCATATGACCACAACGAAAAATCATATTCCGTAAGTACTACACGCTGCCCATTAATACCAAGCGTCCCGCTTGAAACAGGGGCCCCGGTGACGGCATCCCTTAGGTAAGTGTTGAACTGGGTGTATCCAACCCTGGTTTCCTGATGGTTGATGCCGGTGTATATCTTGTCTGTTGCATTCAGGTTATAGAACAACTTGACGGTTCCGTTGGTCGAGTTCCACGGCGTGGTTCCCAAGTCTCCCACCAGATAGGTCGGAACGCCTTCCCTGGTGGTAATTGCCTGCGCACCTGTGATAGGCGTCCCAGGCGTACAGGGAGCGGGGGCAGGCGGGCAAGACGGAGCCTTGACGACAAATTCGTTCACATAGCTGTCTCGTCTTTGTTGTCCATATCCAACGACAATACCGAAACCGTTATTCAACTTCTCGCGCCAATAGACGCTGGCATCTTCGCCGCTCGCATCTTTCCAGCCCTTCTTTACTTTGGCCGTAAGCTCATGCCTGTCCGGCTGCTTGGTGATGATGCTGACGACGCCGCCGATTGCATTGCTGCCATACAGCGATGAAAAAGCGCCGGGCACGACTTCGACGCGCTCGATGTCTTCCAGGAAAGGAATGCGCCAATTCACTTTTCCCGAGCTGGCATCCTGAATAGGCTGTCCGTCGAGCAGGATGAGTGTCTTGTTTTGATCCACTCCGCGCAGCGACATCCCGCTCGTTCCGATGGTGCCCTGCGACTGCCCCAACGCGCCGCCGCGCAGATACATGCTGGGAACCTGATCAAGCGCATCGCCCAGTCTGGAAGCATTCTTGTTTTGAATCTCTTTGGCATTGACCACCGTCACCGCGGCCGGCACATCGGCGAGTGTCGCCTTCACCCTGGTCGCCGTGACCACCACTTCTTCCAGCCCGGCCACATCGACGCTCCCCGCCATATCCGCAGCATTGGCCGAACTGCAAATCAGGCCGAGTGCGAATGACACCGTTCCCCTGCGCAACCTAGTTTTCATCTGGGCTCCCCGCTGTTTTCGAAAATGGACGGGTCTCCCGCCCCGGCAATCGCTATATCTTTCATGCCCGTGATGCAGCCTTTGCCTGTGGGTCGCATGTTCAAATACCGCACGCTTAAACTCATTGACCGGGGTCAAGGTATTTGCAAGCCGCATCTCTTTTAATTGCACTGACCGTCACAGGCAGGATGAAACGGGTCCGTCGATCCGCTCGTCCCCGCTCGGGAATCGACAGGGTGAACTCATGGAGCAACAGAACAAGGAAAGCGCGATCTTCAAATACCTGCCCTCAAGCCGGCAACTGGCGATCCACCTCGTCGCCATGTCCTCGCTCTCCGGTCTGTCGGGGCCCCTGATCGGCCCGTTGCTGATCCAGTGGGTCAACCCGCCGCAGGCGTGGGGAATCGCAACCGGGATGGGTGACTACTCGCCGTTGGGTGTCCTGCTCTGGGGATTGGCTTTCACGATGATCGCGGCTTTCTTCTATACCGGATGGCTGATCGCACTGGCGCGCAGGGGCCGGGAAGAAGCGCAGCCGAAGTCCTGGTACAACTGAAGATCAATGCGTCAGCTGTGCATACAACAGCGGTAGTTCGCGCGGCAGTTCCGACGGCTTGCGTATCACCACGTAACCGTTGGCGCCGAACAAGTGCGGCAGATAGCTGCTGCCCTTCTCGTCGATGGTGACGCAGAACGGGCGCAATCCCATCTGGCGCGCTTCGTGGATGGCGACGCGGGTGTCTTCCACGCCGTAGCGTCCTTCGTACTGATCCAGATCGTTGGGTTTGCCGTCGGTCAGGATGAGCAGCAGCCTTTGCGTCGCCGCCTGTTTGGCAAGCAACCGGCTGGCATGGCGTATCGCCGCCCCCATGCGGGTGTAGAAACCGGGTTTGATCGCGGCGATGCGTCCGCGCACCTCGTCGTTATATTTGCCTTCGAATTCCTTGAGGATATGGAAGCGGATGTTCTCGCGCTTGAGCGAGGAGAAACCGTACAGCGCGAAGCGGTCGCCGGTGGCGGAAAGTGCTTCGGAGAACAGGAACAGCGTGTCGCGGATCACGTCGATGACGCGTGCCTGGTCGCTGACATAGGCATCGGTGGACAGCGACAGGTCCGCCAGCAGCAGGCACGCCAGGTCGCGGTCGCGGTATTGGTGCGCCTTGTACAGCCCCTGTTCGCGCGCCTGCAGACCGCCGATGCGGTCCGCGCTGAATTGCACGCAGGCATCCAGATCGAGTTCGCTGCCGTCGAACTGCCCCTTGAACCACACTTTGGTCGGTGTCAGCGCCGCGAACTGGCTGCGCAGGCGACGCGCCGTGGCGGACAGATGCGCGGGCAGCGGCAGCGGTTCCGCGTCACGCGCCAGCATCGGTTGCAAACGGCAGTGCGCCGGTTGCAGGAGCTGCTTTTTATAATGCCATTCCGGCAACAGTATCCCCTCCCCCAGCGGCCGATCATCCGATGCCGCAGAGGGCAAGTCGAGATCGAACTTCAGGCGCGAGGCGATGGTCTTGCCGTCCTGGGCCACGCTCAGGCGGTCCAGATCTTCCGCGGGCTTGTCGTCGGGCGGCTCGTCTTCCTCGGTGGGGCGGTTGACCTTGATGTATTCGGCCCAACTCAGGATGCTCTCCGCGCGGAAGGACATCATGAAACCGTCCTTGCCGTCGGGCATGTCGACACGCTCGGCCTGATAACGGCGGTCTTTTTCATTCTTCCTGCTGTCGCCGCCCTCGTGGCTTTGCGGTTCCTTGCTGTCGCCGCCGGCGGGCTCGCTGGCTGGCGGATCAGGATGCAGCCAAAGATACACCGGCTGCGGCGGACGTCTGGCCGGGGGCAAGCGCGCCACACTGCCGGGATGCTGCAGCGCGGCACGGATGGCTTCTTCCTGCTCGCGCTCGCCACGCGGCAATCGTTCGGGGGCGGGGCGCATGGCGAGTACGGCATCGGCGAGTCGCCGGTAGCGGCGTGCCAGTCCGGGAAATCGCTCCAGCACATCCAGTGTGGCGCGCTGGTTGCGCACTATCCACGGTTGTGCGGAATCACCAGCGGTGGCAGCCAGGGCGATCAGCCAGAGATACAGATCGCGGTTCAGTTCGCGGCGCGGGAACAGGTCGATCATGGCAGGCAGGTTCAGCGTCTCGCCGTCCAGCCAGGTCAACTCGGTCTTCGTATTGCTGCCGGCGATACGCTGCAGCAGGCTGCGCTTTGCACCATGCCGGGTGGCAGCCGCCGATTTCACCGCCAGCCCGCTGTCGCCGCCCCAGGAGCGGAACAGGATGCCGGCGGTCTTGCCGATCTGTTCCAGCGTGACCGCCTCGGCCGGGTAGCGCCTGTCGGCCACACCGGTGATGAGTTTGTGCCACAACGCACCGACTTGCTCTTCCATTTACGGCCCCCTCATTTCTTTTTCCCTTGTTCATAGCAATGCAGGGGAATCTCATCGTGATGGCCGAAGTCGCGTACCGATTTGTCGAGCGCGCATTCGTCTTTCACCCATCTCAGCAGCGAACCGTCCGGATTGCCGCTCTGCACCTGGGAACAGGCGTTGGCGCACTGGCCGCACTGGGTGCAGGTGAACATGAGGCGTTTGATCTGGCGCGGCTTGATGCGCATCGGGCAGACGTTGTCGCAAGCCGAATTGCATTCGACGCACTCTTCCACGCGCCGCCGGTTGAAGCCGATCACCATGGCTTTGCGGTTGCCCATCCAGGCGATGCTCTGGAACAGCCCGACGGCACAGGCATAGCGGCAGAACAGGTGGCGGGCGAACATGAACTCGACGAAGAAAGCGAGCGTGCCGACACCGAGAAACACGCTCTGGTTACGCGTCAGCGTGCCATGCCACAGGTTGCCGTAGATCTCCGCAGGGGAGATCAGATAGGTCAGCAGCGCGACGGCCCACACGAAGGCGAAAGCGATCACCAGCGGCAACAGCAACAGCCAGTAGATCGGGTTGGCGCGGGTGTAAGAACCATCGGCATTCTTCTCCGGCAGGGCATGACGATCCCACAGGCTTTGCCGGCCGATGGTGCGGCGCATGAGCTGGTTGACGGTTTCCACGACCGAGAAATGCGGACACAGCCAGCCGCAATACAGACGCCCGTATTTCCACGAGACCCATATGCCCAGCGCGATGGTGCCGAGGATAGGCAGGCCGCCGCGCAGCGCGATGTTGAAAGCCGCCTGGAGCGCGCCGATCCTGCCCGCGACGAAATCGTCCAGCCCCAGTGTCCAGTGCATGGCGAGAAAAAAGAAATGCTTGAGATCGAGGTCGAGCCGGAACAGGTCGAACAGCGGCGCCAGCAGGAACAGCATGAAGAACCCTGCTTGGGCGAGGAGGCGGTTGCGCTGAGTTTTATCCATCAATATTTCAATCCGTGAATCAATATGGTCCACTACTCAAGTGGCAAAACAGGCTCCTGACGTCATGATAAAACCCGTGCATCCCTCCTTTACCTGGCCTCCAGCGACAGGTCGGGACGGATCAGAAATCTGTCACTGCGTACCTTGCGGTTCTGAAGGTAGCGGTTGACCACAATCTCCCTTCCTGACTGGTCGAAGATGATTTCGTAGTAATCATAATTCTTGAACACCTCTTCGATATTCAAGTCCTGACCGGGGTCCCACGGTTTCATCGCCGGGTCGAAGTTCTCAAAGTAATAAGACACGCCGGGATGGAATCTTTCCTCCAGCGGTGCTGCGCTTGCCCCCACCCAATACAGGATCGCAACAATTGCCGCTGTGACTCGTATATGTTGTCTCATGGTCAGCACTCAAAGATATGCAGGGTAGTCACGTTTTTGTGACTACCCGACAATATCGGAAGCGCCTCCGCCATCACCGCGAGGGGCTGTCCGGGCTGCCCGCTGTCATCTGCCGAAGCTGGCATAGACGATCTCCATCAGCGCCTCGGCGGTCTCGTCATCGTCGGTGAGCGGCTCGACCAGCGCGGCGCGGCAGGCATCCACCGGATCGAAGCCGCTGCCGATCAGCGTGGCGGTATAGACCAGCAGGCGTGTGCTGGCGGCCTCTTCCAGGTCGTGCTCCTTGAGCGCGCGCAGGCTGTTGGCCAGGTTGACCAGCCGTTTCGACAGCATGGCATCCGCGCCGGTCTCGCCGATGACGATCTGCTGCTCCAGTTCCGGCGCCGGAAAATCGAAGCGCAGGCTGACGAAACGCTGGCGCGTGCTGGGTTTCATGCCCTTGAGGAAATTCTGGTAGCCGGGGTTGTAGGACACGATCAGCATGAACTCCGGCGGCGCCGAGAGTATCTCGCCGGTGCGCTCGATCGGCAGGATGCGGCGGTCGTCGGACAGTGGATGCAGTACCACGGTAGTGTCCTTGCGCGCTTCCACCACCTCGTCGAGGTAGCAGATGCCGCCTTCGCGCACGGCCCGGGTGAGCGGGCCGTCATTCCAGTAGGTCACGCCGTCGCCGATGAGATGCCGGCCGACCAGGTCTGCCGCCGTCAGGTCGTCATGGCAGGCGACGGTGTAAAGCGGCAAACCGAGCCTTGCCGCCATATGCGCGACGAAGCGCGTCTTGCCGCAGCCGGTCGGCCCCTTGATCAGCAGAGGCAAGCGGTTGCGATAGGCGTGCTCGAACAGCTCGATCTCGTTGCCGTGCGGTTTGTAGAAAGGCAGCTCACTCATGTTCGGAAACCGGTGTGTTGGACTTGTCCCAGTTTAAGCCAAGTGCCCGTGTTTTTACTTGATCGCGGTTAAGTAAGCGATGGTGATGAGCCCGGTCACCAGCAGCAGCCAGCCCAGCACGATGCCGCGCCACAACCAGCGTGTACGGCGCAGCCCCATGAAGTAGTTGGCCACCATCTGCACCTTGACCACGGCGGTGCCGAGCACGGCCAGCATGACGGCGATGCCGCCCAGCCCCGCTTCGCCGATGAGATAAGTCGTCACGGTCAGCAGCATCAGCAGCAACCAGACGAAGGTGCAGGGGCGGATGAAACGTCTTTTTTGTGCGGTGTCCATGAGCGTCTCTAGTGGATCACGTAGACCAGCGGGAACAGGATGATCCACAGCAGATCGACCATGTGCCAATAGGAGGCGCCGGTCTCCACGCCGGTATGGTTCTCCGCGCTATAGCCGCCGCCTTTCGCTTTCAGCATCACCGCCGCGAGGATCACCATGCCGAGGATCACGTGCATGAAATGAAAGATCGTCAGCGACAGGTAGAACATGTAGAAGGTGTTGGTGCTGAGCGAGATGCCGGCGGAGAACTTGTCGTGGAACTCGGCCAGCTTGATGGCCAGGAAGACCCCGCCCAGGCCGATGGCGGCAACGATCCAGCGCGCGCATTCGCGCGATAACCCCTGTTTGATGGCCGCGACCGCGCGCACCATGAAATAGCTGCTGGTGATCAGCACCAGGGTATTGATGGCGCCGGAAGTGATGTCGAGCTGCTGTTGCGATTCGTTGAACAGCGCCACGTGGCGCGCCCGCGCAAACGCGTAGGCGACGAAAAAGACGCCGAACGCAAGCAGTTCGGCAAAGATGAAGAACCAGATCGCCAGGTCGCCGGGAGGCGTGGCGAGGATCTCATCCGGTGTGGTCGTATCGGTTGTCAAAACAGGATATCCAAACGAAAAAAAAGGGGGCGCGAACGCCCCCTCTCGAGGAACAGTGCTACGCCACTGTTTGAACTTCACCTTTTTTGAAGAAACTCCAGATATAGAGCACCAGGCCCAGCAGGAACACGAAACCGGCTGCTTCGCGCAACCAGTAGAACAACATGATCTGATCCTGCGCAGCCATGAAGCTCATCGGGGTTTCCCCCATGCGTTGCAGCCAGATCTGCAGGATGCCGGCAGCGGTAAGGAACAGCGTGATGAACACGATGGACACCGTCATCAGCCAGAACGACCACATTTCCAGGACCTGTGCCGAAGGAGAATTGGCACTGCGTCCGCGCAGCATCGGCATGGCATAGGAGATCATGGTCAGGTTCACCATCACGTAAGCGCCGTAGAACGCCATGTGACCGTGGGCCGCCGTGATCTGCGAACCGTGGGTATAGAAGTTCACCGGTGCCAGCGTGTGCAGGAAGCCCCATACGCCCGCGCCGAGGAAAGCCATCACGCCGGTTCCCAGTGCCCACAGGGTGGCGGCTTTATTGGGATGCTCGCGGCGGCGACGGTTCACCATGTTGAAGGCGAACACGGTCATCATGAAGAACGGGATGGGTTCCAGAGCAGAGAACACGGAACCGAACCACTGCCAGTATTCCGGCGTGCCGATCCAGAAGTAGTGGTGACCGGTGCCGATGATGCCGGTGATCAGGGTCATGGCGATGATGACATAGAGCCATTTCTCGATGACCTCGCGATCCACGCCGGTGATCTTGATCAGCACGAAGGCCAGCATCGCCCCCAGGATCAGTTCCCATACGCCTTCCACCCACAGATGCACGGTCCACCACCAGAAGTACTTGTCCAGCACCAGGTTGGACGGGTTGTAGAAGGAGAACAGGAAGAATATCGCCAAGCCCCACAGACCCAGCAGCAGCACCAGGCTGATCGAGGTCTTGCGACCCTTTAGCACGGTCATGCTGATGTTGAACAGGAAAGCCAATGCCACGATCACGATGCCGATCTTGGTCGGCAGCGGTTGTTCGAGGAATTCCCGCCCCATGGTCGCCAGCATGTCGTTACCCGTCATAGCAGCCAGCGTGGCGTAAGGCACGGTCAGATAGCCGACGATGGTGAGCGCGCCCGCGACCAGGAAGATCCAGAACATGAGTATGGCCAGCTTGGGACTGAACAGCTCGGTCTCCGCTTCCTCCGGGATCAGGTAGTAAGCCGCCCCCATGAAGCCGAACAGGATCCATACGATCAGCAGGTTGGTGTGGACCATACGAGCCACGTTGAAAGGAATGAGGGGAAACAGAAAGTCACCCACCACGTACTGGAAGCCCATGATCAGTCCGAACAGTATTTGTCCGGCGAACAGGGCAATGGCGGCAATGAAATAGGGCTTTGCCACCGCTTGGGATTTGAATTGCATCTTGAGTTCCTCCAAAACCGTTTTGTGTCAGGGTATCTGCCGGATCAGCCTTCGATGTTCGGCGGCCACTTGTTGGTGTCGATCTCCGATGTCCATTTCAGAAATTCGACCACATCGTCGAGTTGCTGATCGGTCAGGTTGAATTGGGGCATCTGACGGCGGCCCGGAGCACCCGTGGGCTGCGACTTGATCCACCCCTTGATGAACTCACCACCGCGACGTTTGTAGACGTTGCCCAGTTCCGGTGCGAAATAGGCGCCTTCACCCAGAATGGTGTGGCATCCGACGCAGTTGCGTGTTTCCCAGATGTGCTTGCCGCGAACGACGGAATCCGTGATGTTTTCGCGGTGATCCCGTTTTGGCAAGGTCTGTATCGTGTCGAAGGTCAAGGCGAGAAACAACAGGAAGAAAAACACCGCTCCCCCGTAGAATATGTTTCGCGCCATCGCCTTGGTAAACGTTTCGCTCATAACTTACCTCCTGAATGAATGGCTCTGAATCGGTTGTTGCCCCGAACCTGATCGTTTGCCTTCCCGTCTGTGGTTCGGTGCGGAAAACGGGCAATCATGTTCAAAATCACGGCGCACTCACATTAACCCAGGGGTGGTTCGCATATCCTTGACTTCAATCAAGAGAATCCATGCCTATCGATTTGTATCCCCGGCGGCACCGGCTGCGCTACCATCGCGGCGACTACTGACAGGTGTGCATCTCATGGTTCTGGTATCACTGGTATTGGCGGCCATTCTCGGCATGGCGGGTGCGTGGCTGCTGCCGTACGTCACCGGGCTTCATCGCGCCGCGCATGTCCACCTGGCTTTTGCGCTGGGCGTGATGCCGCTGATCATGGGCGCGATGACGCATTTCGTTCCGGTGCTCACCCGTACCCGTGCGGCACCAGGGGTTGTCGAGGGCTATGCCGCCCTGGCCTGGGTCGGCGGTGCGCTGATCGTGGTCTTCTTCATCTTTCCGATGCCGGAGATCCTTCGCAGCGCTGCCGCCCTGCCCGGTCTGGCTGCCTGCATCGGCCTGCTTGCATGGCAACTCATGCGAAGCAAGGAGGCGCTGGGCGGTGCGCATCCCGGTGTGCGCTGGTATCTCGCGGCGCTGCTCTGCCTCGCCGCGAGCTTGCTGGCCGTGCTTGCCATGTCCGTCTGGCCGCAGCAGATGCCAGCACTCAAGCGTTTGCACCTGCATCTCAATCTTCTCGGTTTTGTCGGTCTGACCGCCGTCGGCACCCTGCAAGTCCTTTTGCCCACTGCGGCCGGCCACCCCGACCCGCAGATCGCGCACCGGCTGCGTGCCGGCCTGCCGGCCGCGCTGGGCAGCACGCTGCTGATCGCGGCGGGCGCCGCCTGGCTGCCGCCGCTGTCCTGGCTGGGGTTATTGCTGTGGCTGATCCCCTTGGGCCGTTTGCTGCGTGCCTGGCTCGCGCGCTACCGCAACGAGATCTTTTGCCGGCATGGCGCGGTGCCGTTGCTGGCAATGGCGCTCGCGGGATTTTCCATCGCGCTCGTGGCCGGAGGGGTGCACGGCGCAGGCCGCCTGGACTCCGTCGGCATAGCGCATGCGTTCGTATTCGCCTTTCTGTTCCCTCTGGTCAGCGGCGCGGCGGGACAACTGCTTCCGCTTTGGCTCAGGCCGGGACAACAGACGGAATGGCATGCGCGGGCGCACCGGCGCCTGACTTATGCAAGCGGCCTGCGCGCGGCACTGTTCCTTGTCGCCGGACTGCTGGCGCTGGCGGGGTTCAAACCGGCAAGCTGGTTCGCCCTCGCTGCCCTGCTTCCCTTCGCCTTGGCGGCATTCAGTCTGCTGCGGGATGCGCGGCGTCCTTGAACCGATCGCCCCCTGTGCTATCCGGCACTGGCGGTTGCTTTCCCGAGCAGCGCATTCACCCTGGAATAAGTGCGGCTCGCCGCGACGATGTTCAGCCACAACCACAGATTGGAAGCGCCGAAGAGCAGCGCAGCCGGATAGACGAATGCGGCCGGGAAAACGATCGCGGCGAGAAGAACCGCCAGTGCGGTGAAGTGCAGCCACATCTGCCACCGGGTGCGTGACTCCGGCATGATCTCCCTGACATTGGGCACAGTCGGCCCATTCGCCCCGCGCCTGCTTTGCAGGTGGAACCACACCAGGAACGGCACGATCTTGTAGAGCATGCCGTTGATGATCGACATGGCAAACCCGACGATCATCAACACGCCGAGCAGCATGCCGTATCCCCGCATGTCCCCGATCGCCGGTACGAGCTGCGCGGCAAGCCAGAGCGCGATCGCCGCCAGCAGGCTCATCATGCTGCCGCGCCAGAAATTCATGAGCACGTCGGGCAGCTTGCGGCGCCGCTTTGTCTGCAACCACAAGGTGGTCAGCGCAAAAACGGCAAAACCCGCCGCCAACAGGATCTTCAGAACGCTCCATAACGCGGGCGAATGTCTGGCCGGGGCAAGTGCAAGCAGCAGGATGAAGAGCACCGGCGCCAGCCAGCGCGCGAGCCTGGCCGGATAGGCCGGCGTGAGCTGGAACATCGGCACTATCTGGTAAGCGACACCCGCTATCAACAGACCGACCCATCCCAGCAAACCCCAGGTGAGGTGGAGATCGGCCAGCGTCTCGCGCGCGCGCAGCCACCAGCCGAATGCATGGTTGCTCAGCAGGGTCAGGCCAAGCAGTACCGTCGCCGCAAACATCAGTGCGGCCAGACGCATCGCCCGCGCAGTCATGTTCTGCGGCAAAGCGCGGCGCAGCGTGACGACGACCAGGGCGGCGAACAGGAGCAGCGCTGTTCCCAGCGTCGGCAACGCAATCTTCAGCGCGAGCGGCACGGTGAATATCAGCCCGCCGCAGAGCAGGATGACACCGGCACTTGCCAGTATATGGATAAAGGCAGCTACCCGTTCTGGCCGTCGCATCGGCGCACCGGCGACCACAGGGAGCATTTGCAGGATCGCCCCCAGCATGATCAGTCCCATGAAACCGAGTGTCAGCAAATGGGTGATGCCCAGCATGGCCGGGTCCCAGCGGCTGTGGAAAAGACCGGCCCCTTTCCACAGCAACAGCAACGCGGCAGCCAGTGCGAACAGGGGAGCCGTGATGAAAAAGCGCAGCGGCACCCCGACAGGCGGAGCCTGATCGAGAGAAATAAGCGGCTGCCCGTTCATGAAGACTCCGGGCCGCCGATGGGTATGACTTGTTCCTTGTACCAGATCAGTATTTCGTAGGTGCCGTCATCGCCGGCGTGTGTTGTATGGTCGTATCCCCAATCTTTCAGCAGCGGGAAAAGCATGTGGGGCATACGGTGGATCAACAGGCGCAAACGCTCGCCCGGCTCCAGGATGTTGAGTGCCGCAAGCGTGAGCTCCATCGGCTCGGGTGGCTCCAGCCAGCGTGCGTCGACAATGCGTTCTTTCATCGGATCAGGTCATGGCGCGCATGCGCCCGACCACCTCTTCCAGTTCGTTCGCCAGCGCCTGGTCGGCCATCCGGTACAGCATCTGTTCTTCTTTCACGTTGTGCTGCTGCATGATGATGAGCAGCGTATCGGCATCGCCGAGATAAGCGTCGCTGTCTTTCCCCGCGATGGCGCCGGACATCTGGTTGAGCAGGTCGGTCATCTGGCGGTGTTCGGAGCGCATGACCGCGGTCGGCCCCTGTGTCATGCCGGTGCGTGCCTCGAAGGCGGGAAACATGACTTCCACTTCCATCGCGAAATGGTGCAGCAGCGCCTCCTGGAAGCGGCCGAATCCCGCTGCCGCACCATCCCAGTCGCCACTGGCCACCATCGCCTCCGTCGCGGCGAACAGTTCGTCGCAGCGTTTGTGATCGGGCGCGAGAAAACCGCTGATCGTTGTCATCCAGTAGAGCTCCTGCAGAATGTGATGCCAGGAACGGCAGGCACACATTCTCGGCATGGACTGTGTTTTTTGCATTGAGCAGAATCAAGGAAGCGATCGCCACACCCATTTCGCGATTTGCGGCACTTGCCCCTATAATCGGCCTCCCGGATATTAAGGAACGACCTTGAGCAATCCAGTAAAGATCCCCGCTTTCCTCGCCCATCTCCCCTTGTTTTGCGAGATGTCACCGGAGGAGATCGAGCGCATCGCCCAGGGCACGCGGGAACTTCACCTGGCACGCGGCGACGTGTTGTTCCAGCGCGGCGATCCTTGCAACGGTTTCTATGTGATGATCCACGGCAAGGTCAAACTGGCTTTGACTTCACCGCACGGGATCGAAAAAGTGGTGGAGCTGTTCGGTCCGGGCCAGAGTTTCGGCGAAGCGGTGATGTTCCTCGGCAAGCCTTACCCGGTCTATGCCCAGGCACTGACGGATTCCCTGGCACTGCATATCGGCAGGAATGTGATCGTTGGCGGCATCGATGGCGATCCGGCTTTCTGCCGCAAGATGCTGGCGGGACTTTCCATACGCCTGCACAGCCTGATCCAGAATGTCGAATCCATCTCGCTGCGTTCCTCGGCACAACGGGTGATCGATTACCTGCTGCATGATCTCGGGGAGATCAAGGAAGGCCTGGATGTCCATATCAGCCTGTCGGCCAACAAGAACGTGATCGCCTCCAACCTCAACATCACGCCGGAGACGTTTTCGCGCATCCTGCACAATCTGTCCGATGTCGGCCTGATCAAGGTCGAAGGCAAGGACGTGTGCATCAGGGATATCGCAAAATTGCGCAGTTACGACGAGTGATCCTATTCGTCAGTCGTACACAGCGCACGACCCCAGGATCACCCGGATCAAGCGAGGTTTCTCAATCCGTCAAATGCAAAGGGAATGCCAACCCGGCTTCCTTGGCGGGTACCGCGTTGCCGCAGTTCGAATTCGATGCCATTCAATACCTTCCATTTTTCCGCGCACCAGGCAGGTGCCAACAAAACGTCCCGCGATGCTGTCGCCGTCACACGGTGGTAAACGATGTTCTCCGGTGTGCGCTCGATCAGGTTGGCGGCAATGCCGATGTATTCTTCCCGTGACAGCGGGAGATATTCGCCAAGGCGCCATTGATGAGCCAGCAGCGTGTGTCTCACAATATGCAAAGGATGCAGTTTGAGCCCGTCCACACCGGTTTCCAGCACGATGTCCAATGTGTCATGGCAGTGTTTTTCAGTTTCACCGGGCAAGCCAACGATCAGGTGGGTACATACGGGTATGTCATGCTGCCGCGCAGCCAACAGGGTTTCCCGGTATTCGGCAAAGGTATGGCCGCGATTGACCCGTTCCAGGGTTTTATCGAAGGCGGACTGGAGCCCCAATTCCAGCCACACTTCCAGCCCCTGATCGCGAAAACGGCTCAGCAGGACCAATACCTCGGAGGTGACGCAGTCGGGGCGGGTGCCAACAGAGATCCCGACCATATCCGGCTCTTCCAGCGCTTCGCGATAAAGCACTTCCAGCGCTTCGACTTTGTCATAAGTGTTGGTGTAAGCCTGAAAATAGGCGATGAATTTGCGTGCACGGGTTCGCTTTGCAATGGCCCGGCGCGCCTTGGCTATCTGCGCAGCAAGGTCAAGGCGTGCATCGGCGTCCGGGCTGAATGAGACGTTATTGCAGAAGGTGCATCCGCCCCGACCTTTGCTGCCATCCCGGTTGGGACAGGTGAATCCGGCATCAAGTGCGATCTTGTGGACACGCTCGCCATGACGGCGAAACAGATCCTGTCCAAAAGTATTGACCCTTTCCGAAAGTATCATCGGTTTGTCAGGCACTGGATCAGTTTGGCGCACCCGAATATTTGTGAATCCATCAACACGCAAACAGCAGTCATTCACTCCATCACTGCCGAAGTGTTTATCTTGAGTGTCTGCTTCTCGCGTTGGATCACCCCCCGGTTCGTGACATGAAACGCATGATCGTATTCTTCGGTTGCGACAGATCGAATCTGTGTTCCTGCGGTTTGGCAGCCAGAGCCTGCCGTATCAGGTCATGAAGTCCCGCCTCGTCACCGGCACGCACCGCCGGCATCAGGTCCGCCATGCCCTCGCTACCAAGACAGGTGAACAGTTCGCCGCGTGCCGATACGCGCACGCGGTTGCAACTACTGCAGAAATTGTGAGTGTGCGGCGAGATGAAGCCGACACGCGACTCGCAGCCGGGGATGCGCCAGTAGCGCGCCGGACCGCCGCTGCTTTCCAGGCTCGGGATCAGCTGATGGCGTTGCATGAGTTGCGCTTGTGCATCCGAACTTGAGTAGAACGACGACGCGTGGGAGAAGCCGGTCTCGCCCATGGGCATCTGCTCGATGAAACTGATGTCCACCCGGCGCTCCAGTGCGAATCGCAGCAGCGAGGGCAACTCTTGGTGATTCACGCCCTGCAGCATGACGGTATTCAACTTTACCCGCGCACTGCCGAATGCCGCTAGCGCGGCGTCTATCCCCGCCAACACCCGGTCCAGTTCTCCGCCGCGCGTGATGCGCCGGTAGACCGCGGGATCGAGGCTGTCCAGACTGATGTTGATCCGGCTCAGGCCGGCCTGCGCCAAGGCGACGGAATATTGGGCCAGTTGGGAACCGTTGCTGGTCAAGGCAAGTTCACGCAGGCCGTCAAGTTCGCGGATGCGCGCCACCAGGCCGGGCAAACCCCGCCTGACCAGCGGCTCGCCGCCGGTCAGGCGTATCTTGTCCACACCCAGGCCGACGAATGTCCGAGCGATGAGCATGCACTCTTCCAGCGACAGTATCTGATCGCGCGGCAGGAAGTCCATCTTCTCGCTCATGCAATAGGTGCAGCGGAGGTCGCAGCGGTCGGTCACCGACAGTCGCAGATAATTTATCTTCCTGCCGAAGCCGTCATGCAAAGGATTATTCATTCGGGCAACTCTCATCCTTCACTCGTGCCCTCAAGAAGGGGGCGCAGATCGCCCCCCTCCGGAGAATGCCTATTTCGCCGCCGTGATATCAGCCTTGGCATCGATCCCCAGACTGTAACCCAGGGAAACGTGGTGAAAACGTCCCGCCGCATGATCGTTATGGATGGCGAATCCCATGTTGTATGACTTGCCCGAGGCCATGGCGATGTCACCCTCGCCGCCGCCCGCCAGTTTGCGCGTGAAAGTCACCGTCCAGGCATCACCGTCCTTCTTGCCTTCGGCACTCACCAAAGCCTTGCCGCCTTCCATCACACGCTTGTCGGCCACATAACCATCGACCGCCTTGCCACCCTTGCCGCTCTTCCACTGGATCAGGTCATAATAATTGCCGCCGGCGAGCGAAGCGCCGGTGACATACTTGGTCTTCTTGTCGTCGGCACCGGGCATGGTACGCGCATCGGTATGACATGTGCCCCAGCATCCGGCCGCGAGACCGATCTCGACTTCCTTGCCCTTGTCGTCCTTGTAAACGACCTTGTTGTCCTCGAACATCACCGCCAATTTGACGGGATTGTCCTTGTCCATCGCCGCCGCTTTGCCAGCAGGTTCTTTCCAGTTGAAGCGCAGATAGAGGTTGGTACCGTCATTGGCCGCCTGCACGTTCACCATGATGATGGGCACCCTGCCCTTGACCGGCTTGGGTTCGAGCTTCTCGCCGGCCAGTATCTTGTCCGCGGCGATGTCGATGTTCAGCGTCTTCTCGTTCTCGTGACAGCCTGTGCAGCGCTCGCCCTTTTTCGTCCCCTTGGCACCGCCGTGTTCGGTTCCCTTCATCACCCATTCCAGACCCGATGCACCGGGGTGGAACACCGCCACCTTGCGCACCGCCACCTTGCTCCAGTCCGGGGCCGCCAAAGCGGTTCCCGCCATGCCGGCCAGCACCAGGCCCAATGCTGAAACAGTCGTCAAAACTTTATTCATGTTCATCCTCCGATAGGATAGGTTGTTGAATCGATCATTCGATGAAGTGCCGGCCGCTCAACCGCCAGCCTCGTCTTCTGTCATGCCTTCCGGCTTGTTGTGCGCGATGCCCTTGTGGCAGTCGATACAGGTCATGTTGTCGCGCCGTGCATTGGCATGCTGTTTCGCTGCCCGGTTGATCTGCTTCTCTTCATCCATGCCATCGAAAGAGTGACAATTGCGGCACTCGCGCGAATCCGATGCCTTCATTCGCGCCCATTCACTGCGCGCCAGTTTCAGGCGTTTGGCTTCGAACTTCTCCCGGGTATCGATGCTGCCCGTGATCTTGCCCCATACTTCTCCGGAAGCCTGGATCTTGCGGATCATCTTGTGCGTCCAGTCCTTGGGCACGTGGCAGTCGGAACACACCGCGCGCACGCCGGTGCGGTTGGAATAGTGGATGGTCTTGGTGTATTCCTGATACACGTTGTCCTTCATCTCGTGACAGCTGATGCAGAACTCGAGCTGGTTCGTCGCCTCCATGCCGGTATTGAAACCGCCCCAGAACAGGATGCCGCCAATGAAGCCGACTCCGGACAGGGTCAGCAGAGAGTATTTGACACTCGGGCTGCGCAGCGCTGCCCACCAGTTTGAAACAGCCATCATTCCTCCTTATCGCTTGGATTCGCCAGCGCACCGGAGGGTCGTCCCTCCGGTCGCACATTGCCGGATATCAGTAGATGTCGTGCTGGGTGTTATAGACATTGAACTTGCCGGTCGGCGTGATCAGCTTCGGATCCTTGATCACGGCCTTCATCTTCAGCGTCTTGTCATCCAGTACCACGATTGCGGACGGCTCTGTCTTGCCGGCCCAGATCGAGTACCACACCTCGGTACCGTCGGCATTGTATTCAGCCTGCACAACACGCTTGACCGCCTTGCCCTCCGGCAGATCCGCCATCTTGGCCACATTGATAATGACAGGGGGCTTGTCCAGGTCCCTGATGTCATACACGGTCACGGACTCAGCGTTCTCCATCTCCGGATTCAGCGGTGAATCCGCGTACAGGTGGTGAGACTTTGGATGCGTCTTCACGAACAGCGAACCGCTGCCGTGGTTCTTCAGTTCCTGTACCACTTTCCATGCCTGCTTGGGATGTTTGGCCGGGTCGGTGCCGATCAGGGTGATCACGTCCGCACCGAGATGGGAAGTCGCCCACACCGGACCGAACTTGGGATGCATGAAGTTGGCGCCGCGACCGGGGTGCGGCTTGGCCTTGGTGTCCACCAGTGCTGCCAGCTTGCCGGTCTTGGTATCCACCACCGCGACTTTGTTGGAAGCGTTGGCCGCCACCAGGAAATAACGCTTGGTGGAATCCCAGCCGCCGTCATGCAGGAACTTGGCGGATTCGATCGTCGTTTCCTTGAGGTTCTTGATATCGGAATAATCCACCAGCCTGATCATGCCGGTCTCCTTGATATTGACCACCCACTCCGGCTTGCCCTCGGTCGCCACGATGGAAGCCACGCGCGGTTCCGGGTGATACTCGCCGTCCACCGTCATGCCCCGGGTGGAAACGATCTTCAGCGGTTTGAGCGTGTCGCCTTCCGTGATCACGTACTGGGGCGGCCAGTAGGAACCGGCAATGGCGTACTTGTCTTCATAGCCCTTGAACTTGGAGGTCTCCACCGAGCGCGCTTCGATGCCGACCTTGAGCGTGGCCACCACGGTGGGTACCTCGTACCACAGGTCGATCAGGTCAAGCTTGCCGTCGCGGCCGATCACGTAGACATAACGTCCTGAAGCGGACAAACGCGAGATATGTACAGCGTATCCCGTCTTGACGATACCCCATATCTGCTTGGTGTCGCCGTCGATCAGCGCCACCTCACCCGAGTCGCGCAAAGTCACCGAGAACACGTTTTTGAGGTTGATCTTGCTCATCGGCTTCTTCGGGCGGTCTTCCGGCTTGATGACCAGCTTCCAGCTGTTCAGCATGTCTTTCATCCCCCACTCCGGCGGCGTATCCGGCGTCTGCTGGATGTAGCTCGCCATCAGCGATATCTCTTCCTTGGAGAGGATGTCGTCGAAGTTCACCATGCCGCCTTCGGTTCCATAAGAGATGATTTTCTCCAGACGGGCATGACCCAGCTTGAGAGTGCCACCCTCAACGACTGTGCCATCCGGCTTCTTGGTTGAGGTCGCCGGCTCCAGGTTCTTGCCTGTGGCGCCCTTGCGCAGAATGCCGTGACAACCGGCGCAGCGCTCGAAGTAGATCTTGGAGGCGGCTGCCTTCTGTTCCGCCGTGAGCGTAACCGCTTCTGTCGCAGAAGCGGGATTCTCGGCAGCAAACGCGACGTTGAAAACACCGGCCACCGACATGGCAAGCACCGAAACAGCGAAATACGGCTTTTTCATTTGATACCCCCTCTCAAGATTTAACCTCAATGAACACAACAGGGTTCTCCCCCGACGGCTGCATCATGTTCCTGCACAAACGGCCAAGCCTTGATGAACGTCAATTTTTTTCACTCAACTTTCGCCGGGAAACGATCCCGCAACAGGGTCTTTTCTTATGATTGATTTACATCAAGGAAACAGAGCCCGATTCGCCACACTCTGGCGTCTGGTAATTTCAGACAGGATGAAACGCCATCATGCACATATCCGGAGTCGTCGTTCACGCCCGTCCAGGGCATGCTGTCCAAGCCCAAGCACAACTTGCCGCGATCGAGGGCGTGGAAGTCCACATCAGTGACGTTGAATGCAAACTGGTCGTCACCATCGAGCAGGAAGACGAACAGTCGACGGTGGACACCTTCGAGCGTCTTAACGCACTCCCCGGTGTGCTCTCGGCCACCATGGTTTACCACCATTTCGAATCCGATACAGATTCATAAATCAGCTAGAGGAGACCCATCATGGAATTGACTCGCCGCGAATTCATCAAGATCAGCGCAGTTTCCGCAGCTGCTTCCGCAGCCTGCGTTGTCGTACCCGGCGCCCAGGCGGCGCTGGCCGCAGCAGGCGAAAGCGGGATACGCTGGGACAAGGGCGTATGCCGTTTCTGCGGCACCGGTTGCGGCGTGCTGATCGGCACAAAAGGCGGCCGCGTGGTGGCCACCCAGGGCGACCCCGATGCACCGGTGAACAAGGGGCTCAACTGCATCAAGGGCTACTTCCTGTCCAAGATCATGTACGGCAAGGACAGACTCACCCATCCCATGCTGAGGATGAAAGACGGCAAGTTCGACAAGAACGGCGAGTTCACCACCATCAGCTGGGACCAGGCTTTCGACATCATGGCGGAGAAATGCAAGGCCACGCTCCAGGCCAAGGGACCCAAGGGCATCGGCATGTTCGGTTCGGGCCAGTGGACGGTGTGGGAAGGTTATGCCGCAGCCAAGCTGATGAAAGCCGGTTTCCGTTCCAACAATCTCGACCCCAATGCGCGCCATTGCATGGCTTCCGCCGTCGCGGGCTTCATGCGCACCTTCGGCATCGACGAGCCGATGGGCTGCTACGACGATGCGGAGCATGCCGACGGCTTCGTGCTGTGGGGCTCGAACATGGCCGAGATGCATCCCATCCTGTGGTCGCGCATCACCGACCGCCGCCTCACCGGCAAGGATGTCAGCATCCATGTGCTCTCGACTTTCGACCACCGTTCCACCGAGCTGGCGGACAACACGCTGATCTTCAAACCGCAGAGCGATCTGGCGATACTCAATTTCATCTGCAACTACATCATCCAGAACAACGCGGTGAACGAGGACTTCGTCAAGCGCAACGTCAACTTCAAGAAAGGCGTCACCGACATCGGCTACGGCTTGCGCCCCAATCATCCGCTCGAACAGGTGGCCAACAACAACGGCTATCCCGGACCGGCCGGCCCCGACGGCAAGCCCACCTCCAAGGGCAACCCCAACAATGCATCGCCGATCACCTTCGACGAGTTCAAGGCTTTCGTTGCCGAATACACGGTCGAAAAAACTGCCGAGATATCCGGCGTCCCGCCGGAGAATCTGATCGCGCTTGCAAAACTTTATGCCGACCCGGACAAGAAGGTGGTGTCGTACTGGACCATGGGCTTCAACCAGCATACGCGCGGCACCTGGGTCAACAACATGATCTATAACGTGCACCTGCTGGTGGGCAAGATATCCGAACCCGGCAACGGCCCCTTCTCGCTCACCGGCCAGCCTTCGGCTTGCGGCACCGCGCGTGAAGTGGGCACCTTCGCCCACCGCCTGCCCGCCGACATGGTGGTGATGAACCCGAAACATCGCGAGGCCACGGAAAAGATCTGGAACCTGCCTGCCGGCACCATCCCGGACTGGATCGGCTCGCATGCGGTGAAGCAGAGCCGCGATCTCAAGGACGGCCTGATCAACTTCTACTGGACCTCCACCACCAACAACATGCAGGCCGGGCCGAACATCAACGGCGAGATCTATCCCGGCTGGCGCAACCCGGCCAACTTCGTGGTGGTCTCCGACGTCTACCCCACCGTCTCCGCCGTCTCCGCCGACCTGATGCTGCCCTGCGCCATGTGGATGGAAAAGGAGGGCGCCTTCGGCAACGCCGAACGCCGCACCCAGTTCTGGCGCCAGCAGGTGAAAGCGCCGGGTGAATCGCGCTCCGACCTGTGGCAGTACATGGAATTCTCCAAGCGCTTCACGGTCGAGGAAGTGTGGCCCGCCGAGCTGCTGGAAAAGGCGCCGCAGTTCAAGGGCAAGACCCTGTACGACGTGCTCTACGCCAATGGCGAGGTCAACAAGTTCCCGCTGGACGAGGTGAAGAAAGTCAACGCGCACGGCATCCGCAACTACAGCAACGACGAATCCACCGCCTTCGGCTATTACGTGCAGAAAGGATTGTTCGAGGAGTATGCCCGCTTCGGTCGCGGCCATGCGCACGACCTCGCCAATTTCGACACCTATCACAAGGCGCGCGGCATGCGCTGGCCGGTGGTGGACAACAAGGAGACCCTGTGGCGCTTCCGCGAGGGCTTCGACCCCTATGTGAAGAAAGGCGAGGGAGTGAAGTTCTACGGCCATCCCGACGGCAAGGCGGTGATCTTCGCCCTGCCCTACCAGCCCGCCGCCGAGCAGCCCGACAACGAGTACGACCTGTGGCTGTGCACCGGCCGCGTGCTGGAACACTGGCACACCGGCTCGATGACTCGGCGCGTGCCGGAGCTGTACAAGGCGGTGCCGGACGCCTGGGTCTTCATGAACCCGGAAGACGCCAAGAAACGCGATCTGAAACGCGGCGACAAAGTGAAGGTCATCAGCCGCCGCGGCGAGATCACCACCCTGGTGGAGACGCGCGGTCGCAACAAGCCGCCGGCAGGTTTGATCTTCGTGCCTTTCTTTGACGAGTCGCGTCTCGTCAACAAGCTGACGCTGGACGCGACCTGCCCGATCTCGAAAGAGACCGACTTCAAGAAATGCGCGGCCAAGATCGTTAAAGCGTAAGGGATGAGAGGCTGGAGGCGCACGAAAAGAACCCCCGCCCCCGGCCAACATCATGGAAGCCACCAGCAACAATCAGAATCGTCGCCAGTTCCTCCTCGACGTGGCGAAAACCGCCTGCGGTGTCGGCATGTTGGGGCTCGGGCTGGGCTTGTATGCCAGGCAGGCGCGCGCGTTGCCGCCTGCCGCCATCCGTCCGCCGGGCGCCTTGGCGGAGCAGGATTTCCAGGGTGCGTGCATCCGTTGCGGGATGTGCGTGCGCGACTGCCCCTACAACATTCTGGAACTGGCCAGACCGGAAGACGATCTCGCCACGGGTACGCCCTACTTCGTGGCGCGCGATATCCCGTGCGAGATGTGCGAGGACATCCCCTGCGTCAAGGCCTGCCCCACCGGCGCGCTGGACCACCAGCTCACCGACATCAACAAGGCCAGGATGGGCTTGGCGGCACTGGTCGACCAGGAGACCTGCCTCAACTTCCTCGGTCTGCGCTGCGACGTGTGTTACCGCGTCTGCCCGGTGATCGACAAGGCGATCACACTGGAGCGCACGCATAACGTGCGCACCACCCGGCACACCATGTTCCTGCCCACGGTGCACTCGGAACACTGCACCGGCTGCGGCAAGTGCGAGAAGTCCTGCGTGCTGGAAGTGGCGGCCATCAAGGTGTTCCCGATCCGGTTGGCCAAAGGCGAACTGGGCGCGCACTACCTGATCGGCTGGGAAGAGCAGCGAAAGGCCGGAGAGAGCCTGGTGGCGCCGGAGATCGAGCACCAGTACAACCTGCCGGAAGGCTACAAGTATGAACAGGGACCGGGCCTGAGTGGCGAGGCTGCTCCTCCGGCTGCGGCGCAACCCGGCGTTCCCAAGGCGCTGCATGGAGACCAGCTGTGAGCGAAACCAGAAAAATCGGTGCCGACGCTCTCACAAGCAAGGGTTGGCTGGGCGCCCACAAATGGCTGCTGCTGCGCCGCGCCTCCCAACTTGGCATCCTCGCCCTGTTCCTGCTCGGACCCTGGGCGGGCCTCTGGCTCATCAAGGGCAACCTGGCCTACAGCCTGACGCTAGCCACGCTGCCGCTGACCGATCCCTATGTGCTGCTGCAATCCCTGCTGGCCGGGCATGTGCCGGAGAAGCTCGCCCTGATTGGAGCAGCCCTCGTGACCGGTTTATATGTTGCGGCAGGAGGACGCGCCTATTGCGCCTGGGTCTGTCCGCTCAACATGCTGACCGACCTCGCCGCCTGGCTGCGTCGCCGCCTCGGCATCAAGGGCGGCGCACACTTTTCGCGCAACACGCGCTACTGGATACTCGCCATGACACTGCTGCTGGCCGCATCCACCGGCACCATCGTCTGGGAGATGCTCAATCCGGTCTCGATGCTGCAGCGAGGACTCATCTTCGGCCTGGGGCTGGCCTGGAGCATCGTCCTCGCGGTGTTCCTGTTCGACCTGTTCGTCAGCCCGGACGGCTGGTGCGGCCATCTCTGCCCGGTGGGTGCGTTCTACAGCCTGATCGGCAAGGCCAGTCTGCTGCGTGTCAATGCGATGCAGCGTGCCGCCTGCAACGACTGCATGGACTGTTTCGCGGTATGTCCCGAGCCGCAAGTCATCAAGCCTGCATTGAAGGGGCACACAAAAGGTATCGGGCCCGTGATCGATTCAAACAACTGCACCAACTGCGGTCGCTGCATCGACGTATGTTCCAAGGATGTGTTCGGATTCGGTTCGCGTTTCAACAACAAGGCGGAAGTCGGCGCCCCGCAAAGGGGAGCAACCGCTCTCGGCAACAGATCATGATAAAGAGGAGATCAACCATGAAAAACACGCTGCAGTTCGCCCTTGTCGCACTCGCTGCTTCCGCCTTGTCTTTCCTTGCTGCAACGCCGGCGCTGTCTGCGGAGAGCGCCGTCCAGTCGCTGCGCGGCGTGGATGCCCAGGTCGCCGATCAGGCACCGGAGGAAAAGGCCCAACTCGGCAGACGTCCCGGTTCGCAAAAGGTCGTGCCGCGCACATTCGACAAGCAGCCGCCTGTCATCCCGCATGCCACCGAGAACTTCGACGAGATCACGCTGGAGGAGAACCAGTGCCTGAGCTGCCACGGACCGGAGAAATTCAAGGAAAAGAAAGCGCCCAAGATCGGTGCCAGCCACTTCCGCAACCAGCAGACCGGCAAGCTCATGAAGCAGGTATCCAGCGCGCGCCACAACTGCGTGCAGTGCCATGTGCCGCAAGTCGATGCACAGCCGCTGGTGGAAAACACCTTCCAGTCCGTACAGGGCAAGAAGAAACCCTGAGTCAGGGTGCGATCTGCAGTTGTCCGGGGGCGAGCAGCAGGTAACGTGCAGAACGCCCCTCTTCCCTGCTGCCGTCATCGCTGACGATCATGATGAGTTGCCTGCCGTCGATCACGGCGGGAGTCACCCCTTCGGCATGCTCGAAACCCGGCAAGCCGGGAACGCTGACCCGGCGCGGACGCTCGACTGACTTGCCGCTCCAGAACCAGAGCTGGAAGTGGACCTGCTCGCGCGCGACCGGTCCGCTGATCAGCAGATAGCCGTCGAGTGCAGGTATCCAGCACATGCCGCGGATGCCGTTGCCGCCGAGATCCAGCGTTTGCAACGCAGCCGAGATTCGCGGCGGCTCGCCGGCATCGAAGACGGCAACGGGATTCTCGACAGCGGCGATGATCGCCCGGCCTTCGAGCAGGGGACTGCGAAAACCGACCAGCAGACGGTGTTGGTCGGGGCTGATCTCCAACGCCTCGATATTGAGTCCGCCGTCGTTCTTCACATCGCGTATCTCCGCGGCACGGGCCAACACCGGGTGTGCCGCGATCAGCGCGGGCTTCACCCCCCTGACCACCACCGGCTCGACCACGCGTTCGCCATCGACGCGGAAGCGGACCAGCTTGTCGCGGGACTTCTTCTCCTCGCCTGCGCTGTTGCGCGAATGCGATGTCAGCGCGTAGATATTGCCGGAACGGTCGAGTGCGAGGCCTTCGAGGTCATCCAGTTTCCAGAAGTCATCGTCCATTTGCAGCAGGCCGGGACCCAGCGGCTTGCTGCTGACACTGCCATCGGGACTGATGGTGACCAGGCTGAGCGGGTGTTTCTTTTCGTCTTCGACGACAAGGAAACGCCCGTCCGGAAGCTGCTGGATGGCGGACGGTTCATAGATGCCGGTCAGGGCGAGGAACATCAGGGTGTCGCTTAGCGTCATGAAAGATCCAGCGCTATCAGCCGTTCTTCTTGAGCAGGTCGCGGATCTCCGTCAGCAGCAGTTCCTGATTCGACGGTGCGGCCGGCGCTTCCTCGGCCTTCTTTTTCAGCGGGTTGATCAGTCTCACCACCATGAAGATGGCAAAGGCGATGATGGTGAAATCGATGATGGTCTGGATGAATTTGCCGTAAGCGATCACCACTGCCGGTGCGCCAACTGCCGCTTCCTTGATAGTGAAAGCGAGATCGGTGAAATTCACACCGCCCAGCAGCACGCCTATCGGCGGCATGATCACATCGGCGACGATGGAAGAGACGATCTTGCCGAATGCCGCGCCGACGACGACGCCCACCGCCATATCGATGACATTGCCCCGAATGGCGAATGCCTTGAACTCCTGAATGATGCTCATGGTTGCCTTCCTTTCCGTGAATGTGATCGATGAATTGCCCGAATTCCGGCTTGCCTTATTTCTTCCCCGCCCCCAGCGTCCGCATGAATCGCGGCGCGAGGTCGGGCTGGTTTTCAAACTGGTCGAACTGGCCGGACATCTCCTGATCCAGACGGCTCAATCTGTCGGTCATGGCGGGATGGGTCTTGAACATCAGCGCCACATCGGAATCGCTCGGGTTGATAGCCTGCAGGGTCTGCAATACCGCGGGCAGGCCATAGGGGTCGTAGCCGCCGCGCGCGGCGATCACCACCCCCATGCGATCCGCTTCGTACTCGTCGTTCTTGTCCAGACCGCGCGCATACACCTCGGTACCGGCACTGACCAGTTTGGTCAGGCGCGGGTCGCCGCCCTTTTCCCTGATCGCATCGTTGGCCAGATCGGTCAGCAATTCGGCTTGCGCGCCTTTTTTTATCGCCTGCAGGTGGTGTTTGCGCAGCACGTGCGACATCTCGTGCGCCAGCACACCCGCCAGTTCCGCCTCGCTGCTCATGCGCACCAGCAGGCCTTTGGTGACGAACACCTTGCCGCCGGGCGTGGCGAAGGCGTTCACGTCGTTGTCGTCCAGCACGCCGAACAGCCAGGGCAGATCGGGACGCTCGGTCTGTGAGGCCAGCCAGCGACCGACGCGATTCACATACTTCTGCACCGCCGGGTTATCCAGCAGCGGCGCGGCACCCAGCAGATTGCTGGCGATGCCGTCGCCCAGCATGATCTCCTGCGGCTCGTCGATCTCGGTATTGGCCTTCTGGACTTTCTGCACGGTCTTCACCGCTTTGTCCCAGTCGATCTTGCCCAGATCGAAGGCGGTTGCGGGCAACGCCGCTGCCAGCAGGCATGACATGAATAGCGTCCGGTTCGTTCTCATCACTGGCCTCCGCTCATATAGTCCACGCTCTGCGCTTCCAGTTTGCCTTCGGCCGCGAAGCGCTGTGCATCCTGTTTGCTCGCCGCATTGCGCTTCGCCGCTTGCAGCGCCTTGGCGTCGGGTTGGGCGTTCTTCAACTGCTCTTCCGACAGGCCGCGCACCCCGGTGGTGACCGTGCTGCCGCTCTTGCCGGTGGCGGCGACGTTGAACAGGCTGCCCAAGCCGCTGTCGCCGCGTTTGCTCTGTGCATTCGACTCCAGTTGCAGACTCAGCATCTTCACCCAGCCGCTGAAGGACACGGATTTGACCTGCGTCCAGCCCGCTTGCCGCGTCAGCACTTCGACCTTGCTGCGCGGTGCCAATGTGGCCAGCGTCTGTGCATCGCTATAGGGTTTGGCTTTCAGTTCGGTGGCGCGGATGGTGTAAGCATATCCAGCGGCCCAGGCTGTCGGCACGAAACCGAGCAGCAGACATAACGCGATGATCTTTTTCATTCCTGCTTCTCTCCTTTTTCCAGCGGTGCGAACAATTCGACTTCCTGCTCGCGCCCTTTTACCTTGAACGATCCGTAAGACTTGAATTCGAACGCGTCGCCGCAGGCTTCCCTGGTCTCGCGCGAGACCAGGATGCGCGACACGCCCTTGGTCAGGCCTTCGATGCGGCTGCCCAGATTCACCGTGTCGCCGATGGCGGTGTATTCGCGCCGCTGCTCTGAGCCGATCAGGCCGACCACCGCCGGGCCGCTGTGGATACCGATGCCGACATCGAAATCCGCATCCGCTTCGCCCAGCTCGTGCTTGAAGCGCTGCAACACCTCGCCCATCTCCAGCGCCGCTTCCACGGCATGACGCGCATGCTCGGGGTCGTCCAGCGGCGCGCCCCAGAATGCCATGATGCAGTCGCCGATGAACTTGTCCAGCGAGCCGCCGTGGCGGAACACCACCTCGACCTGCAGGGTGAAATAGCGGTTGAGCAGCTCCACCACCTGCTGCGGCGTGCGCTTTTCCGACAGCGTGGTGAAGCCGCGGATGTCGGAGAACAGGATGGTGATCTGGCGGCTCTCGCCCGCGCGGCTGAGACCGCCGTGCGCCACCAGTTCTTTCACCACATGCGGGTTGACGAAGCGGCTGAACATCTGCACCGCCTGCTCGCGCGAGCGGCGTTCGCGCAGGTACTCGTGCAGGGCGAAAGCGAAATAGCCCGCCCAGGCCAGCAGCAGCGGCGACAGCACGGGCAGCAGATACAGCTGCGCGACGGCGAGATAACTGCCCAGCAATGCCGCGACGGTGATCGCTGCCAGCGCCAAGCCGACCTTGAGCGCGTTGATGCCGCGCAGGAAGGCAAGACTCAGCAAAGCCAACAGCAGCACGGCGCTGCCCAGCGCGAAATCGTCGCCGATCTTGCGCATGGCGCGGCCGTTCTTCAGTCCGTCTATCGCAGTAGCCAATATCTCCATGCCGGGATGCAGGCTGGCCATCGGCGTGGCGCGCAGGTCATGCAAGCCGGTCGCGGCCGTGCCGATGATGACGATCTTGTCTTTCAATTCGTCCGCGGGACGCTGCGGGTGCTGGCGCTCGAGATCGGCATACAGGTCGGCATAGGCGATGTGGCGGAACGAGCCCGGTGCACCGCGCCAGGCCAGGATCATGTCCGGCTGCTGCGGCACGGAGTAACCCAGCTCCTGCGCCACGCGCGCGGGCAACGAGGGGATCAGCCAGCCGTGAACATCGTCATAAAGCTGATAACGGCGGCCGATACCGTCGCTGTCTTCCAGATAATTGATGCTGCCGACGCGCCAGTGTGCCGGGTCGATCGCCAACGGCGGCAGTATCGCCAATCGCGCTGCCTCGTCGGCATGGTCGCTGCGCTGTAACCCCAGCATGGGCGCGATCTGTTTGGCGGGCGCACCTTGTGCATCCTGCGCCGCATCGCGCCTCACCATGGGGAAATACACATTATCGAGACCGCGCAAGGCATTATTGAAAGCGTCGTCGCTGTCGGGACGGTACTCGTCGCGCTCGCTGAACAGGATGTCGAACACGATGGCTTTGGGTTTCTGTCTGGCGATACCGCGCACCAGGTCGCCGTGCACCGCCCGCGGCCACGGCCAGCTGCCGGCCGTTTCCTGCATCTGCGCCAGGCTGGCATCGTCGATATCGACGATGACGATGTCGGCATCGGGTTGCAGGACCTGCGCCTGTTGCTGCACGAACAGATCGGACAGCCGGTTCTCCAGCGGCGTCAGCGCGTGCAACCAGGACAGTTCCACGGCCGCCAGCAACAGGAAGGCGATGCCGATACGCGACAAAGACTTGCGCGAGGAGAGTTCGAGTTTTCCGGTCATGCCGCACATACTAATCGCAACGTCTCATTTCCAACAGTCCCTTGCTTTTAGATGCGCGCGATTCCACCTATAATCGCGGCCACTTGTTAATCCGATGCAACAACCCATGCTTTCGACGCGAACCGTACTGCTGCTTGGCTGCCTGTCCTTGACGGGTTGCAGTTCCATTCCGAACCTCAGCGACTACACCAAACAGAAGGACCCCTTCGAGACATTCAACCGAGGCATGTACAACTTCAACGACACCGTGGACAAAGCTGTGGTCAAGCCGGTCGCGCAGGGTTATGACAAAGTAATGCCAAGACCGGCCAAGACCATGGTAAGCAACTTTTTCTCCAATCTGGACGATGTCGTGGTCACGGTGAACGACCTGTTGCAGTTCAAATTCAAGCAGGCAGCCAGCGACGGCAGCCGCGTGCTGTTCAACACCACCTTCGGTCTGTTCGGACTGATCAACATCACCGAGCGCCTGCCCAAACATAACGAGGACTTCGGCCAGACGCTGGGCTACTGGGGTGCGCCCAGCGGGCCTTATCTGGTACTGCCCGTGCTGGGCCCGAGTTCGATACGCGACGGCAGCGGCCTGTACGCGGACAGTTTCAGCAGCGTGATCAACAACACCAACCATGTGCCGACACGCAACAGCGCCTGGGCGTTGAAAGGACTGGACGCGCGTGCCGGATTTCTGGAACAAGAGAAAGTGCTGGATGAGGCGACCATCGACCGCTACAGCTTCATGCGCGATGCCTATCTGATGCGCAGACAGAATCTGGTGTACGACGGCAGTCCGCCGCGCGTGAGATACGACGACGAAGACGAGGAAGAATAAAAAACGGCGGGAACATCCCGCCGTTTTCATTTGTTGCCACCTCTGCCTTTAATGCCCGGAACGCAAGGCTTCGATACGCTCATCCAGCGGCGGGTGCGTCATGAACAGGCGCGAAAAACCGCCCCCGCTCGAGATTGCCATCGCCGACATGTTCTGCGGCATCGCGGCGGCCTGCTCGTGATTGGCTTTCAGCCGCTCCAGCGCGGCGATCATCTTCTGGCGTCCGGCCAGGCTGGCGCCGCCCGCGTCGGCGCGGAACTCGCGCTGGCGCGAGAACCAGCGCACGACGATGCTGGCGAGGATGCCCAACACCACCTGCGCGGCGATCTCGGCGACAAAGGCACCGATGCCGGGACCGTTACGGCCGTCGTTCTTCAGCAGCACGCGATCGACCAGGATGCCGAACAGTTTGGCGAAGAACACCACGAAGGTGTTGACCACGCCCTGGATCAGCGCCAGCGTGACCATGTCGCCGTTCGCCACATGGCTCACTTCATGCGCCAGCACCGCTTCCGCTTCATCACGGCTCATGCTGTGCAACAGGCCGGTACTCACCGCGACCAGCGCGTTGTTGCGGTTCCATCCGGTGGCGAAGGCGTTCACGTCGGGGGCGTCGTAGATCGCCACTTCCGGCATGCCGATGCCCGCGGCCTGCGCCTGGAACTGCACCGTCTGCAACAACCAGCGCTCGGTCGGGTCTTGCGGGTTCTCGATCACATGCGCGCCGACGGAACGTTTGGCCATCCACTTGGACATGAACAGGGAGATGATGGAGCCGGAGAAACCGATCACCGCCGACATCACCATCAGTGCGTTGAAATTGATCGCGCCGCTCTCATCCAGCACACGGTCCACACCGAGGATGCGCAGGGTGATGCTGATGACCGCCAGTACGGCGATATTGGTCAGGACGAACAAAAAGATACGTTTCATTGCTTCACTCTCCAAAGATACGATGATTTGCGGCGCGCAGTGTATCACCGTCGCCACGCTAGCCAAATGCGGCCGGATCGCGGATTTTCAAGTCCCCGCGTCAGCCGCCCGATGCAAGCATTCGAAGATCATCCGCCGAAATAGTTGCATGCCCCTGCTGGCGACAGGGTATGTTGAGGCGATCGGAAAACCCTGTTGACTATAGCCAACAGCAAAACTAGGATATAACGCACTTACCGAGGTGACCTCCATGACCGACCGCTACACCCCCACCGCCATCACCCTGCACTGGCTCATCGCCCTGCTGATCTTCGTCGCCTTCCCGCTGGGCATCTACATGCACGACCTGCCGCTCTCGCCGGACAAGCTGCGCCTGTACAGCTACCACAAGTGGATAGGCGTCACGGTGTTCATGCTGGCAGCGATACGCGCCTATTGGCGTGCCACCCACCTCCCCCCTGCCATGCCGGACACTATGCCGAACTGGGAGAAGTTCGCCGCCCACGCCACGCACTACGCACTGTATGCGCTCATCTTCATCATCCCCATCAGCGGCTGGCTGATGAGTTCGGCCAAGGGTTTCCAGACCGTGTGGTTCGGCGTGCTGCCGCTGCCCGACCTGCTGGACAAGGACAAGGAGTTGGGCGACCTGCTGCTGGAAGTGCACAAACTGCTCAATTTCCTGTTGTTCGGCCTGGTGCTCGCCCATGTCGGCGCGGCGCTCAAACACCATTTCATCGAGCGCGACGACATCCTCGCGCGCATGGTCACGTTCCTGCGCAAGTGATCCGCGGCGTGTCGCTTCAGAAGCATGCATCCACAAGGAGAACTGCCATGACCAAATTCATTCCGCTGTTGTTCGCCAGCTTGTTCGCCATTCCCTCCCATGCTGCTGACACTTATACGATAGACCCCACCCATACCTGGCCCATGTTCGAAGTCAGCCATCTCGGCTTCTCCATCCAGCGCGGCCGCTTTGACAAGTCCAGCGGCAAGATCACGCTGGATATCGCCGCGAAAAAAGGCAGTGTCGAACTGGTCATCGACACCGCCTCGATCAATATGGGATTCGACAAATGGGACGACAAGATGAAGGGGCCGGATTTCTTCAGCGTGGTGTATTTCCCGACCATGACTTTCACTTCCGACAAGATCGTGTTCGAGGACGACAGACCGGTTTCGGCTACGGGTGAACTGACGCTGCTGGGAGAGAGCAGGACGGTGACCCTCATCATCAGCGACTTCAAATGCGGCACGCATCCCATGCTGCGCAAAGCCATGTGCGGTGCCAATATCTCCACCACCATCAAGCGCTCCGACTTCGGCATGAAGAAGTTCATCCCGTCGGTGGGCGACGAAGTTAAGATCTATTCGCCGGTTGAAGCCTACAGGGATTGAGTCCCGTTTTCGCACGGCCACTTATCTGGCCGTGCTACCCTGACGAACATACATCACCAACAAACTTGGAAATCCCGTATCCATGGACAGCCGATCGTTCTTTGCCTCTTTCAAACCCCACCCCTTGCAAACCTCGACTGCGGAAAAACTCCGCAGCGGAATAGCGGGCGGTCTCGCCATCCTGCTGTTGACGCTGGCATTGCAGTACCTGCCGCAGACCGGTCTCCCGCTGCTCATCGTCGCCTCGATGGCCGCCTCGGCGACGCTGTTGTATGCCACACCGCACAGTCCGCTGTCACAACCCTGGAACCTCGTCGGTGGTCACATCGTCTCGGCGCTCGCCGGATTGGCCTGCAGCGCGCTCATCCCGGAACCGGCGCTCGCCGCCGGGGCCGCTGTCGGCCTCGCGATCCTGCTGATGCAATTCCTCAACTGCCTGCACCCGCCCAGCGCGGCCACAGCATTGATGATGGTGCTCGGCAGTTCGCAGTTCCATGTGATGCAATGGCAATGGGCGCTGCTCATCGTGGCGATCAATGCGGGCATCTCGCTGCTGCTGGCACTGGCCATCAACAACCTGCTGCCCGGCAGGCGCTATCCGATGCACGCCCTCCCCGTACAGGCACCGCCAAAACCTGCCCCCTTCATCGCACTTGAAGAACGCGACCTCAAATGGGCGCTGGAACGGATGGACAGTGCGATCGATGTGAGCGAGGAGGACTTGGCGGAGATCTACAAATTGGCGCTGCAGAGCGCGCAAGCGCGAACAGGAAGCCGACATGCAACACCGTGACATCCCCGCTCGTTGCAGACCGGATAGCGTAGCGGCAAAAACCACCACGCCCGATTTGCGTTCCGATGTAGCTGTGATCTTGTGAATGCTCGGACCGGCGCTGCTGAACCGGAATCACTATTCAACGATCACGCGCCCGACCATTTCCGGATGGGGGCCGCAAACATAGGGGTACTCGCCCTTCGTATCGAACTTGCGCTGCCAGCTTTCATCCGGAAACATCGGCTCGGACTCGGCCTCGTTCTTGAACCAGACCGTGTGGTAGCCGCGTTTCTCGTAGCTCTTCCACACAACCGTATCCCCCGCTTTTATCCTGACCACCTCGGGAACGAATCTCATCTTCTCTATCCGCACTTCAACCGTGTCTGCATAAGCAGGATTTAGCGGCAACAGAACAGCAAGTGCGATCATCAGGCGGAACATTGCAAGTCCTTTCACAGAATATAAACGCAGGTTTCGGACACGGCCTCATTGATCTTCTCAATACGCAGAAGGATTCTTATGGTTGACTATTTGGCTGGCTCCTCGCGGTACTCCTCCATCAGCGCCCTGATCCGCTCGGCCATTTCACCGAACGGCATGCCATAAGCAAACCTGGCAAGGAAGCGCCCGTCCGGCCCCAAGAGGTACATCCCAACCGAGTGATCCACAGCATATCTGTTCGGTGCAGCGCCCGGTTCCAGGTATTTCTCGTACTTCACCTTGAAATTATCCGCCGCACGGCGCACCAACTCCGGAGAACCGGTAAGTCCGATGATGCGCGGATTGAAGAAAGCGATATAGCGGTGCAACACCTCGGGAGTATCCCGCTCGGGATCTACCGTGATGAACAGTGGTTGCAGGCGATCTGCCTGCTTGCCCAGCTTTTCCATGATCAGCGACATTTTCGACAGAGTGGTTGGGCAGACATCCGGGCAAAATGTATAGCCGAAGGAGATCAGCTGGAAACTGCCGGGAAAATCCTCGTTGGTCACTGCACGTCCCCGGTAATCCATGAGCAAATAACGCGGGACGATCCCGGCTTCCTGCTGCACCTCTTCGCCGGCATGTGGTGTTTCAGCCCCTGCCGGACTGATACAAGTCAGCATCGCAGCGAAGATGGCAGGACCGAATATTTTCATGTCGTGATATTACTTGGGGACAGCGTCGGCAAGGGCTGCCTGCAAGCGTTTGGCCTCATCCTCCACCAGCTCCGAAAGCAATGCGGCATCCCGGCAAGCGGCCGGTTCATTCCCGGTCTGGGCGAGGAAACTCTCGTTGGTCGCGGTCTCGAATGCCGTTCCATAAAGCCGCGACTTGGGCGTGAGCTTGATCATGAGCGCCTTGATCCTTGCAACGGATTCTGGGCGGGAGCAGGCCAGCGCCTGACCATTGAGGAGCCCCATCGCCTTCACTTCTGACAGCACCCTGTCGGCAGAGTCAACCGCGCCTGCGGGAAGCGTCATGCTCAGCAACAACAAAGGGACAATACGCTTCATATCTTTCTCTCCTTATTATGGATGCACAATTTTTTTCTGCCGCAGTCGGCACCTGTTGCAGCGTCATTTCCCCGGCGGCGCGTTCGCGCAAATATAGTTGAGTGCACTCTCGTCAATGCTATCCGGTGTCACCGCGTTATCCGGAGGCAGTTGAATCTGCTGCTTGCTGATCAGATCCATGTTTTCATCGTAAGCCGCGATGGCGACTTGGGCCAAAGTGCGGGCGCCGCAATTGGCGAGGGAGGTAATCAAAAGGTATTTCACCTCGCGTCGCCCCACCATGTATTCGTTCCTGTCAACAAAGGTATGGCGTGCGACAAACTTCACCAGTGCACCCTTCCTCTTTATGCTGCCCGCGTCGATCTCGCGAACAGTGTCTTCACCCTGCTTGACGGGCAGCCACTCAGCCGCCAACGCCTGGGCGCTCAACATCAAGCCGACCACCATACCCAGAAGAGTCAATTTGCTCATCGATTTCTTTCCTTTCATCCGCACAGATCAGCGGCAAAACAATTCATGGCAAGTCGCCGCGACGGAACAAGAAAAAGCCTCCGGCAGCCGCCAGCGTACCCAACACCACCGGGTAAATCAGGGCATAAACCTTGAACAGCGGACCGCCGAAATAATCGACGATCACATAGGCGGCCGGCCCTATGACCACCAACTGCGGATCAAACAGCATCAGGGCCGCAGTACGAAATACCTGCAACGGGTTAGCCAAGGCCATGGCAACTACCACCTCGGGAGAAACGTGCCCTTGGATCATGATGCCCAAAAGGATCAGGTCGAGAAACAGGAGCATCGTCAGCCAGACCAGGAAGGCAGCTCCCTGAGCGACATCGATCGAGCGAGCGACCGTGGAGATCAGCATGCCGATGCCGAGAAAACACCATGACACCGATGCCAGCAGGCCGGTGTAGTAAAGAAATATCGTCCACGGCACTTCGATATCCTTGATCATGGCCCAGCCAGCGGCTGCGGCCATTGCCGCGAACACCGGCAGGAACACCACCAGAAAGCGGCCGGAGATCTTGCCCCAGTACCAGGCCGAAAGGGAAACAGGCAGGGACAGCAGGTACTCGAACACACCGGCTTCGCGATCTCCGGCCACCGAGCGCACCGTGGTGATCAGCACGAATATCGGCAGGATAGCCATGGAAAGCTGGATATAGGTGACCAGCAAGCGCGACAAGCCGATGAAGCCGAGCACGCGCGACTCGGTCAGGCCGAAGGCGAACAGCAGCGCGATGATGCCGCCAAACACCAGGGTATAAATCATGAACCAGCGTGCCCGCAGGGATTCCACGATATCGAGTTTGGCGGTAAGCCAGAGATGTTTCATGCCTTAAGCCTGTCGTGAGTTATTTGTCTTTTGCCAGAACTTGCTTCCTGGCTTCGTCGAAACTGATGCTGCCCGGAATCGCCTCAGTTGTCGCGCCAAAACCGTAGGCCATCGGCGTGGTCTTGCCGCTGACAAAATATGCGGTACGGGCATTTAGCCATAGTCCGGCATGGGAATCGGCGACCCATATTTCCGTGGCCCGATCGTTGCCCCAAGGCTGGTTATTCAGCCAGGATATGGCGCAGCCAAGGTCGTCGAATTTGAAAGTTTGTTTTTTTGGCCCGCCGCGCACCTGGGCTGCATAGTGCCGGTCGCTGATCGCCATGCTGCAGCGGACGCAGGTATCCCGGTCAAACTTGATCTCGACCGGACCTGCCTGCGGCTCCTTCGAGCAAGCAGCAAGAAGCAACAGCGCCGCACCAAACGGGAAAATATTTCGGGTGATATTCAAAATACTCATTGTCCTTCTCCTTAGTTAAATTTCATCCAGAGAAATTCTGGTCAGCAGACCCACATAGCGGGACAGCATGCCAAGAAAGCGGAGACGATCCGGGGCGAAGATCACTCCTTCCCATTCGGTTCCATTGCCTGTATCGCGGAAGCTCCAGTCCTTCAACGCCTTGGCGATAGCTTCCTCGGAACGGCGTAACGACAGACGACAGACCAGTTTGCCGGAAAGCGATGCATCGTCGAGTACCCTGTCATCCAACACCACTTTGCCGCTATCCATTTCCAGCACCCGGTTGACCAGCGGAGCGATTTCGTCGAGGCGGTGGCTTGATATCAGCATGGTCGAATTATTCAAACGCTCTGCCAGCAATTCGAAAAAGATATGGCGCGCATCGGGATCAAGATTGGCGGCGGGTTCGTCCATGACCAGGATGTTGGTGTCACGTCCCATGGCGATGGAGATCAAAAGTTTCTGCTTCATGCCTCCGGACAGTTTGACAAACGGCAGGCGCGATATCTTGTCCAGATTCAGCCCCAGTCGTCGGGCAATGTCTTTCATGCGCTTTTCCTCACTGTTGCACAGCGAGGCGGCAAATCCGACCAGTTGGCCGACAGGCATTTTCAGCGGCGGGGGCAACTGCGGCACAAAGCCGATCTTTTGCAGCACCTTGCCGCGCTCGCGGCGCGGCACCAGCCCGTTTACCGTGACAGCGCCGTCGTAGGTGTACTCACCGAGCAGACAGCGAATCAGGGTGGTTTTCCCGGCGCCATTGGAACCGACCAGCGCAATCCGCTCGCCGAGTTCGATCTTCAGGTCGATATTGTCGAGGACCCGATTGCGCCTGAATGTCTTTGAAACATTGTTGAATTGGATCATTTGTCGGTAGCCTGCCTCAATTCCTACATTATCTTTCTCAGTCCCTTGATTTCGAAAGTCAAGGCGCCACTCGGGCAGACATCGATGCACATGCCGCAGCGGGTGCAATCTGCGCCGATATCTATCTGTGCCGCAGGTGACCGCCCCTTGATGACGCAGTCCAGCACATGCGGCACCTCGCAGACCTTGCGACACTCGGCTTCATGGTGGCAATTGGCCAGCTTGTAGGTCACATGCAATGGCGAGAACACACCGACGATTCCGTAGGTCAATCCGATCGGGCACACATAGCGACACCAGGCACGCCGCGAATAGAAGACCTCAAACAACAGCAACAGAAGCACCCATCCCAGCGCCAGCCCCGGGCCGTATATCAGCGCCCGACTCAAGATACCGGTGGGCGAGATCGTCTCGAACACGGTATAGCCGGTGACCATCGCCATCAAGGCAAACAGCAACCAGAACACCGTGCGCACACTGCGGAGGAATGCATGATCGGCGACCCATTTCTTTGCCACCAGATACAGGTGCAAGCGCTCAGTGTTTTCCGCCAGAAAGTGATAGGGGCAGACCCAGGAGCAAAAGGTGCGTCCGCCCAGCAGCAGCCATAATACGAGCACCGTGCCGGTACCGATCAGCAGGTTGACGATGATGTGCTTATGCGCCAGCATCACCTGCAACGCCGAATTCAAGTCGATCATGTGAAAGCCCAGCAGGCGCGAGGCGGTCAGCGCCCCCTCCAGTATCTGGATATCAAGCCAGTAGGACACAACGAATAGCAGATTGATCGCCAGCAGCGTGATCCAGCGCCGCTTGAGCCACACACCTTTCTTCTGGTGTTCGCGCGCCTCTATCTTGAGCGCCTTAAAATCCAGTTTTTCACTTTTCTTGTAGAAATGAATGGTCTTCGCTTCTTCGCTGTAATCGGATGGCGGTTGTCTGCGCGGTTCGCCCCCCAGCATCACCCTGACCGATTCCCAATATTTATTCGCCATCACACACCCCATCCTTTGCGTGCATCCACCACGATGGCAGCAGATTCGACCGGGCAAACCATTTCGCACACGCCGCATCCAAGGCATGGCTCATGCACTGTCGGCGTCATGCGTTTGATGCCGTTCATGTCCACCATCGGCTCAAGCGATATCGCGCCCTTGATCGGGCAGGTACGCACGCACAGGTCGCACAATTCCAGATCGAAAGGATGATCACGGAGCGGTATCGGCTTCCAGCGGTCTACCTCGACAAAGCGCATGATGCCTTCGAATTCCGCGCCGCGTGCCGGCCCATTCCAACCTTTGCCCTGCACGGCAAGGCATGCATCGGGACGGGCAAGCCGTGCCAACCCAGTGCGTTCCTTCAAGTTCAGGGTCGGTTCCGGATCTTTTTCCTTGGCGATCAATATGGGTGGATTTGCCACTCTCATTTCGTCGCGCGTTGGCACGTAGTCCGGCTTCTTGTACACCAGCGCCCCTGTAGGGCAAGCCAGGATGCATTGCACGGCATCGCAGGAAAAATCGCAGGCCTGGTTGCGCGAGTCGATATAGGGAATGCCGATTCCGAAGCCCTGATCGATGTCGTCGAGCTTGATCGCCTGCACCGGACAAACCTGGACACACTGCCCGCACTTGATGCAGGAAGAAAGGAAATCCGGCTCCTCCAGCGCCCCCGGAGGCCGCATTCGCACACGCCAAGCCCTTGCCACCGGAATGTAGCCCAATGTCGAAACGCCAAGCATCACCGCGCCCAGAATAATTGTGCGCAAGAATCGCCGGCGCTCCTCAAGTTTGCGCCTGTCGATCATTGGGCGGGGTTCCGTTTCGGTGCTCATGTTCGAGCCCTCACGGGTTTATGGAACAGCGGCGCATCGTCGCGCAACATGAGATCCGGACTGGAGAACGGTGCCAGCTTCTCCAGGAAATCGATCGCTTCCATCAGCGGTGCATTCTTGAAAAAACGCGCATAGGGTATTTCCATCCATATCCTGTCGGCATAATCATAGAGCTCATAAGGCGTATCACCGACACCATCATTGTTGCGGTCGAATCCCTCATAGTCGTCCCAGTAGTTGCCGTGCCACAGGTTGCTGCGCGCGTTGCCCCCGGCCGCCACGGCCATATTGGTAATGTTGCCCTCAAACGTGTTGCCGGTCACATCGTAGCCTTCCAGGCCGCTGTTGAAACTGATGGCGATGCCGTTGTAGGCGATGCGGTTGTTCTTCAGAATGATCTTGGTGTCGGGCTGGAATGGGGAAAGGTCGGCAGATAATCCCACGGCGTTGTAAATGATCTCGTTGTTCTCCAACAGCGTGGAGCTGGCCTCCTTGAAGCCGATGCCCATGCCGGTGGAGCCATTGGAATGGGAGATCACGTTATTGCGCATCGTGGTGTTCTCGGTGTACATCAGATACACGCCGACGGAATTGTCATAGAAACGGTTACCTTCCAGCACATTGTCGTTGGCAAACATGAAATGGATGGAATAGCGGCTGTGCGCGCCTTGATTGTTGAGGAAATAATTGCCGCTGGAATACCACACCACCATATCGCGCGAATCGACCACAGTGTTTCCCTCGATGCGATTCTTCATGCTGTACCAAAGACGCAGACCGTCGCCGCGCGCACCCAGCTCCGCGACTTTGGAACGGATGTTGTTGCCGCGCACGATATTGTTATTGGACTGTTTGAGGTCGATGCCGAACAGACAATTGTCGATGACCAGATTTTCGATGTTGTTGTTGTGACCGCGCACATTGAGGCAGGCATCATCGGTATCGTGCGATGACCCTGAACCGGTCAGGTGGATCCCACGCAATACAACACCATTGGTCTCCAGAACGAATACCGTCCCCTTGTCGCCGCCGTCGATGGTCGCTTGACCGCCGCCATCGATGGTCAGTTTCTTGGTCAGGTGCACAGGACCGGCATACAGGCCCGGCTTTGGACGTAACGTGGAACCTTCAGGCGCCGCGTCCACCAGTGCCTGAAACGGAGGCAGGCCATGGATGCGCTTGTCGCGTTCGTAGAGCGGCACCAGTTGCGTGGGTGCGTTCACGTCGACGCGTGGTGCGGTACTCAGGTCTACGCTATGGCCAGCAGTCTCAACTGCGGAATCGTCGTCATCGAGGGAAGCAGCCAGCGCCACTCCCATCCATACGAACAGGAGCAGCGGCGCAACTGAGACCATCCGCCCGGTCCTGCTCATGTTGATCTATCCCTGCTCGCGCATCTGCTTGCGGCGAATCAACAGCGCCAATATCGACGCTACCGATGAACCCATAAGCAGTGCATATCCGTAATAGGGGTAAGAGTACGTGCTGAATTGCGCCACCTTACCCTCGCCGAACACCGTCGGCATGAATGGCTTGACGGTGAAAGCGCCCCACGGATGCAGGTTGTGCCCGAAGAACCACAACCAGCCCGCGTAATCCAGCACGAAGAAGATCGGCAGCATGGCGGGAACCAGCATCATCAACAGCGAGAAATTCCGGATCTTCCAGACGCCCAGCATAACGGCCAGCATCGCCACGCCCAGCCCGGCCATGGCCGCTTTGGTAGCGAACTTCAGATTGGCCGTCCATCGCATCAGCACGTCCGGCTGGTTAAAGAAGGTACTCGCTTCATGATAGTAATGCTCGGCGAAAACATCCAGTTGCCCCATGACGATCTGGTCTGTCACCATCCAGATGGTGACCGCCGAAAAGCCGGCCCCGAGCACTGCCAATTGCCGCTTCCGCACAGTTGAAACAAACGCCAACATCATCACTGCCAAAAAAGCGAAGATGAACTTCGACAAACGAAGTTCCACCGGAGAACCGGTGTCGATCGGATACATACCGACATAGTGGTTAATGGTGTTCATTTCATGGACGCAATCGAGACCCCGTGCATCCTTGTTGACATCCTTGTCCTTGTCCAGAATCGGATTGTAGCGTTCGGTGTCCTCGCCCATGTCGGCCTGCATGGTTTCGCGCCCCAAACGGGTGCCAGCTCCGGCCGATGTACAACCATTGAATACACCGTTGAAATGGAAATGGATACGGATGCCATCCGGAAAGACATCCTGGGGGTAATTTGGCGCCGTCAGCGACACCCACCAGATTGGGGAGAAATATGCCGCAATCATCAGCGCCGTCGCTAGTAACGTCAGGCCTCTGACCATTGAATTCTGCTTTTGCGTATTCATTTCTTGAACATTCCTGTGTATTGCAAATTGGCGCAACATCCGCCTTGATGACACACACTCATAAGATCACGGAATAGTCCGGACATCACCACGTTAACAATCGTTGATGCCCCGCCTGGTAAAAGTGTTGCAGCCGGAAAAGCGCTGCAACTATTCCACTTCCGTCAGGTACACCCTCCCTGTTTGAACCGTGGCTACTTCTTCCTTTTGCCTTTTTCCGCACACACCGTGCCGGGCATGGTTAGCGTGGACATATAAGTCACCACCCCATCCAAATCCCTATCGCCGTAATTCTTGACGATCTTCACCATGTCCGGGTTGGCGTTGCGACGCTTGCCGTCACGGATCTCAGTGACTTGGCGCAGCATGTATTTGTAATGCTGGCCAGCCAGCACCGGGTAAAACTTCTGCTTGTCGCCCTCGCCGTTGGCGCCGTGGCAGCTTTGGCACTCTTTCTCGTACAGGCTTTTTCCATGCGCCAGCACATCGGGATCCTTGGAACCCATGCCATGCTCGCGCGGGATGCACAAGGTCTGGATATATTGGGCCACGTCAGCCAATTCCTGGGCGTCACTCAGGGTCACGGCGAACGGATACATGGTCGGGTTGTCGCGCAGGCCTGCCCGGATGTCAGCCATCTGCTTGATGATCACAGTGGCGTGCTGCCCGGCCAATTGGGGGAAAGTACCATCCGGGCGACCGGATCCGCTCGGCAGGTGGCATGCGCCGCACACTTCATAAGCCTCCAAGCCTCGCGTGGCGTCGCCCTTAAGCTTCAGCGCCTCTATCTTTTCGCCTTCCTGCGCGTTCCAAACATAGCCCTTATCCTCAATACCGCCCTTCTTCGGAGCGGGCGGTCCGGCCAACACCGGCGCGGAAGCCAGCGCAGAAACGGCAAGCGCAACGATTAAAGTTTTTTTCATTTGATTCACCTCATCATCTAACAAATTGAAAAATATTTTCATAACTGAATGCAGACGACGATGACAGGGTTCCTCGTCTTGATTTCTCGTTCAACTGCCTCAGTGCTGCATACACTTTAATCGCCGCCCCCGTCACGTTGCATTGATTCTAATCAACCCGAACTAGTTCGCTCAACTTACCACTCTTCCAAACCGACATTACGGCTTGAGTTTGGAAACGTACTCGGCGATAGCCTTGATTTCATCATCCGTCACAATCACCATTACCCCCTTCATGGCCGCGGAATTGCCATTGGCACGTTTGCCGCTCTTGATGTCGATCATTTGTTGCTCGATATACGCTTTGTTCTGGCCGGCTATCTTCGGATAGTCTGGCATCAGCGGCTTGTTACCAACCTTGCCATGGCAAGCGGTACAGGTTTTTTCGGCAAACAGTTTGGCGCCATCAGCTGCATTTGAAACGCCGCTCACCGACGCGGCAATGATTAATGTCATTAACAAAATTGATACTTTCATGCGCCTTCTCCTTCAACAATGCCCAATCTAAAGGCCAAAGAACTGGATGCCGATGATTGATGTGGGTTAACAACAGACTTGATTGCCTTGTTGTTTCGCTGAATATTCGAATTGAAAACGGGGAGTCCATAAGGCTCCCCGTATTCAATACTGCCTACTGTTTACTTTGCAACCTTCTGAGCATTGTGCTGCTCCAGGTATGTCTTGGCACGCAGACCGAGGTCGGCGGTTTTCACCTGGTACTGCCACACTTGTTCCGCCCACAGGGTGGCGTTCTGCCAATCGCCCTTCTTGGCGGCTGCCTCGTGCTTGGCTTTGGCTGCAGGTGCCTTACCCAGTTGGTCAAACGCATCATTGACCATCTCCACGACATCCGGAAAGTCTTTGTAGTTGACACTGGTGATATAGCCCACAACGGAGTCGATGACCGCTTGAGTATCGGCAATCTTCTTCAACTGCTTGTCGTAGTCAGCCTTGTTGTAGATCGCCTTCTGCTCAACTGCCCTGACTGCCTTGTAGCCCTTGGGCTTGACCAGCAGGTAACCCTGCATCTCCAAGTGCAGCGCGGAACAGAACTCGGTGCAGTAGTACGGATAGACGCCTTCTTTATCCGCCTTGAACTTCAACGACACGGTTTTGCCCGGCTCGATCGACGCATGCACGTTGTAAGTGTCAATCGCAAAGCCGTGGGTTTCATCCTCGGCGCGTTCGAGATTGGTCAAGTTGATCGTGACTTCATCACCCACATTAACTTCAATGGTCTCAGGGGTGATATGCGAACGAATCAGGGTACCGAAAACTTCAACATTGCTACCCTTACGCACGACCTTTTCTTCGCCGGCTCGCACCATGCCCGGATGTGGCTTGTCGTTACGGCTGTTTGTGCCCACCTTGTAACGCACAGCCGGTTTCAACTTGGACGCTTCGATCGCCACCACATAATGCGGCTCGCCCAATGGTATCGGCATGTCATACAGCAAATGCATCTTGTCGTTGGAAATGTCGATCAACTGGTGGTTTTGCGGATGCAGCGGCCCAACTGGTGTAAACCGATCGATTGCCAACTTGTTCAGCGCAACCAGGTAACGACCTTTTGGATCCATTGAATCGCCTTCCATGGTCATCAAGTGGCCGATGTTGTAATGCACGCTGATCTTGTCCAGCACTTTGCCCTCGCAGTAGTTCCACTTGGCAACCTGGGAATCCACATACAGCGAGGTGTAGGCCACGCAAGGCTTGGAATCATACTGCGTGTGCAACGGGCCCAAGCCGAGTTGTACCTGTTTGTCCAAGGCGTCCTTCATGGCAATCACGGGGATGCCGTACGGGTCTTTGCCCTCGAACTTTTGTGCCTTGATCGCCGCCATGATCTTCTCGAAGCTGAACACCGAAACGTGCGTATCCAGCTTGCCTGCCACCACCATGAACTTGCCGTCAGGCGTCACATCAACCCCGTGCGGGCTCTTCGGTTCCGGTACCAGGAACAGGATACCTTCCTTGATCGCGGTTTCCATCATGATCACGTCATGGCCGTTGATCTTCTTGGCCTTGCCCTGAGCGACCAGCTCGGCAGCTTTCCTCCAGTTGATCACATGCAGGTAGTCGGTATCTTTTGCAGAGCAGCCAGCCTCGTAAGGCGGGCGACCTTTCTCGATACCACCAACATAACGCTCGGCGCAAAAAGAGTTGGTGAACGACCAACCGTCGGACGGGCCTTTACCCGCATCGGACAAGTCCTGGCTGTACGGCGGTAATTCCAGCGAGAAGGATTTCTTCACGTCGATGAGTCCTGCCTTGCGGTCGAACTTCCAGTAGGTCACGCCACCGCGATATTTCTCGTTGAACTGATCGAGCGGAACAAATTTCTTGTTCTCGAGCGGTGTGGCATATTGGGCAGCCTCGATAATGTATTCGGTATTCGAAGTGACAAAGGCGCCGCCGTGCTCTGATTTGTAGATCGGGTTGACTACGATCTGTTTGGTTTCGAAATCGCGCAAGTCAATCACTGCCAGGCGTGGATTCGCTTTGTCGTTGATAAACAGGAACTGACCGTCATATTTACCCAATGTTTCGGAAACGGCCGGGTGGTGCGTATCGCCCCAGGTAATGTTCTTGCCATCGATCTTGCCTCCAGCCAGCACTTTCTTCGACTCTTCATCGAAGCCGTAGCCCTGCCAAGGTTCCGGGGTGAACACGCCGATGTATTTCAAGATGCGCATGGACGGAATACCGTACACGATCACCTGACCGCTTTGACCGCCGGAGCTGAACGCCACAAATTCGTCGCGCTTGCCGGTTGGAACATAAGTTTTGGCCGCAGCCATCAAATCCTGTTGCGACAAATCACGGCGTTTCATCACGTCTTGCAATGACTCCTCCGACCATGCACCGGCCGACGCCGCAAGCCCGATTCCCGCTGCGATAATTAGCGTGGTAGTTCGTTTACTGAAAAGTTTCATGACGCCCTCCTTTAAACCCTGCAATTTAAGGACAAATCGTACGTAAACCATTCAACACAATAATGGTGCGACAATTTGTCACACCCCACTCCAAAAACCCTTAATTTACATCAAGAAAATCTTGCATAAAACTATCCGTAAGCCGAGTCAAGGTTGAACAATCCGCCAGTCGAGTCAAGAAATGATTATTAGGATTCAAGGTGATGGATTTCAATGACTTCCATTTGAGGAATTCATTTGCCCGCAAAGGAATAGGCGAAGAGCCTGCTTCAGGCACCCGAAACTGCCAGAAGAGGAAAAAATGACAGGGCAGGATGTCCTGCGGATTTGCAAGCTAGCGCCTCCGGATCAACAAGCCGGATTGCTGTTTCCTGCTTGAATGGCCAATCAGCAACTGGATTCATCACAAATAAAAAACGGCGGCCTTAAATCAGGTCGCCGTTCAAGACTTTAATTGTCCTGTTCAGGACATTATTGGCACGAAACAATCACAGGAAATCACCAGCCCGATTCACGCTCCGGTGTGGCGGTGATCTTGTGGATGGAAAGGTCGGCACCGTTGAATTCTTCTTCGTGCGTGAGGCGGATGCCGACCACTTTCTTGATCAACCCGTAGACGACGAAGCCGCCGACCAGCGCGACAGCGATGCCCATCAGAGTGCCGATGAGTTGCGACATGAAGCTGATACCCCCGAATGCCACACCGCCGGTACCGCCCAGCGCCTGAAGCCCGAAGATGCCCACGGCGATACCGCCCCAGGCGCCGCACAGCCCGTGCAGCGGCCACACACCGAGCACATCGTCGATCTTCCAGCGGTTCTGGGTGAGGGTGAACATGACGACGAACAGGGCGCCAGCCACACCGCCGACGACGAGGGCTCCGACGGGATGGAAGACATCCGAGCCGGCGCAGACTGCGACCAGACCCGCGAGCGGGCCGTTATGGACGAATCCGGGATCGTTCTTGCCCAGCCACAACGCGGTGAGTGTGCCACCGACCATGGCCATCAGCGAGTTCACGGCGACGAGGCCGGTGAGACCGCTGACGCTCTGTGCCGACATGACGTTGAAGCCGAACCAGCCGACGCTGAGTACCCAGGCACCCAAGGCAAGGAAGGGGATGCTGGAGGGCGGGTGTGCAGAGATGCGGCCTTCCTTGTTGTAGCGACCGTGGCGCGCGCCGAGCAGCAGCACGGCGGCGAGACCGATCCAGCCGCCCACCGCGTGCACCACCACGGAACCCGCGAAGTCATGGAAGCTCGCACCGAAACTTGTCTTCAGCCATTCTTGGATGCCGTAGGCACCGTTCCAGGCGATGCCCTCAAAGAAGGGATAAACGAAGCCGACCAGCAGAAAGGTTGCGGCGAGTTGCGGATTGAAGCGCGCGCGTTCGGCGATGCCGCCGGAGACGATGGCCGGAATGGCCGCGGCGAAGGTCATCAGGAAGAAGAATTTCACCAGGCTGAAACCGTTGCTCGCCGCCAGTTGCTCTGCCCCGACGAAGAAGTTCACGCCGTAGGCGATGCCGTAACCGATGAAGAAATAGGCGATTGTCGAGACCGCGAGGTCGCTGATGATCTTGACCAGCGCGTTGACCTGGTTCTTCTTGCGCACCGTACCCAGTTCAAGGAACGCGAAACCTGCATGCATCGCCAGCACCATGATGGCGCCGAGCAGGATAAATAATGCATCGATGCTAACTTTCAATTCTTCCATGTCATCTCCAGAAAAGTGCAAACTGCGGGAACGCATGCAAAGCTTGTGCCAGCACGCACGCACATTGATTTATAATATAATTTCCTTAAACAGCGATGATTAAAGCGTCTGGAAATCACCAATATGGTGCCTTGTATTTTATTGCGCACCAATAAGAGGCCTTACTTCGGTGCATCCCAGCCCCCGTTCAGCACCTTGTCCAGCCAGAACAGGCCGATGATGGTCTTGCTGTCGTCGATCTTGCCCACCCTCACCCACTCCAGCGCATCCGCCAGCGCGAGCTCGAACACTTCCAGGAACTCGCCGTCATCCAAGTTGCTGCCCTGATGGGTCAGACCGCGCGCAAAGAAATACTCCATGCGTTCGTCGGCATAGCCGATGCACGGCCATGAAGTGGTGAGGTGTATCCATTCGCGCGCCACGTAACCGGTCTCTTCCAGCAATTCGCGCTGCGCGCAGATCAGGATGTCTTCGCCCTCGTCGATCTTGCCGGCGGGAAGCTCGATGAATTCGCGGTGCAGCGGATAACGGAACTGCCGCTCCATCACCAGCTTGCCGTTGTCGAGCAAGGCCAGCACGGCGACCGCGCCGGGATGGGTGATGTACTCGCGCGTGCTGGTGCTGCCGTCCGGCAGCAGCACGTTGTCCTTGCGCACCGTGATGAAATTGCCGTCGTACATCAGGCGGCTGTCGATCTGCTTTTCCGTCAGTTCCATATCCATCCTCTACAAACGAACACTCCCGCCGCAGCGGGAGTGCCGATTCAAAACTTCGCCGGGTTCATTGCAACAGGGATTGTTGCACCGAGACAAAGCACACCGACATCAGCGTATTCGGGAAGATGCCGAGCAGCAATATCGCCATGCCGTTGAGGGAGACCAGCAGGCTGCTGTCCGGCTGGATGTAGATCTTCTCGTGGCTCTCGGGGGCATCGAAATACATCAGCTTGACGATGCGCAGATAGTAGAAGGCGCCGATCAGCGAGAACAGCACCGCCATCACGACCAGGGTGAGGTGCCCGGCATCGAGCGCCGCATTCAGCACCGAGAACTTGGCATAGAAACCCACCGTGGGTGGCACACCGGCCATCGAGAACATCAGCAACAGCATCATGAAGGCGAGCCACGGGCTGCGCTGGTTGAGACCCTTGAAATCGTTGAGCGTGTCGGCCTCGAAGCCCTCGCGCGACAGCAGCATGATCATGCCGAAACCGCCCAGACTCATCAACACATAGACCATGGCGTAGAACATGGCCGAGCCGTAACCCTCGATGGTGCCGCTCAACACGCCGAGCAGCAGGAAACCCATGTGCGCGATGGTCGAATAGGCGAACATGCGCTTGAGGTTGGTCTGCGCGATGGCGGTGATGTTGCCCACGGCCATGGACAGCACCGCCAGGATCATCAGCATGCCGGACCAGTGGATCATCAGCGGTTGCAGCGCTTCAACCAGGATGCGCATGACGAAGGCGAACGCGGCCAGCTTGGGCGCGGTACCAATGAACATGGTCACCGCAGTCGGCGCGCCGTGGTACACGTCCGGCACCCACATGTGGAACGGCACCGCCCCCAGCTTGAACGCCAGCCCGGCGACGATGAACACCAGACCGAACACCAGCAGCGATTTGTTCGGCGTGCCGTGCTGGATGACATCGGCGATCCGGTTGATATCAAGGGAGCCGGTCGCGCCGTACAGCATGGACATGCCGTAGAGCAGGAAGCCGGACGCCATCGCGCCGAGGATGAAATATTTCATCGCCGATTCTGTGGCGATGGCGGAATCGCGCTGCAGGGCGACCATGGCATACAGGCTCAGTGCGAGCAGTTCCAGACCGAGGTACAGCGTGAGGAAGTTGCTCGCGGAAGTCATCACCATCATGCCCAGTGTGGCGAACATCACCAAAGCGAGGAACTCGCCGGTGAACAGCCCGCGCACCAGCAGATAGCTGCGCGAATACAGCAGCATCGCCATCACCGCCAGACAGATGAACACCTTGAGCACGTAGGACATCACGTCATGCACGAACATGTCGTTGAACAGATGCGCGGCGCCCGGCTGATGGGTGAACAGCAGGATCAGCACGGTGCAGAACAGGCTGGTCTGCGTCAGCAGGTAGGTCACGGTCTTGGTGTAATTGACGATGAACAGATCCACGATGAGGATCGCGCACACCATCACGAGCAGGAACATCTCTGCATAGATCGGGGACAGGGAAGCGAGATAATTCATGTTTTCCTCAATTCGGGATTTTGGAGATGTTCAGATGCACCACCAGATCGTTCACCGATGCGTGCATGATGTCGGCGAACGGCAGGGGATACAGACCCATCACCAGCACGCCGATGGCCAGGATGGCGAACACCAGCGTCTCGCGCGCGCCAATGTCGTGCAGATGTTTGACATGATCGTTGGCGACCGCGCCGAAGATCACGCGCTTGTACATCCACAGTGTGTAGGCAGCACCGAAGATCAGCGTGCTGGCTGCGGCGAAGGCGTACCAGAAGTTGGCCTTGACCGCGCCCATGATGACCATGAACTCGCCGACGAAACCGCTGGTGCCGGGCAGGCCGCTGTTGGCCATGGCGAACAGCATGAAGAATGCGGCAAACACCGGCATCTTGTTGGCCACGCCGCCGTAATCGACGATCTGGCGCGAATGCACACGGTCATACAGCACGCCGATGCACAGGAACAGCGCGCCGGAGACAAAGCCGTGCGAGATCATCTGCAACAGCGCGCCCTCGATACCGTAGGCGTTGAAGATGAAGAAACCGAGCGTGACGAAGCCCATGTGCGAGATGGACGAGTACGCCACCAGTTTCTTCATGTCGGACTGGGTCAGCGCGACCAGACCGATGTACACCACCGCGATCAGCGACAGCGCAATCATCACCGGCGCCAGATAGTGGCTGGCATCGGGCAGGATGGGCATGGAAAAACGGATGAAACCGTAGGCACCGACCTTCAGCATGATCGCCGCCAGCACCACCGAGCCGCCGGTGGGTGCTTCGACGTGCGCGTCCGGTAACCAGGTATGCACCGGGAACATCGGCACCTTCACCGAGAAGGCCATGAAGAAGGCGATGAACAGCATCACCTGCACGGCCATCGACGGGATCGGCGTACGGTGGAACTCGAGGATGCTGAAGCTGCCGCCGGACTGGTGGTACAGATACAGCAAGGCCACCAGCATCAGTAGCGAGCCGAGCAAAGTGTAGAGGAAGAACTTGACCGCCGCATAGACGCGGTTGGGACCGCCCCACACGCCGATGATGAGGAACATCGGGATCAGCATCGCTTCCCAGAACACGTAGAACAGCACCGCATCGAGCGCGGCGAACACGCCGTTGACCAGGCCCGACATGATCAGGAAGGCCGCCATGTATTGCGCCACGCGCTTCTCGATCACCTTCCAGCCGGCGATCACCACCAGCGGCGTGAAGAAGCTGTTGAGCAGGATGAACAGCACCGAGATGCCGTCGATGCCGAGGAAGTAATTGATGTTGTAGCGGGTGATCCACTCGTTCTGCACCGTGAACTGCATGGCGCTGGTCAGGCGGTCGAAGCCGGTATACAGCGGGATCGTCACCAGGAAGCTCAGTACCGCGCCGACCAGCGCGATGATGCGCGCCAGTCGCGCATTACGGTCGTTGCCGGTCGCCAGCACCAGCAGACCGAAGATGATCGGCAGCCAGATGGCGACGCTTAACAGTGGGTATCCGAAAATCATGCTTGTTCCTTCAGCTCTTCTCTAGTACTGCTTATTCGAACCATGTGCGCACTGTCAGCAGTGCAGACACGCCGATGATCATCCAAAACGCGTAGTGATAGACATAGCCGGTCTGCAGGCCGCGCAGCACGCCGGAGAACATGCCGACCACTTTGGCCGATCCGTTGACGAAGAAGCCGTCGATCAGCTTCACGTCGCCGAACTTCCACAGCAGGCCGCTGACACCGCGAGCGCCGCCCGCGAAGAACCAATCGTTGAAGCGGTCGAAGTAGTATTTCTGCTCCAGTACGGTGTAGATGAAGGACAGCTTCTGTTTGATCGCCTCCGGGATATCCGGGCGTTTCAGGTAGAAGAACCAGGCGCTGACCGCACCCGCCAAGGCGAACCAGAACGGCAGCGTGGTCAAGGCATGCAGCGCCATGCCGAAGGCGCCGTGGAACTCCTCGCGTAGCTCGGCCATCGCGTGATGTCCTTCCGCGATGTAGATGGAATCGAGGAAGTAGTCGCCGTACAGCATGGGTTCGATGGTGATGTAGCCGATGAACATCGACGGGATGGCCAGCAGGATCAGCGGCAAGGTCACCACCCACGAGGTCTCATGCGGCTTCTGCCCCGGCTTGAGGCCGTGGTGATGGTCGTGCGAAGTTTCTTCATCGGCATGGTCGCCCTGATGGTCGTGGTGATCCTTGCCGAAACGCTCTTCGCCATGGAACACGAGGAAATACATGCGGAAAGAATAGAAGGCGGTGACGAACACGCCGGCCACCACCGCGAAATAGGCGAATCCGGAACCCGGCAAGTGCGACAGCGCGACCGCTTCGATGATGCTGTCCTTGGAGTAGAAGCCGGAGAACAAGGGTGTGCCGATCAGCGCCAGCGTACCGATCAGCGACGTGATCCAGGTCCAGCGCATGTACTTGCGCAGACCGCCCATGTTGCGGATGTCCTGGTCGTGGTGCATGGCGATGATGACCGAACCGGCGGCGAGGAACAGCAAGGCCTTGAAGAAGGCGTGCGTCATCAGGTGGAACACCGCCACCGAGTAGGCCGATGCGCCCAGCGCCACGGTCATGTAGCCGAGCTGCGACAACGTGGAATACGCCACCACGCGCTTGATGTCGTTCTGGATGATGCCGAGGAAGCCCATGAACAATGCGGTGATCGCGCCGATGACCATCACGAAGGACAACGCGGTCTCGGACAGCTCGAACAGCGGCGACATGCGCGCCACCATGAAGATACCGGCTGTCACCATGGTCGCGGCGTGGATCAGCGCGGAGATCGGGGTCGGACCTTCCATCGAATCGGGCAGCCACACGTGCAGTGGGAACTGCGCGCTCTTGCCCATGGCGCCAATGAACAGCAGGATGCAGATCGCGGTCAGCAGGCCGACCGACATGCCGGGGATGGGCGCCATGTCATTGACATAGTTATGCGCATTGGCGAACACCGACTGGTAGTCCAGCGTGCCGAACACCATCAGCACCAGGCAGATACCGAGCAGAAAGCCGAAGTCGCCGACGCGGTTGACCAGGAACGCCTTGAGGTTGGCGTAGATCGCCGTGGGGCGCGTGTACCAGAAACCGATCAGCAGGTAGGACACCAGGCCCACCGCTTCCCAGCCGAAGAACAGCTGCATGAAGTTGTTGGCCATCACCAGCATCAGCATGGAGAAGGTGAACAGCGAGATGTAGCTGAAGAAACGCTGGTAGCCGGGATCCTCTTCCATGTAGCCGATGGTGTAGATATGCACCATCAGCGAGACGAAGGTCACCACCAGCATCATCATGACGGTCAGGCGGTCGATCAGGAAACCGACCTCGAAAGTAGTGCTGCCCGAGGACATCCACTTGTACACCGAACCGTTGAAGATGTGGCCTCCCATCACGTCCTGGAAGATGACGACCGAGACGGCAAAAGAGACACCGACCAGAGCGATCGTGATGCGGTGCGACCAGGCGCGGCCCAGCACTTTGCCAAACAGTCCGGCGGCGATGGCGCCGACCAGCGGGGCCAGGGGAACCAGCAGATACAGAGTTTGCATATCCATGCGCATCAACCTTTCAGGCTGCCAAGATCATCGACATTGATGGTGCGCAGATTGCGGAACAGCACCACCAGGATCGCCAGGCCGATCGCCGCTTCCGCGGCCGCCACGGTGAGGATGAAGAACACGAAGACCTGCCCCGCCGTGTCGTTCAGGTAATGCGAGAACGCGACGAAGTTGGTGTTCACCGCCAGCAGCATCAGCTCGATCGCCATCAGCAGCACGATGAGGTTCTTGCGGTTGAGGAAGATGCCGACCACGCTGATGGCGAACAGCACCGCGCTCAGTATCAGGTAATGCGATAGACCCAGACTCAACATGCTCTCCCCTTTGCCTTAATCTGCGGTGTGTCCGTGGTTCGAAGCGGCGGCTTCCTGCACCGACTCGACCTGACGTGCGGAAGGTACGGATACGATGCGCACGCGATCTTCCCGTCTGACCTTGACCTGTTTATTGACATCTTGGCGCTTTGTATCGCGGCGTTTGCGCAGCGTCAGCGCGATCGCGGCAACCATCGCCACCAGCAGCAGCACCGCTGCGATCTCGAACGGGTAGACATAGTCGGTATAGATCAGGCGGCCCAGTTCTTTGGTATTGCTGTAATCGGCCGCATGCTTGACGGCGGTCGTCCCGGCGGAGATCTCGTCGGCACCCAGCACCCACACCATCTGCACCCCGATCAGCGCGGCCAGCAAGCCGCCCAAAGGCAGCCATTGCCAGAATCCCTTGCGCAGCTGCTCGATATTGATGTCCAGCATCATCACCACGAACAGGAACAGCACCATCACCGCGCCGACGTACACCAGCACCAGCGCGATGGCGAGGAATTCGGCCTCCAGCAGCATCCAGATGCCCGCGCTGCTGACGAAGGCCAGCACCAGGAACAGCACGGCGTGCAGCGGGTTGCGTGCAGTGATCACGCGCAGCGCCGCGAACACGGTCACGGCGGCAAAGAGATAGAACAGGACGGTCTCAAAGTTCATGGTGCTTCCTCAATTTACCGGTACTTGGCATCGGCGGCACGATCTGCGGCGATCTGCGCTTCGTGCTTGTCACCATTCGCCAGCAGCATGGCCTTGGTGTAATACAGGTCGCCACGGTTCTCGCCGTGGTATTCGTAGATGCGCGTCTCGACGATGGCATCGACCGGGCAGGATTCCTCGCAGAAGCCGCAGAAGATGCACTTGACCAGGTCGATGTCGTATTGCGTGGTGCGGCGGGTGCCATCGGCGCGCTCCGCCACTTCGATCTTGATCGCCAGCGCCGGGCACACCGCTTCGCACAGTTTGCAACCGATGCAGCGTTCCTCACCGTTGGGATAGCGGCGCTGCGCGTGCAGGCCGCGGAAACGGAAACTCTGCGGCGTCTTTTCTTCCGGATACTCGACGGTGACATGGCGCGCGAAAAAATACTTGCCGGTCACCGACATGCCCTTGAGCAGTTCGAGCAGCAGGAAACTCTTGAAGAAATCGATGAGGTTTTTCATTTTCTGTCCTCGGCCATTTACCAGAGCCACCAGGGCGTCTGCATCCATGTGGCGACCACGACCACCCATACCAGCGTCAGCGGGATGAACACCTTCCAGCCCAGACGCATCAACTGGTCGTAGCGGTAACGCGGGAAAGTCGCGCGCAGCCACAGGAACAGGAACAGGAAGATGGACATCTTGCCCAGCATCCAGACCAGTCCGGGCACCCAGGCGGTCAATTCACCCAGCACCGGCCAGCCCTGGAAGGGATTGAGCCAGCCGCCAAGGAACATGACCGAACTCAGTGCCGCGATCAGGATCATGTTGGCGTATTCGGCCAGGAAGAACAGCGCGAAACCCATGCCGGAATATTCGACGTGGAAACCGGCCACGATCTCGGACTCGCCTTCGGCCATATCGAACGGCGCGCGGTTGGTCTCGGCCACACCGGCGATGAAGTACACCACCAGCATGGGGAACAGCGGGATCCAGTACCAGCCGAACAGGCCGTATTCGCTCTGTTGTCCGCGCACGATGTCGCCCATGTTCATGCTCTGTGCTGCCAGCAGCACGCACACCAGCGCGAAGCCCATGGCCAGCTCATAGGACACGATCTGCGCGGCGGAGCGCAAGGCACCGAGGAAAGCGTATTTGGAGTTGGATGCCCAACCCGCGATGATGATGCCGTACACGCCGAGCGAAGTCATCGCCAGCAGGTAGAGCAGGCCCGCATTCACGTCGGCCAGGATCATGCCGTCGTCGAACGGGATCACCGCCCAGGCCGCCAGCGCGGGCGTCAGCGCCAGCACGGGTGCGGCGAGGAACAGGAACTTGTTCGAGTTGGTCGGGATGATGATTTCTTTGCACAGCAGCTTGAGGCCGTCGGCGACGGGTTGCAGCAGCCCCCAATAACCCACGCGGTTGGGGCCGGGACGCACCTGCATGAAACCCAGCACCTTGCGCTCGGCCAGCGTGTAGTAAGCCACACCGCCCATGATCGGCAGGATGATGGCGAATATCTTCAGCACAGTCCACACCACATGCCAGGCGGGTTCGATGAATCCGCGCAACAGTTCCCAGAGACCCAAGAAGCTCAAGAGCGACTCTACCAATTGCAGGGCTTGAGCTTCCATCATGCGCGCTCCACTGTGATCGTTCCAAACATCGCACCCAAAGCCACCGTTGCCGCATGGCCTGCAGCCACACGCACCACGCCTCTGGGCAGTTTATCGTCCGCCACGGCGAACAGCTGCACACTGCCCTGCCCCTGTCCGACCTTGACCACCTCGCCCGATTGCACGCCCAGCTTCTTCAGCTCTTCGCCGTGCATGCGGACCTGCGGGATCGCGGCGTCAGCCGTCGCCTGTAACGGCGCGGAACGGCGCACCACGGCATCGGTAGCGTAGATCGGCACATCGGCGACACGTTGCAGACCGCTGGAGGCGGGTGCAGCCTTGGCTTCGACACCGCCGATGGCGTTGTTCAATTTGGCGGAGACATCCACGCCCTGCAACACTTCGTCGCGCACGGCCTCGGAAGTGTCCTGCCCGAAACCGTCGACCTTGAGCAGATTGCCCAGCACGCGCAGCACCTTCCAGGCCGGACGCGTTTCGCCCAGCGGTTTGACCGCGCCCTTGAAACTTTGCACGCGCCCTTCGGTACTGACGAAGGTGCCCGAAGTCTCGGTATACGGTGCGATGGGCAGCAGCACATCGGCATATTCCGTCGCATGGTGTTTGTAGGCAGACAGCGCGATCACCAGATCGGCAGCCTGCATCGCGGCAACAGCCTGTTGCGGATCGGCGCAATCCAGTTCCGGCTCGACATTGAGCAACACATAGGCCTTGCGCGGCGTCGCCAGCATGGCGGCAGCGTTCATTCCCTTGGTACCCGGCACGGCCTGCGCAAGATAGCCGCCGACGCTGTTGGCCGCTTCACCGAGGAAGCCGAACTTGCCGTTGCTCAACGCGGCGATCTGTTGCGCCAACGCTTGCAGTTGTGCGGCTTGCGGATGCTGTTGCGCGAAATTGCCGAGCAGCACGGCGACGCGTTCGCCGCCGGCCAGACTCCTGGCGATCGCGCCTGCTTCACCGCTGGCGCTTTGCCCCTGCTTCTCCGACGCCAGCGCTTTCGACACTTGCGTCAATGCCTCCACCAGCGCGTCCGGCGCGACGATGGCTTTGTGTGCCACGTGCATCAGCAGGTCGTCATCGGCGGAATGGATAATGTTGATCTGCGCGCCTTTCCGCGCCGCACGGCGGATGCGCGCCGCCAGTAGCGGATGATCCTTGCGCAGGAAGCTGCCGACGACCAGCAGGCGGTCGGCGCGGCTGATATCGGCGACCGACATTCCCAACCAGGGCGCGCCCTGCTGTTTGACGTCGCCGCTGAAATCGGACTGGCGCAGACGGAAATCGACGTTGTCGCTGCCGATGCCGCGCATGAGTTTTTGCAACAGATAGAGTTCCTCCAGCGTGGAGTTGGCGGTGGCCAGAGCACCGATCTGTTCGGCTCCGGCACCGTTGGCGATGTGGCGCAGACCGTTGGCGGCATACTCCAGCGCGACCTGCCATTCCACTTCCTGCCACTTGCCGTCCTGCTTGATCATCGGCTTGGTCAGGCGGTCGGCCGTGTTCAAGCCTTCGTAGGCGAAGCGGTCCTTGTCGGACAGCCAGCACTCGTTGATGTCCTCGTTCTCGATCGGCAACACGCGCAGCACACGGTTGTTCTTGGTCTGCACGGCCAGGCCGGAACCAAGACTGTCGTGCGCGCTCACCGAGCGGCGGCGCGACAGTTCCCAGCTGCGCGCCTTGTAGCGGAACGGCTTGCTGGTCAAAGCTCCCACCGGGCACAGGTCGATCATGTTGCCGGAGAGTTCGGAATCCACCGTGCCCGAGACGAAAGACACGATCTCGGCATGTTCGCCGCGGAAGGCCTGCCCCAGCTCCATCTGTCCGGCGATCTCCACGCCGAAACGCACGCAGCGCGTGCAGTTGATGCAGCGGCTCATCTCTTCCGCCGACACCAGCGGGCCGATGTCCTTGGCCAGCACCACGCGCTTCTCTTCGTGATAGCGCGATTGACCTCCGCCGTAGCCGACCGACATGTCCTGCAGCATGCACTCGCCGCCCTGGTCGCAGATCGGGCAATCCAGCGGATGGTTCACCAGCAGGAATTCCATCACGCCCTTCTGCGCTTTCACGGCCTGTTCGGAATGGGTGAACACCTTCATGCCTTCGGTGACCGGCGTGGCGCAGGCGGGCAGCGGCTTGGGCGCCTTCTCGACCTGCACCAGGCACATGCGGCAGTTGGCGGCGATGGAGAGTTTCTTGTGATAGCAGAAATGCGGAATGCTGATCCCGGCCTGATGCGCGGCCTCGATCACCGTGGAACCGTTTTCCGTCTGGATCTGCTTACCGTCGATTTCGATGTTGATCATTGCTCACCTGTTCCGTTCAGCCTCACACCAGACAGCGCTTGTGCTCGATGTGGTATTCGAATTCATTGCGGTAATGCTTGAGCATGCCCTGCACCGGCCATGCCGCCGCGTCGCCGAGGGCGCAGATGGTGCGGCCGGCGATGTTGTTGCACAGGTCGAGCAGCAGATCCAGGTCTTCCGGTTTGCCCTCGCCGTGCTCGATGCGGTGGATGATGCGGTACAGCCAGCCGGTGCCTTCGCGACAGGGCGTGCACTGGCCGCAGGATTCTTCGTAGTAGAAATAGGACAGACGCTCCAGCGCCTTCACCATGCAGGTGGTCTCGTCCATCACGATGATGGCGCCGGAACCCAGATAGGATCCGGCCTTCTGCAACGAGTCGAAATCCATGTTCACATCCATCATGATCTCGGCGGGCAGCACCGGCATCGACGAACCGCCGGGGATGACCGCCTTCAGCTTGTGGCCGTTGCGCACGCCGCCGGCCATTTCCAGCAGCGTGCGGAACGGAGTACCCATCGGCACTTCGAAGTTGCCGGGCTTGTTCACATGGCCCGAGATGGAAAACAGCTTGATGCCGCCGCTGTTGGGCACGCCGAGGTCGGCGAACTTCTTGCCCCCGTTGGCGATGATCCAGGGGATGCTGGCGAAGGTCTCGGTGTTGTTGATGGTGGTCGGCTTGCCGTACAGGCCGAAGCTGGCCGGAAAAGGCGGCTTGAAGCGCGGCTGGCCTTTCTTGCCCTCGATGGATTCGAGCAGCGCGGTCTCTTCGCCGCAGACGTAGGCGCCGTAACCCATATGGTTGTGCAGATCGAACTCAAGATCGGAACCCAGGATGTTCTTGCCCAGATATCCGGCCTTGCGCGCTTCCTCGCAGGCGGCTTCCATGCGCTCGTAGGCTTCGAAGATCTCGCCGTGCACATAGTTGTAGCCGGCCTTCACGCCCATGCAGTAGGCGGCGATGGCCATGCCCTCGATCAGCATGTGCGGGTTGTAGCGCAGGATGTCGCGGTCCTTGCAGGTCCCCGGCTCGCCCTCGTCCGAATTGCACACCAGATACTTCTCACCCTGGTAATTGCGCGGCATGAAACTCCACTTGAGGCCGGTGGGAAATCCCGCACCGCCGCGGCCGCGCAGGCCGGAGGCCTTCACCTCGGCGATGATGGTGTCGGGCGACATCTTCTCGGCCAGCACTTTGCGCAGTGCCTGGTAACCGCCGACCTTGAGATAGTTCTCCAGCGTCCACGGCTGGTCGAAATGCAGGGTGTTGAGGAGGATGGGCGCGTTCATTGTTTGTCCAGTTCTGCCAGGATCCGGTCGATCTTCTCGCCGGTCAGGCGACCGCACATTTTTTTGTTGTTGATGGTGAGCAGGGGCGCATCGACGCAAGCGCCCATGCACTCGCCTTCGCGCAAGCCGTACTTGCCGTCCGGCGTGACTTCGCCCAGACCGATGCCGAGACGCTTGTTGAGGTGTTCAAGCGTATCGCCCGATCCGCACAACTGGCACGACAGGTTGGTGCATACGGTCAGCGTGTGTTTGCCCATCGGCTTGAGGTTATACATGTGGTAGAAGGTCGCCACTTCGTATACCGCCATCTGCGGCATGCCCAGATAGGCGGCGACGTCGGCCATGTCCGCGGATGCGATCCAGCCCTTCTCGTCCTGCACGAAACGCAACGCCGCCATCACGGCAGATTGGCGCTGGTCGGCGGGATATTTCTTCAGCTCTTTGTCGATGAGCGCGGTGATCTGTAGCGATAACATCAGCGGTCTATCTCCCCGAAAACGATGTCCTGTGTACCGATGATCGCCACCACGTCGGCGATCATGTGGCCTTTCGTCATCTCGTTGAGGCTGGAGAGGTGCGAGAAGCCGGGTGCGCGTATTTTCATGCGGTAAGGCTTGTTGGCGCCGTCCGACACCAGGTAGATGCCGAACTCGCCCTTGGCATGCTCGACGGCGGAATACGCTTCGCCCGCGGGCACATGGAAACCCTCGCTGAACAGCTTGAAGTGGTGGATCAGCTCTTCCATGTTCTGTTTCATGGACTCGCGCCTGGGCGGGGCGAACTTGTGGTTGTCCGCCATGACCGGACCGGGATTCTTGCGCAGCCAGTCTATGCATTGTTTGATGATGCGGTTGCTTTGCCTCATCTCTTCCACGCGCACCAGATAACGGTCGTAGCAATCGCCCTCGACGCCGACCGGGATGTCGAAATCGATGCGGTCGTAGACTTCGTACGGCTGCTTCTTGCGCAGGTCCCACACCACACCGGAACCGCGCAGCATCGGACCGGTGAAGCCCAGCGCCAGCGCGCGCTCCGGCGACACCACGCCGATACCCACAGTGCGCTGTTTCCAGATGCGGTTGTCGGTCAGCAGCGTCTCGTATTCGTCGACGTAGCCGGGGAAACGGTTGGTGAAGTCTTCCAGGAAATCGAGCAGGGAACCTTGGCGATTCTCGTTCATCTTCTTCACGGCAGCCGCATTGTGCACCTTGCTCGCCTCGTATTGCGGCATGCTGTCCGGCAGATCGCGATAAACGCCGCCCGGACGATAGTAGGCCGCGTGCAGGCGCGCACCGGATACCGCCTCATAGGCGTCCAGCAGGTCTTCGCGCTCACGGAAGGTGTAGAAGAACATGGTCATCGCGCCGAGGTCGATGCCGGACGCACCCAGCCACAGCAGGTGGTTAAGGATGCGGGTGATCTCGTCGTACATGACGCGGATATATTGCGCGCGTATCGGCACTTCGATGCCGGCCAGTTTCTCCACCGCCATCACATACGCATGCTCGTTGAGCATCATGGACACGTAGTCCAGACGGTCCATATAGGGAACGGTCTGCAGGAAGGTCTTGTGTTCGGCCAGCTTCTCGGTGGCGCGGTGCAGCAGGCCGATGTGCGGATCGGCGCGCTCGATCACTTCGCCGTCCAGCTCCAGCACCAGACGCAACACGCCGTGCGCCGCAGGATGCTGCGGGCCAAAGTTCATGGTGTAATTCTTGATCTCAGCCATAACGTTGCCTTATTGATTCGTTCAGGAACGACCGTAATTCTCTTCGCGCATGGTGCGCGGCGTGATCTCGCGCGGCTCGACCGTCACCGGCTCATACACCACGCGCTGCTGCGCGGCGTCATAGCGCATCTCGACCGTGCCGGACAGCGGGAAGTCCTTGCGGAACGGATTGCCGACGAAACCGTAATCGGTGAGGATGCGGCGCAGGTCGGGGTGGCCGACGAAGATGATGCCGTAAAGATCGAAGGCTTCGCGCTCGAACCAGTTGGCCGCAGGCCAAATGCCGGTGACCGAGTCGACGATGGGCATTTCATCTTCTTCGGCGAACACGCGCACGCGCAAACGCATGTTGTGGGTGATCGAAAGCAGATGATAGACGGCGGCGAATCGCGAACCCGCGCGCGGCGCATCGGGCAGGTACTTGCCGTCCTCGCAGGTCTCACTTCCGTACGTGGAATAGTCGATGCCGCAGACGTCGATGAGTTCCTCGAAACGCAGATCGGCATCGTCGCGCAGGCGCGTGAACACGGCCAGCATGTCGCTCGCCTTCACCACCAGGGTGAGTTCACCCAGACGCTCTTCCAGGCTGACTACTTTGCCCGAGAAAGCTTCGTTCAAATTTGAGGACAGTATGTTCAGGTCGGTAGCCATATCATCCTAGCGCGCGATGGTGTTGGTTCGTTTGATCTTGTTCTGCAACTGGATGATGCCGTAGAGCAGCGCCTCGGCGGTCGGGGGACAGCCGGGAACGTAGATGTCGACCGGCACGATGCGGTCGCAGCCGCGCACCACGGAATAGGAGTAATGGTAGTAGCCGCCGCCGTTGGCGCAGGAACCCATGGAGATCACCCAGCGCGGTTCGGCCATCTGGTCGTACACTTTGCGCAAAGCGGGGGCCATCTTGTTGCACAGCGTTCCGGCCACGATCATCACGTCGGACTGGCGCGGACTGGGGCGGAAAGCACCGGCGCCGAAACGGTCGAGGTCATAGCGCGGCAGGGCGGCATGCATCATCTCCACCGCGCAGCAGGCAAGACCGAAAGTCATCGGCCACAGCGAGCCGGTGCGCATGTAGTTGATCACCGTATCCGCAGAGGTGGTGACGAAGCCCTTCTCCAGAATGCCTTCTATTCCCATTCCAGGGCCCCTTTCATCCATTCGTAGACAAAACCAACCACCAGGATGGCCAGGAAGATCATCATGGAAACGAAACCGAAGGTGCCGATCTCCTTGAGCACGATCGCCCAGGGGAAAAGGAAGGCGATCTCGAGATCGAACAGGATGAACAAGATAGCGACGAGATAAAAACGCACGTCGAACTTCATGCGCGCATCTTCGAAAGCTTCAAAGCCGCATTCGTAGGGGGAGAGTTTCTTTTCGTCGGGACGGTGCGGGCCGACCAGCATGCCCAACACCAAAGGCACCACACCCATGACGAGCGCGATGCCGATGAATAGCAGAACCGGAAAATAATTTTCCAACATCTTTGAGTCCCCCTCCTCTGTAGGCTCCCAATATAGCGGAGCGCAGAATGCTACTCTAAGTTTTTTAAGTTCTTTTCCGACCTTCAGTCCGCAGACTTTCGGTTCTATAAGGATCTGGTGCGGGGCAAGGGACTCGAACCCTCACGTCCTTTCGGACACAGCCACCTCAAGGCTGCGCGTCTACCAATTCCGCCAACTCCGCTTGTTACTTTAATTTATTATTATTTTGGTATCTGTTGCGATTTTGAATCGCCTGTATCCACGATGGCCGGAGCGGGCACCGCCTGCTGTTCCAGCGTTTGCACATCGACCTTATCCATCACGCCCTGCTGCTTGACCGGCGTGGCATACAGATAGGTCAAAGCCAGACTGGTGATGAAAAAGACCGTTGCAGCGACTGCCGTGCTGCGACTCAGAAAGTTGGCGGAACCGCTGGAACCGAACAGGCTACCTGCCGAACCGGAACCGAAGGCCGCTCCCATGTCCGCACCCTTGCCGTGCTGGATCAGCACCAGACCGATCAACACCACCGCCGTTATCACATGCACTACCCAAACTATAGTTTCCACACACTGCTCCGCAACAAGACCAAATCAAAAATTCCGCTACTGCCCGGCACGACAGATCGCCAGAAACTCGTCTGCGACCAGGGCGGCACCACCGATCAAACCGCCATCGATATCTGCCTTAGCGAACAACTCTGCGGCATTCGCCGCTTTTACACTGCCGCCGTACAGTATAACCAAACCCTGTGCGACTTGGGCATCGTGACCTGCCACGCGCTGGCGGATAAAGGCGTGTACCGCCTGCGCCTGCTCCGGAGACGCCGTTTTGCCGGTGCCGATCGCCCACACCGGCTCGTAAGCCACGACCGCCTTGCGCAAGGCCTGCACACCGGCCAATGCGATCGCCGCATCCAGTTGCTCGGCGACCACCGCTTCGGTCGCCCCGCTTTCGCGCTGTTCCAATGTCTCGCCCACGCAAAGGATGGGGATCAACCCCGCCTGTTGCGCGGCGGCGAACTTTTCTGCCACCAGACGGCTGCTCTCGCCATAGATGCTGCGGCGCTCGGAGTGACCGACCAATACATAAGTACAAGCGAAGTCCGCCAGCATGGCTGCGGACACTTCACCGGTGAAGGCGCCCTTTTCGAGCTGGTGGACGTCCTGCGCCCCCCATTTCACCGCCGAAGCGGACAATTCCTGCTTGAGTTGCGCCAGGTAAGGGAACGGCGCACAGACCGCGACATCCACACGGGATAGTTGCGATGCGCCGCTCTTCACAGCCGCCAAGAGGGGCTCGTTCTGAGCCAGCGAACCGTGCATTTTCCAATTTCCGACCACTAACTTGCGACGCATCAGGATTTTCTACCGACGTTTCAGGAGGCGGCGATAGTACCGATGAAAACCAAAATGGTCAATCTGGCCGCCGCCGCACCCCGCCGATGGCTATATCGACCCCGTGCGCGGGGCGGCTATCCACCGTCACAAGGATTGTTACACTGTGTAATAATTGTGTAACACAGCCCCTCTATGATGCGCTTCGCTGGCATCCGGCAAGCAAGCTAACGAACATATCCTTTGGGAGAACTTTTGAAATGAACAAATTGAACCGTCTTCTTAGCAGCATCGGCCTGTCCGCTGCATTGCTGTCTGCTGGCGCTGCATGTGCCGGCGACATCACTGGCGCAGGCGCTACCTTCCCCTACCCCATCTACGCCAAGTGGGCCGAAACCTACAAGACCCAGACCAATGTGGGCATGAACTACCAATCCATCGGTTCCGGCGGCGGCATCAAGCAGATCAAAGCCAAGACCGTGGACTTCGGCGCATCCGACAAGCCGCTGAAAATCGAAGAGCTGGATTTCGAAGGTCTGACCCAGTTCCCCACCGTGATTGGCGGCGTCGTACCGGTCGTTAACATCGAAGGCGTCGCGACAGGCCAACTCAAGCTGACCGCCGAGACACTGACCGCCATCTTCATGGGCAAGATCACCAAATGGAACGACCCCCTGATCGCCGCTGACAATGCAGGCGTCGCACTGCCAGACTCCCTGATCACTGTCGTCCACCGTTCCGATGGTTCCGGCACCACCTACATCTTCACCACCTACCTGTCGCAAGTGAGCCTGGACTGGAAACGCGCAGTCGGCAACGACGCAGCAGTGCAATGGCCGGTCGGTACCGGCGGCAAGGGTAACGAAGGCGTCGCCTCTTATGTTCAGCGCATCAAAAACTCCATCGGTTATGTGGAATACGCCTACGCACTGCAAAACAAGATGACCTATGTACAACTGAAGAATCGCGACGGCAAGTTCGTCAAGCCGGAAGCGGACAACTTCAAGGCCGCCGCGGCCAACGCAAAGTGGGAAGCCGACAAGGGCTTCTACATGATGCTGACCAACCAGCCGGGCGCAGACAGCTGGCCTATCTCCGGCGCCACTTTCATCCTGATGCACAAGAACCAGGACAAGCCGGAGAACGCCAAGGAAGCGCTGAAGTTCTTCGACTGGGCCTTCTCCGCCAACGGCGACAAGATGGCGATGGACTTGGACTATGTGCCGCTGCCGGAGAACGTCACCAAGATGATCCGCGCTGCATGGGTAGCCAAGATCAAGGACAGCAAAGGTCAGGCGATCTGGAAATAAGTCGCATATCCTGACCGGATGCAACTGATCTGTCAGGATATAATCCAAGGGGGCGCTGAATACGCCCCCTTGTTTTTATAAAAGATACAAAGAGACCTTCAGGATGACCACTTTGTTACACGAAGCCAGCCTTAAACGACAGACCGTGTTCGACATGCTGTTCCGCAACCTGACACGGCTTGCCGCCTTCGCCGTGCTGGCCTTGCTGGCAGCGATCATCGGCTCGCTGATCGTCGGCAGCATGCCGGCCATCAATGCATTCGGCTTCAGTTTCCTGACCAGCTCCGCCTGGAATCCGGTCACCGACGAATACGGGGCGCTGATCCCCATCATCGGCACACTGGTCACCTCCGGCATCGCGCTGTTGATCGCGATCCCGGTCAGCTTCGGCATCGCCATCTTTCTGACTGAATTATCGCCGCGCTGGTTGCGTCGTCCGCTCGGTATTGCGGTCGAACTGCTGGCGGGCATCCCCAGCATCATCTACGGCATGTGGGGCCTGTTCATTTTCGCCCCGCTGTTCGCCGACCATGTCGAGCCCTGGCTCAATGACCATATCGGCCCCTTGCCCCTGTTGGGCCCTTTCTTCTCCGGCCCGCCCATGGGTATCGGCATGCTCACCGCCGGGATCATCCTGGCGATCATGGTCATTCCCTTCATCGCCTCGGTGATGCGCGACGTGTTCGACGTTGTCCCCACCATGCTGAAAGAATCGGCCTACGGCCTGGGCGCGACCACCTGGGAAGTGATGTGGAACGTCGTTCTGCCCTACACCAAGATCGGCGTGGTCGGCGGCATCATGCTCGGCCTCGGTCGCGCCCTGGGCGAAACCATGGCGGTGACGTTCGTCATCGGCAACGCGCATGAGCTGCACAAATCCCTGCTCATGCCCGGCAACAGCATCTCCTCGGCACTGGCCAACGAATTCACCGAAGCGGTCGGCGACCTGTATACCTCCTCGCTGATCGAATTGGGCCTGATCCTGTTCTTCATCACCTTTGTCGTCCTTTCGCTTGCCCGCCTGATGCTTTACAGGCTGGCCAAAGGCGAAGGCCAGGGAGCCTGATATGCTGGATCTCTACACCCGCCGTCGTATCTTTAACGCGCTCAGCCTGGGCATCTCGGTGCTGGCTATGCTGTTCGGCCTGTTTTGGCTGGGCTGGATTTTGTGGACCCTGCTGGAGCACGGCCTGCCGGGACTCGGCGCGCATGTGTTCACCCAGACCACCCCCGCCCCCGGTAGCAGCGGCGGTCTCATCAACGCCATCTTCGGCAGCGTGATGATGACTTCCGTGGCGGTACTGATCGGCACCCCGATCGGCATCCTCGCCGGCACCTATCTGGCCGAGTTCGGCCAGCGCGGCTGGCTCGCCCCGCTCACCCGCTTCATCAACGACATCCTGTTGTCGGCCCCGTCCATCGTCATCGGTCTGTTCGTGTATGAGGTCTACGTGGTCAAGGTCGGCCACTTTGCAGGTTGGGGCGGCGCCCTAGCCCTCTCCATCATCGTCATCCCGGTGGTCATCCGCACCACCGAGAACATGCTGCGCCTCATCCCGAACAGTTTGCGTGAAGCGGCCGCCGCGATCGGCGCACCGCAATGGAAGATTATCACCTTCGTTACCCTGCGCGCCGCACGCGCCGGCATCCTGACCGGCATCCTGCTCGCCATCGCGCGCATCAGCGGCGAGACGGCCCCCTTGCTGTTCACCTCGCTGAACAACCAGTTCTGGAGCAGCGACATGAACCAGCCGATGGCGAACCTGCCCGTGGTCATCTTCCAGTTCGCCATGAGCCCCTATGAGGATTGGCACAGCCTCGCCTGGGCGGGCGCACTGCTCATCACGTTGAGCGTACTCACCTTGAACATCGTGGCGCGCGTCATGTTCCGCCAGAAATCGAATTCACAATGAGGATCCAAGAAATGACTGCCGAACAAATCATCTCCGCACCGAAACTGATCGTGCGCGACCTGAACTTCTATTACGGTGCGGATCGCGCGTTGAAAGACATCAACCTGGTCATCCCGGAAAAGATGGTCACCGCTTTCATCGGTCCTTCCGGCTGCGGCAAGTCCACCCTGCTGCGCACCTTCAACCGCATGTATGAGCTCTACCCCAAGCAACGCGCCGAAGGCGAGATCCTGCTGGACGGACAGAACCTGCTCGACAAGAAACAGGACCTCAACAACCTGCGCGCCAAGATCGGCATGGTGTTCCAGAAACCCACCCCGTTCCCGATGTCCATCTACGACAACATCGCCTTCGGCGTGAAACTGTACGAGAACCTGAGCAAACACGACATGGACGAGCGCATCGAATGGGCGCTGAAGAAAGCCGCGCTGTGGACCGAAGTGAAGGACAAACTCAAGCAGAGCGGCACCGGCCTCTCCGGCGGCCAGCAACAACGCCTGTGCATCGCCCGCGCCATCGCCGTCAAACCGCAAGTGCTGCTGCTGGACGAGCCCACCTCCGCGCTCGACCCGATCTCCACCGCGCACATCGAGAAACTGATCGACGAGTTGAAGAAGGACTTCACCATCGTCATCGTGACGCACAACATGCAGCAGGCGGCACGCGTTTCCGATTTCACGGCTTACATGTATCTCGGTGACCTGATCGAATTCGGCGATACCAGTACGGTGTTTACGAATCCGAAGAGGAAAGAGACTGAGGACTACATTACAGGCAGGTTCGGTTAACCTGCCTGTAATGTAGAGTACAAGCTCGCATGTGCGCAGCGCATGTTAAGCCGCAAAGCGGCGACCGGAGCCATTACATCACCGGACGCTTCGGCTAAACGCCAACGATATAATCCGTTCGTGGTGAGCTTGCCGAACCATGAACGGATAGTTCTTGATCTCGCAGTTCAAAGCCAACACTGTCGGGTGTAGCCCGACAACGATAGCGTCAACCCGCCACTTCCCGCACAACTCCCGCGATCTTCTCCGCGCACAACTTAACCTGCCCGCCATCCTCCCCTTCCACCATCACCCGCAATAACGGCTCGGTACCGGACGGGCGCAGAAGCACACGGCCCTTGCCGTTCAGCAATATCTCCGCCGTCGTGACCGCCTGTTTCACTTTGGGATGATTGGTGTAGTCGTCCTTCTTGGCGATTTTCACATTGATAAGTATCTGCGGGTACATGTGCAGGTCGCCCGCCGCCTGCGCCAGCGTTTGTTGCTTCATGCGCAGGGCATGCAATACCTGCAAGGCGGAGACGATGCCGTCGCCGGTGCTGTGCTTGTCCAGACAGATGATGTGACCCGAGTTCTCGCCGCCGAGCTGCCAGCCCTTCTGTTGCAGCAGCTCCATCACATAGCGGTCGCCGACCTTGGCGCGAGCGAAGGGGATTCCAAGTTTTTGCATGGCGTGCTCGAACGCCAGGTTGGTCATCAGCGTACCGGCCACACCGCCCTTCATCGTGCCTTCGGCATGGCGGTGTTTGGCGACGATGTAGAGCAACTGGTCGCCGTCGTAAAGTTTGCCTGCCGCATCAGCCATGATCAGGCGGTCGCCATCGCCGTCGAGGGCAACGCCGATATCGGCCTTGTGTTCGACCACGGCTTTTTGCAGGTTCTGCGGCTTGGTCGCGCCGTAGCCTTCATTGATGTTCTTGCCGTCCGGTTGCGCGCCGATGGCAACGACATCTGCACCGAGTTCGTGGAATACATGGCGCGCGATGTGATAGGTCGCGCCGTGCGCGCTATCGACCACGATCTTCATGCCGCGCAGGTTCATGTCCGCGGGGAAAGTGCTCTTGCAGAATTCGATATAGCGACCGACCGCATCGTCGATACGCTTGGCCTTGCCCAGCCCTTCCGACGGGTTGGTCTGCATCGGGTTATCCAGTTCGGCCTCGATGGCGGTCTCGACTTCGTCGGGCAACTTGGTGCCGCTACCGGAAAAGAACTTGATGCCGTTGTCCTCGAACGGATTATGCGAAGCGGAGATGACCACACCGGCCTGCAAACGCAAGGCGCGGGTGAGGTAGGCTACAGCAGGAGTCGGGATAGGTCCGGCCAGATAGACATCGATACCCGCCGCGATGAGTCCGGCTTCCAGCGCAGATTCCAGCATGTAGCCGGAGATACGGGTGTCCTTGCCGATCAGAACACCGGGCCGCTCGTTCTGTGTGTGCTCCGCTTTCGCCAGCACTTTGCCCGCCGCGTAGCCCAGATTCATCACGAATTGCGGCGTGATGGGATGCACGCCCACACGTCCGCGTATGCCGTCGGTGCCGAAATATTTTCTGCTCATCGTTCGCTTTCGTTCATTGCATTCAGGATCTTCAGCGCATCCGCCGTCTCGCGCACATCATGCACTCGCACAATGGCTGCGCCTCGTTGTACTGCCAGTAAAGCTGCCGCCACACTCGCCGTCACGCGCTCGCCAACTTCGCGCCCGGTGACCGCCCCCAGCATGGATTTGCGCGACAAACCCGCCAGCACCGGCACGCCCAAGGCAAGCAACGATTCCAGTTCGCGCAACAAGGCTAGATTATGCGCCAGCGTCTTGCCAAATCCAAAGCCCGGATCGATGACGATGCGTTGCCGGGCGATACCGGCAGTCTCAGCCGCGGCGATGCGTTCGCCCAGAAAGGTGCTCACCTCGGCGATGACTTCCTGGTATTCGGGTCGTTGTTGCATGGTCTGCGGTGTGCCTTGCTTATGCATCAGGCAGACCGCCGCATCGCTGTCGGCCACTGCCTTCAGCGCCCCGGACTCCTGCAAGGCATTCACGTCGTTGACCATGCTCGCTCCCGCCGCCAATGCGGCGCGCATCACCTGCGGCTTCCAGGTATCGATAGAGACCGGAACGGATATCCCGCGCAGCCCTTCGATCACCGGCAGCACGCGATCCAGCTCTTGTTGCTCGCTCACCGGAGCGGCTCCGGGGCGCGTCGATTCGCCGCCGATGTCGAGGATATCGGCTCCATCGGCGATCAATTGCCGTGCATGGGCGACGGCTGCGGCGGTCGTGGCATGCTGGCCGCCGTCGGAAAAGGAATCCGGAGTGATGTTGACGATGCCCATCACGAGAGGGCGCGCAAGATCGAATTGGAATTTGCCGCAATGCCACATAGGAAAACGGGGGCAAATGCCCCCGTACTGGTTTGGTTAAACGCCCTCAGCCGGCTTGTTGGTCGCTGCTGCCGTCGGAGTCTCGTCCTTGGGCGGCTCGGGTGTCTTGCTGCTCTGGCTCGGTTTGGGCGGACGCGGCGGTTTGCCTGCCATGATGTCCTGAATCTGCTCGGCATCGATGGTTTCCCATTCCATCAGCGCGCCGGTCATGGCTTCGACTTTGTCGCTGTTCTCTTTAAGCAGCTTGGTGGCGAGCGCATATTGTTCGTCGAGGATGCGGCGGATCTCGGAATCGACCTTCTGCATGGTCGCTTCGGAGATGTTCTTGTGCGTGGTCACCGAGCGGCCGAGAAAGACTTCCCCCTCGTTCTCGGCATACACCATCGGCCCCATCAGATCGGACATGCCGTAGCGCGTGACCATGTCGCGCGCCATCTGGGTTGCTCGTTCAAAGTCGTTGGAAGCGCCGGTCGAGATATCACCGGTGAACAGTTCTTCCGCCACGCGCCCGCCGAACAGCATGCTGATCTTGTCCAGCATCTGCTCGCGATACACGCTGTAGCGGTCCGACTCGGGCAGCGACAGGGTCACACCGAGCGCACGGCCGCGCGGAATCACGCTGACCTTGTGCACCGGATCGCAGCCCTTCAGCAGCGATCCGATGATGGCGTGGCCGGATTCGTGATACGCGGTCTTCTTCTTGTCCTCGGGGGTGATGACCATGGTCTTGCGTTCCGCGCCCATGAATATCTTGTCCTTGGCGGCTTCGAAATCGTCCATCTCGACGAAGCGCTTGCTGCGGCGTGCCGCGAACAGGGCAGCCTCGTTCACCAGATTGGCGAGATCGGCGCCGGACATGCCGGGTGTGCCGCGCGCCAGGATATCGGCCTTCACATCGGGCGCCATCGGCACCTTGCGCATGTGCACCAGCAGGATCTGCTCGCGACCGCGGATATCGGGCAAGGGCACGACCACTTGGCGGTCGAAACGGCCCGGACGCAGCAGCGCGGGATCGAGTACGTCGGGACGATTGGTCGCGGCGATCACGATCACGCCGGAAGTGCCCTCGAAACCGTCCATCTCCACCAGCAGGGCATTGAGCGTCTGTTCGCGCTCGTCGTTGCCGCCGCCCAGGCCAGCGCCGCGCTGGCGGCCGACCGCGTCGATCTCGTCGATGAAGATGATGCAGGGCGATTGTTTCTTGGCCTGTTCGAACATGTCGCGCACGCGCGCGGCACCGACGCCGACGAACATCTCGACGAAATCGGAACCGGAGATGGAGAAGAACGGCACCTTGGCTTCGCCGGCGATGGCTTTGGCCAGCAGCGTCTTGCCGGTGCCGGGACTGCCCACCATCAGCACGCCGCGCGGGATGCGCCCGCCGAGGTTCTGGAATTTGGAGGGATCGCGCAGGAAATCGACCAATTCGGAGACCTCTTCCTTGGCTTCGTCGCAACCGGCCACATCGGCGAAAGTGATTCGCTCCTTGGAATCATCCAGCATGCGCGCCTTGCTCTTGCCGAACGAGAATGCGCCGCCACCCTTGCCGCCCTGCATCTGGCGCATGAAGAATATCCACACGCCGATCAGCAACAGCATGGGGAACCACGACACGAAGATGCTCATCAGGAACGATTGCTCTTCTTCCGGCTTGGCTTCGATGCTGACGCCGTTCTTGAGCAGATCGGAGACCATCCAGATATCGCTGGGCGCATAGCTGGTGATGCGCTTTCCATCGATGGTCGTCGCTTTGAGTGTGCGGCCTTCGATCGTCACCTTCTCGATCTGCCCGGACTTCACCGCTTCGAGGAATTGCGAATAATCCAGCTGCGCCTGCGCAGTCGATTGCTGGCGGGCATTGAATTGATTGAAGACGGTCATCAGCACCAATGCCACGACCAGCCAGATTCCGACACTCTTGAATAGATTATTCACACATGCTCCTTAATGAGCGGCAATACAATGCTGCATTAGACACTGTCCGAAGCTATTACTCAAGCTTGCCCAGACCCACCAGATACTGTTCGCTGCTGCGGTCGCGAGAGGCTTTCGGTTTGCGCGCGACCACTTTTGCAAAATGGTTACGCATCGACTTCATGTAGTCCTCAAACCCCGCGCCCTGGAATACTTTCACGACGAAGGAACCGCCCGGCGCGAGATGTTTGTCCGCAAAGTCCAGCGCCAGTTCCGCCAGATACATGGCACGCGCCTGATCCGCAGAACTCACACCGCTGATGTTGGGGGCCATATCCGAAATTACAAGGCCGATGCGCCGGCCATCCAGCTTTTCTTCAAGCTGGGCCAGCACGCTGTCCTCGCGGAAGTCGCCCTGGATGAACTCCACACGCGGCAAGGGCTGCAGGGGCAACAGGTCCAGCGCGATGATGCGCCCCTGCGCACCCAGCCTCTTCGCCACCACCTGGCACCAGCCGCCGGGCGTCGCCCCCAGGTCCACCACCACCATGCCGGGCTTGATGAGATGGTCGCGCTCGTCGATCTCCAGCAGCTTGTAGGCGGCGCGCGAACGGTAGCCTTCCTTCTGCGCGAGTTGCACAAAAGGATCGTTCACGTGCTCCTGCATCCATTGTTTACTGGTTTTGGAAGCCTTCATCGTGTTCAGGTTATTGCAAAAATAGTTGAGCGAGATGAGATGCAAGGCGCATGGCGCGCAGCGACCGAGACATACCTCAAAGGTAGGCGAAGAAGCGAGCACCATGCAACGCCGCAGATCGCTCGCTCAGCGATTTTGGCGGTAACCTGATAGAATTCGTGCCTTAAATCAGGAAGGTTATTCAATGCTATCTCTCTCAGTAACACAACGCCGCGATCTCAAGGCGCGCGCCCACGCCCTCCATCCTGTCGTCATCATCGGCAATGCCGGACTGACGCCCGCTGTGCTGGGCGAGATCGAACGCAGCCTGAAAAGCCACGACCTGATGAAGATCCGTGTGATGAATGACGACCGTGATGCACGCGCGGCCATGCTTCAAGAGATATGCGAACTGATGAATGCAGGCCCCGTACAACATATCGGCAAGGTGTTGGTGGTGTATCGCCCGCAGGAGAAACCCATCGCCAAGGCGCCCAAGCGTCCAAAAGGGAAACCTCTCACCAAGAAGCAGCTCGCCAGTCGCTCCTGATCACTCGCAACCTCCCATTGTGAAGGGAGACCAAGCGGGGTTTAGATGTACTGGACTTCCACGACTTCGTACTCGCGTATCCCGCCCGGCGCCTGTACTTCCGCGATATCACCGACCACTTTGCCTATCAGCGCACGCGCGATCGGCGAACTGATGGAAATCTTGCGCTTCTTGATATCGGCCTCGTCGTCACCGACGATCTGATAGGTCACGACATCGCCGTTGTTGGTATCTTCCAGCACCACGGTCGAGCCGAACACGCAGCGACCATCCGCATTGAGCGTCTTGGGGTCGATGACCTGCGCACTACCCAGCTTGAATTCCAGCTCGACGATACGTCCTTCGACAAAGGACTGGCGCTCCTTGGCTGCTTCATATTCGGCGTTCTCCGACAGGTCGCCCTGCGCGCGCGCTTCCGAGATCGCGTTGATGACCCAGGGTCTGTCCACCGTCTTCAGACGGTGCAATTCACTGCGCAATAGCTCAGCGCCGTTCACTGTCAATGGGACCTTACTCATGCCGCACTTCCCTTCTTCTATTTCTTGAAACGACGGTGCAGCGACTGCACGTCATAGACCTGCAACTCGGCCAGGTGCTGCATGCCCAGACAGGCTGCACGCGCTCCGGCGAGCGTGGTGTAGTAGGTCACACGACCCTGCAGGGCCGCATGACGGATGGAATAGGAATCCCGCATCACGGACGGCTTGCTGTCCACGGTATTGATGATGAGGCTGACCTCACCGTTCTTGATCATGTCGACGATATGCGGACGGCCTTCAGCGACCTTGTTCACCGCGACCACCTCCACACCCGCAGCGGTGATGACCGAGCCGGTGCCGCGCGTCGCCAGGATCGTGAAGCCGAGCTGTTTAAGGCTGCGCGCCACTTCTGCCGCGCCCGCCTTGTCCTCTTCGCGCACACTGATGAACACCTTGCCACCCTTCGGCAGCTTCACGCTGGCGGCGAGTTGCGATTTGACGAAGGCTTCGGCGAAAGTGTCGCCCACCCCCATCACTTCGCCGGTGGACTTCATCTCGGGGCCGAGGATGGTATCGACGCCGGGGAACTTGATGAAGGGGAACACGGCTTCCTTCACCGAGTAATACGGCGGGATCACTTCTTTGGTCACGTTTTGCGATGCCAGGGTCTGTCCGGCCATGCAGCGGGCGGCGATCTTGGCCAGCGGCACGCCGGTCGCTTTCGACACATACGGCACGGTGCGCGAGGCGCGCGGATTCACTTCCAGCACATACACAGTCTCGCCCTGGATGGCGAATTGCACGTTCATCAGACCAACCACATTGAGCGACTTCGCCATCGCCACGGTCTGGCGGCGCAGTTCGTCCTGCAACTTGGCCGACAAGGAGTACGGCGGCAGCGAACAGGCCGAGTCGCCGGAGTGCACGCCGGCTTGCTCGATGTGTTCCATGATGCCGCCGATGATGACCTGTTTGCCGTCGGACACCGCATCCACGTCCACTTCGATCGCGTCATTGAGGAAACGGTCGAGCAGGATGGGCATACGCTCGGGATAGGTCTTGGACATCTCCTCGGCATCGCGCATGTAGCGCTCGAGATCGGGCTGCGCATGGATGATCTCCATGGCTCGGCCGCCCAGCACGTTGCTTGGCCTCATCACCAGCGGGTAGCCGATCTCGGCGGCACCGGCGACCGCATCGGCCACGTTGCTGGCGGTGCGGTTGGGCGGTTGTTTCAGGTTCAGTTCGCGCAGCATGGCCTGGAAGCGCGCGCGGTCTTCGGCCATGTCGATCATGTCGGGCGTAGTGCCGATGATGGGCACGCCGTTCTTGGCCAGACCGTGCGCCAGTTTCAACGGGGTCTGACCGCCGTACTGCACGATCACGCCGATGGGTTTCTCCACCGCCACCACTTCCAGCACGTCTTCCAGCGTCAGCGGCTCGAAGTACAGACGATCCGAGGTGTCGTAGTCGGTCGAAACAGTCTCGGGATTGCAGTTGACCATGATGGTCTCGTAGCCGTCCTCGCGCATCGCCAGCGCGGCATGCACGCAACAATAGTCGAACTCGATGCCCTGACCGATACGGTTGGGTCCGCCGCCCAGCACCATGATCTTCTTGTTGTTGGTCGGCAACGATTCGCACTCTTCCTCGTAGGTTGAATACATGTATGCCGTGTTGGTGGAGAATTCCGCGGCGCAGGTGTCCACGCGTTTGAACACCGGACGCACACCCAGCGCATGGCGGTAGGCGCGCACCGATTCGTCGTCGATACCCAGCAACTTCGCCAGACGCGCATCGGCGAAACCGCTGCGCTTCAAAGAGCGCAACTCATCCGCCGTCAGGCTTTCCAGCGTACGCCCGAGCAATGCCTGCTCCTGACGGATGATGTCCTCGATCTGCACCAGGAACCACGGGTCGATCTTGCTGACATTGAACACCTCTTCCACGCTCATGCCGAGGCGGAACGCATCGCCTACCGCCCAGATGCGATCCGGACCGGGCGTGCCCATCTCCGAAACGATGGCTTCGCGGTCGCTGTATTTGGTATCCAGACCGTGCACGCCGACTTCCAGGCCGCGCAGGGCTTTCTGGAAAGATTCCTGGAAGGTGCGGCCGATAGCCATCACCTCGCCCACCGATTTCATCTGCGTGGTCAGGCGGTCATTGGCTTGCGGGAATTTTTCAAACGCGAAACGCGGGATCTTGGTCACCACGTAATCGATGGTCGGCTCGAACGACGCCGGGGTCGCGCCGCCGGTGATATCGTTCTTCAATTCGTCCAGCGTGTAGCCGACGGCCAGCTTGGCCGCGACTTTGGCAATGGGGAAACCGGTCGCCTTGGAGGCCAGCGCCGACGAACGCGACACGCGCGGATTCATCTCGATCACCACCATGCGCCCGTCGTCGGGGTTGACGGAGAACTGCACGTTGCTTCCGCCCGTCTCCACGCCGATCTCGCGCAGCACCGCCAGTGAGGCGTCGCGCATGATCTGGTATTCCTTGTCCGTCAGCGTCTGCGCCGGGGCGACGGTGATGGAGTCGCCGGTGTGCACGCCCATCGGGTCGAGGTTCTCGATGGAACAGATGATGATGCAGTTGTCGTTGCGGTCGCGCACGACTTCCATCTCGTATTCTTTCCAGCCGAGCAGCGATTCTTCGATCAGCAACTCATTGGTCGGCGATGCCTCCAGGCCGCGCTCGCAGATCTCGACGAACTCCTCGCGGTTGTAGGCGATACCACCGCCGGAACCGCCCATGGTGAAGGACGGACGGATCACGGTGGGGAAGCCCATCACCTGCTGCACCTGTAGCGCTTCTTCCATGCTGTGCGCGATGGCGGAACGGGCCGAGGCCAACCCGATGCGGGTCATCGCCTGTTTGAACTTCTCGCGGTCTTCCGCCATGTCGATGGCATCGCGCGAGGCGCCGATCATCTCGACCTTGTATTTCTCCAGCACGCCGTGCTTGGCCAGATCGAGCGCGCAGTTCAGCGCGGTCTGTCCGCCCATGGTCGGCAGGATCGCGTCCGGCTTTTCCTTGGCGATGATCTTTTCCACCATCTGCCAGGTGATCGGCTCGATGTAGGTCGCATCCGCCATGTTGGGGTCGGTCATGATGGTGGCCGGATTCGAGTTCACCAAGATGACGCGGTAGCCCTCTTCCTTCAGCGCCTTGCACGCCTGCGCGCCGGAATAGTCGAATTCGCACGCCTGCCCGATGACGATGGGGCCGGCGCCGATGATCAGGATGCTCTTTATGTCAGTACGTTTTGCCATTTACTTGCCCATCATCGCGACGAAGCGATCAAACAGTGTGTCCACATCGTGCGGACCGGGACTCGCCTCGGGGTGCCCCTGGAAACAGAACGCCGGCTTGTCGGTCAGCTCGAAGCCTTGCAGCGTGCCGTCGAACAGCGAGATGTGGGTGACGCGCGCGTTCTTCGGCAACGTCGCCGCATCCACCGCGAAGCCGTGGTTCTGGCTGGTGATCATCACGCGCCTGGTCTGCGTGTCCTGCACCGGATGGTTGGCGCCGCGGTGGCCGAATTTCATCTTCACGGTCTTGGCACCGGAGGCCAGACCGAGGATCTGGTGCCCCAGACAGATGCCAAACAGCGGCATGCCGACTTCAAGGAATCTTTGCGTGGCGTTGATCGCGTAGTCGCAAGGCTCGGGATCACCGGGGCCGTTGGACAGGAACACGCCGTCCGGCTTCAACGCCAGCACATCGGCGGCTGAGGTCTTGGCCGGAACCACGGTGATCTTGCAGCCGCGCTCGGCCAGCATGCGCAGGATGTTGCGCTTCACGCCGAAGTCGTAGGCCACTACATGCAGTGCTGAGTGCTGAGTGCCGGGTGCTGAGGTGTCGCCAAAACCTCTGCCGAGTTTCCATTCGGTCTGCGTCCATTCGTAGGGCTTGTCGCAGGTCACCACCTTGGCCAGATCCATGCCCGCCAGCCCGGCAAAGCCCTTGGCCGCCTTCAGTGCCGCGTCGACATCGTCGCCGCTGGCGATGCAGCCGTTCTGCGCACCCTTGCTGCGCAGGATACGGGTCAGCTTGCGCGTATCGATACCGGCGATGGCGACCACATTATTGGCCTTGAGATAATCGGGCAGGGATTGCGTGCGGCGGAAATTGCTCACTGTCATGGACAGGTCGCGGATGATGAGGCCGCTGGCGAACACCTGGCGCGATTCCACATCTTCCGGGTTGCATCCGACGTTGCCGATATGCGGATAGGTCAGCGTGACGATCTGCTTGCAGTAGGACGGGTCGGTGAGAATCTCCTGGTAGCCGGTGATGGAGGTGTTGAACACCACCTCGCCGACGCTGCTACCGGAGGCACCGATGGCGGTTCCGCGAAACACTGTCCCATCGGCTAAAACTAAAATGGCAGGACTTGTTTGCGACACCGGAGGCTCCCTTGGACTGGACATAAAGAAGCGGGAAGGACGTCTGTCCATCCCGCTTTTGATTCGTCGCGCATTATAGCCGAAGAGGGGTGCTGCATCAAACGCAAGCGCAAACCTCATGGCTACTGCAAACAGGCGCTACCGTATAATTCCGCGCCGCCACGCAGACAGCGGCTGAACAACCGGATCGGAGACTCGCAACATGTTCGAAGTGATCGTATTGGCCGTCGCGCTGAGTATGGATGCCTTTGCCGTTTCCATCGGTTTGGGCTCAAAAGGCAATACCCGCGGCCTCGGTTTGAAGGCAGGCCTGTTCTTTGGCACTTTCCAGGCGTTGATGCCCTTCATCGGCTATCTGGGCGGCAAGGGGGTATTGGGCTGGGTCGAGGCCTATGCCCACTGGATCGCATTCGGCCTGCTGGCACTGATCGGCGCCAAGATGATCTATGAAGGCCTGCATGAGGGCATCGAAGAGAACATCGAAACCATCACCAACAAGTTGTTGTTGCTGCTCGCCATCGCCACCAGCATCGACGCCTTGGCCGCCGGTTTCAGCCTGACCCTGCTGGACATCAACGCCTGGCTGGCCTGCCTCATCATCGGCGTGACGACTTTCGCGTTCAGTTGGGTCGGCGTACTGATTGGCAAGCGCAGCGGAACCTGGCTGGAGAGCAAGGCGGAGATCTTCGGCGGGGTGGTGCTGATCCTGATCGGGATCAAGATGCTGGTCTATTAAACACCAGTAACCCTGAGTATGGGCACCCGGTTGCAGGCTGCCTCCCGGATTTGCAATGCCTAAGCTATTCGCCTAGTGCCTTGCCGCATTGTTTGCAAAATTTGTCTGCCGCACTGCAGCTGGTACCGCAAGCGGCGCAGCACCAGTCCCGGCTCCGCAGTTTGCGATCCGTGAACAATGCGGTCAGCGAAGCCGATTGATTCAGCACCGCCATGACCAACCAGCCTGCACAGGCCAGGATTCCAAGAATGAATATCCAGCTGTAAATATTGCGCAGCGAAGCATCCATCACGGTTCTCAGCAACAAAAGCAAAACGGAGTGCGCCAGCGCAACAACAACCAAACTCACAGCCGGAAGTATCAGGTGCTGCATGAAGGACCATTTCCCGCCCTGCTCCTGCAAGGTTATGGTGGCGCGCTGCCCCAGCACCCAGAATGCAACAAGTGCTGCACCGTATCCCAGAAACTGCACGATATGCGAAGCGTTGAGCTTGCCCACCGTGGTCTTGACGAACAAATCCATACTGCCGATAGCAGTCGCAAGAATCAGCGAAAGCAGGATGACCGCCACATAGCGACCGATCCAGTCCAAACCGGCAACCTTCAGATTATTCTGTTCCATTCTCGAACCTTATTTTAAATCCAGCACGTCCTGCATGTCGTACAGCCCGGCCTTGCCGGCCTTGAGGAAGCGTGCTGCACGCAACGCGCCTAACGCGAAAGTGGCACGACTGCTGGCTTTGTGGGTGATCTCGATGCGCTCGCCGATGCCCGCATACAGCACGGTGTGGTCGCCGACGATGTCGCCTCCGCGCACAGTGGCGAAGCCGATGGTGGAAGGATCGCGTTCGCCGGTGACGCCTTCGCGGCCATACACGGCACACTTCTCCAGGTCGCGCCCCAAAGTCTTGGCTATGACTTCCCCCAGACCCAGCGCGGTGCCGGAGGGTGCATCCACCTTGTGGCGGTGATGCGCTTCGATGATCTCGATGTCGTAGCCTTTGTCGAGCACACGCGAGGCGGTCTCCAGCAGTTTGAAAAGCAGGTTCACGCCCACGCTCATGTTGGGAGCGAAGACGATGCCGATATCCTGCGCGGCGGCGCCGAGTTGCGCTTTCTCCTGTGCATTCATTCCGGTGGTGCCGACCACCATGTTCACTCCGAGCTTGCGGCAGACTTCGAGATGACGCAGGGTGCCTTCGGGACGGGTGAAGTCGATGAGCACGTCGGCACCCTTGAGCGCGGCCTCCATGTCGGCGGTGATCTTCACGCCATCGGCGACCACGCTGCACAGCAGCGGGCTGCCTGCGTGTTCCAGCGCGGCGTGCAATACCAGATCATCGGCCTGTGCCACGCAGTCCAGCAGCACCTTGCCCATGCGTCCGCCGCTGCCGGCGATGGCGACCTTAACCTTTGCCATTGCTCTTCTCCTGAGTGTCCGGACCGGCGGGTTTCAGCGGCGTGGCATCGTCGATGCGCGACAACTTGTCATTCTTGAAATACAGCGTGAGACGCTGGTTCTCGACGACCTTGCCCTGCTGTTCCAGGCTGTAGATGTAGTCCCAGCGGTTGGGGTGATAAGGATCGCTGATGAGCGGCGCGCCGAGCGCGGCCTTGACCTGCGACTGCGTCATGCCGAGCTTGATCTTGGCGCGCATGTCCTGCGTGATGAGGTTGCCCTGCCGGATCTCGACCTTGTAGGGCGTGAAAGTGGGCAGTTGGGCGTTGCTGCATGAAGCGAGCAAAACGGAAATAAGGACGATCTGGATACGCATTTGGATTAGGTTCTCACAAAACAGGCGGCATGATACCTCATGCCGGGACGCCCAGAAGCTCGGCGGCGTGTTTGAGCGTGGTTTCGGTGATCTTGACGCCGCCCAGCATGCGCGCGATCTCTTCGATGCGCTCGGCCTCGTTCAACACCTTGATGCTGCTCAGGGTCTTGCCCGCATGCGCGGCCTTGCTCACCTGCCATTGCGCATCGGCTTGGGCGGCGACCTGCGGCAGGTGGGTGACACACATCACCTGATGGCGCTTGCCCAATTGCTTGAGCAGGCTGCCGACGATCTCGGCCACGCGCCCGCCGATGCCGCTGTCCACTTCGTCGAAGATCAGCGTCGGCACGGTGGCGGCGCGGCTGGCGGCGACCTGGATGGCCAGGCTGATGCGCGACAATTCTCCGCCGGAGGCGACCTTGGCCAGGTTGCGCAGGGGCGTGCCCGGGTTGGCTGCCACCTGGAACTCCACCATCTCCAATCCGTGCGCATTGCCTTCGTTCAGCGGCAACAAGGCGACAGAGAACTTGCCGCCCTGCATCGCCAGCGTCTGCATGGCGGCACTGATCTCCGTAGACAAGGTATCAGCCGCCGTGATGCGCGCTTCGCTCAGTTTCGCTGCGGCTTTCAGATAGTCGCCGCGCGTGGCTTCATCCTGTTTGGCCAGTTCGGCCAGATCGGCGCTGCCGCCGAGTTCGTCCAGTCGCGCGACGATACCCGCCAATACCTCCGGCAACTGCTCCGGCGTCACGCGGTATTTGCGCGCGGCTTCCATCACGTCGGCGATGCGTTGTTCCTGCTGCTGCAATTGCTGCGGATCGGTATCCAGTCTTTCCTGATAGTGGCGCAGCGCGTATACCGCTTCCTGCAATTCGTTCTGCGCGCTCTCCAGCATGGTCAGCGTGTCCTGCAATCCGCTGTCGAACTCCAGCCCCGCACGCAGACGGGATACCAGTGCATTGAGTTGCGCCAGACAGGCCGTGTCCGCCTCGCTCAGCACGTCCACCCCGAACTGCGCCGTCTCCAGCAGACTGGCCGCATGCCCCAGTCGGGCGTGGTCGGCCTGCAAGGCCGCCCATTCGGTCACGGCAAAATTCAGCGTCTCCAGTTCGCGGCGCTGGAACGACAGCAACTCGCGCTCGGCGGCTACCGCTTCGGCGTTCTGTTCCAGTTGCAGGCGGCGGCGGTGCAGCGTCTGCCAGGCTTTGAATGCGGTCGAGACCGCTTCCGCCTGCTTGCCCAGCCCGGCATGGCTGTCGAGCAGATCGCGCTGCGAGTCGGCGCGCAGCAAAGATTGGTGGGCGTGCTGGCCGTGGATGTCCAGCAACATCTCGCCCGCTTCGCGCATCTGTTGCAGGGTGGCGCTGCGACCGTTGATGAAGCCGCGAGTGCGCCCGGCGGCATCCAGCGTGCGGCGCAGCAGGCAGATGCCTTCGTCGCCTTCCAGTTCCTGCTCGCGCAGCCAGGCTTGCAGATGCGGCATGGCGGAGACATCGAACTCGGCGCCGATCTCGGCCTTCTCGCAACCGGCGCGCACCATGCCTGTATCGCCGCGCTCGCCCAAGGCAAGCGACAAGGCATCAATCAGGATGGATTTGCCCGCGCCGGTCTCGCCGGTGAGCGCGGTGAAGCCGGACGAAAAATCGAGTTCGAGCGTGTCGACGATGACGAAGTCGCGGATGATGAGGTTCTTCAGCATTTATAACGTCTGGTTCCAGAGAAGTTTTTCGCGCAGGGTGTGGTAGTAGCTGTGTCCCTTGGGATGCAGCAGACAGACCGGTGCGATATAACGTGACACCGACACCTTGTCGTCGCGGAGCAGGTCGAAATGGGTGTGGCCGTCAAAGCGCACTCTCGCCTCGTCGGCGCGGTGCATCAATATCTCCAGCCGCGCATCACCTTTCACCACGATGGGGCGGTTGCTCAGCGTGTGCGGCGCGACCGGCACCAGCGCGATGGCTTCGAGCGCCGGATGCAGGATGGGACCTCCGGCTGACAAAGCATAGGCCGTGGAGCCGGTCGGGGTAGCGACGATCAGACCGTCGGCACGCTGGTTGTACAGGTATTCGCCGTCGATGAGAACTTCGCATTCGATCATGCTGCTGTTGTTGCCGCGATGGATCACCACATCGTTGAACGCCAGCGAATCGAAGATATGTTTGCCGTCGCGCGATATCGAGGCGCTCAGCAGCATGCGATGCTCGGTGACATATTCGCCGCGCAGCATGCCGGAGATGGTGCGCTGCATGGTGTCGATGGAGATGTCGGTCAGAAAACCCAGACGCCCCTGATTGACGCCGACCAGCGGGATGTTGAACGGTGCCAGTGTGCGCGCGACATTGAGCAGGGTCCCGTCGCCGCCCATCACGACGGCAAGATCGACTTGCCCGCCCATCTCGGACAGCGCGATCTCGCTGTAGGTATGGTGCTTCAGGTGGGAACCGGTGAGATTGTCCACCACCACGTTCAATCCCATGCCCGCCAGGAAATCGGCGAGCTTCAGCAACGGCTCGGCGATCTCCAGCGATTTGTACTTGCCGATCAGGGCAATGGTCTTGAAGGTTGCATCCATAAGTGCGCGATTAAACCATATCGGAGGTATAGCCGCCACGCGCATGCAAGACTGCCGGTTCATGATGCCCGGTGCGTTGGTGTTAGAATCTGCCGCCATGTTGAACGACCGCGCACAGATACTCCTGAAAACCCTGGTGGAACGCTATATCAGCGACGGCCAGCCGGTCGGTTCGCGCTCTTTGCAGCAATATTCAGGACTGGAAGTGAGTCCGGCCACCATCCGCAACGTGATGGCCGACCTGGAAGCGATGGGACTGGTCTCCAGCCCCCACACCTCCGCCGGCCGCGTCCCCACCGCCCTGGGCTACCGTTTGTTCATCGATACCCTGATGGTGGTACAGCCGCTGTCCGAGGCGCGCATGCAGCGACTGGAAAGCCAGTTGCAACCGGACAACCCGAGCCGCCTGTTGACGCAGGCTTCCAACATCCTCTCCGAACTCACCCATTTCGCCGGTGTGGTGGCCACCCCCAAACGCGCCAGTATCACCGTGCGCCAGATCGAGTTCCTGCGCCTGTCCGAGAAGCGCGTGCTGCTGATCATCGTGATGCCGGACGGCGAAGTGGAGAACCGCGTGCTGGTGACGCACAAGGACTACAGCCAGGCGCAGCTCACCGAGGCGGGCAACTTCCTCAGCCAGCATTATGCCGATCTGGCGTTCGGCGACATCCACCAGCGCGTGCAAAGCGAACTGCGCCAGTTGCAGCACGACATGACCGCGCTGATGAGCGCCGCGATGTCCGTCAGCGACGAGGCCATCGCGCGCAAGAGCGAGGACTATGTCATCAGCGGCGAACGCAACCTGCTGCATATCAACGACCTCGCCACCAACATGAACCAGTTGCGCAGCCTGTTCAACGTGTTCGAGCAGAAGACCGAACTGCTGCAACTGCTGGATGCCGGCCGCCATGCGCAGGGCGTGCATATCTTCGTCGGCAACGAATCGGGATTGGCCGGACTGGACGAGTGCAGCGTGGTGAGCTCGCCGTACACGGCGGACGGACAGATCATCGGCACCCTCGCCGTGGTCGGCCCCAAACGCATGAACTATGAGCGCATCGTCCCCATCGTGGACATCACCGCGAAGCTCCTCAGTAACGCACTCTCCCAGCACTGATCCGACGATGAGTTATCGAACCGAGCCAACCCATACCCACGGCACGCCGGAGAAGACCGCCATCCTGCTGGTCAATCTCGGCACCCCGGATGCCCCAACGCCGCAGGCCGTGCGCCGCTACCTCAAGGAGTTCCTTGGTGACCCGCGCGTGGTCGAGATCCCGCGTGCCATCTGGTGGCTGATCCTCAATGGCATCATCCTCAACACCCGCCCGAAGAAGTCGGCTGCGAAATATGCCTCGGTGTGGATGAAAGAAGGTTCGCCGCTGCGGGTCTACACGGAAAAACAGGCTGCCCTGCTGCAGGGCTATCTGGGCGAGCGCAGCAAAGCGCTGTTCGTTGTCGACTACGCCATGCGTTACGGCAACCCGTCCATCCCCGCCGTGCTGCGCAAGCTGAAAGAACAGAACTGCCAGCGCATCCTGGTTGTGCCGATGTATCCGCAATACGCCGCCAGTACCACCGCCACGGTGAACGACATCGTATTCGCCGAACTGCAGCAGATGCGCAACACGCCCGCCCTGCGCACCATCAAACATTTCCACGACCGCCCCGGCTACATCAGGGCGCTGGCCAGCAACATCAACGATTACTGGATGAAGAACGGCAGACCGGAAAAACTGCTGATGAGTTTCCATGGCCTGCCGCAGTACACGCTGGAAAAAGGCGACCCCTACCATTGCGAATGTCTCAAGACCGGACGCCTGCTCGCGCAGGAATTGGGACTACAGCCGGAGCAATACGCCCTCAGCTTCCAGTCGCGTTTCGGCAAGACAGCCTGGCTGCAGCCTTACACCACCGCCACGCTCAAACAGTGGGGCAAACAAAAAACCAAACGCGTGGATGTGGTCTGCCCCGGTTTTGTCGCCGATTGCCTGGAGACGCTGGAAGAGATCGCCATGGAAGGCCGCGAGGATTTTCAGCATGCGGGTGGCGGCGAGTACCGCTACATTCCCTGCCTCAATGACCGGAACGACTGGATGCACGCGCTGACCGATCTGGTGATGGATAACTTGCAGGGCTGGCTGATCGCACCGGATGCCGCCGAACAGGAACAAGGGCGCCTGCGCGCATTGTCCGCCGGGGCAAAAAGATGACCTTCGTTTCACACTGACTCAACCGGGGCAAGCAAACATTCTCCTGCACACCGGTGGCGCGCCAACTTGATGCGAAGACAATCATCGCTCCCCCTGTCCGTGCAAACGACGCCCGCCGGATTTTTCTTATAGCTTGATGAAGTGCTCGCGGTAATGCTTCATTTCGGCGATGGACTCATAGATATCCGCCAGCGCCTCATGCTTGCCGTGTTTCTTGATGCCGCTCGCCACTTCCGGTTTCCAGCGTTTCGCCAGTTCCTTGAGCGTGCTCACGTCGAGATTGCGGTAGTGGAAGTAATCCTCCAGCTTGGGCATCCAGCGTGCCAGGAAACGCCGGTCCTGGCAGATGGAGTTGCCGCACATCGGCGAGGTGCGCGTCGGCACGTATTCCTTGAGGAACTCGATCATCTGCGCCTCAACAGTCGCATCATCCAGCGTCGAGGCCTTGACCTTGTCGATGAGGCCGGATTTGCCGTGGGTGGATTTGTTCCAGTTGTCCATGCCGTCGAGCACGCTGTCGGGCTGGTGCACCACCAGCACGGGTGCTTCCGCCACGGTGTTGAGGTCGCCGTCGGTCACCACCAGCGCCACTTCGATGATGCGATCCGTGTCGGGGAAAAGCCCCGTCATCTCCATGTCTATCCAGACGAGGTTGTTTTGGTTTTGTGCCATAATCCGTCGCAGTTCCCATTAATAAGTCTGGCGCATTGTCGCACAGCCGCGCCCCCCAATCCACGATGAATACCACGCAATTCACCGCCCTTTTCGTATCCGTCCTGTTCACCAATGCCATCGTCAAACTCTGGCTGGCATGGCGGCAACTCGATCATGTCGCCGCGCATCGCGCCGAAGTGCCCGCCGCATTCCGCGACAAGATCGACCTGGCCGCGCACCAGAAAGCCGCCGATTACACGAGTGCATTGGTTCGTTTCGGCAGCGTCTCGGTGCTGTTCGACACCGTCCTGCTGCTGGGTTTCACCGTGGGCGGCGGCATCCAGTGGTTCAGCGACTGGTCATCGCAGCTCTCTGCCAACATCTTGCTGCAGGGCGCAGCCGTGATCGTTCTGGTATTGATGCTGCAATCGCTGCTGGAGATACCCTTCGATCTCTACCGCACCTTCAACCTCGAGGCGCGTTTCGGTTTCAACAAGATGACGCTCAAGCTCTACCTGCTCGACGGATTGAAAGGCCTGCTGCTCGGCGCAGCGTTCGGCCTGCCGCTGCTGTTCGGCGTGTTGTGGCTGATGGAAAAGATGGGCGACCTGTGGTGGCTGTATGTGTGGGCAGTCTGGGTAACGTTCAACCTGCTCATGCTGTTCATCTACCCCAGCTTCATCGCGCCGCTGTTCAACAAATTCGAGCCGATGCAGGACGAGGCGCAGAAGACGCGCATCGAAGCGCTGCTGGCCAAATGCGGCTTCGCCGCCAGCGGATTATTTGTCATGGACGGCAGCAAGCGCAGCACGCACGGCAACGCCTACTTCACCGGCTTCGGCAAGACCAAGCGCATCGTGTTCTTCGACACGTTGCTGGCGCGGCTGACGCAGGACGAGATCGATGCCGTGCTAGCGCACGAGCTTGGGCACTTCAAGCATCGCCATGTATTGAAGCGCATCGCGCTGACCTTCGCCGTCAGCCTCGGTTTCCTGCGGCTGCTGGCGCAACTGCTGCATGCAGACTGGTTCTACCTTGGCCTGGGCGTCACCTCGCAGACAACCGCGCTGGCCCTGCTGCTGTTCTTCATGGCGCTGCCGGTGTTCACCTTCCTGCTGCACCCCCTCGCTTCGGCCTATTCGCGCAAACACGAGTTCGAGGCCGATGCCTATGCCGCACAGCATACCGACGCCAATGACCTTGCCAGCGCACTGGTCAAACTGTATCAGGATAACGCCAAGACACTGACCCCCGATCCGGTGTACGCTACCTTCTACGAGTCTCACCCGCCCGCGCCGATACGTATCGCGCATTTACAGAAAAAAGGAGAGCCAAAATGAAGAAATATCTTTTTCTGCTGTTCCTCATCGCCGGCACCGCCCAGGCCGAACCGTTCGCCAAGGGCAATGCCGAAACCGGCAAGCAACTGATCGTCAAATACGATTGCGAAAGCTGCCACAAGGGCAAAATGGGCGGGAACGGCAGCGCCATCTACACCCGCGCGAATCGCGTCGTGACCAGTGCCGCCATCCTCATCGACCGCATGGAGCAATGCTCCGGCGCGATCGGCAAACAGCTCAGCGAGCAGGAGAAGCTGGATCTCGCCGCGCACCTGAACCAGACCTACTACCATTTCGAGTGAGGCGACCATGACTTTCGTCTGCGACCTGACCAACAAGAATTGCAAACCCTGCGAAGGCGGCGTGCCGCCGCTGTCGCAGGACGAGGCGAAGGACCTGCTCAAGCAACTCGACGGCTGGAGCCTGAACGACAACGCCATCAGCAAGACCTTCGAGTTCAAGAACTATTACCAGGTGCTCGCTTTCGTCAATGCGGTGGCCTGGATGACGCACCGCGAGGATCACCACCCCGACATGGCGGTGAGCTACAACCAGTGCCGGGTTGAATATTCCACCCACGCCATCGGCGGCCTGTCCGAGAACGATTTCATCTGCGCCGCGAAAGTGGATGCCCTATTCAAGCTTTGAGCGAAAAACTGCAAGGCCAGGTCATCGCCGCCTACGGTCGACACTATCTGGCGGAACTGCCCGGCGGCGAGATCCTGGAATGCGTACCGCGCGGCAAAAAGAGTGATACCGCTTGCGGGGACGTGGTCCTCATCGAGCGCACCAGCGCCGATCAGGCCGTCATCGACAGCATCGCACCGCGCTCCACGCTGCTCTATCGTTCCGATGCTTTCAAACAGAAGATCATCGCCGCCAACGTCAGCCAGATCATCGTCGTCGTCGCCACCGAGCCTTCCTTCAACGACGAGCTGCTGGCACGCTGCCTCATCGCCGCGCATGACCAGAAGCTGGAAACCCTGATCGTGTTGAACAAATGCGACCTGCCGCAGGTCGCGGCGGCGCGCGCGCAACTCGCGCCCTATGGCAAGATCGGCTACCGCGTGCTCGAGTTGTCAGCCAAGCAGGACGTGGCGCCGCTGCTGCCCTACCTGCAAGGCCACACCAGCGTGCTCGTCGGCCAATCCGGCATGGGCAAATCCACCCTCATCAACGCCCTCATCCCCGAAGCACAAGCCGCCACGCGCGAGATATCCACCGTGCTCGATTCCGGCAAACACACCACCACCCACGCACGCCTGTATCACCTCAACGCCGACAGCGACCTCATCGACTGCCCCGGCGTGCAGTTGTTCGGATTACACCATCTGGATTTTGCCGCGATAGAAAGAAGCTTCCCCGAATTCCTGCCCCACCTCGGGCAATGCCGCTTCGCCAACTGCAGCCACTCGCACGAACCGGATTGTGCGATACGCAAAGCGACAGCGGAGGGGAAGATCGACGAGCGGAGATTGAAGTTGTTTCAGCAGATAGCGGGACATTAGACCATTTCAACATCCGGGGATTGACAACCTGATTGTCGCCCACGCACAATCCGTCGCGCTTGCAGCTTTGCTGCTTCATACACTGCACCATAAATAACTCAGCAGGATGGATGGCAAAGCCCCAGAAATCAGGAGGCGGGAGCAAGCTTGATGGGTTGCAGGCGATGTCATATCGCTCGCATTCCTGAAAGCACGTGATTCAACGTCGACCACCTTCTCTGGGAGTGCAACATGGTTCTTGCTTGTAACCGTATCCGGTTAGCTGCCGTTTTTTTCCTTGTTGTTCTTCCCCAACTGTCACACGCCGCCGATGTCGATTTCTTCTCTCCGTCGGGCGAAGTGAAGAAGGTCCGACAGGTTGCAGTCCGTTTCTCCGAACAGCTGGTGGCTTTTGGAGACCCGCGCGAGGTGAATCCTTTTGACATTGTTTGCCCCGCCCCCGGGAAAGGTCGCTGGGCCGATCAGCGCAACTGGATTTACGATTTCGAATACGACCTGCCCGCCGGTGTGGCATGCACCTTCACCATCAGAAAGGGGCTCACCGCGCTGAGTGGCAATCCGGTAAAAGCCCCCCAGACTTATTCCTTCAGTACCGGCGGACCTGCCGTGCTGCAAAGCGAGCCTTACTCCAGCGCCTGGTCAACGGTCGATGAGAACCAGATCTTCGTGCTCGGACTGGATGCGCCCGCCACCGCCGATTCGATACAGAAGAATGCCCACTGCCAGGTGGACGGCATCGCCGAACAGGTTCCGGTCAAACTGATCACCGGCAAATTGCGCAACTCGATACTCGACTGGCGCGAGGCCTTCCTCACCCGTTACTACCAGTTCGCCTTTAAGCTCGAAAACGGCACGCGCCGTAGCATGATCATCGGGATAGACGAACGCGGCTCCGACAAGGAAAAGTTCCTCAAACTGCGCGACAGCGCCAATTCGCCCATCGTCGTGCTGCAATGCGCGCGCACATTCCCCAACCAGGCAGCGATCAAGATCGTCTGGGGCAAAGGGGTCACCTCGTTCTCCGGCATCCCCACCAGCCAGGACCAGATTCTGGAATTCCGCGCGCGCCCGGCGTTCGATGTGAGGTTCACCTGCGAACGCGTCAATGCCGACGCGGGCTGCATCCCAGCGCTGCCGATGAGCATGTATTTCTCATCCCCTGTCACTGTCGAAAACGCGCAAAAGATCATGATGATCGCCCCCGGCATGAAGCCGCTACGCCCTGTCATCAGCGAAAACGACAAGAAGTCCGGCTTCGTCCAAGGGTTGGCCTTCCCCAGACCGCTGCCGGAGAAGACCAGATTCCAGATCGTGCTGCCGGATATGTTCACCGACGATGCAGGCAGGTCGTTAAGCAATGCATCCAGCTACCCGCTGGAAGTGCGCACCGACGAGAACCCGCCGCTGGCCAAGTTCGCTGCCAATTTCGGCATTCTGGAGTTGAACGCATCGCCGGGTACGCCGCCCTTGCTTCCGCTGACCCTGCGCAATGTCGAAACTTCGCTGTCATCGAACATCGCCAACCCGACCATTGCCGGCAAGACCATGCACGACGATTCCGAATTGTCCGTTCTGGGCTGGATGAGGAAGTTGCAGGAAGCCGATGAATACAGCTATGACGAGAATGATCGCGGACCGGGCAAAGTATCGGTCCTGGAGCAGGGAGGAGACAGCAAACCGTTCACCATCCAGAAACCGCTGGGCGACAAGGCTTTCGAAGTGGTCGGCATTCCGCTCAAAGAGCCCGGCTTCTATGTGGTTGAATTGTCCAGCCCCCGTCTCGGTGCTGCGCTATTCGGCGACAATTCCGTTGTAGAGCAAGCATCATCGCTCGTAAAAAACATCGTTGGTTCAGGAAAGCTCAGCACCAACCGCCCGTATTACGTCCATGCCGCCGCGCTGGTCACCAATCTGGCCGTCCACTTCAAACAGGGACGTGAATCCTCGCTGGTGTGGGTGACTAGTCTCGACAAGGGAAAGCCGGTGGTAAATGCCGATGTCGCCGTGCGCGACTGCGCCGGAAAAATCTACGCGCAAGGCAAGACTGATGCGCAAGGACGCTTGCTGGTATCGCAGGAACTGCCAGACGCGGACTCTCTACCGGGCTGCATCAACAGTTATGACCGCCAGTATTTTGTGACTGCCCGTCTCGGCAAAGACTTCTCCTTCGTGCTGTCTGGCTGGAACGAGGGTATCGCCTTATGGCGCTTCAACGCCTTTGAGACTCGCTGGAGCGGACAAGATATCGCCCACGCCGTAATGGATCGCACTTTGTTGCGCGCTGGCGAGACTGTGCACATGAAACTCATCGCACGGCGCAAGACAGGCTTTGGATTCGCCAAGCCCAAGGGAGCATTGCCCGCAAAGATCATCATCATGCATCAGGGTAGTGAAGACAGATTCGAGGTGCCGGTCGAATGGGACCAGCGCGGCACTGCCACGCTGGACTGGCAAGTACCCCAGGATGGCAAGCAAGGTACATATGTCGTGACCATGCCGGAAACTATCGGCAGCTTTCGGGTAGAAAGTTTCCGCGTGCCCACCATGAAAGCGGTACTGCAATCGGCAGACAAGACGCTGGTCAATGCCGATCAGGCTGCACTGAACATCCAGGTGAACTATCTCGCGGGCGGCGGCGCCTCCTTCCTGCCAGTCAAGCTGCGCGGGCAGATCGCACCGAAGTACGTGAGCTTTGCCGACTACGAGGACTTCACCTTCGCCAACGGCGGGGTGAAGACCGGCGTGCAGAAGAACGTGCGCGAGCCATGGAACTACGGCGGCTATGAGATGGGCGACCCGGAGGAGGAAGGTTATACGCCGACCGCGCCGGGCAGCGCAGAGAACGGCAACGCGCTCGCCACACAGGAACTGCGCCTGGATGCCGCCGGCGCAGCACGCGGCGTGTTCGCCAACCTGCGCAGATCGGAGATTCCGCAGGAGATACAGTCCGAACTGGAATACCAGGACCCGAACGGCCAGACGCTCACCGCCGCCACTCGCATCCCGCTCTGGCCGTCACAGACTATCGTCGGCATCAAGCCGGACGGCTGGCTGGCAACCGCAGAGCATCTCAAATTCCATGCGCTGGTGCTGGGACTGGACGGCAAGCCGAAAGCCGGTCAACAAGTTGTGGTCAGGGCATTGCAACGCGAATATTTCTCGCACCGCCGCCGTCTGATCGGCGGCTTCTATGCCTTCGACAACCACAGCGAGATCAAGGCCGTCGGCGAATTGTGCAAGGGCGTGACCGACAACAAGGGCCTGCTGATCTGCGACGTGAAAGCGCCAGCCAAGGGCAACATCATCCTGCTGGCCGAGACAAAGGATGCCGCCGGCAACACCAGTCTCGCCAACCGCGAATTGTATGTGGCCGGCAACGACGACTGGTGGTTCGATGCGGCAGACAACGACCGCATCGACCTGCTGCCGGAAAAGAAACAATACGAGCCGGGCGAGAAGGCCCGCTTCCAGTTGCGCATGCCGTTCAGGGAAGCCGATGTGCTGGTGACCGTCGAACGCGAAGGCATCCAGGACAGCTTCGTCACGCATTTGACGCGCGCCAACCCGACCATCGAAGTGCCGATCAAGGACCACTACTCTCCCAACATCTTCGTATCCGCTTTGGCGATACGCGGCCGCAGCAGCGAAGCACAGCCGACCGCGCTGGTCGACCTGGGCAAGCCTGCCTTCAAGATGGGGCTGACCGAGATCAAGGTGGGATGGGCCGCGCATGAGCTCAAGGTCAAGGTTACCACCGACCAGCCGACTTACCATGTACGCGACAAGGCCAAAGTCACCGTCGATGTCACGCGCAAGGACGGCACGCTGCCGCCGCGCGATTCCGAAGTGGTGCTGGTGGCCGTGGACGAGGGCCTGCTCGAACTCAAACCCAACGATTCCTGGAAGCTGCTGGAAGCGATGATGACGCGGCGCGGCATCGAGGTCTCGACCTCCACCGCGCAGATGCAGGTGATCGGCAAGCGCCACTTCGGGCGCAAGGCATTGCCCGCCGGCGGCGACGGCGGCGGCGGCAGATCAGCGCGCGAGCTTTTCGACACGCTGCTGTTCTGGCAGGCACGCGTGAAGCTCGATACCAACGGCCACGCCGAAGCGCTGGTGCCGCTCAACGATTCGCTCACCTCGTTCCGCATCGTCGCGATCGCAAGCGGCGACCTGGATCTGTTCGGCACCGGCTCCACATCGGTCGCCTCGACGCAGGACCTGATGCTCTTCTCCGGCCTGCCGCCGGTAGTGCGCGAACAGGACAGATTCCATGCCACCTTCACCGTGCGCAACGCCAGCGACCATGCCATCGAAGCGGTGGTGAATGCAACGCAAAACGGCAATGCACTTGCGCCCGTCGAGATCAGCCTGCCCGCGGGCGAATCGCGCAATGTCGGCTGGGACGTGAACGTGCCCATCGATAGTGAAGCAATAAAGTGGGAGATCGGCCTGCGCGAAAAAGGTGTCGGCGAGGACGGCGACCGCCTCAAGACCGCACAGAAGGTCATCGCCGCCGTGCCGGTACGCACGCTGCAGGCGACCATCATGCAGTTGGACGCGCCGCAATCCATCGCAGTGAAACTGCCGGAGGGTTCCATCCCCGGACGCGGCGGCGTCAAGGTGGTGTTCCGCAAACAACTAGGGGACGGCTTGGGCGGCGTGCAGGAATACATGTCACGTTATCCCTACACCTGCCTGGAGCAGCAAACTTCCGTCGCCATCGCCTTGCAGGACGAGGAACGCTGGAACGGCATCATGAAACGGCTGCCTTCCCACCTCGACCGTGACGGCCTGGCGAAATACTGGCCCATCATGTACGAGGGCAGCGACACGCTGACCGCCTACCTGCTCTCGGTGGCAAGCGAAGCCGAGTACGAGATTCCGGAGTACCTGCTGAACCGAATGCGCAAGGGACTGATCGGCTTCGTCGAAGGCCGTGTTATCCGCTACTCTGCCATCTCCACCAGCGATCTCGCCGTACGCAAACTGGCCGCCATCGAGGCGCTGGCGCGCACCGGTGAAGTGGAACGCCGCTGGCTCGACAGCATCACCATCGAGCCCAACCTGTGGCCGACCTCCGCCGTGCTGGACTGGCTCTCCATCCTGAAACACCGACCGGAAATTTCCCCGCAGTCCGGTCGCCTGGCCGAGGGTGCGGAGCAGATCATCCGCAGCCGTCTCAACTTCCAGGGCACGACGATGGGCTTCTCCACCGAACGCAGCGACACCTTGTGGTGGCTGATGGTGAGCGGTGACGTTAACGCCAACCGCGCGCTGCTTGCGCTGTACAACGACCCCAAGTGGGAAGTGGATGTGCCAAGACTGGTGCGCGGCGCATTGGGCCGCCAGTTGCATGGCCACTGGAACACCACCGTGGCGAACGCCTGGGGCGTGCTGGCAATGAAGCGATTCTCTGCCAAGTTCGAATCCGTCGCGGTGACAGGTGCCACCAGCGCCGTGCTGGAGAAACAGAGTTTCATCGCCGAATGGAACGACGACAAACGCAGCGCCGAGCAGTTGCTGGCCTGGCCCTCCGGCACCGCGCCGGTGAAGCTGTCGCATGACGGCAATGGCAAACCCTGGGCGATGCTGCAAAGTCTCGCCGCGCTGCCGCTGAAGGAAGCACTGTCCACCGGCTACCGCGTCACCCGCCAAGTCTTGCCCATCAGCCAGAAGGTGAAGGGGGAATGGCACAAGGGCGACGTGGCGCGCGTACACTTGGATGTCGAAGCGCAATCCGACATGACCTGGGTGGTAGTCAACGACCCCATCCCCTCCGGGGCAACCATACTGGGCACCGGACTGGGCGGCGATTCGCAACTGCTCACCCAGGGCGAGAAGAAACAAGGCTGGGTGTGGCCCGCCTTCGAGGAACGCACCTTCGACGCCTTCCACGCCTATTACCGCTTCGTGCCGAAAGGCAAGTTCGCACTGGAATACACCGTTCGACTGAACAACGACGGCACGTTCAACCTGCCGACCACGCGTGTCGAAGCGATGTATGCGCCGGAGATGTTCGGCGAGTTGCCGAATGCGAAGGTGGAGGTGATGCCGTAATGCACGCTGCCGCAAGATGCACTTGCTGAAGAAGGTACGACTATTCCTGCTGCTGGCCGCCATCGCAAGCCTGCTGTTGGCCGCCGGCACCTTGCTGGCGCCCGACCGCCCCGCGCCCTCGTTCGCCGAAACAAAATCCGACTACCGGCCCTCCGAATCCTGGCTGCTTGACCGCAACGGCGAGGTCGTCGCGGTGAAGCGCGTTGACGACAAGACGCGGCGGCTGGACTGGGTCGGGTTGGACGAGGTCTCGCCCGCCATGCAGGAATGGCTGCTGCTGTCGGAGGACAAACGCTTCTACCGCCACGGCGGCACCGATTGGCTGGCACTGGCTTCGGGGGGCGTTTCTTACCTGCGCCACTTCATCGACGGCAGTCGTCCGCGCGGGGCTTCGACGCTGACGATGCAACTGGCCGGGTTTCTCGACCCGTCGCTCGCCCCGGCCAACTCGAAGCGTACATTGGCGCAGAAGTGGCGGCAGATCGTCGCCGCGCGCGCGATCGAGAAGCGCTGGAGCAAGCAGCAGATACTGGAGACCTATCTCAATCTCGCCTCGTTCCGGGGTGAACTCAACGGCATCCATGCCGCATCGTTCGCCTTGTTCGGCGTGCATCCTTCGGCGCTGAACCGTCCGCAGGCGTTGCTGCTCGCGGCCTTGCTCAAGGGGCCGACAGCAACACCGGAACGCGCGGCCAACCGCGCCTGCGCGTTGATCAGGGCAGCGCAACAACCTGGCGACACCACCTGCGACGAACTGCATGCGCTGGCGCGGCTGACACTGGAAACGGGCAACCGTCACATCGTGCAGGAAAGCATCGCGCCGCATCTGGCGCAGAAGCTGCTGCTGCAACCGGGCGTGCGGCTTGCCAGCACGCTGGATGCGAACCTGCAGCGCCACGCCATGCGCGCGCTGCACGAACATCTGATGACGCTGGATGAGCGCCATGTGAAAGACGGCTCGATTGTCGTCATCGACAACCGCAGTGGCGATGTGCTGGCTTATGTGGGCAGCAGCGGCGAACTTTCCGATGCGCCGAACGTGGATGGGGCGGCAGCGTTGCGGCAGGCGGGTTCGACATTGAAGCCTTTCCTGTACGGGATGGCGCTACAGGGCAGGCAACTCACCGCCGCTTCGGTGCTGGACGATTCGCCCATCCAGTTGAACACACCGATGGGGCTGTACATCCCGCAGAACTACGACCGCGACTTCAAGGGCGCAGTGAGCGTGCGCACGGCGCTCGCCTCTTCGTTGAACGTGCCCGCCGTGCGCGCGCTCGGTCTGGTCGGTGTCGATAATTTCGTGCGCACCTTGCGCACTTATGGTCTGGATAGCCTGACCGGGGACGGCGAGCATTACGGCTTCAGCCTCGCGCTGGGCGGCGTGGATGTGCGCCTGGTCGAGCTGACCAATGCCTACCGCGCACTCGCCAACCGCGGCGTGTGGCGTCCGCTGCGCTTCACCGCGGCGGAACGCGGCGCGAAGCCCCGCCAGCTCATTTCGCCGCAGGCGGCCTTTATCGTCGCCAGCATCCTTTCCGACAAGACCGCGCGCGCCATGACCTTCGGGCTGGAGAACCCGCTCGCCACACGCGTGTGGACTGCTGTGAAGACCGGCACCAGCAAGGACATGCGCGACAACTGGTGCATCGGCTTCTCCATCCACTACACAGTGGGCGTGTGGGTGGGCAACTTCAACGGCGAGCCGATGCACGACGTCTCGGGCGTGAGCGGCGCGGCGCCCGTCTGGCGCGAAATGATGGATTACCTGCACGCGCACGACGGCAGCGCGCCGCCTACCAAACCGGATGGCGTGACCGCGCTGCAAACGCGCTTCACACCCGCCATTGAATCGCCGCGCACCGAATGGTTCCTCGCCGGCACCGAGACAGCCGAGATCAGGCTCGTCGCCGCGAACGACGCCGGACGTTTGCCGCAGGCCCGCATCCTCTACCCCACCGGCGGCACCGTGATCGGCATGGATCCCGACATCCCAAGCGGACACCAGCGTGTGCAACTCAGCGCCAAGGATGCGGAACAGGTCAAGTGGCTGATGGATGGGAACGGGATTGGCGAAGGGGCTGACATCGGCTGGACGCCGACCGGCGGCAGGCACCGCCTGGTATTGACCGATGCGGAGGGAAAGGAACTGGATGCAGTGAGTTTCGAGGTGCGAGGGGCGCTACCTTAACCCAGCAGATTCGCCACCGTCAGCAACAGCAGCGCTACAAGCTGAAACACCATGGCACGCCACACCAGACCGATCGCACTTTGCATGTAATCGGCATCGGCTTCGTCGTCCATGCCGATCTCGGGGCGAAAGACGGGTTGGTCATCCTGGATGATGGTCTGCCCCAGCCTGATGCCGAGTGCGCCTGCACCGCTGGCCAGCAGGATGCCCGCTTCAGGGTCGGGCCAGTTTGCGGCCTGGTTGCGCCAGCAGTAGGCGGTGTCTTCGAAATTGCCGACGATGGCGAAGGTGGCAGCGGTGAGACGCAGCGGCAGCCATTCCATGAAGTGATAGGCCTGCCGCGCGAACGCGCCGAAGTCTCCGTACTCAGCCTCGTCATGCATCCCCCAGCGGTTGTACAGGAACAGCGCCAGCCGATACAGGACGGCGCCGATAGGCCCCAGCCCCAGCATCATGAAGACGACGAACCAGAACACCACGCCGAACACATTGCGATGGGAGCAGATCAGCGCCTGTTCGATGGTGACGCGCGCCACTTCTTCATGACTGAGTTCGCGGCAGGACTTGCTCAGCCAGTTGCCCAGCAGGTCGCGCGCTTCATCGAGCTTGTTATCACGCAAAGCCAGATGGATATCGGTGTAGTAATGGCTGAACTGGCGGAAGCCCATGGTGAGGTACAGCACCAGCACGCTGAATGCCCAGGCGAAGATGGGATGCGTATCCAGCAGAAGACAATGCAATGAGACGACCAGCACCAGCGGTACTGCAATAGCCAGTAACCAGGCGATGAGCCCTTGCTTCTGCTGACCTGCATTGAAGTTGCGCTGAAAGAATTCCACATAGCCGGACAGCCATGTCGCAAGGTACTTGCGCGAAGACAGCGGGTGGACTTGTTCCAGCAGCAGCGCGGTGATCAGGGAAAGCAGGCTCATGGCTTCAAACGGACATCAAACTCGAATGGGAGAAAGATACCACAAGCGAAAGGGCAGGAGGATACGAGCAGCGCGTCATTCCCGCCTGCGCGGGAATGACGGAGTTGTTACGCGATCATGCCTGCTGCGACAGTATTATTGGTCGCCTCGTCGATGACGATGAAACTGCCCGTCGCGCGGTCGATCCCGTAGCTGTCGAACACCAGCGGTTGCTGGGTCTTGATGGCCACGCGCGCGATGTCGTTCATGTGCAGCTTGTCCGCCGTGTGCCGCTCCAGCGTGTTCACGTCAACGCGGTAGTCGAGACGCGAAAACAGGCACTTCGCCGTGCGCGTGGTGTGCTTGACCAGATATTTGCGGCTCTTGTCCAGCGGCGCTTCCGACAGCCAGCACAGGGTCGCTTCGAACTCCTTCTCCACCTTGGGCGGATGCGCGCTGCTGCGGACGAACATGTCGCCACGCGAGATGTCGATCTCGTCTTCCAGCGTGAGCGTCACCGATTGCGGTGCGAAGGCGGTTTGCAGCTTGCCGTCGTAGGTGTCGATCTCTTTGACAGTGGTGGTACGGCCGGACGGCAGGATGGTGATCTCGTCGCCGACCGATACCTCGCCCGCCTCGATGCGCCCCATGAAGCCGCGGAAGTCGTGATGCTCTTCGGTCTGCGGGCGGCACACCCACTGCACCGGGAAGCGGAAATCGCTGGTGTTCACGTCGTGGTCAATCTCGACTTTTTCCAGCAATTCCAGCAGGGCAGGGCCTTCGTACCAACCCAGGTTCTCGCCTCTATCCACCACCATGTCGCCGTTCAGCGCGGAAAGCGGGATGCAATGCACATCATGCAGTCCCAGTTGCGCGGCAAAGACCTTGTACTCGGCGACGATCTCGTCGAAACGCGCCTGCGAGTAATCGACCATATCCATCTTGTTCACCGCCAGCACCACATGCGGAACCCCGACCAGACTGGCCAGGAAACTGTGGCGACGCGTCTGGGTCAGTACGCCCTTGCGCGCATCGATCAGAATGACGACCAGATTGGCAGTGCTCGCCGCGGTCACCATATTGCGCGTGTACTGTTCATGTCCCGGCGTGTCGCCGATGATGAACTTGCGCTTGGGCGTGGCGAAGTAGCGATAGGCCACGTCGATGGTGATGCCCTGCTCGCGCTCGGCTTGCAGGCCATCGGTGAGCAGCGACAGGTCGACGGCGGCCATGCCGCGCTTCTCGCTGGTCTTGGAGATGGCCGAGAACTGGTCCTCGAAGATGGATTTCGAGTCGTGCAGCAGGCGGCCGATCAGGGTGCTCTTGCCGTCATCGACAGAACCGGCGGTGATGAAACGGAGTAGTTGTGTGGTATTGCTCATATTGTTGCCTCTCAAATTTCAATTTCTCTCGGACCCGGATTCCCTCCCCCTTGCAAGGGGGAAGGAACAGGTTTAGGGGGCACTCAGAAGTATCCTTCCTTCTTTCTCAACTCCATCGACGCATCCGAAGTCTGGTCATCCATGCGTGTCGCGCCGCGTTCGGTGATGCGCGTGGCCGCGGTCTCCACGATGATCTCGTCCACCGTGCGAGCCGTCGATTCCACCGGCGCGGTACAGGTCATGTCGCCCACAGTGCGGAAACGCACAGTGGCGATCTCGACCTTCTCGCCCGGTTTGGGCTGCACCAGGTGCGACACCGGTATCACGTTGCCACCGCGACGGATGACTTCGCGCTCATGCGCAAAGTAGATGTTGGGGATGTGCAGCTTCTCGCGCCCGATATATTCCCAGATGTCCATCTCGGTCCAGTTGCTGATCGGGAACACACGGATGTTCTCGCCGGGATGCACGCGCGTGTTGTAGGTATCCCACAACTCCGGGCGCTGGTTCTTCGGGTCCCATTGGCCGAACTCGTCGCGGAAGGAAAAGATGCGTTCCTTGGCGCGTGCCTTCTCCTCGTCGCGCCGTGCGCCGCCCAGACAGGCGTCGAAACCGAACTCGGCGATGGTCTCCAGCAATGTCACCGACTGGAACGGGTTGCGCGGCTTGTTCTCATCCTTGATGACGATGCTGCCGCGCTTGATCGAATCTTCCAGCGAACGCACGATGAGCCGCTCGCCCAGATCGGCCGCCAGCTTGTCGCGGCACGCTATCACCTCGGGGAAGTTGTGTTCGGTGTCGATGTGCACCAGCGGGAAAGGGAACTTCGCCGGGCGAAAGGCTTTTTCGGCCAGACGCAGCATGACGATGGAATCCTTGCCGCCGGAGAACAGCAGCGCCGGATTTTTGCACTCCGCCGCCACCTCGCGCATGATGTGGATGGATTCGCTCTCCAGAGCGTCCAAGTGGGTGAAAGTGTGTTTGCGCAAATTATCCTCGACCAGTTTCATGATGACACCTATATAAATCCGAATTCCGTCATTCCCGCGAAGGCGGGAATCCAGCAAAACAATAATTCCCTTGCTTAGCAAGGGCAAAACCCAAAAGCATAATTTGTAAAATCACTGGATTCCCGCCTTCGCGGGAATGACGGATTAGCAGTGTTTCCTCAAATTACTTTGCACCCCGGTTATGCCGACACTTCCTGCTTCGCGTTCGCTGCGATCTCGATGATGCGTTCGCGACTCGCCTTGAGCGAAGTCGGGCTGGCGTGCAAGCCGCGCTCCTTGGTGTCGGGAGATTCCCACCACCAGCGACCGGCGCGGATGTCTTCGCCCGGCGAGATGGAACGGGTGCAAGGCGCGCAACCCAGGCTGGGGTAGAACTGGTCGTGCAATTTGTTGTAGGGCACGTCGTACTTGCGGATGTATGCCCACACGTCATTGTTCGACCAGTCCAGCAGCGGGTTGAACTTCTGCAGGCCGTTGTCGTTGTCGAAGGCTGACGCTTCCAGCGTGCCGCGCGTGACTGCCTGGTCGCGCCTCATGCCGGTGATCCACGCGCCCTTGCCTTTCAGGGCGCGGCGCAGCGGCTCCACCTTGCGCACGAAGCAGCAACCCTTGCGGCTTTCCACGCTGTCGTAGAAACCGTTGATGCCGTTGTTGCCGACATATTCTTCGACCAGTTTGCTGTCGGGGAAGTACACATGCAGCGGCAAGGTGTACTGCTGGCTCACTTCCTGGATCAGGTCGTAGGTCTCTTTCGGCAGGCGGCCGGTGTCCAGACTGAACATCTGGATGTCCGGCTGGTGTTTGGCGATGAGGTCGGTCAGCACCATGTCTTCCGCACCAAGGCTGTTGGCGAAAGCCACGGGGGAATATTCGCCCGATGCCTGCTTCAGGATCGCGAGGGTGTCGGCGATCTTCTTGTTCAGTTCTGTACTCATTTTGGCAATGCCTCCTTCAGGTCAAGTTGTCCGTCCTTTGCGGTGGCGAACTCCGCCACCTTCACTGTCCATGCATCCACTTTTGCGCTCGCTGCCGCCACTGCTTCCACATCCACTTCTTCATCCGCCGCTGCTTCCTCTGCCGCATGGGCGAATTCGGCAGCGATCTCTTCCGGCGCCAGCAGGTTGAGTTGCTCTGCCAGCTTCGCCAAGTCGTCCTGCCGCGCACCGCCCAACAACTGCGCCACGCCGGAACCGAGCAGACGCAAGATCGACTCGTTGCACTGCGCCGCTTCCACAAACTTGCGCTGGAACACCAGTGCGTTGCGGTACTCGCGTTCGTGCGCCGCCTCGAAGAAGTTCGCGCCGATCAGCACCTGCGATGCCCCCGCGCATTCGCCGCCGCCCAGGTTCACCACGCGGAAGTCGGTCTTGTCGCCGAAGTCGTGCATCACCGACTGCAACTCCTTCGCCGACACTTCCGCCAGATCGGCCAGCAGCGCCTTGAAGAACTCCGGCTCCTGCTTGCGCGCCCAGACAAAGAAACTCGCCTCTTCGCTGGCCAGATGTGCAGCCTGCACTCGCTCTATCGCCTGCCGGATGCGCGCGGCGGGCAACGTAGGCCCTTTCAGTGCCAGCGCGCCGCCTGCCGTACCTTTCCCGGCGAAATACATCTGGTAATGCGGCACCAGTTTGCCGTGCAGACGTTTGGCTTCGCCATAGATGCCGATGTCGCCGGTCTCGGGTTGCGCGCAACCGTTGTGGCAGCCCGATACGCGGATGTTCAGGTCGGCCTTGCCACCCGACAACAGGGGCCCCAGCACCGTGCTGGAAGTCAGCCCGAGGCGGCAAGTGGATGAACCTGGGCAAGCCACCACGCTGTCGCCCGTCACCGGCTCATGCAAACCGAATGCCGCGATACCGCTGCGCAACGCAACCACTTTCGCCTGCGGCACGTTGAGCACCGCGAGATTCTGGTCCTGCGTGGTGTGCACCTCGTCCAGTCCCAACTCCTGCAGCACGTTCGCAATTCCGCGCATTTGCGTGGCCTTCACATCGCCAATAGGCAGCGCGATGGGGAACACGAACAGCCCTGCCTGCTTCTGCGCGAACAGCTTGCGCGGAGCACCCTGCCCCGGCGCTTCATTGCCGGTCGGTGCACGCCACTCGCCTTGCGGGTAAGGTTTGTTCGCCAGCGCTTGCTTGGTGCGCCCGAACTCCTCGCGGTACTTCTCCACAAAACCTTCCGCACCGAAGCGCTCGACCAGGAACTTGATGCGCGACTTGGCGCGTTTGGTACGGTCCGAGTACTTGTTGTGTAGCGTCACCAGTGCTTCCATCGCAAACAGCAACTCGCTTTCCGAAATCCACTCCTCCACCACAATCGCCTCGCGCGGCTTGTGCCCCAGACCGCCGCCCGCCCTGATCCTGAATCCCGGCTGGCCATCCTTGACCGTCGCGATCACACCAAGATCGTGCAGCAGCGACTGCGCGCAATCCGCCTCGCAACCCGAGAACGAGATCTTGAATTTTCGCGGCAACTGCTGGTTGAGCGGGTTGCGCAGGAAGTGCGCGGTGGCGCCGTCCACATGCCTGCCCACATCCACATGCTCCTTCGGGCACACACCCGCCAGCGGGCACGCCGTCATGTTGCGGACGGCGTTGCCGCACGCCTCGCGCGAAGTCAAACCAACACCGGCCAGACGGCGCATCGCGGTCGGCATGTGCTCCAGCGGGATGTAGTGCACCTGCACGTCCTGACGCGTGGTCAGGTGCGCGGTCTTGTGCTGCGAGAAGTCCTCGGCCAGATCGGCGATCACTTCCAGTTGCACTGCCGTCAGGCGCCCACCGGGCACCTTGATGCGCAACATGTTCACGCCCTCTTGGCGCTGTCCGTATGCGCCCTGTTGCAGCCGGATCGCGGTGAAGCGGTCGGGGTCGATCTCGCCCGCGTTGAAGCTGGCGATCGCCTGCTCGAAGCGGTCTATCTCTTCCAGGTCGGACAGGTTGCGGGTGTTCAGGCTCATTTCAGTTTCCTTCGTTTCAGATCAGGATCAATGCAAAACCAGTCGCGTGCCGATGATCAGCAGCATCACTGCCAGGATCGGACGCAATACTTTTTCGGGGACTTTCGCCGAGAGGTGGCTGCCGATATAGATGCCCGGCAACGAACCCAGCAGCAGGCTGCCCAGCAACAGCAGATCGACCGTACCCAGCGCCAGATGCCCCATGCCCGCCACGGCGGTAAGCGGCACGGCATGGGCGATATCGGTACCGACCACCCTGACCGCCGACAGGCGCGGATACAGGAACAGCAGCGCCACCGTGCCCAGCACCCCGGCACCGATGGACGAGATGGTCACCAGCACACCGACGATGGCGCCGGTGGCGATGGTGGCGGTGGGCAGATGGCGGTGATGCAGCTCGTACACCGTGCCGTCTTCGCGCTGCGCAATCCTCTTGATCCAGTCTTTCAGCAGCAGGGCGGTCGCGGTCAGCAGCAGGGCGACGCTCAGCACACCGGTCACCAGACCTTTCAGGGTCTTCTCGTCCAGTGCGAGGAACTTGAACAGCGCGATGGTCAGCAGCGCGGCGGGCAGGCTGCCGAGACTCAACAGGCCGACGATCTTCCAATCCACCATGCCGTTGCGGCCATGCACCCAGCCGCCGACTGCCTTGGTGATGGAGGCATACAACAGGTCGGTGCCGACCGCCGTGGCAGGCGACACGCCGAAGAACAGCACCAGCAACGGAGTCATCAACGACCCGCCGCCGACGCCGGTCACCCCGACAATCAAACCGACCAGAAAACCCGAAACTGTGTAGAGCCAATCCATATTCACCTCACTCGAATGAGGCGCATTCTAGGTTGGCAGCCTTATATTGTTAAATACTTTTATGTTAGTATCTTATAACTTATTGCCATATGCGGAGCGGGCCATGAACTTGCAACAATTGCGTTACCTGAACGAGATCGTGCGTTGCAACCTGAACATCTCGGATGCCGCCAATGCGCTGTACACCTCGCAGCCTGGAGTAAGCAAACAGATCAAGCTGCTGGAAGAAGAACTGGGCATCGACATCTTCGTGCGCAACGGCAAGCGCGTCGTCGCCATCACCGAACCGGGCAAGGCCGTGCTGGAGATCGCCCAGCGCATGCTGCACGAGACCGAGAACCTGAAACAGGTCGGGCAGGAGTTCCGCACCCAGGACAGCGGCAGCCTCTCCATCGCCACCACCCACACCCAGGCGCGCTACGCCCTGCCGCACGTGGTCAAGGAATTCACCAAGGCTTATCCCAATGTAAAGCTCGGCCTGCACCAGGGCAGCCCAACGCAGATCGCGGAGATGGTGTTGAGAGGCGAAGTGGACATCGGCATCGCCACCGAGAGCCTGGCTTTATATGATGAGCTGGTCACCCTGCCCTGTTACGAGTGGCACCACTGCGTGGTGGTGCCGCCCAAACATCCGCTGCTGCTGGAAAAAAAACTGACGCTGAAAAAGCTGGCGCAATACCCCATCATCACCTACGACTTCGCGTTCACCGGGCGCAACAAGATCAACCAGGCATTCCACGATGCCGGCATCGAACCCAACATCGCGCTCACCGCTATCGACGCCGACGTGATCAAGACTTATGTTGAATTGGGACTGGGCGTCGGCATCGTGGCGCAGATGGCTTTCATCCCGGATCGCGACCGCCACCTGCGCATGATCGACGCCGGACACCTCATCCAGCCCAGCACCACCCGCATCGCTATCCGCAAGAACCAGTACCTGCGCGGCTTCGGCTATCATTTCATCGAACTGTTCGCCCCGCATCTGACGCGCGATGTGGTGGCTAAGGCATTGCACCTGACGACATAAATGAATCCCGAACTCCTGCAACTGCTGGTCACCCGCGAGATGCCCTATGGCAAATACAAAGGACGCCTCATCGCCGACCTGCCCGGCAACTACCTCAACTGGTTCGCACGCAAAGGTTTCCCGCCCGGCGAGACCGGCATGCTGCTGGCGCTGATGCAGGAGATCGATCACAACGGGCTGTCGAAACTGCTCGACCCGCTCAGAAAGCGCTAATAACCTCGCGCCAATCCGTTCGCGGTGCACCCGCAAGGGGTAGGCCGTGGCTGTAAGGGGCTAAAGCCCCAACAGCACACGCACAGCGTGTCGAACCATGAACACGTAGTCAAAGCGATTCGAGTCGGGTACATTGCTTGCGGGTTTGCAACACCAGCCCCATTGTCTTTACCAACAGCCTCACTACTCAAGGAGAACGCTCATGGCAAAAGGACAGCAGCGCAAAAACAAGGAAGTAAAAAAACCGAAGAAGAAACCAACTCCGCTATTTGAGACTATCGTACTCTGAGCCGACTGCTGCGACTGGCAGCCACTGACCAAGAGTAGGCCTCTGACTTCAATCACGTTGGCATTTCAGCCAATATCCTCGCCCCTCACAAGTCACACGGGAGAATATCTTATGACAGATCAGGGTCCATTTATCTGGCACGAGCTAGTCACTCCAGATCAGAAACAAAGCGGGGTATTTTTCAGCCAGCTTTTTGGCTGGACACGCAGGGAAGTAGATGCAGGGAAGTTCGGTACCTACACCTTGTTTCAGAAAGACGGACAGGATGTTGCTGGAATGATGAACCCAACTCCAGAGACCCCCAATAAGGCATCGTTCTGGCATTCCTATATCGCTGTGGAAGACGTCGATGAATGTGCAGAGCTAGCGCCCACGCTGGGTGGCCGTGTCGTAGTACCTCCTCATGATGTCCCGGACGTTGGCCGAGTTTGCATCGTGGCAGACCCTACAGGTGCCATTGCGCATTTAATGCAGCCATTCAAACAATGACGTAAACACTATCTCAAGAAGGACTGCGGAAAATCGCCTTTCTGAGCTCCAAGCAAATGGGCGCTTTCTGAAATCCAGAATGACCGGATTAGGTTGATAATCATCATCACACACAGTCCTCCGCTGAATCCGCCATGCCCCCGAAACCTTCACCCAATTATCTCGCTGGCTACCCCACTGCCCTCTTAGCACAAGTCCGGCAGTTGCTCGATCAAGGCAAATTGGCCGAGCTGTTGCAGCGAAAATATCCGCTGACCCACGATGTGCGCACCGACAAGGCGCTGTACGACTATGTGCAGGCGATCAAGAACGAGTATCTGGGCAACGTGGGACAACTTAGCAAGGTGGCGTACGACAGCAAGTTGCATGTGATCAAGAACGCGCTGGGGACGCACACCGCGATCTCGCGGGTGCAGGGCGGGAACCTCAAGAGCAAGCGCGAGATACGCATCGCGGCCATGTTCCGCGAGATGCCGCCGGAGTTCCTGCGCATGATCGTGGTGCACGAGCTGGCACACATGAAGGAGCGCGAGCACGGCAAGGCGTTCTATCAGTTGTGCATGCACATGGAGCCGGATTACGCGCAACTGGAGTTCGACCTGCGCGCTTATCTGACTTGTCTCGAAGCCGACGGGCGGTAGCACTCCCATCTATTTGTTTTCATTTTCAATAATTCAGAAAAAACGGCATAGGCCATGGCATAGACCGTTTGGCATATGGACAGTCGCGGGGAATAGTTGACAATACCTCTCAACCTAATAAGTTCTTATTGGGTTCCCACTACGGGGGTGAATCATGAAGACAAGCAAACCATTGTGGCTGAATGAACCGGAAGGCGACCAGACCAGTGTGCGCTTCTGTTGCCCGTATTGCTTCGAGTGGATACGCAACAATGAACTGGAAGCACACCTGAAAGCAAACCATCCCGAGATCACCAAGCTATCCGCAACCGGGAAGCTGCCTGCCGCACGTCCAGCCCGCAAGTGATCAAGCGCCGCGCTTGGCGAAATCCCTGAGGCGAAATCCCAGCACGAACAGCACGGCGAAATACATCACCACGCCGAGCACCACCAGCCATGACAGATGGAAGATGCGCGCCCAGCCGTGGCCAGTGAGCCAGTGCTGTTCGCTGCCCATGCCGAACCAGAGCACCCAGGCCAGCGCCAGCAGCGCGACACACAGCTTGAGGAAGAACTTGCCCCAGCCCGGTTCGGGTTGGTAGATGTCCCGCTTGCGCAGGAAGTAGAACAGGATGGCGGAGTTGAAACAGGCGCCGAGCCCGATGGCCAGCGCCAGTCCGGCGTGTTGCAGGTCGAACACGAACACGAACAGGATATTCATCAGTTGCGTGGCCAGCAGGGTCGCGACACCGATCTTGACCGGCGTCCTGATGTCCTGCCGCGCGTAGAAGCCGGGCGCGAGCACTTTCACCGCGATGATGCCGATGAGGCCGACGCTGTAGCCGACCAGGGCGTAGCTGGTCTTCAACACATCGGTAGCACCGAAGGCGCCGTGCTGGAAGAAGGTCGCCAGCAAGGGCACGGCGATCATGCCCAGCGCCAGCGCTGCGGGCAGAGTGAGCATGCAGACCAGGCGCAAGCCCCAATCCAGCAATCTGGAATACTCGACCGTGCTGTTGTCGGCATGGTGCTTGGAGAGCGAGGGCAGCAGGATGGTGCCGAGCGCCGCGCCCAGCAGGCCGGAGGGGAACTCCATCAGGCGGTCGGCGTAATACAACCAGGACACGCTGCCCGCCATCAGGAACGAGGCGAAGATGGTGTTGATGATGAGGCTGATCTGCGAGATGGAGACGCCGAACAGCGCGGGCCCCATCTGCTTGATGATGCGCCAGACGCCTGCGTCTTTCAGGTTCAGGCTCCACTTCGGCAGCATGCCGATCTTTTTCAGGAACGGGATCTGGAACGCGAGCTGCACCACGCCGCCGACGAACACCGCCCAGCCCATCGCCAGGATGGGCGGATCGCAATACGGCGCCAGCCACAACGCCGCCCCGATGAAACAGACATTGAGCAGGATGGGCGCGAACGCCGGCACCCAGAACTTGTTATAAGTATTGAGGATGCCTGCCGCCACCGCGACCAAAGATATAAAGAAGATATAAGGCGCAGTGATCTGTAGCAATTGCACGGTGAGCGCGAACTTCTCCGGCTCCTTCACGAAGCCGGGCGCACTTATATAGACAAGAATGGGCGCGGCGGTGATACCGATGAGGGTGACGATGAACAGGATGATCGCCAGCAGCGTGGTCACATGATCGACCAACAGCTTGGTCTCGTCGTGCCCCTTGCGGTTCTTGTATTCGCCGAAGATCGGCACGAAGGCCTGCGAGAACGCGCCTTCGGCGAACATGCGGCGCAGCAGATTGGGCAGTTTGAAGGCGACGAAGAAGGAATCGGTCGCCATGCCCGCGCCGAAGATGCGCGCGATGAGCACGTCGCGCACGAAGGCCAGGATGCGCGAGACCAGCGTCAGGCTGCTGACCGTGGCGAGTGCTTTAAGCAGGTTCATGGAGATATCGCAATGGAAAGGCCGCTGGCAGATAGGGACTACCAGCCATTGTTCTGGGGAGAACGGCGTTCCATGTTCAGGGTCGGAAATATCCCGGTCGCACCCGCTTCCATGCGGTTGCGTCCGGCACGCACCTTCAGATGGTTGCCGATGACGAACTGCCTGACCAGCTCGAAACCGTGCGGATCGGCCGTTTCCAGCGAGAAACGCACCACTACGGAAGGAATACTCTGGATCATCATGGGGCGCACATAAGAAGAATAGACGATACGGCCGTCTTTCCCCGTCGTGGCGAGCATATCGCTCAGTCGCTCACCCCAATTGGAGGGACGAAAGGTATCGCCATCCTTGGTGACGCCCTGGATGACGAACTCGGCGAGTTCGGCTGTGCGCTTTATCTTTTCGATCAATTTATTGATTCCGGAGTAAAAACGGTGCGAATTATAGCATCGCCCTATTGCCTGCATCGTGGCTGGAAGGCCTTCATTTTGCCGAACCCGGCCATATCCGGCCCCATTTGGGGATACTGTGCCGCAGGGCGCAATAACCAACGGGCATTGCGCCGTATGCATCAATTCGGCGCAATGCGCTACGCTTATTGCGCCCTACATCTCCCTTCCCCCGAAAAAACCGTTTGCCAAACTGGACTCCAGCCTCTAGAATGCGCGCCTTTCTGGAAAGCCGAATTCTCAAGGAGTAGGTCATGGCAAATAGCGCACAAGCCCGCAAGCGTGCACGTCAGGCAGTAAAACAGAACATCCACAATACCAGCCTGCGTTCCGAGCTGCGTACTGCGATCAAGAAGGTCGCCAAGGCGATCGAAGCCGGCGACAAGGCTGCCGCTCAGGCCGTGTTCAGCGAATCCACCAGCGTGGTGGACTCCATCGCCGACAAGAAGATCATCCACAAGAACAAGGCGGCCCGCCATAAGAGCCGATTGTCCGCCGCGATCAAGGCGATGGCCTGATAATATTGCAGACGTTAAGTCTGCGACCAAAGGCCGACGATGTTGTCGGCCTTTTTTGTTTATAGTTCGAACATCAGAGATACAACAAGACCGGGAAGCTTGCCATGTCACATTTGATGAACACTTATGCAAGACAGCCTGTCACTTTCACCCACGGTGAAGGTGTCTGGATGTGGGACGTTAACGGCAAGCGCTATCTGGATGCCCTCTCCGGCATCGCAGTCAACACGCTGGGACATGCCCATCCGCAATTCACCGCCGCGCTTTCCGCCCAGATCGGCAAGCTGATCCACACCTCCAACCTCTATCAGGTACGCGAACAGGAACTGATCGCCGACAAGCTGTGCGCGCTATCCGGCATGCAGGAAGTGTTCCTGTGCAACTCCGGTTGCGAGGCGAACGAGGCGGCGATCAAGCTGGCGCGCATGTACGGTCACAACAGGGGCGTGGCCGACCCCTCCATCATCGTCATGGAAAAGGCCTTCCACGGCCGCACGCTGGCCACGCTCTCCGCCACCGGCAACCGCAAGGTGCAGGCCGGTTTCGAGCCGCTGGTGAAAGGTTTCGTGCGCGTGCCTTACGACGACCTGGAAGCCATCCGCCAGGTCGCAAGGCACACGCCCAATGTCGTCGCCGTCCTGGTCGAACCGATCCAGGGCGAAGGCGGCATCCGCACGCCGGACATCAGCTACCTGCAAGGCCTGCGCAAGATTTGCGATGAGAACGAATGGCTGCTGATGCTGGACGAGGTGCAATGCGGCCTGGGCAGAACCGGCAAATGGTTTGCCTTCCAGCACACCGGAATCATGCCGGACGTGATGACCCTGGCCAAAGGCCTGGGCTCGGGCGTGCCTGTCGGCGCCTGTCTGGCAGCGGGCACAGCTACGGGCACGTTCAAACCGGGCAATCACGGCTCGACCTTCGGCGGCAACCCGCTGGCGTCGACCGCCGCGCTGACCACGCTGAACATCATGGAGCAGGACAAGTTGCTCGCCAATGCCGACAAGCTGGGCACATGGCTCAAGCAACAACTCCAGGCCAGGCTGGGCGGTGTGAAGGGCGTGGTCACCGTACGTGGACAGGGCCTGATGCTGGGCATCGAACTCGACAAGCCGTGTGGCGCGCTGGTCGCCAAAGCGCTGGAACAGGGCCTGCTCATCAACGTCACCGCCGACAATGTGGTGCGCTTGCTGCCGTCGCTGGTCTTCTCGCAAGCTGAAGCGCAACAGCTGCTGGACATGCTGTGCCCGCTGATTACCGAATTTCTGGCGCAGGAGTGAGCCATGGGCAGCAAACCGATCAAGCATTTTCTGCAATTCAAAGACCTGACCCTGGCCGAACTCGAGTATGTGTTCGAGCGCACGCGCATCATCAAACAGCGTTTCAAGGCCTACCAGCCCTATCACCCGCTATCCGACCGCACACTGGTGATGATCTTCGAGAAGAGCTCCACGCGCACCCGCCTCTCGTTCGAGGCCGGCATGCAGCAGCTCGGCGGTTCCGCCATCTACCTCAATACACGCGACACACAGCTCGGTCGCGGTGAACCGGTGGAAGACGCGGCGCAGGTCATCTCGCGCATGAGCGACATCGTGATGATCCGCACCTTCGAGCAGGACATCATCGAGCGTTTCGCCGCCAATTCGCGCGTGCCGGTGATCAACGGTCTGACCAACGAATACCATCCCTGCCAGATCCTGGCCGACATCTACACCTATATCGAGCATCGCGGTTCGATCAAGGGCAAGACCGTGGCCTGGATCGGCGATTCCAACAACGTCTGCAACACTTGGCTACAGGCGGCAGAGTTGCTGGACTTCAACGTCCACGTCTCAACCCCGCCCGGCTATGAAGTGGAACCCGAGCGCGCCGGACTGTTCGGCGAAGACCACTACGAGGAGTTCGTCAACCCGATGGATGCGGCACGCAACGCCGACCTCATCACCACCGACGTGTGGACCTCGATGGGTTTCGAGCGCGAGAACGACGCCCGCCGCAAAGCCTTCGCCGACTGGATCGTGGATGCGGAGATGATGTCCGTCGCCAAGAAAGACGCACTGTTCATGCATTGCCTGCCCGCCCACCGCGGCGAAGAAGTGGATGCCGCCGTGATCGACGGCGCGCAATCCGTGGTGTGGGATGAAGCTGAAAACAGGCTGCACGTACAAAAAGCGCTGATGGAATATCTGCTGCTGGGCAAGATCAACAACTAAATCGGAACAAGAAACAATGAGCGACATCAAAAAAGCCGTCCTCGCCTACTCCGGCGGACTCGATACCTCGGTCATCCTGAAGTGGCTGCAGGACACCTACCAGTGCGAAGTGGTGACCTTCACCGCCGACCTCGGCCAGGGCGAAGAGCTGGAACCCGCACGCCAAAAAGCACTGAAGTTCGGCATCAAGCCGGAGAACATCTTCATCGACGACCTGCGCGAGGAGTTCGTGCGCGATTTCGTGTTCCCGATGTTCCGCGCCAACACCATCTACGAAGGCGAGTACCTGCTCGGCACCTCCATCGCGCGACCGCTGATCGCCAAGCGCCTGATTGACATCGTGAACAAAACCGGTGCCGACGCCATCTCGCACGGCGCGACCGGCAAGGGCAACGACCAGGTGCGCTTCGAACTGGGCGCGTATGCGCTGAAGCCCGGCATCAAGATCATCGCCCCGTGGCGCGAATGGGATCTGCTGTCGCGCGAGAAGCTGATGGCCTACGCCGAGAAGAACGGCATCCCGGTCGACATGAAGCACAAGCAAGGCGGCTCGCCCTACTCCATGGACGCGAACCTGCTGCACATCTCCTACGAAGGCCGCCATCTGGAAGATCCGGCCGCCGAGGCCGAAGAGAACATGTGGCGCTGGACGGTCTCGCCGGAAAAAGCGCCGGATCTGGCCGAGTACCTCGACCTCGAATTCGTCAACGGCGACATCGTCGCCCTGAACGGCAGCAAGATGTCGCCTGCACAGGTGTTGACCAAGCTGAACGAACTGGGCGGCAAGCACGGCATCGGCCGTCTCGACCTGGTGGAGAACCGCTACGTCGGCATGAAATCGCGCGGCTGCTACGAGACCCCAGGCGGCACCATCATGCTCAAGGCGCACCGTGCCATCGAGTCCATCACATTGGATCGCGAAGTCGCCCACCTCAAGGACGACCTGATGCCGCGCTACGCCAGCATGATCTACAACGGCTACTGGTGGAGCCCCGAGCGCAAGGCGCTGCAAGTTCTGATCGACCACACACAGAGCTGCGTCAACGGCTGGGTGCGCGTCAAACTGTACAAGGGCAACGTCATCGTCGTGGGCCGCGATTCCAAGACCGATTCGCTGTTCGATTCCAGCATCGCCACCTTCGAGGACGACAAGGGCGCCTACGACCAGAAAGATGCGGCAGGCTTCATCAAGCTGAACGCATTGCGCATGCGTATCGCGGCGAACCTGCAAAGCAGGAAAAAGTAAGGCACTTCGCAAGGAGGGCATCATGATCCACGAACTGAGCGGCGACATCCTGTTCAGCGGCGCCCGGGCCATCGTCCAGGGCGTCGCCCCGAACGATGACTTCCATCACGGCCTCGCGCTGCAACTGCGCGAACGCATGCCGGCGATGTACAAGGACTTCCGCCACCATTGCCAGACCCGCCATCCCAAGTCGGGTGATCTGTGGACCTGGATGAGCAGTGACGGGCGCTTCATCGTCAACCTGTTCACTCAGGATGCTGCCTATGACCATGGCAGCAAGCCCGGACAAGCGACACTCAGCCATGTGAATCATGCTTTGCATGCCCTGCGCGCTTTCGCGCAGAAAGAGAAGGTCGCCAGCCTCGCCCTGCCGCGTCTCTCATGCGGAATCAACGGGCTGGACTGGGATGATGTGAAACCGCTGATCGAAAAGCATTTGGGCGACCTGCACATCCTGGTCTACGTATATACAACCTACCAAAAAGGCGTCAAAGCCGCCGAACCCGCAAAATAATCCAACGATCCAAAGGGAAATTCAGCATGTCAGACAAAATCGATAACGTCAGCGTCGGCAAAAAATCCAACGTCTTTTTCGACGGCAAGTGCGTGTCCCACTCGGTGTTCTTCCCCGACGGTTCGCGCAAGACCGTGGGCGTGGTGCTGCCCAACAGCCAGCTGACTTTCAACGTCGGCGTACCGGAACTGATGGAGATCTCTGCGGGCTCATGCTCGGTGAAGATCGCCGGCGAATCGGCGTTCAAGACCTACGCCGCAGGCAGCAGCTTCAAAGTCGCCGAAAACAGCAGTTTCGACATCCACACCGGGGCGGACGCCGTCGATTACGTTTGCAGCTTTGGCCCCAACTAACCTGAAGGTAAGTTTCCGCTGCAACACACCGCGTTGCAGCGTGTTGTGATCAACTCAAATTTTAAGGAAGCACCATGCCCTCTTTCGACATCGTTTCCGAAGTAGACAAGACCGAAGTCAAGAACGCGGTCGAGCAGACCAACAAGGAAGTCAGCACGCGCTTTGACTTCAAGGGTAGTGATGCGCGCGTCGAGCAGGCCGAGCTGGTGCTCACCGTGCATGCCGACAATGAGTTCCAGATGAACCAGGTGCAGGAGATACTCAACGGCAGGTTGTCCAAGCGCGGCGTGGACATCAAATGTCTGGAGATCAGCGAGAAGATCGAGAAGGTCAGCGGCAACAAGGTTAAACGCGCTTGCACCGTCAAGGTAGGGGTGGAGACGGAGTTGGCGAAGAAGATCGTCAAGCACCTCAAGGACAGCAAGATGAAGGTGCAAGCCAGCATCCAGGGCGACACCGTGCGCGTGACCGGCAAGAACCGCGATGACCTGCAAGCCGCCATCGCTTTCGTCAAGAAGACGATCACTGACTTTCCATTGCAATACCAGAACTTCCGCGATTGAAGTACTCACCCCGGCTTTTCCTCACAGGAACGCTGGCCCTGTGCTTCACGTGCAAGGTCGGCGCAGCCGAACTTTCCTACCCTGAGATATTGCTCGACGACGTAAAGCATGTCGTCACCGCCCCTACCCGCTGGGAAAATGTGGAATGGCACAAGGCTGGCTTGGCAACACTCGCTGTGGTCGGCACTGCGCTGGCCATCGACCGCCCCTTGCGCGACGAGATGCGACGTCACAGCGGCGACAATACCTTCATCACGCAAGTGGAGCGCTTTGGCTCGCAATATTCGGCCGGTGTGGTCGGCGGCTTCTACGTCTTCGGCGCGCTGACCGACGACGAGACCTCGATACAGATCGCACAGGACGGCATCGCCGCCAGCCTGATCGCCAGCGGCATCGTCACCCCGGCCATCAAGTTGGTCAGCGGACGCAGCCGCCCGCGCGCCGACGAAGGCATCTATCACTTCAAGCCATTCAGCGAAACCAATTCATCATTCCCTTCCGGTCACACCACCGAAGCGTTCGCGCTGGCGTCGGTGGTCGCCAACCATTACGACAAAACCTGGGTGAGCTACACCTCATACTCCATCGCCGGACTGGTCGGTTTCGCCCGCACCTATCATCATGCGCACTTCGCCTCTGACGTACTGGCCGGGGCGATGATCGGCACACTGGTCGGCAAGAGCGTGGTCGCCCACAATGCCGACCTGCGTTCCGGCAAACTGCTCTTGCTTCCTGACGTCGGCAGAGGTCTAATCGGCATACGAATCGCAGGGAGTTTCTGACATGAAATCCGTACTTGTTCCGCTGGCCAACGGCAGTGAAGAGCTGGAAGCCGTGACCATCCTCAACATCCTGCGCCGCGCCGGCCTCGATGCGGTGAGCGCCAGTCTGGACGGACATCCGATAAGCGGCAGCCGCGGCACCATGCTGATCCCGGACACCGGACTGGACGAAGCGCTCAAGCGCGACTTCGACATGGTGGTACTCCCGGGCGGCCAACCCGGCACCAACAACCTCAAGGCTGATGCGCGCATCATCAAACTGGTACAGCGCATGGCAACCAACGGTCGTTATGTCTGCGCCATCTGTGCCGCACCTTCGGTACTGGCCATGGCAGGACTGCTCGACGGCAAGCGCGCCACCAGCTTCCCCGGTTCGCTGGATGCGTTTCCCAAAGTTTCTCGCCAGCCGCAGGCGGTAGTCGAGGACGGCAAGATCATCACTTCACGCGGTCCCGGCACGGCCATGGATTTCGCACTGACGCTGGTGGAACGCCTGGCGGGCAAAACCAGGCGCGACGAGGTCGAAGCCGGGTTGGTGCGCGTGTGATCTCGCAGTTCGGGCGACTTCCCCCGTCTGTCTTGGCGCTGCTGCTGCAACTCGCTGCGTTCGTACTAGCCGTACTGACCGTGCGCCTGATTGGATTGCAGCTTGCGCCGCTGTTCTACGCACTGCTCTGTGGCACTTTGGCCGCTGCTCTCAGCCGTTTCGCCGGCTTGGCGCGCTGGTGGTTGTTCATCCAGTTCGCGTTTGCTCCCGCGCTGGTGCTGGTGCTGGCGCTTGATATTCCGCCCGCCTTCTTCCTCGCCGCTTTTCTGGTCATGCTGGTGGTCTACTGGAGCACGTTCCGCACGCAAGTACCGCTCTACCTGTCCAGCAACAAGGTTTGGCAAGCGCTGGAGGCCACGCTGCCGGCGAATCAGCCGTTCACCCTGATTGATCTCGGCTCTGGTATCGGCGGCGTGTTGACTCATCTCGCACAAACACATCCACACGGACGCTTTCACGGCGTGGAAGCAGCGCCACTGCCGTTCCTCTGGAGTTGGCTGCGCACCAGGTTCGGCGGATTTCGCAACTGCTCGGTGCATTGGGGAAGTTTGTGGAATAGCGATTTGTCGCAGTACGACGTGGTGTTCGCCTATCTGTCCCCCGTACCGATGGAAGATTTATGGAACAAAGCCAGACAGGAAATGCGTCCCGGCAGTCTGTTCATCAGCAATACCTTCGCGGTGCCGGATCACCCGCCGCAGGAAACGATTCCCGTCGAGGATTTGCACCATTCGACGCTTTATCTGTGGCGCATGTGAACTTGCAGCTCTTGCCTTATCAATGGGTTAGAACGCAGCTGCTGAAACCCTTCCCAACCCCGATTTTTTTGGTTAGGATGCCGCCCAGTCCTGTTGTACTTCCAAGCGGCCCAGACCGTATCTAAAACAAAATACATAATTTTATTAAGCGAGAATCCAACATGAGCGAACATATCCGTTATGTCACCGATGCCACTTTCACCGCCGAGGTACTGCAATCGCCGTTGCCTGTGCTGGTTGACTACTGGGCGGAATGGTGCGGCCCCTGCCGCATGATCGCCCCGATCCTGGATGAAGTTTCCAAAGAGTACGCAGGACGTCTGAACGTCGCAAAGCTGAATGTGGACGAGAACCAGCAGACCCCGCAAAAATACGGTGTGCGCGGCATCCCGACTCTGATGCTGTTCAAGAACGGCAACATCGAGGCAACCAAGGTCGGCGCATTGTCAAAATCCCAACTCACGGCATTCATTGACAGCCATATCTGAACCCTTTAATCTCCCGCCCGCAACTGCCCTGTTTCGTCCTGAAACCAAGTAGCTCAACACAAACTTAAAGACGCTCACGGCAATTCGGTGCGGGCTATCCCGCAAAACCCCCAAGAAAACCCAGTCTCACTTCCCTAGCAACTCACTTCAACCTGGCGCCATCGCGCAACATCCACATATGCATCTATCCGACCTCAAGACCAAACACATCACCGAACTGGTGGAAATGGCAACCACCAACCAGATCGACAACGCCAACCGCATGCGCAAGCAGGATTTGATCTTCGCACTGCTGAAGAACCAGGCAAAGAAAGGCGAAAGCATCTTCGGCGAAGGCACGCTGGAAGTACTGCCGGACGGTTTCGGCTTCCTGAGGTCGCCCGACACCTCCTATCTGGCCGGTCCGGACGACATCTACGTCAGTCCCAGCCAGGTGCGCCGATTCAACCTGCATACCGGCGATTCGATCGAGGGCGAGATCCGCACCCCGAAAGAGGGCGAGCGTTATGTGGCGCTGGTCAAGGTGGACAAAGTCAACGGTGAGCCGCCCGAGAATGCCAAGAACAAGATCCTGTTCGAGAACCTGACACCGCTGTTCCCCACGGTGCACATGACGCTGGAACGCGACATCCGTGCCGAAGAGAACATCACCGGACGGGTCATCGACATCGTCGCACCCATCGGAAAAGGCCAGCGCGGCCTGCTGGTCGCCTCGCCCAAGTCCGGCAAGACCGTGATGCTGCAGCATATCGCGCACTCCATCTCGGCCAACAATCCGGATGCCACGCTAATCGTACTGCTCATCGACGAACGCCCCGAAGAAGTGACCGAAATGAGCCGCACCGTGCGCGGCGAAGTGGTCGCTTCCACCTTCGACGAACCGGCCACCCGCCACGTGCAAGTGGCTGAAATGGTGCTGGAAAAGGCAAAACGTCTGGTCGAACACAAGAAAGACGTGGTCATCCTGCTCGACTCCATCACCCGCCTGGCGCGCGCCTACAACACCGTGATCCCTTCCTCCGGCAAGGTATTGACCGGCGGCGTGGACGCCAACGCCCTGCAGCGCCCCAAGCGCTTCTTCGGCGCGGCGCGCAATATCGAGGAAGGCGGCTCGCTGACCATCATCGCCACTGCGCTGGTGGATACCGGCAGCCGCATGGACGATGTGATCTATGAGGAGTTCAAGGGTACCGGCAACATGGAAATCCACCTGGATCGCCGTATGGCCGAGAAACGCATCTACCCGGCGATCAACGTCAACCGCTCCGGCACCCGCAAGGAAGAGCTGCTCATCAAGCAGGACCTGCTGCAGCGCATCTGGGTACTGCGCAAGCTGCTTTACCCGATGGACGAGCTGGAGGCTATGGAATTCCTGCTGGACAAGGTCAAGGCAACCAAAAACAACGCAGAATTCTTTGATTCCATGAAGCGCTGACCCGAAAAAAGGGTTTTGACGGTTAGTGTTGTTTATGTATAATGCGCGGCTCTGAAAATCCACATTTCAGTGGAGGCTAACCTTTAGGTTATGCCATAACTAAAAACCGCATCAAGCGAGGTCGTTATGTACGCAGTAATCAAAACCGGTGGCAAGCAATATCGCGTTGTCGAAGGTGAAACCCTGAAGGTCGAATCCATTGACGGCGACGTCGGCGGCGCGATCGTATTGGACAAAGTGCTGATGGTTGGCAATGGCGACAAGGTCTCCGTTGGCAAGCCTCTGCTGAGCGGTGCGACCGTCAAGGCGACCATCATCGCCAACGGCCGCCACGACAAAGTGACCATCTTCAAGATGCGTCGTCGTAAGCACTACCAGAAACATCAAGGTCATCGTCAAAACTACACCGAGATCCGCATCGACGGCATCTCGGCTTAATTCTGAAGGAGCTGCAACATGGCATCGAAAAAAGGCGGAGGCAGTACCAGTAACGGCCGCGACTCGCACTCGAAACGACTGGGTGTCAAGAGCTACGGCGGCGAACTCATCAGCGCGGGCAGCATCATCGTGCGTCAGCGCGGTACCCAAGTTCACGCAGGCGACAACGTCGGCATGGGCAAGGATCACACCCTGTTCGCCAAGATCACCGGCAAAGTGGTATTTGCGGTCAAGGGCGCTATGAAGCGCAAGACGGTCAGCATCGTCGCAGCTTAATAATCGCGCAAGCGGTTAAAATGAGCCCTATCGCAAGGTAGGGCTTTTTTATTTTCCGGTCAGACCATCATGAAATTCATCGACGAATCAAAAATCGAAGCCATCGCCGGAAACGGCGGTAATGGCGCGGCCAGTTTTCGGCACGAGAAATATATCGAAAAGGGCGGCCCAGATGGTGGTGACGGCGGGCGCGGCGGCAGCGTGATCGCCATCGCCGACCGCAACATCAACACGCTGGTGGATTACCGTTTCGCGCGCATGCACCGCGCCAAGAACGGCGAGTCCGGCCGCGGCGCGGATTGTTACGGCAAGGGCGCGGACGACATCATCCTGCGCATGCCGGTCGGCACCGTCATCACCGACATCAACAGCGGTTACTTGATAGCCGACCTCGCCCATGATGGCGAAAGAGTCCTGCTCGCCAAAGGCGGCGCAGGCGGCTTGGGCAACCTGCATTTCAAATCCAGCACCAACCGCACGCCGCGCCAGTGCACGCCGGGAGAAGAAGGCGAGCGCCGCGAACTGCAACTGGAATTGAAGGTGCTGGCCGATGTCGGCCTGCTCGGCATGCCGAATGCGGGCAAATCCACTTTTATCCGCGCAGTTTCCGCCGCACGCCCCAAAGTGGCCGATTATCCTTTCACCACCCTGCATCCCAATCTGGGCGTGGTCCGCGTCTCCAACGAAAAGAGCTTTGTCATCGCCGACATCCCCGGACTGATCGAAGGCGCGGCCGAAGGTGCCGGGCTGGGCCACCAGTTCCTGCGCCATCTGGCGCGTACTCGCCTGCTATTGCATCTGGTGGATCTCGCGCCGATGTATGAGGGCATAGACCCCGTGCATGAAGCGCATGCCATCCTGAACGAGCTGAAAAAGTACGACGAAGCGCTGTACAACAAGCCGCGCTGGCTGGTGCTGAACAAACTGGATTTGTTGCAGGAAGAAGATCGCGCCGAAAAAGTCGCGGCCTTCCTCAAGGCGTTCGGCGACGACACGCGCTACTTCGCCATCTCCGCCATCAACGGCGAAGGATGCAAGGAATTGACTTACGCCATCATGGAACACCTGAATCAGGCAGCCGCCCTGGAGCAGGACGCTGTCACCGAAAGCGCGCAAGAGACCGAGATCGACATCCACGACCCCTTAGCATGAAGACCGTACTGACCCAATCCAAACGCATCGTCGTCAAAGTCGGCAGCAGCCTCGTCACCAATCAGGGCACCGGTTTGGATAAGGCTGCCTTAGGCAATTGGGCCAAGCAGATCGCCGCATTGCGTACACAAGGCTGCGAAGTGGTACTGGTGTCTTCCGGTGCCATCGCCGAGGGCATGCAGCGTCTGGGTTGGAAGAAACGCCCCAGCGCCGTACACGAGCTACAGGCCGCGGCGGCAGTTGGCCAGATGGGATTGGTGCAGGCCTATGAGAGCTGCTTCCGCCAGCATCAGCTGCATGCCGCGCAAGTGTTGCTGACCCATGCCGACCTCGCCGACCGAGAACGCTATCTCAATGCGCGCTCTACCCTGCGCACCCTGCTCAGCCTGGGTGTGATTCCCATCATCAACGAGAACGACACCGTGGTCACCGACGAGATCAAGTTCGGCGACAACGACACGCTGGGGGCACTGGTCGCCAACCTCATCGAGGCTGATGCATTCGTCATCCTCACCGATCAGGACGGTCTTTACACCGCCGATCCGCGCAAAGACGCGAGCGCCACGCTCATCAGTGAAGCACAGGCAGGCGATGAGAAGCTGGAAATGATGGCGGGTGGCGCAGGCAGCCACATCGGGCGCGGCGGCATGATCACCAAGGTGCTCGCCGCCAAGCGTGCCGCGCGCAGCGGCGCGCATACCGTCATCGCCTCCGGCCATGAACGCGACGTGCTGCCGCGCCTGCTGCAGGGCGAAAGCATCGGCACCCTGCTCGCCGCCAGCGCGTTGTCGCTGGATGCCCGCAAACAATGGCTGGCCGATCATCTGCAAGTGAGCGGCAAGGTCACTCTGGATGCGGGCGCTGTACGCGTGCTGCGCAACGACGGCAAGAGCCTGCTGCCTATCGGCGTCACGCAAATCAGCGGGGAGTTCCAGCGCGGTGCAGTCGTCGCCGTACTCGACACAGAAGGCCGCGACATCGCGCGCGGCCTGGTGAACTACAGCGCAGATGAAGCGCGCCGCATCGCCGGCAAGTCCAGCGGCGAGATCGAGCACATCCTTGGATATGTTGACGAGCCGGAACTCATACACAGAGACAACCTTGTTTTGCTTTAAATAAGCAAAACAAGGTTGCGGCGCAGGCTAACTTGCGCAGCAAGTTAAGTCGCGAAGCGGTGGCCGAAGCCACAATCTGGCTCTGTTGTAAAACAACAAAACCAGATCAAGGCGAATACAGCTATTGGCGTTCTGCCAGCCCCATAAACAGCCGCACTCCCTCTGCATCGAACGGCCATCCCAACTCTGCCCCTGTGTCCCGCCGTTGCAGCACAGGAATCCGGATGCTGTACCTTTCCTGAAGCTTTTCGTCACTGGCGATATCGATGTAATCGGCAAAGAGTCCGAGTCCGCGCAGGATGGCTTCCGCATCATCGCACAGATGACAGAATTCCTTCCCGTACAGAATCAGTTCCATCTTCCTAGCCCCGCTCGTACCAGCCCTGGCTGCGCTTCACCAGATACACCACGCTCAGCATCACCGGCACCTCGATCAGTACGCCCACCACGGTAGCCAACGCCGCGCCGGACTCGAAACCGAACAGGCTGATCGCCGCAGCGACCGCCAGCTCGAAGAAGTTGGATGCGCCGATCAAGGCCGAAGGGCCGGCCACGCAATGCGCCTCGCCGAAGCGACGGTTGAGCCAGTAAGCGAAACCGGAGGTGAAATACACCTGGATGGTGATGGGCACCGCGAGCATCAGGATGATGAGCGGCTGTTCGACGATGGCCTTGCCCTGGAAGGCGAACAACAGCACCAGCGTCAACAGCAGCGCGGAGATGGAGATCGGTCCCAGCGCAACCAGGGTGCGTTGCAGCACCTCATCCCCCCGCAGCAGCAACCATCTGCGCCAGACCTGCGCCAATAGCACCGGCAGCACGATATACAGCACCACGGACACCAGCAGCGTATCCCACGGCACGACGATGGCCGACAGACCGAGCAACAGCGCCACCAGCGGCGCGAAGGCGAACACCATGATGGTGTCGTTGAGCGCGACCTGGCTCAGCGTGAACAGCGGCTCGCCGTTGACCAGACGGCTCCACACGAACACCATCGCGGTGCAAGGTGCTGCAGCCAGCAGCACCAGCCCGGCGATATAGCTGTCGAGCTGCTCGGCAGGCAGATACGGAGCGAACAACTGGCGGATGAACAGCCAGCCCAGCAATGCCATCGAGAACGGCTTGACCGCCCAGTTGATGAACAGAGTGACACCGATGCCGCGCCAGTGCTTGCGCACCTCGTGCAACGCACCGAAATCGATACGCAACAACATCGGGATGATCATCACCCAGATCAGCAGACCGACCGGGATATTGACCTTGGCGACTTCCAGCGTGCCCAGCCAATGGAACGGCGCGGGGATGCTTTGCCCCAGCATCACGCCGACGATGATGCACAGGAAGACCCAAACGGTCAGGTAACGCTCGAAGACGCTCATGATGTCAGTCCTTGATACGCCCGATCTCGGCGAGTTTCTCTTTCAGGACGAGCTTGTCCAATTTATCGATCGGCAGACTCAGGAACAACTGGATACGGCGGGCCAGTTGCTCGGCGGCCTTCTTGAAGGCGGCACGACGCTCCTCTTCGCCCTCGACATGCGCCGGGTCGGGAATTCCCCAGTGCGCTGTGGCTGGCTTGCCCAGCCACAGCGGGCAGGCCTCTCCGGCGGCGTTGTCGCACACGGTGAAGATGAAATCGAACTCGGTCGCGCCGGACAAGGCGAACTCGTCCCAACTCTTGCTGCGCAGACCATCGGTGCTGTAGCCCTGTGCTTGCAGCCATTCCAGCGCTCCCGGATTGACTCGCCCCGCTGGATGGCTACCCGCGCTGTAAGCCTTGAATTTGCCTTTCCCCAACGCATTGAACAACACCTCGCCCAGGATGCTGCGTGCGGAATTGCCGGTACACAGCACCAGCACGTTGTATTGCTTTTCACTCATTTCGATTTTCCTTTTCTCGATTTCAACATTTTCCGACCGGGGCGCACTGGGTCGCATCGCCCGCACAACAATGCTCGGTGAGGTAGGCGATCAGTCTGTCCATCTCGGCGAAGTTGGCGCTATAGATCACAAAGCGTCCCTCGGTGCGCGGCTTGATCAGCCTGGCATGGGTCAGCGCCTTCAAATGGAACGACAACGTGGCTGGCGGGATACCCAGTTTTTCCCCCAGCCCTCCCGCCGCGATTCCCTCTTTTCCGGCTTGCACCAGCAAACGAAAGATCGACAAACGCGATTCCTGAGCCAATGCCGCCAGTGCCTCTACCGCAGTTTCGATCTTCATCCCTACCTCCAAATACATTCTACATTTCCAATATTATAGAAATGTTAAACCGGTCGCAACCGTGGGTGGCGACCAATCCGTGAAATACCCCGTGTTAGCATCCCGAAATCAACTGCGTGTCAGCGCAGATCGTTCTCGGGGAATCACATGTTCATGTTCGTGGAGTTGATCATTCTGGCCGTACTGGTCGCCGTGGTCGTCATTGCGATACGTTGGCCGCGCAAATGACCCAAAAGAAAAGGGGGGCTTTCGCCCCCCTTTGTGTTGTCTGTCCCGGCTTTTAGTTGACGGTGCGGTGACTGGCCTGTCGCAACGAGCGCGCTACCGCGTTCTCCATCCATTGCTTGACGCGGTTGGCATCGCCGACGCGGGTGCGTTTGCCCCATGAGTCCAGCAGCACGATGACTACCGGGCGATTCAATATCTTCGCCTGCATCACCAGGCAACGGCCCGCTTCGCTGATATAGCCGGTCTTGCTCAGGCCGATATCCCAGGAGGCGCTGCGTACCAGCGGATTGGTGTTGCTGAAACGCAAAGTCCGGCGCCCATCCACGTTCACGGTATGGGAATGCGATGTGCTGTATTGATGGATCAGCTCGTAGCTCTGCGCCGCCATCACCATCTTTACCAGCTCCCGCGCGGTGGAGACGTTATCGCTGTCCAGTCCGGTGGGATCGTAGAAGCGTGTGGAATTCAGCCCCAGTTCGCGCGCCTTGGCATTCATCATCGCCAATGCGACATGCGTACCGCCGGGATAAGTGCGCGCCAGCGCTGCCGCCGCCTGATTCTCGGAGGCCATCAGTGCCAGTTTCAACAGCTCGCCGCGAGTCAGCGTCATGCCGTTGCGCATGCGCGAACGTGAGCCCTTCACGCGGTCACGGTCTTCGGATTCGATGCTGATCGGTTCATCCAGCGGCAGATTCGCATCCAGAATGACCATCGCGGTCATCAGTTTGGTGATGGAGGCGATAGGCACCACCGCATCCGCATTCTTGGAATACAAAGGGCGCTCGCCCTGCTCGTCATAGATCAGGGCGATGGCCGACCCCAGCCTTGGCATAGTGGCTTTATGCAATGCAGCATTGACGAACGCATCGTCGCGCACCGGAGCGGCGGTGCTGCCGTCGCCCGCGGCATGGGCCAGCATTACCTGGCTCAATAACGACAGCAGTACGATTCTTTTGCGCATATATCCCTCTAAGACTATCAACAAACTACGGATGACGGGCAGGATACCCCATAAATCCCAAATAAATCAAGGCATGTGGCAAAAACACTAATGTTCTTCCTGTTGCTGCAGCGCCCACATCTGCGCATACACACCTTGTTTTTCCAGCAATTCACGGTGGTTGCCGCGCTCGATGATGCGCCCCTGGTCCATCACCAGTATCTGCTGGGCATCCACCACGGTCGACAAGCGGTGAGCGATGACCAATGTAGTGCGGTTCTGCGCGATGCTGCGCAACTCGTCCTGAATGGCCTTTTCCGACTTGGAATCCAGTGCCGAGGTCGCCTCGTCGAAGATCAGTATTGCCGGATTCTTCAGGATGGCACGGGCAATGGCGACGCGTTGTTTCTCGCCGCCGGAAAGCTTCAGCCCGCGTTCGCCCACCATAGAGTCATAGCCCTGCGGCAGTGACTCGATGAAAGTATGGATATGCGCCGACTGCGCCGCCGCGACCACTTCCTCGCGCGTCGCATCCGGGCGGCCGTAGGCGATGTTGTAATAGATGGTGTCGTTGAACAGCACGGTGTCCTGCGGCACGATGCCGATGGCCGCACGCAGGCTGGCCTGTGCCACGGAACGGATATCCTGCCCGTCGATCGAGATACCGCCCGCATTCACATCATAGAAACGGAACAATAGCCGCGACAGGGTGGACTTGCCCGCCCCGCTCGCCCCCACCACCGCCACGGTATGCCCGCTCGGGATGTCGAAACTCACGTCATGCAAGATCTCGCGCGCCGGATCGTAATGGAAGCCGACATGCTCGAAGCGCACCGCTGCCTGCACCAGCCTCAGCGCCTGGGCACCGGGCGCATCCGCGATCTCGCGGTTCTCGTCCAGCAGACGGAACATCTTTTCCATATCGGCCAGCGCGTTCTTGATCTCGCGGTAGACGAAACCGAGGAAATGCAGCGGCATATAGAGCTGCAGCATGAACACGTTGACCAACACCAGATCGCCCACGCTCATGGTGCCCTTCACCACCCCGTCCGCAGCCAGCAACATGAGCAGGGTGACGCCGACCGCGATGATGATGCTCTGCCCCGCATTAAGCGTTGCCAGCGAGGTCTGGTTACGGACGGCCGAGACTTCCCAGCGTTGCATCTGGTCGTCGTAACGCGCCACCTCGTAGCGCTCATTGCCGAAATACTTCACCGTCTCGTAATTGATCAGACTGTCGATGGCGCGCGTGTTGGCCCTGGAATCCATATCGTTCATGGTGCGGCGGAACACCATGCGCCATTCGGTGACGATCAGCGTGAAGGCTATATAGAGCACCAGCGTGGCAAAGGTGATGATGGCGAACCACGGATCGTATTTGACGAACAGGATCGCCGCGACCAACACGATCTCCAGCAGCGTCGGCAGGATATTGAACAGCAGAAAAGTGAGCAGGAAGCTGATGCCGCGCGTGCCGCGCTCGATGTCGCGCGACACGCCGCCGGTCTGCCGCTCCAGATGGAAGCGCAGACTCAGGTTGTGCAGATGTTCGAACACTTGCAGTGCCACGCGGCGGATGGCGCGCTGCGTCACTTTGGCGAACAAGGCATCGCGCAATTCGCCGAACAGGGTGCTGAACAGACGCAACAGACCGTACCCCATGATGAGGAACACCGGCAGCACCAGCATCGCCTGCGGCTGGCTCACCGCATCCACGATCTCCTTGAGCGCCAGCGGAACGACCACGTTGGCCAGCTTGGCCAATACCAGCAGCAGGATCACCACCGCCACCCGCCATTTGAATTCGAGCAGATAGGGCAGCAGGCTGCGTATGACTTTCCAATCGGTGCGGGTTTCGGCGGAGGGAGTGTGCGAATAGTGTCTCATCTGGGAACAGCAATAAATAACAGCGGGCATTATAGCCTGCCGTACAAGCTCCAAAAAAACGGGCATCCGCGAGGATGCCCGAAACAGGAGGAGAAACATGAAAGCGGTGGGCGGGGAGGCCCGTGATCGCCTTCACCTGTTTATCAGCAAGCCCCGTGCCAAAATGTTTTGATGTTGATTCAGAAGGGATTGTGCCGCCGAGCCAGGAAAAATGTCGGCGGATGATGCACTCGGATGTCGCACAGCGCACCCGCGCTGTGCATCATTCCGGACGTGCGGGACGTCCGAAGTAGTAGCCCTGTGCGTAGTCCACACCGATCTCGGCGAGCATCTTCGCGGTCATTTCGTCCTCGACGAACTCGGCCACCGTCTTCAAGCCAAATTCGTGCGCCATGCTGTTGATGTGCGCGACCATGATGCGGTCGCGCTCGTCGGCGACGATCTGGCGCACGAAGCTGCCCTCGATCTTGACGTAGTCGATCTCCAGGTATTTCAGATAGAGGAAAGACGAGAAACCGCTGCCGAAATCGTCCAGCGCCACGGCGATCCTGCTCTCGCGCAACTCTTCGATCACCGCGCGCACCTGCGTCAAGTTCGGCAGTGCTTCGCGTTCGGTGATCTCCAGCACGATGTTCTCGCACGGCACCCCTGCTGCCCGTACCAGCGCTGGAATACCGCGCACCCACTCGATATCGCTGAAACTGCGCGGGAACAGATTGAAGAACATCTTGGCCTGCGGATTTTTTCTGGAGATCAGGGCGTAATGCGCCAGGCCCTTGCGGAACACCTCGCGGTCGAGTTCCTGCGCCATGCCGAGTTCCTCAGCTACCTCGATGAATTCGCCCGCCGGAATGATGGTCTCGCCATCGCGTATGCGCACCAGCACCTCATAAGCCGTCACCGCATTGCTCTTCAGCTCAATGATGGGTTGCAAAAAGGCTTCGATACGATCCTCGCGCAAAGCATTGCGCAGGAAATCGCCCTGTTTGAAGATGGTCATCATGCTGCGATCTTCGTCCGACTCGGCCGTCATCACCTGATTCTTGCCATGCATCTTGGCCTTGTACAGCACTACATCCATCGCGGAGTAGATGGCATCCTCGGTCTTGCCGTCCTCGGGATAACTGACCAGACTGAAACTGGCGGTGGAACGTATCTTGCCGACCGGCAATTCGAATTCGCGTCCGGCCAATGCCTGATGCAGTTTATTGGCCACCAGCAGACCGTTGGCGGCCGGTGTTTCCGGCAGGATGATGGCGAACTCGTCGCCGCCCATGCGCGCCAGCACGTCACCCTTGCGCAACCCCTCGGTCAGCATCGCAGTCAGTTCCTTGAGCACCATGTCGCCGATCGGGTGACCGAACGTGTCGTTGATATACTTGAAGTTGTCCAGATCGATCATGATCACCGAAAAGCCCTGCACATGCCGTTCGGCGCGGATGATCTCGTAGCGCATGAACTCGTGGAACTTGCGCCGGTTATACAGTCCGGTCAGCGGGTCGCGCACCGACAACTCTTCCAGCCTGGCGTTGTATTCCTGCACCGTCTGTAACAGATGATTGAAGTATTCGGCCAGATGTTTGAGCTCGATCAGCCAGTTGCCGTCGCTGACGCGCCGATTCAGGTCCATATCCAGCGTCACGCTGCGCATCACCCCGACGAGCTTGGCGATCGGGAGCACGACCAGATAGCGCAGCTTCAGGTAAAGGATGGCGAACACCAGCGCGATCGTGAGCAGGGTATAAGCGACGATGGTATTGATCACCTCGTCAAACGACACCTTCAGCGAAGTGATCGGATAAGTGATGTCGATCACCCCGTGCACGGCACCCACATGCGATTTTGTGTGGCAAACCAGACATTCCGAGGTCGCCACGACCGGGAAGAGATACCGGATGGAATCCTTGGATGGGAAAGTCATCGCATCCGCCCCGCTTTGCAAGGCCTGCGACAGCGCGACATCGTGCCGGATCTGCTCGCTCTCGCCCCGCATCATGCCGAACTGGCTGGCAACGATCTCGCCCCGATAGACGCGTATCTGCAGATCGGGAAAGGTCATATTCAGACGCTGGATGGAATCGTTGATTTCCTCCTTGTTCCAGCCCTTGCGCATGGCGGAATAGAGGCTCTGGAACACCAGTTTGGAAGTCTGCCGCGCATCGTCCCGCGCCAATTCGTGAATGGCGCGGTCGCGCACCACCTCGGACAGAAAGAATATAAGTACAAATGCGATTGTCGCCGCGAGAAGGGAAAGCAGAATGAGCAAGCGGCCCAGCGTAAAACGCCTGAAACTATCGAGCACCCTCCCCATTACTGCTCCCTTTTGATTGCGCAATGCCACTATCTTCCCCCAATAGTCCTTCCCTATGCCCTGCCGGAAAGGTGTACGCGCATCGTGCCACAATGTTCGCTGGGTAACAATACAAACAACTCAACTACTCAGGCCGCCTCATGCCGACCCGCGCATAGTGCGGGTCCGTAGAGGGTGGCGCGGTCGTTCAGGATCACCCGCACCGGCATCGCTTCCAGCACATGGCGCATGCGGCCTTTGCTCAGAAAAGCTTGCAGGAAAGCATCGCGTTGCAGCAACGGCAATATCTTCGGGGCGATCCCGCCGCCCACATACAAACCGCCCCGGCTCATGGTTTTCAAGGCGAGATTGCCGGCCTCGGCTCCGTACAGTTGCACAAAACGATCGAGAGTCTCGACGCAGACATCGTCGCTCCCCGCCAGAGCGGCACGCGAGATGGCCGCTGCGGCATCACCGGAACGCATCTCTTCCGCCAGCCACGGCGGCAAAGCGGCCTTGCGATGGATACGCAAGAAATCATGCAGGTCGAGCAGCCCCATGCCGGAAACGACACGCTCCCAGCTGACATGGGCGTAGCGCCGCTGCAGATAGCGCAGCAACTCCATCTCGACCTCGTCCTGCGGGCTGAAGCTGCTGTGTCCGCCTTCGGTCGCATAGGGATGATGCCGCAATCCGTCCCAGAACAATCCGGCCTCGCCCAGCCCCGTTCCGGCAGCGATGACGGCAGCGTTGCCGTGCGCTCCCGGTTCGCCCTGCTGCAAGGTCAGCAGATCCATCCCACCCAGCGCAGGCAAACCATGGGCCATCGCCTCCAGATCGTTGAGCAGCGCGCAACTCTTGAAACCGAAGCGCTGCTGCAGGACATCGGCCTCGATATACCAGGGCAGGTTGGTGGTGCGCACCGCCCTGCCCAGCACCGGCCCGGCGATGCCAAAGGCTGCATGCTCGGGCGTTTGCGCGTCCCTCAGAAAATCCGCCAACAAGGCTTCGAAGGTGGCGAAACTGCGGCTCGGAAACTCGGCCTCGCGTTCGATACGCACCTGCGTGTCGCCGACCTCGACGATCGCCAGTCTGGTCTTGGTTCCCCCGATGTCTCCCGCGATGACCAGACTCATGTGTTATCCGCCTTCGCCCGGGGCTCCACCGATTCGACACGCCAGACCCGCTCGGCATATTCGCGGATGGTACGGTCGCTGGAGAACCTGCCCATTCCGGCGACATTGAGGATGGCGCGTTTAGTCCATTCCTGCCGGTCGCGATATAACTCGCCCACCTTGTCCTGACAGGCAACGTAGGATGCGTAATCCGCCAGCAACATGAATCCGTCGCCGTGCTTGAGCAATGAATCGACCACGCCCTGATAGCGCGTGGGTTCTTCCGGACAAAAATAGCCGGCGGCGAGCATGTCCAGCGCCTGCTTCAACTCGGGGTTGTTGCGGTAATGGTCCATGGGACGGTAGCCCTTGCGGCGCGTCTGCTCGACCTCGTCCGCAGTCATGCCGAACAGGAAGAAATTCTCCGCCCCCACCTCGTCGCGGATCTCGATGTTGGCGCCGTCCAGCGTGCCGATGGTCAGCGCTCCGTTCAGCGCCAGTTTCATATTGCCGGTGCCGGAAGCCTCGGTGCCGGCGGTGGATATCTGCTCGGAAAGATCGGCCGCCGGCACGATGCGCTCGGCGTTGGAGACATCGTAATTGGGGATGAACACCAGCTTCAGCCTGCCGCCGACCTGCTGGTCGTTGTTGACGATGTCGGCGATATCGTTGACCAGCCGGATGATCTGTTTTGCCATGGCATATCCCGGCGCCGCCTTGCCCGCGATGATGACCGTGCGCGGCACGATATCGGGATGGGTGCCTGAGCGCATGCGGTTGTACAGCGTGATGACATGCAGCAGATTGAGCAACTGCCGCTTGTATTCGTGGATACGCTTGATCTGGATGTCGAACAGCGAGGAAGTATCGATCTGGATGTCGAGTTGCCTGCAGATCATGTCGGCGAGACGCTCCTTGTTCGCCTGCTTGACGGCATGGAACTGTTGCTGGAACAGGGTATCGTCGGCATACGCGCGCAGTTTCTTCAATTGGTCGAGTTCTGTCAGCCAGTCCTTGCCGATGCGTTCCGTGATCAGCCGCGCCAGCCCCGGATTGGCCTGGTTCAACCAGCGGCGGGGGGTGACGCCATTGGTCAGATTGATGATCTTGCCCGGCGTGATGCGCTCGAAGTCGGCGAAGATGGTGCGCTTCATCAATTCGGTGTGCAGGGCCGCGACCCCGTTCACTGTGTGGCTGCCGACAATGGCGAGATGCGACATGCGCAAACGGCGCCCGTTGCCCTCGTCGATGATGGAGAGGCGACGCAGCAGTTCGCCGTCGCCGGGGAACTGGTGCATCACTTGCTGCAGGAATCGATGGTTGATCTCGTAGATGATCTGCAAATGGCGCGGCAACAGCGTCTCGAACATCGCCACCGGCCAGGTCTCCAGCGCTTCCGGCATCAGCGTGTGGTTGGTATAGGAGAAGATACGGGTGCACAGCCCCCATGCCTCATCCCAGGTCAAATGATGCACATCGACCAGCAGACGCATCATCTCGGCCACCGCGATGGAAGGATGGGTGTCGTTCAATTGCACCGCGAGTTTGTCCGGCAGTTGCATCCAGCTCTCATGGTTCTTCTTGTAACGGAACAGCATGTCCTGCAGGGAAGCGCTGACGAAGAAATACTGCTGTTTCAGGCGCAACTCGCGCCCCATCTCGGTGGTGTCGTTCGGATAGAGCACCTTGGACAGGTTCTCCGATTCGTTCTTGTCGGCGACCGCCTGGATGTAGTCGCCCTGATTGAAATAGCGCAGTTCGAAATCGCGCGAGGATTTCGCCGCCCACAGGCGCATGTTGTTGACCGTCCTGCCGCCGTAGCCGGGAACCGGGGTATCGTAAGCCATCGCCATCACATCGTCGGTGTCGACCCAGTGATGGCGCAGCAGACCGTCTTCGTGCTTGTACTCCACCACGTTGCCGTAGAACTTCACCGGATACAGCAACTCGGGGCGCGGGAATTCCCACGGATTGCCATAGCGCAACCAGTTGTCGGGATGCTCCATCTGGATGCCGTTCTCGATGTTTTGGCGGAACATGCCGTATTCGTAGCGGATGCCGTAGCCGTAGCAAGGCAAGTTGAGGGTCGCCATGGAATCGAGGAAACAGGCCGCCAGCCGTCCCAAGCCACCGTTCCCCAGCGCCGCGTCGGACTCGATCCCAGCGACCACCTCGAAGTTCTGTCCCAGTTCGTAAAGTGCAGCTTTAGCCTGCTCATCCATGCCCAGATTGAGCATCGCGTTGCTCAAGGTGCGTCCCATCAGGAATTCCAGCGACAGGTAGTAGATACGCTTGGGGTCTTGTTCGTAATAACGCTGCATGGTCTCCATCCAGCGTTCGACAAGCCGATCACGCACGCTATAGGCTGCCGTCTGAAACCAGTCGCGCGTCGTTGCGTTGATGGGATACTTGCTGTTGGAATAGATCAAATGATCGGCAAGCGAGACCATGATCGCCTCCTTGCTCATGCCCGCACTGCGATGCTGCGGCGCCGCCTTGCTGCTCATTACTACCTCCCAGTCTGAAGCCAAGGGCACTCGTTGCCGGACAAAGAACCCGTAGGGGATTCTCCGCGCGGCACTTGCGAGTGTCAATCAGATGGAGACGTTATCTCAATGCTTTCCGGAGAATCCCAACACACCGATGACGAAACGGATCAGGCCGTAGCTCACACGCGCCAGCATACGAGTGAACAGTCCCCTGTCAGCCAGCTTCACCCGTTGCGCATCGCGCTCGATCTCGTTCCACAGATCGTTGCGCAAGATGCCCGCAAATTCCGTGTCGCGCACGACCAGGTTCGCCTCGCGCGCCAGCAACAGGCTGAACGGATCGATATTGAACGAACCGACTGTTGCCCATTCGCCGTCGACGACAGCGGCCTTGGCATGCAGGAAGCTGGGCTGGTATTCGAACACCTCCACTCCGGCGCCGATCAAACTCTCATACAAGGCCAATGTTGCGTAATGTTGCATGCGGTATTCCACCTTGCCTTGCAACAGCAGCACCACGCGCACGCCGCGGTGTGCCGCCTGCTTCAGAGCGCGGCGGAACAGGCGCCCGGGCAGAAAATAGGCGTTGGCGATGATGACCTCGCGTTGCGCCCCGGCGATGGCCTTGAGATAGGCGCGTTCAATGTCGCGGCGATGACGCACGTTATCGCGCAGCATCAACTGCACTTTGGCATCCGGATCCGACTTGATACGCCGCAAACGCCAGCCTTCAGATTTGACATGCTTGCGGAAGGCCGCCCAGGAGACCATCTCCCACAGCCGTTGCATGACTGCCTGCACTTCCCAGGCCAGTTCGCCCCGTATGCGCACTGTATAGTCCAGACGCGGCGCATCGAATTCCAGCCCCGCCGGGATGTCGTCGATGATATTGATGCCGCCGACAAAAGCGACCTCGCCGTCCATCACAGCCAGCTTGCGATGCATGCGGCGCAAACGGCGCATCCGGTCGCGGCGCAGCGTGAAGGGAGAAACCTCGCGTCTGAACCACTGCACCTCGACACCCGAATCACGCAGTTCGTCCACGAACACATCCGGCAGTTCCGCCGAACCGAAACCATCCAGCAACACCCGCACGTTCACGCCGCGAGCCGCCGCCCGTTGCAAAGCCTGTCCGACCAGTTGTCCGGTCTCATCGGCGGCAAAGATGTAGGTTTCCAGGTAGACGGAATTGCGTGCTGCATCGATATCGGCACAGAGCTTGGGAAAGAACGCTGCGCCGTTCTTCAGCAGCGTCAGTTCATTCCCGGCGATCCGGCGGACGCGGTTCATGGTTTCTTCAACTGCGCCGAAAGCGCCGCGTGATCGGACAACCGCCGCCACTTGCCGCCGGTATGCACATCGCAATGCTGCACATCGAAACCGCGCACGTAGATGCGGTCCAGCCGGAACATCGGTACACGCGAAGGGTAGCTGCGCGCCGGCTTGCCGTTTTGCAGGTCGAACACATCGCGCACATCCAGTTCTCGCGCCAGCACCGGACTCAACTGGTCGCGCCAGTCGTTGAAATCCCCAGCGATGATTAGCGGCTCGTCGTCGGGGATCGCACTGCGCACATACTCGATCAGCGCGCGCTTCTGCATCCTGCGCCCCTTGGCGAACAAGCCGAAGTGCGCGCACAGGCAATCCACCTTCTGCCCCCCGATCTCCACCTCGCAATGCAGCAGCCCGCGACTCTCGAAGCGGTGCGCCGAGACATCCTTGTTCAGCGACTGCACGATGGGGAAACGGCTGAGGATGGCATTGCCGTGATGCCCCGCGTCGTACACCGCATTCATGCCGTAAGCATGGTGCGCCCAGAACTCGTCGGCCAGAAACTCATGCTGCGGCACGCAAGGATAATCGGTGTGCCGTTGCGGATGATGCAAGTGTTCTCCCTGCACCTCCTGCAGAAACACGATGTCGGCATCCAGCTCGCGCAGACGTTCGCGCAGCTCGTGCAGCACCACGCGGCGGTTGAACTGGGAGAAACCTTTGTGGATGTTGTAGGTGGCGATCTTGAGGCTGGTCATGGCACGGCATTCTACCCAATCATGCCCCGGCATGTGCCGGAGCGACATTCAGGCGTTGCCGATACCGCGCGTCGGCAGATTGATCTGCTTGGCAAAATCCAGCATGCGTTTGATGGGCTGTACCGCGCGCGGGATGATGGCTGGATCGACGTGTATCTCGTTGTTGCCCTTTTCCAGCACTTCGGCCAGATTCAACAATCCGTTCATCGCCATCCACGGGCAGTGGCTGCAACTGGTGCAGTTGGCGCCGCGTCCGGCGGTGGGGGCTTCGAGGAAGAGTTTGTCCGGGCACAGGGTGCGCATCTTGTGCAGGATGCCGTTGTCGGTGGCGACGATGAATTCCCTGTTGGGAGCGCTCTGCGCGGCCTTGATGAGCTGGGTGGTGGAGCCGACCACATCGGCCTGCTGGATCACGGCGCGCGGCGATTCCGGGTGCACCAGCACGAGCGCACCGGGATGCTGCGCTTTCATCTCCTGCAATTCCTTGGCCTTGTATTCGTCGTGCACGATGCACGAACCCTGCCACAGCAGCATATCCGCCCCGCTCTGTTGCTGCACGTAGTCGCCGAGGTGGCGGTCCGGCGCCCACAGTATCTTCTTGCCCTGCTCGTGCAGGTGCTTCACCACCGGCAAGGCTATCGAGCTGGTCACCATCCAGTCGGCGCGCGCCTTTACGGCGGCGCTGGTGTTGGCGTATACCACCACGACGCGGTCGGGATGCGCGTCGCAGAACGGGGCGAACTCTTCGATGGGGCAGCCGAGGTCGAGCGAACATTCGGCTTCGAGGTCGGGCATCAGCACACGTTTTTCGGGATTCAAAATCTTCGCGGTCTCGCCCATGAAGCGCACGCCCGCCACCACGATGGTCTTGGCCGGATGCTGGTGGCCGAAGTTGGCCATGTCGAGCGAATCGGAGACGATGCCGCCGGTTGCTTCGGCCAGGTCCTGCAGGTCGGGATGCACGTAGTAGTGTGCGACCAGCACAGCATCCTGCTCTTTCAGCAGGCGCTTGATGCGTTCGATCAGCTCGGCCTTTTCGCCCGCTTCCGGCTCGCGCGGCTTCTTTGCCCAGGCGTGCGCGGTGCTGCACGTGTGATGTGCCGCATCGGGATGTTCGTAGGCGATGGAGATGATGTTGTCAGCCATGTTGGAGATGTTCCGGTAATTGCAATATCGCCGCTCGGTTGCTCGGCGAAAACACTTTATCCGCCGCCTCTTTCCAGGGCAACCATTGATAACCCAGATGTTCGCGCGGCGAGAGTTGGACGGGGACTTGTTGGGGAAGTTGCAGGCCGAAGACATGTTCGGTGTTTTGGGTGACGCCCGGTGCGTAGCGGTGCCGCCAGGTCTCGTAGATCTCGTACACGTTATGTTGCTGCCAGTCGCTGAGCGCGTAGCGCGTCGCATCCAGCCCGGTCTCTTCCATCACTTCGCGGCTGGCGGTCTCACGCAAACTCTCGTTGCCGTCGCGGCTGCCGGTGACCGATTGCCAGTAGCCGGGATGGTCAGCGCGCTCGAGCAGCAGCACGTCGAGCTCAGGCGTGTAGATGACGATGAGCGCCGAGACCGGTTGCTTGTGTGTCGCCATCAAATGTAAAAGATCCAGAACGGCCTGCCCTGCAATTTCCAGTATTTCACCACGGCCTCGAAGATATCGTTCAGCTCCTGTTCTTCAGGCGCATCGCCGCGCAGTAGCAGGATGTATCCAGGCGCGGGACGCCAGGACAGGTCGCACAGCGAATCGATCAGTGCATCCCAGTTATGGCCGAACCAGTCCGGGGCCTTGATCACGCGCGCCAGTTCCGCCAGCACCTCGCCCTTGCTGGCACCCTGCGGCAGGTTTGCCTCGAACACGGCGAAGCCGTTGATGTCTGCACTATCCAGCAGGTCGTCCAGCGAGCAATTGAGACGGTAGACACCCGCCTCGCTGACTTTCATAAGCCGCGCACATAGTCCGCTCATTCACCAGCCCTCCGCGATGCGTTGGTAACTACGATAGTGGTCGCCGGAATAGTAACACTCGGGTACCGCGCCGCACACGATGCGCCGCGCACCGCGGTGGCGCATGCCCGGCGTCTTCACTGTGTATTCATGGTAATAGCCGCGCTGCTGGAGCGGCAGGATGCGTTCGTAGTTGCCGAACACCACGCCGTCGCGCGTATAGGGGAAAGGACCGCCCCGTTTGATGAGTTGCAAGGTGTCGCGCGCTTCTGCGGGAAGACTGGCAACGGCGACGAGCGGCAGGACGTTGCCGGAACGGTCGTCGCGCGCCTGCGCGAACGGCAGGCACAGCAGCAAGCCAACCAGCAGCCACCACTGTGCTCGCACCACGCGCTGCATCTTATTCCTTGGCAGCCTCGGTCGGCGCGGGCTGACGCAGACGGATATGCAACTCGCGCAATTGCTTCTCGTCCACCGCGGACGGTGCCTGTGTCAGCAGACACTGTGCACGCTGGGTCTTGGGGAAGGCAATCACGTCGCGGATGGATTCGGCGCCGGTCATCATGGTGACGATGCGATCCAAGCCGAAGGCGAGGCCGCCGTGCGGAGGCGCGCCGTATTGCAGCGCGTCGAGCAGGAAGCCGAACTTGAGCTGGGCCTCTTCCGCGCCGATGTTGAGCGCGCGGAACACCTGGCTCTGCACTGCTTCCTTGTGGATACGCACCGAGCCGCCGCCGATCTCCCAGCCGTTGAGGGCGAGGTCGTAGGCCTTGGCCAGGCACTTGCCCGGATCGGTCTCGAGGAATTGCAGATGCTCGTCCTTGGGCGCGGTGAACGGATGGTGGCAGGCGTTCCAGCGCTTGGCTTCATCGTCGTACTCGAACATCGGGAAGTCCACCACCCAGATCGGCTCCCACGCCTTGCCGTTGGTGTAGCCCTTCTCGTGGCCGATCTTGCTGCGCAATGCGCCCAAGGCATCGTTGACGATCTTGGTCTTGTCCGCACCGAAAAAGATGATGTCGCCGTTCTGCGCACCCGTGCGTTCGATGATGGTCTTCAGCGCCGCTGCGTGCAGGTTCTTGACGATGGGCGATTGCAGGCCGGTCTCGTTCAGTTGCGTGATGTCGTTGACCTTGATGTAGGCCAGCCCCTTGGCGCCGTAGATGCCGACGAACTTTGTGTACTCGTCGATCTCGCCGCGCGAGAAAGCGCCGCCGTTGGGCACGCGCAATGCCGCCACGCGGCCGGTGTCGGAATTCGCCACACCGGCGAACACCTTGAACGCCACGTCCTTCACCGCATCGGTCACGTCGGTGATCTCCAGCGTCACGCGCATGTCCGGCTTGTCGGAGCCGAAACGCGCCATCGCCTCGGCATAGCCGATGCGCGGGAACGGGTTGGGCAGCGCCACGTTCAGCACTTCCTTGAACACGGTGCGGATCATCTCTTCCATCATGACCATGATCTCTTCTTCGCTCATGAACGATGTCTCGACATCCACCTGGGTGAATTCGGGCTGGCGGTCGGCGCGCAGGTCTTCGTCGCGGAAACACTTGGTGAGCTGGTAGTAACGGTCGAAGCCCGCCACCATCAGCATCTGTTTGAACAGTTGCGGCGACTGCGGCAGGGCAAAGAACTCGCCAGCATGCACGCGCGACGGCACCAGATAGTCGCGGGCGCCTTCCGGAGTGGACTTGGTCAGCATCGGCGTCTCGATGTCGATGAAGCCCTTGTCATCGAGGAAGCGGCGGAACGCGCGCGCGGTCTGGTAACGCAGCATCATGTTCTTCTGCATTTGCGGACGGCGCAGGTCGATCACGCGATGGGTCAGGCGCACGTTCTCGGACAAGTTCTCGTCGTCCAGCTGGAACGGCGGCGTGACCGAGACGTTCAGCACTTCGATCTCGTGGCAGAGGATCTCGACCTCGCCGCTGGGAATGTTCTTGTTCTCGGTGCCTTCGGGACGGCGGCGTACGCGGCCGGTGATCTTGAGCACGAATTCATTGCGCACCGATTCGGCGATGGCGAACATGTCGGCACGATCCGGGTCGCATACGACCTGGGCCAGACCTTCGCGGTCGCGCAGGTCGATGAAGATCACCCCGCCGTGGTCGCGGCGGCGATGGGCCCAGCCGCACAGGGTGACGGTCTGGCCGAGATTGGTAACGTTAAGTTGTCCGCAGTAATGAGTACGCATAAAGATTCAGTTCAGGTCGATCAAAAAATACAAAGGGGAAATTACGGATTGGTTCCGGCAAGCTGGGCGACTGCTTCCGGCGTTGTCACTACGCCCATCGAGATGATGGCTTTGAAGGCCGCATCCACGCTGATATCCAGCTCGATGGTCTCGGACTTCTTCACATAGAAATAAAATCCGTTCACCGGACTGGGCGTGGTCGGGACGAACACGCCGACATATTCGTCGCCTTCCAGCAAACGTGTCACTTCGTTCGGCACGCTGGTCAGGAACGCCAGTGACCAGGAATCCGCATGCGGATAGCGCACCAGCAATACCTTGCGGAAAGCGTTGCCGCTGTCCGACAGCAGGGTGTCGCTGACTTGCTTGACGCTGTTGTAGATGGCGTTGACGAAGGGGATGCGGCGCAGCATGCCGTCCCAATAGGTCAGCAGGCGCTGGCCGAACACGTTGCGTACCAGCAAGCCGGTCGTCACCACCACCACCACGGTCATGATGACGCCCAGGCCGGGAATGTGTACGCCGAACAGTTCGTCCGGATGCCAATGCGTCGGCAGCAGGCTCAGCGTCATGTCGAGCGTACCGATGATGAGGTTCAGCACCCACAGGGTGATACCCAGCGGTACCCACACCAGCAGCCCGGTCAACAGGTATTTCTTCACGAATGCGTACCCGCAGCCGGACAAGTCGCACAGGTCGACGGCTCGCACTGGCTGGGTTTGTTCTTGAAATCGGTCGCGTAATAGCCGTTGCCCTTGAGCTGGAAGCCTGCGGCACTGATCTGCTTGGCAAAGGTCTCTTTGCCGCATTCCGGGCAAGTGGTCAGCGGTACGTCGCTGATCTTCTGCATCACGTCTTTTTGCGTACCGCAACTGCTGCAACGGTATTCGTAAATAGGCATGGATTGCTCCTGACATTTGAAAGGCGCGCATTATACCCTAGCAAACTGTTGAAAAACGTTGCGAGGATGGTCAGATGCAAGACGCGCGGAACCCGGCGACCGAGACATATCAATTAGATAGGCGAGGGAGCGACAACAAAGTTACTGTGCAGGCTCATGCGCGAAGCGCGTGATGCCGGAACCAATACCGCGCACCGCAGTGGTTTTCAATAGCTTGCCAGCCCCTTCCCCGTCACAGAAGCGAATTTATCGGAGCATGGTCTCCACGATGCGCTGGCTGGCCTGCCCGTCACCGTAGGGGTTGCGATGGGATGCGAAGGCTTGATAGTAGGATTCATCATCCAGAAACATGGAGCATTCTCGCAGGATGTGTTCGGAATCCGTCCCAACCAGCTTGATGGTGCCGACATCATCGGATTCCGGGCGTTCGTTCACATCGCGCATCACCAGCACCGGCTTGCCCAGCGACAGTATTTCATCCTGCACATCGTCGGAGTCGGCAAGGATGAGGTAAGCCGTCTGCATCAGATAGACATGGTGCAGATAATCCTGCTGCTCGATTACCGTGATGCCGGGATGGTCGGCGAACACCTCGTCGGCGATGCGGCGCATCCGCGGTTCTGGATGTGCCGGATAGATCACCTGGACATCCGCGCGCATCGCCAGTCGTTTCAATGCGCGGCATATGTTTTCAAGTCGACCGATCGGGTAGTCACGCCGATATCCGGCAACGAGAATCAACCTCTTTCCCGGATCGATCGAAGGAAATGCAGCCGCCAACCCCGCTTTCAGCCCTTCATCGCTGCTGATGCGCTCGGCCACTATCAGCAGCGCATCGACCGCGGGGCTGTCGGTGACATAGATGTTCTCCGCCGCGACCCCTTCCTTAAGCAATCTGTCGCGGGATATCTCGGAAGAGACGAAATAGTGCGTGTCGACAAGGTCGATCACCTGCGGATTCGCCCCCTCCTCGCTGTGGTGATGCAGTTCGTACATGCGCAAGCCGCTACCCAGATTCCCGTATGCTGCGTGCCGGCGGAATGACTCCATCATTGCGCCGGCATCCCCCTGAACCAACACACAATCGGGTTTGTGCTTCCGTATGCACACGTCTATATCCTGCGAAATTTCCATTATCGGCTGGCAGGCGCCCTTGCACACTTCTTCGTCGACCTTGATGCCGAAGACATCCAGGTCCCGGGCGATATGTTGCACATGCGGCGAAGCAATACAGACGACCGTTTGCATCGAGGGCACCTTCTGCAACAAGCGGATCAGGGGTGCGATGCGGATAGCCGCCGAGCGGTTTCCGATCACGGCAAGGATCTTGCGCATCTAGACACCCCAGCGTAGCAAATCCAGGGACTCTCCACTTGCAGAGTATTCACCCTGCATGGTCACTGGCATGCCAGCCGCTTGTGTCTTCATGGAAAACACTCCATACAACAGCAGAAACATCACCCACAGCCAAACCGATCTCATGCGTACTCCTTCTCAAGACATCCTCTCCCATATGTCTGGAAGTCCGGGAGTGCTAACGCAACAACCGTGCCATAGCGCCCGCACTGCAGGAATGACGAGAACAGGAGGAAATTACAGCGGATACTTCGGAATATCGGCGATGGGCGGACAGTGCCTGACGACTGTCAGACATGATTAAACCATATCAAGGGAACGGTCTATGCGGTTTTACTTGACCACTGGCCGGGAGCGATCCCGTCCAGCGTCCAATCCCCGATCGCATAGCGGATCAGGCGCAAAGTCGGAAATCCGGCGGCGGCCGTCATGCGTCGTACCTGACGATTCCTGCCTTCGCGGATGGTAAGTTGCAACCAGCTCGTGGGAATATCCTTGCGAAAGCGGACCGGCGGGTCGCGCTGCCACAGACCGACGGGCTCATCCTTCAATTGTGCTTCCGCCGGCAAGGTCATTCCATCCTTGAGTAGCACCCCGCGACGCAAACGCTCCAGCGCAGCTTCGTCCGGCACGCCCTCCACCTGCGCCCAGTAGGTCTTGGGCAGCTTGTGCTTTGGATCGGTGATGTGATGCTGCAACTTGCCGTCGTCGGTGAGCAACAGCAGGCCTTCGCTGTCGGTATCCAGCCTTCCGGCGGGATAAACATCGGGAACGGCGATATAATCCGCCAGCGTCGGGTGCATCCCGTCACGGCTGAACTGGCATATCACGCCGTAGGGTTTGTTGAACAACAGGATGCGACTCATTTCATTTTCTTTTTCAACTTAAAGTTCGATTCCCGAGAACAACCATGACGACCGCAAAGATCATCTACACCCTGACCGATGAAGCGCCCAGACTGGCGACATACTCGCTGCTTCCCATCATACAGGCCTTCACCAAGGCAGCCGGAGTCGCCGTCGAGACCCGCGACATCTCGCTCGCCGGACGCATACTCGCCAACTTCCCCGAGCACCTGAGCGCCGCGCAGAAAGTCGGCGACGGCCTGACCGAGTTGGGCGAACTGACGCTGAAGCCGGAAGCGAACATCATCAAGCTGCCGAATATTAGCGCATCGATCCCGCAATTGAAGGCCGCGATCAGGGAACTGAAATCACAGGGCTACAAGCTCCCGGACTTCCCCGAGGACCCGAAGACCGAAGCCGAGAAGGAGATCAAGCTGCGCTACGGCAAGGTGCTCGGCAGCGCGGTGAACCCGGTGCTGCGCGAAGGCAACTCCGACCGCCGTGCCGCCGCTTCTGTAAAACAATACGCACGCAAACATCCGCACCGCATGGGCAAATGGGCTCCCGATTCCAGGACCCGCGTGGCACACATGACAAGCGGAGATTTCTACGGCAGCGAAAAGTCCGTGACTGTGCCGGAAGCCGCCAGCACCCGCATCGAATTCGTCGGCAAGGATGGCAAGGTCGCCGTGCTGAAGGACAAGCTGAATCTCAAGGCGGGCGAGATCATCGACGCCGCCGTGATGAGCCGCCGCGCGCTGCGCCAGTTTTACGCCGAGCAGATCGCCGCGGCAAAGAAGGAAGACGTACTGCTGTCGCTGCACCTCAAGGCCACCATGATGAAGGTGTCCGACCCCATCATGTTCGGTCATGCCGTTTCCGTGTTCTTCAAGAATGTGTTCGACAAGCACGGCGCGCAGCTCAAGGAGATGGGCGTCAACATCAACAACGGTTTCGGCGATATGGAAGCGAAAGTGTTCGCATTGCCGGAAGCCAAGCGCGCCGCGCTCGTGGCCGACATCGCCGACTGCTTCCGCAACGGCCCCGCGCTGGCGATGGTGAATTCCGACAAGGGCATCACCAACCTGCACGTACCCTCCGACGTCATCGTCGATGCCTCCATGCCGCCCATGATCCGCGACGGCGGCAAGATGTGGGCCGCCGACGGCAAAGCTTATGACACTCTGGCCATGATCCCCGACCGCTGCTATGCGGGCATCTATGTCGCCACGGTCGAGGATTGCAAGCAGAACGGCGCGCTCGACCCCGCCACCATGGGTTCTGTTCCCAACGTCGGCCTGATGGCGCAGAAAGCCGAGGAATACGGCTCGCACGACAAGACCTTCGAGATGACCGGCGATGGCGTGGTGCGCATCGTCGACGCATCCGGAAAGGTGCTGCTGGAGCAGAGCGTCGAGCAAGGCGACATCTTCCGCGCCTGCCAGACCAAAGACGCCCCGATCCAGGACTGGGTGAAACTCGCCGTCACACGCGCACGTTTGAGCAACACTCCCGCCATTTTCTGGCTGGACAAGAACCGTGCGCACGATGCGCAGATCATCGCCAAGGTCGAGAAGTACCTCAAGGATCACGACACCAGCGGTCTGGACATCAAGATCATGGAACCGTCCGACGCCTGCCGCGCTTCGCTGGCTCGCATCCGCCAGGGCAAAGCCACCATCTCCGTCACCGGCAACGTACTGCGCGACTACCTCACCGACCTGTTCCCCATCCTGGAACTCAACACCAGCGCCAAGATGCTGTCCATCGTACCGCTGATGAGCGGCGGCGGTATGTTCGAGACCGGGGCAGGCGGTTCCGCGCCCAAGCACGTACAGCAGTTCCAGCAGGAGAACTGCCTGCGCTGGGATTCGCTGGGCGAATTCCTCGCACTGGGCGTGTCGCTGGAACACTTGGCGCAGACCTTCAAAAATCCCAAGGCACAAGTGCTGGCGGATACGCTGGATCAGGCGACCGGCAAGATCCTCGACAACGACAAATCGCCAGCCAGAAAAGTGGGGGAAATCGACAACCGCGGCAGCCACTTCTACCTCGCGCTGTACTGGGCACAGGCACTGGCCGGACAGAGCGAGGACAAGGATATACATGCACGCTTTGCACCGCTGGCCAAGGCCTTGACCGACAACGCCGCGAAGATCGATGCAGAGCTGATCGCGGCACAAGGCAAGCCGGTCGATATGGGCGGCTATTACCACCCGAACTTCGACAAGGTATCGAAGGCGATGCGGCCGAGTGCGACGTTCAATGCCGCGTTGAACGCAATTTGATTCAAGCGCGCTCCACAAACAAAAAGCCCGCCACTTTCGTGGCGGGCTTTTTGTTACACCTCAAACAGGAATTAACCCGCCTGGATGTTGGAGGCTTGCTTACCCTTGGGGCCTTGAACAACTTCGAAAGTCACTTTCTGACCTTCTTTGAGCGACTTGAAGCCGCTCATGTTGATCGCGGAGAAGTGCGCGAACAAGTCTTCGCTGCCGTCATCGGGAGTGATGAAACCGAAACCCTTAGCGTCGTTGAACCATTTAACAGTACCGTTTGCCATGCTTTGCTTCCTTACAAAAAACGACGGGTGGAAATCCCGTCAAATTGTTTGAATTCCAAGATCGCAAATGGGACCGCACATGGCAAAACCAGCACTAGCAGATACTTTGATTCAAACACCCGAGCGCTTTTTACCCCAGTTGAACTTGCAACGTCAAGCGCTAAATAAGATTTATTTCCGAATTGACTTGAAAATCCCACGTTAATCGTCAAATATGCAACTGAGTACCGGGTGAGAATGACAAACGATGGCAACCAAGCAAGAGAACGTAAATCTGTTGGAGCGCAGCAAGACCAAGCCGCCCAAGCTGTATAAGGTGATACTGATAAACGACGATTTCACCACGATGGAGTTCGTGATTGAAGTGTTGAGATCGTTTTTTTCGATGAGTCAGGAACGCGCGACGCAAGTCATGCTCCAAATACATAATGAGGGTTCAGCCGTATGCGGCGTATACCCCAAAGACATCGCTGACACCAAGGTATCTCAGGTGTCGGCGTTTGCAACGCAGCACGGGCATCCGTTACGATGCCGCATGGAGGAAAATTAAAATGATCGCGCAAGAACTGGAAGTCAGCCTGCATCTGGCATTCGTCGAAGCCCGCCAGAAACGGCACGAGTTCATCACCGTCGAGCACCTGTTGCTGGCGATGCTGGACAATCCTTCCGCTGCACATGTGTTGCGCGCCTGCGGCGCGGACATCGAGGAATTGCGCGCGGTACTGGTACAGCATATCGAGACCCACACCCCGGTCGTGCCCGGCACGGGTGAAGTCGATACCCAGCCCACCGTCGGCTTCCAGCGCGTGATCCAGCGCGCGATCCTGCATGTGCAATCCACAAACAAGAAAGAAGTCACCGGGGCCAACATCCTGGTCGCCCTGTTCGGCGAGAAGGAATCGCATGCGGTGTATTTCCTCAACCAGCGCGCCATCACCCGCCTCGACGTGGTGAACTACATCGCGCACGGCATCAACAAGACCGCCGAAGCTCAGCATTCGACGCAAAAGACCGGTAACGAAGCCGAAGAAGAGCAGGATGCCAAGGGCGACAGCGCGCTCAAGAATTACACGCTCGACCTCAATGCCCACGCACTGGCCGGCAAGGTCGATCCGCTGATCGGGCGCGACACGGAACTGGAACGCGTCATCCAGACACTGTGCCGCCGCCGCAAGAACAATCCGCTGCTGGTAGGCGAAGCCGGTGTCGGGAAGACCGCGATCGCCGAAGGGCTGGCACGCCGCATCACCGAAGGCGATGTGCCGGAGATCCTGAAAGAAGCCCACGTCTATGCTCTGGACATGGGTTCCTTGCTGGCGGGCACCAAATATCGCGGCGATTTCGAGCAGCGCCTGAAAGCCGTGCTGAAAGAACTGAAAGATGCCCCGAACGCCGTGCTGTTCATCGACGAGATCCACACTCTGATCGGTGCGGGCGCAGCCTCCGGCGGCACCATGGACGCTTCCAACCTGCTCAAACCCGCGTTGTCGAGCGGCGTGTTGAAATGCATAGGTGCAACCACCTATCAGGAATATCGCGGCATCTTCGAGAAGGATTCCGCGCTGTCGCGCCGTTTCCAGAAGATCGACGTGTCCGAGCCTTCGGTGGAACAGACCATCGAGATCCTGAAGGGGCTGAAGTCGCGTTTCGAGGATCACCACAGCATCAAGTACAGCGCCGCCGCCATCACCAGTGCCGCAGAGTTGTCTTCTCGCTTCATCAATGACCGCCACTTGCCGGACAAGGCCATCGACGTGCTGGACGAAGCCGGTGCAGCACAACGCATCCTGCCCAAGTCCAAACAGAAGAAGATCGTCGGCAAGCATGAGATCGAAGAGATCATCGCCAAGATCGCCCGCATCCCGACACGCACCGTGTCGCACGATGACAAGAACGCCCTGAAGAACCTGGACCGCGACCTGAAGGCCACCGTGTTCGGCCAGGATAAGGCTATCGATATGCTCGCCCGCGCCATCAAGATGTCGCGCAGCGGCCTTGGCAATCCGCAAAAACCCATCGGTAGCTTCCTGTTCTCCGGTCCCACCGGCGTCGGCAAGACCGAAGTGGCACGCCAACTGGCCTACATCATGGGTATGCCGATGCACCGCTTCGACATGTCCGAATACATGGAACGCCATGCCGTGTCACGCCTGATCGGTGCACCGCCCGGCTATGTCGGTTTCGACCAGGGCGGCCTGCTCACCGAAGCCATCAGCAAGCAGCCCCATTGCGTGCTGCTGCTGGACGAGATCGAGAAAGCGCACCCGGACATCTTCAACATCCTGCTGCAGGTGATGGATCACGGCACGCTCACCGACAACAACGGGCGCAAGGCCGACTTCCGCAACGTGGTCATCATCATGACCACCAACGCGGGTGCAGAAAATCTGAACAAGACACAGATGGGCTTCACCAAAGTGTCTTCTGTCGGTGATGAGCTGGTCGACATCAAGAAGATGTTCACCCCGGAGTTCCGCAATCGCCTGGACGCCATCGTCTCCTTCTCCTCGCTGTCGAAAGAAGTCATCCTGCGCGTGGTGGACAAGTTCCTCATGCAACTGGAGGAACAACTGCACGAGAAGAAAGTGGACCCGTTGTTCACCGATGCGCTCAAGGACCACCTCGCCGAGAACGGTTTTGACCCGCTGATGGGCGCCCGCCCGATGGCGCGCCTGATTCAGGACACCATCCGCTCCGCATTGGCCGACGAACTGCTGTTCGGCAAACTGGCCAACGGCGGCAAGGTCACCGTGGACGTGAAGGATGGCAAGGTGGTGCTGGAGTTCGAGGAAGAAGCGGTAGCTGTCTAAACCAGTTGAACCTGATGAACGAAGACGTCATTGCATTGCTGTTGTTGATTGCTCTAACCGCCATTGCTCTGCACGTTGTTCTCGCCGGGCTTCTCAGACACAGAATAGATGCTTCGATGCAATCCGAGCTTTATGCTTGGGGGCACGTTCGAGGCGGTAAAGTTCAATCACTAAAATTCAGATATTTACTGCCATGGGTGCCGGTGCCGCCTCTCCACTCCCGCGAACGATGGCTCTTCATACTTTCGCGGATATCAGCAGTCATCGCAGCTGTTTCGGTCTTATGCATTGCAATATTCGGCTATATGTACGCAAACGCTTAGCAAGCGTAGGGTGCAATAACCAACGGGCATTGCGCCGTATGTAAAACCATCCGGCGGGTTACGCCGCGCTAACCCGCCCTACAAAACCGAATGCCATCTTCAACTGAATATCGCGGGCGCTTCGCCCCCTCCCCCACCGGCCCCCTCCATTTCGGCTCACTCGTTGCTGCCGTCGGCAGTTATCTCGACGCCAAACATCATCACGGCACCTGGCTGGTGCGCATGGAAGACCTCGATACGCCGCGTTGCGTGCCGGGTGCGGCGGATGACATCCTGCGCACGCTGGAGGCGTTCGGGCTGCATAGCGACGAACCCGTCATTTACCAGAGCCAGCGCACGGCTGCATATGAAGAGGCATTGCATCGCTTGAAAGACAACGGGGCGGTGTATCCGTGTTGCTGCACGCGCAAAGAGATCTCGGATTCGGCGTTATATGGCATCGAGGGGCCGGTGTATCCCGGCACTTGCCGCAATGCCATTCCGGTTGGGCGCGAAGGACGGGCTTGGCGGGTACGGACGAACAACGAAGCAATTGAGCTCACCGATGCGCTGCAAAGCCGCATCACCCAACACCTGGAAAGCCAGATCGGTGATTTCGTGGTAAAGCGCGCCGACGGCCTCTTCGCCTATCAACTCGCGGTGGTGGTGGACGATGCGTTCCAGCGCGTCACCCATATCGTGCGCGGAGCCGATCTGCTCGCTTCCACTCCGCGCCAAATCCATCTGCAGCGCCTGCTGGGATTTTCGGTGTTGAACTACATGCACCTGCCTGTCGCGATGAACGGGGCGGGGGAGAAACTGAGCAAGCAGACGTTGGCAGCACCGGTGGATGAATCACAGCCGGTCGCAACATTGTTGCGCGTGCTGGATTTCCTGCGGCAGGAGCCGCCGGATGAATTGCTTAACAGCGATGTAGGAACGGTGATGGGTTGGGCTGTACAGAACTGGCATGCCGAAAGGCTCATCGGGATGCAGGCGCTCCCGGCATGCGAGTAAGAAACGGATTACTTGCCGGTCGCTTCGCTCTTCTTGTTCCTGAGATGCTTGAGATACTCAAGGATCGCCGGAATAAAGGAGATGACGATGATGACCAGGATCATCAAGGTGAGATTGTCCTTGATGATGGGGATGTTGCCGAAGAAGTAGCCCGCCAGCGTCAGGCTGCCTATCCATGACACCCCGCCGATGATGCTGTACATCACATACAGGCGGTAGTTCATGGTGCCGATGCCCGCCACGAAGGGGGCAAAGGTGCGGATGATGGGCAGGAAGCGCGCGAAGATGACCGTCTTGCCGCCGTGCTTGGCGTAGAAGGCGTGGGTCTTTTCCAGATGCTCATGCTTGATGAGTTTCTGGCTGGCGTGGTTGAGCAGCCGCAACCCCAGCAATCTGCCTACCCAGTAATTGGTGTTGTCGCCCATGAACGCGGCCAGAATCAGCAGCGGCATCGCGATCTGCAACTCCAGCGAACCCATGCCGCACAGCGCACCGATCACGAACAGCAGCGAATCGCCCGGCAGGAAAGGTGCAACGACAAGACCGGTCTCGGCAAAGATGATGGCGAACAGGATGGCGTAGATCCACAGACCATATTCCTGCACCAGCGCCAGCAGATGCGCGTCCAGATGCAGGACGATATCTATGAACCCCGTCAGCAATTCCATTAAGGCAACACCTCTTCAGCTTCGGTCTTTTCCGGCTTGATGAAGTCCTCGCGCGAAACACCGAACATCATCAGCAATGGGCTGGCGACCAGCACCGAGGAATAGATACTGAACAGGATGCCGATGGTCAGCGCCAGCGCGAAGTAATGCAGCGTCTCGCCCCCCAGGAACAGCATGGAGGTCACCATCATCTGCGTCGATCCGTGTGTGATGATGGTGCGTGACATGGTGCGGGTGATGGCGTTGTCGATGATCTCTGACACTTCGGTCTTGCGCATCTTGCGAAAGTTCTCGCGGATACGATCGAACACCACCACCGATTCATTCACCGAGTAACCCAGCACCGCCAGCACCGCCGCCAGCACCGAGAGCGAGAACTCCCACTGGAAGAAGGCGAAGAAGCCCAGGATGATCACCACGTCATGCAGGTTGGCGATGATGGCTGCCAGACCGAACTTCCACTCGAAGCGCATCCACAGATAGCCGACGATCCCCAGCGAAACCAACAGCAGCGCCATCGCACCGTTCTCGACCAGATCCTTGCCCACCTGCGGGCCGACGAACTCGACACGGCGCAACTCTACGCTGGCGTCCTGCTGACGCAGGGTCTCGACCACATGCTCGCTGAGCTTGGCGCCCATGGTGTTCTGCTTCAGCGGCACCTGGATCAGCACATCATGGCTGCTGCCGAAATTCTGCACCAGCGCTTCCTTGAGGCCGACGCCGACCAGTTGCTCGCGCACTTTGTTGATATCGGCCGGTTGTGCGTAATGCACTTCCAACACCGTGCCGCCGGTGAAGTCGACGCCGAAGTTCAGACCCTTGGTCGCCAGGAAGAACACGGCCAGCAGGAAGGTCACCAGCGAGATGCTGGTGGTCACTTTCCCGTAGCTCATGAACGGGATGTCTTTTTTGATCTTGAAGAATTCCATTGTCGTGTCTCCTTAACCGATCGCGACTTTGTTCAGTCGCGCCTTGCGGCCATAGAACAGATTGACCAGCGCTCGCGAAACCATCACCGCGCTGAACATCGAAGTCAGGATGCCCAGACACAGCACCACGGCGAAGCCTTTGATCGGCCCGGAGCCGAACATGAACAGCGCAATGCCGGCGATCAGCGTGGTGATGTTGGTGTCCAGGATGGTGGCGAAAGCGTTCTCGTATCCCGCATGGATCGCCCCCTGCGGCGGCACGCCGTTGCGCAGTTCTTCGCGGATGCGCTCGTTGATCAGCACGTTGGAGTCGATCGCCATACCAAGCGTCAGCGCGATAGCAGCCATACCGGGCAGGGTGAGCGTAGCCTGCATCATCGACAGCAGCGCGACCAGCAACAGCAGGTTCGCACCCAGCGCCAGCACCGATACCGTGCCGAACATCAGGTAGTAGACGATCATGAAGATGGCGATGGCGATGAAACCGATCTTGGTCGAATCGAAGCCACGTTTGATGTTGTCCGCGCCCAAGCTGGGGCCGACGGTGCGTTCCTCGATGATCTCCATCGGTGCCGCCAAAGCACCCGCGCGCAGCAGCAGCGCGGTGTCGTTGGCCTCGGTCGTATTCATGCGGCCGCTGATCTGCACGCGACCGCCGCCGATCTCTTCGCGGATGACCGGTGCGGTGACCACTTCGCCCCTGCCCTTTTCGAACAGGATGATGGCCATGCGCTTGCCGACGTTCTCGCGCGTCGCTTCCTTGAATTTGCGCGCGCCGACCGCATCCAGATTGATGTGTACTGCGGGTTCGTTGTTGCGGCTGTCGAAACCGGGCTGCGCATCGTCGATGCGCTCGCCGGTCAGGATCACGCTCTTCTTCACCAGCAACAGCGAACCGTCGCTGTCCTTGAATATCTCGGTGCCGAACGGTGCGACCGCTCCTGCGCCGATCTGGTGCTCGTCGTCGACCAGGCGCACTTCCAGCGTGGCGGTGCGGCCCAGGATCTCCTTTGCACGTGCCGTGTCCTGCACGCCAGGCAGTTGCACCACGATGCGGTCGGCACCCTGCTGCTGGATCACCGGCTCGGCTACGCCCAGTTCGTTGACGCGGTTACGCAAGGTGATGAGGTTCTGCTGGATGGCCGCTTCCTGGATACGCAACTGCTCTTGCTGCTTGAGACGGCCATGCAGCAGGAAGTCGCCGCCAGCCTCGCTTGTGTTGAACTCCACCCCGCCGAAACGCTGCTTGAGCTCTTCCTCGCCTTTGCTGCGCGCACCGGCATCGCGGAACTTGGTGGTAACGACGCTACCGTCGCGGCTCACGCCGGAGTAGGCGATGTTCGCCTCGCGCAGGGTGCTGCGGATATCGCCGGAAGACGATTCCAGCGCTTTGTCCAGCGCACCCTTCATGTCCACCTGCATCAGGAAATGCACGCCACCGCGCAGGTCCAGGCCGAGATACATCGGCAAAGCGTTGAAATAATCGGGCAACCACTGCGGCGAACGCGACAGCAGGTTCAGCGCCACCATGTAGTCTTCGCCCAGTTGCGCCTGCAGTACGTCTTTGGCTTTCAGCTGGGTATCGGTATCGGCAAAACGCGCCTTGACGCTGGTCGCGTCCAGAGAAACCACATCCGGATTCAGTTGTGCCGTCTTGAGTACCTCATCCACCCGCGCCAGCAACGCCGTATCCGCCTTGAGACTGGAGCGCAGCGGCAACACTTGCACCGCCGGCGCCTCGCCGTAGAAGTTGGGCAAGGTATAGACCAGGCCCATCAGCAGCGCGAACAGGATCAGCAGATATTTCCAGAGCGGATATTGGTTCATTTCAGCACCTTGGCTTGCGGCATGAGTGAATTACGGGATTCAGATCGACTTGATCGTGCCTTTGGGCAGAACGTTCTGGACGGCCGCCTTTTGCACCTGGATGACGACGTTGTCGGCGATCTCGACCGCCACATTCTCATCGCCAACTTTGGTCACTTTGCCGAGCACACCACCGATGGTGATGACTTCGTCACCCTTTTGCAGCGCTTCCATCAAAGCCTTGTGTTCCTTGGTGCGCTTTTGCTGCGGGCGCAGGATAAGGAAATAGAACACCGCCAGCAGGGCGATCAGGGGCAGGAACTCCATGAAACCGCCGCCTTGCGGGGCTGCTACACCTTCTGCATATGCGTTACTGATGAACAAATCGCTGATGGAAACCATGTCTACTCCTCCTTGGAAAATCGGGTTGTAAAAATTCAAAGGCGCGCATTCTAACATGGATGACATGACTGTTTTGCTACGCGCTTACGGCTGGGCTACGACTCACAGACCGGCGCGCGCGATACGGAACGACTCCTGGAATTCGGCATAACGCCCGGCCTCGATGGCCGCGCGGATGCCGCGCATCAGTTCCTGGTAATAATGCAGGTTATGGATGGTATTCAGGCGCGCACCAAGGATCTCGCCCAGACGATGCAGATGGTGCAGATAGGCACGGCTGAAGTTGCGGCAGGTATAGCAAGTGCAACGCTCGTCCAGCGGACGGGTGTCCATGCGGTATTGCGCGTTCTTGATGCGCACATCGCCGAAACGGGTGAACAGATGGCCGTTGCGCGCGTTGCGCGTCGGCATCACGCAGTCGAACATGTCGATGCCCTGCCCAACCGCCTCCACCAGATCCTCCGGTGTACCCACGCCCATCAGGTAACGCGGCTTATCCGACGGCAATTGCGGCGCGGTGTGTTTGAGGATGCGCAGCATGTCTTCCTTGGGCTCGCCCACCGACAGGCCGCCGATGGCGAAGCCGTCGAAATCGATGTTCCGCAGTTCGCGCAGCGATTCATCGCGCAGATGCTCGTGCATGCCGCCCTGCACGATGCCGAACAGGGCGTTTGGATTGCCTTCGTGCGCCTTCTTGCTGCGTTCCGCCCAGCTCAGGCTGAGGCGCATCGACACGCCCGCCACCTGTTCGTCGGCCGGATATGGCGTGCATTCGTCGAAGATCATCACGATGTCGGAATTAAGCACGCGCTGGATGCGCATGGATTCTTCCGGCGACAGGAAGCACTTGTCGCCGTTCACTGGCGACCTGAATTCCACCCCGCCGCCGGTGATCTTGCGCAACTCGCCCAGACTGAACACCTGGAAGCCGCCGGAATCGGTGAGGATGGGACCGTCCCAGCTCATGAACTGATGCAAGCCGCCGTGTGCCGCGATCACTTCCAGACCGGGACGCAGCCACAGGTGGAAGGTATTGCCGAGCACGATGTGCGCACCGATGTCTTTCAGTTCCTGCGGCGACATCGCCTTGACCGTGCCGTAGGTGCCGACCGGCATGAAGGCCGGGGTCTCGACCTTGCCGTGCGCCAGTTCCACGGTGCCGCGCCTCGCTGCACCTGAGGTGTTGTGTAAGGTGAATTTCATTGCTCTCTCTCGATCAGCATCGCATCCCCGTAACTGAAGAAGCGATATTCCTGTTCCACCGCATGACGATACGCGGCCAGCATCTTATCCATTCCGCCAAAGGCGCACACCAGCATCAATAGTGTTGAGCGCGGCAGGTGGAAGTTGGTCAGCAGCACATCCACCACTTTGAAGCGGTAGCCGGGAGTGATGAAGATGCGCGTCTCGCCAGACCCTGCTTTCAAATCCCCGTCGGCCGCCGCGCTTTCCAGCGCGCGCAGACTGGTCGTCCCCACCGCAATGATGCGCCCGCCTCTGGCCCTGGCTTGGGCGATGGCATCCACTGTGGCCTGCGGAATGGTATAGCGCTCGCTGTGCATGACATGCTCTTCGATATTCTCGGCGCGCACGGGCTTGAACGTGCCCGCGCCGACATGCAGGGTCACATAGGCGATAGCCACCTTCTTGTCGCGCAGTGCTTGCAGCATGGTCTCGCCGAAATGCAGACCGGCCGTGGGTGCGGCCACCGCACCCGGCTCGCGCGCGAACACGGTCTGGTAGCGCGTTTCGTCCTCGGCCCCTGCGGCATGGTTGATGTAGGGCGGCAAGGGCAGATGCCCGTGCCGTTCCAGCAAAGTTGTCACCGCTTCCGCATCTTCGAAGCGCAAATGGAAAAACTCCCCCTCGCGCCCCATCACCTGCACGCGCAGTTTTCCCGCCAATATCAGGCGGCTGCCCGGTCTGGGCGTCTTGCTCACCCGCACCTGCGCCAGGACATCATGTACATCCAGCACCCGCTCGACCAGCACCTCGACCTTGCCTCCGCTCTCTTTTTCGCCGAACAGGCGCGCTTTCAGCACGCGCGTATCGTTCAAGACCAACAGGTCATGCTCGCGCACCAGTCCGTGCAGATCGGCGAACTGGCTGTCTTTCAGCCCCTCCTTGCCTACCTGCAACAAGCGGCTGGCCCCGCGCTGAGCGGGAGGATGCTGCGCGATCAGGCGCTCGGGCAGAATGAAGTCGAAATCGTCGGTACGCATGAAAACCACGGGGATGCGGGTAGAAAAGCGCGCATTGTAGTTGATGGAGAGTGGCGTTTCATGGATAATTCGCGCCCTTCTCATTGCGGAGCGCTGTTTCTGCGGCTGTATGGGAAATGCACCCAGCCGGGGTGATGGAACTGGTAGACGTGCCGGACTCAAAATCCGGTGCCTGAAAGGGCGTGGGGGTTCGATTCCCCCCCCCGGCACCAAACAATCGTCGTTCTCGCTGTCAACGCAACGCAACGCGCCCGCGTTAATGGCTACTGACACAAGTAGTGTCACACACTTCCCAACTATTGAATGGAGCCTCCAATGAAACTGCTTTCTACACTGATTGCTGCTGTTTTCGCTCTCGTTTCCTATTCCGCAGTTGCTGCTGATGCTACCGTTCCCGCTGCTGCTCCGGCTGCTGCCTCCGCTCCCGCAGCCGGAACTCCTGCCAAAAAAGCAATGAAAGCCAAGAAAGCCAAGAAGGCAAAAAAAGCAAAGAAGGCCAAAGCCGCTGAAGCAGCTGCTCCAGCCGTCAAGTAATTTTGCTGTAACCCGAAAAGGCAGGGGCAACCCTGCCTTTTTCATTTCGTTTAAAATCCCGTTATGATCTGGAAACCACACGCCACCGTCGCCGCCGTCCTTGAACAGGATGGCAAGTTCTTGCTGGTGGAAGAACACACCCCGCAAGGCCTGCTGTTCAACCAGCCCGCCGGCCACTGGGAACCCAACGAGACCCTGCCTGCAGGCGCGATCCGCGAAGTGCTGGAAGAATCGGCCTACGATTTCGAACCCGAATTCCTGATCGGCGTCTATCGCTGGCATTCGAACGCATCCGACACCACCTATCTGCGTTTCGCTTTCGGCGGGTGCATCGTCGCCCATCATCCGGAACGCGAGTTGGACAAGGGCATCGTGCGCGCCGTGTGGATGACGCTGGACGAGATCCGGGCCACGCAGGCACGCCACCGCAGCCCGTTGATCCTGCGTTGCGTGGAGGACTACCTCGCTGGCAAGCGCTACCCGCTCGACCTGATCACGCATTATGAGTAAGGGCTGCGTTGTTGTCGGCATGTCCGGCGGCGTGGACTCTTCTGTCACGGCTCTCCTGTTGAAACAACAGGGCTACGAGGTCATCGGCCTGTTCATGAAGAACTGGGAGGACGATGACGACAGCGAATATTGTTCCTCGCGCCAGGACCTGATCGACGCCGTGGCCGTCGCCGACACCATCGGCATCCCCATCGAGGCGGTGAATTTCGCCAAGGAGTACAAGGATCGCGTGTTCAGCTATTTCCTGCGCGAATACGAAGCCGGGCGCACGCCCAACCCGGACATCCTGTGCAACTCGGAGATCAAGTTCAAGGCCTTCCTCGACCACGCCATCCGCCTCGGCGCGGAAAAGATCGCCACCGGTCACTATGCCAAGGTGCGCGAGCAGGACGGCCTGTTCCAGTTGCTCAAGGCCGACGACGACAGCAAGGACCAGAGTTACTTCCTGCACCGTCTGAACCAGCTGCAATTGTCGAAGTCCATGTTCCCGTTGGGCGACATCCCCAAATCGAAAGTGCGCGAGATCGCGCGCGAACACAACCTTTCCAACGCCGCGAAGAAGGACAGCACCGGCATCTGCTTCATCGGCGAACGCCCGTTCCGCGAATTCCTCAACCGTTACCTGCCGACCAAACCCGGCGACATGGTCACGCCGGAAGGCAAGGTGATGGGATCGCACATGGGCCTGTCGTTCTACACCTACGGCCAGCGCCAAGGATTGGGCATCGGCGGCGGCAAGGAAGGCAGCGGCGAACCGTGGTTCGTCGCGGGAAAGGATATGGCGAACAACCGCCTGATCGTGGTGCAGGGCCACGACCACCCCGCGCTGCTCAAGCCGGAACTGGAAGCGCTGGAGATGCACTGGATCAGCGGCACCGCGCCCGACACCGCGCGCGCCTACGCCGCCAAGACGCGCTACCGCCAGCAGGATGCGGGTTGCCGCATCGCCCTGACCGGCGCGGACTCCACCCGCTTCAGCTTCGACGAGGCACAGTGGGCGGTGACACCGGGACAATCTGTCGTCGCCTACGACGGGGCAGTCTGTCTCGGCGGTGGCATCATCGAGAAATGAGCAAGGAGCGCAGATGACCATCAACCTGAGTCCCGAAACTGTCCGCCTGCTGCTGGTACTCGCCGCCACCGTTGCGGCGCATTACCTTGCCCGCCGCGGTCTGCAACAGGCGGAAAAGGTCGCCGCACACACTGAAAACCTGTGGGACGATTCCCTGATCGCGGCAGCACGCAAACCGTTGCCGCTGCTAATCTGGGTGGGCGGCATCTCCTTCGCCCTGCATCTTTTGCATCGCCAGACCGACGAACAACTGCTCGAATATGTCGCCCCAGTGCGCAGCATCGCCATCGTGGTCTGCATCTCGTGGTTCCTGCTCAAGCTGATCCGCGAAGTGGCCGACAACATGGTCGCCGCCCGCGTCCGGGCGGGCGGACATGTGGACCGCACCACCGTGGACGGGCTGGGCAAGGTCGCACGTATCTCGGTCTTCGTCGTTGCCGCCATGGCCGTGATGCAGACGCTGGGCTTCAGCCTCTCCGGTGTGCTGGCCTTCGGCGGCATGGGCGGCATCGCGGTCGGCTTCGCCGCCAAGGACCTGCTGGCGAACTTCTTCGGCGCAGTGATGATCCATCTGGACCGCCCGTTCAACGTGGGCGATGCGGTGCGTTCGCCGGACAAGAACATCGAAGGCTGGGTCGAGCAGATCGGCTGGCGCCAGACCATCATCCGCTCGCCGGACAAGACGCCGCTTTACGTCCCCAACTCACTATTCACTTCCATCGTGGTGGAGAATCCCTCGCGCATGTCGCACCGCCGTATCCGCGAGACCATCGGCCTGCGCTACGAGGACATCGGCAGGATGGAGAACATCGTCGAGGAGGTGCGAACCATGCTGGATCAGCACCCCGAGATCGACAACGAGCAGCCCTCCTTCGTCGCCTTCGACCAGTTCGCCGATTCCTCCATCAACTTCGTCATCCAGGCCTTCAGCAAGACCACCGAACTGAAGCAGTTCCATGCCATCAAGCAGGAGATACTGCTGCAAGTCGCCGCCATCATCGCCCGCAATGGCGCCGACTTCGCCTTCCCGACGCGCACGGTGCTGTTGCAGCAAACGCCTGCCTGAGTCCGTCCTTTCACGTAAAATGCGCACCTGAAACTTTTTCCGCCGAATATCACCATGACGCTCTCCGCCCTTACCGCACTTTCCCCGCTCGACGGCCGCTACCACGGCAAAGTCGATGCTTTGCGCCACCATTTCAGCGAATACGGATTGATCCGCTACCGCGTACTGATCGAGATCGAATGGCTCAAGGCGCTGGGTAATGAAGCCGGCATCAAGGAACTGCCGCCGCTCTCCCCGGCAGCCGTCGCGCATCTGGTGCAGCTCGCCGCGGAATTCTCCGAAGCCGACGCGGAACAGATCAAGACCATCGAGCGCCGCACCAACCACGACGTGAAAGCCATCGAATACTGGCTGCGCGACAAACTGGCTGCGATCCCGGAGACCGCCAAGGCGCTGGAATTCATCCATTTCGCCTGCACCTCGGAAGACATCAACAATCTCAGCCATGCCCTGATGCTCAACCACTCGCGCAGCGAAGTGATGCTGCCTACACTGAACGTGCTGATCGAGCGCCTGCAACACCTCGCGCACCAGCATGCCGACCTGCCCATGCTGTGCCGCACCCACGGCCAGACCGCCACGCCCAGCACCCTGGGCAAGGAGATGGCCAACGTCGTGCATCGCCTGCGCCGCGCCCACGCGCGCATCGCCGCCGTCGAAGTGATGGGCAAGATCAACGGCGCAGTGGGCAACTACAACGCGCACCTGTCGGCCTATCCCGACGTGGACTGGGAAAGTTTCGCCAAGCGTTTCGTCGAGGCACGCGGACTGACTTTCAATCCCTATACCATCCAGATCGAACCGCACGACTGCATGGCCGAACTGTACGATGCCTATGCGCGCGCCAACACCATCCTGATCGACCTCAACCGCGACATCTGGACCTACATCTCGCTGGGCTATTTCAAACAGAAAGTGGTCGCGGGCGAAGTCGGCTCCTCCACCATGCCGCACAAGGTCAACCCGATCGACTTCGAAAACTCCGAAGGCAATCTGGGCCTGGCCAACGCGCTGCTGAAGCACCTGTCGGAAAAGTTGCCGGTCTCGCGCATGCAGCGCGACCTCACCGACTCCACCGTGCTGCGCAACATGGGCGTGGCGCTGGGCTACACGCTGCTGGCGTACGAATCCTGCCTGAAGGGACTGAACAAACTGGAAGCCAATCCGCAACGACTGGCGGAAGACCTGAACAACAGCTGGGAAGTGCTGGCCGAACCGATCCAGACCGTGATGCGCCGTTACAACATCGAGAACGCCTACGACAAGCTGAAGGAACTCACACGCGGTAAGGGCGGCATCAACAAAGAAAGCCTCGCCGCCTTCATCCAGACGCTGGACATCCCGGCAGCCGAGAAGCAGCGGTTGCAGGCTCTGAGCCCCGAGACCTACACCGGCAAGGCGGCGGAACTGGCGAAGCGGATCTGAATACCACCCACCTGCCTTTTTCAATGGTAGGCAGGGGCAAATAATCATTTGCCCCTACGGGGTATCGGCTGGCGGGTTTCTCACAGTTCGATAGTGCAAGTGGTGTTGCGCCCCGACTCCTTGGCCTGATAGAGCATCCTGTCAGCCGCTTCCATCAGTTGCTGGCTCGTCACTTCGTCGGTTCGATCGGTGCTGGCGACGCCCACACTGATGGTGACCTGCGACGACACCTTCGAGTGCTCATGCGAGATCGCCAGTTCGCCCACCACCTCGTGCAGCCGCTCGGCCAGTTGCAAGGCGCCTTCCTTGTGGGTCCCGGGCAGGATGGCGCTGAACTCCTCCCCGCCGTATCGCGCCAGGATGTCGCCGGGACGGTGGACGCAGCTCTGGAGCGCCTTGGCGATGCGCGACAGGCATTCGTCGCCCGCGCCGTGGCCATAGTTGTCGTTGTATTGCTTGAACTGGTCGATGTCCAGCATGATGATCGAGACGGGCATGCCTTCCCGCTGGCAGCGGCGCCATTCCTCGACGCGGGCCTGATCGAAGGCGCGCCGGTTGGGCACCCCGGTCAGCGCATCCACGGAAGCCAGGTTCTCGAGCAAGTCGTTCTGGCGTTTGAGCCTCAGATGGACGCCGACGCGCGCCTTGACCACGGCGTTGTTGAAGGGCTTGGAGATGTAATCCACCGCGCCCAGCGCGAACCCCATGGTCTCGTTCTCGGCATCGCCCATAGCGGTGATGAAGATGATGGGGATGTTGTGGGTAGCGGGATCCGACCTGAGCTTGCGGCATACCTGATGTCCGTCCATGCCGGGCATCAGGATGTCGAGCAGGATCAGGTCGGGCTGGCCGGTGAGCGCGGCCTTGAGCGCCTGCTCGCCGCTGGTCGCCACCATCAGCCGGTAATCGGCCTTGAGCAGGGCATTGAGGATGGTGATATTGATACGTTCGTCATCCACGATCAGGATGCGCGGGCGCTCGTCGTTCAGGGTGTCTGTATTCATGTCGTGACTCGCAATTCCTGTTTCAGTTGATCCAGCGTGAGTTGCCCTGCCTCGAAATCGAAAAGGCTCAACTGGCGCGCCAGTTGTTGTGCCAGTGACTGCTGCAAAGATTCGCCCATCTGCTGGCGCAGGGTTTCGGCCGCCTCCTCCGCATCCGGGCTCATGTCGCGGATCAGCCCTTCCAGCCGCGACAGCAACAAGGGCAGGGGCACGGCTTCCGCCGGCGCCTCGCCGCCGGTATCGGCCATCTGGTGCTGCTCCAGCCACCGCAGGCTGTGGATGATCAGGTTGAAGATGTTTTCCAGACGGTCCAGCAGGCGCGGGTAGGTATCGCCGGCACGGCTGCGGATCGCCGCATCCATGGCGATGGCGGCGGGGCGCAACTCCTCCGCGCCGATGGCCCCGGCCAATCCCTTGAGGGTATGGGCGATGCGCTGGGCCGTGTCCATGTCCTGCGCGGCCAGGGCCTGGCGCAGGGCCTGCACATCGGCCGCGTGGTCGTGCAGGAAGCTCAACAGGATCTGGTTCAGCAACTGCGCATTGCCGCCGGTGCCCTTCAGCGCCGCTTTCAGGTCGAAGCCGAACAACTCCTCGGGCAGCGGACTGGGGGATTGCGGGGCCGGCGTCGCACCGCGCTCAGCCGTCGTGCCGACGGGCAAGCCGCGCGGGCCGGGCGTCACCCATGTGTTGAGCGCCCGGAACAGCACCTCGGGATCGATGGGCTTGGGCACGTGGTCGTTCATGCCCGCCGCGAGGCATTTCTCGCGGTCGCCCGCCATGGCGTTGGCCGTCATCGCGATGATGGGCAAGGCATCGTTGGCCGGATTGGCGCGCAGGGCGCGCGCGGCCTCGTAACCATCCATGACCGGCATGTGTATGTCCATCAGCACCGCATCGAAATGCATGCGCGCCACCAGGTCCACCGCTTCCTTGCCGTTGTTGGCAAGCGACACCGCCAGCCCCGCCTGCTGCAACAGCTCCTGCGCCAGTTGGCGGTTGATGGCGTTGTCTTCCACCACCAGGATGTGGGCGTTGAGGATATCGTGCAGGCGCTGCACCCCCCAGGCCCCGGCCGCATCGTCCCCCGCCGCCGCGTCGCGGTGCAAACCGAGTGTGCCGACGATGGAATCCAGCAGCATGGAAGGGGTCACCGGCTTGATCAGGAATCCGTCCAGCTTCACTTCGGCGGCCTGCTCCATGACCATTTCGCGTCCGTGCGCCGTGACCATGATGATGGTCGGTATCCGCGCCAGGTGCGGATGCTGGCGGATACGCCACGATGCCTCGATGCCATCCATCCCCGGCATGTTCCAGTCCATGAACACCAGGTTATAGGGGTCGTCCGCAGGCGCCTGTTCCAGCGCGTCCAGCGCCTCCTGCCCCGATGCCACGCAGGTGACGCGGCAGGAGAACGACGACAGCATGGAGGCCATCACTTCGCGTGCGCTCTCCACATCGTCCACCACCAGCACCTTGAGATTGTTGATCTCGGCCGGGATGAACTTGCCCGCGGGCTGTTCGTCTTCCCGCATCCGGCCGAAACGCACGGTGAAAGTGAAGGTGCTGCCCTTGCCGGGCTCGCTCGTCAGCCCGATGGTGCCGCCCATCATCTCGATCAGGTGCTTGCTGATCGCCAGCCCCAGGCCGCTGCCGCCGTACTTGCGCGTAGTGGAACTGTCGGCCTGCGAGAAGGGCTGGAACAGGCGCGCGCACTGCTCGGGGGTCATGCCGATGCCGCTGTCCTGCACGCGGAATTCGATCTCGATCCGGTCGCCGGCGACATGACGCGGGCTGACGTTCACCCTGACCTCGCCCTGCTCGGTGAATTTGATCGCATTGCTCACCAGGTTGAGCAGCACCTGCCCGAGGCGCAGCGGATCGCCGACGAGATGCTCGTCGGGCGGCATGTCGAACAGCAGTTCCAGGCCCTTTTCGTGCGCCTTGGGCGCCGTGAAGCTGGACAGGTTGTCGAACACCTGGTTGAGGTCGAACGGGATGGCCTCCATCTTGAGCATGCCCATCTCGATCTTGGACAGGTCGAGGATGTCGTTGATCACGCCCAGCAGCGATTGCCCGGCGAAATAGACCTTCTCGATGTAGTCGCGCTGGCGCGGTTGCAGCTCGGTGCCCAGGCACAGGCGCGACATGCCGATCACCGCATTCATGGGCGTGCGGATCTCGTGGCTCATGTTGGCGAGGAAGTTGCTCTTGATGCGCGTCGCGTGCTCGGCCTGCTCGCGCGCCAGCGCCAGCGCATCGTTCTGCTCCAGCAGCTTGTCCATCGCCTGCTTGCGGTTGTAGTCGAAGGTCAGCGCGATCATGAACAGGATCAGCACCAGGCCCGCCACGCACAGGATGCCGAACAGATCGGTGTATTCCAGGTTGTAGCGCACCTGGAACTGGAAGCCGGACAGGGCGGCTAGCGTGTAGCCGAGGGGCACCGCGCAGGACACCAGCAGCCACAGCAAGGCATCGCGACCGTAGCCCAGCACCAGCACGGCCACCACCGGGATCAGCGTGAACCAGGGCAACACCGGGGACACGGGGCCGCCGGTGTAGAAACTGCACCCGGCAATGGCCACGAAAGCGCAACTGGCCAAATACAAATTGGCGCCCAGGCGGAACTGCGCCGTGCCGCGGAACAGGAACAGGATCGCCCACAGCAACGCGAAATCCAGCAGCATCAGCCACATGCCGATGGTGTAGCCGACCAGGATGGAAACGGCCACGTACAACAGGGCGAAGGCGGTGGTGATCAGGCAGACATAAACCAGCAGCCGCCACGCGGCGCGCTGGCGCTGATCCTGTCCGGCGGGATTGGGGGTGAACCAGCTTACCCACTGGTCGAGACGGTCGAGCAAAGTGGTTGAAGTAGCGATGGCCGTGCTCCCTGCGTTCAGTTGAAATCGAAACCCGAATTGCGGTCCGGGCTGGCGGGTGTGTCGCCGCCGAGGTGGAACCAGCGGCGCACATCGGCCAGCGCCTCCTCGCCGACGAAGTAGGCCGCTTCCTCCAGCAACAGGCCGGACTCCGACAGGGGCAGGAAGCTGAGCAATTCCTTGAGCGTGAACGCCTTGAGCACCGCCCCCAGCATGATGTGCACTTCTTCCGTGGTGATGTCCAGCGTGAACACCTTCTCGCAATACAGCGGGTCGATGTGGTTGGGGCTGGCCGGATTGAACAGGCCGATGAAGCGATCCAGCAACGGCGCCGCCGCGTCGGACAGGAAATGCGTGATCAGCGTGTTGAGCACGATCTCCGAACGTTCGCGGAAGCGGAAGTGCGGGATCGCCGCCAGCTCGGCGCGCCCCAGCCTGTCCGCGCGCAGCGCCGCATCGAGCTTGCCGGAAAATTCGCGGTAGTTGTTGAGGATGAACGACATGCCCCAGCCGCACGGCGTGGTCCAGCACGCCGCATCCCCGGCGAAGATCACGCGCTCGCGCGCCAGTTCCTGGGAGACGCTGCCGGACGGATACCAGCCGTATTTGATCTCCTTGATCGTCATGTCGTGGAATGCCGCCGTGCTGGCCTCTTCGCGGATGATGCGTTGGTAGACCGGCTCCATCGCCTCGCGCGTAATGATCTCCTTGCGCAAATACAAAATCAGCGAGAACGAAGTGCGCGGATCGAGGATCTCGTATTCGAACACCGGGCGGCCCTGTTGCAGCGAGGCATCGGCATTCCTGTTGGTGTCGGCGAAGGTCTGCCACAGCATGTAGTCGCCCACCTCCATGCCGCCCAGGCCGTTGGGATGATCGCCGATCGCGCCGAACACCGACCACCAGTAGTAGCCGGCGCGGCTGATGCCGTATTGCTTCGCGATGGGGGAGTTGTAGCCGGTACAGTCGATCAGCAGCCGGGCCTGGAACTTGCCGCGCGCGGTGTCGACGCTGACACCGCTGCCGCTCACCTCGTGCGAGCGGTACTCGCACTGGTCCAGCACCTCCGACCCGTTGGCGCGCACGGTCTCGACCCAGTGCGGCAGCAAAGTCTTTTCATTGACGTAGGGATACCGCTCGAACTGGCGCGCCTGCCATTGCGCCGTGGCCCCGGTGCAGGTATTGGCCAGGAACCGCGTCACCCCGCCAAAGGTAAAGGGCCGGACCAGGTCGTCAACGACGTTGTAAGGCACGAACCAACTGCGATTGGTCGTGCCAGCCACGCCCTTTTCCACCACCAGCACACGCCAGTTGCGCGACAACTCGGATGCGATGGCCAGCCCCGCCGGGCCGCCCCCGATGATGACAGCATCGTATTGCATGGAAACTCCCCTTTGAGCGAAGGATGGAAACACAGACCCGCTTGTTTTTATGGAGTATCCCGTGCATTCCCGCCGCAGTCAATTGCAGGTCATCAGAAGCAGAGTGGCAAACAGCAAAACGCCCCGTTTCCGGGGCGTTTTGCTGTTGTCGCTATGCTGCGGCCTGGACGGGAATCTTGTCGCGCTTGTCGATGATGCGGTTGTGTTCGTCCACATACACGAGGGTGGGATGGTACTTCTGCAACTCCAGCTCCGAATAGATGGAGAAAGCCGCGATGATCAGGATGTCGCCTGGGTTGGCCTTGTGCGCTGCCGCGCCGTTGACGGAAATGGTGCGCGAACCGCGCTCAGCGCGGATGGCATAGGTGCTGAAACGCTCGCCGTTGGTGACGTTGTAGATGTCGATGGCCTGATATTCCCTGATGCCGGAAGCATCCAACAGGTCGTCATCGATGGCGCACGAACCCTCGTAATGCAGTTCGGACTGCGTCACGCGCACGCGGTGCAATTTGGCCTGTAGCATGGTTCGTTGCATGGTCACCTCCATCTTCCCCGGTTTCGGGGGCGCGCATTATAAACGTCTGGCGGCTAAAGACAAACCTCGATGTTGTCGATCAGTCTGGTCTTGCCCAGCCGGGCCGCAACCAGAATCACGAGCCGACGCTCAGCCTCACCCGGCACACCCAGATCGGCCTGCTTGCGCACCGACACATATTCCACCTGCCAGCCGCGCTTGGCAAGCGCAGCAGCCGCCTCTCGCTCCCGCGCAACATAGCCAACGGCACCGCCTTTCAGTGTTTCCCCCATCCCACTTAATATTTGACTAAGAAAAGCCGCTTCGGTTCGCTCTTCTGCAGAAAGGTACTGATTGCGCGAGGACAAAGCCAGTCCATCCGCCGCACGGGTGGTCTCCGCCCCGACGATCAGGATGGGCAGGTTGAACTGGGTAACCATGCTCCGGATGATGGCCAGTTGCTGGTAATCCTTCTTGCCGAAGACGGCGACTTGCGGCTGCACCTGGTTGAACAGTTTCAGCACCACCGTCGCCACGCCGCGGAAATGACCGGGGCGGAACTCGCCGCAGAGTTCGCTGGCGATAGGCGGCGGCTCGACGAACAGGGTCTGCTGTTCGGGATACATATCAGTAACGGCGGGCGCGAACACCACATCGGCCAGCCCCTGCAACTTCTCGCAGTCCGCTTCCAGCGTGCGCGGGTATTTGTCGAAATCCTCGTTGGGGCCGAACTGCAGCGGATTGACAAAGATGCTGACCACCACGCAGGAACCTCGGCTGCGGGCGAGACGCACCAACTCGATGTGCCCCTCGTGCAGGTTGCCCATGGTGGGCACGAAGGCGACTGCCTTTTCGCTCGCCAGGCGGGCACGCAGCTCGGCAACGGTATGGATCAGCTGCATCAGAAGGAATGCTCCGCCGCGGGGAACGCACCCGACTTCACTTCGGCCACGTAGTTCGCCACCGCCTGCGCGATGGAACCGGCCCCCGGCATGAAGTCTTTGACGAAGCGCGCCTTCTTGCCGGGGTAGATGCCCAGCATGTCGTACACCACCAGCACCTGCCCTGAACATCCTGCCCCGGCACCGATGCCGATGGTAGGGACGGTGAGACTCGCGGTGACTTCTACCGCCAGTGCGGCGGGGACAGCCTCCATCAACACCATACCTGCACCCGCCTGCTGCAAGGACTGCGCATCATCACGCAGGCGCTGTGCTGCAACATCACCTCTGCCCTGCACCTTGTAGCCACCGAGCTGATGTACCGATTGCGGCGTGAGGCCGATATGTCCACACACCGGGATGCCGCGCGAGGTCAGGAAAGCGACGGTCTCCGCCATTTCGGCGCCACCTTCGAGCTTGACCATCTCCGCCCCGGCCTGCATCAATTGCACTGCGTGGGCGAAAGTCTCCCGTGCGGAAAACTGCGAAGTGCCGAACGGCATGTCGGCGATGACGAAAGCCTGCTGCGCTCCGCTGACCACACAGGCGGTGTGATAAGCCATTTGTTCGATGGTGACCGGCAGCGTGGACTCGCGCCCCTGGATGACCATACCCAGCGAATCTCCGACCAGCAGCACGTCCACACCATTGGTTTCCAGCAAGGTGGCGAAACTGGCGTCGTAACAGGTCAGCACGGCGATCTTCTCGCCCTTGTCGCGCATGGATTGGAGTTTGCTCAGCGTCGTACGCATATTTCTTTCTCCCGTTACCAGATTGCCTCTGGCTGGGGTGAGGGTATGGATATTACGAGGGTTCCCTCACCTCAATCCTGATGGAACTACTAGCCATTCGACTAAGCCCGCAAGCGGGCAAGTCGCTGGTTATCCCCCGGAGGGAGATGAGGCTATCGTGAAATACCATTTCAATCCCTGCCCACGTTGAAATATTCCCTGCGTCCTTTCATCTTCGCGATGCGGTCGAGCAGCAGGTTGAAGTCGTCCTCATTATCCACGAAATTCAGGTGTTCGCTGTTCACCACCAGCAGCGGCGCCTCTTCGTAATGGTGGAAGAACTCGCCGTAACTTTCCGCAAGGCGCGTCAGATAATCGTCCTGAATGGTGCGTTCATAGCGGTTGCCTCGGCGGCGCACGCGCTCGGACAAAGTGTAAGTGGGGGCTTGCAGATAGATCACCAGATCAGGCGTGGGCGCCTGCGGTGCCAAGCCCTGATAGATGGACTGATAGAGCTTGTATTCGTCGTCGCTCAGGGTCAGGCGCGCGAACAGCGCATCCTTCTCGAACAGGTAATCGGAGACGGTCCGGCTCTGGAACAGGTCCATCTGCGCCATGTCGCGCGCTTCGTTGATGCGCTGGAACAGGAAGAACAACTGGGTCGGCAGCGCATAGCGCACCGGATCCTGATAGAAATTGGCCAGGAAAGGGTTGTCCTGCGGTTTTTCCAGCAGGGGGTGCGCTTCGGCCCTGTCGGCCAGCCGCTGCGCAAGGCTGGTCTTGCCCACGCCGATGGGGCCTTCCACCACGATATAACGATATTTACTCAGGGGCATTCAGATCCGCTCCAATGTCTGATCCGCGCATAGCCTCGCTGCCTCTGCCACCGCCCCCACGCCCGGTATCACGCAATCCGGCGCGATCTCCTGCAGCGGTTGCAACACGAACGCGCGCAGATGCATCTGCGGATGCGGGATGGTCAGTCCATGCTCGTGATGCACCAGATCGTCGTACAGCAACACATCCAGATCCAGCGTGCGCGGCGCGTTGCGGAACTCGCGCGTGCGCCCGCATTCCTGTTCCAGCGCCAGCAAGGCATCCAGCAGGGCATGCGGTGCCAGTTCCGTTTCCACCTGCGCCACTGCATTGATGAAATCAGGCTGATCCAGATAGCCCACCGGTGCGCTGCGATACAAAGAAGAACGGCACAGCAGACGTGTCTGCGGCAAACCGTTCAGCGCGTCCAGCGCCTGCTCCACTTGTGTAGCGGGATCGGCCAGGTTGCTGCCCAGCCCGACGAACGCGATGTGCTTCATCAGTCTATGGGCAATTCGGATTGCGCTGTCGAACCGGGCTTTTTGCTGCGGCGACGGCGTTTCTTGGGTCCGCCGGTATCCGGCAACAGCATCTCGGCGCGGCGCTCGTCGCCGGCATGCTGGAACTCTTCCCACCAGGCACCCAGCTCGGCATCCACTTCGCCGCTCTGGCAACGCAACAACAGGAAGTCGTAAGCGGCACGGAAGCGCGGCAAGGCCAGCAGGCGCAGGGGACGTTGGCCGCCGCGCTGTTCGAAGCGCGGCTGCATCAGCCACAATTCCTTCATCACGGTGTCGTAACGGCGCGGGATGGCAAGCTGGGCGCGCTGCCGGTCCAGCACTTCATCCATTGCCGCATGCATCGCACCGATCGGTTTCTCGCCCGCATCCTGCCTGGCCTTCCAAGCCGCCAGCACTTCGTGCCACAACAGGGCGGCGAACAGGAAGGCGGGCGAAGTGGCTTTCTCTTCGGCGATGCGCTGGTCGGTGTTCTGCAAGGCCAACATGACGAACTTCTCGCCCATCGGTTGCTCCAGGATCACGTCCAGCATGGGCAGCATGCCGTGGTGCAGATCCATGGCGCGCAGCTTCTTGATGCACGGCATGGCGTGGCCGGACAACAACAACTTGAGCATCTCGTCGAACAGCCGCGCCTCGGGCACGTTGCTCAACAGTTCTTTCATCTTGAAGATCGGCGCAGCGGTGGCCGGGTCCAGCTTCATGCCCAGCTTGGCCGAGAGCCGCACCGCACGCAGCATGCGCACCGGGTCTTCGCGGTAGCGCACTTCCGGGTCGCCAATCATGCGCAGCACGTTGGCGCGGATGTCGGCATAACCGTTGTGGTAATCGAATATCTCCTGCGTACTGGGATCGTAGAACAGCGCATTGGCGGTGAAGTCGCGCCGTGCGGCGTCCTGTTCCTGGTCGCCGAATTCGTTGTCGCGCAGGATGCGCCCGTGCGCATCGGTCTCGGCATCCTCGGCATCGATGGCACGGCGGAAGGTGGAAACTTCCACCGTCTCTTCGCCGAACATCACATGCACCAGGCGGAAACGCCGCCCGATGATACGGGCGCGGCGGAACACGCGCTTCACCTCTTCGGGAGTGGCATCGGTGGCTACATCGAAATCCTTGGGCTGGCGATCCAACAGCAGGTCGCGCACGGCACCGCCGACGACGAAGGCCTGGAAACCCGCCGCCTGCAGGCCGTCGGTGACGCGTTTCGCACCATAGCTGATGCCGTCGCGACTAACTCCATGCTTTCCATATGGAATCACATGTGCCGCACCTGCCACCCGCACCGGAGCAGACTTGCCGAACACCCGTTTGAACAGTCTTTTTATCATGGTTGAAAAAGTTGAAATCGCCGCTGGATCGCGGCGACGGGCGGATTATACACCGCCCCTCTGCTGCCCCGGTTCTACGGTCAAGACAGGTGAAAACACGCTTGGACCGTTCCCCCTATCCAACTTTCCCCCGCCTGCGTGTGTTGTCGGGGCTTTAGCCCCATACAACCACGGCGTACCCCTTGCGGGTGAAGCGGGAGAAAGGGCAAACGAATCGCTTCGCGGATTTTCGATTAACGCAGGGAAATGACCGTCCAACCTTGTTTTTGCGCGTGTTTCAACAACGTCGCATCCGGATCGACGGCGACCGGACGCTTCACTTTGGAAAGCAAGGGCAGATCGTTCAGCGAATCGCTGTAAAAACAGGTGTCGCCGAAACTCTCCCAGTTCCAGCCGCGCTGGGCCAGCCAGTTCTCCATACGCAGCACCTTGCCGTCGCGGAAGCTGGGCACCCCGGCGACACGCCCGGTGAATTCGCCGTCCTTCTCCTCGGGATCGGTGGCAATCAGATGTTCGATGCCGAATTCGCGCGCGATGGGCGCGGTCACGAAGCTGTTGGTGGCAGTGATGATCACGCATATATCGCCTGCCATCTTGTGTTTCGCCACCAGTTCGCGCGCCTTGTCGCCCATCATCGGACGCACCTTGCGGCGCATGAACCCCTCATGCCACTCGTCCAGCATCTTGCGTGCATGGCGCGACAGGGGCTTGAGCTGAAAATCGAGGAACTCGTGGATATCCAGCGTTCCCGCCTTGTACTGCTCGTAGAACGCAAGGTTCTTCGCCTCGAACAGTTCGCGGTCGAGCACGCCCTGCTCGATCAGGAACTGCGACCACTCGAAATCGCTGTCGCCGCTCAGCAGGGTATTGTCCAGATCGAATAAAGCCAGATTCACTGCACTCTCCTAATACAAGAAAGCCAGGCCTGCATCGCTGCGGGGCCCGGCTTCCGAACAACCATTGCACAAAAACTTAGAACGCGTAGCCGATACCGAAAGAGATGACCGGGTAGTACTTGAAGTTCTTCAGGCTCTCATCCAGGTCTGTTTGGGCAGTCGCAAGGTCGGCAGCCGAAACACCCGTTGCGGTCACCGTCGACTTGGGCGTGCCCTGGAACAGCACACCGAAGTCCGACTTGAACGACAGTCCCTTGTTCCTGGCTTGCCCGCTCCAGCCGAATCCCAGGTAAGGCGCGACCTTCTTGAAGGTCACGGTGGAGTTCATCGTCCCCGTGTAAGTAGTGCCATTGATCATGTAATTGCCCACGGAATTCAGTTCGACCTTGTTGTTGTTGTAGACCAGACCCGCCGTAAGATGGGTCACACCATTGAACAGGTGCCAGTCAAGCAACAGGTCGGCGCTGGAAAGCTTCAATTTGCCTTCATAGTTGACCGAGCCGGATGTGGTGGTATAGGTCTTGTTGAACTGATTGAATCCCACTCTCGTCACCACGGACGAGTCAGGCGCCTGCAATCCCATGCCCATGCCATAACCCAAAGTGGACACATGCGCCTCGATATCAGTCCCTGCAAAAGCGGGTGCCGAGAACGCCGCCATCACTGCCGCCAACAAAATATGTTTCTTCATTATTGTTTCCTCAATTGATTAAGCTTGATTGCATATGGTTATTTTTGTGATTCGGCACACCCTCCGTGTTCGATTCTCGCAGATTTGGCATGGGGCAGCCACTACTCCAGCCCTCGCCGCATCACTTCCTTCAGCAAAGGCACCGAAGCCGCTCGCTTCAAACGCAGGCAATGTTCATCCAGCGCATCCAGCGTGGCCAGCAGCGCAGGCAGATCGCGGCGTCCATGCCGCAACAGATAGGTCGTCACTTCGCCCGGCAGTTCGAAACCGCGCGCCTGCGCGTGCTGCTGCAAGGCCTGCGTCTTCTCCGCATCGTCCAGCGCATGGACCTGATACACCAGCCCCCACCCCAAGCGCGTGCGCAGATCGTCGCGCAACGACAAAAAAGCCGGCGCTTGCGCGCCGCTCACCAGCAACATCCCGCCGCTTTCCCGCTGGCGATTGTAGAGCGCGAATAATTCGACCTGCGCAGCGGCATCCAGTTTCTCCACGTCATCCACCGCCACCACCTGCGCAGTTTCCGGCACTTCGCCGCAACCGTAGGCAGCCGCCAGGCCGGCCGCCCTCGCCGTGCCGACCGCCGCCTGCAGCAGGTGACTCTTGCCCGCCCCTGCATCACCCCAGATATACACCCCCCGTTCCCCCTGATTCGCAGTCAGTGCATGGCGCAAAGCGGAAAGCAGTTCAGCGTTGCGTCCGGCCACGAAGTTATCCAGGGTGGGAGTCCACTCGGGTGCGATACCCAGCAATAATTGGGTCATATCACTTGCGGTATAAGGCGCTGGTCAGATACCAGCCTTTGAAATGGCGCAATCCGACCAGCAGCATCGCGGAGATCGGCAAAGCCAACAGCACGCCGAAGAAACCGAACAACTGCCCGAAAGCGAGTAACGCGAAGATCACCCCCAGCGGGTGCAGGCCGATGCGGTCGCCGACCAGCTTGGGCGTGACCACGACACCTTCCAGCAACTGGCCGGCGGCGAATACGCCCCACACCAGCAGCATGCCAGTGAAGGAATCGAACTGCGTCAGGGCGACCATGGTCGCCAGCGTCAGGCCGATGATCGCCCCCAGATAGGGCACGAACACCAGCATGCCGCTCACGATGCCGATGGGCAGGGCGAATTGCATCCCGGTCAGCATCAGTGCGAGCGCGTAGAACACGCTCATCAGTACCATCACCGACAACTGTCCGCGCAGGAACTCGGCCAGGACCACGTCCACCTCGCCGGTGATCTCCACCGTCTTGGCATGCCAGCGGCGCGGAATGATGCCGTCGATGCGTTCCAGCAACTGCGGCCAGTCGCGCAACAGGTAGAACATCACCAGCGGGATCAGCAGCAGGTTCATCACTACCGCGATCAAGGTCGAGCCGCTGCTGCTCAACCAGGGCAGCAGGCTGGCCGAGACACCGCCCGCATTCTGCCAGTGTTCGCTCAGCAACTCCTTGAAGGTCGCCACATCCCATTGCACGGTGACGCCCAAGTACTGTTCCAGCAAAGGCAACAACCGCTGGCGGACGATATCCAGCAACTCCGGCAATTTGGTCATCAGCATGCCCGACTCGTAGCGCAACAGTGGCAACAGGATCAACAGCAGCGCGACCATGGCGGCAAATAGCATCGTCATCACCAGCGCCGTGGCCGAGGTGCGCGACATGAACCGCCATTTGGCCGAGCGCGCGACCAGCGGCTGCAGGATATACGACAGGATGCCCGCCGCCAGGAACGGCGTAAGTACAGGGTCGAGCAGATACAACAGCCAGGCCAAAGCTGCCGCCGCGGCCAGCCAATACAGTGCCACGAAGCGTTCGGGAGTCATTTCAGGTAAAATCCGCAGTTGGAAAATTTGATGCACTTTACCTTTTAGAAAGCGAGAACTCAACTTGAGCACCCCCTCCAACAGCCTGTCCTACCGCGATGCGGGCGTCGATATCGACGCGGGCGACCAACTGGTCGAGAACATCAAGCCTTTTGCCAAGCGCACCATGCGCCCCGAAGTCCTGTCCGGCATCGGCGGTTTCGGCGGTCTGGTCGAGATCTCGAAGAAATATAACGAACCCGTGCTGGTGTCCGGCACTGATGGCGTCGGCACCAAGCTCAAACTGGCGTTCGAGTTGAACCGCCACGACACCGTCGGTATCGACCTCGTCGCCATGAGCGTGAACGACATCCTGGTGCAGGGCGCCGAACCGCTGTTCTTCCTCGACTATTTCGCCTGCGGCAAGCTCGACGTACCCGCCGCCACCGAAGTCATCAAGGGCATCGCTTCCGGCTGCGAACAATCCGGTTGCGCGCTGATCGGCGGCGAGACCGCCGAAATGCCCGGCATGTACCCGGTGGGCGAATACGACCTCGCCGGCTTCGCGGTGGGCGTGGTGGAAAAATCCAAGATCATCACCGGCGAGCATATCGTCGCTGGCGATGTGGTGCTGGGGCTGGCCTCCAACGGCGCTCACTCCAACGGCTACTCTTTGGTGCGCAAGATCATCGAACGCAGCAAGCCCGACCTGAACGCAAAATTCGACGGCGAGCGCTCGCTGGCCGACTGCATCATGGCCCCCACCCGCCTGTACGTGAAACCGATGCTGAGCCTGATGCAGCAGCTCACCGTCAAAGGCATGGCGCATATCACCGGCGGCGGCATCACCGAGAACGTGCCGCGCGTATTGCCACAAAATGTCGTCGCCGACATCGACAGCAAGACCTGGCAGATGCCCAAGCTGTTCCACTGGCTGCGCGAAGGCGGCAACGTCGAAGCGCAGGAGATGTTCCGTACTTTCAACTGCGGCATCGGCATGGTCGTCGTGGTTGCCGCCCAGGATGCGGATGCGGCAATCAGGCACCTGCAATCGGTCGGCGAGACCGTGTCGCGCATCGGCGTCATCCGCACACGCAAGGGCGACGAGCACCAGACGCAAGTACGCTGAGCCGTGAAACGCATCGTCATCCTCATCTCCGGTCGCGGCAGCAACATGCAGGCGCTGCTGGAGACGAAGCTGCCATGTGAGATCGCGGCGGTCATCAGCAACCGCGCCGACGCTCAGGGCTTGGAGATCGCCAAGTCGCATGGCATTGCCACCGCCGTGGTGTCGCACAAGGACTTTGCCGACCGCGCGACCTTCGACGCGGCACTGGCCAAAGCCATCGACGGCTACTCGGCCGACTTCGTGGTGCTGGCCGGATTCATGCGCATCCTCACCGACGGTTTCGTCGAACGTTATCGCGGAAGACTCATCAACATCCACCCTTCGTTGCTGCCCGCCTATCCCGGTATCGACACGCATGCACGCGCCTTGCAGGACGGTATCAAGATCCACGGCTGCACGGTACATTTCGTCACGCCCACACTCGACCACGGCCCCATCATCATCCAGGCGGCAGTGCCGGTGCTGCGTGCAGACACGGCGCAAACTCTGGCTGCCCGCGTATTGCGCGAGGAACATCGCATCTACCCGCAAGCCGTGCGCTGGTTGTGCCTCGATCAGGTATGGCTGGACGGGAATGGCCGTGTCGCCAGCGACCGGCTGGAGCAGCCCGGCACATCACTGATCTCTCCCGGTCTGGAATAAGCCGTGCGCCCGCTCGTCGCCCTGCTGTTGTGTTGTATCGCGCCCGCGCTGTTCGCCGCCCCGCCTGCACGCATCGAGGCCAGTTACGATGTGTCGACCAAAGGGATCAAGATCGCCGAGATAACGGAACGCTTCACCCGCACCGGCAACCAGTACCGCATCGAGAGCATCACCAAGCCGGTCGGTCTGCTGGCGCTGTTCAAGCCGGATACGCTGCAGGTCATCAGCGAAGGCGAGATCACCAAACAAGGTCTGCGCCCGCTGCACTTCATTTACAAACGTTCGCAGGAAACGCTCAAGAACACCGAGGCGGATTTCGATTGGCGTCTGTCCACCCTGATGGTCAGCGACCGCTACGGGCAACGTTTCGAACCGCTCCCCCCAGGCACCCAGGATCGCCTGAGCGTGCAATACCAGTTCCGTTACGTTTCTTTCCTGAGTGACCGCAAGGAAGTGACCATGCATATCACCAACGGCAGCAAGATCGATACGCGGCAATACCTGGTTCACCCAAGACAGACGCAGACCGTTCCGCTGGGTACGCTGGAAACGCTGTATCTGAGTACAGCACCGCAGGACACGGCTTGGAAGACCGAGATGTGGCTGTCGACCGAGAACGGCAACTTCCCCTGCAAGATCGTGTTGACCGAGGACAACGGCGACAAACTGACGCAAGTCCTCACTGCCTTGAGCGTCACCCAGTGAAGCTCAGGCTGGACACGCCATCGCGCCGCATCAGTTTCGCCGTCGGCGTCTCGTTTCTGGTGCATGCGCTGGCGCTTTGGGGGCCTAACATCCAACTGCCGCAGTTCAAATCATCTTTACCGCCACTGGTCGCAAAACTGGAAGCTCTGCCCGCCGCCCCGGCAAAACCAAAACGCAAAACTGCCGCGCCAAAACCCGCCCCCGAACCGGCACCGCAGGCAGAAGAGCAGCCGCAACCTCCGCAGGATGCCGCACAAGCCGCCAGCGCTCCTGTCGCTACGAGCGTGCCTGCCGAGACGGAAACACTCGCCTCGGAAGCAGACAATGAAGTAGAGCGCCCGCCCTTGCCCAAGCGCGCGCAACTCACCTTCGGCGTAAACAAGGGAATTGGCGGACTCCGCGTCGGCAAGGCTGTCCACACATTGGAGATCGACGATGGACACTATATATTGCATGCGGTGACGCAGACCGTCGGACTGGCCAGATTGTTCAAAAGTTACGAGCTCACTCAATACAGCAGCGGCAGTTACGGCAAACACGGCCTGCAACCGGACCAGTTCTTCGAACAGCGCAAAGACAAGCTCACCACCCTGCGCTATACGGCCGAGTTCGACCATGCCGCGCAGGTCGCCCGTTTCACCACCGGCAACGAAGTGGTACTGCCGCCGGACACGCTGGATATCCTGAGCGTCATGTACCAGTTCCCGCCTATGGCGCACACCGAAATGGTCGCGGTCTCGGTCAGCAACGGCAGAAAGATCGAGCGCTACGAATTCGAGATCGACACCGAAGAAGAGATCGACACGCCGCTCGGAAGATTATTGACCGTGCGGCTGCACAAGATGCATGCCCCCAACGAAGAAGGGCTGGACATCTGGCTGGCGCGGGAATACCGCCTGTTCCCGGTCAAGATGCGTTTCATTGAAAAGAACGGTGAAGTCACCGGCGAGGCTGTCATCACCGACATCCGCGTGTCGGAAGAAGAAGGAGTAAGAAGCGATGCTGTTAACTGAATACCGTCTGGACCTGGTCATGCAAGCCCTGCGCGCCGCCCTGAAGATGGAACATCCGGCGGATGCCGTGCTGCGCCATTTCTTCCAGGCCGAACGCATCGGCTCCAACGAACGTTCGCTGGTGGCCGAAACGCTGTTCGGCGTGTTGCGCCATCGCCTGTTCCTGGATCATGCCTGCACAATCGACGACAAGGGATTGGCCTCCGCAAGGCGTATCACCCTGGCTTACTGGGTCAAGTTCGGCGGCTACAACCTGCGCGAACTGGAGCCGCTGCTCAAGCCCAAGGAAGCGGAATGGCTGGGCAAGGTAAAGAGCATCGACATGAAAGAGTTGCCGCTGAGCATCCAGGCCGAACTGCCGGAATGGATCGTTGAGAAACTGCGTCCGCAACACAGCGATGCGGAAATTCTCGAACTGGGCCGCTCCATGCAGCAGCCCGCCCCGCTCGACCTGCGTGTGAACACCCTGCTCGCCGGACGCGACGAGGTGTTGCAATCGTTGCAGGCCGAAGGCATGGATGCGCAGGCCACACCTTATTCGCCGATGGGCATCCGCCTCAAATACAAACCCGCGCTGAACAAACACGCGCTGTTCCTCACCGGCAAGTTCGAGGTGCAGGACGAAGGCAGCCAATTGCTCGGCTTGCTGGTGGCGCCGAAGCGCAACGACATGGTGGTGGATTTCTGCGCGGGTGCCGGCGGCAAGACGCTGATGCTGGGTGCGCTGATGAACTCGCAGGGCCGTCTGTATGCCTGGGATATTTCGGAAAAGCGCCTGACCAACCTGAAACCGCGTTTGAAGCGTTCCGGCCTTTCCAACGTGCAACCGCAACTCATCGCCCACGAGAACGACAGCAAGGTAAAACGTCTGGCCGGCAAGATCGACCGTGTGCTGGTGGACGCACCGTGCAGCGGCCTGGGTACGCTGCGCCGGAATCCCGACCTCAAGTTCCGCCAATCCGTGCAAAGCGTGGCCGAGCTGAACGGGAAACAGGCGGCGATCCTGACTTCGGCCGCGCGTCTGCTGAAACAGGGCGGACGCCTGGTGTATGCCACCTGCAGCCTGCTGCACGAGGAGAACCAGGCCATCGTGCAGGCATTCCTCTCCGCCCATCCCGACTTCGCGCTGGTCCCCGCAGGTGAAGTACTGGCCCAGCACAAGATCGCACTGGAGACGGGCGATTACCTGCAGCTCACGCCGCAACTGCACAACACCGACGGCTTCTTCGCCGCCGTACTGGAACGCAAGGGAGCATTGACTATCGCACCACACCCTGATGATATGGAATAATGCGCCGATAAGCTTCGATGGTTGAGCGCAGCTCATACCTGAATAAGAATCTCAAGATCATCGGGGAGCGGTATGCGTAACAATCCACTGTCCATTGCTGTATTGAGCAGCCTGCTGGCTGCTGCAAGCTACACTGTCACATCGTTCGCCGACGAAGAAACCTGGCCGGAGCTCAATCTGGGCGACTTGATGAAGGTCGGCGTCGAATCGGCATCGCGCAAGAGCCAGGCCGTTTCCAATACTGCAGCCGCCGTCTTTGTCATCTCGGCATCCGACATCAAACGTTCCGGCGCCCTGTCCATCCCCGAAGTGCTGCACCTCGCCCCCGGCGTCGAAGTCGCCCGCCTGGGCAACAACAAGTTCGCCGTGTCCATCCGCGGCTTCAACGGACGCATGGCCAACAAGCTGCTGGTGCTGGTCGATGGCCGCTCGATCTACAGCTCGCTCTACGGCGGCGTGATCTGGGAAGCAGAGAACCTGCCGCTTGAAGAGATCAGCCGCATCGAGGTCATCCGCGGCTCGGCAGGTCTGGCTTGGGGCTCGAATGCGGTCAACGGCGTCATCAATATCATCACCAAACGAGCGCAGGACACCGGCGGCTGGCTGGTCGATACCCATGCGGGCAGCGAGAGCGGCAAAGCGGGGATGGCTTTGCGCTACGGTATCAAAGCCGAGGACGGTTCTGCCTTCCGCGTCACCATCAACGAACAGCGGCGCGACGGCGGCAAGGAAGCCAGCGGCAAAGCGGCGCAGGACTACTGGAACGACACCTCGCTGACCTTCCGTTACGACCGGCCGGACGGCATTGATGCGCGCTGGTTCTTCAGCGGCCGCGTGTTCGACTCTCACTCGGACGAGACCTGGCTGATCCCCACCTTCGATCCGGCAGCGATGTACGATGCGACACGGTACGGCGCGACACGGCTTACACCCTTCTCTTCCAGAAGGAACGGCGGCGAACTGCTCGGCCGCTTCGAACAGACCACCGATGGCGGCGGCGAAATGCGCGTGCAGACCTATTTCGAAAAATTCCAGGGCGATGTTCCCGGCGCCAGCGACAAGCACACCACCTTCGATATGGACGCCCAGCACCGCTTCCCGCTGGGCGAGTCGCATGACATCGTCTGGGGCGGCAACTGGCGCCAGACCGAGCACCAGAACCACATGCAATCCGGCGGCTTCCTGACCGCATCCAGCACAGACACCACCGTCAACCTGACCAGCCTGTTCGCCCAGGACGAATTGACACTGGTGCCGCGCACTTTCACCGTGCAGGCCGGTATCCGCGTCGAACGGCAGACCTTCGGCGGCACCTCGCCACAACCTTCCGTGCGCGCGTTGTGGACGCCGAGCGAACAGCATTCGTTCTGGCTGTCCTGGTCGAAGACGGTGCGGTCACCCAGCGTGGTGCAACGCACGATGGGGGCCTATGCAGTGGCCATCCCGGCTTCCGGCCCCGGTACGTTGCCGGTACTGGTCTATGCCGCGCCGCCCGAACAAACCGGCTTCGGCAACGAGAGGGGGCGCACCCTCGAACTCGGCCACCGCGCACAATGGACGCCGACTGTCTATTCCGACCTGACCGGCTATGTGAGCAAATACGAGGGCGTATTCGGCATGCTCGGCACATCCATGGCCGCCAATGCAGCAGCTGGCACGATTCCCGGCTTGCCGTTCGCGGTCGATCCGGCCTGTACCGCCGCACTCGCCAACTTCGGCCTCGCCGGACCGGGGCTTTGCCAAACCCACCTGTACGGCAACGCACTGCCGGTGCGCACGCGCGGTGTGGAACTCTCCACCGAATGGAACCCGCTGACCGCTTGGCGTCTGCAACTTAACGCATCGCGCATGTGGGTCGACGCAGGCACAAACACGACCCACGCCCCCAACACGCTGCTGTACGGCAGCAGCCCGAAATACCAGGGATCGCTGCGTTCCTCCTACAACCTCACTGCCGACCGCCAGTTCGATCTCTGGCTGCGCCGCATCGGCGGCCTGGCGCACGCCAGCGATTACGGCGGCACCTCGGCGATGACACCGGTCGCCGCGCGCACCGAACTGGATCTGCGTTTTGCCGAACAGGTGAACGAGTCGCTGGAACTTTCGCTCACTTTCCAGAACCTGCTGTCGAAGCAGGAGATCCAGTTCCATCCCGATTACATGCCCACCCTGCCGGTTGTGCCGCAACGCGCGATCTACCTCAAGGCACTCTGGCGAGATCGGTAGCTTGCTGCCTCCCATTCAACCGTAGCAGAGATACAATCCAACCATGAATCAGATCACGCCTCAGTCGAATAACGAGCATTTCATCAAGTCTGTGACCGAACTGGGGGACACCAGGAAGATCATCACCAGCCGCGATATCTATTCGAATAGCGGCATGAAATTGGTCACAAGTGGAGTGCACATCACCAGTGAGCTATATGAGCGACTGGTCAAGCACAAGTTGTTCCCCTCGCTGGAAATGGCGGTCACGATAGAAAATGCGCTGGATAACAAATCCATACTGTCCGACATTCTCGAATTATCAGGCAAGAATGAGCGGCTGCAGGCGATGATGTCCAAGATCAACGAGGCCAGACCGTATGAGCAAATATTCCTCGGCATCAACCTTCCAGGACCGCTCGCTTTCAAACTGACCGTGGCTCGCGAAAAGTTTCGCCGCGTCTACGACCACAGTCTGTTGCTCGCAGTGATGAGTATCTACCTTGCCCACTGTGATCAGATGAGCCTGCATGAAGAAGAATGGGTCGCCATGGCAGCCTTGTTTCACGATATCGGCCTGCTGCACATCGACCCCAGGATGCTGGAGCCTTCGCACAAAATGACAAACGAGGAGCGGCGCCATCTTTATGCCCACCCCCTGACCGCCTATCTGCTGCTGTGCGAGTTCCCGGAATTGAATAGGCACATTGCCGAAGCCGTGCTCGAGCATCACGAAAGAATGGATGGCCGGGGTTATCCACGTGGGATGCACGGCGACAAGATCACCCGCTACGGGCAGATTCTGGCTATCGCCGAGCTGGCTGCCAAAGCATTCGATCCCGACCACCCGATCGGTCAGTGGAAGAAGCTGGAGGTGATGCTCAAGCTCAACGCAAAACAATATGGCCCGGGACTGATCGGACACCTGAATATCCTGCGCGACAAAACCGGATATGAAGGCCCCGGCAAGGAGTTCGACCCGGACCTGATGGTCGCCAAAGTAAAACTGATCGCTACACTGTTCGCGGATTTCGACCAATACGCAGATTCCGCCGTCAGTGACATGATCATCGCCTTTGTCACAAAAAGAATGGCCGCCCTGAGGCTGGATCTGCTTTCCGCCGGCTTCGATCCGCGAGACCCGGAAAGCCTGATACAGATCATGACCGAAGATCCGGACTGCCTGCCGGATTACGCCCCACTGCTTGACGAAGCGATCTGGCAATTCAAGTCATTGATCTCGGAGGTGGCGCGACTGTGGCCTGAAGACATCGAAGTCTGTGCGCAACAGCAGGGGGCCAGTATGGGATGCAAATGGATGAGCGACCTGAGATTGAAACTGTATGCGGTGGTGCAGGAGGATTGACTGCTGCGCACAGGATCAATCACCACTTCCGCGAACCAGCCGGAAGCCTCCCACCCCCTATCCAGCCCACTTCAATGCAGCGCCCGATTGACCCTGCCCACATCCTCTTCCACCAGCCCGCCCACCGCCGCCTTCAGCCGTAACTGGCTCAGCAGGTAGTTGTACTCCGCCTGATACAGGTCGCGGCGTGTGGCATAAGCCTGTTGCTGGGCGTTCAACACATCCAGGTTGGTGCGCACTCCGACTTCATGTCCGAGCTTGCTGGCTTCCAGCAGGCTCTCGCTCGACTTCAGCGCCTGTTGCAGTGCCTGCACCTGGGCGATGCCGTTCACCACACCGAGGTAAGCCTGGCGGGTCTGCACTTCGACGTTGCGGCGGGCGTTCTCCAGTTCTTGGTTGGCGCGCGTGCGGTTGGCGTCGGCTTCGCGCCATTTGGACTGGGTGGCGCCGCCCTGGAACAGCGGGTGGGCAGGTGGCCGCCGCGGTTGCGGTCGACTTCCTTGTCGGCCAGTTCGGCGCCGGCCCGGGCGATGGCGAGCTGGGGGTTGCCGCGGCGGGCATCTTCGACCCACTGGTCGACGCTGGCCGGTTGCGGGGTCTCGAGTTTGAGTTCCTTGCCCAGGGCGTTGAGTTGGCCGGGATCGGCGTTGATGACTTGTTGCAGGCTGCGGCGTTTGATCTCGAGGGTGCTCTGGGCGGCGATCTCCTGGGCGACGATGAGGTCGTATCTGGCCTGGGCTTCGTGGGTGTCGGTGATGGTGGCGGTGCCGACCTCGAAGTTGCGCTTGGCCTGTTCGAGCTGCTGGGCGATGGCGGTCTTCTGCGCGGCAGCCAGCTGGACGCTGTCCTGGGCGATGAGCACGTCGAAGTAGGCTTGCGCGACGCGCAGGACCAGGTCCTGTTCGGCCAGTCTGAACTGGGCTTCGCTCTGGGCGACCTGCAGTTCGGATTCGGTGTACAGGGCCCAGTTCTGTTCGCGGAACAGGGGTTGGACGAGGCTGACGGTGTAGCCGTGGCTGTTGTATTTTTTGGTCGAATCGACGGGCAGGACGGTGTGGACGTCGTTCTGGGTGGTGTTGGCGGTCAGATTGACGCTGGGCAGCATGAGGGCGCGGCCCTGGGTGAGCTTTTCCTGGCCGGCGTCGCGCGCGGCGCGGGCGGCGCCGAAGGTGGCGTCCTGGCTCTGCGCGGCGCGGTAGAGTTCGAGGAGGTCGGCTGCCTGCGCCTGCGGGCTGATGCCGAGGGCGAGCAATACGCCCATCGTGATCCTGGTATGTTTCATCATGTTCTCCATTGTTCGAATATGCCTTAAGCGTGCGCGTGTCTGAGTTTCTTGACCTTGGCCAGCGCCCACTCGATCCAGTCGTCCACATAGGTGAACACCACCGGGATCACCAGCAGACTCAGGAAGGTCGAAGTGATCAGACCGCCGATCACCACGATGGCCATCGGCGAGCGAAAGCTCGGGTCGACGCCGATCCCCAGCGCCACCGGCAGCATGCCCGCGCCCATCGCCAGCGTCGTCATCACGATGGGGCGCGCGCGTTTCTTGCACGCATCGAGCAAGGCTTCGGCACGGTTCATGCCGCGTTCGCGCCGCGACACGATGGCGTATTCCACCAGCAGGATGGAGTTCTTGGTGGCGATGCCCATTAGCATGATGAGGCCGATCATGGACGGCATGGACAAGGCCGTGTGCGTAACGAACAGCGCCAGGAACGCGCCCGGCACCGACAGCACCAGCGCGGCCAGGATGGTGGCCGGTTGCATGAAGTCCTTGAACAGCAACACCAGCACCACATAGATGCACAGCACGCCGGTCAGCATCGCCAGCGCGAAGCTGTCGAACAGGTCGGCCATCGCCTCGGCGTCGCCCACCGAGGTGCGGATCACTCCGGGCGGCAACTCCTTGAGACTGGGCAACGCGATGGCTTGCGCCTCCACTTCGCCCAGCGGCTGCTGGTTCAGCTCGATCTCGAAGTTGATGTTGCGCATGCGGTCGTAGCGGTCGATCTCGGCCGGGCCGCTTTCGATGCTCAGGTTCGCCACACTGCCCAGCATCACCGGGCCGTGCGAACCCTGCACCACCAGACGCGACAGCAGCTCGATATCCTGCCGCGCATCGGCGCGCAATTTCACCATCACCGGAATCTGCCGGTCGGACAGATTGAGCTTCGCCAGCGCCTGGTCGTAATCGCCCGCCGTGGCAACGCGCAGCGTGTCGGCGATGGCCGCCGAGGTCACACCCAGATCGGCCGCACGGGCGAAGTCGGGACGCACCACCAGTTCGGGACGCACCAGGCTCGAAGTCGAGGTGACGTTGCCGATGCCGGGAATGGTGCGCAGCTCGCGCGCCACTTTCTGCGCGTGGTCCGCCAGCACCTGCCCGTCCTCGCCGGCCAGCACCAGCACATATTTCTCGCTCGACGCGCCGAGGCCGACTTTTACCCGCACGCCGGGAAGGACGGTGAGGGCATCGCGCAATTGCGATTCGATATCCTGCTTGCTGATATCCCGGTCCTGGCGGCGCGTGAAATTCAGGGTCAATGTCGCCTTGCGCACATCGCTGGCGCCGCCGGGTGCGAACGGGTCGCCGCCCGCGCTGCCGCCGCCGATGGCGGTGTAGATCAGCGTCACGTTGGGATTGTGCGCCACGATCTCGCGCGCCTGTTCGGCGGCACGGTAGGTCTGCTCGAAGGTGCTACCCGGCGGCAAATTCAGCGTCACCTGCGATTGCGACATGTCGTCCGGCGGCACGAAGCCCGTCGGCAACAGCGGCACCAGCATGAACGAACCGAAGAAGAACACCGCTGCACCTAATAGCGTCTTGATACGATTGTTCAGGCAATAAGTCGCCCATTTCAGGTACAACTCCAACCATCCCGGCAATTCATGCGAGACGCGCGGCTTGAGGAAATAGGCCGACATCATCGGCGTCAGCATGCGCGCGACCACCAGCGAGAACAGCACCGCAATGGCGGCGGTCCAGCCGAACTGCACGAAGAACTTGCCGGGGATGCCGCCCATGAATGCGGTCGGCAGGAACACCGCAACCAGCGTGAAGGTGGTGGCGATCACCGCCAGCCCGATCTCGTCGGCCGCCTCCATCGCCGCCTGGTACGGCGTCTTGCCCATCTCCAGATGGCGCATGATGTTCTCGATCTCGACGATGGCATCGTCCACCAGCACGCCCACCACCAGCGACAGCGACAACAGGGTCACCACGTTGATGGAAAATCCGAACAGATACATCACGGCGAAGGTGGGGATCACCGCCAGCGGCAACGCCGTCGCCGCCACGATGGTGGCGCGCAGGTTGCGCAGGAAAACGAACACCACCAGCACCGCCAGCGCCGCGCCTTCGTACAGCAGGTTCATCGAACCGACATAGTTCTCTTCCACCGGATCGACGAAATTGAAAGCCTCGGTGATCACGATATCGGGTCGCTCGACCTTCAAGCGCTCCAGCACTTTTACGACACCCTCGGCCACATCGATCTCGCCGTAACCGCGCGAACGGGTGATCTCGAAGCCGACCACTTCGCGGCCATTCAGCAGCGCCGCGCTACGCCGCTCCGCCACGGTGTCGCTGACATAAGCCACCTGATCGAGACGCACATGGCGCCCGTCGGACAGGCCGATCTCGATCGCGGCGATATCTTCCGCCGTCCGCACCGTCGCGATGGTGCGCACCGATTGTTCCATGCCGCCGATATCCGCGCGGCCGCCGGAGGCTTCCTGCTGGATCAGGCGCAGTTGTTGCGACACTTCCGAGGCCGTCGCATTCAAGGCCAGCAATTTGGCCGGATCGAGCTCGACGCTGATCTGGCGGGTGACGCCGCCGACGCGGCTCACCGCCCCGACGCCGCGCACCGACAGCAGCGACTTGGTCACGGTGTTATCGACGAACCACGACACTTCCTCGTCGCTCATGCCCTGTGAGGCGATGGTGTAGGTCAGGATGGGCATGCCGCTGAGTTCCATCTTGGCGACGATGGGATCGCGCAGATCCTTCGGCAAATCGGAGCGCACCCGCGTGATCGCCGAGCGCACGTCTTCCACGGCTTCCTGCGTGTCCTTCTCCAGACGGAATTCGGCGGTGATGATCACCGATCCGTCCTGCACCTTGGTGTACAGGTGCTTGAGTCCCTGTGTATTGGCGAGCGAATTCTCCAGCTTGCGCGCCACCTCGGTCTCCATCTGCACCGGCGATGCGCCGGGCAAGGAGGCCGTCACCGTCACCGTCGGCAGGTCGATATCGGGGAACTGCTGGATCTTCATGGCGCGGAAGCCCATGATGCCCATCAGCGTGAGCATGATGAAGGCGAGGATCGCCGGGGTCGGATTACGGATGGACCAAGATGAGACGTTCATTTTGCTTAACCTTTCACGACCTGAACGAGGTCACCTTCGGTCAGGAACGGGCCGCCGCTCTCGACGACGGCCTCGTTCGCTTTCAATCCCTGTTTGATCTCGATGCGGTCACCGTTGCGCTGCCCCACGATCACCGCGCGTTCCTGCACACGGCTGTCCGCGCCCACGACCAGCACATAGCTCTTGTTGCCGCGCTGCATGACGGCGGACTGCGGAAGCGACTGCAGACTCTTCTTGCCGCCGCTGATATCGAAAGTGCCGCGCGCGAAGGCGCCGGCGATGATGCCGCTGCTGTCCGGCAAGGTGACCAGCGCATAACCGTAACGGGTCTGCGCATCCACCGACGGCGAGATCGCGCGCACCGTGCCGCGGATGACACGCCCTTCGCCGACGACGATCTCCGCGCTCATGCCTCTGCGGATCAGCATCAGCTCATCGGCGGTGAGATCGGCGCGCCATTCCAGACGGCCTTTGCGGATCAGACGGAACAGTTCCACACCGGGTTGCGCCATGGAACCGACATTGGCATTCGCCGCCGAGATGACGCCGGAATCCGGCGCCACGATGCGGCCCTGCGCGGTGCGTTCGGAAGTGTCGCTGCCGATGCGCGCGAAGTTGTCCAGCGTCACCAGCACATCGCCCTGCTGCACATGGTCGCCGATGCTGACCTTCACTTCCGATATCCGCAGCCCCTGTATCTGTGCACTGATGATGGCCTCCTGCCAGGGCAGGATGCTGCCGTTCGCCGCCAGCGTGCGCGACCATTTGTCGGCCTGCAACGTCGTGGTGCGCACGGTCAGTGCGGGACGACTGGTCGAAACTGTCTGCTGTTCCGCCGCGCCGTGCGGCATCAGCCACAACGCGGCCCCCGCCAGCACCAGGCCGGACAGGGCGATCTTGTGAACCAGTCGATTGGACAGGATATTCTTGTTCATTGGTGTATTCCTTTCAAAACACTGCTTGTTTTTTTCTTGCGTACTGCAAATGGATGGCGCGCCTACTTCTTCGCCTTTGTCCGCCGCTTGCGTTCGGATTCAATGATGGCGACGGCATATCCGACCAGCCGCTCGACCAGGGTCTCTTGCGCCTTCTGGCCGTTGAGCAGGTTGGGCGAGAAATGATCGAGCGCGGCGCGGTTGTGGAAATACACGGTTGCCTGGCCGAGCAGCGAAAAAGTCAGCCGATCCACGTCGACATCCGCTTTCTTCAGCCCGAACTCGCGGCACAGCAAGGCTTGCAATTTGTCGTGGTTGGGACGCAACGCCTGCAACATGGCATCGCCCAGCACCCCGCCGGGTTCGGCTTCTTCGCGCGCATGCAGGCGCATGAACAGTTTCAGCATCGGATCTTCTTCGGCAACCGGCGGAAAGAACCATTGATAGAAAACGCGCAGTCCCTCTTCCAGCGAAACCGTTGCGATATCAAGCGAGGAAAAGGTGTTGCATTCGCTCAAAAAAGGCAGGCGAAACACCTCGCGATACAACTCCGCCTTGTCGCCGTAGTAATAATGGATGGAGGCCAGATTGACCTGGGCACGTTTGCAAATCTCGCGCGTGGTGGCGGCATGGTAGCCGACCTCGGCGAACACTTCGGTCGCCGCCTGCAACAGGCGCCAGCGCGTCTCTTCCTGCGTGGTCGGCTGATGGCCGAGCAGGCGCTGTGCGGTTTGCAGCAACAGGCAGCGGGTTTCTTTTTTGGCGATCATGATCCAGCCCGGAAACGTAAAAGGTAGGGTACGGTAATTCAGTCATTTGATTTAGTCAATCGTCTGAATTAAGTCGTAGCCAAAAATAATCCCCTGCACGGGGATACCGGGGGAGCTCCGGCTGGGATACCGGACTCCCTTATCGAGACGGATTACTCCTTCTTTTCAGCCTCATCCGTTTCACTCGTTCCGCAGCAGCCGCGCATGCCGCTCTTGAACTTCTCGCGCTCTTCCGGCGTCATTTTCTCCCAGCGATGCTGATGCCACTTGCCGGGTCCGCAATGCCCGCGGAAGCCGCCGAACAGAATCTTGCTCAACAACAGCACGCCCAGCGCCTGCACATAGGTGATCTCCTGCCCGCTGACGAACAGCACGGGCACCAACCAGTTCCACAAGGCCATCACCACCCAGCCCAGCACAGCGATACCGGCAATCACCAGCACCACGATCTTCCAGCAATTGGATTTACAGTAGTTCATGCACATTTCAGCTCTCCTTCACAAATCGAATTCGTCGTACAACGTTTGCAGACGCGCCCGCAAATGCAGCACCGCGTAACGTTTGCGCGCCAGCAAGGTGTTGACGGCCGTGCCGCTTTCCGTCGCCAACTCCTTGAAGCCGCGCCCTTCCAGCTCGTGGGCGATGAATACGTCGCGCTGAGCCTTCGGCAACTCGTCGAGCGCGGCATTCAGCACATCCAGCAGCACTCCCCGCGCGTAAGCCGCTTCCGGCCCGGCATCCTGCGACGGCAGCACATCGCCAAGCCAGTACTCGTCACCGCCCTCGCCTGCCGTTTCCGGCAACTGCACTTCGCGCTTCTTGCGAAAGCGGTCGATGATGCGGTTGCGTGCCACGCGGAACAGCCACGCACCGACCTGCTCGACCGGCTCGGGCAGACGATAAGCCTGCACGAACTCGAACAGCACATCCTGCAGAATATCTTCGGCTTCGCCTGAGTCTGACACCCGCCGCCGGATGAAATTCCGCAGCCGCCCGCGCTCGCGCGAAATGGTTTCGGTGATGCGTTTATCCTGTTCGGCCATAAATGCCTTGGCTGTCAGCGTCGTATCCATACTTGTTAAGACGGATCACGGGCGGAAATATTGCAGGGAAAGAAAAGAATCGGTTACAGCTCGATGTGCCGGTACACCACCTCGACCACCACCAGCTCGTCGACCCCCTCGGGAAGTTGCAACACCACCGCATCGTCTGCCCGCGCCTTGAGCAGAGTGCGCGCCAGCGGAGAGACCCAGCTGATGTGGCCTTTGCTTGCATTGGCTTCGTCGATGCCGACGATGCTGTAGGTGCGCTCGGTACCGTCGCCGTGGCAGACGGTGACGGTCGCGCCGAAGAAGACCTGCTCGCAGCCCTGGCGTTGCGCCGGGTCGATCACTTCGGAATTCTCCAGCCGCTTGGCGAGGAAACGCAGGCGGCGGTCGATCTCGCGCAGGCGCTTCTTGCCATATATATAGTCGCCGTTCTCGGAGCGGTCGCCGTTGGAGGCCGCCCAGTGCACGGTCTGCACCAGCGCCGGACGTTCCTCGTCCAGCAGGTACATATATTCCGCCTTCAGGCGGCGATAGCCTTCCGGCGTGATGTAGTTCTTGGTGCCGGCCGGGATCGGCGGCAACGCTACTTCATCGTCGCCATCGTCATCGGTCTCACGGGTGAAGGCTTTGCTCATTTGCGGCCACGTGGAATTCTTGGAATGGCGCCATAGTAACCAAGTCCGGGGCGGTTGAGAAACCATCATGCGCTGGTACGGTTATTGCTGAAAACTGGGCTCCATCACTTATCAACAACGGAGCACAACATGCTATTCGACGCCTACGAGCAAAAAGGTCTGCTGTTCAATATGAACTTCAAGGAAGCCAGCGGCAACTACGCCGCCTATCGCGGCGACCTGGTGCTGGAACTGGGCGAGGTCGGCGACGCACTCGGCCACCGCAAACCGCCCGTATCCACCATCAAGAACACCATCGTGCTGGCCGAGGGTGACAAGATCAAACTCTACGTCGGCAGCCTCGACGACCTGGCCGACCTGCCCAAAGTACTCGCTTACTACAAGGCTGATTTTGCAGCAGATGTTCGCCTGATCCTGTTCGTGGTCAACATCAACAAACCGCTGGTGATCGACCTCGAAGGCTTCTCCATCTCCGCCATCGGCATGCAGGAAGGCCTGATCTGGAACGAACTGATCGACATCGCCGCGCTCGACAAAGGCGACTTCAAGGGCCAGTCCGCCTCGGAAAAGATCATCACCGTGTACAAGGCGCTGGGCGACTACAAACCCAAGGGCGACAAAGTGCCGTTCGACGAAGCGCTGAAACGTACCGTCGAACTGAAGCGCGCGGGTCGCGGACCGGTGTGATTTGTCGCTGCCGATTGTGAGGTTCGCGACAATCGGCAACGTAATTAAGTATTGGCAAACCTCATGACTGTCATTCCCGCGCAGGCGGGAATCCAGCCGAGATAAGCATTCCGCGAAGCGGACAAAACATCGGATCAGTCCCGCCATGCGGGAAATATCCAATTGACTGGATTCCCGCCTGCGCGGGAATGACGAAGCTATTTAATAGCGGAAAAGGAGTACAGCATGTCACGCATCGGCCTTTTCTTTGCCAGCAGCACCGGCAACACCCGGCGCATCGCCAAAGCAATCAAGAAACGTTTCGACGATGACACTATGGCCGAGGCGCTCAACGTCAACAAGGCCACGCCCGAACTGGTGGCCGGGTATTCGCATCTCATCTTCGGCACCTCGACGCTGGGCGGCGGGCAGTTGCCGGGACTCTCCACCGACTGCATGGGCGGCGGCTGGGAAGAATTTCTGCCGCGACTCAAGGATGTGGATTTCTCCGGCAAGAGCGTTGCGCTATACGGCCTCGGCGACCAGAGCAAATACCCGGACGAGTTCGTCGATGCGATGGGCATCATTTACCAGTTCATGATCGCGCGCGGTGCGAAGGTGGTCGGCCACTGGCCTGCCGACGATTACGACTTCATCTCCTCCAAGGCATTGGTGGACGACGAATTCGTCGGGCTGGTGCTGGATCAGGAGAACCAGAAACTGCTCACCGATGCGCGGCTCGAATCCTGGCTGAAGATCATCGCCCCGGAGTTCGGGTTAAAGGTTTAATGACTTCATGAGAAAACCGACACTCTATCAACGCCTGAAAGCAAAGAAGCGCAGCCAGGCCATGATCATCGGCGTCACCTGGTACACCGAGGATACCTGGGCGCAAGTGAAGGCATCCGCAACAGACCCGGAATGTTTCGAGGATTCATTCGAAAAGTGGAAAGCAGTGGCCATCGCCGCACGCAGGGAGTTTCAACGCTCCGGCGTACGCGCACTCGAATACCAGATCATCCCCAATGAGTTCTCTGCATGGTGCGCGCTGCACGGTCAGGAAAACAACTCCACCTCCAGGGCCGAGTTCGTCTCGGAAAGATTGAGCGCCGCTTACAACCAATAAGCCTGAGCGATTCAGGAGAACCGCTGCTGCAGATACCGGATGATGTCGTTCGACTCATACATCCACTGCACCTGACCTTGCGCATCGGTGATGTGCAGGCACGGTGTCTGGATCTTGCCGCCGCCCTGTAGCAGGGCTTTGCGATGTTCGGGGTCATGCTGCGCATCGCGCAGGGTGATGGGCAATGACAACCTGGCCATCTCATGTCGCACCTTGATGCAGAACGGGCAAGTGCTGAAGTGGTAGAGCGCCAACTGGCTGCATTGCTGGTCGACCTGTCGTTGTGCCTCTGCGCTGCGCACCACACCTTTGGGCATCGCCAGTTTGGCCCAGAGCAACATGAAGGGCATCAATATCAGGCGCAGGGTTCTGAAAAACATTCTTATCACTGATCGGATCATTTTATTTCCAAGGTTGCCAGGACTGATTCCGTTCATGGTGAGCCTTTCGACGGGCTCAGGGCGAACGGCATAAAACCGCGCATCAAACAAGGTGATGAGCTGCGCGGCACGGGGCCGGATTCTACCCAATCAAATCTCGGACGCCAGCATTTCGGCCAACTTTCCGACCTTGGCCCAATCCAGTTCGAGCGTTCCATCCGGCATGGCGATGCTCATGCCCGTGTCGTGCACCGCTCCCGCGAATGCGCCGTCGCTGGCGATCGGGCTCATGTAGATCTCGCGCTCTGGGCTGATGCCGTTGCGCACGGCGACTAGGGCGAATGACAGGCTGGAAGCTTCGGCGGGGGTGAGCTTCAACACGTAATCGGCGGCCAGTTGCAGCCGCACCTGTTTGCCCAGCACGCGATGCTGGCTGCTGCTTACGCTGAAGGTGTGCTCATGCATCGACCGTGCTCCGCGCTGCTTTGAGCAGCCTCAGACAGGCGGGGTTCGATGCCAGCTCCAGCGCGGTGAAATCGTCCAGCGTCATCAATCCGGTATCCGCCCCTGCTTCCAGCAACAGTTGCACCATCGCCGTCTTGCCGGCGGAGGCGCAGTAGATGAGTGCGGTAGCCCCGTTGACATTCTGGCTGTCGAGCGGCGCGCCCGCCGCGATGAGTGCGGCTGCACAGGCTTGGCTGTCGGTGAAACAGGCGAACCACAGCGCGCCGTTGCGGTCGGCATTCAGCATGGCCGGATCGGCGCCGCGCGCCAGCAGGGCTTTCACCGCGTCGATATCGCCGATGCGCGCGGCATACATCAGCGGCGTGGTCTCGTTGGCCAATGCGCGGTTGATGCCGGTTGGCAAAGGGTCGCTCACGTGGAATCCGGCTTGCACCAGCCAGCATTTCAAACGGTTGTCATTCATTCTCATTCCTCATAGGGGGATAGTGTCGCGATGCGCGGGTCATCCAGTGCCATGCCGACCGCGTAGTGGTAGACCACCTGGAAGCGGTCGTCTTTCAAGCCGAGCACTTCATGCACGGCATCGTCGAAGAAACAGCCGATGCCGGTGCCGCGCCAGCCGGCGGCTTCCGCTTCAAGCGTGATGACATGCCCCAGCATGCCCGCCTCCCAATGCAGATGACGATAGGCAGCCGGGTCGGCAGCGACGGGTTCGGCGAATTCCGCCAGCATCATGAAGATGACGGCGCAATGCGTGGCGATGTCCTGATGGCAGGACAAGGTGCGCGCGGTCTTGCCTGCGCGTGCGGCGACCAACTGGAACAGCGGCAATTCCGCATCGGCGGCCTGCCAGGTGAACGTTTCGCGGAACGCGGCACGCAAGGCGTCCTTTGCCCTCCCGCTGCGCGGAAGCGCATACACGCCGGGGGCGACACCTTCGACGCGGTGCACCAGCATCACCGGATGCACGCGCGGCGTGTGCGACCACAACTCCCATACCGGCGAACCGCCGGGCAGCAGGCCGGACAGCAATTGTCTGAACAGGGTTTGCGGCATCTCCGAGCTGCCGTCGAAGGACTGAGCGCTGCGACGTTTCAGGATGACTTGCGCGGCGCGGATGTCGTTATCACTCGCGTTCATTGCGCGGAACTGTTCCTTCCCCCATGCAGGGGCTGCGCCAAGACCGACCGAAGGTCGAGCGTCTGGCGGCGTACTCCTTGCGGGTGGAAGGCTAGGATGGGGGTTGGATTGGCGATGATTCACCGTTTCCACCCCCTCCCTAACCCTCCCCCTACTTGGGGGAGGGGATGTATTTGTAGAATCTGATTCTGCTACAGGCGGTTTGCCGCGCGTGGCATGGGCGACTTCTTCGATGACCGGCCACTGGTAGAGAGGGTGTGCGTCGAGGAGTCCGGCTTTGCCTTCCCACTGTTTCCAATCTTGCGGCAAGGCTGCGTCGCTCGCGTGCAGCTCGACGATCACTTCCGCCTCTTCGCTTTCCACTCCCGCAAAATCTTCTGCCCGGTCGGTACCCAGTGCGTGCGCGATGTCTGCCGTGTCGCGCACCAGCAGGCGCGGCTTCCAGCCGTGCAGGACCGCCGCGTAACTCACGGCGGCGAGCACATGGCCCATGTCGAGTTGGCAATAGCGGAAGGCGCGTTCGCCGTATTTCCATGCCTCGCGCCAATGGATGGAACTGAAGCCCAGCCACGCGCCCGTCGTCTGCGCGGCACTTCCCCACGCCCGCCGTTCCAGACCGTGGTACAGATTGTGGTAGTGATACAAGCCGTCCTCCAAACCGGCCACGTTGGCGGCGATGAGCCAAGTCTCGGTGGGATGCAGGTTGCCGGACGAGGGATGCGCGCGCAGCGACCAGCGCGAACCGCCATATTCTTTCCAGGCGGTGAGCGCGACGCACAGGCGCAACAGCGAACCGAGATTGGCGTCGTTCAACGGCAGGGATGGACGCGGAGCGGGAAGCTCGCCCCAGGGGATATCGGATACGACGATTTCGCGCGGCAATGCGATGCGCCGTACGCCGTCCCAATCGCGAAAGGCCTTGGGCTGCGCGTCCCAGTCCAGCGTGCCGGGACCGGCGGCATAACGGTCCAGCGCGTGTTTGCTGCGTGTGTGATAGGACAGCACGGTGGCCACACGGGTTTTGAGCATCAACACGAATCCTTCATGATTTCGTCACACCGGCGCAGACCGGTGTCCAGTCAATTAAAAACACTGGATTCCGGCCTTCGCCGGAATGACGGCATCTGAATTATTGATATGACCACTAACTTAATCCGGTCAGCTCGTCGCTCAGACAACCGATGGGCTCGGACAGTGTGCCTTCGGCATCCAGCTCGAAGCGCACCAGATAGATCTCCTCGTTCGGCATCTCCTGCGCATGGCCGACGTTGACCACCACACCGCGCGTACCCGCAGCGGCAAGCAAGGCATCAGGTGCCACACCGGGGATGCTGCTCTCGCCGGTATCTTCCATCGATTCGTTATAAAGATCCTGCGCGGCGAAGACCATATCGCCCATCTGAAATCTGCTCATCAATATCTCCTTCTTGCCGAATCGATCTTCAACGCCGTTCGGCCTGAGCCTGTCGAAAGCAATGGTGCCATTCATGTTTCAAACTTGCCTTTAGTCCTGAGCCAAGTCGAAGGATCAACACGAACGGCGGTTTACTTAAATTGCCGGAATCACTGTCGCTTCACTGCGCAACGATTCCTCGTTCCCCCATGCCGTGACCATCTCGACGAACCAGCGCGGATCGCGCGGATGCACACAGAACAGATCGTACTCGGCATAAAAGCTGTTGTCGCTGTTGATGGTCAAGGTACCGCACCTGTCGTTGCGGGCATTGCGCCACACGCCTTCGTAACCGGGCAACTGGTTGCCGGGATCGATGACGCGGGTGACCTGCAAGGCAGCCAGCGCAATCTTCGGCGATGCGCCGGTCGCGCTGAAATGGTCGGCTTCCTTTTGCAGGGCCGCCACGATGCGATCGGCCAGCGCCTCGAGTTCAAAGGGAAACTGGCACGAAGCGAGCATTACCATATGTCCGCAGGCGCTTTCAGACGTTCGACAACCTTTCCCCCCAGCAGATGTTCGTCGAATATCTCGGCGACATCGGCCTTGCTCACATTGCTGTACATGATGCCTTCCGGATAGACGAGGACGTTCGGCCCCTTGCTGCAAGGACCGATGCAGCCGCTGGGCGTCACCATCACTTCGGTGAAGCACTGGCGCTGCTGCCATTGCTGCATGAATTCGTCCACCACTTCGGCGCAGCCCTTCTGTCCGCAGGAACCGCGCGGGTGTCCGGCGGGACGATTCTGGGAACAGACAAATACGTGTCGTGCTGGTTTGGGCATCGTTAAGCTCCCGCCGCCAAAGTGGAGTGGCTATGACACTGCTTGGGACAGACGCGCGAACAGGAGCCACAACCGATGCAATCCATCATGTTGGCGAGCGTCATCACCATGCTGTTGTCTTCGTCCTCGTCGTAGTTCTCGTCGTCCTCGCTACGCTCGACCAGTTCGAACACCTTGCGCGGGCAGACCTTGTAGCAGCGGCCGCAACCGATGCAGTTGGCCGCATTCAGCGCGGTGACGAAAGTGGGTTCGTAAGGCGTGCCGCCTCGGGTGGTTCCGGTGATGTTTGCCATAGCTCTTCCTTTATCTAAACTTGTGACTCTTTCTGTGCTGCCGCCAATTTCGCGTTCGCCTCGGCCCAGGCCTGGCATGCGTCGTAAGTGGATTGCGCGATGCCGGGGATATCCTTGTATCCGGCAGGCAGCTTGTCCTCGACCAGATCGTGCAACTGCGAAGCCCATTCGCTGGAGATGCGTTTGAGCTTCTTCACTTCCTTGTCGAGTATCTTCAGTTCTTCTTCAGTCATGATCGACTCCGTCATTCCGTACTCAGCACACAGTACTTGGTACTCGTTATTTACAGTCCGGCCACTTCGGGGTACTTGCCGATGATTTCCAATGCGACCGACAGCAGCTTGTCACCCTCGTCCTTCATCTTGGACAGGCTCTCGTAACCGTAGCGGTGCACGTCGCGCAGGGTGCGGTCCATCACCACCAGCTTGCCCACGGTGATGATCGCGCGGCCGAAACCTTCGTGCGTGATGTTGATGCTGGGCACCGCCATCAGGCCGCATTCCTTTTCGATCAGCGACGATACGGCGTTGTAGAACGCCTTGATGCGCGCCAGCATGATCTCGTCCGGATCGCCGATCACCGGAATGGCGCGGCGCTGTTCCTTGGTCACCACATACGGTGCCAGGATGCGGTCGGCAGGCCAGCCGTCATAGGTGCCGTAGCTGTCGATGGCGCGCATCTGCTTGACCATCTCCTGGATGAAATCGGTGGACAACAACGGGTCTGCTGCGACTGCCTGATTCATGGTGGTTCTCCTTCGGTTAATTGATCACTCTTTACGTTGCGCATGCATCTGCGGCGCCCAGCCAGTCCAGCGCCCCAGCAAGAATCCCGCAGCCATTCCGTTGGCCGCCCCCAGCACCGCGCCGATATCGCCCAGACCGGATGCCGCCGCGACACCCGCACCGACCAGCGCCAGCACGGTCGGCAGCAGGTAGGCCAGCAGCCCGGCCTTGAGCAGATCGCCTTCGCTCATGCTCAGGTGCAACTCGTCGCCCGCGCGCACATTCGCGTCGCATTGCACGGCGATGGTCTTGCGGCCGTGCGCGAAATATTTTCCCAGCCCCGACACACCGCAACTGCTGCTGGAAGCGCAAGCGCCGCAGCCGGACTTTTCGGTCGGCAGCACCTGGGCGATGCCATCGGCGCTGGAGACGACACGGACGGGGGCGCTGATCATTCCTGCCACTCCTCGTCCTCGGCAAAACCTTTGCCGCCCGCCTGCTTCTTCAGGTGTTTCGCCAGCCATACCGGCGGTTCGTTGACCAGATTCTTTTGCAGGCCGCACAGCAGTTCGTCGATGAGCGTGCCTTCGTCCACGCGCATGGGCTGGATGCTCGCGGCCAATAATTGCTGGATCGCCGAAGCGCCCACCGCGTTGCAATACACCGCGGCACAGTCGCCCAGCAACTCGACCTTGGCGGCGAGCTTGCCTTCGTGGCCGTCCATCGCGGTCTCGATGAACTCGGCCACTTCGATCAGTCTTGTTTCAGTTTCGCCCACTTCGTAGATGGCGAACGATTCCGCCGCGCCGAAATGCTGATTGACCGCTTTGCGGTCGCTGGTGGCGAATGCGATCTTGACTGTCATCGCGACCTCCTCAGTGGGTTTGACCAGACGCAGGTGTCGCACGACCTTCTCCTGTCCGCTGTGCATAGATGGAGACATAGGCCTCCGGCTCATGGTGACCGTGCTCGACCAGCATGTTGGCCAGATCGAACAGCGCCTGGCGCGTGCCGCGATAGCCGACCCACAGACGCTGGTAGCCGCCGATGAGGTCGTATTGCGGGAAACCGGCGCGCAACAGCGGCACGCCGAGACGGCGCGCGGTCTCCACCGCGTGCGAATTGCTGATGACCAGTTGTGCGCCGTTGCGCTTGGCGGCGATCTCCATGTCTTCCAGATCGCCGATGCCGACTTGCGCGGCGTTCACGTCCTGCAAGATATTGGCGCGGGCGGGCGCGACGGCGGCAACCACCTCGCAACCCATCTCGGTCACCAGCCGCGCAAAGCCGTAGAGCATGTCGGGATCGGTCGCGATGGCGACGCGCGCGAAACCCAGCATGAAGTGACTGTCCACCATCGCGTCCTGCAACTGCGCGCGCTGGCGTTCGATCTTTTCCGGTGTCGGCTTGGCGCTGATCTCGGCCAATGCGGCGACGAAGGCATCCACCGCATCCAGCCCCATCAGGCTGTCGAAACGGAAATCCGGTACGCCGGTCTGTGCCTTGAGGAAATCTGCCGCATCGAACAACGAGTTGCCCAGCACCAGCGTGGCGATGGATTCGCCCATGCTGGCGATGTCGTTGACCGGCGTGCCGCCCACGGTGAGCGGGCTGCTCTCCATCTCGGTGAGGTGACCGTCGAGCGAATCGCCGATGTCCGGCAACACCAGCGGACGCAGGCCGAAGGCTTCGATCATCTCCTTGATATGCTCGACATCACCCGGAGTGAGGAAGGATCCGGCCAGCACGTTGACCTGTTTCTTGCGCTTGCCGACTTCATTGGTCTTTTCCGGCAGCAGCGTTTCGAGTACCGCCTTCACCGCCAGCGCGTAGCCGCTCTCCAGGCAGCCGGTGAAGTCCGGCGTATTCACCGGCACGACGGGTATGTGCGCGAACTCGGGATGGGCAGTGTAAAAATCTTTCACCAGACGCTTGATGTCGGTGCCCTGCGTTTCGGACAATCCTGTCGTCGGCAAACCAATCAACGCGGGTTTGCTCTTCTCGCAGATCGCTGCCAGCCCGAGGATCACGTTCTCGTCCGCGTTCATCACGGTGGACACCTGATCCATTGCGGTGGTCTGCAAGGGGATGGGCTCGCGGAAGTGGCGCACGAAAAACACCTTGCCGAAGGCGGTGCAGCCCTGCGAACCGTGCAGCATCGGGATGGTTTTGTTGATGCCGAGGAAAGCGAGCGACGCGCCGACCGGCTGGCTGGCCTTGAGCGGATTCACCGCGAGCGCTTTGTTGCGTTTCAGGATCTCAGCCATGGTGTGCTCCTTCCGCCCGTGCATCCCCTCCCCCTTGCAGGGGGAGGGCTAGGGAGGGGGTAGAGTCGCTGACACTCAACTGTTCTACCCCCATCCTAACCTTCCCCCTGCATGGGGGAAGGAACTGCTCGGCTGGATTAATCATCTGCGCATTCGTTCTCATCATCACGCCCCCAACTCGATTCCCGGCACCGAAGTCTTCGCCCACGGCGACGGCTTGCGCACCGACGACCACACCGGACTCTGTATCGTCAGCGCCAACTGGCGTGCCAGTTCGACCATGCCGCTGTAACCCTCGTAACCGAATTCGCGTTCCTGGTTGATGTCGAGGAAAGGGATGCGCGCCTTCAATGCTGTGTACATGTTGCGGCCGCCGGCGATGAGGATGTCGGCCTGGTATTCCTTCACCACGCCGAGCAGCGCCTTGGGGCTGCCGTCGGTGATCATCTTGGTCTTGTCGCCCATGATCTCGCGGATGCGCGCCTTGTCTTCCTCGGTGGATTTGCTGGTGCCGGTGGCGACCACGTCCATGCCGAGGTCCTGCAGCGCGGAGACGATGGACCACGACTTCACCCCGCCGGTGTAGAGCAGCACACGCTTGCCGCGCAATCTTTCGCGCCAGGGATCGAGCGCGGCGTTGATCTTCGCTTCCTCGCGCGCGATGAGCGCTTCGGTGCGTTCGGTCAGCGACGGGTCGTTGAGCAGTTTGGCGAATTCGCGGAAGGCCATCGAGGTGTCGGTGACACCGTAGAAACTGCCCTCGAAGAACGGGGTCTTGTAATCGGTCTGCAGTTTGCGCGCCACGTTGAGCAGCGCCTTGGCGCACACCACCATGTTGGCCTCGGCGCGGTGCATGGTCTGCACATCGTGGAAGCGCGCATCGCCGGAGAGGGTGCACAGGATGCGCAGGCCGAGTTCGTCGAACAGCGGCAGCACGTTCCAGAATTCGCCCGCGATGTTGTATTCGCCGATCAGGTTCACATCGTGCACGGTGATGCCGGGACGCTGCGCCTCGGCGGGCACCGGCAACGGTTCCGCCGTGCCCACCACATACTTGAACATCGCTTCGCCCGCGATGCGGTTGCCGAGATTCTTGGTGCCGTAGAAACCGGCGCAGTCCACCGGCACCACCGGCACGCCGACCTTCTCGGCGGCGGCCTTGCATACCGCGCCGATATCGTCGCCGGTGAGCGCGGGCACGCAGGTGTTGTAGACGAACACGGCCTTGGGTGCGTAACTGTCGACCGCTTGTTTGATCGCATGGAACAGGCGTTTCTCGCCGCGCCCCATGATGACGTCCTGCTCGGTGAGGTCGGTGGTCATACCGATGCGGTACAAAGTCGGCCCGGATGAGCGTGTGCCGCGGTTGTCCCAGGAACTGCCCGCGCAGGCGATAGGCCCGTGGACGATGTGCGCCACATCGGCGATGGGCAGCAGCGCGATCTGCGCGCCGTCGAATGAGCAGCCGCCCGCTGTCGCGCCCGGCTTGGGGCGCGCACAACCGGATTTCTCCTTCTTGTTATGCGCGCAGGCCGGTTCGTTCAGTAGTTCGGCGATGTCCTTGGCTTGCATGGCAATGGCTCACGATGATTGACGCCCTTGTATTCGCAAGGGCCGTGCCAGAGACAGCGGACTGATTTCAATGGAATTTATGAACGAATGTCTTGTAGCAAACCCGACAAGGCCGCCGTACACAACAAATTCCGCGAACGGGGCAACACCTGTCGCCCGCCGATGATGTCTAGGCCAAACGGCATATTGTTATGCGTTTCGTAGTCGGGTAATGTCCGCGGGGCGGCAATCTTTAACCGAATCTTTCGATAAGATCGCCCGGTATGTTAAGTATCCATTTCTCATTAACACAGGGAACAAAATGTCTCCGGAAATTATCTTCGGAATTGTTATTGTGAGCATTGTTGTGCTTTCCTTGGTGAGCAAGCTGCTTCCAAAACGCGAACCCAAGGAGAAATACTTCAAGTGCGCACGCTGCGGCACAACCTCCTTCCATAACGAACGAACTATAGAGGCGTGGCGTAACAACAAGGCCAAGTTCTTCTGCCAAGCTTGCCATGCCAAGTGGCTTCAGACCCTCCCACGCCATGAGCGTGAGCGGTTCCCGTCTCGAGACAACTCTCGGTCAGGCTGTCTCGGCGTTGTAATGCTCTTTGCATTGATTCCCTTGGCAGGCTACCTTCTGATTCATCCATATATCTAACTCTGCCACCTTGGCACCACGTTAGAGCACAGATGAGACAAATGAATATCCTGACAATATTCCTGCTCTGCAGCGCGCTCGCCACCACGCCCGTTGTCGCCGAGACGCTGTACAAATCCGTCGGCAAGGATGGCAAGATCACCTACAGCGACAAGCCGCCTGCGGAAGATCGAATTGAGAAGACGATCAGGTCTGGCAGTCTGCCGAACACCGCGCTGCCCGCATCGACCTATTCCTATGTCGAGCAGTTGCGCAAAAAGAAAGTGGCAGCGCCCGCCCGAACGGGCTCGGTCGTATTGTTCACGGCCCCCTGGTGCGGCTACTGCAAGCAGGCCAAGGCTTACCTGTCGGCCAGGGGCATCGCTTTCCAGGAGATCGACATCGACACCCGCAGCGGGATGGCGGCATTCGCCGAGGCCGGCGGAGGCAGTGGTGTTCCCTTGCTCATCGCGGCAGGTCAAAGTATTCAGGGATTCTCGGCCTCGGGCTACGACGCGCTCTTTGCCAACCGCAAGTAACACATACCGCCCGAACTCCTAGACCGAGTACGGTGCCGCCACCCATTTCTTCACCAGTGCGGCTTCCGTCTCCGGCAGGTAACTGAACCCGGCTTCCAGATCGCGCGCCACGGCATAGGCGACTTTGGGCGGGGTGATGGTGCCGGCGACCAGATGCGCGTACCAGGCCGAGGGATATCCGGCGGCACGGTCAAAGGATTGCAACTGCGCGGACATCTCGATGCCGGAAAGTTCGCTGTTCCACGGGAACGGTTTGAGCTCGCGCGCATGCCGCGACACCAGCGAAACCGAGAGCTGCGGATTGCGGTAGCGATCCTGATGTTCGCGCAGCGCGACCACCCAATGGTCGCTGAAGTGCCCGCGCGCGGCAGCGCTGCTGTGTATCCATTCGTTGAGCAAGCGCGGCAATCCGGTATCGCGTGCTTCGGGCGAGGCGGCGCGGGCGATGGTCTGGCGCACATCGACCAGACGGCGGAACTGGTAGCGCGGCGCATCGACGGCTTGCGGTTCCAGCGCGCACGGGCTCAGGGGCTCGATGAGTTCCTGCAGGTCCTCGGGCAGGTTATCCGCATCGAACAATTTACGATCCAGCACCTCCTGTAATTCTTCCACTTCGAGTTGCAGAAAATCCGCGGCGGCCGGGCCATAGGCCGCGACGAAATAATGCGTGCGTCCGGAATGGCGCGTCACCTGCAGATTGCTGGCCGCATAACGTTCGACCAGCTCGCCCATGTCGCCGCCGCACGCGTCCAGACTGGACTTCGCCCATGCCTCGATGTTATCCGCATAACGCTTGCCGTCGGCGTTGATGATGCCGCCGGGGCGATACCAGCCGCCGCGATTCAACGCGTAGCGGAAAGTGAAACCGGGGAGCATGCGGTTCACGATCTCCAGCAATGCACTGTGGTGCGGGCGCGGCGGTATCGCCTCGATCTCGCCGGCCAGTTTGCGCATCATCGTTTCATCAGGTGTGTAGATACTCATTTATCCTCCCCCAACAAGAAGTCATTCAATCGTTTGCGTACTGCCGCACTCACGTCCGCTTCTACGTCATCCACCAGTTCGGCGATGGATTCCAGCGGCGCGCGCTGCACCGCTTCCAGACGCACCACCCAGTCCGCGTCCGCCAGCATCTTCGCTGCGTCGTCCGGCAACAGGCGTGCAGCGACGATGCGGCGTACGTCCGCATCGGCATCTTTCATCATCAGGCTCAAGGCGAAGGGCGGCAATCGCCGCGCCACTTCCTTGCGCACTTCCCTGTCCTCGTCGTCGGTCATGCGCCGCAACTGCCCGTGCGGCAGACGTTTCGCCACCTGCAGACGCACGAGGTAATCCTCGTCACCGATGAGCGCATTCAGATGCTCAGGTGCGAGACGGTTAGCCACCGTCATGCGCACCTCGCGGTCCGGGTCGCGCAGATAGTCCTCCAGTTCATCGACCGGCACACGGCTCACCACCACCCGGCGCACCACTTCGTCCGCATCCATCGGCAACAATCGCACTACCCCCAGCGGGGCATAGCGCGCGGCGATGGCGCGCCGTTCCCAGAAGCCATCGTTCAGATAATCCTCGGCGAACTGCGGATTACGCCGCAGGAAGCGATCGATCTGGCGCCCGCTCTGCGCCGTCACGCAGACATCGCCCGGCTCGCAGCGGCCTTTTTCAAGCAATGCGCGATGCGGGCAGGCCGAGCAATCGGCCAGCGCGACCTCTGTCAACGGCGTCGCCCCGGGATGACGTTCCGGCATGTTCAAGACCTTCAATGGTGACTCCGCAATGTTCCTGCGGAATAGATGAGCAACCACCGTGCCAAAACGGCGATGCGGCTGCAATGCCAGTAACGGCGGGGGTGGTGGATGCAACCCGGGAGGGGAATGTGGCGGTTTTGTAGCGATTGCGACAAACAATGTGGCGCTACAGCTTCTTGCGCAACACCGTCATATTCGAATCGCCAAAACCAAGCCTGTGGTAGAAATCCAGCGCCGGCTGGTTGTTGCGGTCGGCCAGCAGAGTGACGCGAACGATGCCGCGCAGTTTGGCCCAGTGCAGCACATGCTCGACCAGTTTCTTCCCCAGCCCGCCACCCCGGTGGTCGCGGTGAATGATCACATCCTCCAACAACAAGGCGCGGCCGCCTTCCGCCGTGCTTATGGTGATGAGCGCGTTGGCCATGCCCACCACCTTGCCATCGACGCGCACCACAAACAGCCTGCCCAGTTCACGCTCGTCGAGGATGGTGAGCAGGCCGCGCATTTGCTTGGCCGGATCGGGGGTGAAGTCGCTCTCCAGTGTGAATAGCTCGGCAAGCAGTTCGACGAGGTGGGGCATATCGGCGGCAGTGGCGAAATCGATCTTGATAGTCATGACATCAACGCCACACTTTTAACCTGGGCGCAGACATACATCCCGACAGCCAGCCCCAGATGATCGCGCGAGCGGCGCGTGATGCGCGCCAGCAGCCTATGCGTTTCCCCGATCTTCATGCGCACGACGACCTTGTCCGGTCCTTCGTCGATCAGTTCTTCGATGCGCGCATTGAGGATGTTGTTGATGCTGGAACCTTGCGGCGCCTGCGTGGCGATGCTCACGTCGCGTGCCAGCACGCGGGCGCGCACCACCGTGCCGAAGGGTTGTTCCACCTTGCCCACCCACAGATGTCCGCCGGGGAAATCCAGTTTGCTCAGATGATATTTCTCGTCGTGCTGCGCCACCGCTGCTTCGATCACCGTACCCGCATCGTCGAAATGCGCGGTGGGCAGATCGAGGCGCGCCAGGGTCTCCTGCAGCGCACCGCTGGCGATGACCTTGCCCTTGTCGAGCAGCACCAGATGGTCGGCCAGCCGCGCCACTTCATCCAGCGCATGACTGACGTAAAACACCGGGATCTGCAATTCGCGGTGCAGGCGCTCCAGATACGGCAATATCTCCTGCTTGCTGCCGGTGTCGAGCGCGGAAAGCGGTTCGTCCATCAGCAGGATGCGCGGACTGGTGAGCAGCGCGCGGCCGATGGCGACGCGCTGGCGTTCGCCGCCCGAGAGTTGCGCCGGGTCCTTGCGTTCGATGAGGCGACCCAGTCCCAGCCATTCGACCACCTGTTCCGGTTTCACTTTGCGTTCGGACGGTGCGATGCGTTTGTAGCCGTATTCCAGATTGGCGCGCACCGAAAGGTGCGGGAACAGGCTGGCTTCCTGGAACACATAGCCCAATGGCCGACGGTGCACCGGCATGAATATCTTCTCGTCCTGCCAGGGTTCGCCGTTCACACGCAGCCAGCCGGTGGTGCGCTCCAGACCGGCGATGCAGCGCAGCAGCGTGGTCTTGCCGGAGCCGGACGGACCGAACAGCGCCGTGACGCCGACCGGCGGCGCGCTGAACGCGGCATCCAGCTCGAAGCTGTCCAGTTGCATCTTGAAGTGCACGCGTATCCAGCTCATTTGCGCACCTGCCACGATTTGCCGCTCGCCAGATAAAGCCCCAGCAGCACGACGAACGAGAACAGCACCATGCCGCCCGCCAGCAGATGTGCCGGTGCGTATTCCATCGCCTCGACATGACTGTAGATAGCGACGGAAAGCACGCGCGTTTCGCCGTCTATATTGCCCCCCAGCATCAGCACCACGCCGAACTCGCCGACCGTGTGCGCAAAAGCCAGGATGGTCGCGGTAAGGAAACCGGGACGCGCCAGCGGCAATGCCACGCTGACGAACCGGTCCCACGCATTCGCGCGTAGCGTCGCCGCCACTTCCAGCGGACGCTTGCCGAGAGATTCGAACGCATTCTGGATCGGCTGCACCGCAAAGGGCAGCGAGAACAGCACCGAGCCGACCACCAGTCCGGCAAAAGTGAATGGCAACGTGCCGAGGTTCAATGCCTTGGTCAGCTCACCCACCGCCCCCTGCGGCCCCATCAGCAAGAGCAGATAGAAACCCAGCACCGTGGGCGGTAGCACCAGCGGCAGCGCCACCAGCGCAGAGACGATGCCCTTGTACCAGCGGCGGCTGTGCGCCAGCCACCAGGCCAGCGGCGTGGCGATGAGCAGCAGCAGGAACGTGGTCACGCTCGCGAGTTTGAGCGTGAGCCAGATGGCTTGGAGGTCGGAGGGGGCTAGTCCGCTTTCTATCATTTCACCAACTCTACAGATAACGTCATTCCGGCGCAGGCCGGAATCCAGCAGGATATACATTCCGCGTAGCGGACAATGCCGGATATGGTCCCGCCGCTCGGTGCTGTTCGAACAACTGGATTCCGGCCTGCGCCGGAATGACGGATTGATATATCAAGGCAACTCATACCCGAACCCACGCATGATCGCTGCCGCCTGCTTGTTCTTGAGGAATGTCAGAAACGCCTGCGAAGCCGCTTTATCCTTCGCCGCGGTCAACAGCACCGCACCCTGCTTGATCGGTTTGTGCATCTCGGACGGCACCAGCCACCACGAACCGTGACTAACCTTGCCGTCGTGCATGATCTGCGACAGCGCGATGAAGCCCAGTTCGGCATTCTCGGTCGCAACGAACTGGTAAGTCTGGGTGATGTTCTCGCCCTTCACCAGCTTGCGCTGCATCGCGTTCCACATGACCAGTTTTTCCAGTGTCTCTTTCGCCGCCACACCATACGGGGCGAGCTTGGGATCGGCGATCGCCAGCTTCTCGAAATTGCCCTTGTTCAACACCAACCCTTTGTCATCCACAAAACCCGGTTGCGCGCTCCACAACGCCAGCCTGCCCACCGCATAGCTGAAACGGGAGGCACCGTCCGCCAGACCTTCCTGCACCAGCTTTTTGGGAATCGCCTCGTCCGCTGCCAGCAAGACATCGAACGGCGCTCCTCCCTTGATCTGCGAATAGAACTTGCCGCTGGAACCCAAGTTGACCGTCAGTACATGCCCGCTCTCCTTCTGGAACAGCGCCGCGATGCGCTCCATCGGTGCGGAAAAGTTCGACGCGACAGCCACGCGCACTTCTCCGGCGCACACCGGCGAACTCAACAGACCCAGCAAAACCATTGCGGCGATACGGCCGCGAAAGGAAACATCCATCATCGACTCCTTCATTGGGAATGGATGCAATGATAACAAGCAAGTTGAAGACCAGAGGAAACTATATAGACCGTTTGGCATATTGACCGAGGGGTTTTGGGCGGGTACGGTGCGAGCCTCTATGATTACCGGATGAATGCACGGCAATCTGATTGGTATCGGTCGTTCCGTGTGGAACGCGAGTATGGGTTCAAACTCTTTCACCATTTGCGACTCAACATCGCCACCGGATAACGTTACACTTCGTCCGGGCTGATCTGAATTCACAGCAAAGCCTGCACATCACAATCTACTTGCAAGGAGTCTCAACAATGAAGAGAAGCATCGGGGTACTGTTATTGGGCGCATGGCTCATCCTCACCGGACTGGCACATCTGCTCCATTTCAGTTTTTCGGGCATGGGCATGGTCATGGCGGGCTTGGCCACTGCGGCCGGGGTGATGATCATTCTGGGACTGTAACGGCAACCGCGTGACGATGAAACGCTTCTGCCTCGCGCTAGCGATCCTGCTGCTCGGCTGCAGCAAGGCCACCTCCACCGGCGATTGGAAAAATGCGCCGGTGGACCCCATCAAGCCGGGGGCGGTGGTGAAGCTCCGCGTCGCCCACGCCACCAATCCGCGTCTTGCGCGTTTCTCGCCGGACCATCTGCGCATCGTCCTGGCTTCGGCCCAACTGACCATGTGGAAGCACTTCGGCATCTATGTCGAATTCACGGATGTTGCGGAGACCGGGATCGACCAGTTGTTTGCGGTGATCCCACCGTCGATACGGGCGGCACGCGTCGAATCGATCTACGACTTCAAGTCCGGCAAAGGCGACAGGCACATGCTGGCCGCGGGCATCCACAACACACTGACGGAACGCAAAACGTCACTGGAAGACGCACTGACCTTTGCGGCACCCTATCTGCCGGATGCACACCCCAAAGACCTGATGTCGCTGTCCGAGTCGCTGTCGACGATTATGCTTGAGCGGCTGGAACACTGGCGTCATATCACCGCGGCTGACGGCACGCCCGTGATCGATGCGTCGCCGTACAACGAATGGGTCTACTGGGACACGCTGGGTTACGGCAACCTGCAATACGATCTGGTGCTGACCAACCAGTTCATCGCGAGCGCCGAGTATTACGGCGTCGATATCCACTCTGCCATCCGCGGCGGGGTGACAGTGGGCACGACTTCATACAGCCGCAACAGCCAGTACAGTTCGTATGTGTTCATGAGCACGTTCCCGTTCACGGACACCTCCGAGAATACCCGGCAGTTGCGCGACGGCGATTATTCAGAAGAGCTGGCCGCGGAGTTGGCCGGGGCGTATCTGGCGCACGAGATCGGACACCTGCTGTTCCAGCTCGGCCATCCCTTCGGCCAGAAGTCGTGCGTGATGAATCCGGCCAGCTTGCTGCGCTTCCGCGAATGGTTCAATCAGATCAATGGCCAGGATTGTCCGATCGGCAGTCGTCCGGAAATGAGAGCCGGCGCCATTCCGCCTTCTTTCAATCAGGACTGGGTGAAGATGACGCCACAGCCGTGATGCGGGGGGCCGCAAACGATCCAGACTTCAGATTACCCGGCCAATTCCACACCATCCAGCTTGATTTATCCCCACTGCGGGAAGAGAATAATTCTTATACCCGATTAGATTCCTGCCATGGAACTTAACGATCCAATACTGAAAGTACTGTATGCGTACACCAAGGCGTTGTCGGTCGCGCTGGGTTATCGCGATCAGCTGACGCGCCTGCATTCCGAACGGGTGCGCGACCTTTCTGCGGCAATCGGTGTCTGCCGCGGCTTGTCCGAAAGCGAGCTGGAAGCCCTGAAGATCGCGGCATCATTCCACGATATCGGAAAAATCGGCATCCCCGACCATATCCTGCTGAAACCCTCACCTTTCACCGCAGAAGAGTGGGAACAGATGAAGAAACATGCCGAGATCGGGGCAGAGATCATCGCGGCGACCGAGATCGAGGGAGCGCATCACGCCTCGGTGGTGATTCGTCACCATCATGAACACTTCGACGGCACCGGCTATCCGGACGGTCTCGCGAGAGAGAACATCCCGATCTGCGCCCGCATCATCTCTATTGCCGACAGCTATGATGCCATGTCCGTGACCAGGACATACCATCGCGCCAAGTCCCACCCGGAGGTGATAGCGATCTTGCGCAAGGAGACCGGGATCAAACACGACCCCGAGCTGATGGAAATCTTCTACGAAGTCATCGATTCAAGCGAATTCAGATCGGCCAGGAGCTGATCAGCGCAACGCGCCGATGTAGCGTCCGACTTCTATTTTCTCTTCGGTGTTGGCAGTCCCGGCAGGTGCACCGATCATGCCGAACTGGTTCATCAGCTGGATGACGATGAGTACCAGTTCCGGATCGTCGGCGTTGCTGAGTTCTTTCAGCGTGAGTTCGGCGTAGCCCTTGTCGCCGCCCATTTTGACCAGATCGAGGTTGATCCCCGTTTTTTTTGCCAATACCTTTAGCTTGGCCAGTAAGGCCAAGGTTGCTGGATCAAGCATGTTCAAACTCCCGTTTATTGCTTTTATTATTTTCGTTATGCAAGCGTTTTAGTTATAAACGATTCCCCCAAAACTTTTTCCGAATCATTCTTCATCAACTTGTGCCAGCACCACGCCGATGGCGCTTTCCATATCCTGCGTCAGGCTCAGGCAGTGCTCGCCGCCGCCCACCAGATAAAGATTGAATCCGCTGCTCTGCAAGGCAGCAGGCAGACGGGCAGGCATATCGTCGTCATTGCAGAGGGTGAAACGCAGATCCGGCCAGCTCTTCTTCAAGGAATCCAGCGCAGCATCGTTCAGCGTGCCGATGGAGGCAGCCGTATCGGCGATCTGCTGCAATGTGGCGACGGAAAGCATGGTCAGTCTTCTTCGGTGTCGGCGAAGCGGCTCAGCGATTTCGCTTCCACGCCGAGTATCTTGGCCAGCCAGGGCGGCGGTGCGTCGAGCACGGCTTGCAGGCGTTGCAGCGCGATGCTGGCTTTGCCGCCTTCGGGCGCTTTCACCGGATGGATGTTGGCGCGCACCGCCTTGGCCGCAGCCGGGCCGCCGATGGATTGCACGTAGACGATCTGGCAATCCTTGATGAGGTTGGCGCGGGCGACGTTCTTGTCTTCGGCGTCGTCGGCAAGACTGGTGGAACGGATCTCGATCAGGCGGATGTCTTCAGGCCCGACCTGATAGATGAGGAAACGCGGGCAGGAGCCGAAGTGACCGTCCAGATTCTCTTCGGTGTTCGATGCCACCGCCACACGCAGACTGCCGGGCATGTCGCCCTCTTTGTAGGCGGCCAGCGGCGGCAGATCCTCGGCATCGGCGGATTGGCCCCACAGGTGGCGCACGGCCAGTTTGATCGAAGCGCTATCCATGTCCGGATCGACCGTCTCTTCGCCGGAGAGGATGAGCTTGATGTCGGCCACGGTCACCTTGGCGAGCTTCTCTTCGGTGATCGGCAGGCCGAGGTTGTCCCCCAGCTTGGCCGCGAAGGCACCCGCATTCACATCGGCGAGGACGCGCGCCGCTTGCGCGATGCGCAGTGCGGCAGCTTTGGTGATGACGGTGGTGGTAGTCATATCGATACCTCTTGTTTACAGCTTGCAGCACGAACCAAACGAATTTCAGATCCGTGCTGCCGAATAGGTCCGTTCAAGGCTCGATTGGCGCGCCATGAACGGAAGTTTGTTACGCTGCGATCTGTGTGATGCAACCCTTGATCGGGCAGATCTTCACGCATTGCGGCTTGTCGAACTCACCTTCGCACTCGGTACACTCGCTTGCGTTGATGGAGTACATGCCTTTCTTCACCTTGATGGAAGCCGTCGGGCATTCCGGTTCGCAGTCACCGCAGGCGGTGCACAGGTCAGCATTGATCTTCATTGCCATGATAGTTCTCCTGGTTGTTTATTCCGCTGCATCCAGACGCTTGGCGCGCAACGAGATCGGCAACCGGGCCGGGGCCGGCTGCGGTTCGATGTAATACATGCCGCCATTGTTGAGCTTGATCTCGCCGCCCCACTTCTCCGGGGTGTCGAACTCCATCGAAACGATGGCGTCCTCGAGGTCGCGCTTGGGCAAATAGAACACGTATGCGCCTTTGCTGCCTTGGATCATGATGTTTGCCATTACTACTTCCTTTCTAAACCTGTTTCATCCTTAAATGCGGATGAGGAGCCTTCGTGAGCAGCCCGAGGGCAAGGCGGACGGAGCGGAGGAGCCGGAACGTACTTGAAGTACGTGAGGACTCCGGGCGCCGCCCAACGCCGCCATCGGGTTGCGCAGCAGGCTCATCGCCGCATTAACGCACCAGGTCGTGGTTGTAGTCCGTGGTTCCCATGCCTCTGGTCTCTTCGTCCAGACGCTCCAGCACTGCATTGGTCAGTGTGGTGAGCATCTGCATGGCACCTTCATAGCCCAGAGTGGTGGCGCGATGCATGTGGTGACGATCGAAGATCGGGAAGCCGATACGGATCAGCGGAACCTCGAACTCCTTGCCCTTGTGCAGCGTGTCGCGCTGGATGAACTTGGCGTAGGAGTTGCCGATCATGAAGTCCGGCTTCTCGGTCAGCACCAGCGAACGGAAGTGCCACAGGTCGGCACCCGCGAACAACTGGGTGTTCTTGCCGTAGGGAGTCTCGTCCAGCATGGCTTTCATCGCTTTCGTCCACTTCTTGCTGCCGTTGTTGCACAGCACGTGCAGCGGCTCGATGCCCAGTTCGGTGAGGAACTTGGTCATGCCCAGCGTGAAGTCGGGATCGCCGTACAGGCTGATCTTCTTGCCGTGCAGCCAGGTGTGGCTGTCGGTCATCATGTCGACGAAGCGGCCGCGCTCTTTCAGCAACGAAGCGGGGATCGCCTTGCCGGTGACTTCGGACACCTTCATCAGCCATTCGTCGGTCCACTCCAGACCCATCGGGATGTTCAGCTTCGGCACTTCATGTTTCCATGTGGTGTCGAGGAACTTCTTGGTCTTTTCCAGCTGCATCGGCTGCATCAGGAAAGTGGTGGTCGCGTTCGGTGCATCCTTGATCTCGTCCTGGGTAGTGCCGCCGGCATACATGCGGAACTGGCCGTCGGCCGGTGTATCCAGCACTTCGGTCGGATCGCTCAGCATGGTGTGCGCAACGCCCATCTCGTCCAGCATGCGATGAATGACGCGGTAGTTGCCGAGATAAGTCTCGAAGCCGGGAACGATGTTGATCTTGCCGTTCTTGCCGGGCACCTTGTCGTCCATGGTGTTCAGCGTGAAGTAACGGATGATGCCCTCGAACATGTTGTCCCAGCCGGTCACGTGCGAACCCACGAACGACGGGGTGTGCGCGAACGGTGTCGGGTAGTCCTCGGGGATGTTGCCGGCCTTCTTGGTGTTGCGGATGAAGGCGTTCAGGTCGTCACCGATGACTTCGGCCATGCAAGTCGTGGACACGGCGATGACGTCCGGCTTGTAGATGGCGCGGCAGTTTTCCAGACCGTCGATCATGTTCTTCTGACCGCCGAACACGGCTGCGTCTTCAGTCATGGAGTCGGACACGCAGGAGATCGGCTCGCGGAAATGACGGTTGAAGTAGGTGCGGAAGTAAGCCACGCAGCCTTGCGAACCGTGCACATACGGCATGGTCTTCTCGAAGCCCAGTGCGCACAGCACCGCGCCCAGGGGTTGGCAGGCCTTGGCCGGGTTGACGGTCAACGCTTCGCGCTTGAAGTTGAGTTCGCGGTACTCCATCGTGGTGGTCCACTTGAAGGTGTCCTGAACCTTGTCGGCTTCATGGCGCTCTTCGAAAGCGTTCTGTTTGTTGGTCAGCGATTCCTTGTACTCGTCCTGACGGAACAATGGATAACAGGGTTTGATGTCATCAGCTTGTTGCATTTTTATCTCCTTAGCCGCACTGCCAATTTGCAGATGCCGGCACAGATTGATAGATGGGCGGCGTCGCCACCGCCCGCTTGTTTCTTACGCTGCCTTCTTTTCCGTTTCGGAATCAGCCTTCTTCAACCACGGCGCCTGCATCTTGCCCCAGCACGGGTTGTTCAAAGTCATGTCCATATCGCGGGCGAAGATGGCGAAGCCGTCGTAGCCGTGGTACGGGCCGGAATAATCCCAGCTGTGCATCTGGCGGAAAGGCACACCCATCTTCTGGAAGATGAACTTTTCCTTGATGCCGGAGCCGACCAGGTCTGGCTTGACGCGCTTCACGAACTCTTCGAACTCGAAGCCGGTGACGTCGTCATAGATCAGCGTCGCGTTGCCCATATCCTTGATGGTGCGGTCGTAGTCGTCGTTGTGACCGAACTCGTAACCGGTACCGACCACTTCCATGCCCAGGTCTTCATAGGCACCGATGACGTGACGCGGACGCAGACCACCCACGTACAGCATGACGCGCTTGCCCTGCAGACGCGGCTTGTACTTGTCGATCACGGCTTGCATCAGCGGCTGGTACTTGGCGATGACGCGCTCGGCACCTTCCTTGATCTTGTCGTCGAACTTGGCAGCGATCGCGCGCAGCGACTCGGCAACCTTGGTCGGGCCGAAGAAGTTGTATTCCATCCAGGGGATGTTGTACTTCTCTTCCATGTGGCGCGCGATGTAGTTCATCGAACGGTAGCAGTGGATCAGGTTGACCTTGACGTAAGGCGTCTTTTCCATCTCGGCGATGGTGCCGTCGCCGGACCATTGTGCTACCACGCGCAGACCCATCTCTTCCAGCAGGATGCGGGAAGACCAGGCGTCGCCGCCGATGTTGTAGTCGCCGATCACGGCGACGTCGTAAGGCGTGCCTTCGAATGCCTTGCCTTCGCGGCGCGGCAGAACCCAGTCACGGATCGCGTCGTTGGCGATGTGGTGACCCAGCGATTGCGACACACCGCGGAAACCTTCGCAGCGCACCGGCACGACCGGCTTGCCGGTTTCGGCAGCAGCCTTCTTGGACACCGCTTCGATGTCGTCGCCGATCAGACCGATCGGGCATTCGGATTGTACGGAGATACCCTTGTTCAGCGGGAACAGTTGTTCGATCTCGCCGATCAGTTTGGCGAGCTTCTTGTCGCCGCCGAACACGATGTCTTTTTCCTGGAAATCGGAAGTGAAGTTCATCGTGCCGAAGGTGTTCACGCCGGTGGTGCCGACGTAGTAGTTACGGCGACCGGCGCGGGAATACTGACCGCAGCCGACCGGGCCGTGGGAAATGTGGATCATGTCCTTGATCGGGCCCCACACCACGCCTTTGGAACCGGCGTATGCGCAACCGCGGATGGTCATCACGCCCGGCAACGATTTGCGGTTGGAGGTGATGCACTTCTTGGACTGTTCGATGGATTGATCGTTGACGGCGAGGTGCTTTTCGCGGTCTTTCTTTGCTTTCTCCGGATATACCTCAAGCACCTCTTGAATCAGGGCTTCGGTTTCTTCGCGTGTTAATGCAGACATTTCATTCTCCTTTAATGACCCACCAATATGTGGAGTCCGTCAGAGTTTCGATTCGGTGAGGTTGACGGGCCGATCATTCACGACCCGTCGCACTCAAGACCTTTTATCAGGCAGCCAACTCGGCAGCTTTCTTGCCGATGATGGATTCGTCTTCTGCTTCCATGATGCCGAATTCCATCAGCAATGCTTCCAGCTCGTCCATGGTGATCGGAGTCGGGATAACGAACTTCTTGTTGTCCACGATCTTCTTCGCCAGAGCGCGATACTCGTCAGCCTGCTTGTGCTTGGGATCGTATTCGATCACGGTCATACGGCGGATCTCGGCGTGCTGCACAGCGTTATCGCGCGGGATGAAGTGGATCATTTGCGAACCCAGCTTTGCAGCCAGTGCCATGATCAGTTCATCTTCACGGTCGGTGTTGCGGCTGTTGCAGATCAGACCGGCCAGACGCACGCTGCCGGAGTTCGCATACTTCACGATGCCCTTGGCAATATTGTTGGCGGCATACATCGCCATCATTTCGCCGGAGCAAACGATATAGATCTCCTGCGCCTTGTTCTCGCGGATCGGCATCGCGAATCCGCCGCACACCACGTCACCCAGCACGTCGTAGAACACGAAGTCGAGTGCTTCGTCATACGCGCCTTCTTCTTCGAGGAAGTTGATGGCGGTGATAACGCCGCGGCCGGCACAACCGACGCCGGGCTCAGGACCACCGGACTCAACGCACTTGATACCGCCGTAACCCACGGACAGTACGTCTTCCAGTTCCAGATCCTCGACGCTACCGGCTTCGGCAGCCAGTTCCATCACGGAGTTTTGTGCCTTCGAGTGCAGAATCAAACGAGTCGAGTCAGCCTTCGGATCGCAGCCAACGATCATCACTTTTTTGCCGGATTCGGCCAGAGCTGCTACCAGGTTTTGGGTGGTGGTCGACTTACCGATACCGCCTTTACCGTAAATTGCGCATTGACGCAGAGCCATGTTAGTCTCCTTAGAGTTTCAGAATTTAAGTTGCGATTGAAAACTGTCGCTCGCACCCAATACATCGCAAGCTCCGTGCCACCCGCCCCGCAACCGCCTAACAGCATGAAATGCAAAAGAAAAATAAATCAGCCCTGCACCCAATGGCGGATGTGGAACACAACAAGACCGATGCCTTTGTAGCAGTAGCTACAACACCGACCGTCGTTTTGCCCCGCTCGGCCCGGCTCCCCATCAACCGCTGCAACCTCCCCGCCGACATCCTCGGCGGCCTCACCTTCCAGCACTCCCCCGTCGCGCTCGAACTCGACGGCGTCGCCCAGTTCCACCGCGGCCTGTTCGCCCTGCTCGACAAGATCGACGATGCCAAGGAAAGAGCCGACGCCTTCATCATGCACATGAACGCCTCCTTCTATCTGGACGAACCGGAACAAGCGGGCTACACCGCAAAGACGACACACAAACGGCAAAAAGCCGACTACCTGCGCATGGTGCGCGGCTGGAGCTTCGATGCGGACGGCCGCGAAGGTGCGGCATTGAAAGGATGGGTGGAATCGCGCTTCGGCTTGTTGCCCAGACACCACGGCGGCCAGATACGCGACCTGTCGGGCGAAGCCTACCGCCGCTACCTGGAAATGCGCGCAACGGCGGTGTATGGAACCAACGCGCTCGAATCGCAGTTCGACCTGCTCTACACCTACTGCCAGTACGAACTCGCGAGACTCTATCCCAACGAGACCCACCTCACCCTCTACCGCGGCGTAAACCGCGTGGACGAGCACGAGACCCTGGCGACACTCGACAACAAACACCGCGTGGTGCTGTTCAACAACCTCAATTCCTTCACCGCCAACCGCGAACGCGCCGACGAATTCGGCGACTACCTGCTCAGCGCGCGGGTGCCGCTATCGAAAGTGTTCTGCTATACGAGCTTGCTGCCGGGGATGTTGCAGGGGGAGGATGAGTACACCGTGGTGGGCGGGTTGTATGAGGTGAGCATCGCAGCGTACTAGCGACAGCCTCATGAAGGCGAATTGACACGCCGTATCCCAAAGAATACACTCCATTCATGAAGTCCATCCTGACCACGGAAGTCTTCGACACATGGTTCTCAAACTTGAAGGATCGGCAGGCTGCGCGTCGCATACAGGTTCGCATCGACCGCGCAGAAGAAGGAAACTTCGGTGACTGCAAACCCGTAGGCGAGGGCGTTTCCGAGATGCGTATCGACCATGGACCGGGCTATCGCATCTATTTCACGCAACGAGGAATGGAGATCGTCATCCTGCTGGCAGGCGGCGACAAATCCACCCAGACAAAAGACATCAAGACCGCGCTCGAAATCGCGCGGCAAATTTAGGAGGTAATCATGGCAAAGATCAAACTGAAAAAATGGGACAGCGCCGAACACCTGAAGACCGATGAAGACATCGCGCTCTACCTTGAAGCCTGCCTGGAAGAAGCCGGTGACGATGCCGCATTCATCGCCAAGGCGCTCGGCAACATCGCCCGCGCCAAAGGCATGACGCAACTGGCCAAGGAAACCGGGCTGGGACGCGAAAGCCTGTACAAGGCGCTATCAGGTGAAGGCAACCCCAGCTTTGCGACCATCCTGAAAGTGACGAATGCGCTGGGGATCAGGTTGCATGCGCAGAGCGCGTGAGCAGCGAGACAAAATAATTTGATGCTGAGCTAGCCCCAAATAATTGCTAGTCGTAAATTATGTCCAATATTGACTTATCAAAGCTTGCAGTCATTCCTTATCTGGATATTTCCAATTTGAATGGAAGATTCATAAGTACTCTGATGTTTTACGATGCTGGCACATGGCGGATGTGGATGCCGGCTGGTGATCGGCTTATCGAAATCAAGGCCAGCCCAGCGGAGTCATTTTATTTCGCGACTGAACCCGAAACGCCTACCGATATCTGCTTTCATTTCCTAGATTTCATTGCACAGCGGGCGAGCTTTTCCGAGCTGCAAAAACCAATTCTTGGACTGAGGGATGATGCATTTAATCTCTCCGCATCTTTAGCAAAAATTTCCCACCTGAACACCACCAGCAACATTGTTGGCCAAGGTGTCTCACGGATGGTAGTTACAGAAGTAGAGTACTTGTTTTCAGTTTGCAGAAGCGTTTTCGACCTATTACAGGAGATCGCCAGCGCACTCTGGGAAACCATCAAGCTTCACGACTCATCGGTAAACAAAAAACCTTTGAAAGAAACCTTCTCGAAAATGGTCACCTTTCAAGGTAGAGCATCAACTGAGCAAGAGTTAATCGAAAGATTTGGCTTGCCTCAACCATTAGCCGCTTACTATGTGCGCAATGCCGATTTTTTTATGACTCTGCGAGAGTTTCGTGACAACATTATTCATCGCGGGGCACAGGTTCAAACGATTTTTTCAGGCGAGACTGGTTTTTTAATTCAGCACACCTTGAAGCCATTCTCAGATATGGAAATTTGGAGCGAGGAAGAAAAACAGCCAAACGATTTGATTCCGCTATACCCTGCACTTTGCGTCGTGATTCACAAGACACTGTCCGCGTGTGAAGACTTTAGCTCAACGATAGAGCAGGTCATTCAATTTCCACCACCAATCGCACCAAATATGCGCTTCTTCATGAGAGGATATTTCAATGAAATGTTCTCTGCCGCACTCCATGACGCCCATAAGCGCCTAACTCAAAGACGCTAGGCTCTATTAATTTCCAGCCGAAGAAACAGGCAGCATCACTCTCAAGTGATGCCGCCTTTCAGTTTATTTCACGATACCGAGCTTCCTCGACCACCACGGTGTGATCGCGGGCAGCAGGGTCAGTGTCCAGATGACCACCCAGGCGGTCAGCGGCATGAGTTGGGTCATTTCGGGGAACTGGGCGACGGTAATGACGGCCAGCACCACGGGGATGACGCCGGTCTCGCGCACCACGCTGAGGAAGAGTTTGTCTTTGATGCTGAGGTTGGTGGGCAGCATGGAGAGCAGGACCGCCACGGGGCGGGCGATGAGGATGAAGGCGAGCGACACCAGCAGGCCGAGCATTGCGGTATCCCACAGGTTACCCAGCGAGACGAAGGGGCCGACCATCATGAAGATGATGGGCTTGGCGAGGCTCTCGATCTTGATCTCCATGGTGTGCAGGGTCTTGTGGAAATATTCCTTGCCATGGTTGTAGTTGGCGAGCAGACCGGCGAGGAAAGCGGCCAGGAAGCCGTTGCCGTGGATCATCTGCGCCAGCAGGAAGGTGACCAGCGGGATCGCCAGCACCATCGCGAAATCGTAGGCGGTCTCACCCACGTCGCGCGCGTTGTCTCGCGATTTGTAGATCTCGTAACCGTACATCGCGACCCAGCCGATCACACCGGCGATGGCACCGAACAGGAACTGGCCACCGAGGTGCATCATGTTCTCGGCGCTGAACAGGCCGGAGAAGAGACCACTCATCGAATCCAGTGAACTGCCCGCCAGGATCATGCCCGCCGTGGCCGCCGTAAAGATGGCACCCACCGCATCGTTGATGGCACTTTCGGCCACCGCGATGTTGGAAAGGCGCTTGTATTCATCCTTGAAGACGATGGCCTTCAGGGTCGGGATCAGCGCCGCCGGATCGGTGGAGCCGATGATGGCGGCGAGCAGGGCCGCAGTCTTGCCGTCCAACCCCAGCGCCAGCAGGATGGGGAACATGATGAAGAAGGTGATGAGATAACCCACCAGCGCGATCATGATGGTGGGGAAGGCGATCTTCACGAAATCGCGACGGTCGACCTCGTCACCGCCTCCCTTCAGGATGATGGCGGCCAGCGCGGTACACACCACCACGGCGAGCATGATCTGTGTGGCGATGGGTGCCAGAGCATCGTGCAGGACGATGCCGATCAGAAGTTGCAAAGTGAAGCTGGGGAAAACGGTGCCCTCGGCGAACTTGCTGCACGCCCAGCCGAACACCAGGAACAGCCCCAGACACCACAAAGAGTTGGCGATGGCCGTCTCGGTGCCGCCCAGTGCAGCCATGCGTTCAAGTATCGAGGGGGCTGCAAGATTCAACAGATAAGCGACTAGGAACAGAATTGCGATCTTCAGGTAGTTCATGATTTTGAGATTTCCAGGGATAACGAAAACGGGGTGAAATTCAGGGGCGGATTATTTGATAAGGGTGGGGGCTTGTCCATCGAATTTTGCGGTGATCGATGGAGGGGCTGAAGCAGACCCAACCCCCTCCAACTCCCCTTTGTCAGGGGGAGAGTCAGACATGCTCCTCCCCTGACAAGGGGAGGCTGGGAGGGGTTTGAACGATCTGGATTAGATATATGGCCCGCAAAACCGCCCTACCCCCGCACCCTTGTGCGACATGGTTTTCGCTTTTGTCGCATTTGCTCCAACCCCCTCCCCGCTGTAACCCGCGCCAATGCTGGAGGTGTGCTCTGGCCCGAATATTGCCACTGTATGTGGCGTACCCACCACGAGGAGTCATTCCACATGAGCGCTGTTTTCGACAATATCTTTTCCGGCCTGGCTGACGGCTCGGTCGTTCCCTACATTGGTCCCGGCGCGCTCAACGGCGTGATCGACCCAGCCACGGGCAAAGCCATCCCGGCCGACAGCGACAGCCTGATCATCGCGATGAACAACGGCCAGCCGATGGCGCCCAAGCTGATGTACGAATTCCCGCGCGCGGCGATGAATATCGAGCTGAAACGCGGCCGCTCGGCGGTGAACAAGTTCCTCGATGCGACTTACCGCGATACGCAGTGGAGCACTTCCGCCCTGCATACCTGGCTGGCACAGCAGAAGCTGCCCTACATCATCGACTGCAACCGCGACACCCAGTTGCAAAAACAATATGCCGCCACGCCGCACACGCTGATCGTCGGCATTGCGCGCATGGCGGGCACCGGCTACCGCTTCAAGCTGTTTCAGTACGATGGCACGCAATATTCCGCCGTTGAGCAAGAGGCGGTGGACACTTCGCTGCCCGTGCTGTTCAAGCCGCTGGGCACGCCGTTGCCGGAATCGAATTACATCGCCTCGGATGCCGACTTCGTCGACTACATCACCGAGCTGATGGGCGGTTTCGCCATCCCCTCGTTCGTCAAACGCGCGCGCCAGAACAAGCGCTACCTGCTGCTCGGCCTGCGCCTGAATCGCGACACCGACCGCATGGTGTTCTCCGATGTCATCTTCGGCGCGGACAAACCCGCCGGCTGGGCGCTCATCCCGCACCCGACCGACAAGGAGAAACGTTATCTGGAACGTCTCAACGTCGAGATCGTGAATGCCGACGTGGCGGATTTCCTCACCGCGGCGCAAAGCTGGAACGGCAGCCTGGCAGCGGCATGAGCAAACATTCTGCCGTGTGGGACGAGACACGTCACACGCTGGGCATGCACGAGATGGACGAGACACACCGCGAATTCATCTCGCAGGTGGCCGCACTCATCGCGGCCGGCAATGCCGAATTCCCCGCCCTGTTCCAGGCGCTGGTCAACCACACTGCCGCCCATTTCAAAGCCGAAGGCGTGCTGATGCGCGAATCGAAATACCGCGGCCTGCCCGAGCATGAGGGCGAACATCACCGCGTGTTGGGCGAGTTGCAACAACTCAACCGCAGCCTCAAGCGCGGGCACCTGCCGCTGGTGCGCGCTTATGTGAAAGAAGGATTGCCGGAGTGGTTCGACACGCATCTGGCCATGATGGACAGCGCGCTGGTAATGCATCTGAAGAAGCAAACACAGCCGTAGGGTGGGCACGTCTTGTGTGCCCACGCGAAAGCTTTTTCGAGGAACGCGTGGGCACAAACAACGTGCCCACCCTACCCAGACCTTATTCCTCGACCAGCAGGCCGAGCTTGCGCGCCAGCCACTTGGTGGTGGTGGCCTGGATCAGGATGGTCATCAGGATGGCGATGAAGGTGACCGAGGCGATGATGTCCGCGCCGGGCGCTTTCATGCCGACCAGCATACCGGCCAATGCGCCCGGTATCACGCCGGTCTCGCGCGTCCAGCACATGAACAACATCTCCTTGAAACTCCACTTGGCGCGGCGGTCCGGCAACGCGCACAGGAACACGGTGACCGGACGCGCCACCAGCATGAACACGGTCACGACAGCGACACCCGCCCACAGGTACTGGTTCATCAGGGCGAAGTCCACTTGGGTGCCGAGCAGGATGAAGATGAACAGACGCATGACGAAGGCGGTGGTCATGATGAAGTCTTCGAGTATCTTGTGGTCCTCGTGCGAGCGTTTCAGGCCCAAGGCATCCTGGTTCCCCAGCATGATGCCGAACACGAATACCGCCATGAATCCGCTGGCGTGCGCGCCGTCCGCACCCATGTAGGCGCCGATCACAGCCATCAACGTGACCACCGGGGCGTATTCGGTCAGGAAGCCGAACTTCTCGTGCGCGATCAGCATGGCTGCCGCGTAGCCGAGCACGCCGCCGATCACGGTGCCCAGTATCGCTTGCTTGAGCAGGTCGATCAGCGAGTCTGCGGCGGAGAACTCACCCGCGCCCATCGCCACCGCCAGCACGGCAAAGGTGACGATAGCGCCCATCGCGTCGTTGAAGGCGGATTCGGTCATCACGGTCTGCGCGACGCGTTCCTTGATCTTGATCTGCTTGAACACCGGCACCAGTGTCGCCGGGTCGGTCGAGGCAAGCGTGGCACCGAGCAACAAGGCGACGATGACGGGGACGCCGAGGAAGTAGTAGGCAGCCGCACCGGTGATGGCGGCGGTGATCAGCACGCCGACAGTGGCGATGATCAGGATGGTGATCCACACCTCCTTCAACACACTGAGTTTGATAGAGGCGCCGCCGTCGAACAGGATATAGCTGGAACCGAAGATCAGGATGAGCTGGTTGACGGTGGAATCCGCTCTGATATCGACGAAGCCCAGCATGCTGGGGCCGATGAGCATACCCACCAGCAGGAACACCACCACATCGGGCACCCGTGCCATGCGCGCCAATAATCCGGAGAGGGTGCCGATACCGAGGATGATGCCGAAGATGAGCAGCGTGTGCTTTGCGATTTCCAGAGAAACGGAGGATTCCATGTTATTCCAGCCCCAGTAATTGCACGATCAATAAGCCCGGAGGAAGCCTGACACGAAACGTGAAATGACTTTTGCGCCGCATGCAGTTGTGCATGCTAGCAAAGAAACCTCACTGCAAAGCAGAAATTGGATCGGGATCGGGCTACTTGCTATTGGTACTTGTCAGTCATCGTCATCCTCTCCAGCGATGACGCGGCGCGGCACGGTGGCCGGATCGGCGGTGATGGCGCGGTAAATCTCCACGCGGTCACCGGGCTTGAGCAGGGTATCCAGCTCGGCCACTTTGCCGAAGATGCCGATCTTGTAACTGTCGAGTGCGATGACAGGAAATTTCTTCAGGATGCCCGATTGCTCGATGGCCTGCTGCACATTGGTTTCCTCCGGCACTTCGATACGCAGCCATGTCTGGCCTGCAGGTTCTGAATAGGCGACGCCGATTTGCATGATGTTCTCCTGAATCCGACTTTACGTAGGGCGCAATAAGCGAAGCGCATTGCGCCATATGTTCGTCAATCTTGGTGCAATGCGCTTCGCTTATTGCACCCTACATTGTGAGTTAACTCGCGGCAGCCTCCGGCACAACTGCCGCAGCAGCACGGGCCGAGCGACGCTGATCCAGCACGCGCTTCCACGCCAGCAACAACCCCACCACCATGAAACCGCCCGGCGGCAGGATCATCAGCAGGAAACCCTTGTATTCCGGCACGATGGTCATCTCCAGGAAGGAGAACGCCGGACCCAACAGCAGGTGCGCGTTGGCGAACAGCGTGCCGCTGCCGAAGACCTCGCGTATGCCGCCGATCACCGTCAGCGAAGCGGTGAAGCCCAGCCCCATCATCAGGCCGTCCAGCGCCGAGTCGGGGATGTTCGATTTGGAAGCGAACGCTTCGGCGCGGCCGAGGATGGCGCAGTTCACCACGATCAGCGCGATGAACAGACCCAATACCTTATACAGTTCATGCGCCCAGGCATTCAGGCTCATGTCGACCAGCGTCACCAGCGTGGCGATCAGCACGATGTACACCGGGATGCGCACCTCGGCGCTGACGAGTTGGCGCACGCTGGAGATGATGATGTTGGAAAGCAGCAGCACCGCCGTGGTGGCCAGTCCCATGCCGAGACCGTTGGTGGCTGTGCTGGTCACTGCCAGTGTCGGACATAGCGCGAGCATCTGCGCGAACACGACGTTGTTGTCCCACAGGCCGTCGCGGGTGATGCGGGCGTATTTTTCGTTCATTTCACACCTCCGGCTTCATCCAGCAATTGCGCCTTGTTGCCCTCGAAGAATTCCAGCCCGCCCTTCACCGCGTTCACCACGCCGCGCGGGGTGATGGTGGCACCGGCGAATTGGTCGAACACGCCGCCGTCCTTCTTCACCGCCCATTTGTCGGCAGGCGGATCGCCCAGGAACTTGCCGTCGAAATCGAAGATCCACTTCGCCTTGGCCGGTTCGATCTTGTCGCCCAGCCCAGGCGTCTCCTTGTGATTGATGACGCGCACGCCGAGAATCCTGCCCTCGCGCGACACGCCCATCACGCATACGATATTGCCCGCATAGCCGTTACCGACCACCCGGTACACCACCGCCTCCACCTTGCCCGCACGGCGGCCGCGATAGACCAGCACCTCGCCTTTTTTGCCCGACAGCGTGACGGTGTCCTTGAGCAGATCGTTCTCGTATTCGCCCGGCAGCACCTGCGCCAGCGATTGCTTGAGGTCGGCCGCTTCCGCCGCCTTGATATCCGCCTCGGTGGCGCGCGAGGCAAAGGCCAGCGCCGCACTGGTGAGCAGCGCCACCCCGCCGAGCAGGATGCCCTGGTAACTCAGCTTGCTGCGTAGTTCTTCAAGTTTCATTTAGAACCTCTTTAAATCATGTTGGGTTACGCGGTGAAGCTGCTAACCCAACCTACAAATCCCCGATTCATTTATTCGCTGTCAACGCAGCGCCCTTGCGGTCGCGACCGTAGATACGCGGTTTAACGTACTGGTCGATGATGGGCGTGGCTGCGTTCATCAGCAGCACGGCGAAGGCCACACCTTCCGGATATCCGCCCCAGGTGCGGACGATCCAGGTCAGCAGGCCGCAGGACAGACCGAAGATGAATTGCCCCAGTGCGGTGTTGGGTGAAGTCACCGGGTCGGTGACGATGAAGAACGCGCCCAGCATCAGGCCTCCGGAAAGCAGATGCACCATCGGCCCGGCATAATGGTTGCCGTCGATGGCGTTGAACAGCAGTGCCGGCACGGCCACGCCAAGCAGCATGGCGAACGGCGCATGCCAGGTGATGATGCGGCGCGCGATGAGGAACAGGCCGCCGATCAGCAACAGCACTGCGGCGGTCTCGCCGAGACTGCCGGTGCGGCTGCCCCACAGCATGTCGAGCGGCGCGTAGTAACCGGTGAGCGCCTGATCGAGGCCGATGCCGCGCGTGAACTCGGTCTTCACGTGGCCGAGCAGCGAGGCGCTGGCCATGCCGTCGATGGGTTGACTGAAGAAAGTGATGCGCAGGCTTTCCATGAATCCCGGCGTCGCAGGCGCGACCCAGGTGGTCATCTCCAGCGGGAACGAGATCAGCAGCATCACGCGCGCGGCCATCGCCGGGTTGAACACGTTCTGTCCCAGCCCGCCGAACACCTGCTTGCCGATGATGACCGCGAACAGGCTGCCCAGCACCGCGATCCACCAGGGCGCATACGGCGGCAACGACAAGACCAGCAGCCATGCAGTCAAAATTCCGGAACCATCCATCAGCACCGGGCGCACCTTGCGGCCCTGCATGCGCACGACGAAAGCTTCGCCGAGGATGGCAGCGATCAGCGCCACCGCCCACAGGTTGACTGCGGGCCAGCCATACAGCCAGAAGCCGAACAGCGTGGCGGGCGTGAGCGCGAGCAACACTGTGCCCATCACTTTGCCGATGGATACGGGGGCGTGGGCGTGTGGGGAATGGGCGATGGGGTTCATGTTCTATTCCTCGGAACAACTGCATTTGGCACAACCAGTTCCTTCCCCCAAGCAGGGAGAGGGAACAGGTTTGCTGGAGAATTTGAATTCATACCGCCTCCTCTGCCGCCTTCGCCGCCGCTTCTTTCGCAGCACGCTCTTTCGCCTCGCGCGCCGCTTTGCGTTTCGCCGCTGCTTCGGCACGCTCACGTTCGATGCGGGCCAGGCGTTCATTACGCGCCTCGGCCAGTTTCTTGGTGGCTTCCTGTTTGAGCTTGCTGCGTTCCTGCGCGGCGAGGTCGCCCTTGGCGTAGTTGAAGAAATGCACCAGCGGGATGTGCGCCGGACAGACATAGGAGCAGGAGCCGCAGGCGATGCAATCCTTGAGTCCCAGCGCGACCGCGCCGGTCAGATCGGCGGTGCGGATATGCGCCGCCATCTCCAGCGGCAACAGGCCGACCGGACAGGCGCGCACGCAGGTCGAACAACGGATGCACGGCGAGGCTTCGGCATGACCGATCTCCGATGCCAGCAGAGCCAGCACCCCGCTCGTTCCCTTCACTACGGGCACATTGGTATTGGTGAATTGCTGCCCCATCATCGGGCCGCCCAGTACCAGACGTGCAGCGGGCTGGGTATAACCACCGTTGAAATCGATCAGTTCCTGCAACGGTGTACCGATCAACACCTCCAGATTGCATGGCTGCAAGATCGCGCCGCCGCTGATGGTGACGATGCGCGAGATCAGCGGCTTGCCGTAACGGACCGCCTGCTGCACGGCAAACGCCGTCGCGACGTTGTGCACCAGCACGCCGATGTCGGCGGGACGTCCGCCGGCGGGAACCTCATTGCCGGTGAGCACCTGGATGATCTGCTTCTCCGAACCCATCGGATACATGCTGGGCATGGCAACGACTTTGACCGTCGTGCCCTGCGCCGCTTCCTGCATGGCGGCGATGGCTTCGGGTTTGTTGTCCTCGATGCCGACCAATATCTCTTTGGCGGCGACGGCATGCGCGATCAGGCGGATGCCTTCGACGATCTCGACGGCGCGTTCGCGCATGATGCGGTCGTCGCAGGTCAGATAGGGTTCGCATTCGCCGCCGTTCATGATCAGCGTCTGCACGCCGCTGCTGCGGCTGAGATTCAATTTGAGCGCGGAAGGGAAGGTCGCACCGCCGAGGCCGACGATGCCCGCTGCCGCAACGCACGCGGCGACTTCTTCCGGCGCCAGCGCGAGCGGGTCATCCACGATCCTGGTCATGAACCACCTGTCTTCGCCATCGCTCTCCAGCGTGATGGTCGGCACCGGCAGACCGGAGGGATGCGGCGCGACATGGTCGCCCAGCGCCGTGATGGTGCCTGAGGTCGGTGCATGGATGGACGACGAGACCGCGCCCTGCGCGGTGGCGATGAGCTGGCCTTTGAGTACCTTGTTACCGACGTTGACGATGGGCGTAGCGGGTGCGCCGATGTGCTGTTGCAAAGGAACATACAATTTTTTCGGCAACGGCAGCGCGCGGATATGGCGCTCGGCCGACAGGTCCTTCTTGCCTTCGGGATGGACGCCGCCTTTCAGGTCAAAGAGTTTCATACTGCCTCCCCTGCCATCGGCTTGTTCCAGTACCACGATTGCAGCGTCACCGGCACGGCTTGCAGCTTGATGGATTCGGTCGGGCACACTTCTTCGCATTTGCCGCAGGCGGTGCACGCCTCGCGGAACACCACATGGATCTGCTGCGCCGCGCCCATGATGGCGTCGGTGGGACACACCTTGAAGCAGCGCGTGCAGCCGATACATATCTCTTCCTTCACCTCGGCGATCATCGGCCCCTTCTCTTCCACACCGGAGAGATCGGCCTCGATGCCAAGCTTGTCCGCCAGCAACTGCACCACGGCGCGGCCGCCGGGCGGGCACAGCGTGACGGGCGCACTGCCATCGGCCAGCGCCTGCGCCGCACCCGTGCAGCCGGGGAAACCGCACTGCCCGCATTGCGAACCGGGCAGCAGCTGTTCGAGTTCGGCGACCAGCGGGTTGCCTTCCACTTTCAGATAGCGCGCGGCGACGCCGAGCAACAATCCGAAGACGGTTCCCAATATGGTCAGACTGACGACGGCGGCGAATAGCATCTCAATTTCCTTATCAACAGCCACGTAGGATGGGTGGAGCAACGCGATACCCATCGTTCTTTCAATCGTTGGGTATCGCTACGCTCAACCCAACCTACAAAATCACTTTAATGTGACGCCAACCCCGCAAACCCCATGAACGCCAGCGCCAGCAAACTGGCGGTGATGAAGCCGATTGGTGCGCCGCTGAAAGCGTTGGGCACCTGCGCCAGCGCCAGGCGCACGCGCAGTCCGGTGAACAGCAGCATCACCAGCGTGAAACCGAGCGCCGAACCGAAGCCGTACATCAGGCTGTGCACGAAATCGCTCTTCTCCTGCACGTTGAGCAGCGCGATGCCAAGCACCGCGCAGTTGGTGGTGATGAGCGGCAGGTAGATGCCCAGCACCTGGTACAGCGCGGGGCTGAATTTGCGGATCAGCATCTCGGTGAATTGCACCACGGCGGCGATGGTGAGGATGAAGGCGAGGATGCGCAGGTACTGGATGCCGAGCGGCATCAACAGCCAGTGCTCCAGCATCCAGGTCGCGGCGGTGGCCAGCGTCAGCACGAAGGTGGTGGCCATGCCCATGCCGAGCGCGCCGTCCATCTTCTTGGACACGCCCATGAAGGGACACAGCCCGAGGAACTTCACCAGCACCACGTTGTTGACCAACGCCGTGCCCAACAAAAGTAATAAGTACTCGCTCATATAAACGATCTCCTGCCCTCTCGATTGCAAGCGCCGTGCCAATATGTGTGCACTGAAGCGGAACGCACGAAATAAGGCGTTTGGTAGGCGAGCGCACCAGACAGGTGCGAAAAACCTTTGTCGTTGTCGGGCCGCGTCATGCACCGATGTAGCAAACACGACAACTGGCGCGATTTGCGGCGATGAACGAAAACAGAAAATCCGCAGGCATGGTTATTGCTGAACTATCCGTATCTATCCTCAACCGGAGCCTCCATGTCCAAGCAACCCGCCACACCGACCGCGACCGCAGGCCCTGGCGAAGTGCCGATGCACCTGTTCCGCAAGGCGGTGGAACAGGCCGCACTGGCGATCTCCATCACCGATGCGCGCGCCAACATCCTTTACTCCAACAGCGCGTTCCAGCGCATCACCGGCTACGGGCAGGACGAGGTCGTCGGTCACAACGAATCCATCCTCTCTTATCGCGTCACGCCCAAGCTGGTGTACGAAACGCTGTGGGCGCAGATCCAGCGCCAGCGTCCGTGGAACGGCCTGCTGGTCAACAAACGCAAGGACGGCAGCCGCTATCTGGCCGATGTCACCATCACGCCCGTGGTGGGCGAAGAAGGCGACACTACGCATTACCTCGGCATGCACCGCGACGTGACCGAGGTGCATCGCCTCGAACGCCAGGTGCAGAACCAGAAGACGCTGATCGAATCGGTGGTGGACGCGGCGCAGGTCGCCATCGTGCTGCTGGACGAGAAAGAGCGCGTGGTGCTGGACAACCAGGAATACAAGAAACTCATCGGCGACCTCGGCAAGGAACCCGCGCTGAAACTGCTGGCCGCACTGCGCGAGCAGATGGGCGAGGCGTTCGGCAAGGCGCACGAAAAACACCGCAACATCGCCGCGCGCGAGGTGTGCATCGAAACGACCAAGAAGACATCGCGCTGGTTCTCCTGCGCGATCTCGTGGTTCGAGGAACACGATGTCGGCGCGGATGCGTTTTACGAACCGCTGCGCCGCCACTATTTGTTGCTCACCATCCAGGACATCAGCGAGATCAAGCGCCAGCAGGAAGCGCTGCGCATCAACAGCCTGCGCGCATTGCTGTCCGAGCAGGAACGCATCCAGGGCCTGCGCGAAACGCTGGCCGGCGCGGTCTATCAACTCGAAGGCCCACTCAACATGCTGAGCGCCGTGGCCAACATGATGGAGCGCCGCCGCGACAGCGGGGTTGACCTGCCTGCCGCCAGCGCGCTGGAAGAAGCCATGCAGAAGAGCCGCGAGGCGCTGGAAAAACTGCGCGCGTGCATCCCGAACCAGAGCAGCGAAGGGATGCAGCCGGTCGACCTCAACGAGGTGCTGGTCGATGTACTCAAGCTCACCACGGCCAGTCTGCTCGCGACCGGCGTGGTGGTGGAATGGTCTCCATCGAGCGGAACGACGACCATCAACGGCCATCCGGCGCAACTGACCAACCTGTTCAAGCAACTGGTCACCAACGCGATCGAGGCGATGAACGAGCGCCGCGGCGGCACGCGCGAACTGCGCCTGACCTGCACAACGCGTGCCGACCATATCGAAGTGCTGGTCGAAGACAGCGGCCCCGGCATCGCCGACGATCTGCGTTATGAGGTGTTCCAGCCCTTCTTCACCACCAAGGGCGCGGCGAAGCAGCACCTCGGCCTCGGCTTGGCGATGGCGCAGGAAGTGGTGAACCGCCACGGCGGCACCATCGACATCGATCCGTCCCATCACACCGGCTGTCGCGTGCGCGTGCAGCTGCCCCTGACGACGGGAGGCAACCATGTCTGATCCGCGCATCGAACTCGACCTGCTGCATTCCGAACTGGAGACGCTGTACCAGGTGAGCCGCGTGCTGTCGCACTCGCTCAATTTCAAACAGACGCTGGACGGTGTGCTCAATGCGCTGCACGAAGGCATGGCGCTGGAACGCGGCATGGTCAGCCTCATCGATGCTGCCAGCGGCGAACTGCAGGTATCGCTGGTGTACGGCGTCTCCGACACCGTCACCGAGGAAGTCAGCTACCTGCCCGGCGAGGGCGTGGTCGGCACCATCCTCAAGACCGGCAACAGCATCGTGGTCGAATGCATCATGGACGAGCCGCGCTTCCTCTCGCGCCTCGGCATCTACAACCCGCAGGGCGCCTTCGTCGGCGTGCCCATCCGCATCGGACAGAAAACAGTCGGCGTGCTGGCGGCGCAGCCCGCGCCCAGCATCAACAAGCAACTGGACGAATACCAGCACTTCCTCGAGATGGTCGCCAACCTGATCGGCCAGAGCGTGCGTCTGTCGCAGGACGTGGCACAGGAAAAGAAAGAGATCGCCGAAGAGCGCGACGTGCTGCGCCGCACCGTGCGCGGGCAATACGGCTTCGACAACATCATCGGCCACACCCAACCGATGCGCCGCATCTTCGAGCAGGTACGGCTGGTGGCGAAATGGAACACCACCGTGCTCATCCGCGGCGAGACCGGCACCGGCAAGGAGCTGATCGCCAACGCCATCCACTACAACTCGCCGCGCGCGCGCGGCAGCTTCGTCAAACTCAACTGTGCAGCCTTGCCCGAGACCTTGCTGGAAAGCGAATTGTTCGGCCACGAGAAAGGCGCCTTCACCGGCGCGGTGGCACAGCGCAAGGGACGCTTCGAGCAGGCCGAGGGCGGCACCGTGTTCCTCGACGAGATCGGCGAGATCTCCGCCTCGTTCCAGGCCAAGCTGCTGCGCGTGTTGCAGGAAGGCGAACTGGAACGCGTCGGCGGCACCAAGACCATCAAGGTCGATGTGCGCGTGGTCGCGGCCACGCACCGCGACCTGGAACTGGAAGTCGAAAAAGGCCGCTTCCGCGAAGACTTGTACTACCGCCTCAACGTGATGCCGCTGTACCTGCCGCCGCTGCGCGACCGCATGGAAGACATCCCCGAGATCGCGCGCTTTCTGGTGGAAAAAGTCAGCACCAATCAAGGCCGATCACTCAGCCTCACCGATGCCGCACTGCGCATCCTCATGCATCACGACTGGCCGGGCAACGTGCGCGAACTGGAGAACTGCCTGGAACGCGCCTCGGTGATGACCGAAGGCAACACCATAGACCGCGATGCGATATTACTCACCGGCATCGACGAAAAGATCTCGAGCAGCCGCGGCGCGATCCAGGAACTGGACCTCGACGACCCCAATCTCGATGAGAGAGAAAAGGTCATCGCCGCGCTGGAACAGGCGGGCTGGGTACAGGCCAAGGCGGCAAGGTTGCTCGACATGACGCCGAGGCAGATCGCTTATCGCATCCAGACGCTGAACATCAAGGTGAGGCAAATATAACCAATTGACTTTAATTGTGTTAGAGGGATATATTGCGACTGGCAATTATTTCCTCTAACCGTTATGTACACCGCTCTCGACGAAAACCAGATCCGGCAATACATCGATGCAGAACAGGCTAGAAAATCCTGGCTTGCGGCGGAGCGTCGTGCGCAGAATTATCGCGGCAGCATGTACTGGAAGTCCGTCAAAGGACGCGATTATCTTTATCGCGAGTACACGACAAGACAAACCAAAAGCCTTGGCGTCAGGTCACCCGAAACCGAAAGAATTCTGGAGGAGTTCAAGAAAGGCAAGGCAGCTTCCGAGCAAACCCTGAAGCAACTCAATGCCGTCATTGCCACACATAGTCGGCTTAATGTCGCCTTGCGAGTGGGCCGCACGCCGAACGTCGTGGTCGGTTTACTGGAAGAAATTCGGCGCGCGGGGCTGCAAGACCACTTCATGGTGATTGGAACCAATGCGCTCTACGCCTATGAAACGCAGGCGGGCGTTCGCTTCAACGGCGATGTGACGGCAACCACCGACATGGACTTGCTGTGGGACTCGCGCAAACGAATCACCCTTGCGGCAGATAGCGACGAGCATTTCAACAAGTACGGCTTGATCGGCGTGATCAAAAAATACGACCCTACTTTTGAGTTGCTGAAGAACCAGGAATACAGCGCTGCCAATTCACAAGGCTATATGATCGACTTGATCAAGCGCCGCCCTGCTTCGCTTTTCGACGACAAGGAGCATCCGCAATTGATTGCCAACCCGGATGATTTCTGGGCAACCAAAATCAAGAACATGGATTGGCTGCTGAGCTCTCCGAAATTCCGCCAAGCCGTTGTCGCCACCAACGGCAGCATGGCCGAAATGGTGACCGTCGATCCGCGCGCGTTCGTCTTTTACAAAACGTGGCTGAGTCAAAAAGAAGATCGCGACCCCATGAAAAAACCGCGCGACCTGGCGCAGGCGCGTGCGGTTTATCAACTGATACAGGAGAAGCTGCCGCAATTGAGCTTCGACAAAATTCGCGCATTCCCGGAGCGAATGCGCGACGAAGGAACTTTTGCCAGATTGGATGGGAAAAGCTAGTTGGCATTTGCAATACATTGCCATTGATGCCCCGCCTTCGCCGGGGTGACAACGCCTGTGGGAGCGCCGAGTCCTCGTCGGCCATCTTTAAACCATCATTGCCGACGAGAACGTCGGCGCTCCATCACCCGCTTTCCATCGGCACCTGAGGCATGCAATTTGCTATCTGCTGCTCAAGGCTGAAATAACCACCTTTCAACCGACAAGGACGGCACAAAACGCCGCCCGTTGTTTCATTTACTCCAAAATATACGGGACCCACATGGCCATCAAAGATATCAAAGGTTTTTCCGACAAAGCCAGAACAGACGCCGATCTGAAAGCAAAACTGAGCGCCTGCCAAAAAGTGCGCGAACTGCTCACCCTGGCAAAAGAGAGCGGTTTCAACTTCATCGAGGATGAGATGTATCCGCCCAACGAGCCGCAATTCACGGCCGACCAGCTTTCCGAACGACTCGCCAAAGCGCTGCTGCGCGCCTGATTGAAATGAGTACGACGAACAACGAAAACCGGGGAACGCCCCGGTTCTTTGTCACCTACACCGGCGTCAAGCTGCCGTTCAAGCTGGTCAACGAACTGCAAACCAGCGAAGTGGAGAACCGCAACACCTTCTTCCGCGGTTACTTCGACACCCAGGATCGCCTCACCGGATTCGACAAACTCGCCTATGGCGAGATCGAGCTGCAGCATCGCTACACCTACCACGACAACGGCAAACTGGGCAGCGCAGAGATCACCGACATCGACGGCGAAGTGACGTTGCTGCTGTTCGACACCGAAGGAAAACCGGCATGAGTACCTTCACCCCCTGCAAGGGGAAAACGGCTTGCCGTGACGACGGTGAAAAATGCCTGACCTGCGGTCGCAGCTTCGCCGAGATCGAGCAGACCAGAGTCATGATTGACGCACTGGCGGAGTTCATCATCGCGCAAGGCTATGAAAACGTCAGCGAGTTCGCCGCTTATGTGGCCGACAAGGTGGAGAAGAAGGTCAAGTACCGGCGCGAGACAGGATTGTTGCTGGATGTTTGATTGAGCGCTTGAGAGCTCACAAGCTGGCGCAGGAAATCAATTCTGCATTTCTTTCGCGGGGCTGTTCCTCGGCCATAGAAGACAAAAGGTTCCGCATCGTTGAACGACGGCTATGGCGTACATTCCAGACAATCAGGGTGTAAAGGATCTACAGGATTGGGGGCGATTCAGAAACCAATAGCGGTCAATATGCCTAACAGGTATCCCCTGGTTCTTTAGCATTCAGTTTCCCACCTTCAGCATTGAGTTGTCTCTTGGCGAGTTTAACAACCTCATTACGCCAGTCTTCATCTGCAGAGCAAGTGGAGTCGATGTCGAAATCTTGCACTCCGCCAAGTAGCAATGAAAAAGTAGAAATACGCTTCTTCATGATATTCACAAGCTTCTCATCCCTGGTCCCACCGAACGCAGGGTAGGCATAACGAATTTTTTCGCCAGTGATGGCGGCCCAACTATTCACACGTCGAATACGACCATTTCTCTGAACAGTTCGAATCGGGCTTGGATCTAGTGTTGGTGCGCGTTTAAAACTACCCAGCCCTGCGCGTTGAATTTTACCCAGGCACTTTAGCCGCCATTTTGGGTGACGGCTGCAAATAAGTGTAGCTCAGTTTCACTACTTTTGACT